>JAXMDZ010000001.1:0-532443 GCA_046348585.1 Alphaproteobacteria bacterium
CCTCGCGCGGCGGCGCGGGAAACGGAGCGGCCGCACGGACCGCCGCAAGGCAGGCGCGATCGAACGCCGCCCGCCCGCTCGATCGCGCGACGGAAAGCTCGGCGAGCTCGCCGTCAGCGCTGAGCGTGAAGGCGATGACGGCGAGGCCCGCCCCGCGCGCAGCTTTGGGCGGATGCGCCGCCAGGTGCCACCAGACGGCCCGCCGCCAGTCGTCCAGGGGATCGGGCGCGGGAGCGGCATCGACAGCGCCGCGAACCGCCGCGACAGGCTCGCCAACCTCCGTAGCCTCCGTGGCTGGCCGCATCGCGGGCGCTTCCGACCGACGGCGCGCCGGCCGGGATCTGACGCGATCCGCCAGAGGCTCGTCGGCGACCGGCTCCGGCGCCGCCAGCGCAGCCGCAGGCCGCGCCGCCAGCGCGACCGGCGCGACGATCCGCGGCGCGTCCGCCGGCTCCGGCGGCAGCGCGGCGGCCAGCAGTGCGATCGCGGCGACGCCGTGCAGCGCGGCCGAGAGCGCGGCCGCCATCGTCACGAAACGTCGCCGCACCCGCTCGCTCATGGTCAGAACGGCACCGAGAGGCCGACATTGAACGACCTTCCGGGGCCGGGCAACGCCCGGATCGGCGGCACCTGCCCCCCGGCGTCGTAGTCGCCATAGGAGACGCCGCCGAGCGGCAGGTCGTAGGCGGCGTCGAAGACGTTTTCGACCGCCAGATCGACCCGCACGGCTTCGCCCTGCCACGAGGTCCTCAGGTTGAGCAGCGCATAGCGTCCCGTGACCGGCTCGTGCCGCAGCGTATCGACGGCGCTCTTCTCGGCCACCAGCTCCAGCTCGGCGGCGCTCGACCAGCGCCCGATCTCGTGCTCCAGCCCGAGCCGCACGGTAAGCGGTTGCATGTGGTAGAGATCGCCGCCGGTGTCGCGGTTTTCGCCTTCCACCCAGCCGGCCGAGACGGTCAGCGTGCCCTTGCCGCACGCCGCATCGTCCCACAGCTCCACCTGGCCCGTCGCATCGATCCCCATGATCCGCGCATCGACATTGGCGAATTGCAGGAACACGAACCCGCCCGGCCGGTCGGCGAGCTTCACCGCATCGATGAAGTCCTCGACCAGCGTGTAATAACCGCCGATCGTCACTTCCGCCTTCCCGTCCACGCCCGCCAGACGGAAGGTCGCGGCGAAGGTATTGGCCACTTCGGGCTTCAGGTCAGGATCGCCGACATAGGAATTGGCGTCGCCCGCGAACGAGGTCATGGCGCTCGACATGAAGCCCCGCCCCCACGCATAGCGCTCGTAGAGATTGGGCGCGCGCGTCTTGCGCGCATAGCCGATCTCCAGCGTGGCGATGTCGGAGGCCCGCCATACCGCCTTCGCGGTGACATCCACCGTCACGTCGCTGCGCGCCCGATCGAGCGCGTTGAACGCCGTCGCGGCGGCGGCGTCGGCGGCGTTCATCATTCCCATCCAGGAATAGGGCTGCACGTCGCCTGTGTCGGTCCGCACCTGCTCCAGCCGCACGCCGAGCTGCGTGGACAGATCCGGCGACGGCACGGCGTTCCATTCGCCCCAGAGCCCCAGCCGCTCGCGCCGCCCGCCATTGATGTTGAGATAGGTGAGCGGCCCCATCATCATGCTGCCCGCCACCGGCGGCCAGTAATCGTCGAGATCCTGGCTGAAGGCGTCGAGTCCCAGCTTGAACGAGCCGCCGTCCTCCAGCGGCAGGCTGGCCGCGATCTGGGCGCTGAGATCCTCGCCCTTGCTGATCATCGGCATCCCGCCGTTCGCCGCGCCGCCTTTGTCCTCCAGGAAGTTCATCTCGTGATCGACGGTGCGCCACGAGGCACGCGCCGAAAGCTCGCCCCAGCCATAGGCCGCCTCATAGGCGAGATCGACGAAGTCGCTTTCGTTCGCCGTCATGTCCATGCGCTGTGTCGGGAAGCCCTCGTAGGGCGAGTAATGCCGCCCGGCCCGCAGGCTGGCGACGCCCGGCCCCGCCGCGATCGCCAGCGTCGCGGCATGGTCGTAGGCCTCGTAGAGCGTCGCGTGCACCCGCCGGCCGCCGCCGGCCTTGTAGTTCTCCGCCCGGCTCCACGAGCCGTCATAGGAGAGGCTCACGCGCTCGCCCTGCACCAGCAGACCGGCGCTCGCGCCCATCGCATCGGCGACGCTGCGATAGCTCGCGCCCACCGACCCGCCGACGCTCCACCCCGCGCCCGGCTCGGCGAAGGCAGGGGCGTGCGTCGCGATGGCGATGACGCCCGCGATGTTGTCGCCGCCCGCGCTGACCGATGACAGCGAGGGCATCAGCGCGATGCTCTCCACCCGCGCGGGCAGCACATAGGACCCGGCGGGGTTCATGTGGTTGGGGCAATAGGAGGTGATCGCCTGACCGTCCACGGTCACCAGCACACGATCGTCGGCGAGGCCGCGGACGACGGGCAGGCTCGAAAAGCCGCCATTCGACGAAACGGCGACGCCCGGCAAACCGCGCAGCAGGCCGATCGTGTCGGACGAGCCGACGCCGCGCCGCTTCAGCGCAGTCGCATTGATTTCGGTTTCGCCCGGATCGGACGGCGGCGCGGCGTCGGCCTCCTCGGCATCGATCGGCGGCAGGACGGCGGGGGATTGCGCGAAGGCCGGCGCGCTCAAGGCGCTGGCGGCCAGCAGCGCGCGTGCGAGCGCGCGGCGCGGACGGGAAACCATGACGATGACTCCAGACAGGATCGAGGGCGCGGCCATGCAAGGCCTCGCGCCGGTTCAGGCGGTTCGAACGATCAGGTCTGGAGGGAGGGCGGCGCGCGCTGCGCCTGAGGCCGGAAGGGCGGATCGGTCTGCCGCAGAGGCGTCGCGTCGCGGACGACGAGGCCGCTCCGCACCGCGACCGGCAGGCTGACGATGATGGGTGCGGAGGGCGGCGGCGCCAGCGTCGCCACCGCAGCGAAGGCGCACGGCCCATGCGCGGAAGCCATCACGCCGTCGACTCCGCTCGCCGGACGGTCCGTGCCGTCCAGCGTCTTCGCGCCGTCGGCGGTGCAGATCACCATCGCGAACTGGCCGTCCCGCATGCCGGGCATGAAGCCCTGCGGGATCAGGCTGCGCACGATCGCCGCGAACAGCGCCAGCCCGAGCAGCGCGTCGCGCCACCCCAGCCTCTCCGTCCGCACGATCCGAAACCGCTCCATCGGGCCGCACCATACAAATCGCCGGGCCGCTGTCGATGTGAAAGATCAATGCCGCCACGGAAGCCTTGCCCCCGAGCCTTGACTCGAGGCCGCCCCGGCGCACAGTGCGCCCGTTCACGGTCGCCGGGCCGCAAGGCGCGGCGCGAAGAGGGAATCCGGGAGGGCAAAGGCCCGGTCCGGAGCTGCCCCCGCAACTGTAAGCGGCGAGTCCTGCCGATCTGGCCACTGGCATCGCGCCGGGAAGGCCGGCAGGACGGCGACCCGCGAGCCAGGAGACCTGCCGCGAACGCATCGAAGTCCGCGGGCGGGGTGTTCCGGGGGCGTGGGCACGACGCCTCGCGTCCGCCGCCCGCGTCGCTCGCCCCGCTCCCCTCAGGAGCAGCCGTGCCGTCCCTTCCCGATCCCCGTGCCCGAGGCCGGCGCTGATGCGCCTCACGCGCCGCGCCCTGCTCGTCGCCGCCCCGGCCTTCGCGCTGGGCGCGACGGCGCGCGCCGCCGCACGCGACGCCCGGCCGATGCGGATCGTCTCGCTCAATCCCTGTCTCGATGCGATCCTGCTGCGCCTCGCGGAACCCGCCCGCGTCGCCGCGCTCAGCCATTATGCCCGCGACTCCCGCACCTCCGCCGTCGCCGCCGAGGCATCGAGCTTCCCCTTCACCTACGAGACCGCCGAGGAGATCGTCGCGCTCCGGCCCGATCTGGTGCTGGCGAGCCGCCACACCGCGATCGCCACCCGCAACGCGCTCGAACGGCTCGGCATTCCCTTCGCGCTCTTCGGCGTGCCCGACACCGTCGAGGACAGCCTCGCGCAGATCGCCGAGATCGCCCGCCTCACCGGCGCCGAGGCGCAAGGCGCAATGCTTGAGCGCGAGATACGCGCCGCCATCGCTGCCGCCGCGCCGCCGCCGGGGCTCCGGCCCATCGCGGCGTTGATCCTTCAGGGACGCGGCCTCGCCGCCGGACCCGGCACGCTGCTCGACGAGATGCTGGCCCGCACCGGCTTCGTCAACGCCGCCGCCCGCTACGGCGTCGTCTATTGGGGCGAGGTTCCGCTGGAACTGCTCATCGCCGACCCGCCGCAATTGCTGCTGTCGGAGGCGGACGGCGCAGGCTTCTCGCAGGCCAGCCGGATGCTCGGTCATCCGGCGCTCGCCGCGGTATCGGGCCGCATGGCCCGCGCCGCCTTTCCAGAAACGCTCTTCTATTGCGGCGGGCCGGTGCTGCTGAAGACCGCTGCGGCGCTCGTGGCGGCGCGCGACGCCTATTGGGCGGCGCACGCATGAATCGCCGCCTCGCCCTCGCGGCGCTCGCCGCCGCCATCGTTGTGCTGGTGCCGGTGTCGCTGATGACCGGACGGGCGATGGTGCCGCTCGCCGTCTGGTTCGACACGAGCGATCCGCGCTGGGTCATCATTTTCGAACTGCGCCTGCCGCGCACGCTGCTCGCCATCCTCATCGGCGCGGCGCTCGGCATGTCGGGGGCGGCGATGCAGGGCTATACCCGCAACCCGCTCGCCGATCCGGGCGTCCTCGGCGTCTCCGCCATGGCGGCGCTGGGCGCGGTGCTGACGCTCTATTTCGGCGGCGGCGCTGGCGGATCGTGGATCGTGCCCGCCGCCGCCGTCGCGGGCGCGATCGGCGGCGTCTTCCTGCTCGTCGCCCTCGCCGGCATGACCGCGAGCGTCATCACCTTCGTGCTCGCGGGCGTCATCCTGCAAAGCGTCGCCGGATCGGGCGTCGCCCTCGCCCTCAGCCTCGCGCCTAATCCCTGGGCGGTGCAGGAAATTCTCGGCTGGCTGATGGGCTCGCTCACCGACCGCTCGATGGACGAGCTGCTTCTCGCCCTGCCCTTCGTCGCGGCGGGCATGGCGGCGATGCTGGCGCTCGGGCGGGCGCTCGACGCGCTGGCCCTGGGCGAAGCCACGGCCGCCTCGCTCGGCATCGACCTGACGCGCACGCAATTCGTGTTGGCGGCGGGCGTCGGCCTCGCCACTGGGGCGAGCGTCGCGGTCGCCGGGATGATCGGCTTCGTCGGGCTGATCGTGCCCCATCTGGTGCGCACCTGGATCGGCGGCACGCCGCGCCAATTGCTGGTGCCGAGCGCGCTCGGCGGGGCGCTGCTGGTGCTGGCCGGGGATACGCTGATGCGGGCGCTGCCGCTGGCGGGCGAGCTCAAGCTCGGCATCGCCATGTCGGCGCTGGGCGGCCCGTTCTTCCTCGCCATGCTGATTTCGATGCGCCGGCGCGCCGCCTGAGGCAAGGCGCTGGCGACCCCGGAGAGATTCGAACTCCCGACCCGCTGCTTAGGACGCAGCCGCTCTATCCTGCTGAGCTACGGGGTCGCGCCGCGCGTCCTATCGCATGGCCCGCGCCCCGGCGGAAGGGGACGCATGGGCGCTATGCGCCGCCCGCCGGACGGTTAGGATGAGCCGCCAGAAAAACGGGAGGACAGCCATGAGCGCCTACAAGACCCTGATCGTCGAAGAGAAGGGCGCCGTCGATTGGGTGACGATGAACCGCCCCGAACGGATGAACGCCCTCAACACCGATCTCGTGGACGAGCTGCTCGACTATTTCGGCGGCCTCTACTGGCGGCGCGAGCGGCGCATCGTCGTGCTGCGCGGCGCCGGCAAGGCGTTCTGCGCCGGGCTGGACCTCAAGGACGGCAGCAACAGCTCTGGCCGCATCGGCGGCAACACCCCGGCGAACGGCCTCCACACCCAGCGCCGGATCAGCGAGATCGTCATGCGCATGCGCCGCTGCCCGCAGCCGATCGTCAGCCTCGTCCAGGGCGCGGCCTGCGGAGGCGGCTTCGCGCTGGCGCTTGCCAGCGACATCCGCATCGCGGGCCAGTCGGCGCGCATGAACGCCGCTTTCATCCGCATCGGCCTCTCGGCCTGCGACATCGGCGTCAGCTATTTCCTGCCCCGCCTCGTCGGCGTCTCGCTGGCGAGCGAACTGATGCTGACCGGGCGCTTCATCGATGCGGCCCGCGCCGAACGCACCGGCCTCGTCTCGCTGGTCGTGCCCGACGACAAGCTCGCCGAAGCCGCCGAAACCTATATCGAGGAGATGCTCGGCACCTCGCCGCTCGGCCTGCGCCTGACGAAGGAATGCCTCAACATGAGCGTCGATGCGGGCAGTCTGGAGGCCGCCGTGGCGATGGAGGACCGCAACCAGATCCTTGCCGCGCAGACCGCCGATTGCGGCGAGGGCATCAGGGCGTTTCTGGAGAAGCGCCGTCCGGTCTATGCCGACCGTTAGGCCAGGCGATCAGCGCAGCGGCGCGGAGGCGAGCGCCATCGCCCAATAGGGCTTGCCGGACTTGGGCGAATAGACGACCGCGAAGCCGAGCCGCGTGACGCGCGGGTTGACCATGTTGCGTTCGTGCACCGGCGAGTGGATCCACCAGTCGAACATCTTGTCGGCGGTGCGGATGTTGCGGCCGATATTCTCGCCTGCATAGACGTTGAGCACCCGGTTCGCCTTCAGCCGCGTGCCGAAGTCGCCGACGATATTGTGGTCCATGAAGTCGGCGTCGGCCATCGCCTTCGCCTGCTGATAGGCGACCTGGGTCATCTGCGGGTCGAGCTGCACCGGCGGCAGGCCCTGGCCGGCGCGATACTGGTTGAGCAGCGCCAGCGTCACGCGCGCCGACTCGCTCGCCATCTGCTCGCTAATCACGCCCTCGGCGCGGATATCCGTGCCGAAGGAGTCGCCCGACATGCCGTTCGGCTCGACCTCCGACGACGCCCACGCGACCGCCGCCAGCAGCGGCAGCGCCGCGAGCGCGGCGGCGAAACGGCCCATGGTTTTGGCGAACATGACGATCCGGTCCCCGAAAATAGACATCCCCATTCTCCGCCCGGGGCGTTAGGGCGGTCTGAAAGCGCCCCGGACAATTTTAGGGAGTTTCGGGGCTCCGCCCGGGCCTCGGGCGGGGCCGGATCAGGCGGCGCAGCAGCCGGGCGCCGCCGGGCGGGCAAGACCTTCGGCCCGCTCCGCCTCGGCCCGCCGCACGAAGGCCGCGATATAGTCGGCGAGGACCGGCACCGCGGGGGCCGGGAAATCGTGGCCCCAGCCGTCCAGCAGCACGAATTCCGACCCCTTGATCTGGGCGGCTGTGTGCGCGCCGGCCTGCCAGGGGATCAGCGTGTCGGCGGTGCCGTGCATCACCAGAGCGGGCAGCGCGAGCCGCCTCAAGGCCTCGGTGCGCGGCGGCGTCGCGAGGATCGCCGCGTATTGGCGCACCGCCCCTTCCGGATAGAAGGCGCGGTCGTAGGAGGCGCCGGCCAGTTCGGCCGCCGCTACCTCGTCATAGGCCCAGCGCGTGCTCGCATAGACCCGCCGGTTCTTCACCGCATGGGCGACGACGTCGGCGCGCTCGCTCGTGGCGGGCTGGCTCACCAGCGCCGCCTGCGCCTCCGGCGTCGAGCGCGGCAGCGAGGGATCGCCGGTCGTCGAGAAGATCGAGACCAGCGAGCGCGCCTTCGCCGGGTGGTTGAGGGCGACGAGCTGGGCGATCATGCCGCCCATCGAAGCGCCCGCGATATGGGCGCTCTCGATGCCCAGCGCCTCCAGCAGGCCGGCCGCGTCGGCCGCCATGTCTGACAGGACATAAGGCACGTCGGGCGCGCGGCCCTCGGCCACTGCCTTCGCCACATCGCGCGCCGCCGGCGTGCCGGCGAAGCGCTGGCTGAGGCCGACGTCGCGGTTGTCGAAGCGCACGACCCTGAGTCCCGCCGCCGCCAGCGCGTCGCGGAAGGCGACGGGCCACGAGGTCATCTGCGAGCCGAAGCCCATGATCATCAGCAGCGGCGGACCGTCCTCCGGTCCCGCCACATCGTATTCGAGCTGGATGCCGTTCGCGCGGATCTGGGCCATGGCTCAGGCCGCCTCGGCGCGGCTCTGCACGCGCGACAGGAACCCGCCGACATGGGTCAGGAACTGCGGCATCAGCGCCTCGGTGAAATCGTGCCCCATGCCGGGGATCACCACCAGTTCCGCGCCGGGGATCGAGGCCGCCGTGTCCTTGCCGCCTTCCAGCGGCACCAGCGGATCGTCGGCACCGTGCAGCACCAGCGCCGGGCAGCGCACGCCCGCCAGCAATTCGTGGCGCGGTTCCGAACTCATGATCGCCACCATCTGCCGCCCGACCCCGGCGGGGTTATAGGGTGCGCGATCGACCTGCGCGTCGGCGAGCGCCTCAATCTCCGCCTCGGTCGCGGGAAAGCCGGGCGAGCCGATGGTGCGGAACATCCCCATGAACTGCTTTCGCCGGTCCTCGCGCGAGGGACTGGCGGGCGGCGTCATCAGCGCCCCCATGATCTCGGGCGCCGCCGCCGGCAGTCCGGGCCGCCCGGTGGTCGACATGATCGATGTCAGGCTGATCGTCTTGCCGGGATGCTTCGCCGCGACGATCTGGGCGATCATCCCGCCCATCGACGCGCCAACGATATGCGCCCGCGCAATGCCCAGCGCATCGAGCAGCCCCACCGCGTCGGCCGCCATGTCGTCCAGCAGATAGGGCGCCCCGGCATAGCGCTGGCCGGTCATCGCCGCCGTCATCGCCGCGCCGATATCGGGCGGCCCCTTCTCGTCCAGTTTCGACGACAAGCCGATGTCGCGATTGTCGAAGCGCACCACCCGGAACCCGCGCCCGACGAGCCCTTCCACGAACGACATCGGCCACATCGTCATCTGGGCCGAAAAGCCCATGATCAGCAGCGCCGCCGGATCGCCCGCCGCGCCATGGATATCGTATTCGAACCGAAGGCCGTTGACCGTCGCCTGGGGCATGTTTCCTCGCCGTTTCTTGGGGGTGGCTGTCCTCGAACGCTAGCAGCGGCCGCGACGCATTGACAGGGGCCGGGCGCTCCCCATTCTTGGCCCCCCGCCCTCCGGACCGAGCCCGCCCGTGCGCCGCGACTTCCCCAGCCTCGACCGCCAGACCTACGACCTCCTGATCGTCGGCGGCGGCATCACCGGAAGCTGCATCGCCCGCGACGCCGCCATGCGCGGCCTCAAGGTGGCGCTGGTCGAGAAGCGCGACTTCAGCCATGCGACCAGCGCCCACAATTCGAAGCTGGTGCATGGCGGGCTGCGCTACCTCAAGAACTTCGAGCTTGGCCTCGTGCGCGAGTCGCTGCGCGAGCGCCGCATCTGGCAGCGCATCGCGCCGCACCTCGTCTATCCGCTGCCCTTCCTGGTGCCCCAGCCGGCGAGCCGCAAGGGCACGCTGACGCTGCGCCTCGGCCTCACGCTCTACGACTGGCTGAGCTTCGACCGGCGCTGGCTGGACGATCCCGACCAGCGCTTGCCCGGTCACCGCTCGATCGGCACGGAGGAACTCAAGCGCCGCGCCCCCATTGCCATCGAGAGCGGCTACCCGACGGCGCTCGAATACCACGACTGCCAGATGTATGCGCCCGAGCGGCTTGGCCTCGGCTGCCTCGCCGATGCGGCGGCGCGCGGCGCGGCGATCGCCAACTACGCCGAGGCGCTGGCGCTGACCAAGGACGCCTCGGGCGCGGTGACGGGCGCGCGCGTGCGCTGCGTCCTCAGCGGCACGGAACGCACCTTGAGCGCCCGCGTGACGATCAACGCCGCCGGGCCTTGGGCCGACATGGTGATGGCGCTCGCCCAGGACGGCCCGCCCTCGCACCGCCTGGTGCGCGCCAAGGGCATCCACCTCATCACCCGCAAGCTGACCGAGGACGGGGCGCTCGCCATGTTCGTCGGCAACGGACACTTCTTCGTGCTGCCCTGGCGCGGCCACACGATCATCGGCACGACCGACGACGTGGACGAGGGCCGCCCCGACGACGTCGCGCCCAACCAGGGCGACATCGCCAAGATGCTGGAGGCCGTCAACACCGGCCTGCCGTCCGCGAAGCTCACTTCGTCCGACGTGATCCACGCCTATGCCGGCGTGCGGCCGCTCGTCGACGAGAGCGCCCCCGGCGACAAGGGCGGCAGCTACAAGAAGAGCCGCAAGGCCGAGATCATCGACCATGCCGAGGACGGCCAGCAAGGCCTCCTCTCCGCGCTCGGCGGCAAATGGACGACCTCGCGCCACGTCGCCGCCCAGGCGGTCGATATGGCCGAACGCAAGCTCGGCCGCAAGCCGCGCCGCGCCGCCACCGACCGCACGCCGCTGGGCGGTCAGTCGATCGGCAATTTCAAGGCCTATGTCGCGCGCATGACCGCCGCGCACCGGCGCATCGACCCGGCAGTCGTCGCCAATCTGGTGCGCAATTACGGCGTCGCGGCGGGCGAGGTCATCGCCGAGGCCAAGGGCGACGCCCATCTTCTTGCGCCGCTCTCCGACGCCCTGCCCGATTGCGGCGCCGAGATTCTCTACGCCGCGCGGCGCGAGATGGCCTTCACCCTCGCCGACGCGGTGTTCCGCCGCACCGGTATCGGCACGCTCGGCCATCCCGGCGAGGCGGTCGTCGCCCGCGCCGCCTATCTGATGGCCGCCGAGCGCGGCTGGAGCGCCGAGGAGCAGGCGCGCCAGGTCGACGCCGTCATGGCCGAATTCAAATGGCCCTCGCCGCCGCCATGAAACGCTTCGCCGTCATCAACCCGGTCTCGGGCGGCAGACGCACCGGCGCGATGATGGGCCAGATCGGCGCGGCGCTGGAAGGCGCGCTCGGCTCGATCTTCGCGGCGCGCACGCAAGGCCCGGGCGATGCGACGCGCCTCGTGGCGAAGGCGCTGGACGAGGGCTATCGCCACATCGTCGCCATCGGCGGCGACGGCACGCTCAACGAGGCGATCAACGGCTTCTTCCGCGATGGCGCGCCGATCGCTCCGGACGCCGTCTTTTCCTTTGCCATGAGCGGTTCGGGCGGCGATTTCCGGCGCACCTTCGGCATCGAGGGCGATCTGTTGACGGCGATCCGCGGACTCGCCAAGGCGGCGCCCCGGCGGATCGACCTCGGCCGCGTCGCCTTCCATGCCCTCGACGGCGCCGAGACGGTCCGCCACTTCCTCAACATCGCGAGCTTCGGCCTGCCCGGCGACGTGGTGGAAAGGGTCAACCGCGCCCGCATCGCCAAATGGTTCGGCGGCCCCTTCGCCTTCAAATGGCACAGCACCGTGGCGGCGCTCGGCCTCAAGCCCTGGCGGGTGCGGTTGAGGGTCGACGACGCCTTCGACGAAGAACTGGAATTCTCCACCGTCGCAGTCTGCAACGGCCGCTTCTTCGGCGGCGGCATGAAGATCGCGCCCGACGCCAGTCCCGACGACGGCCTCTTCGATGTGGTGATCGTCCGCGAGACCAAGCCGCGCGCCATGATCGCCCGCATGAACGACATCTACGCCGGAACCCATGTGAATCATCCCGGCGTCACCGTGCTGCGCGGCCGCCGCGTGACGGCGACGCTCGCGCCCGGCGCGCGGCCGGTCTATGCAGAGCGCGATGGCGAGGGCGGCATGATGCTGCCCGCCGTCTTCGACATCCTCCCCGGCGCGCTGACCCTCGCCATCTGAAGGACGCGACATGACGCTCGACCGCTCGAAGCTGCGCTGGAACGCCTGGGGCTTCGCCGGCCACCAGGACGAGATCGCCGGCAATGCGCGGCTCTGGGCCTTCCTCGCCGATGCGCTTGGGCTCCGCGATCTGCCCGCGACCCCGGCGGTGGCGCTGGAGGCCTGCGCCGTCGCCTCCTCGCCGCTCTCATTCGGCGATCTGGGGCCATTCCAGGCGGCGGGCTGCGAAGTGGCGAGCGATGCCGCCGACCGTGCCTTTCACGCCCGCGGCGATTCCTACCGCGATCTTCTCGATCTCAGGGCCGGGCGTCTCGACCCGCTGCCCGACGCGATTGTCTATCCGAGATCGGCCGAAGCCTGCCGCGCGGCGATCGCGGCGGCGAACGCTTCGGGCATCGCGGTCGTGCCGTTCGGCGGCGGCACCAGCGTGGTGGGCGGCGTCTCGCCGCTGCGCGGATCGCACCGCGCCGTCGTCGCCATCGACACGACGCGCATGAACCGCCTCATCGGCGTCGATCGCCTCTCGATGACCGCGACCGCCGAGGCCGGCATCTATGGCCCCGATCTGGAAGACGCGCTCGCCGCCGAAGGCGTGATGCTCGGCCACTACCCGCAGAGCTTCGAATTCTCGACGCTCGGCGGCTGGATCGCGGCGCGCGGCGCGGGTCAACAATCGAACCGCTACGGCAAGGCGGAGCACTGGCTGGTTTCGGCCAGGCTTGCGACCCCGGCCGGGGCCTGGAGCACCGAAGGCTTCCCCGCCTCCGCCGCCGGCATGCGGCTGACCGATCTCGTCGCCGGCTCGGAGGGCACGCTCGGCATCATCACCGACGCGACCTTCGCGGTGCACGAACGGCCCGCCGCCCGCGACTACCGCGCCTATCTCTTCCGCTCGTTCGAGGCGGGCCGCGAGGCGGTGCGCGAGATCGTACAGGCCGAAATCCCTGCGGCGACGCTGCGCCTCTCGGACGAGGACGAGACGCATTTCTTCGGGGCGCTCGGCCGCCTGCAAGGCCCGCCCAAGTTCGGCCACCGCGTCCAGGATGCCTATCTGAAGCTGCGCGGCCTCGGCGGCGACAAATGCGCGATGATCGCCGGGGTCGAAGGCGACGCGGAACTCGTCGCCTATGGCCGCGCCCGCATCGCCGCCATCGCGTCGGCCCATGGCGGCCTCGGCGTCGGCGCCTCGCCCGCCGCCAAGTGGTTCAAGGGCCGCTTCCACGGTCCCTATCTGCGCGATCCGCTGATGGATCGCGGCCTCGGCGTCGATACGCTGGAAACCGCGACCGCGTGGTCGAACGTTTCCCGTCTCTACGGCGCGGTGCGCGCCGCGCTGCTGGAGACGATGAAGGCGCAATCGGGCGTCGCCGGGGGGCGCGGCATCTGCCTTGCCCATATCAGCCATTCCTATGTCGACGGGGCGAGCCTTTATTTCACCTATGTCTGGCCGCGCGCCCGGGGCGGCCTCGACGCCGAGATTGCGCAGTGGCAGGCGATCAAGGGTGCGGCGTCCGACGCCATCGCCGCGAACGGCGGCACGATCTCGCACCATCACGGCGCGGGCGTCGATCACGCCAAATGGATGGCGACCGAAAAGGGCGCACTGTCGATGGAGGTGCTGCGCGCCCTCAAGCGCACGCTCGACCCCAACGCCATCATGAATCCGGGCAAGCTCGGGCTTTGACGCGGACCGCTGTCTAGGCGAGCGCCTGCGCCATCGCCTTGCCGATCTGCCGCACCGCCTCGACGGCCTGCGGCACCACGCCGCTCATGCCGAGAAAGCCGTGCACCATCGACTCGTATTCGGCGAGCTGGACCGGCACGCCCGCCGTCTTCAGCTTGGCGGCGTATTGCTTGCCCTCGTCCTTCAGCGGATCGAAGCCGGCGACCAGCACGAAGGCCGGGGCCGCACCGGAAACGTCCTTGGCCGCGAGCGGCGAGACGCGCGGGTCGTTCTGGTCGGCGCCGGGCTCCAGATACTGGTCGCAGAACCAGTCCATCGCCGCCTTCTCAAGAAAGTAGCCGGTCGCCAGATCGTGCATCGAGGCGGTGTCGGCGCGGGCCTGCGTCACCGGATAGATCAGCGCCTGGAAGGCCACCTTGGGGCCTTTGGCGCGGGCGTGAAGCGCGACCGCGGCGGCGAGATTGCCGCCCGCGCTGTCGCCCGCGACCGCGATGCGGTTGGGATTGATGGAATAGTCGGTCGCGTTCTTCGCCGTCCAGACGAGCGCCGCGTAGGCGTCGTCGAAGGCGGCGGGAAACTTGTTCTCGGGCGCGAGGCGATAATCGACCGCGACGACGCGGCAGCCGCTTTCGTTCGCCAGCATCCGGCAGATGCCGTCATGGGTGTCGAGGTCGCCGATCACCCAGCCGCCGCCGTGATAATAGACGCAGGCCGGCGTCACCCGGCCGGTCATGCCGACCGGCGTATAGAGGCGGGCGGCCAGCGGGCCGCCGGGGCCGGGGATTTCGACCGAATCGACCTTGCCGATCGGAATGCTTGCCGGCTCGAACATTTCGCGCATCGCGCCGAACATGGCGCGGGCCTGCGGCGGCGCGACTTCCCAGAGCTTGGGTGCGGGATTGGCGGCCATCTGCTTCAAGATGGCGTCGAGCGTGGCGTCGAGCATGGCGTCCCCTGCAAGGTCAGGGGGCCACGTCTAGCACGGAAGCCGGCGCGTCAGCGCGGGCGAAATTCAGTGCAGCGTCGGGCGGCGGTGCGGGTCGATGCGGCCGGCGATCATGTCGCAGGCGACCGAGCGGAGCATCCGCCACAGTTCGGCGCGTTCTTCGTCGCCCTGGAGGTAGAGTTCCGCGATGGCGCGGTCCGCCCAGATCACGGCCTCCGCGCCGTGGGCGTCGATCAGCAGATAGGCGAGGTCCTGGAAATCTCCTGCGCTCAACATGGCGTGCCTCCTGACGTTCCCCGGTGTGCGGGAGCGCGGCCATGCGTCAGTCTAGGCGGGAAGAAGGTTTCGCCTTCGTTAATGCCCCGGCTGGGACCTCGGGATTGCGGCGGGGCGTCCGGGGGCGCGCCTCAGGGCCGGGCGACGGCGCGCCAGGCCTCCGCCGCCGCGACGATCTCGTCGGCGCCGGTGTCGAGTCCGGCGAGGCTGGAGGCGAGGGCCGGAAAGCCCGGCGTCCGGTCGAGCCGCGCCGCGCCCTTCCAGAAGCGATAGCGTTGCTTGAGGAATCGCTCCGGCTGGCGGGTCTCGATGAAGAGGACGACGCTGGTGCCCGGCTGGTGGCGCACCAGCCGCACGATTTCGCTCCACGGCACCAGCCGGCCGATGCGGATGTCGCGATAGCCGTTCTGGTCGACCACCACGACGTCCTCGTCGGTGCGCAGCCGGCGCCAGACGAGGAAGAGGACGACGAGGCAGAACGCCGTCGCCAGCAGGCCCGTGCCGGTCAGCAGCACGCTCGCCATCACCAGGCCGAAATAGAACAGCACGCCCATCGTCAGCGCCGCGAAGGCCCAGACCGCGAGCCACCAGCTGCGGACCCAGGGTTGGTAGCGCGCCGCAAGCGGCTCGGGCAGGTTCATCGTCATCCTCGCTGCCCGGCTGTCGAGCCGGAGCCTTCTGTCATTTTCCGGATGGATTCGCCAAGGGGGGCTAGACGACGATCACCTGGGCGTCCGGCCGGGCGGCGTAGAGCGCCTCGACCAGCGCCGCCCGCCGCTCCAGCGTCGCACGCTGGTTGACGTAGCCCTTGTCGGTGATCTCGTGCCCGTCGATCGAGGGCGGCTCGGCCATCAGGATCGCCCGCTGGATGCGATGCGACGAACCGCCCGCCGTCTTGTTGTGGGCGCGCAGCTTCTCGCGCAGGAACTCCGCGACGGCCGGCGCGGCCAGCGCCTCGGCGAGCGGCGCGTCGGGGGCAAGCCCGGCGATCGTCCGCGCCGCCGCCGGGTTCGGCCAGGCGAGCAGCGCCGCGAAGCCCTTGTCCTGCCCGGCGATCACCGCGTCCTGCAACAGCGGCGAGGCGGCGGCGAGAATGTCGGTGCGCAGCGTCCCGACCGAGACCCAGGTGCCCGACGAGAGCTTGAAATCCTCGGTCACGCGGCCGTCGAAGATAAGGCCCTGATTGGGGTCGCGCTCGTCGACGAACCGGGCGGCGTCGCCCAGCCGGTAGAAGCCTTCCTCGTCGAACGCCGCCGCCGTCAGATCGGGCCGGGCGAGATAGCCGGGCGTCACCGTCGGGCCTTTGACGCGGACCTCCAGCTTCTGGCCGTTGGGGACCAGCTTCAGCGTGACGCCCGGAACCGGCAGGCCGATGAGGCCGACCCGGTCGGTCAGCCAGCTCACCGTGGTCACGCCCTGAGTCTCGGTCGCACCGTACATGGTGGTGAAGCCGAAGCGCAGCCCCGTTTCGGCGCGCGCCAGCGCCTGAAACCGCTCGTAAATGTCCTGGCTCAGCGTCGCGCCGCCATAGCCGACATAGCGCAACCGCCTAAAAAAGCTCGCCCGCAGCCCCTCATCCCGCTCCATGGCGTCGCACAGCATGGTGAAGGCGATGGGGGCGCTGCCGAAGACCAGCGGCGAGACCTCGCGCAGATTGCGGATGGTTTCGTCGAACAGGCCCGGCACCGGCTTGCCGGCGTCGAGATAGACCGTGCCCCCGGCGTGGAGGTTGCCGTTGAACGAGATGTTGCCGGCCGAAATGTGATTCCACGGCATCCATTCCAGGCTCTGCGGAATCTCGTCCGGATCGGGCGGCTCGGCGCGCTGCGTCTCGCCGGCGGCGATGGTCGCGCACATCATGCCGTGCGTCTGGATGACGCCCTTGGGCATGCCGGTGGAGCCGGAGGTGAAGAGATATTTGGCGATCGTCGCATGGCCGATCGTCTCCATGCGGGCGGCGACGGCGGGTCCGGCCAGCGTATCGAAGAGCGAGGCGTAGGAGGTCTGTTCGAGGCCGGGCGCGGGCACGAGCGTGACGATCTCGACGCCTTCCTGCGCGACGACGCCCAGCGCCTTGGCGAACATCGGCCCGTGATCGGCGAAGACGAGCTTCGGCTTCACCAGATCGAAGACATGCCTGAGCTTGCCGTGATCGGACGAGAACAGCGAATAGGCGACCGAGACCGGGGCGACGGGCACGCCCGCCTTCAGCCCGCCGAGCATCATCACCATGTGCTCGATCGAATTGCCCGAGAGGATCATCACGCCGTCGCCCTGGCCCATGCCGCGGTCGATCAGCGCCTGCGCCACCCGGTCGGCGCGGGCATTGGCCTCGCCATAGGTCATGAAGCGCCAGTCGCCGGTCTTCATGTCCGCCCCGACGACCCTCTGCGCGATGAGCGGGCGGTCCGGATGTTCGGCGGCCCGCTGCGCCAGAAGATGGGCGATCGAGCGGTGCATGGCGCCCAGCGCATAGCCGTTCTCGACGATCCACGAGCCGTCGGCGCGTTTCTCCGCGCGGGTGAGGGGCGGCTTGAACGGCAAGGGCTTGAAGGGCGGCAGATCGGCGTCCGTCGCGGCGCGGTCCATGGGGTTTCCTCAAAGGTCTTGAATGCCTGTGGGCGGAGGCTACGCCCCCGGCCATAGCGGCGGAAGGGGAGCCGGCGTCTTCCGCCCGGAGCCCGTCACCCCGGCGCGAACGATAATTTCGTGATCCCGACACAAAGCATCTTCGTTCCTCACTCGGGAGCGGGAGGGGGGGGTAGGTCGCGGATCTGCGCCCCCGCCCGGACGCGGATATCCAATATAGGATTTTTTTCAACAATGTCGAGGCGACGGGCCGGCGCGGGAGGCCATGCGGGAAGCGCGCGCCCCCTTTCCCCGGGGCACGCCCCCTTGCCCGGCGGGCGGCCGTCATGTCTGCTCGCCGCAACAAGACATCACAATCGGAGGAACACCCATGCGCGCCGCCGTCTTCAAGGGAGTGGGCCAGCCGCTCGTCGTCGAGACCATCGACGATCCCGCCCCCGGTCCGCATCAATTGCTGCTGAAAGTGCATCATTGCGGCGTCTGCGGTTCCGACCTGCACATGACCGAGGCCCATTCCATCCAGCCGCTGCCCGCCGGCAGCGTGATGGGCCACGAGTTTTCGGGCGAGATCCTGGAGGTGGGAACGGCGCTGAAGGGCAAGTTCCGCGAAGGCCAGAGGGTCGCGGGCTTTCCCTATATCCAGTGCGGGGTCTGCGACGCCTGCCGGCGCGGCGATCTGACCTTCGGCGCGTGCACCGGCGCGGTCGGCATCGGCCTCGGCCAGCATCACGGCGCCTATGCCGAACTGGTGACCATCGGCGGCAACGGCGCGCATCTTCTGCCCGACATCGTTTCCTTCGAGGAGGGCGCGCTGGTCGAGCCGCTGGCGGTCGGGCTGCACGCCGTCGACATGGCGAAGATGGAGCGCGGCGCGACCGTGCTGGTGGTCGGCGCCGGGCCGGTCGGCCTCGCCGTCATGCTGTGGGCGCGGTTCCTGGGCGCGCGCCACGTCATCGTCAGCGAGATGGCCGAGAACCGCCGCGCCACCGCCGCCCGCTTCGGCGCGACCGACGCCATCGACCCGAAAAAGCCGCTGACCCCGCAGGTCGAGGCGATCGCCGGCAAAGGCCCCGACATCATCTTCGAATGCGTCGGCGCGCCGGGCCTGCTCAACGCGGTGATGATGGAGGCCCCGCGCGGGGCGAAGATCGTCGTCGCCGGGGTCTGCCAGCAGATGGACCAGATCCTGCCGCTGATCGGCATCGTCAAGGAACTGACGCTGCAATTCGTGCTCGGCTATCGCCCCGCCGATTTCGACTATGTGATCGAGATGATCGCCAAGGACCGCGTCGAGGTGGCCCACATGATCACCGACAAAATCGCTCTGGACGATCTGCCCGCCGCCTTCGAGGCGCTGCGCAAGCCGACGACCCAGTGCAAGGTGATGGTGGGGTTCTAGATGACCGCCCTCGCCCACACGCTCGTCGCCTTCAACACCGCGACGGCGAGCGAGAACAAGATGCACGACGACGAGGTGGCGGGCCGCTTCGGCTTCACCGGCGGGCTGGTGCCGGGCGTCGACGTGTTCGGCTATCTCGCCCATCTGCCGCTCGCCCAGTGGGGCCGGGCCTGGCTGACGGCGGGCGGGATGCACGCGCGTTTCCTGAAACCCGTCTATGACGGCGACGAGACGGTCGCCGCCGCGACGCTGGAGGGCGAGGATGCGATGACGCTGTCGGCGACGGCGCGCGGCACGCTGTGCGCGACGGGGAGCGCGACGCGGCGCGAGAGCGGGCCGGTTCCGCCGATCCTGCCCGCCGCCCCGATGCCGGACGAGGCGACGCGGCCCAGGGCGAGCCGCGAGAGCCTTGCGCCGGGCGCGGTCATGGGCACGCTGCACGATGTCTATCTGCACGAGCAGGGGGCGGCGCATCTCGCCGACATCCGCGAGGACGCGACCCTTTTCGAGGGCGGCCGAATCGCCAATCCGGCCTTCCTGCTGCGCCGCGTGAACTACATCCTCGCCGCCAACGTACGGCTGGGGCCGTGGATCCACACCGAGAGCCGCATCCGCCTGCACGATCTGCTGCGCGACGGCGAGGCCTTCGAGACGCGCGGGGTGGTGGTGGAGAATGTCGAGAAGGGCGGGCACCTGATCGTCGCCTTCGACTTCACGATCTCCGCCCGCCAGCGGCTCGTCATGTCGGGCCGCCACTGGGCGATCTACGAGCCGCGCCAGGTGCGCGAGCGCGCCTAGGCGCCGAGCGTGCGCCAGACGACATAGGCGGCGACCGCGACGATGAAGGCGGCGAAGACGCGCTGAAGCGCCGAGCGCCGCGCCGCGAGGCGGCGGCCGGTCCACACGCCGAGCGCGCTGCCCGCCGCGCCGCCGAGGATCATCAGCCCCGCCACGTCCCACAGCACGTCGCCGTGCCAGGCATAGGTCGCGGCGGTGGTGAAGCCGAAGACCGCGACCGAGACCAGCGACGAGCCGATGGCGTTCAGCATCGGCATGCCGGCGGCGGCCATCAGCCCCGGCACGATCAGGAAGCCGCCGCCGATGCCGAAGAACCCCGCCGCCATGCCGGCCGCGAGGCCGAGCCCGGCAAGGCGCAGCGCGATGGGCGGGCTGATATGCACGTCCGGGTCGCCGCCGGACGCCGCCGGACGCAGCATCGAGACGGCGACCAGCACCATCGCGGCGGCGAAGGCGAGCATCAGCGGACCGGGCGGCACGAGGCGGCCGAGCGAGGAGCCGGCGAACGCGCCCGCCGAGCCGGCGAGCGAAAAGACGATGGCGCAGGGCCATTTGACCGTGCCGCGCCGCGCGTGCCCGGCGAGCGCCGTCAGCGCGTTGGCCCCGACGCCGAGGGCGCTGGTGCCGATCGCCGCATGAGCCCCCGGCACGCCGACCACATAGAGCAGCAGCGGCACCGCCAGCACCGAGCCGCCGCCGCCCAGCATGCCGAGCAGGAAGCCGACGCCGCCGCCGCTGAAAAGCGCCGCGATGTCCTGAACGAGCGTCATGCGCGTTTGCGCCGCGCCGGGCGGCAGTAAAGGCCCGCCAGCGTTTCGACCACCGCCAGCGCCGCCGGATCGGCGATCGCATAGAGGATCGAGGTGCCCTCGCGCCGTGTCGCCACCAGGCCGTCCTCGCGCAGCCGCGCCAGATGCTGCGAGAAGGCCGACTGGCTGAGCCCCGCTTCGGCCTGAAGCTCGCCCGCCGAACGCTCGCCGCCCGCCAGCTGGCACAGCACCATCAGCCGCGCCTCGTGCGCCAGCGCGCGCAGCAGCGCCGCGGCCTCGCCCGCGTTCTTCGTCAGATCGTCGCGCTCGCGTTGCGTCAGGGCCTGCAAGCTTCACCCATATTTCAGATATTGCTAAATTAGCATCATCTAATATATAGGGCAACAGACGATTGTCCGCGACGCGCGAGGAGCCGCAGATGAGGCCCGAGATTCACGCCTTCTTCGACGAGGCGACCAACACGGTCACCTATCTCGTCGGCGATCTCGAGAGCCGCAAGGCCGCGGTCATCGACCCGGTGCTCGACTACGATCCGGCCGCGGGCAGGATCTCG
Organism: Alphaproteobacteria bacterium; assembly: GCA_046348585.1. GTDB lineage: Bacteria > Pseudomonadota > Alphaproteobacteria > Micropepsales > Micropepsaceae > JADZAI01. The sequence goes on from JAXMDZ010000001.1 coordinate 20,693, forward strand.
ACCGCCTCGGCGGACGCCGTCGCCGCCGCCGCCGACCGCGCCGGACTGAAGATCGTCGCGATCCTCGAAACCCACGCCCATGCCGACCATCTGTCCGGGGCGCAGCGGCTGAAAGAGCTGACCGGCGCGCCGGTCGCCATCGGCGCGGCCATCGGCGCGACGCAGAAGCTGTTCGCGCCCCGCTTCGACGCGCGAGACGTGGTTGCGGACGGCAGCGCCTTCGACCGCCTGCTGAACGACGGCGACACGATCGATCTGGGCGCGCTGAAGATCGTCGCGATGCACACGCCCGGCCATACCGGCGCCTGCATGACCTATCTGGCGGGCGACGCCGCCTTCGTCGGCGACACGATCTTCATGCCGGATTTCGGCACCGCCCGGACCGACTTTCCCGGCGGCGACGCGCGCATGCTCTACCGTTCGATCCGCCGCATCCTGGCGCTGCCGCCCGGGACGCGGCTGTTCGTCGGCCACGACTACAAGCCCGAAGGGCGCGACGAATTCGGCTGGGAGGCGAGCGTCGCCGAACACCGGGCGACCAACATCCATGTGCGCGACGGCATCGGCGAGGACGAGTTCGTGGCGCTGCGCGAGGCGCGCAACCGCACGCTCGGCCCCCCGCGTCTCATCCTGCCCTCGCTGCAGGTGAACATCAGGGCCGGGCGGTTGCCGCCCGCCGATCCGGACGGCGCGATCCGCCTGCGCATTCCGCTCACCCTCGCCGGGTGAGGCGCGGCTACATCGTCCAGGCCCCGCCGGCGTTGGTGCGATAACCGAGCGCCCGGTAGGCGGCGTCGATGAGGCTCTGGCCGCGATCGTTGAGCAGGATGCCGAGGCCCATGCGGTTCATCGAATAGCCGAAGCTCATCCGCGCCTCGGGGTCGGCGAAACCGATCGAGCCGCCCGCCCCGACATGGCCGAAGGCGGCCTCCGACATCACCGCCGAGCAGTCGTCGGCGTTGTCGAGCGCGCGGTTGTCCATCGACTTCATGAATCCGAGCGAGAAGCGCGTCGGGATCGCCAGCGTCGCGTCCTCGTGGGTGGCGACCGAGACGCGGCTCATGCGGGTGAGCGTGTCCGCGCCGACGAGGCGTACGCCGTTCAGCGCCCCGCCATTGGCGAGCGGCGCGTAGAGGCCGGCGAGGCCGCGTCCGTTGGAGATGCCGTTGGCCGAGCCGATCTCGGCGGCGTGCGCCTCGCGGCTGTTGGCGTTGAAGGTGGCGAGGTTGAAGAGGAAGAGCGCGGCGGGGCCTTCGCGGTCGGCCAGCGCCGCGGCGAGGATGCGCGAGGGCGGCGCGGCGGGATCGGGCACCGCGCCGATCACCGGCGCGGTGCGGGCGCTGACCGCTTCCGGCGCGCCGATATGGAAGTCGATCCCGAGCGGCCCAGCTACCTCGTCGCGGAAGAACGCGCCGAGCCGCCTGCCGGTCGAGCGGCGGACCATCTCGCCCACCGTCCAGGCCGAGGTGACGCCGTGATAGCCGTTGCGGATGCCGGGCTTCCAGAACGGCGTCTCGCGGGCCAGCACGTCGCACATATAGTCATAGTCGTAGAAGGCCCCCGGCTTCAGCTGGCCGCGCACATGCGGCAGCCCGACCGAATGGTCGAGCATCATGCGCACGCGCGCCCCTTCCTTGCCGGCCTGGGCGAATTCCGGCCAGTAGCGCGCCACAGGCGCGTCGAGATCGAGGAGGCCCCGGTCGGCCGCCATGTGGGCGGCGAGCGCCGACGCGCCCTTGGTGCACGAGAAGACGATGGAGACCGTGTCGCGCTCCCAGGGATCGCCGTCCGGCGTCTTGCGGCCGCCCCAGACATCGACGACGGGCTTGCCCTCCAGCGTGATGCAGAGGCTGGCCCCGACCTCGCCGCGCTTTTCGAAATTCTCGGCGAAGGCGTCGACCACGGCGGCGAAGCGCGCGTCGGCCGCGCCCGAGACGGGTCCGGCGGATGTGGCGAGGGCGACGGGCTGCATGGGGTTCCTCCGGCGTTATGTTTGTGCTCGGAGTATAGGGAGCATCCGCCGGTCCGCGAGTCCCCATGTCCCTGCCCTACGATCTGCGTCCCGAACCCTTCGCCCGCATCTCGTCGGCGGGAGCCGTCACGGTGCGCCCGCTGCTCATCGGCGACCGCGCCGCCTGGACGCGGCTGTGGCATGACTATCTCGTCTTCTACGAAACGGCGGCGAGCGAGGCGCAATACGATCTGAACTGGGCGCGGCTGTTCGACCCCGCCGAGCCGGTGTTCGGCTTCCTCGCCGAGCGGGAAGGCAAGGCGGTCGGCCTCGTCCACATCGTCTTCCACCGCTCGTTCTGGCTGGAGGGGCCGAGCTGCTATCTGCAGGACCTCTATGCCGATCCCGAGGCCCGCGGCGCGGGCGTCGGCCGGGCGCTGATCGAGCACGTCTATGCGGTCGCGAAGGAGGCGGGCAGCGCCAAGGTCCACTGGCTGACCCACCGCACCAACGCGACCGCGCGCCTGCTCTACGACCGCATCGCGACGGAGACGGGCTTCATCCAGTATTCGAAGGCGCTGTAGGCCCTACGCCGCGAAGCCCCGGTCGAGGAAGCGTTCCGCGACCGCCGCGTAGAGCGCGATGCCGTTCGCCATCGCGTCCTCGTCCAGCATCATCCGGTTGGAGTGGCAGGGCGCGGCGGTGTGGAAGTCGCAGCCCGGCGGGGCGACGCCGAGGAAGGTCATGCAGCCCGGAATCTTCTGGAGCACATAGGACCAGTCCTCCGCCCCCATGACGGCGCTGGGCATGGGCATGAAGCCGGCATCGCCCAGCATCTCGCGCGCCGCGTCGCGGGCGATGTCGACCATGCGGCCGTCGTTCACGGTGACGGCATAGCCTTCGGTCAGCGTCACCTCGGCCCAGGCGCCATGGGCCTTGGCGATGTTGGTGGCGATGCGCGGGATCGCCTCCTTCGCCGCCTTGCGCGCGTTCTCGCTGACCGAGCGCAGCGTGCCCAGCATCTTCACCGTTTCGGGAATGACGTTGCTGGTCGTGCCGCCCTCGATTTTGGCGATGGTCAGCACCACCGGCTCGAAGGCGTTGATGCGGCGCGTCACCATGGATTGCAGCGCCAGCACGATCTCGCAGGCGATGGGCAGCGGGTCGAGCGCGTGATGCGGCGCGGAGGCGTGGCCGCCCTTGCCCCACACCGTGATCTCGATCGTGTCGGTGGAAGCCATGAACGGCCCCGGCCGCGAGGCGAAGACGCCGCTGGGGATGTTCGGCGTGATGTGCAGCGCGAACGCGCCGTCGGGCTTGGGATGGCGGTCGAGCAGACCGTCCTCGATCATCTTCACCGCGCCGAAATGGCCTTCCTCGCCCGGCTGGAACATGAACTTGACCGTTCCCGACAGGCGGTCGCGCCGGTCGTGCAGCAGCCGCGCCGCCATGGCGAGCATGGCGGTGTGCGAATCGTGGCCGCAGGCGTGCATGGCGTTGGGCACGCGCGACTTGAAGGGAACGTCGGTGTCTTCCGGCATGGGGAGCGCGTCCATGTCGCCGCGCAGCACGATGGTGCGCCCCTGCGAGGGGCCTTTCAGCGTCACCATCAGGCCCGATGAGGACGGGCCTTCCTCGATGGTGACGTCGAGGCCGCCCAGCGCCTCGCGCACCGCCTTCACCGTCTCGGGCAGGAAGAGGCCGAGCTCGGGCGTTTCGTGCACCCGGCGGCGCAGCGTCACCGCGTCGGGCAGAAGCGCCTTGGCGCCGTCGAGCCAGGGGGAGAGATCGTCGGACATGGGGATTCCGTGAGGCTTGGGATGGAAACGGGGTTCAGGCGCGCTTCTGGCCGACATCCATGGCCGGGCCGGAAGGCGGCTCCGGCTCGATCTCGACGTCGAAGGTTTCCAGGAAGCGGCTGACCAGCATGTAGAAGCCGATGGTCACCACGAGCTCCTGCATCTCCTGCGCCGACAGCCTGGCGGCGAGCGGATCGTAGGTCGCGTCGGAGGCGCGCACATGGGCGACGATGTCGTCGGTCAGCGCCATCACCTGGCGCTCGATTTCGGTGAGGGCCGCGGCCCCCGGCCCCTCGTGGATCGCCTGAAGCAGCGCCTCGCGCATGCCGAGGTCGCGGCCGATGCGCATGTGCTGGTGCACCTCGTAGGACGCGCCGGAAAGGATTCCGACCCGGATGATGGCGATCTCGCGCAGATGCGGGTCGAGTTTGGTGCGCGACAGCAGATAGCCGCCGAAGCGCGAGAAGGCGGGCAGCAGCCCGTCGCCATGGGCCATCACCCTGAAGATGTTGAGGCCGGCCATCTTGGGCAGGGCCTCGGCGGCCTTGGGCGGCGCGGCGGCCGGGTCCAGCGGTTCGAGGCGCGGCATGGTCGTTTCCCCGGTCGGTCGTTGTCGTGCAACCGCCATCGTTTCGACTTGCCGGAGACTTGGCAAGGCCGTCCGCCTTGTCTCGCCCGGCCGGGCGGCTAACATTGCGTCAACAGCCATAACAAGTCTCCAGGGAAGGACCGTCAGGCCCATGTTCGATCTCGACGCATTGCACAGCCTCGCCGACATCACGCGCATCCAGGCGAAGGCGCGCCCGGCCGAGATCGCCCACGTCTTCGAGGACCGGATCACGAGCTTCGGCGAACTGGACGCCCGCGCCAGCCGCATCGCCAACGGCCTGATCGCGCTGGGTGCAAAGCCGCACAGCCGCATCGGCTATATCGGCATGAACTCCGACCGCTATTTCGAGACGGTCTATGGCTGCTTCAAGGCGAACGCCGTGCTGGTCGGCGTCAACTGGCGCCTGGCCCCGCCGGAGGTTTCCTATGTGCTGAACGACGCGGGCGCGGAGATCGTCTTCGTCGGGGCCGAGTTTGCGGGCATGGTCGAGGCGATCCGGAGCGAATTGAAGTCGGTGCGCCACATCATCGCGCTCGACGGCCCGCACAGCGACTGGCCGGTCTTCGACGCCTGGCGCGACGGCCAGTCCTCCGCCGACCCCAACCGTCCCATCGCCCCCGACGACGACGCGATCCAGCTCTACACCTCCGGCACCACCGGCCACCCCAAGGGCGTGCAGCTGACCAACGCCAACTACCTCGCCTTCATGGCGACGGCGCAGGAGGCGGGCTGGGCGAACTATGAGGCCGGCGAGGTCTGCCTCGTCGCGATGCCGAATTTCCACGTCGCGGGCCTCAACATGGGCGTGCTGACCGTCGCCGCCGGGGCCAAGGGCATCATCATGAAGCAGGTCGATCCGGTGAAGGTGCTGGACGCGGTGGAGGCCTACGGCATCGAAAACATGTTCCTGGTGCCGGCGGTCATCCAGTTCCTGATCGCGGTGCCCGACATCAGGTCGCGCAAGCTCTCGACGCTGAAGCGCATCTTCTACGGCGCGTCGCCGATCTCGGACGAGGTGCTGCTGAAGGCGAAGGAATTGCTGGGCGCGGGCTTCACGCAGCTCTATGGCCTCACCGAGACGGTCGGCGGCGGCACCTTCCTCGCCCCCGAGGACCACGATCCGGCGCGCGGGCGTCTGCGCTCGTGCGGGCGGCCCTACCCCAAGTTCGAGGTCAAGGTGGTGGACGGCGCGGGCAGGACGCTGCCGGTCGGCGAGGTCGGCGAGATCCTGATCAAGTCGCCCTGCGTGATGAAGGGTTACTGGAACAAGCCCGACGCCACCGCCAAGGCGATCGTCGACGGCTGGTTCTACACCGGCGACGCCGGATATTTCGACGCCGACGGCTATCTCTACATCCACGACCGGGTGAAGGACATGATCGTCTCAGGCGCGGAGAACGTCTATCCGGCCGAGGTCGAGAACGCCCTGATGAGCCACCCGGCCATCGCCGACGCCGCCGTCATCGGCGTGCCGGACGACAAATGGGGCGAGGCGGTCAAGGCCATCGTGGTGCTGAAGGCGGGCGTCGAGGCGAGCGCCGAGGACATCATCGCCTTCTGCAAGACGCGCATCGCCGGCTACAAGACGCCCAAATCCATCGACTTCATCGCCGCCCTGCCGCGCAATCCTTCCGGCAAGATCCTGCGCCGCGAACTGCGCGACCCCTATTGGGCGGGCCGGGCGCGGCGGGTGAACTGACGGCGTCAGCGAAGGCGCGGATCCGAGGACTATCCCGCCCGGACGCGCCCTTCGGCGTCTGTCTATAGCACTGCTATAGACAGGCTGCTATAGCAGTGCTATAGAGCCGGCATGGACGCCCGCTCAAGCCTTGTCGCCGCCGCGCTGAAACTGCTGGAAGAGTCCGGCGAGAGCGGCTTTTCCACGCGCGCGGCCTGCGCGATCGCCGGGGTGACGGCGCCGACGCTCTATCATCATTTCGGGACGGCGGACGGATTGCTGAGCGCGGCGATCGAGGCGGCTTTCGCCGCGTTCCTGAAATCCAAGCAGAACCAGGCGGGTGAGCGCGATCCGATCCGGGCGCTCAAGGGCGGCTGGGACGACTATGTCGCCTTCGCCGCGGCGCGCCCCAGGCTATACGCGGCCATGTTCGCCCGTGTGCTGCAGGGCGCGGACATTCCCGCCGCAAGGCAATCGCGCGGCATTCTGGAAGACCGGCTGGCGCGGATCGACGGCCTCGGCCGCCTCGCTCTGCCCGTCGCCGCCGCAGCGGACATCGCCTGGGCCTCGGCGCATGCGGCCGCCGTGCTGTTCGTCGCGTCGCCCGGCGCGCCGCCGTCGCCCAGGACGATCGCCGCACTGCGCGAGGCCGCCATGTCAATCGTTCTGAAGCCGGCAAAGAAAGGCTAAGCCATGAGAATCGCGGTTTCGGGCGCTTCTGGATTTCTGGGCGGCAGGCTGGTGCCCGCCCTGGTCGCCGCCGGGCACGAGGTGTTCGCCCTTGCGCGCTCGCCCGGCGCGGCGCGCACGGCCGAGGCGCTGGGCGCGACGGCCATCGATGGCGATCTGAATGCGCCGCCGCTGAAGCTGCCGCCCTGCGACGCCGTGATCCATGCCGCAGCCCATTTCCGCTTCACCGGTCCGCGCGAAGCCTTCCGCCGCGCCAATGTCGCGGGTACCCGCGCCCTGCTCGACGCGGCCCGCGAGGCCGGCGCGCGCCGTTTCGTCTATGTCAGCGCCGCCGCCGTCGTCATGGACGACAAGGGCAGTCCGCTGGCCGGGGTGGACGAGACGGCCCCGATATTCCCGGAGAGCTTCTCCCCCTATATCGCGACGAAGGCGGAGGCCGAGACGCTGGTGCGCGCGGCGAACGGGCCGGACTTCACGACCGTCGCGTTGAGGCCTCCGGGCATCTGGGGCGGCGGGGATGCGTTTTCGAGCACATTGCCGCAGCTCGTGAAGCGGCGTCAGTTCGGCTTTGTCGGCGGGGGCCGCTTCGGCTGCGTCACCTGTCATGTCGACAATGTCGTCGAAGCGCTGATCTGTGCGCTCGACCGGGGGCGCGGCGGCGCGGCCTATTTCATCAACGATCCCGAACCGACGACGCTGCGCGACTTCCTGACAAGAGTCGCCGCAGCGCTTGGCCTGAAGATCGATCGTGCGCCGAGCCTGCCTTATGGCGTCGCCTGGGTGCTCGGCGGATTGATGGAGGGCTGGGCTCGGGCGACCCGCGCCAAGAACGACCCGCCGATGTCGCGCACCATGGTGCGGCTGATCGGCCGCCCCTTCACCACCGACGACAGCAAGGCGCGGGCCGAGCTCGGCTATTTCGGGCGGGTATCGCGTGCCGAGGGGCTTGGATCATATGCCGCCGCACCGGCGCAAAGTTAGGCTTGCACAGGCCCACGACCGGTGCACCAATCCGGCATCGCAATCTTAGAACAAGGCCGCCCCGGCGCGGCCGTGGGGAGACTTCGCATGGCCATCAAGCTTCGCAACGGCATCTTTCTGGCGCCCTTCCATCCGCTGGACGAGGACCCGACGCTGTGCATCCACCGCGACCTTGAGCTGATCGAGCATCTCGACCGCCTCGGCTATGAGGAAGCCTGGATCGGCGAGCACCATTCGGCGGGCTTCGAGATCATCGCCAGCCCCGAGGTCTTCATCGCCGCGGCGGCCGAGCGCACCCGCTCGATCAAGCTCGGCACCGGCGTCGTCTCGCTGCCCTATCACTCGCCGCTGACCACCGCCAACCGCATCATCCAGCTCGACCACCAGACGCGCGGCCGCGTGATGTTCGGCGTCGGCCCGGGCCTGCTGCCCTCCGACGCCTTCCAGCTGGGCGTCGATCCCTCGACCCAGCGCGACCGCATGGTCGAGGGGCTTGAGGTGATCCTCAAGCTGTTCGCCGGCGAGCGCGTCACCCACAAGAGCGACTGGTTCACGCTCGACAACGCGATCTGCCAGCTGAGGCCCTATACCTGGCCGCATCCGGAAATCGCCGTCGCCTCGTCGATGACGCCCTCGGGCGGCAAGCTGGCCGGACGCCACGGCTTCGGCATGCTCTGCGTCGCCGCCACCCAGGCCGGCGGCTACGACGCGCTCGGCGTCAACTGGAAGATCGCCAACGACGTCGCGGCCGAGAACGGCCGCACCATGGACCCCGAGAAGCTGCGCCTCGTCGGCCCGGTGCATATCGCCGAGACCAAGGAGCAGGCGATGGCGAACGTGCGCTACGGCTATCACAAATGGGCGCAGTACTTCGCCAATCTCAGCCCGCTCAACATCAACCAGGACCCCAACGAGGATCCGCTGGAGCGCGGCATCCGCGAGGGCACCATCGTCGTCGGCACGCCGGACGACGCCATCGCCCAGATCCGCCGCCTGCAGGCCAAGCAGGGCGAGTTCGGCGCGTTCCTGCAGCTCGCCCATAACTGGGCGAACTGGGAGGCGACCAAGAAGTCCTACGAGCTGTGGCAGCGCCACGTGACGCCGGTCATCAACAACGTCAACGCGAACCGCATCGACAGCTACGAGGACGTGCGCGAGCACGGCGCGAAATACATGGGCGCGGCGGTGAACGCGGCGATGGCGACGCTGCAGAAGCACCAGGCCGAGGAAGCGGCCAAGCAGCCGAAGTCCGCGGCGGAGTGATCCCATGGACTGGAAGACCATCGTCATCATCGCGGGCGTCTTCCTGATCGGCCTGCTGCTCGGCCGGAATCTGAGCGGGCGCGGCGGCGGCGGGGGCGGTTCGCTGCCCGCCGCACCGGCTCGCCCGGCCACGCCCGCCGAGGGCGGCCTGAGGGGGCTCGAGTCCGGCACGCATGGCGTTCGCCTGCTCGATGGCGGCCCCAACAAGATCGCCGTCATCAAGGAGCTGCGGGCGCTGACCGGGCTTGGCCTGAAGGAAACGAAGGATCTGGTCGAGGCCGCGCCCTGCCGCGTCATCGCCCATGTCTCGCGCGAGTCGGCCGAGCGGGCCGCCGTCCTGCTGCGCAATGCGGGCGCGACGGCCGAGACCGACTGACGACCTCAGAACCTCTTGAGCCGCTCGGCCAGCGCGGCGGCGTTGACGGTGAGCGGCTTGTGCGGGCGCGACCAGTCGGTGTCGGCGGCGCGCGCCTCGAAGATCGCATAGGGCAGCCCGGACGAGCCGAAGAGGTTCATGTGGGCGAACATCCAGTGCGGCTCGGACTCGATGTCCACGACCAGCGTGCCGGGGTGGCAGAAGACGGTGTTGAAAAGCGCCGACCCCGCCGCGCCGACGACGATCGCCGACGACGAGAAACAGGCGATCTGCGCCCGCATCGGCATCGTGTGCGGCCTGACCTCCTCGAAGCCCAGAGCCTCAAGCCGCGCCACGACTTCATCCTCGTTGAGCATCGGGCGCGGCGCCCGGCCGCCCGGACCCCAGCCGCGGCGCGAGACATAGAGCCTCCGCCCGGCGCGGGGGACGCCGTAGCGCTCGCGCAGGCCGGCGAAGACGGCGCGCGCCGGATCGTCGAGCAGGCCGTGGGTCGTGCGGTTGGAGGGAATGACGGCGTGCTCCAGCGCATAGGCGAGGCCCGGTCGCTGCATCTCGATGCGCGTCGCTGGCACGCCCGCGAGCGTCAGCAGATCGGCCATCGAGCGGGTCATGGATGGGGCGAGCACGGTGGCGTCGGGCGGCCAGCCGTCCCGCGCGGCGAGCTTCGGCATCACGCGGAAGATGAACGCGCCGTAGTTATGGCCTTCGAGCGAGGCCAGCGAGACGACCGGTCCGCGTAGCCGCCGCAGCGGCCGGTCGCGGTCGCCGAGGCGGAAATTGTTTTCGCCGGGGCCGGGCGAGAGGCCGAGATATTCGTTCTGGAAATCGTCGCCCGCCATGAGGTGCGCGGCATAGCGGCCGAACTCGCCGTCCTGCAGATAGGCGTCGTCGCCGAACCATCGCCCGTCGCGCGTCACATAGCTGCGCGAGCCGATCTGCACGAGGTCGCGGGCGCGGATCGTGAAGGGGGGCGGCGAAGGAAGCGTCAGCGGGCCGGCGTCTTTCAGCAGCCCCGCCCCGTCCGGGTCGTCGTGGAAGATGGGGCCGGGCCGCGTCGTGAAACGCTGCGCGTCCGGCGGCTCGACATGGACGGCGAGATCGCCGGGCGTCCGCAAGGCGGCGGCGTCGATGCGCGGCAGCGACAGCGGCGGCTGATAGACGACCCGTTCGGGTAGGCCGGCCTTTTCGCCTGCGCGGGCGCTGAGGCGCGCAGCGAGTCGCCGCATCACGCCCATGGCGGCCTCGCGGACGCCCGCCGCCGCATCACGCGCCGGCGGCGTTCAGCGCGGCGAGCGTCGCCGCGTCCAGCTTCAGCGCCGCCGCGCGGGCGAGATCGCGCAGCTGATCGGCGCTGGTGGCGCTGGCGATCGGCGCGGTGACGCTGGGACGGGCCATCAGCCAGGCGAGCGCCACCTGCGCCGGGGTCGCGTCGTGGCGCTCGGCCGCCGCGTCGAGCGCCGCGAGGATCGCAAGGCCGCGCGGATTGAGGAAGCGCTTCATGCCGCCGCCGCGCGGGCTTTTGCCGAAATCGGCCTCCGAGCGGTATTTGCCGGTCAGGAACCCGCTCGCCAGCGCGAAATAGGGAATGACGCCGAGCCCCTCGCGGGCGCACAGATCCTCGAACGCGCCTTCGTAGAGGCCGCGTTCGTAGAGATTGTAGTGCGGCTGCACGACGGCGTAGCGGGCGCGTCCGGCCCCCTCGCCCGCCTTCAGCGCCGCTTCGAGGCCGGCCGCGTCATAGTTCGAGCCGCCGACTGCGCGCACCTTGCCGGCGTCGACCAGCGTACGGTGCGCCTCCAGCGTTTCCTCGATCGGCGTCGCCGGATCGGGGAAGTGCGAGAAATAGAGATCGATGCGGTCGGTCTGAAGCCGCTTCAGCGAGGCCTCCGCCCCGGCGAGGATATGGGCGCGGCCGAGGCCCTTGCCGCCCTCGCCCATGTCCTGTCCGACCTTGGTGATGAGGACGACGCGATCACGGACGCCGCGCGCCTTCATCCATTTGCCGATCACCGTTTCGGATTCGCCGCCCGCATGGCCGGGCGCCCAGCGCGAATAGACGTCGGCCGTGTCGATGGCGTTGAAGCCGGCGTCGAGAAAGGCGTCGAGCACCGCGAACGAGGCCGCCTCGTCCGCGGTCCAGCCGAACACGTTGCCGCCGAGCACCAGCGGAGCGATCGAAAGGCCCGACGGGCCGAGCGCGCGCATCTCCATGACCGTCTCCGCCCTCAGCGTTGCAGGATCGAGCGCGCGCCTTCGACGGCCTTCTTCGCCGCGTCGCCGTCGGTGTCCTTGGGCAGGTCGCGGGGCGCGGGAACCTTGAGGCCGCGCTGCACGGCCTCGCGCGCCTCGATCGCCGCCAGCCAGCGCAGCAGATTGTCGAGGCCCTCGACGTTGACGCCCGACCAGGGATGGATGCGCACCCACGAGAAATTGGCGATGTCGGCGATCGAATAGTCGCCCGCCAGATATTCGTTGTCCTTCAGATGGCCGTCGAGCACTTCGAACAGGCGGCGGCTCTCGTTGCGGTAGCGGTCGATGGCCGGCTGATAGACCTCGTGCCAGTAGCGGCCGAAGACGTTGGCCTGGCCCATCATCGGGCCGACGCCGCCCATCTGGAACATCACCCACTGGATGACGCGGCTGCGCCCTTTGGCGTCGGACGGCATCAGCGCGCCCGCCTTCTCGGCGAGATAGATCATGATCGCGCCGGACTCGAACACCGGGAAATCGCCGGCCTCGTGATCGACGATCGCCGGGATGCGCCCGTTCGGGTTGATCTTCAGGAACCAGGGTTCCTTCTGCTCCATCTTCTGCATGTTGATGGGCGTGACGTGGTAGGCGAGGCCGAGTTCCTCCAGCGTGATGGAGGCTTTCCAGCCATTGGGCGTGGCGGCGGTGTAGAGCGTGATCGGTGCGGTCATGCGTGAGGGTCCGGGGCTTTGGGGGGCGATCTAGAGTCTGATTTCGCCGCTCGCCATTTTGGCGTAGGTCGCGGCGTCGAGGGGCTTGTAGGTCTTGCTTTCGGGATCGAGCCAGAACATCGGATCGGCGACGGCGGAAGGATCGAAGCCCTCCTTCACCAGCTCCACCTTGCGATGCTTGAAGGTGCCGGTGATCTCCATCTCGTTCTGCAGCAGGCGGACGATGAGCGGACGCGCATAGGCCGCGAGCTGATTTTCCAGATGGGCGGCGAGCCCGGCCAGATCAAGATCGGGGCCGGCGACGAGCGCCGCCATGCCGGCGCGGCCATCGAGGTCGCCGACCTTCACGCCATAGACATTGGCTTCCTTGATGCCCGGATAGACCGAGATCGCCTCGGCGACTTCGGAGGTGGCGACGTTCTCGCCCTTCCAGCGGAAGGTGTCGCCGATGCGGTCGACGAAATAGAAATAGCCCTGCGCGTCGCGCCGCAGCAGATCGCCGGTGCGGAAGAAGAGGTCGCCCTTGGCGAAGACGTCGCGCAGCAGCTTCTTTTCGGTGTCGGAGCCCTTCGAATAACCGTCGAACCGCGTGCGCGGCTCGCCCGCGTCGATGCGGCCGACCGCCTCGCCCGCTTCGCCCGGCGCGCATTCGATGCAGAAGCCGGTCGCCGGATCGCGCACCGGCTGTTCGGTCTCGATGTCGAACTTGACGACATAGACCGGCACCTTCTTGCGCGCGTAGTTCGGCACGCGGCCGACCGCGCCGGTCTTGCCGTCGATATTGAGCAGGGCGACGTTGCCTTCGGTCGCGCCGTAGAACTCGACGATCTTCGGGATCTTGAAGCGGTTCTGGAAGGCCGGCCAGATTTCGGGACGCAGGCCGTTGCCGATCGCCAGGCGCAGCGTGTGCGCGTTCTCCTGCGGATGCGGCGGGGCGTTGAGCAGATAGCGGCAGAGTTCGCCGATATACTGGAAGAGCGTCGGCTTGTACTTCGCGCAATCCTCCCAGAAATGGCTCGCCGAGAATTTGCGCCGCAGCACCACCGAGCCGCCGACCATGAAGACCGTGCCGAGCGCGCAGATGCCGCCGGCCGAGTGGTAGAGCGGCAGCACGTCGTACATCACGTCCTTCGACGTCGCCCCGACCGAGACCGAGAAGGCCTGCATCATCACCTGCATGCGCAGATGGGTGATGACCGCGGCCTTGGGCAGGCCGGTCGTGCCCGAGGTGTAGATGTAGAGCGCCTTGTCGGCGCAGGTGAGGCCGTCGCGGAACGGGCGCGGGATCGGCGCCGGGCTCATCTCCGCCAGCGCGGCGTCGAGGTCGGCGGCCCCTTCGACCGCGCCGCCGCTCGCCCAGACGGTCAGCGGCGTTTCGATGCGCGGCAGGGCCGAGCGGTAATGTTCGGCGTAGGCAGCGTCGAGAATGAGGTGGCGGGCGCCCGAGATGTTCAGCGAATGGGCGAGCGGCGCGGCCGTCTGGTGCGTGTTGATGAGCGCGCCGATCGCCCCGATCTTGATGAGGCCGAACCAGGCCATGACGAATTCGGGCCGGTTCTCCATCAGGATGGCGACCGCCTCGCCCTTGCCGACCCCCTGCGCCATCGCCCAGCGCGCGAATCGCGCCGCGCCCTGGTCGAGCGCCTTCCACGAGATGACGCGATCCTCGAAATGGATGGCCGGGGCGTCCGGCGTCTCGCGCACCCAGCGCTCCAGCGCGTCGGCGACGGTCGATGTGCTGTCCGGCGCGAGGTTTTTCACCCGCGCGCTGAGGCGCGAGCCCATGCGCAGGAAATTGAACTCGCGCGCGATCGCGTCGAAAGCGCCCATGGATTCCGCCCTATGCCGATCGCCGCGCGCCGCGCGGCCTTTGTCTTGCGCGAAGTGAAGCCGGGGCCGCGCCCCGGCGTCAAGGAACCGTCAGTTGGACGGCGGCGGCGCGACCTTGGCGCGCAGATTGGCGATCACCGCGGCCGCTTCGACCGCCTCGGCATTGGCCCTCGCCGCCTCGGCGTTCAGCATCGCGATGTCGGCATAGGCGACATAGCGGCGGTCGTCGAAGTCGGAGGCGAAGCGGCCGAAGGGATACCAGAACGGATCGTACCAGGCGTAGCGGCCGTGATAGCCGTAATAGGGAAAGAAGAAGGGATCGGCATAGACCGGCAGGGCGGTGCGCGCGCTCTCCTGCTCGGTTTCGCGCTTGTCGATGACGAAGTGGGTGTAGCCGGCCGCCACCGTCACCTCGGCGGCGCGCAGCATCAGCGCGTCTTCCACCCGCGCCCGCGAGGTCGAGCGCCGGCCGGTGAAGGTGACGCGGTAATGCGTCTCGTCGAGTTTCTGTTCGCTGTAGCCCGAGCCGCGCTCGCTCGCCTGCGGCCCGTAAAGCGGCGTCGCCGTGCAGGCCCCCAGCATCAGCGCCAGCGTCGCCGCCGCCGCGAGGCCCATCGTCCGGATCGTCATGTCGATCTCTCCACCATTTCGCCCCCGCCCGCTCAATATCGGCCTTGCCGGGCGATTTCGCCAGCCGCCCCGGCGGGCGCTCTCCGAAAATATTGCTTAAGGGGTCTGTGCCAGGATGCGGGCTCCCTGATCCCGCGACCGATCCCCGCAACCGTCCCATGTCCGCCCGTTTCGCCCGCCTTGGTTGCATCGCCGCCCCGCTCCTGCTCGCGGCCTGCTCCAGCACGCCCGACTATGACGGCGGGTTCGCCGCCCCGCGCGTCCTCAACGACCATGTGGAATGCGTGCCCTTCGCCCGGGCCGAGTCGGGGGTCGAGCTGTTCGGCGACGCCCATACCTGGTGGGACCAGGCCGACGGCCTTTACGAGCGCGAGAGCGAGCCCGAGGAAGGGGCGGTCATGGTGCTGCGCGGCTATAAGCGGTCCGACCGGGGCCATGTCGCCGTCGTCCGCCGCGTCGTCTCCGACCGCGAGATCGTCATCGACCACGCCAACTGGCTGAACGACGGCAAGGTCTATCTCGACCAGCCCGTGCTCGACGTTTCGCAAGACAACGACTGGTCGGCGGTGCGGGTGTGGTATGCCCCCGGCGGGCAATATGGCGCCCGAGTCTATGCCGTGCAGGGCTTCATCCTGCCGCACGGACGCTTCGCAGGTGCACAAACGGCCCGCAATTAAGGCTGAAATCCTTAATAACGCCAAGGCGTTAGCACCGCTTTAACCAAAAAGGTTCCCTTGCGATATCAAGCGGTTAGGCCGCGAGTTCTATTTCCGTTCGTAACATTACGCGAACTTTAAGTTGACGCCCCCGCCACCCGGTATTTACCCATTCGTCCCAGGGACAATTGTTGGTTGGGGCAGGGTACATGACGGCACGAGGCCTTCTCGCGCGCACGACGTTTCTGTGCGCGGTGACCGCTCTGACCGCCTGCACGACCGCAAGCCATAACTCCCGCTACGCCGCGGACACGCCGCCGGCCGCCTCGACCTTCGTCCAGCCCCAGATCACGCCGTCCTCGGCGGCGCTCGCCGAAGTCACCAGCGCCCTCAGCCTGACCGTCCGCCAGATCAACGTCACGGTGCCGCCGACCGACCGCCTGCTGGCCTCGGCCGACATCCAGCCGCGCACCGTCTGGATCAACCGCAATCTCCAGTGCGTGCCCTTCGCCCGCGAGCGTTCGGGCGTCGCCATCCGCGGCAACGCCAACACCTGGTGGAAGCAGGCGGCCGGCGATTTCGTCCGCGTGAAGGCCCCGGCGGTCGGCGCGGTCATCGTCATGCAGACCCGCCGCGGCCATGTCGGCGTGGTGACGAAGATCGTCGACAGCCGCCACATCATCATCGATCACGCCAACTGGCTGAGCAACGGCCAGATCTATCTCGACCAGCCGGTCATGGACGTGTCGGCCAACAACGACTGGTCGAAAGTCGTCGTCTGGCATCCCAATCTGGGCAAGTTCGGCAAGCGCGCCCTCGCCGTTTCCGGCTTCATCGTCGATGCGCCCGCCAACGGCAACGCGACGGTCTTCGCCAGCCTGGAAAGCGTGCCGTCGGCGCTGACCGCCAACATCCAGTTCGCCGCGGTGTCGGCCCCCAAGGCGGCGCCGCTGCCCGAGAGCGCGCCGGAAGCGCCCGCCGCCGAAGCGCCGGTCCTCGTCGCCGACGCCGGCGCCCCCGTCACGCCGTCCGCCAAGCCCGCCTCGATCGCGCCGGCCGCCGTTCCGGCCGCGACGATGGTCGCCGCCGCCGAAGCGCAGCCGGTCTATGTCGACACCATCGTCCCCGGCGCCAAGCCGGGCCGCCTGACCGCGCCGGAAGCCCCGGTGGCGGTCGCCGACGCCTCGCCGGTCCTGGTCGATACGATCGTCCCGGGCGCGAAGCCCTCCAATCTGGGCGCGACGGCCGTGGCCGTGGTCGCCAAGGGCGAAACCTCCGGCACCGCGACGGCCGTCGAAGCCGCCTTCGTGCCGACCGGCAAGCCGGCCAGCGTCGCCGCCTTCCGCTGATCCTGAATCAACCGGTCCGATCCGCGCTCGCGAGCCACATGGCCGCGAGCGCCGTCGTTTCGGGCACCCGCCAGCCGTCCACGACGACGAAGCGCCCGGCCGCGCGGTCGCGCGCCACGGCGGCGTCGTAGCCGTCCGGGGCGAGGCTCGCCTCCAGCCGCGCCGCCAGCGCCTCGCGCCCCTCGCCCGCCGCGATCCGCGCCCCCAGCGCCTTCAGCGCCGCCGCTTGCGGCAGTCCGGCGAGCGCCGCCAGCGACGCGCCGAGGGCGGTGCGCCAGAACGCCCAGCGCGGCCAGGTTCCGGCCGCCGTCCCGCCGAGCGCCGCCAGCGCCGCGAGGCCGAGCGTGCGCCGCGTGATGCGCCAGGAGCGATCGGTCGGGCCGCTCATGGCGCGAACGCCTTCTTCAGCCGGTCGGCGAGGCGCAGGGCCAGCGCCACGATGGTCAGCGTCGGGTTCGCCGCCCCCGGCGTCGTGAACAGCGAGGAGCCCGCGACCCAGAGATTGGCCATGCCGTGCACCCGCCCCTCGCCGTCGCAGACGGAACTGCGCGGATCGTCGCCCATGCGCGTCGTGCCCATGTGATGATGCCCCCAGGAGGTATCGGCGCGATAGCGGGCGTGCGCCTGCGGGTCGATGCGGATGACCGCCGTGCCGGCCGCCGCGAAGGCTCGGCCCAGATCTTCCAGATTGGCGAGATAGTCGTCGAGGTCGGCATCGGTCAGCCGCCAGTCGAGCTTGATGCGGCGGTCGCCGAAGCGGTCGCGGTCGGCGGTCAGCGTGACGCGGCTGTCGGGATTGGGCCGGGTCTCGAACCCGGCGCTGAGATAATGGAGCCGCACCGGCCCGGCGGCGGAGAGCGCCGCCACCGCCGCGCCGGTCGCCTGAGGCCCCAGCCGCGCTTCGTCCCAGCGGTCGAAGCGCCCGCTTGCGGGATCGAAGGCCGGGCCGGGCTCGTTGATGGTGATGAGGGTCGAGAGCCGCCCCTTGGCGCGCCGCATCGCTTCGCTCGGCCGGAAGGTCGGGCGATAGCGGCGGCCGCCGACGGTGGTGTCGCGGAAGGCGAAGGGCGCACCGGTGGCGGGCGAGAGCGCGAGGATCGCCGCGAAGGTCTCGACGATGGGATGCTCGGCGAAATAGCGCCCGACCTGATCGTGGGCGTTGCCGATGCCGCCCGCGATCTGGCTGTCGGCGTTGAGCAGGAGCTGCGGATTCGAAAGCCCTCCGCAGGCGGCGACGACATGGCGCACCGCCATGGTCAGCGGCGGCGCGCCGTCGCGCGACAGCACCAGCCCGGTGACGCTCGTCAGATCGTCCGAAAGGCGGATGTCGCTGACCGTGGTGTTCAGCCAGACTGCGACGTCGCTTTGCTCAAGTTCGGCGCGATAGACCTCGCCCATCCGGGTCGGCGGCGAGAACTCGAACAGCACCGCCTCCATGTCGCCGCCGGGGGCGATGGGGGCCTCGGCCTTCGCCTCGGCGGCGATGGCGGCGAAATCGTCGTAGCGCGCCGGGCCGAGCTGAAGGATCGGCTGGGCGGCGGCGTAATAGGGCTGAAGCTCGGTCTTGGCGAACGGCCAGCCCGAGAGCGGCACGAAGTCGCGCGGCTCGAAATCGATGGCGTCCAGCTCGCGGCACCAGCCGCCCCAATGGCCGGTCGTGCCGCCGAACTGGCGCAGCCGCACATAGGCGAGATCGCCGTAATGCTGTTCGCCGAGCGTGCCCGCGCCGAGATCGGCCGCCTCCTCGCTCCATTCGAGCCCGCCGCTCTCGATGAGCGCGATCTTGAGGCCGCGTCCGGCGAGCGCCCGGGCGAGCGTGATGCCCGCCGCGCCCGCCCCGACGAT
Source organism: Alphaproteobacteria bacterium (assembly GCA_046348585.1). GTDB lineage: Bacteria > Pseudomonadota > Alphaproteobacteria > Micropepsales > Micropepsaceae > JADZAI01. Next base: position 39,272 of record JAXMDZ010000001.1, read on the forward strand.
GGCGAGGTCCACCTCCAGCGCCGCGCCGCCGGGCGGCGTGCGGCCGTCAAGAAACATGGGACCCCGCCGGAGCGGCGTCAGCGCGCCGCGACGCCCGTGCCGATCGGACAGGCGACGCCGGTGCCGCCGAGCCCGCAATAGCCCTGCGGGTTCTTGTCGAGATATTGCTGATGATAGTCCTCGGCATAATAGAACACCGGCGCGGGCAGGATCTCCGTCGTGATAGGCCCGAAGCCGCGCGCCTTCAACGCCGCATCGTAGGACGCCCGCGCCGCTTCCGCCTCCGCCTTCTGGGCGTCGGTGAAGGCGTAGATGCCCGAGCGGTACTGCGTGCCGATGTCGCCGCCCTGGCGCATGCCCTGGGTCGGGTCGTGGTTTTCGAAGAAGACCTTCAGCAGCGCGCCGTAGGACGTGATCTTGGGATCGAACACCACCAGCACGACCTCGTTGTGGCCGGTGAGGCCCGAGCAGACCTCCTCGTAGGTGGGGTTCGGGGTCAGCCCGGCGGCATAGCCGACGGCGGTCGAATAGACGCCCGGCTGCTGCCAGAACTTGCGCTCCGCCCCCCAGAAGCAGCCGAGGCCGAACAGCGCCGTTTGCAGCCCCTCGGGCCAGGGCCCCTTCATCGGGCGGCCGAGCACGGTGTGGGCGGGCGCGACCCGCATCTCGCGGTCGGTGCGTCCGGGCAGCGCCTCTTCGGGCGTGGGGAGGTCGAGCTTCTTGCGCTTGAGGCCGAGCATGGCGTGCGTCCTTGTCGTTGGCGCGGGGGTCTTCCCAATGTGGCGAGGGGGGCGCGCCGAATCCAGCCCGCCGGGGCGCGGCGGCGTTGCCGAAAAGGCATGGACGTTATAATGTAACGACATGGCCGACGGGCACGCCCACGCGCACCACCATCACAGCCACGCCGCGCCGGCGCGATTCTCGCTGCTGCGCGCCGGGGCGGGGCAGCGTCTCGCCATGATCGGCGCCGCAGCGGTGATGCTGTGGCTCGCGGTCGCCTGGGCGCTGGGCTGGATCTGAGCCATGGCCGCCGAAGCCCGCCTCGACCTCGACGATCTGACGCTCGGCTATCGCCGCCACCCGGCCGTGCACCATCTCAGCGGCAGCTTCGCATCCGGCTCGCTGACCGCCGTGACCGGCCCCAACGGGGCGGGCAAGTCGACGCTGCTCAAAGGCATCGCCGGCGAGATCCGGCCGCTGTCGGGCCGCATCCGCCGGTCCGGCCTCGCCCGGCGCGACATCGCCTATCTGCCGCAGCTCGCCGAGATCGACCGCACCTTTCCGATGAGCGTGCTCGACCTGGTGGCGCTGGGCGCGGTGCGCAGCGCCGGACTTTTCCGCGCCATCGGCCGGGACGACATGGCGCGGGTCGGGCGGGCGATCGAGACGGTCGGCCTCGCCGGCTTCGAGAACCGTCCGGTCGGCACGCTTTCGGGCGGACAGCTTCAGCGCGCGCTCTTCGCCCGTGTGCTGGTGCAGGATTCGCGGCTGATCCTGCTGGACGAGCCGTTCGCCGCCATCGATTCCCACACCACCGCCGATCTCGTCGCCATCCTCAAACGCTGGAGCGGCGAGGGCCGCACGGTGATCGCCGTGCTGCACGACCACGATCTGGCGCGGCGCGACTTTCCCGAGGCGCTGCTGCTGGCCCGCGAATGCGTCGCCTGGGGGCCGACCGCCGAGACGCTGAAGCCCGAACGGCTGCTGGAGGCGCGGCGCATGTGCGAGGCCTTCCACGACGACGCCGCGGTCTGCGACGCGGGGGCGCGGCGATGATCCACGATCTGCTGATCGCGCCGTTCGAGGACGCGGCGATGCGCCGGGCGCTGGCGGGCTGCATCGCGCTGGCGCTGGGCGGCGCGCCCATCGGCGTCTTTCTGGTGCTGCGGCGGACCGCGCTGATCGGCGACGCGCTGAGCCACGCGATCCTGCCCGGCGTCGCCATCGCCTTCGTCTTCGCCGGGTTCTCGCTGCTGTGGATGACCATCGGCGGCCTCGCGGCCGGGCTGGCGGTGGCGCTGCTGGCGGGCGCGGCCTCGCGCCTCACCCCGGTCGCCGAGGACGCCAGCCTCGCCGCCTTCTTCATCATCTCGCTCGCCCTCGGCACGCTGCTGGTCGCGACCTTCGGCACCGACGAGGAACTGCTCCACGTCCTTTTCGGCGACCTGCTCGACATTGCGCCGGCCGCGCTGCTGACCATGGCCGCCATCTCCACCGCCACGATGGCGACGCTCGCCCTCGTCTATCGCCCGCTGATCGCCGAGTGCTTCGACCCGAGCTTCCTGCGCGCCTCGGGCCATGCCGGGGCCATCGTCCACGCCGTCTTCCTGTCGCTGGTGGTGCTGAACCTCGTCAGCGGCTTTCAGGCGCTGGGCACGCTGATGTCGATCGGGCTGATGATGCTGCCCGCCATCTCGGCGCGCTTCTGGGCCGACAGCGCGGGCGGCCAGATCGCGGTCGCCGTGGGGATGACCGTCCTCGCCGCCCTGACCGGCCTCATCGCCGCCTTCCACGCCGGAACGCCGCCGGAATCCTCGATCGTGCTGACCGCCGGGGTCTTCTATCTCGGCTCGCTCGCCTTCGGGCCGCGCGAGAGCATCGCCGCCCGCCTCGTCCGCCTGAGGCACCTGGAGGCCTGAAGGCCGGCCGCCGGGGAGCGGCGCACCTTGCGGCCGGACGCCCCGTTCCATAAGTCAGGCGTCCAAAGACCCTCGCGGACGATCCATGACCCAGCCCAGCGCCATCCCCGTCACCGTGCTCACCGGCTATCTCGGGGCCGGCAAGACGACGCTTCTCAACCGCATCCTCACCGAACAGCACGGCAAGAAATACGCCGTCATCGTCAACGAGTTCGGCGAGATCGGCATCGACAACGATCTGGTGGTCGACGCCGACGAGGAAGTCTTCGAGATGAACAACGGCTGCATCTGCTGCACCGTGCGCGGCGACCTGATCCGCATCCTCGCCAATCTGATGAAGCGCAAGGGCAAGTTCGACGCGATCCTGATCGAGACGACCGGCCTCGCCGACCCCTCGCCGGTCGCCCAGACCTTCTTCGTGGACGAGGACGTCAGGGCCAAGACCCGGCTCGACGCCATCGTCACCGTGGTCGACGCCAAGCACATCCTTTCCAGCCTGAAATCGGCCAAGGAGGCGCGCGAGCAGATCGCCTTCGCCGACGTCATCCTGCTGAACAAGGCCGACCTCGCGGACGCGGCCGAACTGGACGCGGCCGAGGCGGCGATCCGCCACATCAACCCGCTCGCCGTCATCCACCGCACGACGAAAAGCGGCGTCGCGCTGGACGAGATCCTCGACCGCGGGGCCTTCGACCTGGAGCGCATCCTTTCCATCGAGCCCAATTTTCTGGAAGGCGGCCACCATCACGACCACGAGGAGGACGTGCAGTCCTTCTCGTTCGAGACGACCAGCCCCATGGACGGCGAGGCGCTGACCCACTGGCTGCAGACGACGCTGCAGACGCGCGGGCAGGACATCCTGCGCTCCAAGGGCATTTTCGACGTGAAGGGCGAGACCAAGCGTTTCGTCTTTCAGGGCGTCCACATGCTGATGGACGGCGACCTCACCAGCCCGTGGAAGCCGGGCGAGGCGCGCCGCAGCCGGATGGTGTTCATCGGCCGCAATCTCGATCAGGATGAGCTGAAGCGCGGCTTCCACTCCTGCATCGCCGCCTGACGACCGACGAGGGACACGACCGGCATGCTTCAGGGCGCAATCATCGGGGCCGTCATCGGCCTTCTCTTTTCTCTCGTCATCCTGTGGCGGGCGAAGAACGCCAAGGGCGGCAAATACCTGACCGAAATGACCAAGCGCGTCCTCACCTTCGCCGCGCCGCAGGCGCCGGCCGAAGTGGTCGCCGCGCTGGAAGGCGGCGCGAGCGGCCATCCCGCGACGCTGGAGGCCGCCGACAAGACGGCTCATCGGCTCGTGCTGACCGACAAGGCGAGCCTTTCGACCTTCGGCTTCTTCTATCCGATCCATGTCGCGGCCGCCCCCGGCGGCGGATCGAGCGTTTCGGTCGGCATCGCCAGCCGGGGCAATCAATGGGGGCCGCTGGTCACCAAGGCGCATAACATCTTCGCCGACGCCGTGAAGAAGACGCTGGGCGTCGCCGCCGGATGAGCCAGGCCGCGCCCTCGCCCGCCCGTTTCCTCGCCTGCGACGCCTTCGTCACGGCCGCCGCCTACGCCCCCGGCGTGGCGGCCTTCACGCTCGGCGACGGCACGGTGCGCCTCGTGCGCGACGACGCGGAGGAGACCGCAATCGCCGCCCATGACGGGGCGGCGCTGTGCCTCGCCGCCTGGGAGGACGGTTTCGTCTCCGGCGGCGACGACGGACGGCTGGTGCGGATCGGCGCGGACGGCGCGACGCAGGAGATCTTCCGCACCGGCGGCAAGTGGATCGAGCAGGTCGCCGCCAGCCCCGCCTCGGGCGCGCTCGCCTGCGCGGCGGGCAAGGAGGCGATCGTCTTCGCGAAGCCGGGCGCGACGCCGAAACGCTTCGCCCATCCGGCGACCGTCATGGGCCTCGCCTTCGACCCCAAGGGCAAGCGCATCGCCGCCGCCCACTATAACGGCGTGACGCTGTGGTGGATCGGCGCGGAGAACGCGAGCGGCGCGTTCCTCGAATGGAAGGGCTCGCACACCGCCGTGCTGTGGCATCCGGGCGGCGAGTTCATCGTCACCGCGATGCAGGAGAACGCGCTGCACGGCTGGCGGCTCGCCGACAAGCAGCACATGCGCATGGCGGGCTATCCCGCCAAGGTGAAGTCGATGACCTTCTTCGCCAAGGGCAAATGGCTGGCGACGGCCGGGGCCGAGAGCGTCATCTGCTGGCCGTTCGACGGCAAGGGGCCGATGGGCCGCAACGCCCGCGAGGTCGGGCCGCAGGGTTCGATCTGCACCGCGGTCGCGGCGCATCCGGCGCGCGGCCTCATCGCCTCGGGCCATGCCGACGGCTCGCTCTGGCTGACCCGCTTCGAGGACGACAAGGCGGCCTGCGTGCGCGCCCCCGCCGCCGCCCCGGTCAGCGCCCTCGCCTGGCGTCCCGACGGCGGCCGCCTCGCCTTCGGCTGCGAGGACGGCGCGGCAGGCGTGCTGAACTTCGAACCGGCGAACGTCTAGCGCGAGGCTTGGGGGTCCATAACCGTCGGAAGCGGCACGTCGCGCGCACCCCTGCGACCGCGCAGCCGATACTTGCTTTGATATTCGCGGCGTTGCTTCGCGACCTCATAGAGCACGATCCCGGAGCTTGTTCCGAGATTGAGGCTTTCGATCATCCCGAACATCGGAATGCTGACGCACATCTCGCTGCGCTCCACGGCGCGGCTGGTGATTCCGATCGATTCGCTGCCGAACCAGACGGCCAGCTTGGTGTACGCCGTGAAGTCACCTTCGTGCAGGAAGATGTTCGTCTTCCCCTTCACATGGGGCGACGTGACGATCGACCTGAAGCCTCTTTTCTCGAGGTGATCGAAGCACTTATCGGTGCTGTCGAAGCGGCGGACGAACGTCCATTTCACGGCGGATACGGAGGTCTTCGAGATTGTTCCGCGTTCGCGCATATCCTGCCAATCGTCCGGCAGCGACCGGCGCGGATCGACGACATAGACTTTCTCGACGCCCAGCGCGTTCGCGTTACGGATGACCGTTCCGATATTCTTGACATCGATCGGATTTTCGATGACCGCGATCAAGTTTTTGCAGCGGAATTGCTTGACTGCGTCGGCGCGCCGGCGGGCGGACTGCTTCAGCTTCGCTGTCTTTTCCTGATCGATCGCGTGGTCTTCCATGGCATGCTCTTGGCGCCGGTCTCTGGCGGCGACTCCGATACATAGGCTGCGTGATGTAAATTCTCCACCGTGTCATCCCGGCCTTTAGCCAGGATCCAGGCGATTGGACCCCGAGCTTGCCGCCCCTGGGTCCCGGGTCTCGGACGCCTCCGGCGTCCTCGCCCGGAATGACAGAGAGTGTCAGCGCCGCGCCCCCGGTCCCGGCCTGACCTCCACGGCGCGCGCGGCGAGGGGTTCGGCGCAGTGGGAGCAGGTCATTACCGGATCGAAGTCGTGGCCGCAGGTCTTGTGCCGGTGCAGCAGCGGGCGGCCTTTTTTCGTGACGCGGTGCGTGTCGCCCCAATGGACCATCGCCATGATGACGGGATGCAGCGCGCGGCCCACATCGGTGAGGCGGTACTCGTAACGCGCCGGGCGGTCTTCGTACTTCACCTTGGTGAGGATGCCCTCCTCCACCAGCTTCCTCAGCCGGCCGGCGAGGATGTGGCGCGTGACGCCGAGGCGGGCCTGGAAGTCGTCGAAGCGGCGAATGCCGAGGAAGCAGTCGCGCAGGATCAGCAGCGTCCAGCGGTCGCCGATCACCGACACCGTGCGCGCGACCGAACAGGCCTCCTCGCCGATCTCGCTCCAGCGCATCGATTGACTCCTTGCCGCCGCCGCCATTCTATGTGAGTTCTGTTTTGGAACTCAAGAGGCGGAAGGCACCCACGATGCAGCGCAACGCCACCTGCGCGGTGATCGGCGCGGGCGATTACATCGGCGCGGCGATCGCCAGGAAGTTCGCGGGCGAAGGCTTCACCGTCTTCGCCGGACGGCGAAACGGCGAGAAGCTTCTGCCCCTGAAGGCGGAGATCGAGGCGGAGGGCGGACGCTGCGAGGCCCGCACGCTCGACGCCCGCAGCGAGGAGGCGGTGACCGCCTTCCTCGCCGAGGCCGACGCCCATGCGCCGCTTGAGGTCTGCATCTTCAATGTCGGCGCGAATGTGCGCTTCCCCCTGCTGGAGACGACCGAGCGGGTCTTCCGCAAGGTGTGGGAGATGGCGGCCTATGCCGGCTTCCTCGCCGGGCGCGAGGCGGCGCGGCTGATGCTGCCGCGCGGGCAGGGCTCGATCTTCTTCACCGGCGCGACCGCCTCGATTCGCGGGGCGAGCGGCTATGCCGCCTTCGCCAGCGCCAAGGCGGGCCTGCGCGCCGTGGCGCAGTCCATGGCCCGCGAGCTGGGGCCGCGGAACATCCATGTCGCCCATCTCGTCATCGACGCCGGCGTCGATACCGCCTTCGTGCGCGGCCGCATCGCCGAAGCGCGGGGGGCGGAGGCCGCCGCGAGCCTGCCGCCCGACACGCTGATGGACCCCGAGAGCATCGCGGGCGCCTATTGGATGCTGCACCTCCAGACGCGCGACGGCTGGACCCACGAACTCGATCTGCGCCCCTACGGCGAAACCTGGTGAGCGATATGACCCCCGAATTCCTGTTCGATTTCGTCAGCCCCAACGCCTATCTGGTGCACAAGGTGCTGCCCGCCATCGAGGGCCGCACCGGCGCGCGCTTCGCCTATGTGCCGGTCTTCCTGGGCGGCATCATGCGGGCGACCAACAACCGCCCGCCGATGATCGCCTTCGCCGAGGTGAAGGGAAAGAACGCCTATATCGGCCTCGAGATCAAACGATTCGTGGCGAAGCACGGCCTCGCCAAATGGGCCTTCAACCCGCATTTCCCGATCAACTCGCTCGCCATCATGCGCGGCGCGCTGGCGGCCGAGGAGGCGGGCGTCTTCATGCCCTATGTCGAGGCGATGTTCCGCGCCATGTGGGAGGAAGGGCGCAAGATGGACGAGCCGGCGCTGATCGCCGAGACGCTGAGCGGCGCGGGGCTCGACGCCGAAGGGCTGATGGCCCGCGCCCAGGCGGCCGAGATCAAGGCGAAGCTCCAGGCCAACACCGACCGCGCGGTGGAGCGCGGCACGTTCGGCATCCCCACCTTCTTCGTGGGCGACGAGATCTTCTTCGGCAAGGACTCGCTCGCCGACCTGGAGGACGAGATCGTCCGCCGCAAGGCCGGTTGACGGCCGCCCGTCCGGTGCGCTCCAAAGGGCGAAACGGGAGGACGGGATGCAACTCTATCACTGCGTCGGCGCGCGCAGCCTGAGGGCTGTGTGGATGCTGGAGGAAATGGGCCTCGACTACGAACTGGTCGTGCTGCCCTTCCCGCCCCGCGTCTTCAAGAAGGAATATCTGGCGGTCAATCCGCTGGGGACCATTCCCTGGCTGGTCGACGGCGAGGCGCGGTTGAGCGAATCCTCGGCCATCTGCCAGTATCTCGGCACCACCTACGGCCCGACCGATCTGGTGGTCGCGCCGCACGCGCCGGACTACGCCGCCTATCTCAACTGGATGTTCTTCTCCGACGCCACCGCGACGTTCCCGCAGACGCTGGTGCTGCGCTACACCGAGCTGGAGCCGGAGGAGCGCCGCATCCCGCAGGTCGCCGAGGATTACCGCAAATGGTTCCTCGGGCGCATGCGCTTCGTCGAGGCGGGGCTTGAGGGCCGCGACTATCTCGCCGCCGGCCGCTTCACCGCCGCCGACATCACGGTCGGCTACGCCGTCTATCTGGCGAAGCGGCTGAAGATCGACGCCGATCTCGGCCCCCGCGTGAAGGACTGGTACGCCCGCATCACCGCCCGCGACGCCTTCCGGCGCGCCGACGCAAGGCGCTAGGCCCCGGGCTTGCGGAACTTGTAGACGAACTGGTCGGTCTTGCCGCGGATCTTCTCGTCGAAGACGAGGATGTCGTGCGTGTCGGCGGGATTGGCGAGCACCGCGCTTTCGCCCTCGAAGACGAAACCGGCCGCTTCCACTTCCGCCTTCACGATGGCCGGGTCGATCCGGTGCAGCGCCTCGGCCGCCTCGACGCCCGATCCCGCCGCCGCGACGTGATCGACGACGATGAAGACGCCGCCCGGCTTCAGCGAATCGAAGACGAGCTTGTTGAAGGCCGCGACATCCGCGCCGCCGAACAGCGTCGTGTGCAGGTCGTGATAGTTCTGCGCGGTCCAGACGACATCGACGTTCGAGAACGAGACCGGGCCGGTCAGCGGCTCGATCAGCCGCTCGGCGTTGGCGCGTCCGGCGACGGCCGCGGCCGCCTCCTCGCCCATGTTGAACTTGTCCTCCACGCCCTTGGGCACCCAGGCATAGACCTTGCCCTCGGGGCCGGCGACGTTCGAGAAGAGCCGCGTGAAGTAACCGGCGCCCGGCATGAAATCGACCACCACGTCGCCCGGCTCGACGCCGGCGAAGGCGATGAGTTCGGCCGGATGGCGCGCCGCGTCGCGGGCCAAATCCTCGGCCGGGCGCGCCGGATCGGCGATCGCGGCGGCGATCGTTTCGGGCGCGGCTTCGGCGAAGGCGAGCGGCGAGGCCCCGGCGAGAAGCGAGGCGAAGGCGGCGGCGAGGATGGCGGTGCGCATGGGTCTCTCCCTTTTGGCCGATGGGTAGCCGAGGCGGGGGCGGCTGTCGCCCCCACATCGGTCACGTTTCGGTCAGACCTGCGCGCCGCTCACCTGGGCCTTGGCGACCGAGGCCCGGACGACCGGGATCTCGTGATCCTCAAGCGGCTTCATCCAGCGCTTGCGCTTCATCGCCGCGGCGATGAAGGGGGCGAGTTCCGCCGCCTTCCTCGCTTCGCGCGCCGCCCGGTCGGCGGCGAAGGCCGGCATCACCTCGGCGGCGAACAATTCCAGCGACTGGCGGATGTGCTCGTGCCGGTTGCGGCCCGCCTGCTGCATGAAGATCACCTGGTCGACCCCCGCCTCCTGGAAGGCGGCGAGGTGCGCGCGCATGTCGCCCGGCGTGCCGATGCCGGTGGCGACCGTCTCGGCGCCCGCCGTCGCGGCGACGACCGCCTCGGTGCGGTCGCCGCGCTTGGCGAGATATTCGCCCCACAGATTGGTGCGGCCGGGCACGGTGTCCTGCGCCACCAGCGCATTCAGCGCATAGCCGAAGAACTCGAAGCCCTCATGCCCGCGCCGCACCGCCTCGGCGCGGTCGTGGTGCAGCGAGAAGTTCGAGACCATGGCGATGTTGGCGTTGACCGCGTGGCCGATCGGCACGCAGGCTTCCGACTTGATGATGCCGTAATAGATGTCGGACCAGGTGCGCGCCTCCGCCGGATCGACGAACGAGAAGGCGAGCGCGCCGAGGCCGTTCTGCGCCGCCACCTTGATCGTGTCGCGGTTGGTGCAGGCCATCCACATCGGCGGATGCGGGTTCTGCACGGGCTTGGGCAGCACGTTGCGGCAGGGCATCGAGAAATACTTGCCCTCGAAACCCGGATAGGGATCGAGCACCATCATGTTGGCGATCTGCTCGGCCGCCTCCAGGCACATCGCCCGCTTCTCGCGCGCCGGGATGCCGAAGCCGCCCAGCTCCAGCCGCGTTGCGCCCTCGCCGATGCCGAACTCGACCCGCCCGTTGGAGACGATGTCGAGCGTCGCAAGTCCTTCGGCGGTGCGCGCCGGATGATTGTAGTTGGGGATCACCTGGCGGATGCCGTGACCGAGGCGGATGGTCCTGGTCCGCGAGGCGGCGGCGGCGAGGAAGACTTCCGGCGCAGACGAATGCGAGTATTCGTCGAGGAAGTGGTGCTCCACCTCCCACGCATAGTCGAAGCCCAGCCGGTCGGCGAGCTCCACCTGGTCCAGCGCCTCGTGGAAGAGGCGCGCCTCGTCGCCCGGCAGCCAGGGCTTGGGCAGCTGCAATTCGTAGAAGACGCCGAAACGCATGGGGGTTCCTCCGGTTCGTATGTTCTTGTCCGGCGGAGCCTATACGGGCAGGCGCAAAAGGAAACGGCGGCCCGCAGGCCGCCGCTTTGCCGTCACGTCAATGCGCGGGCGGTCTAGAGCCGCTCGACGATCGTCACGTTGGCGAGGCCGCCGCCTTCGCACATCGTCTGCAGGCCGTAGCGGCCGCCGCGCTTGTGCAGCGCGTTGACCAGCGTCGACATCAGCTTGGTGCCCGAGCCGCCCAGCGGGTGGCCGAGGGCGATCGCGCCGCCGTTGACGTTGAGCTTTTCGGGATCGGCGCCGATCGCCTTGAGCCAGGCCAGCGGCACCGAGGCGAAGGCCTCGTTCACTTCGTAGAGGTCGATGTCGGCGATCTTCATGCCGGCGCGCTTCAGCGCCCGCTCGGTCGCCGGGATCGGGGCTTCGAGCATGATCACCGGATCGGCGCCGACCACCGTCATGTGATGGACGCGGGCGAGCGGGGCGACGCCCAGCGCCTTGAGGCCGCGCTCGTTCACCACCATCACGCCCGACGCGCCGTCGGTGATCTGGCTGGAGGTGGCGGCGGTCAGGCGGCCGTCCTCCTTGATCAGCTTCACCGCCTGCATCGCTTCCAGGCTGGCGTTGAAGCGGATGCCTTCGTCCACCGTGTGCAGGGCCGCGTTGCCTTCGGCGTCGACGATCTCCAGCGGCACGATCTCTCCGTCGAAGGCGCCTGCCTCGGTCGCTTCCTTGCCCTTGCGGTGGCTGTGATAGCCGAACGTGTCGAGCGTTTCCTTCGACAGATCGTATTTCTTGGCGATCATCTCCGCGCCGTCGAACTGGCTGAACATGATGCCGGGGTAACGCTTTTCGAGGCCGGGGCTCTTGTAGATGCCGAAGCCGTTCTTCATCGGCAGCATGATCGGCAGGCCCATCGGCACGCGCGACATGCTCTCGACGCCCGCCGCGATCACGCAGTCCATCGTGCCGGACATGACGGCCTGCGCCGCGAAGTGCAGCGCCTGCTGCGACGAGCCGCACTGGCGGTCGACCGTGGTCGCGGGCACGCTCTCGGGCAGGCTCGACGCCATCACCGCGTTGCGCGCGATGTTCATCGCCTGCTCGCCGGCCTGGCCGACGCAGCCCATGATCACGTCGTCGATCAGCGCCGGGTCGGCCTTGGTCTTTTCGACCAGCGCGTCGATGATCTTCGCGGCCATGTCGACCGGATGCCAGTCCTTCAGCCGTCCGCCCTTGCGGCCGCCGGCCGTGCGCGCGATGGCGACGATATACGCTTCACCCATGTTCGGACTCCTCAGCTTGCGTCTGCCGCGTCCGTTGGCCGGGCGCTGTGCCGGATGAGGTAATGCCGGAACGCGAAAAGCGCCAGCGCCTCGTATTGCCGCCACGTCAGTGCGGCGGCGCATGAGGAAAGCGCATGGACGCCATGCCGCAAGGCCATTTCCCGCGCGCCCGCCGGTCTGCGACAGGCAGCGGGCGGCCGCGCGCCGCTTCAAGCCAGCGGAGGGTGACATGACCACAGCCGCGCCGTCCGCCGCGCGCGGCGGCGCCTCCCCCCGCCGTCCTTCCGGGCGGCGCAGGAGCGCGCCATGAGCCCCGCCCTTCTCAGCCTCGCCTTCGCGCTGGCGCTCGCTTGCGCCGCGACCATGGGCTTCGCCATCCAGCGCGGCGCGACCTGCACCGTCGCCGCCGTGCAGGAGGTGTTCGCGCGCCGCACCGCCTATCGCCTGCTCGCGCTCGCCGAAGCCGCCGCCTGGGTGGCGGGCGGCCTGGCGCTTGCCCGCGAGGCCGGCCTCATCGCCAAGCTGCCGGCGGCGCAGGCGGTGAGCCTTGGCACCGTCGCGGGCGGCGTGCTGCTGGGCCTCGGGGCCTATCTCAACCGCGCCTGCGTGTTCGGGGCGATCGCCCGGCTCGGCTCGGGCGAATGGGCCTATCTGCTGACCCCGGCGGGCTTCTTCCTCGGCGTCGCCGCGCTGAGGCTCGTTCCCCTGCCCGCGCCGGTTCCGGCTTCGGGGCCGGGCTTCGTCTTTCCCGGCTGGGCCGTGCTGCCGATCGCCCTGCTGGCGCTCGCCCGCGCCGTCATGGTGCTGCGGCGCGGACGGGCCGAGGGCGGCGTCTGGCGGCGCGTCTGGCGGCCGCACGAGGCGACCATCGTCATCGGGATCGCCTTCGTCGTGATGATGATCTGCGCCGGGGCCTGGGCCTATACCGAGCTGCTGGCCGATCTCGCCGCCGGTATGGCGCGCGACCTCGCGCCGCGCCTCGCGCTGTTCGCGGCGCTGCTGGCGGGCGCGGTGCTGGGCGGCTGGACCGCCGGACGGCTGGCGCGCCGGGCGATCACCGCCGAAGGCGCGGCGCGCTGCCTCGGCGGCGGGGCGCTGATGGGGGCGGGCAGCGCCCTCATCCCCGGCAGCAATGACGGGCTGATCCTGACCGGGATGCCGCTGCTCCAGCCCCATGCCTGGATCGCCATCGCCGCAATGGGCCTGACGATCGCCGCCGGGTTTGCGGCCGAGCGCCGCGCCGCCCGTCCGGCCGCCTGAGCGCCCGGCCCGATCCGCGCAAACTGTTCGTTCGTCACGCCCGCGTCGGCCCGGCGTAACCCCGGGGTCCGCCCCGGCGAATGAACGGGAGGAACGCGCAAGACCGGCGCGGGGGATGGCGGCTCATGGAAATGCAACAGGTGCGCTACTTCGTGGCGCTGGCCGAAACGCTCAATTTCACGCGCGCCGCCGAGCGCTGCAACGTCACCCAGCCCGCGCTCACGCGGGCGATCCAGCAGCTCGAACACGAGCTGGGCGGCCCGCTGTTCAACCGCGAGCGCGCCAACAGCCATCTGACCGAACTCGGCCGCCTGATGCTGCCCTATCTGCGGCAGATCTGGGCGCAGACCGCCGCCGCCAAGGAGGCCGCCAGGGCGACGCGGCGGCTGGAGAATGTCAGCCTCGCCATCGGCGCGATGTGCACGATCGGGCCGCGCCTGATCTCCAGCCTCATCGTCCGCTTCCAGCAGGCCCATCCCGAGATCCGCATCAACCTGATCGAGGACGACGCGGCCTCCATCGCCGAACGGCTGGAGAAGGGCGCGCTCGACCTGGCGCTGCTTTCCGGTCCTGCGGCGGACGCCGCGCCGTTCCATCAGGTCGCGCTGTTCGAGGAGGCGTTCAGGGTGTTGCTGCCGCGCAATCACCGCCTGTGCGCCCGCGAGACGGTGCGCGTCGCCGACCTGCACGACGAGCCCTATATCGCCCGCTCCAATTGCGAGGCCGACGACACGATTTCGGCCGGCTTCGACCGGCAGGGCTCGGCCCCGCGGACGGTGTTTTCCTCGCCGCGCGACGAATGGGTGCAGAGCATGGTGCGGGCCGGACTGGGCTTCGGCCTCTTCCCCGAACACTCGATCACCGAGCCGGACATCGCCGTGCGGCCCCTGATCGACCCGGCCTTCGAGCGCACGGTCTCGCTGGTGACGGTGCGCGGCCGTCCGCACGCCCCGGCGGTCGGCGCTTTCCTCAGCGCCGCCCGCCGTCATCCCTGGCGCGAATCCGACGCGCAGGACTCGCAGCTCGTCGCCTGATCGGTCAACAGATCGTGACAGGCGGTGAGCGCGTTGATCGCCGCCGGAAACCCGGCCGAGAAGGCGAGCTGCATCAGCACCTCGACGATCTCGGCGCGCGCGACGCCGATCCCCAGCGCGCTCGCCACATGGGCGCGCAGCTGCGGCGCGGCGTTGCCGAGCGCCCCCAGCGCCGAAATCGCCGCGATCTCGCGGGCCTTGAGATCGAGCGCCGGGCGCGAAAAGAGATCGCCATAGCCGAACTCGACCGCGAGGCGCGCGAATTCCGGCGCGACTTCCGCGAGCCGGCTCGTCACCATCGCGGCGCTTTCGCCGGGCAGGGTTTTCAGCAGGTCGAGGCCGTTGCGGTAGCGCTGGTCGGCGCGGGCGAAGATGTCGGCGCTCATGGCTGGTCTCCGCCGTTCGGACAAGGGACCGGCGCCCCGTTCGCGGAACGGAGCGCCGGGCAGTGCGGCCGGAAATCGTGGGGGCCCGATCCCGGCCGCCGAAGCGAAGGACGGGCCCGTCACTTCGCCGCGTCGTTGTGCACGTCGGAAGACAGCAGGACGACCTCGGTCGAACCGTTGTTCTTCCACCAGTGCATGACGCCCTGGGTCTCGCGCGCCACGTCGCCCGCCTTGTGGACGATCGGCTGCGTGCAGGTGCTGTTGTATTCCGTCACCTCGCCCGAGAGCGTGATGATGATCGCGGGGCGATCGGTGTGGGTGTGCAGCGGCACGACGCCGCCCGGCTGCAGCACGAGGCGGCGCAGGCGCAGGCTGCGGCCGTCCACCTTGATCTCGGGGCCGAGGTCGATGGCGCCGATCACCGTGTCGGTCACGTCCTTCGGCTCGGTCGCCGCGCCTTCCAGCTTGTTGACGCCCGCCGCGCCGGCCGGGCACTCGCCCGCCATCGCCGTCGAGGCGTAGAGGCCCGCGAGGGCGAAAAGGGCCGCCGAAGCGCCCTTCATGATCTTGCTCGTCATAATCAGTCACGTCCTTGGTTGATTGAATCCGTCCCGTTCCCGGCGACAGACGCGGAACCTAGGGACCGCCGCCAAGGCGCGGAATTCGAATGGCGGCATGGAGTCCATGCGCAAAGCGCATTTCAGCTGCGCCGCCCGTTCCGGCATCTGCTCGCTCCGTCAAGACCGCAGGAGCAGACATGACCGCCCCCATGAACGACGCGCCGGACGCCGGCCGTCCCCTCGCCGGACGCCTCGCCGTCGTCACCGGATCGACCAGCGGCATCGGCCTCGCCGTCGCCCGCGCGCTGGCCCTGGCCGGGGCCGACATCGTTCTCAACGGCCTCGGCGACGCCGCGGCGATCGAGGCGGTGCGCGCCGGACTCGCCGCCGAGACCGGCGTCGAAATCGCCTTCGACGGCGCCGACCTGATGCGGCCCGAGGGCGCCTTCAACCTCGTCGCGACGGCCGCCGCGCGGCGCGGCGGCGTCGACATTCTCGTCAACAATGCCGGCATCCAGCATGTCGCGCCGATCGAGGACTTCCCGCCCGCCAAGTGGGACGCCATCCTGGCGCTCAACCTCTCGGCCGCCTTCCACACCATCCGCGCCGCCTTCCCGGCGATGAAGGCGAAGGGCTGGGGCCGCATCGTCAACATCGCCTCGGCGCACGCGCTCGTCGCCTCGCCGTTCAAGAGCGCCTATGTCGCCGCCAAGCACGGCGTGCTCGGCCTCACCAAGACCGTGGCGCTGGAAGGGGCCGAAGCGGGCATCACCTGCAACGCGATCTGCCCCGGCTATGTCTGGACGCCGCTGGTCGAGAACCAGATCGGCGACACCGCCAAAGCGCGCGGCATCTCGCGCGAGGCGGTCATCCGCGACGTGCTGCTCGCCGCCCAGCCGACGCGGCGCTTCGCCGAGACGAGCGAGATCGGCGCGCTGACGGCCTTCCTGTGCGGCGAGGCCGGGCGCTCGATCACCGGCACGGCGCTCCCCGTCGATGGCGGCTGGACGGCGCACTGAGATGAACCCCCCGCCGCCCCGCAAGCCGCATGTGGTGATCGCCGGCGCAGGCTTCGGCGGGCTCAACGCCGCCAAGGCGCTCGGCCGCGCCGGCGTCGAGGTGACGCTGATCGATCAGCGCAACCATCACGTCTTCCAGCCGCTGCTCTATCAGGTGGCGACGGCGGGCCTGTCGCCGGCCGACATCGCCGCGCCCATCCGCGCGATCCTGAGGAACGACGCCAACACCCGCGTCCTGCTCGACCGCGTCGCCGGGATCGACGCGCCCGGCCGCAGGGTGCTGCTCGCCGAGGGCGCGCCGGTCGCTTATGACTGGCTGATCCTGGCGACCGGCGCGCGGCATTCCTATTTCGGGCGCGACGACTGGGCGGCGCTCGCCCCCGGCATCAAGACGCTCGACGATGCGACCGCCGTCCGCCGCAAGATCCTGCTCGCCTTCGAGCGGGCCGAGACCGAAACCGACAAGGCGCGGCGCGACGCGCTGCTGACCTTCGTGGTGATCGGCGCAGGCCCCACCGGCGTCGAGATGGCCGGCGCGGTCGCCGAGCTGGCGCGGCAATCGGTGTCGCGCGACTTCCGCTCCATCACCCCGCACTGCTCGCGCATCGTGCTGGCGGACGGCGGCACGCGGGTGCTCGGCGGTTTCCCCGAAGCGCTGTCCGCCAAGGCCGAAGCCTCGCTGGCGCGGCTGGGCGTCGAGGTGCGCCTCGGCGCGCCGGTGAAGGACGTGACCGCCGACGCTGTCTTTGTCGGCGACGACCGCATCGCCTGCCGCACGGCGATCTGGGCGGCAGGGGTCAAGGCCTCGCCCGCCGCGGCCTGGCTCGGCGCGGAAGCCGACCGCACCGGAAGGATCCTGGTCGGCCCCGATCTCCGCGTGCCCGGCCACGAGCGCATCCTCGCCATCGGCGACACCGCCGCCTGCATGGGCCCGAACGGCCGGCCGCTGCCCGGCCTCGCCGCCGTCGCCAAGCAGCAGGGCCGGCACGCTGCCCGCGTCATCGCGGCGGCCATCGCCGGACGCCCGGCGCCCGCCTTCCGCTACCGCGACTACGGCAATCTCGCCACCATCGGGCGCAATCACGCCGTCGCCGATTTCGGACGGCTGAAGGTTTCGGGCTTTCCGGCCTGGGCGCTGTGGTGCGTCGCCCATATCTGGTTCCTGGCCGGTTTCCGCAACCGCCTCGCCGTCGGCCTCAACTGGCTCTGGCACTACCTCACCTTCGACCGGAACGCCCGCCTCATCACCGGCTCGCCCGCCGGCGACGACGCGCCCGCGTCCCCCGGTCCCAGCCTCGCCTGAACGCGACACGAAAAGCGAAACGAAAGGAGACACCCATGTCGATCAAGGAAGAACTCAATGCGCTGGGACAGACCGTCCTCGTCTTTCAGGGCGGCGGCGCGCTCGGCGCCTATCAGGCCGGCGTCTATCAGGCCCTGCACGAAGCGGGCGTCGAGCCCGACTGGGTGATCGGCACCTCGATCGGCGCGATCAACGCCGCGCTCATCGCCGGCAACCCGGCCGAGGACCGGCTGGACCGGCTGCACGAGTTCTGGCGGCGCGTCGAGCACGGCCATGCGTTCGAGTCCTCGCTCTTCAAGGCGCTGAACCCGCTGCGCACGATGGCGGCGATCACCGGCGGCATCCCCGCCTTCTTCACCCCCAACCCGTTCGCCTTCCTCGGGCAGCAGGTGCCGCTGGGGCCGGAGGAGGCGGGCTATTACTCGGTGACGCCGCTCCAGCGCACGCTCGCCGATCTCGTCGATTTCGAGCGCATCAACGACGGGCCGATGCGCCTCACCGTCGGCGCGGCCCATGTCCAGACCGGGGCGATGCGCTATTTCGACACCGACGACGAGACGCTCGACGCCCGCCATGTGCTGGCCTCCGGCGCGCTGCCGCCCGCCTTCCCGGCGGTGCGCATCGACGGCGAGCTCTACTGGGACGGCGGCATCGTCTCCAACACCCCGGTCGAGGCGGTGTTCGACGACCAGCCGCGCCAGAACGCCGTCGTCTTCTCGGTGCATCTGTGGAACCCGCACGGCCCCGAGCCGAAATCGATCTGGGAGGTCGCCAACCGCCAGAAGGACATCCAGTACGCCAGCCGCTCGTCCACCCACATCGCGCGCCAGCGCCAGCTTCACCGCCTGCGCCACGTCATCAGCCGCCTCGCAGCGCTGGTGCCGGCCGGATCGAGCGATGCGCCCGAGGTCGAGGAACTGGCCGGCTATGGCTGCGTCACCAAGATGCATGTCGTGCGCCTGCTCGCGCCGCGCCTCGACCACGAGGACCACACCAAGGACGTCGATTTCAGCCCGACCGGCATCCGCAAGCGCTGGAACGCCGGCTATCGCGACACGCTGGCGACGCTGAAGCAGCGGCCCTGGCGCGCCGATTCCGATCCGCTGGAAGGCTTCATCCTGCACGAGGCGATCGGCGGCGAGGTGGTCCTGTGACCCCTCGCGGCGAGCGCCGCCTCTCCGGGCGGCGCGCGCCATGGTGCCCCTGGCCGGACTCGAACCAGCACGCCCTTGCGGACAACAGATTTTGAGTCTGTCGCGTCTACCATTCCGCCACAGGGGCAACGCGGGGCTTCTAGGGCGCTGACAGGCGGCCCGTCAACGTCCGGCCGCGACGGCGGGGGACTAGGCAACCCCCGTCCGGCGCGGCATAGGAGGGGCATGAGCGTCCGCGACCGGCTGCGCCTTGCCGCCCTGATCACCGCCTTCGCCCCGGCGGGGATGCTGGGCTTCGCCTATTACACGCAGTATGTCGGCGGGCTGATGCCCTGCATCCTGTGCCTCTATCAGCGGCCGCCGCATTTCGTGGCGGCGGCGGCGGGGCTGGCGGCGCTGGCGGCGATCGGCGGACCGAAAGGCGCGGCGCGGCTTCTGCTCGCGCTCGCCGCCCTGGCGCTGCTGACCGGCGCGGGCATCGCGGTCTTCCATGCCGGGGTCGAGCTGAAATTCTGGCCCGGCCTCGCCGAATGCGGCGGCACCATCGCCCCGCTGCCCACCGGCGGCGATCTGCTGAACAGCCTCAACGACACCAAGATCGTCGCCTGCGACCAGCCGAGCTGGGTCTTTCTTGGCCTGTCGATGGCCGCCTGGAACGCCCTCGCCTCGCTGGGGCTCGCCGCCATCGCGCTGTGGGGCGCGCTGCAGGGCCGGCTGAAAGGACGTTTCCGCGCATGACAGCCACCGCAGGCCGTCGCCCCGTCCCGCCTCGTCCGGGTCGCCACGCCCGGCCCAACCGCACGCCCGACGACATCGCGGCGATGATCCGCGTCGATCACGCCGGCGAGACGGCGGCGGTGCGCATCTATCGCGGCCAGCTTGCGGTGCTGGGGGCCGGTCCGGC
The DNA here is from genome assembly GCA_046348585.1 of Alphaproteobacteria bacterium. Classification (GTDB taxonomy): domain Bacteria; phylum Pseudomonadota; class Alphaproteobacteria; order Micropepsales; family Micropepsaceae; genus JADZAI01. The sequence goes on from JAXMDZ010000001.1 coordinate 58,776, forward strand.
GACGGCCCGCGCCGCCGAACTGGTGCGCCACATGAAGGCGCAGGAAGACGTGCATCTGGAAACCTTCGAGCGCCTCGTCGCCGAGCGCGGCGTGCGGCCGACCGCGCTCGCGCCGATCTGGGACGCCGCCTCCTACACGCTCGGCGCCGTCACCGCGCTGATGGGCGAGAAGGCGGCGATGGCCTGCACCGAGGCGGTCGAGGAGGTGATCGACGGCCACTATGCCCGCCAGCAGGCGCAACTCGCCGGCCGCGACGGCGAGCTGGAAGAGGTCGTCGCCCGCTTCCGCGCAGAGGAAATCGAGCACCGCGACACCGCAAGGGCCGAGGGCGCACGCGAGGCGGCGGGCTATCCGCTGCTCTCGGCGGTCATCAAGGCGGGCTGCCGCCTCGCCATCCGCCTTTCCGAGAAGATCTGATGGACGCCCACGAAGAAGCCCATGCCGCGCGCCTCGCCGCCGCCGCGCCGCGCAAGGCCGCCGCCGCCGAAATCCCCCGCCTCGCCGCCCTGCTGGCCGCCGCCTTCGCCGCCGATCCGGTGATGCGCTGGGGCTTCCGCGAGGGCGCGGGCCTCGCCGGCGCGCTGAACGCCTATTTCACCTACGCCCTCACCCGCCAATGCGCGCAGCACGACGCGATGTTCGTCGCGCCCGGCTTTCAGGCGGCCTCGGTGTGGCTGCCGCCGTCGGGCCTGTCGTCGCTGTCGATCCCGGCCTGGCGGATGGCGCTGATGCTGCCGACGCTGCTGAAGATCACCGGCTTCTCGCGGCTCGGCCGCGCCGCGGCGCTCGGCGAGGCGATGGAGAAGCACCACCCGCCCGAACCGCCGCACTGGTATCTCTTCTTCTTCGGCGTCGATCCCGCGATGCAGGGCAAGGGCGTCGGTTCGGCGATTCTGGAGGCGACGCTCGCCAAGATCGACGCCGAGGGCATGCCCGCCCATCTCGACAATTCAAATCCGCGCAACACGCGACTCTACGAGCGGCACGGATTCCGCGTCGTCACCGAATACCGCGCCCGCAAGGACGCCCCGCCGATCTGGGGCATGTGGCGCGACGCCCGGCGCGCCTAGGCGGCGCGGCCGGGCGCGGCGCCGGAGGCCGTCAGGCCGCCATGCGGTGGAGCGCGCAGAGCTTGTTGCCGTCGGGATCGCGCAGATAGGCCAGATAGAGCTTGCCCATGCCGCCGGCGCGCACGCCCGGCGGCTCCTCGATGGCGGTGCCGCCCGCCGCGACGCCCGCCGCGTGCCAGGCGTCGGCCTGCTCCGGCGAGGCGGCGGCGAAACCGATCGTGCCGCCATTGGCGTGGCACGCGGGCTCGCCGTTGATCGGCTTGGAGACCGCGAAGACGCCGGTCTGGGTGATGTAGAAGATGCGGTTGCCGTCGACCACCGCCGGCGGCACGCCGAGCGTCCCCAGCAGCTTGTCGTAGAAGGTCTTGGCGCGATCGAGGTCGTTGGTGCCAATCATGATATGCGAAAACATGCGTTCTCTCCCTTGCCGGCCATTCCGGCTTTCTTGAAATCCTGACGATAGGCCATTGCGGCCCGCCTAAGGCTCCAGCTCGCTGTCCCAGTAGAGATAGTCGTTCCAGGACTCGTGCAGATAGTTGGGCGGGAAGGCGCGGCCGTTGCGCTGCAATTCCTGCACGCTCGGCCGCATGGGCTTGTGCGAGGGATACATCCCGCACTGGTGGGTGAGGCGTCCGCCCTTGAGCAGATTGCAGGGCGAGCAGGCGGTGACGATGTTCTCCCATGTCGTGCGGCCGCCGCGCGAGCGCGGCACGACGTGATCGAAGGTCAGATCGTGGCGGTCGCCGCAATACTGGCACTGGAAGCGGTCGCGCAGGAAGACGTTGAACCGCGTGAAGGCGGGCGTGCGGGCCGGCTTCACATAGTCCTTCAGGCAGACGACCGAGGGCAGCTGCATCTCGAAGCCGGGCGAGCGCACCACGCGGTCGTAGTGATTGAGGATGGTCACGCGGTCGAGGAACACGGCCTTCACCGTGTCCTGCCAGGACCAGAGCGACAGCGGAAAATACGAGAGCGGCCGGAAATCGGCGTTCAGGACCAGCGCAGGACACGCCTCGGGCGCGCGGTCAGACGCGAGCACGGCACGGCTCCTTCAAGGCGGGATGCGGACGGCGCACGCTGACGAAGACCCGGAACTCCTGCGATTCGAGTGACCCGACGATTTTAGTATAGGGATCGCGACGCTGGTGTGAAGCTCACCGCGCCGCCGCGAACGCCTCGGCCAGAAAGCTCATGGCGCGCTGGAGCCCTTCCGGGTCGATGCCGTGGCCAAGGCCCGGCGCGACATGGCTGCTGACCGGCACGCCCGCCGCCGCGAGGCCCGCCTCGGCGGCGTGCATGGCGACGACAGGCACCATCGGGTCGCTGTCGCCGTGGATGAGCAGCACCGGCGGGCGCCCCTTGATCTCGCGCGCCAGCCGCTCGGGCGCGACCAGCGCGCCGGAGAAGCCCACGATGGCGACCGGCGGCACGGCGCGGCGCAGCCCCACATGCAGCGCCATCATCGTGCCCTGGCTGAAGCCGACCAGCGCGAGCCGCGCGGGCGCGACGCCCTGGCGCTTCAGCTCCGCGTCGAGGAAGACGTCGAGCACGGGCGCGGCGCTGTCGGCCCCCGCCGCCAGAAGCTGCGGATCGAGCCGGGTGATCGCGAACCACTGGCGTCCGAAGGGCACACCCGGCACGCTTTCGGGCGCATCCGGCGCAACGAAGGCGGCGCGCGGCAGCACGCGCTGGAGATAGGGCGCGAGGCCGATGAGGTCCTCGCCGTTCGCGCCGTAGCCGTGCACCAGCACGACGAGACTGTCGGGCGCGCCGCCCGCCTTGGGGCCGAGGCGCGGGCCGTCGATGCTTCCTGTCATGCCCCCAGTGTGGCGCGCCTCGCCGCCGCTGGCCAGCCGCGCGATGGCCGATTGATCCGCCGCCTGTCCCCCGGCAAGGTCGGCGCGCGCCTTCGCGCTGCCGCACCGATGATCGTCACCCGCTTCGCCCCCTCGCCGACCGGCTATCTGCACACCGGCCACGCCTATGCGGCGCTGTTCGCCGCCGAGGCCGCGCGCGCCGCGAACGGGCGCTTCCTGCTGCGCATCGAGGACATCGACGCGACGCGCTGCCGTCCCGCCTTCGAGACGGCGATCTACGAGGATCTCGCCTGGCTCGGTCTCGTCTGGGAGACCCCGGTGCGCCGCCAGTCGGAGCATTTCGGCGACTATCGCGCCGCGCTCGCCCGGCTGGAGACGATGGGCCTCATCTATCCCTGTTTCTGCACGCGCAAGGAGATCGCCGCAGAGATCGCGGCGAGCGCCGGCGCGCCGCACGGTCCGGACGGCCCGCTCTATCCCGGCGCCTGCCGCCACCGCGACGCGGCCGAACGCGCGGCGCGGATCGCGGCGGGCGAGCCTTACGCGCTGCGGCTCGACATGGCGCGGGCGATCGCCCGGACGGGACCGCTAACCATGGAGGAAAGCGGCGTGCGCCAGCCCGCCGCCCCCGCCGTCTTCGGCGACGTCGTGCTGGCCCGCAAGGACGTGCCGGCGAGCTATCATCTGGCGGTGACGGTCGACGACGCGCTTCAGGGCGTGACGCTGGTGACGCGGGGCGAGGATCTTCTGCCCGCCGCCTTCGTCCACCGCCTGCTTCAGGCGCTGCTCGACCTGCCCGAGCCCGCCTATCGCCACCACAAGCTGCTGACCGGCCCGGACGGCAGGCGGCTCGCCAAGCGCGACGGGGCCGAAACTCTCGCAGATGTGAGAGCGCGCGGCGTTTCGCCCGATGACTTGCGCGCCCGGCTGGGCTTCGCTGGCGGCCGATAACAGGAGACGCCCATGCGCCGTATGTTCTTCGCCCTCGCCGCCGCCGCGCTGATCGCCGCGCCCGCCCTCGCCGGACCTGCGGAGGACGCGATGATGGCCGCCGACAGCGCCTTCAACGACAAGGCCCAGACCGACGGCGTCGCCGCCGCCTTCGAAGCCTATGCCGCGCCGGACGCGCGCATGTTCCGGGGCGAGGAGAAGATCGTCTCCGGCCCCGCCGAGATCCACGAGCTGATGGCCGAGCAATACGCCCATGGCGGCACGCTGACCTGGGGACCGGTCGAGGCGGTCGCCTCGGACGACGGCACGCTGGGCTTCACCCATGGCCGCTGGGCCTATGAAAGCCCCAAGGCCGAGGACGGCACGACGCGCAAGGCGACCGGCAGCTATGTCACCGTCTGGCGCAAGCAGCCGGACGGCGCTTACAAATTCGCGCTCGACATCGGCAATCCCGACCGCCCGAAGGAAAGCGGCGACTAGGCCCTCCGGCACACGGTTGACCTAAGGGAAGATCGAGATACGATCAACTTGGGGTTGTGACCCCAGGGAGATCACAATGAAGACGATTCCGGCCTGTCTCGCCGTCGCGCTGCTGCTGGCCGCACCGGCCAGCGCCAAGGACACCTCCAAGACCGTGCATTTCGCCAAGGGCGAGACCTCGGCGACGCTGACCGGCTCGGTCGCGGGCTACGACACGCTGAACTACAAGCTGGGCGCGGCGGGCGGCCAGACGCTGACCGTCTCGTTCGCGCCGAAGAACACGTCCTGCTACTTCAACATCGTCGCCCCCGGCGCGGACTCCGCGCTGTTCATGGGCGAGGTGTCAGGCAACGACTACTCGGGCACGCTGCCGTCGAGCGGCACCTACACCGTTCAGGTCTATCTGATGCGCAACGCGGCGCGGCGCGGCGAGACCTGCAAGCACACCATCGCCTTCTCGATCACCGGCGCGGCCGCCCAGCCCCACGCCGCGACGCCCTCGGCCGACGAGCAGGCCTGCCTCCAGGCCGTCTCGGTCGAGACCGGAAACGGCGACGTCGTGCTGATCTCGTCCGAGGAATCGGAGGCCGCGACCGAGGTCGTCGTCGGCGTCGGCCCGCAGCGCGCCCGCTGGCGGTGTCTCGCCAAGAACGGCGTCGTCAGCGAGGTCATGTCGCTGACCGACGAAGGCGCGCTCTAGGGCGGGTCGGGCGTCCGTTCAGACGGACGCCTTCGCCTCGCGTTTGATCTTCTTGGCGAGCGACCATTTGTGCACCTCGGTCGGGCCGTCATAGATGCGGAAGGCGCGGATATCGCGGAAGATCTGGTGCACCGGCGTGTCGTCGGTGACGCCGGTGCCGCCGAGGATCTGCACGCAGCGGTCGGCGATGCGATAGAGCGCCTCCGAGACCGCGACCTTGGCGATCGAGGATTCCGTCCCGCCCGCGCCGTGGCCGGCATTGTCGAGCACGAAGGCGCACCAGTCGATCATCAGCTCGGCCTGCTTCAGATCGATCAGATTGTCGGCCAGCATGAAGCCGACGCCCTCGTGATCGATCAGCGCCTTGCCGAAGGCGTGGCGCTGCATCGCATAGGAGGTGGCGACGTCGTGCGCCCGGCGCGCCGCCCCCCACCAGCGCATGCAATGGGTGAGGCGGGCCGGGGCGAGGCGCACCTGCGCGTATTTGAAGCCCTGCCCGACCTCGCCCAGCACCTGGTCCGAGGAGACGCGCAGATTGTCGATGGTGATGACGCTGTGGCCGCCCGGCATCGTGCGGTCGATGGTGTCGAGCACCCGCTCGATGCGGATGGCGGGATCGGGCAGGTCGCACAGGAACAGCGTCGCGCCTTCCTCGGTCTTCGCCATCACGATGCCGACGCTCGCCCCGTCCGCGCCGGTGATCAGCGTCTTGCGGCCCGAGATCACCCAGTGATTGCCGTCCTGGCGAGCGGTCGTCTTCATCATCGAGGGGTCGGAGCCCGCGCCGCCGTCAGGCTCGGTCATGAAGAAGGCCGAGCGCGTGCGCCCCGCCGCCAGCGGACGCAGGAAGTGCTCCTTCTGGGCGGCCGAGGCGACCTTTTCCAGCAGCGCCATGTTGCCCTCGTCGGGGGCCATGATGTTGAGCGCGACCGGGCCGAGCATCGAATAGCCGGCGGCGCGGAAGACGGTCGCGATCTCGCGGTGCTTGAGGCCCATGCCGCCGAATGCCTCGCCCACATGCGGCGAGAGCAGGCCGGCGGCGCGGGCCTTTTCCTTCAGCTCGTAGCTGAGTTCGTCCGACGGCCCGTGATGGCCGATGCGCGGGTCGTTCTCGTAGGGGATCACGACATCGCGGATGAAGGCGTCGACGCGCGCCGCGATCTCGGTTTCGCGCTGGCCGCGGGTAAGGTCGATCATGGGATGGGACTTTCGATGGTTGACGCCGGTTTATGCACCGGCGTCCTCCGCGCTGTCACTCGCCCCGGCCGTCCGGACGAAGCGCCCGTCAGGCGGCCTTCTCGCCCGCCGCCGCCGCCGCGATGCCCACCACGCCGCGCATGATGCCGGTCAGCTCGAAATCCTTGGGCGTATAGACCGCCGCGATCCCCGCCGCCTTCAGCCGCGCCGCGTCCTCCGGCGGGATGATGCCGCCCGCCACCACCGGCACGTCGAGGCCGCGCTGGCGCAGTTCGGCCAGCACCGCCTCGGCGAGCGCCACATGGGAGCCCGAGAGGATCGAGAGGCCGACGACATGCGCCCCGCTTTTCGCCGCCTGTTCGGCGATCTCGGCGGGCGTGAAGCGGATGCCGTCATAGAGCGCGTTCATGCCGACCTCGCGGGCGCGGGTGGCGATCTGCTCGGCCCCGTTGGAATGGCCGTCGAGGCCGGGCTTGGCGACGAGGAAGGTGAGCGGCCGTCCCAGCCGCGCCGACAGCGCCGCCACCTCGTCGCGCACTGCGACGATGCCGGGGTCGTTGGAAAGACGCGCGACCTTCGCAAGTCCGGTCGGCGCGCGGTACTGGCCGAACACGCGGCGCAGCGCGTCGGCCCATTCGCCGGTCGTCACCCCCGCCTTCGCGCAGGCGATCGAAGGCGGCATGATGTTCGCGCCGGACCGCGCCGCCGCTTCCAGTTCGCTCAGCGCCTTCGCCGCCGCCGCGCCGTCGCGCGCCGCGCGCCAGGCCTCAAGCCGCGCCACCTGATCGGCCTCGACGCCGGGTTCGACCGTCATGATCGCGTCCACCCCCTCGCCCAGCGGCGAGGGCGCGGTCTCGCGCCAGGCGTTGACGCCGACCACCTTGATGTCGCCCGCCTCGATGGCCGCGACCCGCGCCGCGTTCGCCGCGACGAGGCTTTCCTTCATGTAGGCGATGGCCTCCTCGGTCGCCGCCCCGCCCATCGCCTCGATGCGCGCGAGTTCGGCCGCGATCTCCGCCTTCATCTGCGCGACCTTCGCCTCGATGACGTGGCTGCCGTCGAAGATGTCGTCATAGTCCAGCATGTCGGTCTCGAAGGCGGCGATCTGCTGCAGGCGCAGCGACCATTGCTGGTCCCACGGACGCGGCAGGCCCATCGCCTCGTTCCAGGCAGGCAGCTGCACGGCGCGGGCCCGCGCCTTCTTCGACAGCGTGACGCCCAGCATCCCGAACAGGATGCGATAGACGTTGTTCTCCGGCTGCGGCTCGGTGAGGCCGAGCGAGTTCACCTGCACGCCATAGCGGAACAGGCGCAGCTTCGGATCGGTGACGCCGTAGCGCCCGGCGCAGAGCTCGTCCCACAGTTCGCCCATCGCCCTGAGCTTGCAGATCTCGGTGATGAACTTGACGCCCGCATTGACGAAGAACGAGATGCGCCCGACCGCCTGGGCGAATTTGTCGGCGGGAATGGAAGGATCGGCCTGGAGCGCGTTCAGCACGCTCGTCGCCGTCGCCAGCGCGAAGGCCGCTTCCTCCACCGGTCCCGCGCCCGCTTCCTGAAGGTGGTAGGAACAGACATTCATCGGGTTCCACTTCGGCAGTTCGCCGGTGGTCCAGCCGATCATGTCGGTGATGAGGCGGAGCGAGGGTCCGGGCGGGAAGATATAGGTGCCGCGCGACAGATATTCCTTGATGAGATCGTTCTGCGTCGTGCCCTGCAGCGCGGCGCGCGGCGCGCCCTGCTCGTCCGCCGCCGCGACATAGAGCGCCAGCAGCCAGGGCGCGGTCGCGTTGATGGTCATCGAGGTGTTCATGGCCGAGATCGGGATCTGGTCGAACAGCGCCCGCATGTCGCCCAGATGCGCGACCGGCACGCCGACCTTGCCGACCTCGCCCCTGGCCAGAACATGGTCGCTGTCGTAGCCGGTCTGGGTCGGCAGATCGAAGGCGATGGAGAGGCCGGTCTGCCCCTTGGCGAGATTGCCGCGATAGAGCGCGTTGGATTTCGCGGCCGTCGAATGGCCGGCATAGGTGCGGAAAATCCAGGGTTTGTCGGCCATATCCACCTCGCGCGCTCTCGGGGCGCCTCGCTGCGCTGCACCATGATTGTTTGTCAGATTATTATCAAGAGGTCCCGCCCGCCGAAAGATAATGCCAATCGCCGCCCGCCGCGCCGGGGGCGATTGTGCCCGCCGCCGGGGTCGCTAGAAAGGCGCGAGCCGGAATCAGTCCTGCGAGGTCCGCCATGCCCAACTCCTTCAGCCGCAAGCGCGCTTTCGAGGGCATCCGCAATTTCCGCGACTTCGGCGGCTATCGGGGCCATGCCGGGCGGATGGCGCGGGGGCGCTTTTTCCGCTCCGCCCATTACGCCCATGCCAGCGACGAGGATCTTGACCATCTGGCGGGCATGGGGATCGGCGCCGTCGTCGATCTTCGCCGCCCGGAGGAGCGGACCCGCATGCCGTCGCGCCGCTGGACCGACTTCAACGCCGAGCTCATCGAGAACCACGACGACGACGAGGGGGCCGGCAAGGAAAGCTGGCACGGCTTCATGGAGGACTGGGACCTCTCGACCGAGGGGGTCCGCGACTATCATCGCCGCTATTACGAGCGCGCGCCGACGCTGCCCCGGCTGCACGATCTCTATGCGCGCTATTTCCGTGCCGTGGCCGGCAGCGACGGCCCGATCGTCGTCCATTGCGCCGCCGGCAAGGACCGCACGGGTCTGATCGTCGCGCTGACCCACCTCGTCGCCGGCGTGCACCGCGACGACATCGTCGCCGACTATCTGATGACCAACGATCCCGAGAGCTTTGCGGTCCACGCGCCCGTCTGGGCCGAGGAGATCGCCCGCCAGCGCGGCCGCGCGCCGGACCTCGACACCATGCATGTCCTGATGGGCGTCGAGGCCGAATATCTCGACCGCGCGTTCGGCGTGATCGAGGCGGCCTATGGCGGCGTCGAATCCTACCTGCGCGACACGCTGGGCATCGACCCAGCCTTGCGCGCGCGGATCGAGCGGCGGCTGTTCGACTGACCGCCGCGCCTAGAGGGCGGGCCTTCTCAGCGTCACCAGCGCCAGCAGGCTGATCAGCGCGGCGGCGCTGAGATAGAGGCCGACATAGGCGAGGCCCCCGGCCCCGGCCAGCATCTGCGCCGCCATCGGCGCGAGGCCGCCGCCGATGATGCCGCCGACATTGAAGGCCATCGAGACGCCGGTATAGCGCACCCGCGCCGGAAAGAGGCTCGGCAGGAACGCGCCGAGCGGTCCATAGACGAGGCCCATCAGGAAAAGGGCGAGCGCCAGGAACGCCCAGATGAGGGTCAGCGATCCCGCTCCCATCATCGGCCCCAGCAGGAAGCCCGCCCCGACCGTCAGGATGCAGCCGATCGCCAGCACGCGGCGCGGCGTCGCCCTGTCCGACCACCAGCCGGCGATGAGGATGCCCGCCGCCATGAAGCCGATCGCTCCCAGCTGCACGGCGAGGAAGGTCTCGCGCGCATAGCCGAGCGTCGCCGTGCCGTAGCCGAGCGCGAAGGCGGTGGTGAGATAGAAGATGGCGAAACAGGCGACGACCGCGAAGGTGCCCGCCAGCGTCGCCAGCGGATGGCGGATCAGCAATTCGCCCAGCGGCACGCGCGGCGGCGGCGCGGCCGCCAGCGCCGCCTCGAAGGCCGGCGTCTCGGTCAGCTTCAGCCGCACCCAGAGCCCGACGCCGACCAGCACGATCGAGGCGAGGAAGGGCAGCCGCCAGCCCCAGGCCTGGAAGTCGTCCGCCGTCAGCACGAGGCCAAGCAGCAGGAACAGCCCGTTGGCGGCGACGAAGCCGACCGGCGCGCCGAGCTGCGGGAACATGCCGTAGCGCCCGCGCCAGCCGGGCGGCGCGTTCTCGACCGCCAGCAGCGCCGCCCCGCCCCACTCGCCGCCGAGCCCGAAGCCCTGGCCGAAGCGCAGCAGGCAGAGCAGCGCCGGCGCCACCCATCCCGCCATCGCATAGGTCGGCAGGAAGGCGATGAAGAAGGTCGAAAGCCCCATCATCAGCAGCGAGGCGACGAGCGTCGACTTGCGCCCGATGCGGTCGCCGAAATGGCCGAACGCCGCCGCCCCGACCGGCCGCGCGAAAAAGGCGATGGCGAAGGTCGCGTAGGACGCCATCAGCTGCGCCGAGGGTGAGGAGGAGGGAAAGAACAGCGGCCCGAAGACCAGCGAGGCCGCCGTCGCGTAGATGTAGAAATCGTAGAACTCGACCGCCGTGCCGACCAGGCTCGCCGCCAGAATGCGGCGGGCCGATGGTGCGGCCTGCTGAATTGCGCTCACGCTCTGCGGCCCCCGGATCGCTTCCCCGGCTTCCAAGTGAAGCGCGCCGCCCCGCCGGTCAAGCGGCGAAGACCCGCCCCGGATTGAGAATGGCCTTCGGATCGAACAGCGATTTCAGCCGCTTCATCGTCTCGATCTCCGCCGCCCCGCGCGACAAATGCAGCCAGCCCCGCTTTTCCAGGCCGATTCCGTGCTCGGCCGAAACCGAGCCGCCGATCGCCGCGAGCGGGCCATAGACCAGCTCCTCCACCGCATGACGCGCATCCTCGCGGCCTTCGCCGGGGCCGACCAGGACGTGCAGATTGCCGTCGCCCAGATGGCCGAACACGAAGCTCTGCCCGCCCGGGAAACGCGCCGCGACGGCGGCGCGCAGATCGTCGACGTATTTTTCCATCGCGCGGATCGGCAGCGAGACGTCGAAGGTGAAGAGCGGACGGATGCGCATGAAGTTCAGCACCGAATCGCGCACCCCCCAGAAGGCGGCGATCTCGCGCGCGTTCTGCGCGACGACGGTGTCGGCGATCAGCCCGTCGTTCAGCGCCTGCTCCAGCGCCGCCATGAAGCGCGCCTGATCGCCCGCCTGATCGCCGCCCATCGCTTCGAGCAGCACGGTGAAGGCGCTGCCGGGGGCGAGCGGCGGCTGCGTGCCGGGCGTTGCGACCAGCACCTCGTAGGCTTCCGGCCACATCACCTCGAAAGCCGAGAGCGTGCCGCCGAGGGCGCGGTCCATCGCCTTGAGGAAGGCGGTGAGTTCGGCGAACGAGGGCACGCCCGCGAAGGCCGCCATGTGGCTCTGCGGCTTTTCGCGCAGGCGCAGGCTCGCCGCCGTGATGATGCCTAGCGTGCCTTCCGAGCCGACGAACATGTCCTTCAGGTCGTAGCCGGCATTGTTCTTCACCAGCGTGTTGAGGCCGTGCAGCAGCGTGCCGTCGGCGAGCGCCACTTCCGCGCCCAGCACGCTGTCGCGCGTCATGCCCCAGCGGATGACGCGGTTGCCGCCGGCATTGGTGGCGAGCGAGCCGCCGACCGTCGCCGAGCCGCGCGCGCCCCAGTCGACCGGATAGAACAGCCCCGCCGCCTCGGCCGCCTCCTGCACCGCCTGGATCGTCGCCCCGGCCTCGACGATCATCGTGCGGCCGACCGGATCGATCTCGCGGATCGCCGTCATGCGCTCCAGCGACAGGACGATCTCGTCGGCGGCGCTGTCGGTCGCATGGACGAGGCCGGTGAGGCCGCCCGCCGCCACGATCTTCTGCCCCGCCGCGCTGCACAGCTTCAGCACCGCGGCGACCGCCTCGGCGTTGGCGGGGCGGGCGATCCCGGCGGCGGCGCGCGGCTTCATCCCGGCGAAAGGCGGGGCGCGCCAGCCGGCGACCTCGCTTTCGGGGATCCAGCCCTGCGGCCCCAGAAGTCCGGCAAGGTTCGCGCTCAGCTCCGGCGTCATGATGTCCTCCCCACGATCGTTTCGCGCACTCTAGCACGCGGGCCGCACGGGCAAGCCCCTTGCGCATGGCGGGCCTCGCGCGATCTGTGGCAGATTGCCCCGAACGAAGCCGTTCCAGGAGTTCCGCTGATGCGCGCCCCCGCTTCCGCTCTCGCCGCCGCCCTTCTGATGCTGGGGGCCGCCCGCGCCGACGCGCTGCCGCCGCCCGAGATTCGGGAGGCCGAGGCCAAATGGCAGGCCGAGATCGCCGAGGCGAACGCGGCCTATGCGGGCGAGCCGACCGCGATCCTCAAGATCGACGACGCGATCTACCTGAAGCCCGGCGAGACGGCCTGGCTGCTGGACGAGGGCGGCACGTTCAAATGGTCGCTGAGCGCCCCCGCCTCGGCCGAAGCGCCGTTCGTCGCCGCCAGCGCCGATCTCGCCCACGCCGAACTCGACGTGAAGGGCGCGAAGACCGATCTTCTGGCCGGCGAGGGCGAGGCCCACGCCCTCAGCGACACGGTCCGCATCGGCGCGAATGTCGCGCAGATCGAGCCGGGCAAGAACGGCATGCGCGTCGCCGTCTATAACGACGCCAACCCGGCCGCCGCGGCGTTCGCGGGGCTCGACTATTTCCCCTACGACCCGGCCTATGTCGTGAAGGCGGCGTTCGAACCGGCGGCGAAGCTGGAGCCCCGCACCTTCCAGACCTCGCGCGGCTGGTACAAGCAGTTCTACTACGCGGGCGATGCGGTCTTCACGCTCAAGGGCGTCGAGGTGCGGCTGCCGATGTATTCGGGCGTCGGCGACCTCGCCGAGCTCGACAGCCTCGCCGCCTTCATCACGGACGAGACGACCGGCCAGGAAACCTACGGCGCGGGTCGCTATATCGACGTCGAGGTGCCCAAGGGCGCGCTGCCCGCCGAGGTCACGCTCGACTTCAACTATCTCTACAATCCCAACTGCGCCCGCTCGCCGCACTACAATTGCCCCATCGCGGTCGATGAGGTGAAGCTGCCGATCCGGGCCGGCGAGCGCAAACCGGCCGGGCACGGCTGAAGAAAGGCCGCCCGAAGCCATGCCGCGTTTCGCGCCGTCCGCCCATCTCGCCACCCACGAGGTCACGAACCAGCCGCCGGAGTTCGCCGGCCGCAATCTCTATGCGAGCGATCCGGCGCTGCGCGAGGCGGTGCTGCGCGAGGGCGCGGCCTGGGTCGATGCGCGCGCCGAGGCGCTGGGCGCGGCCGCGGGTTCGTAGGAGGTGCTGGAGGCGGGCGAACTCGCCAATCGCCATCCGCCCGAACTCGTGACCTTCGACCGCTATGGCCGCCGCGTCGACGAGGCCCGCTTCCATCCCGCCTATCACCAGCTGATGGGCCTCGCGATGGAGCACCGCATCCACGACATCGCCTGGGCGGACGAGGCGGCGGGCGAGGCGGCGGGCGGGGCGGCGGGCGGCCATGTCGCCCATGCCGTGCTGCTCGCCCTCTTCACCCAGGCCGAGGCGGGCACGATGTGCCCGATGACCATGACCTACGCCGCCGTGCCGGCCCTGCGCTCGACGCCGGAGGTGACCGCGCCCTGGCTGGCGAAGCTGATCGGCGGGCGCTACGACGCACCGCTGCGTCCCATCGGCGCGAAGGCCGGCGTCACGGTCGGCATGGCGATGACCGAGAAGCAGGGCGGCAGCGACGTGCGCGCCAACGCGACGCGGGCCGAGCGCACGCCGGGCGCGGGCGAGCGCGCCTATCGCCTCACCGGCCACAAATGGTTCTGCTCCGCGCCGATGTCGGACGGCTTCCTGACGCTCGCCTATGCGCCGGGCGGCCTCTCCTGCTTTCTCGTGCCGCGCATCGCGCCGGACGGCAAGCGCAACCGCATCCAGGTGATGCGGCTGAAGGACAAGCTCGGCAACAAGTCGAACGCCTCCAGCGAGATCGAGTATCACGGCGCCCATGCCGAGCTGCTGGGCGAGGAAGGGCGCGGCGTCAACGTCATCATCGACATGGTGCACCACACCCGGCTCGGCACCATCGCGGGCACGCTGGGGATCATGCGCATGGCGCTGGCCCAGGCGCTGCACCACGCCAGCCATCGGCGGGTCTTCCAGAAGACGCTGATCGACCAGCCGCTGATGGAGGCGGTGCTCGCCGACCTCGCGCTGGAATACGAGGCGGCCGTCGCGCTCACCCTGCGCGTGGCGCGGGCCTTCGACGGCGCGGACGAGAGCGAGCGCGCCTTCGCAAGGCTCGCCGTCGCGGTCGCCAAATACTGGCTGACCAAACGCTGCGCCAATTTCGTCTATGAGTGCATGGAGTGCCTGGGGGGCGCGGGCTATGTCGAGGAGACGCCGCTGCCGCGCCTCTTCCGCGAATCGCCGCTGAACGCGATCTGGGAAGGCTCGGGCAACGTCATCGCGCTCGACATCCTGCGCACCTTCGCCCGCGAGCCGCAGGCGCTCGCCGCCTTCGCCGCCGAACTGCGCCGCGCCGCCGGAGCCGACGCCAGGCTGGACGCCGCCATCGCCGGGGTGCTGGACGGCCTCGCCGCAGCGCGCCCGGTCGAGGCCGAGGCGCGCTTCGTCGCCGAGCGCCTGGCGCTGACCCTTCAGGCCGCGCTGCTCGCCCGCCACGCCCCGTCCGCCGTCGCCGACGCCTTCATCGCCACCCGCATCGCAGGCGGCGGCGGACGCAGCTACGGCGCCCTGCCGCGCGGCTTCGCCGCCGCTCCTATCGTCGCGCGGCACGCCGGGCGCTGACACACCAGGTCGTCCTCGGGGCGGCGCCCGGCGCCGAACCCGGGGACCCGTGCCTGAGGCGGCAGATCGCCTCATCCGCTTGCATCGACAGCCGTGTTAGGTGCCGAGGCATGAAACGTCTCCCCGCGACCCTCTTCGCCGCCGCCCTCATCGCTCCGGCCCACGCCGTCGTCATTCTCGACAGCACCTACAAGGAAGAGGGCTACGCCGCCTCGGAAGCGCTGGCCGCCGAGCCGCAATTCGCCGCGAGCTTCGCGCTGTGCGACGCCGAGGGCGAAGGCTGCGGCAACGCCTCGGGCACATGGATCGGCAACGATGAGACGAACGGCTACATCCTCACCGCCGCCCATGCCTTCGACGGAGACGACTTTGCGAACCGGTGGACCTATCGCTCGCGCGACGGACGATACTATCGCGCCGAGTCGGTCGTCGTTCATCCGAACTATGTCAGGGTCGAGGCCACGAACCAGGAGACGGCCTATTCGCTCGGCTTCGACGTCGCGATCGTCACGCTGAGCGAGCCGGTCGAAGACGCCGGCGAGCAACCCCTTCTCTACACGGGCACGCAGGAAGAGGGCATGACGCTCACCTTCGTCGGCTACGGCACGCGCGGCATGGCGAGCCAGGGCGAGGACGAGAACGAGCCGGCCGGTGCGGTCGCCGCCGCCGCCGAGGGCGTCATCGACCGCGTGCTGCCTCTGGTGCTGAACGAAGCCGGCGAGGCGGACGGCAATTCGCTCGAGATCACGCTTCCCAAGGAAGATGGCTCTGTCGACAATCCGATCACCGGAGAAACCGGGGGCAAGCCCGTCTCGCGCAACGCCGGGTTGCTGGGCGGCGGGGATTCCGGCGGCGGCGCCTGGATCGAGACCGAGGCCGGATGGGCCATCGCCGGCGTCAACGGCGACGGCTCGGGCAAGGCCCAGTACGGCGATACGTCCGGCTTCGCCCGCGTCAGCGGCCACATCGCGTGGATCACCGAAATCTTCCCCGGCGCGCGGATCAGATAGGTCTCGCACAGCCGCTTCCGTGAAGACGGCCGGTGTGGACGGTGGTTCCCTCGCCGCACAGCCGCGGCCGCGATACCTGCCTATGGTGCGCCGCGTCAGGGATGCGGTGTGAGAATGCGCGGCGGCTTGCCGGAGCGTAATTTTGTGTCTCCGGAGAGACATTATTCGGCGAATCGTGTCCCGATTCCCTTGTGCGGTGCAAAAATTGGGTTGCGGCCGACGCAAAACTGACGAATCCTCAGTCGCCGTTTGCGTAAAGGCCGCGAGAGCCGCACGGCTTCATTGGAGGGGTTTGGACCATGGCGACGACTGCCGAGGCGGCGAAGGCTGCGAACGAGCCGAAGGATCTGTACGAGATCGGCGAGATTCCGCCGCTCGGCCATGTGCCGAAGAACATGTATGCCTGGGCCATCCGCAAGGAACGTCACGGCGAACCGGAGAAATCCTTCCAGGTCGAAGTCGTCCCCACCTGGGAACTCGACAGCCACGACGTGCTGATTCTCGTGATGGCGGCGGGCGTCAACTACAACGGCGTCTGGGCCGGCCTCGGCACGCCGATCTCGCCCATCGACGGCCACAAGCTGCCCTATCACGTCGCCGGATCGGACGCGGCCGGCATCGTCTGGGCGGTCGGCTCCAAGGTGAAGCGCTGGAAGGTCGGCGATGAAGTCGTCGTCCACTGCAACCAGGACGACGGCGATGACGAGGAGTGCAACGGCGGCGACCCGATGTTCTCGCCCAGCCAGCGCATCTGGGGCTACGAAACGCCGGACGGCGCCTTCGCCCAGTTCGCCCGCGTGCAGGACCGCCAGCTCATGGAGCGGCCGCGCCACCTGACGTGGGAAGAATCGGCCTGCTACACGCTGACCCTCGCCACCACCTACCGCATGTTCTTCGGCCACCGGCCGCACATCCTGCGCCCCGGCCACAACGTGCTGATCTGGGGCGCTTCGGGGGGCCTCGGCTCCTTCGCCATCCAGCTCTGCGCCGTCTCCGGCGCCAACGCGATCGGCGTCATCTCGGACGAATCCAAGCGCGACTTCGTGCTCAGCCTCGGCGCCAAGGGCGTCATCAACCGCAAGGACTTCAAGTGCTGGGGCCAGATGCCCCAGGTCGCGACCCCCGAATACGACGCCTGGACCAAGGAAGCGCGCAAGTTCGGCAAGGCGATCTGGGACATCACCGGCAAGGGCAACGACGTCGACATGGTGTTCGAACACCCCGGCGAATCGACCTTCCCGGTCTCGTGCCTCGTGGTGAAGCGCGGCGGCATGGTCGTCTTCTGCGCCGGCACGACCGGCTACAACCTCACCTTCGACGCCCGCTATGTGTGGATGCGCCAGAAGCGCGTGCAGGGCTCGCACTTCGCCAATTATCTCCAGGCGAGCCAGGCCAACCGCCTGGTGGTCGAACGCCGCATCGACCCCTGCATGTCGGAAGTCTTCTCCTGGGCCGACATCCCGAAGGCGCACACCAAGATGTGGAAGAACGAGCACCTGCCCGGCAACATGGCCGTGCTGGTGAACGCCCCCCGCACCGGGCTGCGCACGCTGGAAGACGTGATCGAGGCGACCGGCGGCTGACGCCGGCGCGCCCGCCCACGCCGCCATGCGCCTGAAGCGCGCCCTGCTCGGCGTCCATAAATGGATCGCCGTGATCGTCGGCGTCCAGCTGTTCGTCTGGACGCTGAGCGGCCTCGTCATGTCGTTTCTGCCGATCGAAAAAGTGCGCGGCGAGGACCACATCGCCGCGCAGACGCCTGTGCCGCTCGACGGCGCGACGGGCCTCATCGGCGCGGACGCGGCGATCGCCGCGTCGGGCGGCGGCGTGACGGCGGCGACGCTGACCCGTGTCGCGGGCGATCCGGTGTGGGAGCTGCGCAAGGCGGACGGCGGCGCGGCCCTCGTCGATGCCCGCAGCGGCGCGCTCCTCTCGCCCATCGGCGAGGCGCTCGCCCGGCGCGTCGCGGCGGCGGATTTCTCCGGCGAGGGGGCGATCGTCTCGGCCGAACTCGTCACCGCCGAGGGCGGCGACTATCGCGGCCGCCTGCCCGCCTGGCGCGTCAGCTTCGCCGATCCCGACGAGACGCGCCTCTACGTCGCCGCGAACGACGGGCGCATCGCCGCGCGCCGCACCGCGACCTGGCGCTTCTACGATTTCTTCTGGATGCTCCACATCATGGACTACGAGACGCGCGAGAACTTCAACACGCCGTGGCTCGTTCTGTTCTCGCTCGGCGGCCTCGCCGTCGCGTTCACCGGCCTGCCGCTGCTGTGGTACGCGGTCGCCCGCCCGCTCCTCGCCCGCCGCCGCCCGCGGAGCTATCCGGCATGACGCGAGCGGCGCGCGCGCATGATGGCGGCGTTGAACTCGCCGCCGAACAGCAGCACCACGGCGGTGAAGTAGAGGAACACGAGCGCGATCATGCCGGTCGCGAGCCCGGCATAGGTGTTCACGTAGTTCGTCGCGAAGCTGTCGAGATACCAGCCGAAGCCGAAGCCGCCGCCGACCCATCCTGCCAGCGTCACCAGAATGCCCGGCCAGATGTCGGCGAGGCGGCGCCAGCCGGACGGCAGCCAGAAATGCGCGATGATCAGCGCCGAGATGATGACCAGCGTGGCGATGGTGAAGCGCAGCATCGTGACCAGCCCCGAGAACGGGCCGAGCCAGGTGAGATAGCCCGTGAGGGTGCGCCACAGCACCGGCCCCAGCACGATCAGGAAGGCGAGCGTCAGCAGCATCGCCGCGCCCAGCACGACGAAGCCGATGGATTCCAGCCGCGTCAGCACCCAGTGGCGCGTCTCCGCCGCCCCGTAGGCGCGGTTGAGGCCGATGCGCACCGACTGCACCGCATTGGACGAGAAATAGAGCGCCAGCACCGAGCCGATGGTCAGCAGGTCGCGGCGCTGTCCGGTGAGGACGTTGATCACCTCGTCGGCGAGCCGCTCGCCGACCTGCGGCGGCCACGAGGCGAGCATCAGATCGGCCGCGGCGCGCGCCAGCTCCTCGCTGCCCAGCAGCGACGCCACCGCCGTGACGATGATCAGGAACGGGAACAGGCTCATCAGCATCGCCAGCGCGATATCGCTGGCGATCGCCCAGTTGTCGTTGCCGACGAAACGCCACACGGCATCCATGACGATGCGGTAGAGCCGTCCGATGCTGCCGTTCGCCATACCCGTGCCTGCTGGCGCCGCCCTTCGCCGCGCCGCATCGGAGTATCGCGCCCGGCCCGCCGCCGCAACGCGCCTCGCCGCAGCGGAACGCCGCATCCCGCGTTCGCAACCCAAGCCAGCCTTGCTATGACATGCCGTTACCGGAGAGCCGCGCCATGACCACACCCGATCCGATCGCCGCCGCAACCCTGGTGGCCGACGCCGCCGAACGGCTGCTGGCCGCCGCGAAATCCGCCGTGCGGGCCCGCGTCTCGGCGAACGGCAAGGTCTCGGCCGCGCTCTTCGAGAAGGAGCAGCACGCGACCCACGGCCTCGCCTGGCTGGCGACCTATGTGGAATCGCTGCGCCAGATGCGCCGCTGGGCGCAGCATCTGTCGGCCGACGGCCGCTTCGGCGAGATCGAGAGCCTGATCCTCGCGCTCGCCGTCGCCGAATACGGCAACCAGATCGCCTTCGGCATTCCAATGAGCCAGAACGAGATCGTGCGCCCCGCCGATCTCGGCCTTGGCGGCGAGGACGTGACGGCCTACGTCAAGGCATGCGGCGCGGCGCTCGCCGGCGGCACGCCCGAGGCGCGCGCCCGCCTCGCCGCGCTGGTCGCCGAACACCCCTCGGCGGCGAGCCACGGCGTGACCGGGCTCGACGAGACGATGGAGATGATCCGCGAGCAGTTCCGCAAATTCGCCGACGACAAGGTCGTGCCCTACGCCCATGGCTGGCACCTGAAGGACGAGTTCATCCCGATGCCGGTGGTCGAGGAGATGGGCGCGCTCGGCGTCTTCGGCCTCACCATTCCCGAAGAATTCGGAGGCTCCGGCCTCTCCAAGACCGCGATGTGCGTCGTCTCGGAGGAGCTGAGCCGCGGCTATATCGGCGTCGGCTCGCTGGGCACGCGCAGCGAGATCGCGGCCGAGCTGATCCTCTGCGGCGGCACGCCGGAGCAGAAATCCCACTGGCTGCCGCGCATCGCGGCGGGCGAGATTCTGCCCACCGCCGTCTTCACCGAACCCAATACCGGCTCCGACCTCGGCAGCCTGCGCACCCGCGCGGTGAAGGAAGGCGACGTCTGGAAGATCACCGGCAACAAGACCTGGATCACCCACGCCGCCCGCGCCGACGTGATGACCGTGCTGGTCCGCACCGATCCCGACGCCCCCGGCTACAAGGGCCTTTCGATGCTGCTCGCGCCCAAGCCGCGCGGCGGCGACGAGGTGCACTTCCCCGTCGCCGGCATGACCGGCGGCGAGATCGGCGTGCTCGGCTATCGCGGCATGAAGGAATACGAGATCGGCTTCGACGGCTTCGAGGTGCCGGCCGCCAATCTGTTGGGCGGCGAGGAAGGCCAGGGCTTCAAGCAGCTCATGCAGACCTTCGAATCGGCCCGCATCCAGACCGCCGCCCGCGCCGTCGGCGTCGCCCAGTGCGCGCTGGAGCTGGGCCTGCGCTATGCGCTCGACCGCATCCAGTTCGGCAAGGCGCTGATCGGCTTCCCGCGCGTCTCCAACAAGCTCGCGCTGATGGCGGTCGAGATCATGATCGCCCGCCAGATGACCTATTTCGCGGCGCGCGAGAAGGACGAGGGCCGGCGCTGCGACCTCGAGGCCGGCATGGCGAAGCTGCTCGGCGCGCGCGTCGCCTGGGCGGCCGCCGACAACGCGCTCCAGATCCACGGCGGCAACGGCTTCGCCCTGGAATACCCGATCAGCCGCGTGCTCTGCGACGCGCGCATCCTCAACATCTTCGAGGGCGCCGCCGAAGTGCAGGCCATGGTCATCGCCCGCCGTCTGCTCGAAGACGGCGCGAACTAGGACAGCCCATGAACGCCGCCTATGTGCAACGCCGCCGCGCCCAGGACGCCTGGGCGCGCGACATCACCCCGCCCCACCCGCTTTGGCTGATGGCCGAAGGGCGCGGCTTCCTCGAACTCGGCCTGTTCTTCGCGACGCGCCCGCTGCTGAAGGCCCGGCTGCCGCGCGGCGAGGGCCAGCCGGTGCTGGTCCTGCCGGGCCTCGCGGCGAGCGACATGTCGACCGCGCCGATGCGCGGCCTGATGCGCGAGCTGAACTTCTCCGCCCACCCCTGGAAGCTCGGGCGCAACATGGGCCTGCGCAGCGGCCTCATCGCCGCGATGAAGGCCCGCATCGACGACCTCTATGCGCGTTATGGCGGCCGCAAGGTGACGCTGGTCGGCTGGAGCCTCGGCGGCACCTTCGCGCGCGAGCTCGCCAAGATGATGCCGGACAAGGTGCGCCAGGTGATCACGCTCGGCAGCCCCTTCTCGCGCGCCGCGACCTCCAGCAATGCGCGCCGCGCCTACGAATGGGCGAGCGGCGAGAAGCCCGAACGGCACGACCTCTTCGAGGGCCTGCCGGCCCCGCCGCCGGTGCCCACCACCTCGATCTATTCGCGCACCGACGGCATCGTCGCCTGGCAGGCGAGCCGCAACGCGCCGGGGGCGGAGGTGGAGAACATCGAGGTGCCGGGCAGCCATATCGGCCTCGGCCACAATCCGCTCGCGCTCTATGCGCTCTTCGACCGGATGGCGCAGAAGGAAGGCGCGTGGACGCCCTTCACCCGCCACTCCAGACGCCGGCGCATCTTCTTCCGCGATCCCGAGCGGGGTTGAGCCGTCAGCCGCCCGTCGCCCGCCATTCCTCGGCCAGCACGGCATAGACGAGCGCGCTCGTCCATTCGCCCTTGACCCGGGCGTTCTTCACGAAATGCGCCTCGCGGCGCATGCCGAGCTTTTCCATGATCCGCGCCGAGGCGGCGTTGCGCGCGTCGCAGGTCGCGGTGATGCGCCGGAGGCCCAGCGTCCCGAAGCCGATCGCCATCATCGCCCGCGCCGCCTCGGTGCCGAGGCCGCGCCCGTGGAATCCGGCGGCGAGCATGTAGCCGATCTCGCCATTGCCGTCGGGGTTGGCCATCTGCATCAGCGAGACCTCGCCCGCCAGCGCGCCGCTCGCCTTGTCCTCCAGCGCCAGCGCCAGATAGTCCGCGCCCGCAATCGCCGTTCCGCCCGCGCGCCGCCTGGCGAAGGACTCGCGCGACTGCTCCGCCGTGCGCGGCCCCCAGTGGAGATACCGGGTCAGTTCGCCGTCGCCCATCATCGCGGCGGCGGCTTCGAAATCGGCGTCGGCATAAGGGCGCAGGATCAGCGCCGGCGTCTCGGCAAGAGCGGTCATGCCTCCCTATAGCGCGGCGGCGGCCAGGCGCGAGACCCCTTCACGGACGGCGCGCCACGGCGCTTCCGCGCCCGGCCGCGCGGGTCTAGGCTGCCCGGCGCGCCCGACCGTCAGGGAGTCCGCTATGCGCCGAAGCGCCGCCGCCGCGGGCAGCGCGCTGTTCTTCGCGATCGCGCCCGGCCTCGTCGCCGGGGTCGCGCCTTGGGCGATCGTCCGGTGGGATCGCTCCGGCGTCCCTCACTGGGGCGCGCCGGAGATCGCCGGGGCGTTCCTGACTGCGCTCGCCGCCGCCTTTCTCGTCAGCGCCTTCGTGCGCTTCGTGATGGAAGGCGCCGGAACGCCCGCCCCGGTCGCGCCGACCGAGACGCTGGTCGTCGGCGGCCTCTACCGCCATGTGCGCAACCCGATGTATGTCGCCGTCCTCGCCTGCATCGCCGGACAGGCGTTGCTGTTCCGCGCGCCCGCGCTCCTCGCCTATGCGGCGCTGGCGGCAGTTGTGATGGCGGCGTTCGTGAAGCTCTACGAGGAGCCGGTGCTGCGCCGCCGCTACGGCGCGCGCTACGAGGCCTATCGGCGCGCCGTCCCCGGCTGGCTGCCGCGCCTGACCCCGGCCCGCCTGCCGCCCTCCTGAAGGCCCGCCTGACGGCCGGAGCCTCGGCGCGGCATTGGACCGCCGCGCCGCCATGCTAATCTGCGGACTGATTTGGCCACCGGAGACGCGCCGCCCATGTGGGATTTCTCGATCGGCAAGACCATCGCCATCCTGTTCCGGACGATGCCCTACATCCTTTTCCGGATGGCGATCTTCTTCGGCATCACCCTCGCCTACATTCTGGCGACCGGCGGCGGCGCCGGTCTCGGCTGGGTGGTCGGCCAGATGAGCACCGAGCCGGCGAGCTGGGCGGTCTGGGGCGGCGTCTTCGGCCTCGGCGCGGTTTCGGTCGCGCTCTACATGCTGCGCGAGTGGCTGCTCTACATGGTCAAAGCCGCCCATATCGCGGTCATGGTGAAAGCCATCGACGGCGAGGACCTGCCCGCCGGCCAGGGCCAGATCGCCTACGGCGCCTCGATCGTGAAAGACCGCTTCGCCGAGGCCAACGTGCTGTTCGTGCTCGACCAGCTCATCAAGGGCGTGCTCGCGGTCATCACCGGCACGCTCCAGTTCTTCGCCAATCTCATTCCCATCGGCGGCGTGCAGCAGATCGTCGGCATGATCAACCAGGTCATCCGCCTGTCGCTGACCTATGTCGACGAGGTGATCCTCGCCTACAACATCCGCATCGGCTCCGACAATCCGTGGGAGACTTCGCGCCAGGCGCTGGTGCTCTACGCGCAGAATTACGGCGCGTTCCTGAAGAACGCGATCTGGCTGATGATCTTCATGTGGGTGCTGACGGCCGTCGTCTTCGTCGTGGCGATCGCGCCCTTCGTCGGCCTCGCCGCGCTCTTCCCCGGCGACGTCACCTGGTTCGGCGTGCTGATCGCGCTGGTCTTCGCGCTCTCGTTCAAGGCGGCGATCCTCGAACCCTTCGCGATCTGCGCCCTGATGCAGGTGTTCTTCCGCAAGATCGAGGGCCAGGTCCCCGATCCCGCCTGGGACGCGCGCCTTTCGGGCCTGTCCAAGAAATTCGTCGATCTGAAGAACCGGGCCGCCGGCTGGATCGGCGCCGGCCCGAAACCGGCCCAGGTCTGAGCTTGGCGTAGGCCCCGCGCCGGGCTACACCGCGCGCCATGAGCGGTAATGCACTTGTCGGCATCGCGGCCGGCGCAGTCTTCCTGGTCCTCTGCGCCGGGCTCTATTCGCTGTTCCGGGGCGGCGAGTTCGCCCGCACGAACTCCAACCGGCTGATGCGGCTGCGCGTCCTGCTGCAGTTCGTCGCGATTCTTATCATCATGACGGTGTTGTATTTCCGCGATTGAATCCCCTCTTATTGTGCGCCGCAGCAGCGCGGCCGGGAACGGGGGTTCTGTATGGTCGTTCTCAACCGGATCTACACGAAGACCGGCGATGCCGGCGAAACCGGCCTGGTGACCGGCGTGCGCGTCCCCAAGGACGATCTGCGCATCGCCTGCTACGGCACGGTGGACGAGACCAACGCGGCGGTCGGCCTCGCCCGGCTGAGCACGACCGGCCTGCTCGACCAGATGCTGGGGCGCATCCAGAACGACCTGTTCGACCTCGGGGCCGACCTCGCGACCCCGGAAGACCCGGCCCCCGCCTTCGCGGCGCTGCGCATCGTGGAGGCCCAGGTCGAACGGCTGGAGGCCGAAATCGACCAGATGAACGACTACATGGCCCCGCTTTCCAGCTTCGTGTTGCCTGGCGGCGCCCCGGCGGCGGCCCATCTGCACCTCGCGCGCACCGTCTGCCGCCGGGCCGAACGGCTGGCGGTGGAGCTGGCCCGGCGCGAGAAAGTGGGGGCGGCGGCGGTCCGCTACCTCAACCGCCTGTCCGACCATTTCTTCGTCGCCGCCCGCTTCGCCAACGACAAGGGGGCCAAGGACGTCCTCTGGGTGCCGGGGGCCAACCGGGGCTGACGCAGCGTCCGCATTGACTCGGGAACCCGGTTTCTTGATGGTGCGCCGCACAATCGCGGGGGCGGACTTGAAGGCGGGGGCTTTGGCCTATAACGCCTGTCCGGCTCCGCGTCGCGGATGCGTGCGCCGGACTTGAGAGCGGGCGGCGCGCACCCCGTGCGGAGCGAGACGAACAGCCGGAGCCTTGTGCGATATGAAGATCCTGGTGCCCGTGAAGCGGGTGGTCGACTACAACGTGAAAGTCCGCGTCAAGAGCGACGGCACGGGCGTGGACCTCGCCAACGTGAAGATGTCCATGAACCCCTTTGACGAGATCGCCGTCGAAGAGGCGATCCGCCTGAAGGAGAAGGGCATCGCGACCGAGATCGTCGCCGTCTCCATCGGCCCGCAGCAGGCGCAGGAAACCATCCGCACCGCGCTCGCCATGGGCGCCGACCGCGGCATTCTGGTGAAGGCCGAGGGCGAGATCGAACCGCTGACCGTCGCCAAGATCCTCAGGGGCGTCGCCGAGGCCGAACAGCCCGGCCTCATCATCGTCGGCAAGCAGGCGATCGACGACGATTCCAACCAGACCGGCCAGATGCTCGCCGCCCTGCTGGGCTGGAGCCAGGGCACCTTCGCCTCGAAGGTCCTGCCCGAAGGCGACGCCG
Organism: Alphaproteobacteria bacterium; assembly: GCA_046348585.1. GTDB lineage: Bacteria > Pseudomonadota > Alphaproteobacteria > Micropepsales > Micropepsaceae > JADZAI01. The sequence goes on from JAXMDZ010000001.1 coordinate 84,052, forward strand.
TGACCGTGACGCGCGAGATCGACGGCGGCCTGCAGACCGTGAAGCTGAAGCTGCCGGCGGTGGTCTCGACCGACCTGCGTCTCAACGAGCCGCGCTACGCCTCGCTGCCCAACATCATGAAGGCCAAGAAGAAGCCGATCGACGAGAAGTCGCCGGCCGATTACGGCGTCGATCCGTCGCCGCGCCTGAAGGTCCTCAACGTCGCCGAGCCGCCCAAGCGGGCCGGCGGCGCCAAGGTGAAGACCGTGCAGGAACTGGTCGAGAAGCTGAAGAACGAAGCGGGAGTGCTCTGATATGACGGCGCTGGTTCTTGCCGAACACGACAACGCGACCCTCAAGGACGCGACCGCCAAGACCGTCGCCGCGGCGGCGAAGCTGGGCGGCGGCGTGCATGTCCTCGTCGTCGGCGCCAATGCGCGCGGCGCCGCCGATGCGGCCGCCAAGCTTTCGGGCGTCGAGAAGGTCCTCCTCGCCGAGGGCGACGCCTATGCCCACCAGCTCGCCGAGCCGGTCGCGGCGCTGATCGTCGGCCTCGCCCCCGCCTATGGCGCGATCCTCGCGCCCGCCACCGCCAACGGGAAGAACATCCTGCCGCGCGTCGCCGCGCTGCTCGACGTCGCCCAGATCAGCGAGATCCTCTCGGTCGAAGGCCCCGACACCTTCACCCGCCCGATCTATGCCGGCAACGCCATCCAGACCGTGCAGTCGTCCGACCGCATCAAGGTCATGACCGTGCGCACCACCGCCTTCAAGGCGGTCGAGGCGACCGGCTCGGCCGCGGTCGAAACCGTCGCGGCGGCGGCCGATCCCGGCCTCTCGGCCCATCTCGGCGACGAGATCGCCAAATCCGAGCGCCCCGAACTGGTCTCGGCCAAGATCATCGTCTCGGGCGGCCGGGCGCTCGGCAGCTCGGAGAACTTCGTCACCTATATCGAGCCGCTGGCCGACGCGCTGGGCGCGGCGGTGGGCGCCTCGCGCGCCGCGGTGGACGCGGGCTACGTTCCCAACGACTATCAGGTCGGCCAGACCGGCAAGGTGGTCGCGCCGGAACTGTATGTCGCGCTCGGCATTTCGGGCGCCATCCAGCATCTGGCCGGCATGAAGGACAGCAAGGTGATCGTCGCGATCAACAAGGACGAGGAAGCCCCGATCTTCCAGGTGGCGGATTACGGCCTGGTCGGCGACCTCTTCAAGCTGGCCCCCGAACTGAAGGCCGAACTGGAAGCCCAGGGCGTCGGCAAGCGCTGACGCCCCCTCAAACCCTGCGAGCCAAGCTGACATGAGCATTTCCTTGAAGCGCATCGGCGTCATCGGCGCCGGCCAGATGGGCAACGGCATCGCCCATGTCAGCGCGCTCGCCGGGTACGACGTGATCCTCAACGATCTGAGCGAGGACCGGCTCCAGAAGGGGCTTGAGGTCATCCACGTCAATCTCACCCGCCAGGCCTCGCGCGGCCAGGTGACGGGCGAGGCGATGGACGCGGCGCTCAAGCGCATCCGCACCAGCGTCAGCCTCGACGATTTCGGCGACGTCGATCTCGCCATCGAGGCGGCGACCGAGGACGAGCAGGTCAAGCGCAAGATCTTCCAGGCGCTCTGCCCCAAGCTGAAGCCCGAGGCGCTGCTCGCCACCAACACCTCCTCGATCTCGATCACCCGGCTCGCCGCCTCGACCGACCGGCCGGAGCGCTTCATGGGCCTGCACTTCATGAACCCGGTGCCGGTCATGAAGCTGGTCGAGGTCATCCGCGGCATCGCCACCGAGGACGCCGCCTTCCAGGCGATGCTCGACTTCGCCAAGTCGCTCGGCAAGACCAGCGCCTATGCCGAGGATTTCCCGGCCTTCATCGTCAACCGCATCCTGCTGCCGATGATCAACGAGGCGATCTACACGCTCTACGAGGGCGTCGGGAACGTCGATGCGATCGACACCGCGATGCGGCTGGGCGCCAATCACCCGATGGGCCCGCTCCAGCTCGCCGACTTCATCGGCCTCGATACCTGCCTGTCGATCATGCAGGTGCTCTATGACGGCCTCGCCGACAGCAAGTACCGGCCCTGCCCGCTGCTGGTGAAATATGTCGAGGCCGGCTGGCTCGGCCGCAAGACCGGCCGCGGCTTCTACGACTATCGCGGCGAAAAGCCCGTCCCGACGCGCTGAGCGCGCGCCGCGCGCTCACCAGCCGATCAGGCGGCCGTAGAACGGCAGCGAGCCGATCAGCAGGACGAGCGGCACGGCGGTCTGCAGCCAGACCGTCCGGCGGAAGACGGCGGCGGCGACCGCCAGCCCCGACAGGCTCGCCTGCACGAGGGCGTCCAGTGGAAAGCTCAAACCGTTCGGGAAGAGATCGCCCATCGCCGCCGCCTGGACGATCGCCACCACCATGAACGCGGCGACCGCGACGATGTATTTGCCGCCCTGGCGGTCGTGAAACGCCCTCAGATCGACCGGCCCGCCGTCGTCGCGCACATGGGGCGCGGCCAGGCCGCAGGCGAGAAACGCCGCGATGGCGAGCAGCAGCGGCGGCATCACCGTCGACACCCGCATCACATAGCTGTCGTGATAGCTCCACGATTTCAGCCAGAACGAGACCTGCAGGTTGAAGATCGCGGCCGCCCACAGCGCATAGCGCCACGAGAAGACGACGCGCTCGCTCTCCTGCAGCAGCCGGGCGACCGCGGCGAGCAACGTCGTCACGCCCAGCGAGACGATGAAGGACAGGAGCACGGTGAAGAAGTCGAAGTCCGACATGGGGAGCCCCTCCCGCCCGGAGGCGCGAAGCCGCTAGGGCCGCACGGCGGCGGGCCGAGCGCAAGGGCGCAGCCTGCGGTCCGGTGGATGACAGGTTTTGTCGCCCACCCCTGTCATCCTCTTCTCATCGAAGACGGAGACCGCCATGCCCCTCGCTTTCGCCCGCCGCGCCGCCCGCCCCGCCGCGCCCCTGCCCTTCCCCGACGCCGACGCCGACGCCGACCCGCAGGCGGAGTGGCTCGAAGCCCGCATCGGCGACGCGCTCCTGTTCGAAACGCCCTTCACCGGCGATCCGGGCCTCATCCCGATCCGCACCACCCGCGCGCTGAAGGACGCGAGCGACATCTTCCAGAACGGCATGTGGAGCCGGCTCGACTGGTTCCTCGACGGTCAGGAGGCCTGCTTCCTCACCGCCGGGCCGGTGAAGGCGGCGATCACGCTGCGCACCGATCCGCTCTATGGCTGGTCGGTCCGCGAGATCGTCGGCCCCGGCAACGCGCCGCTGCCGCCCGCCGTCGAACGGCGGATCGTGGAGCGCCTGGGCGAGGCCGGCTTCCACCGCCGCGCCCGTTCGTTTCCGCTGTAGGGGGCCGTAAGGGGAAAACCCCCGGCCGCTATTTCGTCCGGTTGGCCAGCGTATCGAGCTGCTTCTTCATGGCGTCGAGCTGCGCCTTGAGGTCCGAAATCTCGTCGGATTCGGCGGCCTTGGGGGCTTCCGCCGTCTCCGGTTCGGCCGGCGCGTCCGAGCCGCGGCCGAACCGGCCGAACGGCGAGAACATCTTGAGCGCCCGCTGGAACATCTGGACGTTCTGGCGCGCCAGGTCCTCGAACCCCGAAACGCTGATCGGCAGCTTGCCGCCGAAGGCGTCGGCGATGCCGTGGCGCACGTTTTCGGCGTTCTTGGCGAGGCCCTCCATGCTCATCTCCAGATAGGAGGGCACGAAGGCCTGCAGCCGGTCGCCGTAGAACTTGATGAGCTGGCGCAGGAAGCTGATCGGCAGCATGGTCTGGCCCTGCTTGCCCTCTTCCTCGAAGATGATCTGGGCCAGCACCGAGCGGGTGATGTCCTCGCCCGACTTGGCGTCATAGACGTTGAACTCGACGCCTTCCTTGACCATGTCGCGCAGGTGTTCGAGCGTGACGTAACTCGACGTCGCGGTGTTGTAGAGACGCCGGTTCGCGTATTTCTTGATGGTGATGGGGCCTTCGCCCCCCTTTTTCCCGGCGGCCATGTATTCCCCCTGCTTGTTGCGCTGCCAAAGGCACCGCGCTGCAACAACGCTAGTCGTCAGGGGTTTGGCTGTCCACACAATTGCCGCGCTGCGAAATGCTGCGCAGCACGAACGCCATGCTGCGGACGCGGCATGACGCCCTGACGCGGGATCATGTTCGCCGAAGTGCGGCCGAACTGCAATAATTTCGTTGCGTCAACCGGCTCACGTTCATTTCATTATTTCGCGGACGGGAGAGAAAATGTCATTTACCGCGTGGCGTCTTCGGGGCAATAGTGCGCCCGCGTTCGCGCCCGGATCGGGTCCGCAGATCAGGAGAAAGCCATGTCCGACGTCGTCATCGTCTCCGCCGCCCGCACGGCGGTCGGCTCGTTCAACGGCAGCTTCGGGGCCGTGCCCGCCCATGTCCTGGGGGCGACCGCCGTCAAGGAAGTGCTGGCCCGCGCCAAGGTCGAGGCCGGCGAGGTCTCCGAGGTCATTCTCGGCCAGATCCTGACCGCCGGCCAGGGCCAGAACCCGGCCCGCCAGGCGGCGATCGGGGCCGGCCTGCCGGTCGAGGTTCCGGCCTGGAACATGAACCAGCTCTGCGGCTCGGGCCTGCGCGCCGTCGCCCTCGGCTACCAGGCGATCCTCAACGGCGACAGCGAGATCGTCGTCGCCGGCGGCCAGGAATCGATGAGCCAGGCCCCGCACGCCGCCTATCTGCGGGCCGGCCAGAAGATGGGCGACCTCGGCTTCATCGACACGATGATCAAGGACGGCCTCTGGGACGCCTTCAACGGCTACCACATGGGCATGACCGCCGAGAACGTCGCCCGCGAGTGGCAGATCACCCGCGAGGAGCAGGACCGCTTCGCCGTCGCCTCGCAGAACAAGGCCGAGGCCGCCCGCAAGGCCGGCAAGTTCAAGGACGAGATCGTCCCCGTCGTGCTCAAGGGCAAGAAGGGCGACACCGTCATCGACACCGACGAGTTCATCCGCGACGGCGTCACCTATGAAGGCATCGCCGGCCTCAAGCCCGCCTTCCTGCGCGACGGCGGCACGGTGACGGCGGCCAACGCCAGCGGCATCAACGACGGCGCCGCCGCCGTCGTGCTGATGAGCGCGAAGGAGGCCGAGAAGCGCGGCCTCACCCCGCTCGCCCGCATCAAGTCGTGGGCGAGCGTCGGCGTCGACCCCAAGGTCATGGGCTCGGGCCCCATCCCGGCCTCGCGCGCGGCGCTGAAGAAGGCCGGCTGGAGCGCCGCCGACCTCGATCTCGTCGAGGCCAACGAGGCCTTCGCGGCGCAGGCCTGCGCGGTCAACAAGGACATGGGCTGGGACCCGGCCAAGGTGAACGTCAACGGCGGCGCCATCGCCATCGGCCACCCGATCGGCGCTTCGGGGGCCCGCGTGCTGGTGACGCTGCTGCACGAGATGGGCAAGCGCGACGCGAAGAAGGGCCTCGCCACGCTGTGCATCGGCGGCGGCATGGGCATCGCGCTGACGGTCGAGCGCTAGACGCCGCTCGCAAGAACATTCGGTAAGGGAGGACGCGATGTCCAAGGTTGCGTTGGTGACGGGCGGTACGCGAGGGATCGGCGAGGCGATCTCCAAGGGGTTGAAGGCGGCGGGCTACACCGTCGCCGCCAACTACTCGGGCAACGACGAGGCGGCGGCGAAGTTCAAGGCCGAAACCGGCATCGCCGTCTACAAGTTCGACGTCGGCGACTACGAGGCGACCGCCGCCGCGATCAAGCAGATCGAGGCCGATCTCGGCCCGGTCGAAATTCTCGTCAACAACGCCGGCATCACCCGCGACGGCTTCCTGCACAAGATGACGCCCGAGCAGTGGCGCGAAGTCATCCGCGTCGATCTCGACAGCGTCTTCAACACCTCGCGCGCGGTGATCGAGGGGATGCGCACGCGCGGCTTCGGCCGCATCGTCAACATCTCCTCGATCAACGGCCAGAAGGGCCAGATCGGCCAGGCGAACTACTCCGCCGCCAAGGCCGGGATCATCGGCTTCACCAAGGCGCTGGCCCAGGAAGGCGCGGCCAAGGGCATCACCGTCAACGTGATCTGCCCCGGCTACATCAACACCGAGATGGTGGCGGCGATGAAGCCCGAGGCGCTCGCCAAGGTCGTGGCGACCATCCCCGTCGGCCGCCTCGGCGAAGCCGACGAGATCGCCCGCGGCGTGCTGTTCCTGGTCCAGGACCCCGGCTTCATGAACGGCTCGACCCTCACCATGAACGGCTCGCAGTACATCGCGGGCTGATGAACCGCGCGACGCTGATCGGCGCGGGCGCGATCGCGCTCTGGGCCTCGGCGGCGGCGCTGACGGCGATGGCGGGGGAGACCCCGCCATTTCTGCTTCTGGCGGCGAGCTTCGCGGTGGCGACGCTGGTCGGCTTCGGCTTCATCGCGCTGCGCGGCCGGCCGCTCGCCGCCGCCTTCTCGCGCTCGGGGCGCGCCTGGGCGGTCGGCGTCTATGGCCTCTTCGGCTTCCACGCCGCCTATTACGTCGCGCTCACCTCCGCGCCGGTCGCGACCGCCAATCTCATCAACTATCTCTGGCCGCTGCTCCTCGTCGTCTTCACCGGCCTCGGGCGGCGGCGCCGCCGCATCGCGCCGCTCGCGGGCGCGGCGCTCGGCTTTGCGGGCGTCGGCTCGCTCGCCTTCGCCGGCGGCCTTGCGACGCTGAGCGCCGGCGAGGCGCTCGGCTATGGCGCCGCCCTCGTCTCGGCCTTCGTCTGGGCGAGCTATTCGGCGCTCTCCGCCCGCCTCGCGCACGAGCCGACCGAGACGCTGACCGGCTATTGCCTGGCGACCGCGCTGCTGGCGCTGCCGGTCCATTTCGCGGTCGAGCCGCCGCACGCCTTCGCCTTCGACCGCGGGCTTCTGGCCGTCCTCGCCCTCGGCCTCGGCCCGATGGGGGCCGCCTTCTTCCTCTGGGACCATGGCCTCAAGCGCGGCGACGCGGCGCTGCTCGGCGCGCTCTCCTATGCCGCGCCGGTCGCCTCGACCGCCCTGCTCGTCGCCTTCGGCCTCGCGCCGCTCTCCCCGCTCCTCGCCCTCGCGGCGGCGCTGGTCACGCTCGGGGCCGTGGTCGCGGCGCGCGCCAAGTGGTGAGGGCGCTCGCGTTTCTTTGAACGCGCCGCCCGTTGCCCCGGCACCGCCGCCCGCGCATCGTCGCGCGGCGTTTCCGGGGGACGTTCATGCTCACCATCTATGCCGCCACCAACATGCCGCCCTTCCTCATCGGTGCGGTGCGCGACCTGCGCGCCGTCTGGGCGGCGGAGGAACTGGGCCTGCCCTACCGGCTGCACTGGCTCGACGTGCGGGCGGGCGAACAGCGCGCCGACTGGTATCGCGCCCTCAATCCCTTCGCCAAGGTTCCCGCCCTCGACGACGGCGGCGTCCACGTCTTCGAGTCGGCGGCGATCGTCTGCCACATGGCCGACAAGGCCCGCCGCCTCATCCCCGCCCCCGGCACGCCCGAACGCGCCGCGCACGACCAGTGGCTGTTCGCGGCGCTCAACACGGTCGAGCCGCCGGTCTTCCAGGTCTTCGTGCACGACTTCGCCTATGGCGGGCTGGACGGGGCCGCCGCCTTTCGCGCCCGCGCCGTCGAGACCGCGCGCGACCGCCTCGCCTCGCTCGACGCGGTGCTGGCGACGCGCGCCCATGTCGCGGGCGAGGATTTCGCCGCCGCCGACATCGTGATGACCCATGTCCTCGCCTTCGTCCGCGACGAGGCCTTGCTTGGGGGCCTGCCCCACCTCACGGCCTATCGCGCGCGCTGCATGGCGCGTCCCGCCTATCGGCGGGCGCTGGCGATCCAGACCGAAGGCAAACCCGCCTGACCGAGCGCTAACCCGGCCGCCAGCCGGGCGGGGCCATCTCGAAGCCGGCGAAATCGAAGCCGGGCGCGACCGTACAGCCGGCGAGCGTCCAGTCGCCGAGCGGCGTCGCCGCCTGCCAGGCCCCGGCCGGCACGACGATCTGCGGCCGCTCGCCCGCCGCGAGATCGCTGCCCAGACGGTGCGCGGCGACGCTGCGCCCGTCGGCGCTGATCTCCAGCGCCAGCGGCCCTCCGGCGTAGAAATGCCAGACCTCGGCGGCATCGACCCGGTGCCAGCGGCTGACCTCGCCCGCCCGCAGCAGGTAATAGATCGCCGTCGACGCCCCGCGCCCGCCGCTCGCCGCGTCGCGGAAGGTTTCGCGGAAAACGCCGCCTTCGGGATGGGGCTGAAGCGCGAGCAGGCGGACGATCTCGTCCGCCGTCACCTGAAATTGTCCTTGGCGGTGCGCCGCGCGCCCAGTTCGGCGGCCGTCGCGGCGCGCATGAAGGGATTGGTGTCGCGCTCCTGCGCGATGGTCGAGGGCACCGTCGGACGGCCCGCGGCGCGCATCTCCAGCACCTCGCTCATGCGCCGCATCAGCGCGGCGTTGCCGGGTTCGACGCTCAGCGCGAAGCGGCCGTTCGATTCGGTGTATTCGTGCGCGCAATAGACGCGCGTCTCGCCGGGCAGCGTCTCCAGCTTGCGCATCGCCGCGAACATGTCGGTGGGCGTCCCCTCGAACAGCCGCCCGCAGCCCATCACGAACAGCGTGTCGCCGGTGAAGACCGCCTCGGACCCCGCGAACCAATAGGCGATATGCCCGGCCGTATGGGCGGGCACGTCGAAGACCTGGGCGGTCTCGGACCCGAAGGCGACGCGGTCGCCCTCGCCGACCGCCTTGTCGAGGCCCGGAATGCGGGCCGCTTCCGCCTTCGGTCCGACGATCTCGGCCCCCGTCGCCTCCTTCAGCGCCAGATTGCCGCCGGTATGGTCGAGGTGATGATGGGTGTTGAGGATATGGGTGAGACGCCAGCCCCGCTCCTCCAGCGCCTTCAGCACCGGCCCCGCCTCGGCCGGATCGACGACGCCGGTCGCGCCGGTCGCCGGGTCGTGGATCAGATAGATGTAATTGTCGCTCAGGCAGGGAATAAGGTCGATCGTCAGCATGGCGGTCTCCGGGGGTCCGGCACTCTAGCGGAGCGCCGCGGCTGAGGTAACCTCCGGCGACGCAAGGAAGCGACATGCGCGCCGAAATCGCAGAATACCGCGCCTTCTACGATTCCCGTCTCGGGACGATCGCCCGCCGCCTGGTGCGACGGCGGCTGCGGCAGATCTGGCCAGACGTGCGCGGGCTGACCCTGTTGGGCCTCGGCTACGCGACGCCCTATCTCGCGCCTTTCGTCGACGAGGCGGCGGCGGTGGTCGCCGTGATGCCGGCCGAACAGGGGGCGGTGGCCTGGCCGCGCCGCGGGCCGAACCGCGTCGCGCTCGCCGACGACACCAACCTGCCCTTCGCCGACGGGGCGCTCGACCGCGTGGTGATGATCCACGCCCTGGAGACCAGCGACGCCTGGCGCACGCTGCTGCGCCAGGTCTGGCGGGCGCTGAAACCCGACGGCCGCCTCATCGTCGTCGTCCCCAACCGGCGCGGCCTGTGGGCGGCGTTCGGCGACACGCCCTACGCCCACGGCCACGCCTATACCCGCTTTCAGCTCGAACGCCTGCTGGGCGAAGCGATGTTCGCGCCCGAACGCTGGGAGCAGGCGCTCTACGGCCCGCCCTCGCGCCTCAGCTATGTGATGCGCACCGGCCGCGCCTGGGAGCGGCTCGGCCGCGTCCTCTATCCCGGCCTTCCCGGCGTGCTGATCGTCGAGGCGACGAAGGCGATGTACGCCCCGGCCGGCGGCGCGCAGGCGCAGGCCGTCCGCCGCCCGGCCGCCGCCCCCGCCGTCGCCGCCTCCACCGGCATGTCGGCAAATTCATGAGAACGATTTCACCTGCCGGACATCGGCCCGCAAGCTGACCGGGACCAATGTCCCGCTCGCCGACGGCAGCGGCCGCCGGCAGGTCGTCAAGGCCACGCCACCCAGAACGTCCAACCAACGTCCATCCGGGCGACGCGCGCCTCAACTCATTGAGGAAGTGCATCCATGAAGCCGTTCATCGTCTCCGCCGCCGCGCTGTTCATCTTCGGCGCCTCCGCCTTCGCCGCCTCGCCGCCCGCCTCGGGCGGCGGCGGCATGGCCGAGAGCGCCGTGGCGACCGAGACCTGCATCGAACTCGACGCCAAGTTCGAGGAAGCCGCCAAGAAGCACGCGACGAGCAGCCATCTCGCCGAGGCCAAGGAGAAGGCCGCCAAGGGCAAGACCGCCTGCGCGGCCGGCAAGACCGCCGACGGCATCGCCGACTACAAGGAGGCGCTGAAGCTGCTCGGCGAATGACGCCGGCGGAGCCGCCGCCGCCCCAGGCCGCGGCGGCTCCCTATTTCGCGGCGATCAGGAAGATCGCCTGCTCGGCGAGCAGATTGGCGAAGGCCGAGGCCGGACTGACGTCGCTCGCCCGCTCGCCCCTCAAGGCCACCGCCCGCTCGACCGCGAGGCCAAGCTCGCCCGCCAGCGCCGCGAAGTCGCGGATCGAGCACATGTGGATATTGGGCGTGTCGTGCCAGGCGTGCGGCAGCGCCCGCGTCACCGGCATCCGCCCGCCCAGCAGAAGCTGCAGCCGCATCCGCCAATGGGCGAAGTTCGGCATCGAGACGATGCCGCGCCCGCCGATCCGCGCGATCTGTTCCAGCACGGCGCGCGGCTGGCGCGTCGCCTGGATGGTCTGGCTGAGGATCACATAGTCGAAGGCGCCGCTCGGATAGTCCGCGAGATCGCTGTCGGCGTCGCCCTGCACCACCGCGAGACCGTGGGCGACGCAGGCATTCACCCCCGCCTGGCTCAGTTCGATGCCGCGCGCATCCACGCCCCTGGTCTCGGCCAGATGCTTCAGCAGCGCCCCGTCGCCGCAGCCGACGTCGAGCACGCGGCTGCCGTCCGCCACCATGCCGGCGATGATGCCGAGATCGACGCGCAGATTGTCCATGTTCAGCCGCCGGCCTTCAGGCCGCGATGGGCGGCGGCGGCGGCGATGAAGCCGCGGAAGATCGCGTGCATCTCCGGCACGTCCAGCAGGAAGGCGTCATGGCCCTTGTCGGTGTCGAACTCGACGAAGCTGACATTGGCGGCGACGGCGTTGAGGGCATGGACGATGCGCTTGGATTCGACCGTCGGGAACAGCCAGTCGCTGGTGAACGAAGCGACGCAGACCCGCGCCTTCAGCCTCTGGAAGGCGCGCGCGAGCTGGCCGCCGTGATCGGCCGCGAGATCGAAATAGTCCATCGCCCGCGTGATGTAGAGATAGGAGTTCGCGTCGAAGCGCTCGACGAAGCTGCGCCCCTGATGGCGCAGATAGGATTCCACCTGGAAGTCGGCGTCGAAGGCGTAGGAGATCGTCTGGCGGTCCTGTAGCGAGCGGCCGAATTTGCGCTGCAGCGCCGCCTCCGACAGATAGGTGATATGCGCCGCCATGCGGGCGACCGCGAGGCCCTTGGAGGGAAACGCCCCTGCGCTCAGATAATCGCCGCCGCGCCAGTCGGGATCGGCCATCACCGCCTGGCGGCCGACCTCGTGGAAGGCGATGTTCTGCGCCGAGTGCTTGGCGGCGGTGGCGATCGGAATGGCCGAGACGACGCGCTCAGGGTAGCTCGCCATCCACTCCAGCACCTGCATGCCGCCCATCGAGCCGCCGGCGACGCAAAGGAGTTCGGCGATCCCCAGATGGTCGACCAGCAGCGCCTGGGCGCGCACCATGTCGCGGATGGTGATGACCGGAAAGGCGAGGCCGTAGGGCTTGCCGGTCGCCGGGTCGATGTCGGTCGGCCCGGTCGTCCCCATGCAGCCGCCCACCACATTGGCGCAGATCACGAAGAAGCGGTCGGTGTCGAACGGCCGCCCCGGTCCGACCATCAGCTCCCACCAGCCGGGCTTGCCGGTCAGCGGGTTGGTGCTGGCGACGTGCTGGTCGCCGGTCAGGGCGTGGCAGACGAGGATCGCGTTCGACTTCGCCGCGTCGAGCGTGCCGTAGGTGGCGTAGGCGATGGTCAGCTCGTCCAGCGCCTGCCCCGATTCCAGCACCAGCGCCCGCGGCCCGGCGAGACGCAGCGTCTCCAGGCGCGCGGGCGGCGCGGCAATTCCGGTCAGGGTCTCGGCGGCGGCTGACATGAAGCCGCAAGTGGGGTCTCGCGGGGGGCGCTGTCAATGTCCCCAAGGCCGCCCGCGGGGCTGGCCTTGCCACCCCGCCCCCGCTAAGACACCCGCGCCATGGCCAGCCCGACCCCCGTCCCCGGACTTCTTGAGATCGACCCCTATGTCGGCGGCCGCGCCGCCGCGCCGGGCGCGCACCGGATCTTCAAGCTCTCGTCCAACGAGTCGCCGCTGGGCGCGAGCCCCAGGGCCGCCGCCGCCTATGCCGAAGCGGCCGCCAAACTCGCGGTCTATCCCGAGGGGTCCTCGTCGGTGCTGCGCGAGGCGGTCGCCGAACTCTACGGCCTCAACCCCGCCCGCATCGTCTGCGGCAACGGCTCGGACGAGCTGCTGCACCTCATCGCCCAGTGCTATTGCCGGCCGGGCGACGAGGTCCTCTTCTCCGAGCACGGCTTCCTCGTCTATCCGATCGCCGCCCGCGCCGCCTCGGCGATCCCGGTGACCGCGCCGGAGACGGATTTCACCGCCTCGGTCGATGCGCTGATCGCCCGCCTGACGGCGAAGACCCGCCTCGTCTTCATCGCCAACCCGAACAACCCGACCGGCACCTATCTGCCGGTCAGCGAAGTGCGCCGCCTGCACGCGGCGCTGGGGCCGGAAACGGTGCTGGTGCTCGACGCCGCCTATGCCGAGTTCGTGCGCCGCAACGACTACGAATCCGGCATCGAGCTGGTGGCGACCAGCGAGAACGTCGTCATGACCCGCACGCTTTCCAAGGTCTATGGCCTGGCGGGCCTGCGGGTCGGCTGGGCCTATTGCCCGGAAGGCATCGCCGACGTGCTCAACCGCGCGCGCGGTCCCTTCAACGTCTCGATCCCGGCGCAACATGCGGGCGCGGCGGCGATCCGCGACCGCGCCTTCACCGAGGCGGCGATCGAGCACAACGCCGTCTGGCTCGCCTTCCTCACCGCCGAGATCGCCAAGCTCGGCCTCGCCGTGACGCCCAGCGTCGGCAATTTCGTGCTCGTCCATTTCCCGAACGCGCCCGGCCGCAGCGCCCGCGACGCCGACGCCTATCTGATGGCGCGCGGCCTCATCGTGCGCGGCGTCGGCAATTACGGCCTGCCGGACGCGCTGCGCATCTCGGTCGGCACGGAGGAGGCGAACCGCCTCGTCGTCGCGGCGCTCGCCGATTTCCTGAAAGGCGCGCCGTGAGCGCCCCGCAGAATTTCGGCCGCATCGCCCTCATCGGCATCGGCCTGATCGGCTCCTCGATCGCCCACGCGGCGCGGCGGGCGGGCTGCGTCGCGCATATCGCGGGCTATTCGCGCTCCGAGGCCAGCCGCGCGGCGGCGGCGCGGATCGGCTTCTGCGACAGCCTGCACGACGACATGGCGGCCTGCGCGAAGGACGCCGACATCGTCGTCCTCTGCCTGCCGGTCGGGGCGCTCGGCGAGGCGGCGGCAACGATCGCCCCGGCGCTGAAGCCGGGGGCGATCCTCACCGATGTCGGCTCGGTCAAGACGGCGGTGATCCGCGACGCCGGACCGCATGTGCCGGACGGCGTCCATTTCATTCCCGGCCATCCGATCGCCGGCACCGAGCAATCGGGGCCGGAGAGCGGCTTCGCCACGCTCTTCGACAATCGCTGGTGCATCCTCACCCCGCCGCCCGGCACGGACGAAGCGGCGGTCGCGACCCTCACCGCCTTCTGGACGGCGCTCGGCTCGAAGGTCGAGGCGATGGACCCGCGCCACCACGATCTGGTGCTCGGCATCACCTCCCATGTGCCGCACCTCATCGCCTACAACATCGTCGGCACCGCCGCCGACCTTGAGGAAGTCACCCAGTCCGAGGTCATCAAGTTCTCGGCCGGCGGCTTCCGCGACTTCACCCGCATCGCCGCCTCCGATCCGACGATGTGGCGCGACGTGTTCCTGAACAACCGCGAGGCGGTGCTGGAGATCCTCCAGCGCTTCACCGAAGACCTCACCGCGCTGCAACGGGCGATCCGCTGGGGCGACGGCGATACGCTCTTCAAGCTGTTCGAGCGCACCCGCGCCATCCGCCGCCAGGTGATCGAGGCGGGCCAGGAATCGGCCGCGCCGAATTTCGGCCGCGACGCCAAGAAGTAAGGGCCGCGCCCGTCAGTCGAGCGGCGCGACCGCGCCGATCCCGAACGGCCCGAAGGCCGCGACGCCGTCCTTCAGCGTCAGCGCGATCGGCGCGCCGCCCGGCACTTCCGGCAGGGGCGGCATCCCGCCCGGCGGCGCGTCCAGCACCCCGGCCTTGACCAGCGCCTCGGCGAGCTTCGAGATCCCCGTCACCTTGAAATCGACATGGCCCTCGGGCCGCAGCGCCGCGTCGAGCCCCAGTTCGCCGAAGCCCTTGGCCGAGACGCCGCCCCAGTCGATGTCGAGCCGCGCCACTTCCAGCACCGTGCCGCCCGCCTGCATCGCCCGCGCCAGCCCGCCGATGTCCTCAAAGCCCGCGCCGCGCGAGAAGGCGGGCAGCGCCTTCGCCCAGATCGCCGCGCGGACCGCCGCGATCTTCGGCCCCAGCATCGGCGCGAAGCCGTCGCTGATCGTCAGCCGGTCGGCCGAGAAGGCGATCTGCCAGTCGTCGCCCGCCGCTTCCGAGGGCGCGCGGTCGGCGGCCCGCGCCGTCGAGCGCCCGTCGAACTGGAGCCGCCCGGCGTTGAACGAGAAATCCGCGCCGTCGATCCAGGTGCCGTCGGCGCGCACTTCGCGCAGCTCCATGTCGGCCTCCAGCACCACGCCCGCCCGGCTCGCCTTGACGCTCGCCAGCGCCGTCTCGGGGCGGAACTCGATCCATTCGGTGCGGCTCGCCTCGCGCAGCGCGAGCCGCACATGGCCGTCGGCCCGCACCAGCGCCTGCGTCGGCTTCCAGGGCAGCGCCTCGACGCGGAACTCGTCCGCCTCGAATTCGAGGCCGGGCGCGGCATAGGCGAGGCCCTTGATGTCGGCGGCGAGGCGGATCGGAAAGCCGCTCCATTCGACCGAGGCGTAGTCGAAGCGATGGCCTGCCGCCCGCTCCGCCGCGACCATGCGTTCGAAGCCCTCGCGGGCGGCGCCCATCGCGTAATACCAGAAGCCGGTATAGCCGCCGGCCGCCAGGACGATCAGCGCCAGAAGAACGATGTAGCGCCTGTTGCCCTTGCTCATGATCCCTGCCTTACCTTGGCGACGCCGCCGATGCGCGCGAGATCGGCGAGGGCCGCGCTCCGCCGCGCCTTGAAGGCGGCGTCCTGTGCGGTCCCCGCCTCGGTCCACACCTTGCGCACCGCCAGCGTGTCGGCGGCCCGGTCGGCCTTGGCGTCCACCCGCCCGGCGAAGCGCGCCCCGTCGAGCAGCGGATAGACGTAGTAGCCGAATTTGCGCTTGGCCTCCGGCACGAAGATCTCGATCGTGTAGTCGAAGCCGAACAGCCGCTTCAGCCGCTTGCGGTCGCGGATCGCCGGATCGAACGGGCTGATCGCCCGCATGATGGCGGGCGGCTCCGGCGCCGTGTCGCGCTCGGCCTCGATGCCGGGCAGCGCCAGCGCCTCGCTATGGCGCCCGTCCGCGCCCTCGACCCGCACGGCGACGAGCCGCTTGCGGTTGCGCTCCGCCCAGGCCGCGACATCCTCGAACGGCACCAGCGCCCAGAAATTGGCGATCTCGCGCGGGCTCGCGAATCCCAGCCGCTCCAGCGCGCTGCGGCAGGCCCACTCCACGGTCGCCGCCTTCGAGGGCCGCGCCGCGAAGCTCTCCGCCGGGATCACCCGTTCGGCGAGGTCGTAGATCTTCTCAAAACCGTCGCGCCGCGCGATGGCGAGGACGCCGGTGTGCCACAGCATCTCCAGCGCCGTCTTGGAGCGGCTCCAGCCCCACATCGTGCCGCTCGTGCCGGGGTCCTCGAAGGCCCGCGCCGGCAGCGGCCCCTCGGCCGCGATGCGGTCCTCGACGCGCTTGAGGATTCGCCGCGAGCCGAGCCGTTCGGTCCACCACGCGCCCTCGCGCGCCTTGGCCTTGGCCTGCGCGAAGCGCATGCGCCAGTGCGGATAGAACTCGGTCGGGATCACCGAGGCGTCGTGCGTCCAGTGCTCGAAGACGGCGCGCTCGGCGGCATGCAGCCGCGCCAGTTCGGACGGCGCATAGGAGCCGATCCGGCTGTGCAGGATGTGATGATGGGCGCGCGCCACGGTCTGGATCGAATCGACCTGCACGAAGCCGAGCGCGCGGATCGTCGCCATCACGTCGCCGTCATGGCCGTCCGGCGCATGGGAAAGGCCGTGGGCATGGAGGAAGATGCGCCGCGCCGCGGCGTTGTCCAGCTCCAGCGCCGCGCGGCTCATCGCGTCCCCGCCTCGGCGATCAGCCGCGCCGTCGCGCTCTCGACGCTTCCCTCCAGCGCCGCCATGAAGTCGCGCCGCTTGAGGCCGGGCGGAATGGCGGGCAGGAACTCGATGACGATGCGCCCCGGCTTGCGCAGCGGCCCCGCCCAATAGACGCCCGAATTGAGCGCGAACGGCACGCAGGCGACATCGAGCATGCCGTAGAGCGCGGCGACCCCCGGCTTGTAGTCCGGGGCCGCGCCCGGCTTCTTGCGCGTGCCTTCCGGGAAGATGGCGATCGGCCGCCCCTCGGCGAGCCGCGCCTTGCCCGCCGTCACCATGCGGCGCAGCGCCGAGGCGTGGCCCTCGCGGTCGATGGCGATCATCCCGGCCTTTCGCGCGTACCAGCCGTAGAAGGGGATCGAGAGCAATTGCCGCTTCAACACCAGCGCCGGATGCTTCAGCACCAGCGGCAGCACCACGGTGTCCCACATCGCCAGATGCTTGCCGGCATAGAGCGCGGGGGCCCCATGCAGATGCTCGCGCCCGCGCACCTCATAGGTGAGGCCGCAGATGACTCTGAGGCCCCACAGCGTCAGGCGGCCCCACACTTCGATCCCCATCAGCGCCCAGCGCGGCGGCCCCAGCAGCGAAGGCAGCCAGAGGACGTTCACCGCCACCGACATCAGCGCGAAATAGATCTGGAAGAGAACCGAGCGGAGCTGAACCATGCGCTCTAGAGTCCGGCCATGCGCAGCAGCCTGTCGCCGCCGATGCGGGCCTGCGCGGCGACGTATTTGACGTATTCCCCGGCCAGCAGGCGCACCGTCTCCGGATCGCGCCAGGCCCCGTCGCGGGCGAGCGCGGCGGGCGTCACCGGATAGGGGATCAGCGTCACGTCGCCGAGCTGGGCGTCCAGCTCCAGCAGCGCGCGCGGCATGTGATAGGCGGCGGTGACGACGATCAGCGAGCGATAGCCGTTCGCCCGCGCCCAGCGCGCAATCTCGGTCGCGTTGCCCGGCGTGTCGCGGGCCTCCCAGCCGAGGTCGATGCAGCAATCGAACGCCCCGTCATTATCGGGATGCTGGCGGCGCAGCGCGGCGCGGCTGGTGGTCGCGTGCAGGCCCGAGATCAGCAGCCGCCCGGCATGGCGTTCGGCGAGCAGCCGCAGCGCCGCGTCGATCCGGTCGTCGCCGCCGGTCAGCACGACGATCCCCTCCGCCACCGGATCGGCGGCGGGCGGGGCGGGCAGCGTGGCGATGAAGGCGGCGAAACCGCCCGCGAAGGCCGCCGCGACCAGCAGCGCCAGCTTCGCCGTGCCGCGCCCGATCCGGCGCGCGGCGCGGCGCGGCAGCGAGGCGCGGCGGCGTTCGGCTTCGGGATGGTCGGCGCGGTGCATGGCGCAAGTATCGCCTAAGCGGCGCGCGCGAGGAAGCGGCCGACCGCAAGGCGGGCCGTCACCGTGGCGATCAGCGCCGCCGCCGCGGGCACCGCCGCCAGCCACAGGAGATCGCGCCAGGGCGGGGCGAGCATGGGCAGGAACTCGGCCTCCGGCCCCTTGGCCGCCAGCAGCGCCGTCCCGGCCAGCGCCGCCGCCCCGGCGAGGCCCGCAAGCCCCGCCCAGCCGCCGAGCGTAAAGAACCGCCACTGCACCTCGCGGGCGATGAACGAGGCCCGCGCCCCGGTCATGTGCAGCACGTCCACCACCTCGCGGTGCGCCATCAGCGCCGCCCGCGCCGCGAACACGACCGAGGCCGAGGCCGCCAGCGCGATCAGCGCGAGGATCGCATAAGCGCCCCAGCCGATCGCCGAGGAGGCGGCGGTCAGCCCCGCGTTCCAGCGGCTGTGATCGTCGAAGCTCGCGCCCGGCGCGGCGGCGGCGAGGCGTTCGCGCAGCGCCGCCGCGTCGAGCGTCCGCGACGGATCGAGCGTCACCGCGATCAGCGCCGGCACCGGCACCGCCGAAAGATCGGCGTCGCCGAGCCAGGGCTTCAGCAGTTCGGCGCTTTCGGCGGCGCTCATCACCCGCGCCGAGGCGATCCCCGGCGTCGCGTTCAGCACCTCCAGCGCGGCGGCGATCTGCACGTCGAGCGCGATGCCCGGAACCTCAAGGATCTGCACCGTCGCCTGCCCGGTCAGGCCGCGCTCCCAGGCTTCGGCCAGCCGCGCCGCGCCCAGCGCCAGCGTCAGCGTCAGGCAGGCGAGAAAGCTCATGATCGCCATCACGCCGAACAGCGCGCCCTCGCCGCCGCCGCGGCGCGGGAACAGCGGCGTCGGCCGCGCCGGCCGCTCCGGTCCGTTCAGCTCCACCGCGACCCTCCGGCCTGCGAGATGCGGCCCGCGAACAGGCGCAGTTCGCGCCCGTTGGCGCTCTCCACCAGCGAGCGGTCATGGGTGGCGATCAGCACCATGGTCCCGAGCTTGTTGAGTTCGACGAACAGCCGCATCAGCCGCGCCCCCATTTCGGGATCGATGCTGCCCGTCGGCTCGTCGGCGACCAGCACGGGCGGACGCGCCACCACGGCACGGGCGATGGCGATGCGCTGCTTCTCGCCGCCCGACAGCGTCGCGGGCCGGGCGTGCATCCGCTCGCCGAGTCCGACCCAGTTGAGGATCTCCTCCACGTCCTCGCGATAGCTGCGCTCGGGCGCGCCCTGGATGCGCAGCGGCAGCGCGACGTTCTCATACGCGGTGAGATGGTCGAGCAGGCGGAAATCCTGAAAGACGACGCCGATCTGGCGGCGCAGCGCCGGCAGGTCGGAACGCCTCATCCGCGCCACGTCCTTGCCGAACATCGAGATCTGCCCGCGCACCGGACGCTCCGCCAGGAAGACCAGCTTCAGCAGCGTCGACTTGCCCGCCCCCGACGGTCCGGTCAGGAAGGTGAGGCTGCCCGGCTCAAGCTCGAACGAGATGTCGCGCAGGATTTCCGGCCCGCCGCCATAGCGCATCCCGACATTTTCGAAACGGATCATGGAGGCCCGGATTGCGCGCGAGAGGCCGCAGGCCCGCCGCGCCTTGTCACGAATCGGAGCCTATGTCACTACGGTTCCTCACGCGAGCGCCCGCCGGAATGATCATTGTCTGCCCTTCCTGTTCGACCCGTTTCGCGGTCAACGCGGCCGCGTTTCCGGCCGCCGGGCGGAAGGTGAAATGCGCGCGCTGCGCCCATGTCTGGCATGCGCTGCCGGAAGCCGCCGAAGCGCCCGCACCGGCCAGGGCCGCAGCGCCCGCGCCGGTTCCCGCCGCCGCGCCTGCGGCCCCGGCGCCTGCCGCACCGCCGCCGCGCCCCGCCAGGGCGGACCCCTCGCCGGAAATGATCTGGGCCGGCAGCGACCTGCCGCCGATGCGCAAGACCGGCGGCGTCGCCTGGGCCGGCATCGTCGCGGCGGCCGTCACCTTCACCGCCTTCGGCCTCGTCCAGTTCCGCGACAGCATCGTCGGCATGGTGCCGGCCCTCGCCTCGGCCTACCGGGCGGTCGGCCTCGACGTCGACACGGTCGGCCTCGACATCAAGATCGAGGCGCATGCGATGAACGACAGCGGCGCGAACGGCGCGACGACGCTGGTCGTCACCGGCTCGGTCGCCAACGTCACCTCGGAAGAACGCCCGGTGCCGCCGATCCGCGCCACGCTGCTCGACAAGGACAAGCGCGAGCTTCACTCGTGGACCTTCGATTCCGGCATCGGCTCGCTCAAGCCCGGCGAGACGCGCGACTTCCAGCAGGTGCTCGCCCAGCCCCCGGCCGAGACCTATCAGGTCTATGCCCATTTCGCGGACGCCGGTGAGTGAGCGGGCGGGCGGCGCCTGAGGTCCTCTTCAGCGCGGCCGAGATCGCGGACCGCGTCGAGGCGATGGCCGACGCCATCGTCGCCGACCTCGGCGAGACGATGATCGCCGTGCCGATCCTCACCGGAGCCTTCGTCTTCGCCGCCGATCTGGTGCGGGCGCTCTGGCATCGCGGGGCCGATCTTTCCGTCATGCCGATCCGGCTGCGCAGCTACGGGGCCTCGCTGAGCGCGGAGTCCCGGCCGGTCCTCGCTATGCCGCTCGATACCCGCATCGACGGCCGCGCCGTGCTGCTGATCGACGGCGTCTGCGATGTCGGCCACACGCTGGAGGCGGCGATCGCCCATGTCCGCGACCGGGGCGCGGCGCGCGTCGCGACGGCGGTGATGATCGACAAGCCGGTCCGGCGCGCCGCCGCCGTCACGCCGGACCATGCCGGCTTCCGCATCGAGGATCTTTTCGTCGTCGGCTACGGCATGGATGCGGGCGGCACGCTGCGCCACCTGCCCTATATCGGCGTCGTGCGCTGACGCGGCGCGGGTCTCAGAACCGGCGCAGCAGCCGCTCCAGATAGTCCAGTTCCTCCTGCGGCCGCTCCGTTTCGCCGGAGCGCTTGCGCAGTTCGTTGAGGATGTCGCGGGCGCGCTGCGTCTCGCGCTCGGTCGGCACCTTGACCGAACCGTCCTCGACCGAGCCGTCCGAGGATGGCCGTCCCGCCGGATCGCGTCCGCCCCGGCGTCCGGGGCCGCGCCCGACGCGCACGCCGCCGTTCTTCTTCTGCTCCTCGGCGAGCTGCTGGCGCAGCGCGTCGCGCGATTCCTTCAGCTTGGCGATCGCCTCGTCCTGGCGGGCCAGCGCCTCGCCGGTGTCGGACTGGCGCAGCGCCCCTTCCGCGCCCTCCATCGCCTCCCCGGCCTCGCCGAGCTGCTCCGGGGCCTTGCCGCCCTCCTCGCCCATCTTTTCGGTGACGCCGCCCAGCTTCTCGCCGAGCTCGCCCTGATCGGTCGCGAGGTCGCCTTCGGCCTGATCCTCGGGTCGCGGCTCCTCGCCGGGCGCGAGCTGGTCCTGACGCAGCGTGCGGTCGCGCAGCTTCTCCTGCTCGCGGATGATGCGGTTGAGTTCCGACAGGCCCTCGGCCAGCTGCTTCTCGCGCGCCGAAGGCTCGGCCGGCGGGCCGCTCATCCCCTCCATCATGTCCTGAAGCTGCGACAGCAATTCCTTGGCCGCCTCGGTCGCGCCCAGCTTGTTCAGCTCCTCGATCCGGTCGAGCATTTCTTCCAGGCTCTGCGCATCGACCGTCTCGCCGTCGATCAGAGGCACCATGTCCTCCGGCGCCGCCTCGGCCATCGCCGCCATCATCTCGCGCATCGCCTGGCGCAGTTCCTCGGTGAGACGGGCGATTTCTTCGTCGCTCGCCCCCTGGTCGAGCGCCGCCTGCAGGTCCTTCTGCAATTCGCGCACCCGCTCGGCGGCCAGTGTCACGCCGCCGTCCTCGATCGACAGCGCGATATCCCACAGCATTTCCTGCACGCCTTCGACATCGGCATGCCGCTGGCTCTGGATCAGCCGCCAATAGGCGGCGCGCAGGCCGAGATAGACCTCGCCCTTCATGTCGAAGAGTTCGGGCGCGAGGGTCAGCCCCTCCAGCGCCATGGCGACGCGCGGGATCGCGCCGGGGCCGCGCGACAATTCGCGGCGCTGCTCGACGATCGCCTTGGCCAGCGGATCGCGGAACACCCGCTCGGGCAGCGTGAAGCGGCGCTCCTCGCTGACCGCGCTCTGGCCCATCGCGTCGGTCGCGGTCAGCACCACGACGACCTCCAGCCCGGCCCAGGGATGGGCGGTCAGATCGTCGAAGGCCGAGGATTTGACGGTCTTGCCGCCGCCGCCGACCGGCAGCGTCACGCCGAGCATGCCCGCGCCTTCCTCGGCGGTCGGGTCGTCGCCGTCGAGGGTCTCGGGGGCGAGGCGAATCTCGGCCTCGGCCGAGGCGACGCCGTAATCGTCGCCGGCCTTGAAGGGGATGCGGGTCGCCTGGCGCGCCGTCGCGGCGATCTCGCCGTCGAAGGCGATCGAGGGCGGCGCGTCGGGCAGGACCGTGATCTCCCAGTCGCCCGCCTTGCGCCCGCCCGCGAAGACCCGCAGCCGCTCCGAAGCGACGATCTCGTATTCGGCCGCGAACGCGGTCGCATCGCCTTCCGGGGCCAGTTCCACCGACGGCCCGCCGTCCAGCGGAATGCGCTCCGCCGAGGGGGCGTTCGCGCCGTCGAGGCGCAGCGTCAGCTTCGATCCGGCCGGCACGGCGATGGTGCGGCTGGGATCGAGCGGGATCGAGGCCTTGGCCTGCGACAGGATGATCGGCGCGAGGCCGGTATAGGCGGGCGGCGTGATCCAGGCGTCGAGCGCGATGCCGGGGGCGGCCATCGCCTGCTCGCCCTCGACCGCGAACGAGGCGGCGATGCGGCGCGGCGCGTCGCCGCCCGCCACCGCCAGCCCCGCCGCCAGCGCCACGAAGACCGCGCCGCGCAGCGCATAGGGGTCGCGCTTCGGCACGCCGGGCTTCGGCCAGACCGGCTCCAGCGCGCCATAGGCGGCGAGCTGCGCCGCGATGTGCCGCCGCCACAGCGCGTCGGTCAGCGGGTCGCCATGACCGGCGGCGAGACTGTCCTCGGCGGCCGAAAGCGGGCGATGGGTCAACGCGTTGCCGTCCTCCAGACGGCGCAGGCCCGCCGCCCGGCTCGGCCAGAAGACCTCGCGCCAGTCGACCCAGAAGAACGAGGCCGCCGTCACCATGAGCGCGCTCAGCGCGATGATGCGCGGCCCCGGCGGCAATTCGGTCCACAGGTCGAAGAGCGCGAGCGCCAGGCCCGCCCCCAGCACCGCTAGGCCGCGCCAGCTCGCCGCCCAGGCGCGCTCCCACCACAGCGCGGCCCGGCTGGCGGCGATGAGCCGCCGGGCGCGCGCCGCGTCGCGCGTCATCCGGTCAGCCGAGCCAGGCTGGAAGGCGGTCACGCGCCAGCATCTCCTCATAGCTCGGGCGCGCCCGGATCACGCTCCAGTCCGCGCCGTTCACCAGCACCTCGGGGGCCAGCGGCCTCGTGTTGTATTCGCTCGCCTGCGCCGCGCCGTAGGCCCCGGCGGTCAGGATAGCCGCGAGGTCCCCGGCCTCGAAACCGTCCAGCACGCGGCCTCGCGCGAACGTGTCCCCGGTCTCGCAGACCGGACCGACCACGTCATAGGCCTGTTCGGGACGCCCATGGCGCACCACCGGCACGATGTCGTGGTGCGCCTCGTACATGGCCGGCCGGATGAGATCGTTCATGCCCGCGTCCAGAACCAGAAAGTCGCGCGACGCGCCCCGCTTCACATAGACGGCGCGCGCCACCAGGATACCGGCATTGGCGACGATCAGCCGTCCGGGCTCGAAGGTCAGTCTAAGGTTCTTTCCGGCGGAAATGCGGCGCACCATCGCGCCGTACTCGTCCGGCAGCGGCGGATGGGGATCGTTCATCACATAGGGCACGCCGAGCCCGCCGCCGAGATCGGCCCGCTCGATCGCATGTCCCGCCGCCTGCAGCGTCTCGATCATCTCGAAGACGCGCCGATAGGCCGCCTCCATCGGCGCGAGATCGGTGATCTGGCTACCGATATGCACCGCGATGCCTTTCAGCGCGACGCCCGGCAGCGCGGCGCAGCGCGCCGCCAGTTCCGGCATCCGGTCGATCGGCACGCCGAACTTATTCTCGCCCTTGCCGGTCGAGATCTTGGCGTGGGTCAGCGCATCGACATCCGGATTGACGCGGATGACGATCGGCGCGACCGCGCCCTTCGCCGCCGCGACGCGGTTCAGCGCCTCCAGCTCCGGCTCGCTCTCGACGTTGATCTGATAGATCCCCGTCTCTACCGCGAAGGCGAGTTCGGCCTCGGTCTTGCCGACGCCCGAAAACACGATCTTCTCCGGCGCGACGCCGCCCGCGAGCGCCCGGCGCAATTCGCCCTCGCTCACCACGTCGGCCCCCGCCCCGGCTTCGGCCAGCGTGCGGATGACGGCGAGATTGCCGTTCGCCTTCACCGCATAGGCGACGAGCGAGCCTTCCGGCACGGCCCCGGCGAAAACCTCGAAATGGCGCAGCAGCGTCGCGGTCGAATAGACATAGACGGGCGTCCCCACCGCCGCGGCGATCTCGGGGATCGCCACGTCCTCGGCATGGAGCACGCCGCCGCGATAGTCGAAATGGTTCATCGACCGCCGGTCCCGGGCGTCGGAGCGGGCGTCGGCGTCGGCGCAGGCTCTGGCGCCGGCGTCGGGGCCGCTTCGGGCGCGGTCTCGCCCGGCCGCTCCAGCGGACCCTTGCGCCCGCACCCCGCCAGCGCCAGCGCCGCGCCCAGCGCCAGGATCACTGCAAGCCGAGCTTGTCGCGCCATGACTGCGCCTCCCGTCTGACATTGTCGGGCGAGGTGCCGCCGAGGCTGGCGCGGCTGGCGACCGAGGCCTCCACGCTCAGCACGTCGAAGACCCCGGCCCCGATGCGCGGCTCCACCTTCTGCATCTCGGCGAGGCTGAGGGCGGACAGATCGACGCCCTTCTGCTCGGCCGCCTTCACCAGCCGCCCGGTGACGTGATGGGCCTCGCGGAACGGCATCTTCAGATGCACGACCAGCCAGTCGGCGAGATCGGTGGCGGTGGCGAACCCGGCCGAGGCCGCCGCCTTCATCCGCCCGGCATCGACGCTCATGTCGGCGACCATGCCGGTCAGCGCCGCGAGGCAGAGGCTCAGCGTGTCGGCGGCGGCGAACACCGCCTCCTTGTCCTCCTGCATGTCCTTGGCGTAGGCGAGCGGCAGCGCCTTCATCACGGTCATCAGGCCGATCGTCGCGCCGATCACCCGCCCGGTCTTGCCGCGCACCAGTTCGGCGGCGTCGGGGTTGCGCTTCTGCGGCATGATCGAGGAACCGGTCGAGAAGCGGTCCGACAGGCGCACGAAGCCGAACTGCGCGGTCGACCAGACGACGATCTCCTCGGCGAGGCGCGACATGTGGACCGCGAGGATCGACCCGGCGGCGAGGAACTCCATGGCGAAGTCGCGCGAGGAAACGGCGTCGAGCGAATTGCGCATCGGCCGCGCGAAGCCGAGCGCCGCGGCGGTCATCGCCCGGTCGATGGGGAACGAGGTCCCGGCGAGCGCCGCCGCGCCAGCAGGCTTTCGTTCAGCCGCGCCCGCGCGCGTCGGCGAAGGCGGCCGCGGTCGCGCTCGAGGAACATCTCGACGAAGGCGAGGCAGTGATGGCCGAAGGTCACCGGCTGCAGGCGCTCTGCATATGGGTGAAGCCCGGCATCACCGCCCCGGCATGGGCGAGCGCCTTGTCGGCGAGCGCCGCCATCAACTCGCCCACCTGGCCGTGGATGGCGTCGATGGCGTCGCGCACCCACGGGCGGAAATCGGTCGCCACCTGATCGTTGCGCGAGCGCGCGGTGTGCAGCCGCCCGGCCGCCGGGCCGATCAGTTCGGCGAGGCAGACCTCCACGTTCGTGTGGATATCCTCATAGGCCTCGCGGAACGGGAAGCGGCCCTCGCGGATCTCGACCGCGACCGCGTTCAGCCCCTGGATGGCGCTTGAATCTTCGGCCGAAATCAGGCCTGTCGCTTCGCGTAGGCCATGGGCGAGCGAGCCTTCGATGTCCTGTTTGGCCAGACGGCGATCAGATCCGATGGAGACGTTGATCGCCGCCATCACTTCATCCGGACCGGCGGCGAAACGGCCGCCCCGCATATCGTTCGCGCTCACGGCCGCGGTATACCCTGGAAAATAGCCGCGCTGGCAGGGGTTCTGCTCGGTCTCTGCGTCGCGCTCCTGGTATTCACCATGGAGGACGGCGGCGGACAATCTGGATCTCCCGCGCCCGCCCTGGCAGCTGACGGCAAGCCGCTCTTCGCCCGCTCGGACGAGGCGCGCGAAGTGCAACGACGCCTTCCGTGACGGCAAGGGGGCGGAGATCCGCTTCGCCGATTTCAAGGGCCGCCCGCTGCTGGTCAATTTCTGGGCGACCTGGTGCGCGCCCTGCGCCAGCGAGCTGCCCTCGCTCGCCCGGCTCGCCGCCGCCTCGGCCCGGACGACCCGCTGGTCATCGCCGTCAGCCTCGACCGCGAGGGCGGCCGCCCGATCCCGGACTTCCTGAAAGAGGTCGGGGCCGGCGCGCTCGAACCCTATACCGACCCGGCCAAGGCGCTGATGCGCGGCTTCCGCATCGCCGGACTGCCGACCACCGTGCTGATCGGGGCCGACGGCGTCGAGATCGCCCGCCACGAAGGCGAGGCCGAATGGGACAGCCCCGCCGTCCGCGCCGCCATCGGCAAGGCGCTCGGAAAGCAGCCGCCGACTGACCGGCCGCTTCCGCCCGCTGTCATGGTCCGCGCCGACGGACCATCCACGGCGTCCCCAACCCTCATGGCCGCCCTTGAGGCGGCCATCCAGACCGGCGCACCGTCGAAGACTGTCAAAATCCGCGCAGGCGGACCATCCACAGCTTGAAACGCCCTGAATGCTCGCGCCGCCCTCGGGCGACCAGCCGCCGCGCCATTCCTCGAAATCGACGACGAAGGTCGGCCCGCCATTGTCGAAGAACCAGGTGTCGACCGCGAAGCGTTCGCCGGTCGCGGTCTCCACGATGGTCGCCGTCGCGTGCTCGATGCCGAGCGTGCCATAGGGCAGGCCGCGCATCCGCGCCTCGCCGACGGTGGCCAGAATTCCAGGAACCCCGACGCCTGCATCATCTGCAGCGCGACCGTCGTGTTAACCCGCCTCGGCATAACAGTCGAGTTGGCCGGCGCCGAAGTCGATGAGGCCCGAACCGCCGACATCCTTGTCGGTGCCGTCCTTCGGCCCGGCGATCTGCTCGAAGCGCGTGATCGCCGCGGCGATGCGGCGGCGTTCGTCGGCGGCGTCGGTGGTGCCCGCGAAGAACGCGCCGATCTCGGCCCATTCGGCGTCGCTGAACACCATGCCGTATCGGGCCGCAGCCGAAGCGGTTGCAATGGGTGAAGCGCTTGGTCGGCTGGTTGTCGTGCCTGGAGGTCTTGGTGACGTCGTAGGGCGTTGCGCAGGCGGCGAGCAGCAGCGCGGCGAGCAGCAGGACGGCGAACGGCCGGAAATTGCGCACGGTCAATCGCCCAGCATCTGGATGCGGTAGACGCCCTCGGTGCCGATCGGCTCGATCGTCCCCGTCGAAAGGCTCACCTTGGCGGCGGCGACGATGCCTTCGGCATAGAGTTCCTTGTCGTGCGGCACCTTGGCGAAATCGACGACGCCGATCACCAGTTCGGTCTCCGACACATAGGCTTCGAAATCCGCGCCGAGACCGCACGAATAGGCGGGGCCCATCTTCTCGCGGTCGCCCGGAAAGCTCATGAAGCTATGGATCGTCCAGGCCGCGACGCCGTCCGGCTCGCGGTGGCGGAAGGTCTCGGTGGCGATCGCCAGGCGCTCGGCGCTCGTATAGTAGGCGAACGATTTGAGCTCGTCGCTCACGCACATGCCGCCGTCGTTGCGCCAGCCCTCGACCAGCAATTCGCCGCTCTCCGGCACGCGCCCGACATACTGGACCCCGGCCATCGCGGTTTCCTCGCGCCAGCCGCTCTCCGCGGGGGCGGGGGCGGGCGTCGGCGCGGGCTTGGGCTGGCGGAAGCGGCGGAGGCGTCGTCCTGGCCGTCAGGACGGCGAAGGCGGCGGCGAGGATTGCGGCGTGCGTCATGGCGGGCAAAATGGCACGGTCCGCCCCGGTCCAGCAACATCGCCCCCCATGTCGTTCGCCAAGGCCGCCGAAATGATCGAGCTGGCGACGCCTGCGCCTCGCGGCCAGGCGCATCACGCTCGACGACGTGACGGCGCGCTTCGGCGGCTTTGTACCGCACGGCGCAGCGCATGCTGCACCGGATGGAGGAGGTGTTCCCGACACTCCGCACCCGCACCGACCCCGAGGGCCGCAAGCGCTGGGTGCTGGCGACGGCGCGCTGCGCGACCTGGATGACGCTGACGCCGGAGGAACTGGCGGCGCTCGACGTCGCGGCGGCGCTGGCCAGGCGGACAGAGCGTCGAGGCGGCGGCGCTGACCCGGCTCAAGGACAAGATCCTGGCGCTGGTGCCGCGCGACCGGCAAGCCGTCTTGAGACCGACCACGAGGCGCTGCTCGACGCGCAGGGCTTCGTCGCCCGCCCCGGCCCGCGCCCCAAGGCGACGCAGGGTCGCCGAGGACGCCGTCGGAGGCGATCAAGGCCTGCCGCATCGTCGAGATCGAATACCGTCTGCGACGCGGGCCGCCGACCGTGTCGCGCGTCATGCCCTGGCGGCCTGCTCGCCGGCATCCGCCGCTATCTGGTGGTGCGCTCGGTCAACCGGCCGCACGACGCGCCCTGCTGCGCGCCGTCGACCGCATCGCCGCCGCGCGCCCTCACCGACGCGAGGGCTTCCGCCCGCGACGAAAGCTTCGATCTCGCCGCCTTCGCGCGGCGCTCGTTCGGGGCCTTCCAGAGTCCTGAGGAATACGGCGAGGTCGTCTGGCGCTTCACGCCGGAGGCCGCCGACACGGCCCGCGACTTCGTCTTCCACCCCGACCAGGTGCCGACCGGCGAGCCGGACGGATCGCTGACCGTGCGCTTCACCGCCTGGCCATCTCGAAATGGCCTACCACATGTGGGGCGACCGCGTCGAGGTGCCGCCCCGGCGGCCCTGCGCGACAGGGCCGCCCACCGCCCTCATCGGCCGGCAATGCCCGGACCAGCACAAGCCTCTCCCGCCGTCCTCACCCCGAAGGAACTCCGCCCCTCCTCATCCTGAGGAGGCCGCAAAGCGGCCGTCTCGAAGGACGCACGGCCTGACCCACCGCGCACAAAGAGAAATGCGGAAGAAAACCCCGGCTGGGTGCGCCTCGTCAGCAGCGGATTCCAGGGCGCAGCCATGTCGGCCGCGCCGTAGAGCCATGCCCTGGAACTTGTCCGCGCCCAGCGCCTTGCAGCAGCGTCGCCTCTTCCTTGGTGCTGACCCATTCGGCGACGACTTCAAGGTTGAAGGTCTTGGCGAGCGAGACCAGCGTGCGCACGAAGGCCTGGTTGTCAGGCCGCGCCGCGATGCCTTTGACGAACGAGCCGTCGATCTTGACGCAGTTGAGGTCGAGCGTCTGGAGATTGCGGAACGAGGTGTAGCCCGCTCCGAAATCGTCGATGGCGACGCGGCAGCCCGCGGCGCGCAGTTGCTGGACGGCGGATGCCGTCGATGTCGTGCAGCGCCGCGGTCTCCGTCACCTCGATGGTGAGGCGCGAGGTCAGCGAGCGGTCGCCGGCGAGATAGGCGTTGAAGGTGTGCATCCACATCTCGTCGCCGACATTCATGCCCGAGACGTTGACGCCCAGCTTCAGCGCGGGCGCGCGGAGCGCCACTTCGTGGCGAGTTCCAGCACGCGGCGGTCGAGATCGCGCACCAGGCCCAGTTCCTCGGCCGCCGGGTCGCCGGCCGAACAGCGAGCCGTCCTCGCGCAGCATGCGGATCAGCGCCTCGTAGGATCTGCGCGCCTGGTGCGGGCGCAGACGATGGGCTGATAGGCGAGGCGGAAACGGTCGGCCTTCAGCGCCGCGCAGATGATCTGGGCGCCGGTGTTGGCCTTGTGCTTCAGGGCCGCCCTCGCGCTCGGGCGAGGCGTCGTAGATGGCGAGGCTGGAGCGGCCGGGTCGCTGGCGAGCGAGCGGCGGCGCGTCCTCGGCCCGCATCAGGGCGATTTCCGAAGTCGTCGCGCCGCTCGGCAGCGCAGCGCGCTCATCGAGACGGTGGCGGCGATCGGGCCGCCGCCGGTCGGGATCATGCTTTCCTGCACCGCCTCGCGCAGCCGCGCCGCCTGGGTGCGGATCTGGTCGCGCTCGCAGTCGAGCAGCAGGATGGCGACCTTGTTGCCGCCGACCCGGCCGAGCGCCCCGCCGTCGGGGCCGAGCGCCGCGGCGAGGCGGCGCGTCGTCGCGGCGATCACCTCGTCGGCGACCGCCGAGGCCGTAGGAATCGTTGATCGTGCCCAGCGCGTCGATCGAAACCATCAGCAGCGCGGCTTCGAGGCCGGCGCTCACCGCCCAGTCGATCGCCGCGTCGATGGCGTCGCGCATCTGGCCGCGGTCGAGATGGCTGGTGCGTTCGCCCTGGGCGTCGGGGCCGAACTGGGTGGTCGATAGCGTGCCGACGACGCGCTCGATGCGCCCGTCCGCGCCGCGCAGCACGATGCCGCGATCCTCGATGGCGACATAGCCGCCGGTCTTGGTGCAGCGCATAGCGGCCCGAGAAGGTCTCGCGGCCCGAGGCGTCGGCATACACCATCTTGTCGAGCGCAGCCGGGCGCCGGGACGCATCAGTGCGACGATCGCGGCGCGAGGCCGGGATTTCGGCGGCGTCGAGGTCGAACAGCTCGACCGGATTGCCCAGCCACTCGATGGCGTCGTCGCCGGCGATCCAGTCATAGGCGCACGAGGACGAGCCCATCAGCGCCAGCGCGCCGCCCAGTGCGGCGTCGCCGCCCTGCGCAGATCCTCGACCGTTTCGAGCGCCCTGTTTCGGTGCACGTCCCACCTGCCTGCACGGCTCCGCCGCGCCGGCGAACCATGCCCTGCAAAGCGTTGAGAAACCGCCGCGCCGCCATCCGCGCGCAAGCCTCTGAAAAAGATGCTTAATTTCCGTTCACCCTACCGCCCGGCCCATCCCTTGCTCCGCCGCTTGTCATGAGGATCAGCGGTCCCAAATCGGTACACTCGGCCCTGCGCCCAGCGCCCTGGTTCGGCGCCTGCGCCGGCGCGCGCGACCGCGATCGTCGAGTTGGCCGGCCGCCCGATCGCCTCGACTTTGCCGCCGCAGGCGCGCGGCGACGCCGCCTGCCTGACGCTGCTGATGGCGCAGAGCTACGCCGCCGCCCTGGCCGTCGCCCGCCCGGCCTATGTGCCGCTCGAGGCGCGTGGACAATGCGCCGATCTTCGGTCCGCGCCCAGCTGAGTTTCTTCAGGATCTCGTCGAGTTTCGCCTCGATGGCCGTGCGCGGCGCTCCAGCGCCGTATTGTGATCGGTCTTGGGCACCGGCGTCGAGATCCCGGCCCGGCTGGCGATCTCGGCGGCGGGCAGGTTGAGAAGGGCGGCGAGCAGGGCGACGTCCCCGGCTTTCAGCTCGCGCTGGTCCTTCCAGATCTCCTCCACCGCCTCGGCGTCGAGGTCCAGCATCGTGCCGATGTCCTCCTGGCGCAGATGGCGCTCCGCCAGCCGCGCGTCGAACCAGGCCTGATCGAAGAAGAGGCCATCAGCGCCCCCTGGAAGACGGGCGGGCGCTTCTCCAGGAACGGCGACGCCCTCGCGGTGGTCATCGGTCTTGAAGAGGCGGCCGGTGCCGCAGCTGACCCAGGCCCCGAGTTCGGCATGGGCATAGCCCGTCCCGCGCCTCAGGCCCTCCTCATCGCCGCGACCGCGAGCGGCGGATTGGCGGCGATCCGGGCCGCGAGGCCGCCGGCCGCCGCCATCAGCCCGCCATGCGCGACGACGCGCGAGACGAGGCCGATCCTGAGCGCCTCCGCCGGCATCCATGATGTCGCCGGTGAACAGCAATTCGGCGGCCTTCTGGCCTCCACCAGCGCGGCGCGACAGGCCGCCGACATCGGTGATGAGGCCGCGCTTGACGAAGATCTCGCCGAGCCGCGCCTGCTCGGAAGCGATGCGGATATCGGCGAACAGCGCCGTCAGGTAGCCCCAGCCGACCGCGACGCCGTTGATCGCGGCGATCACCGGCTTGGCGCAGTCGAGCCGCCGCGGCGGCGGCGGGCGTCGTTCCAGCCTTGCCCGAGGTGAGGCGCGCGACGCTCGCCTCCTTCGCGCCCTGGTCGTCATCGCCTTCACGTCCTCGCCGGAACAGAAGGCGGATCGCCGTTGCGACGATCGCGATGCTGACCTCCGGGTCGGCGTGGATGTGGCGGAAGGCGCTTTCCAGCTCGTCATAGGCGCGCCGGTCGAGGGCGTTGCGCACCTGCGGCCGGTCGATGGTCACGGTGGCGACGTGACGCTGGAGCGCGTAGCGCAGCTGGGTGAAGGCTTCGGGCGGGATCGGCATGCTCATGGGAACAAGACTAGCCGCTTTCAGCCCCTTCAGCGCCGTGCGCATTCAGCACAGCCCTCCATGGACCTCTCCTGACCGCCGCCGGCGTCACCGCCGCCACTGTCAGCGCCGCGCCGCTCTTCGCGCGCGAGCTGTGGTATTTCGCCCTGCTCTCGCGCGAGCTGAAGCCCGGCAAGGTGCTGCACAAGATGCTGCTGGGCGAGCCGGCTCACCTTCGGCTGTACCAGGGCGGGCGAGGCCTCGCGCTGCGCGACCTCTGCCCGCATCGCGGCGCGCCGCTGTCGGCGGGGCGCATGGCGGACGACACCGTCGAGTGCCCCTATCACGGCTGGCGCTTCGGCCGACGGCGGCTGCAAGCTGATCCTCGCTGGTGGCGGGCCAGGACATCGACGCCTCGAAGATCAAGGTCCGCCGCTACTACCTCGCCGAGCGCAACGGCCTCATCTGGATCTGGATGCCTGCGCCCGAGCGCCAGGCGATCGAGCCGGCCGAAGGTCCGCCCGAATTGCCGCTCTGAAGCGGACCAGCGCCCCGGCCTCGTCGAGCGCCAGCTCTTCCCTGCCCCATCGACCACGCCGTGGTCGGCCTGATGGACTCGGCGCACGGGCCGTTCGTCCATAACGTCTGGTGGTGGCGGCACGCCCGGCACGATCCACGAGAAGGCGAAGAAATACGGCCCTCGCGGCGCGGCTTCACGATGCTCGCCCACCCGCCCCTCGAAGAACGCCGGCCTCTACAAGCTGATCGGCGGCCGCCTGGTCACCGAGATCGCCTTCGAACTGCCGAGCCTACGCTACGAGAAGATCGACGCCGGCAGGAAGCGTCTTCGGCTTCACCTCCTGCACGCCGCTCACCGAGACCGAGACTGAAGTGACGCAGGTCTTCTTCTGGAAC
The DNA here is from genome assembly GCA_046348585.1 of Alphaproteobacteria bacterium. Taxonomy (GTDB): domain Bacteria; phylum Pseudomonadota; class Alphaproteobacteria; order Micropepsales; family Micropepsaceae; genus JADZAI01. The sequence continues at coordinate 117,251 of JAXMDZ010000001.1, forward strand.
ATCGGCTGGGCCGGATTGCTGCGGCCGCTGCCGGCAACCCATCGCCCGCATCTTCCTCGGCTGGTGGACCGCCGCGTCGTGACGCTGCAGCGCGAGGGCCTCAAGCACGACCCGCGCCTGATGCTGATCCGCGACGCCGACGCCGGCGATGTGGTACTTCCGCATCAAGAAGGAATGGATCTCCGCCCAGGCCGAGGGCCGCGCCTCGTTGAGCAATTTCGTCGGCGAAACGACCCTGCGCTGGCGCTCCTGGCGAGCGCGCCTTGCTTTGAATGGCTGGCAGCACGAGGCCCGCCGTCCCATCGCGGGACGGTTCCTCGTCCTGGGGAACCGTCATGGCGGGCGACACCGGCACTGGATCGGGCGAGGCTCCCGGTCGCGGCGATTGCGCTGACCGTCGCCGCGTCGGCGCGTGTCGAGGCGGCGCGCCCGCGCCGCCTGCGCCTCACGGTGCCGCGCGTCGTCGATCATGCGGATCGTCGCGTGGCCCTCATCTACTTCATATTCTGGAGGGCCGGACAAGCAGCGGGCGCGCCGCCTCGTCAGCCGACCATCGGCGGCGCGACGCCCAGATCGCGCCTTCGACGCGACGATGGTGATCGAGAACCCGGCGATCACGTCGATCACGGTCATGCAGATGATGATGAAGAAGGGCGAGGTGCCGAAGCCCTTGAATACGGGGAACGCCGATCAGCGCGACGACGCCGGACCAGAAGGTTGAGCGCGTGGTTGGCGATCGAGTTCGCCGTGGTGACGGTGGATTTCAGGATCTCGACGAAGAGCAGGACCAGAGAGACCACGATGAAGAGGTCGCCACGGTGAACTTCCAGGCGCCGCCCGAGAACAGGCCGATCTCGATGCCCTTGTTGAGGAAGCCGGTCATGCCGGCGTCGACCAGGCTGGAATCGCCCGCCACCAGCACGAGGATGTTGTAGACGATGACGCCGAGCGCCAGCAGCGGAAACACCTGAATCAGCATCGCGACCTCCCGAGGCGGCGCGCCGTCGCGCCGGATCGGCCTCCTTATACACCGTGCGCGGGGCCGGGCGCATGTAGCGGCCGCACTTTCCCGCCCGGTCCCCTTGACATCGCTTCCATATTTCCATAATTGTGGAAACATGGAATCGGAACACGCCATCCGCGGCCTCGCCGCCCTCGCCCACGAAGCCCGGCTCGCTGCTTTCCGCGCGCTGGTCGAGGCCGGGTTGAAGGCGCGATGCCGAGCCTCCTGTCGGAGCGTCTCGGCATCCCCGCGCCGACGCTGTCCTTCCACCTGGCCCAATTGAAGAACGCGGCCTCGTCAGCGTCCGCCGCACCGGCCGGTCGCTGCACTACGCGGCCGACTACGCCGCGATGAACGCCCTTGTCGGCTATCTCACCGAAAACTGCTGCGCCGGATCGGCCTGCGCGCCGTCCGTCTGCGCCCCCACCGCCGAAGGAGTCCCCCATGAAGCGCCTGCACGTTCACGTCGCCGTTGACGATCTCGACCGTTCGATCGGTTTCTACGCCGCCCTGTTCGGCGCCGATCCGGCGATCCGCCATGCCGACTACGCCAGTGGATGCTCGACGATCCGCGCGTGAATTTCGCGATCTCGTCGCGCGGCCGGGCGGGCGGCGTCGACCATCTGGGCATCCAGGTGGAGAGTGCCGAGGAACTGGCCGACATCGCCCGCCTCAAGGCGGCCGAGGAAGCGGTCATGCCCGAGGCCAATGCCCAGCGCCGCTACGCGCAGTCCGACAAGACCTGGGCCGCCGACCCGCAGGGCGTGAAGTGGGAGAGCCTCACCCACGGCCAGATCACCACCTATGGCCGCGGCCCTGACCGCGGGAGATCGAGACGTCCGCCACGGCCTCCGCCTGCTGCGCCCCGAAGGCCGAGGCGGCACCCGCGCCCTCCCCGCGCCGCCGCCTGCTGCGGCTGAGCCGAAGGACCGTCCCGATGAAGCCCTACAACGTACTCTTCCTGTGCACCCACCCGGCGCAGTATCCTCGGCGAAGCGATCGCCGACCGCTTCGGCATGGGCAAGCTCAAGGGCTTCTCGGCCGGCAGCCACCCGGCGGGCGCGGTCAACCCGCTCACCCTCAAGCTGCTTGAGGAGATGAAGCTGCCGACCGAGGGCCTGCGCTCCAAGAACTGGAGGAGTTCGCCGCCCCGGCGCCGCAGATGGATTTCGCCCTTCACGGTCTGCGACGCGGCCGCCGCCGAAGTCTGTCCGGTCTGGCCGGGCCAGCCGATGAGCGCCCATTGGGGGGTCGCCGACCTGCCAAGCCGCGACCGGCACCGAAGCCGAACGCATGCGCGCCTTCCGCGAGGCCTTCCGCGTGCTCAAGCGGCGGGTCGAGCTGTTCGCCTCGCTGCCGATCGCCTCGCTCGGCCGGCTGTCGCTGAAGAACAAGCTCGCCGAAATCGGCAGGACCGGCCTCGAAGCGACGGCCGGGGCCTGAACGATGCCGGGAGCGATGCCAGGTCGGGCGCGCCTGTCCTTCCTCGACCGCTATCTGACGCTCTGGATCTTCGCCGCGATGGCGGCGGGGATCGCCTTGGGGGCGGCGGTGCCGGCCTGCCGGCGGCGATCGAGGGCCTCAGCGTCGGCGGCACCAATCTGCCCATCGCGGCCGGGCTCATCGTGATGATGTATCCCCCGCTCGCCCGTGTGAAATACGAGGAGCTGCCCTGCGTCTTCGCCGACCGCCGGGTGCTCGCGCTTTCGCTGGCGCAGAACTGGCTGATCGGCCCGGTGCTGATGTTCGCGCTGGCCGCGATCTTCCTGCACGATCAGCCGGGCTGCTGACCGGCGTCATCCTCATCGGCCTCGCCCGCTGTACCATGGTCATCGTCTGGAACCAGCTGGCGCGCGGCGACGGCGAATACGCGGCGGCGCTCGTCGCCTTCAACGCGGTCTTCCAGATTCCTTCTTCAGCCTCTATGCCCGGATCTTCCTCGCGCTGCTGCTGCCGCTGTTCGGGCTGGAGGGCAGCGTCATCCAGGTCGGCTTCTTGACCGTCGCCGGCGCGGTCGCGCTCTATCTGGGCGTGCCCTTCGCTGCCGGCTGGCTCAGCCGCGCCGTGCTGCGCCCGGCCCTCGGCGCCGCCTGGTACGACACGAAATTCGTCCCGGCCATCGCCCCGCTCACCCTCGCGGCGCTGCTCTTCACCATCCTCGCCATGTTCGCGCTCAAGGGCGACGTCGTCGCCCTGCCGCCTCGACGCGCTGCGCGTCGCGCTGCCGCTCGTCGTCTATTTCCATCGTCATGTTCGCGGTCAGCTTCGCCATGGGGCGCTGGAGCGGGGCCGGCTATCCGCGCACCGTCTCGCTCGCCTTCACCGCCGCCTCCAACAATTTCGAGCTGGCGATCGCGGTCGCCATCGCCGCCTACGGCCTCGGCCTGGAGCCCGCCTTCGCCGCGGTCATCGGCCCCTTGGTCGAGGTGCCGGTGATGGTCGCGCTGGTGGGCGCTGCCCTCGCCCTCAAGGACCGCCTCTACCGGACGGGTGCGCCCGCCCCGGCCTGAGCCCCTGATCCCCGATCCCCAGATCGACGGGCGGCGGCCGCGATGCTATGAGGCGGCCTCCCATGTCCGAATCTTCGCATCGTCGCCGAAGAAGAACCGCGTCCTGCGCGCCGCCATCGTGGCGGCGGTCATCGCCGGATCTGTCGCCGTCCTCGTCTATCGCAACGCGATCGACGCGGCCTCGGTCGTCGCCTGGGCGCGCGGAACTGGGGCCGCGCGGTGGGCGACGGCGCTGGAGTTTCTCGTCGTCCACATGGCGGCGGGCCTCGTCTTCGTCCCGCGCCTCATCATGGGGCTGGCGGCGGGCGTCCTCTTCGGCCTGCTCTGGGGCAGCGTGCTCTCGCTGATCGGCGCACGCTCTCCTCTTCACCGGCTTCGTGCTGGTGCGCTTCGTCAACGCCGACTCGGTGCGGCTGCGTCGAGGCCCCGGCCATCGGTCCCTGGCTCGACAAGGCCGAGGCGCAGGGCTGGCGGCTGGTCTTCATCGTCCGCCTGATCCTGGTGCTGCCGCACAGCCTGGTGAACTACGTCTTCGGCCTCTCGCGCATGTCGACCCGCGGCTATCTGCTGGGCTCGGCGCTCGGCATGGTCCCGACCTCGGTCGTCTACGCTAATCTCGGGGCGAGCGGGCGCTCCATCGCCGAAAGCGGCTCCGACCTCTCCAACTATGCGCTGATGGCCGCCTGGGGCTTCGGCCTCATCTTCGTCTCGTGGCTGCTGCCCAAGGCGATCCAGAAATTCTACCCGCACGAGAGCGGCGGCGACGGCCCGCAGGCCTAAAGTTCCTCTCCACTCCGCCCGGCAGGCGGCGGCGGGCCATCAGCCACATCACCCCATCAGGTCGCGGATCGAAACCAGCGCGCGGTCCAGCACGCCGTATTTCGACGCGCCCCTGGTGCGCGCCCGGTGACCGACATCGACCATGCGGATCGCCCAGCCGTCGCGCTTCATCAACGCCGGCAGATAGCGGCAGATGATCGAAATAGGGCAGGTCCAGAAAGGCCTGCCGGTCGAACAGCTTCAGCCCGCAGCCGGTGTCGCGGGTGTCGTCGTTCAGCAGCCGCGAGCGCAGCCCGTTGGCGAGCAGCGCGAGGTCGCAGCGCGTTTGGCCGCCGTGTCCTGCTGCTTGACCCGCTGGCCGCCGACCAGGCGCACCCGCTCGCCCGGCGCGGCGGCGCGATAGGCGTCGAGCAGCTTGGGGATGTCGGCCGGATCGTTCTGCCCGTCGCCGTCCAGCGTGACGACCAGCGGGGCGCGGGCCGCCTTGACGCCGCTGCGCACCCCGGCGCTCTGCCCGGCGTTCTTCTCGTGGCGCAGCACGCGCAGCTCCGGCACCTGGCGCGCGCCGTGGCGAGCACGGCGGGGGTCACATCGCCGCTGCCGTCGTCGACATAGACGATCTCGAAGGCCACCCGCCCGCGCAGGGCGGCGGTGATCTCGTCGATCAGCGGGACGGACGTTCTCCGCCTCGTCCCTTGACCCGGGACCACGACCGAGAGTTCGGGGGTTCGGGGCGCGCTTTCGCTGGTCATGCTGCCTATACTATACAGCGGCCGATGATCGGCCGCCGCGCCTTATAGGCGGCGGGACGGGCGGCGCGCAAACCGCCCGGCGACTTGAACCGAACGGCCAGGGCCGGAGCGAAACATACGCATGTTCTTCCCGTCCGACCGGCGTCCTGCTGCTTCTCGTCTATGCCCTCGTCTTCCTGACGCCCGCTGGCTTCTTCACCGCCGCCGCTCGACCGCGACGAATCGCGCTTCGCCCAGGCGACCAAGCAGATGCTGCAGACCGGCGATCCGGTCGAAATCCGCTTCCAGGACACCGCCCGCAACAAGAAGCCGTCGGCATCTACTGGATGCAGGCGGTGAGCGCCGCGGCGCTGGGCGGCTGGAGGCTGCGCCCATCTGGGCCTACCGTATCCCCTGGCGCTGGGCGCGCTGCTCGCAATCGTCTTCACCTATCTGGCGGGCGCGGCCCTGCTGGACCGCCGCACGGCGGCCATCGGCGCTGCGATCCTCGCGCTCTCGATGCTGCTGGTCGCCGAGGGCCATATCGCCAAGACCACCTGCTGATGTGCGCGTGACCTTCGTCGGCCGGCCGGCCTCGCCACTACGCCGGCACGACATCCGGCGCGCGTGCTCTCCGGCTGCTGCTGATCGGCGGCGACTTCGAGACCGGCACCGCGTCCCGGTGGAACTTCGACCTGATGGTCGGCGGCCTGCGGTGCTGGCGCTCTGGGCTACGAGGGCGGCGGCGCTCTCTGGTTGCAGCACCGGCCAGCTTCGGCGCGCTCGGCGCGCACGCTTCATCGTCTACCCTGGGCGTTGCTGCTCCGTTCCAGGCCGGCTGATGGACTACGGTACGGCGCGGTGTTCGAAGACTTTCCTCTCCGAAATGAACAAGGCCGAGACCGCCATGGCCGGCTTCCCCGGCTACTACCTTCTGCTGGTGACCCTCACCCTCTTCCCGGCCTCGATCCTGCTCCTCCCCGCCGGCTGGCGCGCGGTGCAGATGCGCAAGGCGCAGGCAAGGCGTGTTCCTCATCGCCTGGGCGGTCCCCACCTGGATCGTCTTCGAGATCCTGCCGACCAAGCTGCCGCCACTATGTCCTGCCGGCCTATCCGGCCCTCGCCCTCGCCATCGGGGCCTATGTCGCGGCCCGCTTCGCGGGCGAACCGGACGCGACGCCCCGCGCCGCGCGGATCGGCAATCTCGTCTGGTGGGGGCTGATGGCCGCCGCCCTCGCCGCGCTGATGCTGGTCGCCCCGCACGAATATGGCGGCGGCATCGCCTTCATCGACATCGCGCTCGCGCTCGGCGTCCTCGCCGCCGCCGCCGTCTTCGGCGTCGTCGTCGTCAGCGAGACCTGGCGTCTCTTCCTGCCGGCCGCCGCGATCCTCGCCGCCCTCGTCTATGGCGGCCTCTTCGAGCGCACGCTGGGCGGAGCGGAGGATCTCAACGTCAGCCCGCGCCTCGCGGCGGCGGTCCGCACGGCGGGCTGGACGCCGGGCACGCCCATCGCCGCCGCCGGCTATCAGGAGCCGAGCCTCGTCTTCCTCACCGCCACCGACATCGAGCTCGTCGGCGACGGGGCCGAGGCCGCCGCCTTCCTGCGCCTGCATCCCGGCGGCTACGCCATCGTCGAGGCCGCCACCGCGAGACCTTCGACAAGGCCGCCGCCGGCCTCGGCGCGGCGCCAGGTAGCGACCGTCTCGGGCTTCAACTATTCGCGCGGCCAGCGGGTCGAGATCACCATCTTCCGCGCCCCGCTCCCCAGTCCGCGCCATGAGCGCCGCCGCGGCGAGCAACCTGGCTCGCCGCCGTCGCCGCGATCACCGCATGCGGCTGCTGTATCTGTGTCGTCTTCGCCACCGGCCTCAATCTCGGCCCGGACGAGGCGCAATACTGGTCGTGACCGCTCGAACCCGCCTTCGGCTATTTCTCCAAGCCGCCGATGATCGCCTGGATCATCGCTGACATGACCTCGATCACCACGGCGACGGCAGGAGCTGCATCCGCGCCGCCTCGCCGCTGCTCTATGCCGTCTCGGCGCTGCTGATCTTCGAGGCGGGCCGCCTCCTCATGGCGCGCGTCGCGTTCTGGTCCTCGTCTTCGCCACCCTGCCCGGCGTCTCCTTCCTGCGCCGCCCTCATCACCACCGACGTGCCTTGCTCTCTTCTGGTCGGCGGCGCTCCTCGCCTGCTGCGCCCTGCTGCGCCGCCCCCGGCCGAGGGTCGCCTCATCGCCCTCGCCCTCGGCCTCGCGGTCGGCCTCGCCATGATGTCGAAATACCGCGGGCGGCTATTTCCTTCGGCCTCGCCCTCGCCGCGCTGATCGACCGCCGGGCGCGCGGCCATGTGCTCGGCCTCGGCGGCCTGCTGATCCTCGGCGGCATGGCGGTGATCGCCCCCAACATCGTCTGGAACCTCCAGCACGGCTTCGCGACCATCACCCGCACCGCCTACAATGCCGGCCTCAACGGCGACCTCTTCCACCCGGCCCGCGCAAGTTCGCCGGCGCGCAGTTCGGCGTCTTCCGGACCCGTCCTGATGGGGGTCATCGTCGCCGGTCTCGCCCTTGGCCTCCAGGGCGAAGACCTGGCCCGCGCCGCGATGACGACGCCGTGCTGCTGGCGATCAGCGCCCCGGTACTCGCCGTCGGCCTCGCCATCGCCTTCCTCTCCAAGGCCAACGCCAACTGGGCTACGCCCTGCTGTACCGGCCTCGCGCTGGTGGCGACCCGCTGGCTGGTCGAGAACGCGAACCGAAAATGGCTCGCCGCCTCGTTCGCGATCGCCCTCTCGCAGGCGGCGCGCTGCTGCGGCGGCGCTCTCGCACCGCGCCCTGGTCGAGCGCCATCAAGCCCAGACGAATGCCTTCAAGCTGTTGCGCGGATCCGGAACGCTCAAGGGCCCGCCATCGCGCGCGGCGCGCAAGGCGGCTTCGAGGTGCTCGCCGAGGACCGCGAGGACATGGCCTCGCTGCTCTACTACACGCGCCGCACCGGCGTTCCGATCCTGATGGACGCCCGAGCCCGGCCATCCGAGCGACCTACCGATGACGAAGCCTATGCGGGCGCGCCCGATCGCGTGCTTTCGTTACGCGGCGCGAGGATTCGAGCGACGTGACCGGCCGCTTCGCCTCGGCGCACGAGAGCGAAATCGTCTCCGTCACCATCGGCAGGGGGACACCCGGCGGACCTTTCGGTAAATCGACCTTGCGGGCTTCAAAGTCGACTGAACGGCGGGCGAACCCATCGACTTGAACGCTTGATCCAAGGGGTTGATTTGCGCTCATTTTGTTGACGACTGGAAAACTTCATGGCGATGATCTGGCTTCGGATCGTGTGGGGATCAAGACGTCGAACGGCGTCGCACACGGGACGACTGGAAACGACGCTGGTCGCACATGACGGCTCATACGATCTTCGACGCCTCCAGGCGCAAGCAGGATCGCACATCCCTCACCGGAGGCGCCGCTGGCCTATCCGCAAGAGCGCCGAGCGCACTCGGTCGGCAGCCTCAAGAAGGCGCAGCGCGGCGGCGCAGCGCTGGAATCGATGCCGGCCCTCATCTCGACCGCCTCGCCGACCCCGCTCAAGCGCCCCAACCGCTTCCCCATCGGGGCCGAGGCGCGCGACTTCGCGCGCGCTGTTCCGGACGCGACGCCCGAGGACTGGAACGACTGGCGCTGGCAGTCGCGCCACCTATCCGCACGCTGGCGGAGCTTGAGCGCATCTTCACGCTGTCCGACGACGAGCGCGCCGCCGCCTCCGTCACACCGGCTCGCTCCCGGTCGGCATCACGCCCTTCTATGCCTCGCGCATGGGCCTCGACGATCCGGTGGAGCCATGCGCCGCTGCCCACTCGCCGATCGGCGACGAGTTCCTGCGCACGGCCGGCGAGGAGGACGACCCGCTCGGCGAAGATCACGACATGGCGGTGCCGGGCCTCGTCCACCGCTATCCCGACCGCGTCCTCTTCCTCACCACCGGCTTCTGCGCCACCTATTGCCGCTATTGCACGCGCTCGCGCATGGTCGGCAATGCGGGCGGCGAGTATCATTTCTCCACCCACGAGTGGGAGAAGGCGCTCGAATACATCGAGGCGCACACCGAGATCCGCGACGTGCTGCTGTCGGGCGGCGACCCGCTGTCGATCGGCGACGACAAGCTCGACTATCTGCTGGGCCGCCTGCGCCGCATCAAGCATGTCGAGTTCGTGCGCATCGGCACCAAGATCCCCGTCGTGCTGCCGCAGCGCGTGACCCGCGACCTGGTGCGGGTGCTCAAGAAGCACCACCCGCTGTGGATGAGCCTGCACTTCACCCACCCGGCCGAGTTCTCGCCCGAAGTGACGGAGGCGACCGCCCGCCTCGCCGACGCCGGCATTCCGCTCGGCTCGCAGACCGTGCTGCTCAAGGGCATCAACGACGACACCGCAGTCATGCGCTCGCTGATGCACGGCCTGCTGCAACGGCGCGTCCGCCCCTATTACCTCTATCAGTGCGACCCGATCACCGGCTCGGGCCATTTCCGCACCAGCGTCGACAAGGGCGTGGAGATCATCCGCTCGCTGCGCGGCCACACCACCGGCTATGCCGTGCCGACCTTCGTGGTCGATGCGCCCGGCGGCGGCGGCAAGATTCCCGTCAATCCCGACTATATCGTCGGCCGCGACGGCGACGCCCTCGTCCTCACGAACTACGAGGACGGCCGCTATCGCTATGTCGATCCCGAGGGCACGCTGGGCAAGGACCGGAACGCGGGCCTCGCCGACGCCGCGGAGTGATGCTGCGCTGCGGCCTGACCTACGATCTGCGCCAGGACTATCTGGCGATGGGCTACGGCGAGGAAGCGACCGCCGAGTTCGACAGCCCCCGCACCGTCGAAGGCCTCGAAACCGCGCTCTCCGCCCTCGGCTTCGCGGTCGAGCGCATCGGCCATGTGAAGGCGCTGGCCGCCCGACTGGTGGCGGGCGAGCGCTGGGATTTCGTCTTCAACATCTGCGAGGGCGTTTCGGGGCTGGGGCGCGAATCCCAGGTGCCGTGCCTGCTCGACGCCTACGCGATCCCTTACGTCTTCTCCGATCCGCTGACCAATGCGCTGACCCTCGACAAGGCGATGGCCAAGAAGGTGCTGCTGCATGACGGCGTGCCGACCGCGCCCTTCGCCCTGCTCGCGCACCCGTCCGAAGCGGCGGCGGTGAGGCTGCCCTTCCCGGTCTTCGCCAAGCCGGTCGCCGAAGGCTCCGGCAAGGGCGTCGGCCCCGCGTCCAGGGCGAAGAGCCTCGCCGAGCTTGAGGCGGTGACCGCCGCCCTCCTCGCCGAGTTCCGCCAGCCGGTGCTGGTCGAGGCCTATCTGCCGGGGCGCGAGTTCACCGTCGGCATCGTCGGCACAGGCGACAAGGCGCGGGCGATCGGCGTGATGGAGGTGATCGAGGACGACAACGTCACCGCCGGCGGCTACGGCTACGACAACAAGCAGAACTGGGAAGGCAAGATCGGCTACGAGCTGGTGGACGACGCCGAGGCGCGCGCGGCCGCCCGCGTCGCGCTCGACGGCTGGCGCGCGCTGCGCTGCCGCGACGGCGGCCGGGTGGACGTCAAGTCGGACGCCCATGGCCGCCCGCACTTCATCGAGGTGAACCCGCTCGCCGGCCTCCACCCCGATTATTCCGATCTCGTCTTCCTCGCCAATTTCGCGGGCCTCACCTACCACGACCTCATCGCCGGGATCGTCGCCTCGTTCCTCGACCGCCACCCCGATCTCGCCGCGCGGCGCAAGGCGGGCGCGCCATGACGCGGCGCTGCCTGCTCTATACGGCGGTCGTCCCCGGCGAGGAGGAAGACCCCGCCAACGCCACCGGGGCCATTGCCGCCTCGCTGGTCGCGGTGCTCGAAAGCCTCGGCTGGCGGGCCGAGCACCGCAAGTTCGAGGGCGACCTTCAGGTCCTGCTCGACGGGCTGCGCCGTGATCCGCCCGATTTCGTCTTCAACATGGTGGAGAGCTTCCTCGCCACCGACCGCCTCGCCTTCCTCGCCACCGCGATTTACGAAACCGCGCGCGTGCCCTTCGCCGGCTCCGGCACGTTCGGCCTGATGGCGGGCACCGACAAGATCGTCGCCAAGCGGCTGCTGGCCGGCGCGGCCATTCCGACTCCCGGCTATGCCGAGGCCCCGGACTGGTCGGCGCTGCGCGAGGACCGACGCTACATCGTCAAGGCCATCGCCGAACACGCCTCGCTCGGGCTCGACGAGGGCGCCGTGGTCCGGGGTCGCGCCGCCGTCGAGGCCCGCGCCGCCGCCTACGAGGCGCAGCACAAGGCCCGCGTCTTCGCCGAGGAATATATCGAGGGCCGCGAGTTCAACGTGGCGATGATCGAAACGGCGCAGGGCCCGCGCGTCCTGCCGCTCGCCGAAATGGACTTCTCCGGCTTTCCCGAAGGCAAGCCGCGCATCATCGACTATGCGGCGAAGTGGAAGGAAGAGAGCTTCGAATACCGCCACACCAATCGCCGCTTCATCGACGAGGCGGCCGAGGCGGGGCTGGCGGCGGCGCTGCGGGAGATCGCGCTGAAGACCTGGCGGCTCTTCGATCTCGGCGGCTGGGCGCGGGTCGATTTCCGCATCGCGCCCTCGGGCGAGCCGCTGGTCATCGACGTCAACGTGAACCCCGACATCTCCGACGATGCGGGCCTCGCCGCCGCCGCCGCCCGGGGCGGCATCGCCTACCGCGATCTGGTCGCCGGCATCGTCGAGGCCGGCCTGCGCCGGGCGCGCGGATGAGCGGCTTCGTCCTGCGCGACGATCTGCGCCCCGGCGACGCCGAGCTTCTCGCCGCCATCGCCGCCGCCTGCGGCAATTTCGCGCCCGCCGAGATCGCCTTCGTGCCGGAAATCCTCGCCCAGCTGGCGGAGCAGGGCGCGGAGGGTTCGGGCTACCGCCTGCTCGTCGCCGAGGACGGGCAAGGCCCGGCGGGCTTCGCCATCTTCGGCCCGGTCCCGGCGACCGAGGGCAGCTACGACCTCTACTGGATCGCCACCCACCCGCGCGCCCAGGGGCGCGGCGCGGGCCGGAAGCTGCTCGCCGAGACGGCGCGGCGCGCGGCGGCGGAAGGCGCGGCGCGTCTCTTCATCGAAACCGAAACGGGCGCGGGCTATGAAGCCGCGCATCGTCTCTACGAATCGTGCGGATTCCCCTTGATCGCCACCGTCCCCGACTATTATCGCTCGGGCTGCGGCAAGGCGATCTATGGCGGGCCGCTCAAGCGGGGTTGAGCATGGCGGAGTTCGGCTACGAGCCAGTGAAGCTGTCGAAGGCGTACACCTCGATCGAGGGCACGCCAACCATCGACAGCGTCGATCTCAACATCTTCCGCCTGTCCTATTTCAGCGCCTGTCTCAGCTGCACCTTCTGCGGCCATTCGTGCTGCAATTGGGGCGTCGACATCGACGTGACCAATGTGGAGCGCATCCGCGCCCGCAAGGACGAACTGGAAGCCTATCTCGGCACGAAGTGGGACGACTGGTTCACCGGCGAGTGGGAGGACACGCCCGACTATCCCGGCGGCAAGGCGACCCGCACCAGGGTCGTGAACGGCACCTGCGTCTTCCAGAACCGCGAAAACGGGGCGTGCAAGCTGCACTCCTTCGCGCTCGACAAGGGCTTCGACTATCACGAGGTGAAGCCGCTGATCTCCAGCCTCTTCCCGATCACCTTCGGCGACGGGCTGATGTGCCTCGGCGAGGAACTCTACGAAGGCTCGCTGATCTGCATGGGCAACGGCCCCAGCTGCTACGACGCGCAGCGCAGCGAGATTCTCCATTACTGGGGACCGGAACTGGTCGCCGAACTCGACGCCGTCCGCGACGCCGAGCTCGCCCGCCGCAAACCCGCCGCCTGACGCAGCGCCGCGGCGCTCTGGACATCATAGGTATTTCGTCCTACACTCGCCCGTGGACCGGGCGGAGGACGGGCGTGCGGAGGACGGCGCGGGCGATCGGGTTTGGCGGCATGGACCCCCTCCCCCCTCCGTGCCCGGTGAGGAACGAAGATGCTTTATGCCGGGGGCGCGACAGAAAATGTCGCGGCGGGCCGGGGTCAGACGCTCGGAATGCGCGGTTTCTGCAGGCCGTGGCGGCCTTCGCGGATGGCGATCACGACGCCCGAGGCGACGATGACCGCCGCCCCCGCCCACACCGTCGCATCCGGCCATTCGTCGAACAGCAGCACGCCCAGCGCGGTCGCCCAGATGAGGCCGAGATAGTCGAACGGCCCCAGCATCGAGGGCTGGGCGCGGGCATAGGAGAAGGTGTTGCAGACCTGGCCGAGCCCGCCGAAGACGCCCGAGGCGATCAGCAGCGCCAGCGACCAGCCGTCCGGCGACTTCCAGGCGAAGGGCAGCGTCATCGCCCCCATCACCGTGCAGGACAGCATGAAATAGAAGGCGATCGCCGAGCCGTTCTCGGTCGCGCTGATCTTGCGGATGATGACGATGACGAGGCCGGCGCAGAGCGTCGAGACCAGCATGATCAGCGCCGGCACGCCGTGGGCGAAGCTGAGCTTCGGCCCGATGATGACCAGCACCCCGGCGAAGCCCGCCGCCACCGCCGCCGCCCGCCACGGCCCCACCGGCTCGCTCAGCAGCGTCGCGGCCAGAATCGTCGCGAAGATCGGCATGGCGAAGCCGATCACCGTCCAGTCGGCGAGCGGCAGATCGGCGAGCGCCACGAACGACAGGAACATCGCCGCCATGCCGACGGTCGAGCGCGACAGATGGAACCAGATATTCCGCGTCGCCCAGGAATCGGCGATCCGGCCCGCCACGAACGCCCAGCCGAGCACGACCGGCAGCGCGAAGGCCGAGCGGAAGAAGACGATCTCGCCGACCGGATAGCCCTCGCCCAGCAGCTTGATCGAGGCCGCCATCGCGGCGAACGACAGCGTCGCGGCGATCTTGTAGGCGATCGCGGCCAGCGGCGCATCGGCGCGCGGCGCGGGAGGCGCATCGGTCATGATGCTAAAGCCAGCCGCGCCACTTGAAGAAGATGGCCGGGATGACCGCCGAGACGATGATCGCCCCCAGCGCCATCGGATAGCCCCAGGTCCAGCCGAGTTCGGGCATGTGAACGAAATTCATGCCCCAGATGCTGGCCATGACGGTCGGCGGCAGGAAGATCGTGGTGGCGACCGACAGGATCTTGATGATCCGGTTCTGCTCCAGGTTGATCATGCCGAGGATCGCGTCGAGCAGGAACGTCACCTTGTTCGACAGGAAGTTGGTGTGGTCGGCGAGCGAGGCGACGTCGCGGGTGATCGTCTTGTTGTAGCTGCGCAGTTCCTTGCCGCCCGGTCGGCCCTCGAAGGTCTGCGTCAGGAAGGTGAGGATGCGCGAGAAGCCGATGAGGCTTTCGCGGACCTTGCCGATCAGGTCGTTCTGGCGGCCGAGCCGGACCAGAAGCTGCTGGAAGTCCTTGTGCTCCAGCGCCTGGTTGTGGCGTGGCTTGTCGAAGGACTCGCGGCTGAGGCTGTCGACGTCCGCGCCGACCCGTTCGAGGATGTCGGCGGTGCGGTCGACGATCGCTTCCAGGATGCCGACCAGAAGATAGTCGGCCGTGCTCCACATGCCCGATTGCCGCTCGGCGCGGGCCGGGAAGGTGTTGAACGGCATCGGCTCGCTGTAGCGGATGGTCAGCAGCCGGTTCTTGGCCAGCACGAAGGTGACGGAGGCGGATTCGGGATATTCGGTCTCGGTCTTGGAGACGATGGAGGTGGTCATGAAGAGGCCGTCGTCCTCGACATAGACCCGGCTCGACGCCTCGATCTCCTCCATTTCCTCCTTGGTCGGCAGCGTCACCCCGAGAAACGCCTCGGCCGCCCGCGTCTCCTCGGCGGTCGGGGCGTAGAGATCCAGCCACAACGCGCTCTCCGGCACGGCGACCGGGGCCGCCAGCTCAAGCTGGCGGCGCTTCAGGCAGGCGTCCGCAATCTCGAATACACGCAGCATGGCCGGCCCGCACCGTAAGCATGACGATGGGGTCGCTTAGTCCTGTCGGCGGGGGCGGTCAACCGGCGATCGCGGCGGTCAGCCCGCGCCGGCGCCGGCCGATGCGTCGGTGGCGTTCTCCGCCTGGATCTGCACCTTCTGGCCGGGTTGCAGGGTCTCGCCGCCCCGCACCACCACGCGGTCCCCGGCGGCCAGCCCGCCCTCGACCGCCACCAGCCCGCCCGAGGTCAGGCCCGTGCGCACCTGCACCAGCTCGGCCGTCCCGTCCGCCCCGATCCGGAACACCGCCGCGCCCTCCGCCCGCAGCAGCACCGCATCGCGCGGCACCGCGATCACGTCCCGGGGCGGGGCGGTCGGGGTCGCCACCTTGACCGCCATGCCGACCAGCCAGACCCCGGCCTCCAGCGTCGCCCGCAACTCCGCCGACCGCGAGACCTCGTCCCCCACCGGCACGAGCGCCCGCACCGTCGCGCCGACCACCTCGCCGCCCGGCCCCTCGACCGTCACCTGGTCCCCCTCCTTGATCTGGGCGACCGAAGAAATCGGAATCTGCGCCGTCACTTCGAGCGCCGAGACATCGACGACGCGGGCGACCGCGCTGCCCCGGTTGAGGAACTCGCCCGGCTCGATCAGCCGGGTGACGATGCGGCCCGGAAAGGGCGACTTCACCTCGGCATGGGCGAGATCGTATTGGGCGCGCTCCAGCATCAGCCGGGCCTCGGCGAGGTCCTGGCGCGCCTGGTCGCGCTCCGAGCGGGCCTGCTCCAGCTTCTGGCGGCTGGCCGAGCCCTTGCGGCTAAGTTCCTCCTGCCGGGCCACCTCGTCGTCGAGGAACGCGACTCGCGCCTCCAGACGCTTGACCGACGCCTCGGCGCGCTTCGCCTCGATCTGCAGCAGCTCGCCGCCGACCCGGGCGATCGTGCCGCCCGCCTCGACCGAAGCGCCGATCTCGGCGACCCAGTCGACGACGCCCGAAACCTCGGCGGCGATCTCGGAATCGGACCTGCTGACGACCGAGCCGGGCACCGTGACGGTCTCCGCCATGCGCTCGGCCGTCGCGCTCGCCACCACCACGACCGGGGGCGGCGCGTCCGGACCTTCCTGCGCCAGGGCGGGCGCCGCGGCGAAAGCGAGCGTTGCAATGACGCTAATGACGTGAGCGGACGGGCGCATGACAAGGTCTCATTCGGCGGGATGGGGAAGCGCCGGACGGCGCCAGCGCAGGGCGAAGATCCGGCGGAGTTCGCCGTCCTCGCCGAAGCGCAGCAGCGCGGGCAACAGGACGAGCGTGAAGAGCGTCGAGACCGCCATGCCGCCGGCGATGGCCGTGGCGAGGCCGCGATAGATCTCCGCCCCCTCGCCCGGCGAGATCATCATCGGCACCATGCCGACGAGATTGGTCATGGTTCCGGCGAGGATCGGCCGGGTGCGGAAGCGCACCGCCTGCGCGACCGCGTCGCGCGCCGACAGCCCCTCGCGCTGGCCCTCGCGGGTCTGATCGACCAGCAGGATCGCGTTGTTGACGACGAGGCCGGTCAGGATGATGAAGCCGATCATCGCCAGAAGATCGAGCGGCGTGAAGGTGAAGATGTTGATGATCTGAAGCGCCGCCATGCCGCCGACCGTCGCCAGCGGCAGGGCCACGATGCAGTAGAAGGAATCGAGCACCGAGCGGAACATCACCGCCATCAGGATGAACAGCAGCACCAGCGCGAAGCCGAAATTGCCGAGCATCGTCGAGGTCGCCTTCTCCAGGCTGTCGGCGCTGCCCGAGAACAGGATGTTGCCGCCGGGCGGCATGATGGCCTCAAGCTGGGGCTCGATCTCCGTGTGGATGATCGTCAGCGCCTCCTCCAGCGACATGTCCTCCGGCGTATTGATGCCGATCCGCACGGCGCGCCGGCCCTCGAAGCGGTGGATGGCGGGCGTGCCCGTGCCCTCGCGGAGCGAGACGAGATCGCCGAACGAGACCGACCCGCCCTGCCGGGTCGCCACCGGCTGCCCGGCGAGCGCCGGCAGATCGGCCCAGGGCGTCGAGCGGACCAGCACGTCGACCCGCTGTTCGCCGTCGAAGAACTCCCCAGCATAAAGGCCGGAGACGAAGGCCTGAAGAATTTGCGCGGCGTCGCGGCGCGTCATGCCGGTTTCCAGCAGGCGCTGATCGTTCGGCGTCGCCACGATCTCCGGCTGGCGGACGGAAAGGTCCGGGGCGGGATTGCCGAAAGCGCCCGGCAGTTTCTCCGAGATGAGCTCCTGCGCCCTCTGCACGACCGGCAGCAGCTTTTCCGGATCGGGCGCCTGCAATACGAGCTGCAGACCGCCGCCGTCACCCAGGCCGCCGAAGAGATAGCCTTGCTGCGAGAACACGAAGGTGTCGGGGAAGCCGGCGAGAATCTCGTTCTTGACGATCTCGCCCATCTCCTTCAGCCGGCTCTCGTCGAGCACCCGCACGCCGATATTCAGCCCGCCATTATCGGTGAAGATGTAGTAGTTCAGCAGCGCCGGCTGCTTCTCGCCGTCCATGTAGGGCTTCAGGCGCTGGATGATCGGCTGAGCCACCTCGCGCTCGATGACATCGACCGACGCGCCCTGGGGCAGGCCGACATAGGAATCGATCGCGTCGCGCCGCACGGCTGGAAGATAGTGAAGGTCCGGCAGCAGCAGATAGGTGCCCGCGAGCGAAGCGAAGATCAGGCCGCCGATCACCGCCGCGCGGCGCACGGGGCGATCGGTCAGATGGGTGACGAGTGCGGCGCTGCGCGCCGAGTCGCCCGCTTCCGTACCGGCCGATCCGATGGGCAGGAAGTGGCGCACGCAGAGCGGGATGATCGTCACCGCGGCGACGAGCGACACCGACACCGAAACGGCGATGGTGAGCGCCAGATCGGCGAAAAGCTGACCCTCGACGTCGGCCACGAAGATGATGGGCACGAAGATGATGATCGACGTCAGGGTCGAGGCGAAAAGCGCCTTCCAGACCTCGTTCGTGCCCTGCGTCGAGGCTTCGGGCTCGGGTATGCCCAGGGCCCGCAATCGCAATATGTTCTCCACCACGACGATCGAGGCGTCGAGCACCTGACCGACGCCGAAAGCAAGGCCGGCGAGCGAAATGACGTTGATCGTCCGCCCCAGCAGCGCCAGGACCAGGACCGTCGCCATCAGGCAGATCGGAATGGCGACGCCGAAGATCAGCGTCGCCCGGACATTGCGCAGGAAATACCAGATGACCAGCAGCGACAGAACCACGCCCGCCGTCAGATTGCCGACGACGAAGCCGATCGCCCGGTTGATGAAGACCGAGGGGTCGAACGATTTGACCAGCTTCAGGTTCTTGTCCTTCAGCGGCCCCTCGTTCAGTTCGTCGACCACCGCCTTCACGCGGGTGAGAACCTCCAGCACGTTGGCGCCGCTTTCGCGCAGGACGCGCAGGCCGAAGGCCGGATTGCCGTTCTGATAGGAGAACTCGGTCCGGTCGGCGCGGGTGATCTCGACCTTGGCGACGTCGCCGAGCTTGATCGGCCGGCCGTCGCGCCACGAAAGGGTCAGATCGCGCAGGGCCGCCGCGTCGAGCCGTCCCTCGTACCGAACCGAGTAGGAGCGCCGGCCGATATCGGCGGTACCGGCGCTGGAGTCGGAGGTTGCGCGCACCGCCGCGGCGATGTCGGGCACCGTGACGCCCAGCTCCGCCGCCTTGAACGGATCGAAGGTGATGCGCAGTTCGTCCGGCGTGCCGAAGCCGCCGCCACGCTGGATTCCGGCGACGCCGTCGATCGCCTCCAGCTTGGGGATGACCGTGTCCTCGATGTAGCGGCGATAGGAGAGAATGTCCTGGTCGTTGCCGGGCAGCGCCTGGAGGAAGAGGAAGATCAGGGAGTTGTTGGCGTCCCATTCGCCGCCGAACTGCAGGATCGGACGATCGGCTTCCTCCGGCAGGCCCTGGATGCGGTTGAGGCGGGCGAGCACGTCGAGCACGACGGCGTTCATGTCCGATCCGACCTCGAACTGGAGGCCCACCCACGAGGCGCCCTGGTTCGACCAGGACTGCATCTCGGTCATGCCGGAGACGCCGTCCAGGACGTCCTCGACCTGCTCGGTGATCTCGGATTCCACCTGGCTCGGCGAGGCGGCCCGCCAGGGCGTGAAGACCGACAGCGTCGGCCGCTCGATATCCGGGAAGAGCTGCACCGGCAGCGTCATCGCGCTGTAGATGCCGAGCAGCAGGATGAAGAGGCTCCCGGCGATCACGGCGGCCGGGTTGCGCATGCAGAAATCGGTCAGATTCATAGCCGCCGGCCCCCATGAAGCGCTTCCCCGGGGGGACGATGCCTGCTTGGGTCCGGCGTGCAATGGCGCGCCCGCTCACATCGCCGTGCGGTGTGACAATCGCTTCAATTCAGGCCCGGCGCGACAGCCTGACGCCGATCACCTTCGCGTGACGTCGCCTTACGGGTCGGCGAAATTGCCCGCCACGCCGAGCGCTCCGCCCACCGCATTGAGCTGCCACATGACCTGCGCTCCGGCCATGGCGCCGGCGAGCGAAATCGAGGCGCCCAGCAGGCAGAAACCGATGCCGACCATCTTGCCGGTGCTGGGGTTCGGCCCCGCCTGGCTGATCTTGTAGATGCAGGACGCCGTATTGCCGAGCGCGATGGTCATGTTGATGGCGTATTCGACCGTGACCGCGCCGCCCATCGCGTTCATGCCGAGCGTCTCGCCGGTCGCCGGATCGATCCGCCACCAGACGGCGTCGTCGAGGCTTGCGACATGCTGCGGCACGACGACCGCATAGCCGCGGCCCAGATCGTCCGCGACCAGGGCTTCGGAATCGGGGTCGAGATCGAGCGCCTGAAGACCGGCGAGGTCGCCAGCCGCGATCAGCGCCCAGTTCTGGCCTTCGGAGATGGCGGAGGCGTAGCGCACGGCGGCGCTGTGCTGCGAGTTGGGCGCGCCGATCGCCAACGTTTCGGCCACCGTGTCCGCCACGCCTGCGGCGATGGCCGCGGAACCTCCGGCAGTGCGCACGCGGTTGACCACGATGTCGAAGGTGATGGCGTCGGCGAGGCCGCCATCGGCCGCCGGTTTGAGACCCTGGCGGGTCATCGCGATATTGGGCTCGACCTGAATGCGCTTGTCGCCGTCCGGACCATAGCCGAGACGGCCGGCGGCAAAGGCCGTCAGCGGCAGGTTCACATGCGCAAAATCGTCGGGGAACGACGGCGCGGGCGAGCCGTCATTGGCGCGCAGCCAGGCGGCGGTCGCCCGGAACGCGACGCGGAAGGACTCGTTGACTCGGGCGGCCGCCCGGTCGGCCGACAACCGGCCCGTCGTCACGACGATCTCGACATTCTGCAGCAGGGCGAAGCCGCGCGCGATACGATCCGCATCGTCGATGGCGGCGGACCCGTCGCGCCGCGCGCGCGCCGCCGGGCCGATGAGATCGAAGAGCGTCCGCCGCTCGATGCGGGGCGCTTCGCCCGGCGCCCGGGTTTCGATTTCGATGAACTCCGCCGTGAACTTCGCCGGACCCGTGTTCTCGTCGTAGGGACCGGTCCCACCGCCTTCGAGGTCCTCGCCGAGACCGCCGATCGCGTCGGCCAGTCCGGCCATGCCGCTGCCGCCGCCGTGCTGGCCCATATTGGCCTCCGTCGCCTCGGAGACGTCGCCGTCGGTGGCGACGAGCCGGTCGGTGCTGACATCGCCGCCCGCCGCGAGCATCGGCACCCAGGCGGAACTCGCCGCGACCGCGCCGATGACCTTGGCGTTGAAGTCGCCCCCTTCGGCGAACAGCGCGTCGAAGGATTTGAGGTCCAGCGCCTTGTGGCGCAGCACCAGGACGCGGCCGGAAATCGCCGCCGGGTCGAAGTCCTTGGCGAGCAGGGTCTCGCGCCCCAGAACGCCCTCGCGATTGAACTCCGCCACGATCCGGACCGTGACCGTGCGGCGCAGATCGTCGGGGAGCGCATCGACGGCGAAGTTCTCGACCGCGCCCGGCGCGCCGATGAGAGCCGCCGACGGATCGAGATCGCGCCAGGTGCCGCTCTCGTTCGCCTGCACCCACCAATGATCGGCGATCGCCGCGAGCCGCGCATCGTCGGCCGGCGCCGCCAACACCGAGCCCGCATCCGTCTGCAGGCGCGTCGAGATCGCCGCGATGTCTTCCTCGGCCTTGGCGGCCTGGGCGGCCGCGTCGGCCTTTTCGCGCTCGGTGCGGGCGCGCATCTTCGCACCGTCGATCCGCGGATCGGCATAGAGCTTCTCGAGGATGGCCTCATCGCCGGTGGGCGCTGGCGGCGGCGGCGGAACGCCATCGGCGGCGGCAAGCAACGCCGCGGCGGGAGCGGCGTCCAGCGCCGTCCGGGCGAGCCGCACGTCGACGCCGTTGGCCTTGAGAAGCGCGGCGATCAGCAGCGCCCGATCGAGACTGTTCCCGCGCCGGTCCTCGAGCGTGCCCTGCGGACCCTTGAGCACGCCGCGATAGGGCGTCAGGGCGATGTGCTCGCCGACCCAGGCGACGATCTCGTCCGGCGTCTTGCCCTTAAGCGTTCCGGCGAGCGCCTCCACATCGAAGGTTTCCCGATGGAGCTGCGCCTGCATGGCGTCCATCGCCTCGGCGGAGGCTTCATAGACGCCGGCGACGCGCGCGGACTCCACCGCCTTGTCGGGCTCCCCTTGCCCGAACGCGCCACCCAGGCCGAATACGACCGGCAGACAGAAGCCGGCGGCGGCTCCGAGCCATTTGGGTGCGGTCATCGGCGGTTCCCCTCAACTGCCCATTCAATACGACGCCGGCGGCAATCCGGCATCGCGACCTTACGCCGCGACCTAGTTGCGCTTGCGGGTGAGCAGATAGGCGACGGCGAGGAAGATCACCGAGACGACCATGACCGCGCCCGTCATGATCAGTCCGTAGGAGGCGACGTTCGGCATCTCCGCGCCGCCCGACACATGGTCGATCACCCCCACATAGAGCGCCATCAGAGCGACGACGAAGTTCGGGATGGCGACGATACCGATCAGCGTCGCCATGCCCTGGGTATCGAGCGTCGCCTTGGTTTCGAGAATTTCCTGAAGATCCTTCAACCGCCCGGTCAGCGCGGCCTCCTTGCCGTCGAGCCCCCAGCGCTGCTCGATGGCGGCGCGCAGCGCCCGCCGCTCCGGCGCGGCTTCGGTCAGGTCCGCCTTCTGGAAGGTGGCGGCGATGCGCCCGCGCAGCAGCGTGATGCGGCGCAGCACCTCGCCGGTATTGGAGCTGAAGAGGCCGCCTTGCGCGTCGGAATCGGCATAGAGGGCCTCGACCTCGGCATCGAACGCCTTGCAGGCCGAGAGCAGCGTCACGGCGCTCGCGAAGTCGGCGCTGAGCGACTGGAGGTCGAGATCCTTGTCGCGCCAGTCGTCGAGCAGGAAGACGCCCTCGCGGGTGACGACGGCAGCCCCGCCGGCGATTTCGAGGTAATCGAAGTCCTCGGGCTCGGCGAGATTTGCGAGCGCCACCGGCCCGGAGCGGTTCTGGCCGGCCTGCGTGACCAGCGCCGCCAGATGGCGTTTCACGGTCGTGGTGAATTGCAGCGTCTGCGAGTGGCTCAGGCTGCGGTCCCACTTGGCGGCGATCAGATGCTTGACCGCCTCCGTGCGGCCCGCGCCATAGGCGATGCGGCGGGCGAGACAGGTTTCGATGGGCTTGGGCGCGCCGCGGCGGGCATCGTCGCCGAGATCGAAGACGGAGACGCCGCGGAGCTGATTGTAGCAGCGCCACACCGCCTCCAGCACGTCGCTCCACGTCAGCCGCGAGCCGGGCTGTCCGTCGATCGCCTTGGGCGCGCCGAGCAGCGTGTAACGACCATGATCGTCCCACCAGGGCTGATCGTAGCCCTCGCCCGGCGCATATGAAGCGATGCGGCGCGGCGCGCCGTTGGGGCGCGTTCCGGCCCAGCGTTCGACCTCGGCCGCTTCCAGCCTTTCCCAGAGGTCTTTGAGGGCAATGCCGGACCGCGGATCGACCGAGACCGTCATGTCGTTTCCGGTGCCCGTCAGGCCCGGCCGGTAGAGCCCCATCAGCGAGAAGCCGTTGCCGAGCGAGGTGTTCTCGGCGTCGGTGCGCACGAAAATCTTTTTCACGCCCGAAGGCGCATTCGATTCGACCGCGAAATAGGCGTCGACCAGCAGCGACCGGCCATGGGCCCCGGCCATCGGCACCAGCAGCTCCAGCCGCACCGCCCGGGCGAGCGATTGCAGATAGTCCTGCTTCTCGTTCATGGCGAAGGCGATGGCCCGGCCATAGGCGGCTTCGGCGAGGATCGCCGGGCTTGCCTCCGGCGTCACCGCATCGGGATCGACGCCATTGCGCAGGAGGGCGGTCGTGAACCGCAGCGCGTCGCTCCAGGCGGCCGCGATGCCGTCCTCGCCGAAATGCGAATGGGCCAGCGCCGACATCAGCGCCGTCCAGCTCTGCGTCACCGAAGGGGCGACGCCGTCGCGCTCCCAGGCCGTCAGGGCGGTGATCCAGCGTTGCGGCAGTCCGGCCGGCGCGATGCCCGCCAGCCGGGCCAGCCAGAAGATGACCGAAAGCACCGAATCCGGGCTTGCGTCCTCGACCACCAGGATCGCCCGTTCGAACACCGTTTCGACATCGCCCGAGAACTGGGCGCGCCAGGCCTCGACCAGATCGTCCGGCGCGTCGCGCACGAACGAGGCGACCGTCAGCGGATCGCGCCGCCAGCCGAACCGGGCTCCGGCCGACTTGTTGTTGAGGCAGACCCCTTCATGGGCGACCGGGGCGCCGCGGTCGAGCCAGGCGCCGATGCCCACATAGACCTCCCCCTTGGCCGAAGGGGCGGCCCGGGCGGGGTCGAAGGTGACGCAAAGGTCCCTGCCGTCGGTGGCGCGCGCTTCCAGCGCGTCGGCGAGGGTGTCGATGAAGGCGAGGAACGAAGGGGACGAGTCGGCCATGCGGCCGCGATCACGCCTCATCGGGGGCGATCATGCAACGGGACGGGCGGCCGCACCGGCCTGTCGTTGCGTCAGGCGGCCCGCCCGGCGGCGATTGCGCTTGCGTTGGGGCGGCCCGGTGCGCTTCTGTCCGGCAAAAGAGCAAGAAATCCGCCGACTGCCGCCGAGGAAACCATGGCCGACGACCTCTCCGACCTCCTGCCGCCGGGATTCCCGGCCATGTCCGTCAAGGACGCCACGACGCTGATGACCCAGACGCCGGGGTCGCCGCTCGAGATCGAGGAGGTCGAGATCCGGGGGGGGCGGCTCAAGACCTGGAAGAACGCGCCCAAGACGCTGCGCGAAATCTTCGCGGCCAGCCAGCTTCAGGCCGACAAGACCTATATCGTGCTAGATGACGACCGCGTCACTTTTGACGCGCACCGGCGCGCCACGCTCAAGCTCGCCGCACAACTGATCGCCGACGGCGTGAAGAAGGGCGATCGCGTCGCCATCGTGGCGCGCAATCTGCCGGAATGGTCGGCGGCCTTCTGGGCCGGCATCCTGACCGGAGCCATCGTGACGCCGCTCAACGCCTGGTGGACTGGCGGGGAGCTGGAATACGGCCTGCAGGATTCCGGGTCGAAGATCCTCATCTCCGATGCCGAGCGCTGGGCGCGGATCGCCACGCATATCGACGCCTGTCCGGCGGTCGAGAAGATCTATGTGACCCGCGCGCCCGGACCGATCGACCATCCTCGCGTCGCCATGCTGGAAGACGTCATCGGCAAGCCGAACGACTGGGCGAAGCTGCCCGCCGGCACGGTGCCGGACGTGCCCCTCGCCGCAGACGACGACGCCGCGATCTTCTACACCTCAGGCACCACGGGCAAACCCAAGGGCGCGATCATCACGCATCGCAATATCGTCTCCAACATCTTCAATGCGCTGAGCGCCCAGGCGCGCTCGTTCCTGCGCCGCGGCGAGATGCCGCCCGCGCCCGATCCGGCGGCGCCGCAGAAGGCGGGCCTGCTTTCGGTGCCCTTCTTCCATGCGACCGGCTGCTTCGCCGTCATGGTTCCCGCCATGCTGTCCGGCAACAAGCTGGTGCTTCAGCGCCGCTGGGACGTGGAACAGGCGCTCGGCCTCATCGAACGCGAGAAGATCAACAGCGCCGGCGGCGTGCCGACCATCGCCTGGCAGATCGTCGAGCATCCCCGTTTCGAGGAGTTCGACCTGTCCTCGCTGGAGACCGTCTCCTATGGCGGCGCGCCCTCCGCGCCCGACCTGGTGCGCCGCATCAAGCAGCGTTTCCCCAAGTCGCAGCCGGGCCAGGGCTGGGGCATGACGGAAACCTCCGCCACCGCGACCAGCAATTTCGGCGAGGACTATATCCGCAAGCCCGCCAGCTGCGGCCTGCCCGCCGCCACCGGCGAAGTGCGCATCGTCTCGCCGGACGGCAAGGACCTGCCGGTCGGCGAAGTCGGCGAGCTCTGGTATCGCGGCCCGACCGTGGTGCGCGGCTACTGGCAGAAGCCCAAGGAAACCGCCGAGACCTTCGTGGACGGCTGGGTGAAGACCGGCGACCTCGCCCGCGTCGACGACGAGGGCTTCGTCTATATCGTCGACCGCGCCAAGGACATGCTGATCCGGGGCGGCGAGAACATCTACTGCGTCGAGGTCGAGAACGCGCTCTACGACCACCCGGCGGTGATGGACGCCGCGGTCGTCGGCCGCCCGCACAAGACGCTGGGCGAAGAACCGGTGGCGATCGTCCACCTGAAATCCGGCGCCGAGGCGTCGGAGGCCGAACTGCGCGCCTTCGTCGGCGAGAAGCTGGCGGCCTTCAAGGTGCCGGTCGAAATCCGCTTCCACCAGGAAACCCTGCCGCGCAACGCCAACGGCAAGATCCTCAAGAAGGACCTGAAATCGCTGTTCGACACGGCCGCCTGAAGCCGGGAGACGACGGCCATGAAGTTCGACAACCGCATCACCCGCCTGCTCGGCGTCCAGTATCCCATCGTCCAGGCGCCGATGGGCTGGATCGCCCGTGCGCAACTGGCGAGCGCCGTCTCCAACGCCGGCGGCATGGGGATCATCGAGACCTCGTCTGGGGCGCTCGACGAGGTGCGCGACGAGATCCGCAAGATGCGGACGCTGACGCAAAAGCCCTTCGGCGTGAACATCGCCCAGGCCTTCGTGCGCGACCCGAACATCGTGAAGTTCGTCGTCGATCAGGGCATCAAGTTCGTCACCACTTCGGCGGGCGATCCGACCCGCTATTGCGAGGCGCTGAAGAGCGCGGGACTGACCGTCTTTCATGTCGTGCCGACGCTGAAGGCGGCGCTGAAGGCGGTCGAGGCCGGCGTCGACGGACTGGTGGTCGAAGGCGCCGAGGGCGGCGGCTTCAAGAACCCGAAGGACGTCTCGACCATGGTCCTACTGCCGCTCATCCGCGAGAAGACGGACGTGCCGCTGATCGCCGCCGGCGGCATCGCCTGCGGCCGCACCATGGTGGCGGCCTTCGCCCTCGGCGCCGAAGGCGTACAGATGGGGACGCGGATGGTTTCGGCGGCGGAGTCGCCGGTACATGCCAATTGGAAGAACGCGATACTGGCGGCGGAAGAGACCGGCACGGTGTTCCTCAACCGCTTCGGCAGCCCGTCCCTCAGAGCGTTGCGCACCGAAAAGACCACGCGCCTCGAACGCGAGCTGACGCCGGACTACAAGGGGCCGCCGGTGATGGCCGAGTTCGGCAACGCCAAGGACCTTTATTTCGGCGGCGATATGGAGGCCTCGATCGCCCTCACCGGCCAGGTCGCCGGCCGGATCGACGCCATCAAGCCGGTCGCCCAGATCATCGCCGAAACGGTCGCCGGGTTCGCCGAGATCGCCGCCGGCCTCGGCCGCATCGCCGCCGCATGAGATGACGGGCAGCGCGGCCGGACGTCTCGCGCCGCCGGTTCTCGTGGCGCTGGTCCTCGCCGTCTTCGCCAATGCGACGGGCGGCGTCTTCGTCTTCGACGATATCGCCGACATTCTCCAGAACGACTCCGCCAAGGCCGCGACCTTTGTGGAGCGCCTGGCTGCGATGAATCGCCCGCTCACCAAGGCGAGCTATGCCTTGCAGGACTTGATCCACGGGCCGTGGGCGGCGGGTTTCCATGCCGTCAACGTCATCCTGCATGCCGCCGCCGCGCTGCTCGCCTACGCACTGGTCCGCCGCGCGTTCCGCCTGACCGGCGGGGCGGACGGCGCCGCCGCCCTCGCCGCGCTGGCGGCCGCCGCGCTCTGGGCCGTTCACCCGGCGCTGACCGAGACCGTCACCTATGTCAGCGGCCGCTCGATGGGGCTGTCG
The DNA here is from genome assembly GCA_046348585.1 of Alphaproteobacteria bacterium. GTDB lineage: Bacteria > Pseudomonadota > Alphaproteobacteria > Micropepsales > Micropepsaceae > JADZAI01. The sequence goes on from JAXMDZ010000001.1 coordinate 144,555, forward strand.
TCGGTCCTCGTGCTGGCGATGTTGCTCGCCGCCACCGGACGGCAGACGCAAGGCGCGCGTCTCGCGGCCTTCGCCGCCGCGTTCCTCGCCCCGCTCGCCCGCGAGACCGCGCTGATCGCTCCCGCGATCCTCATCTGGTGGACGCTCACGCTAGAGCCTGAAGGCGAGAGGAGCGGTCTTGCGCCCGCGCTGCTCGGCACGGCCCTCGCCGCAGCGCTCATCGCGATGCTGCCGCGCCATACCGATCTCATCGCCCACAGCCTCGCCAGCCGCCCGCCCGCCGAGGCGCTGCGCGGAAATATCCACGCCGCCTTCGACATCCTCACCTACTGGGCTGCCCCCTGGCGGGTGACGATCGATCCCGCGCCGCCTCTCGCCTGGCCGTGGAGCGACGCACGCACGCTGGCGAAGCTCGCGTTCTTCGCGGCGGCCGCCGTCGCGGCGATCGCCCTGCGCCGCCGCGCCCCGCTTTTCGCCTTCGCCATCGGCCTTGCGCTGCTGGCGCTCGCGCCCTCCAACACGCTGCTCTGGCGGGCCGATCCGGTGAGCCTGAAGCCGCTCTACCTCGGCGGCCTCGGTCTGGTGCTGGCCCTCGCCGCGGTCCTGCCGCGGCGCGCCTTCGTGGCGCTCGCCCTCACGGGAACCGTCGCGCTCGGCATCGCGACGATTCAGCGCAATGCGCTCTTCGCCGACGAGATCGCGCTCTGGCAGGACGCCGCCGCCAGGACCCCGGACTATGGCCGCCCCTCGATCATGCTCGGCTATGCCCTGTTCAATGCCGGGCGCTACGGCGAAGCCGAGGCGGCGCTCGCGCGCGGCTGCGATCTCGATCCGCTGGACGCGGAGGCGCAAGCGGCGCTCGATCTGGTGCGGGCGATCCTCGCGGCCGAAGGCCGAAAGCCGTAAGGCCTGTGACGGCCGTCCACGCGCCGCGGCACCCGGTCAGCGACATTTCGCCGTCACCGGGATGCGTCCCGGCGGGATAAACTCGCCGTCTCGCCGGACGACCCGCCACAACAGACGGACAGAAGACCTCGTGCGCCCGTTTCGCCTGAGCCTCATTCTCGCCTGCGCGGCGCTCGCCGCCGGTCTCGCCTCGGCGACGATCTTCAGACTCGATCCCGCCCCGCCCAAGGTTTCGCCCAAGGTCGGCGCGCTGTCGCCCGACGATCTGGTTTCGATCTGCGCCTTCGAGAAGCAGGCCGCGCCCTTCTTCACCGACCGCGAATACCGCAACGCGATTCACGACTACGGGTTGAGGATTCACGCCCTCGATCCCGCCTCGCAGGAGGCCCAGCGCCTCACCGGCCTTCAGGAAGCGCTGAAGGAGTGCCGCGAGAACGACCGCAACAAGCGCTACGCCGAAGAAGCCAAGCGCAGCTGCAAGGCGCTGGTGAAGGCGCACAAGGCGGCGTCCGACCGCGCCTGGGCGGCCGACGAGGCTGGCGTCGCCTTCAAGACGGAGATCATGTCGTGGGGCGAACGCTTCCGCGAACCGGTCGAGAAATGCCTGAAATCCATGCGCTGCCGGCTCGACAACAAGCAGGACATGGCCGAGGCGCTGTCCGTCTATCGCGAGGTGGTGGACGAGATGTCGGGCTGGATTCTCGACGTCAAAGGCGTGGAGCGGATGAAGATCTGCGGCGTGACGATCCGCGATCTGCGCCGCTGGTGCACCGTCGAGCAGTCGTCGAGCGGCAACACCACGATTTCCACCGATATCTGCACCGACGCCAAGACCATGCGCGAGACGATCAACCTGTTGCAGGGTCTGAGACGCCGCAGCTTCCCGCCGCCCGCCCCCGGCGGCGCAGTCTCGGGCGGAGGCGGCCGATGATCCGCCCGCTGGTCCTTGCGGCGCTGATCGCCGGCCTGCCCGCCGCGGCCGAGGAGGCCGACACGTTTTCGCTGCGCGACTATCCGGCGCGGATGGCCGAAGCGGTCGCGGCCTGCGACGGCGAACCGGAGGGCGCGGCCTGCCGGGTGGCGCTGCGTTCGGTGCTGCCTTCTACCGTCGAGGCGCTGAGCTTCCTCGGCTACGAGTCGAGCTATGCCGACAGCGCGCCGCTGTTGCGCGAAATGGCGGCGTTCCCCCAATACGAGATCCAGGCCGCCGCGATCTATGCGCTCGCCCGGTTGGGGCCGACGGCCGAGGATCTGCCGGTGTTGCGCGAGGCGCTGCTGAGCGACAGCCCGGGGGTGCGGCGCGCCGCGACCGGCGCGTTGAAGCTGATCCCCGACGCCGCCGCGCAGGAACTCGCCGGTCGCGCCCGGCCGATGCCCTCGGGCAGCTATTTCGAGCCCGATCTGCTGCCCTTCGATCCGGCCGCCATGGGCATCGCCGCCTGGCCGGAGGGAACGCGCTTCCTGCACTTCCAGCGTCTGCGCAATAACGGCGCCTATGTCTTCATCGCCGCGCCGCCGGTCGCCGACGTCATCGCCGCCTTCGAGGCGCAGGCGAACGCCAAGGCCATCGGCATGGGCGAAATCGAGGCGCGCTTCGGCGCCGACTATGGCGAGCTTCTGAAGCCCTGGGCGGAGCGCAACGCGAATCTCGGCGCGGTTCAGGCCGTCGTCCTGAAGGAGGCGGACGCTACTTCCCGCAGCCCGGCGATCGTCGCCTTCGTCTATGAGGACTACGCCCTCGCCGCCACCGGCTTCGCCATCCAGCGCCTGCCGGGCGAGCCGCTGCCGATGCCGGACCGTCCGGCCGAGCCGCCGCCGCCCGCCCCGACCGGCGACGCCGCGATCTGGTATGCCGGCGGCGCGTTCGTGCCCAAAGAGGGCGCGGCCGAGGACGACATCGCCGCCTGGCGCGCGGTCATCGACGCGGACGGCGACGGCGCGGCCGCCTATCTGGAAGCTTTCCCGAACGGGGCCTGGCGCGCCGAGGCGGAAGCGATGCTGGCCGCGCCCGCGCTGGCGACCGACTACGACGTCTATGGCGAGACCGACACGGTCAAGGTGACCTGGCGCGGCGTGACGCCGGGCGGCTATCTGGAATTGCGGATTGCGCCCGTGACCGACGGCGACGTCGGCGCTTCGGTGGCGCGCTCCGCGCCCGAGGTGACGAGCGCCGAAGGTTCGGCCGAATTGGAGCTCTATCCCTATATCGAGCCGGGCGTTTATGAAGTCCGCCTCGTGGGCGATGGCCGCGAGCCGGTCGCGGTCGCCGAGTTCCGCATCGCGCTCGCCGCCGCGCATCTGACGCTGGAGCGCGACAGCTTCAAGCCGGGCGAAGAGATCAAGATCGCCTTCGCCGCCATGGCCGGAACGGCGGGCGATGTCATCTCGATCGCCCCCAAGGGGACCGATCCCGGCGAGTATGGCCGCATCTACCAGCCGACCGGCGGCAGCGCCGAGGGTTCGCTGACGCTGAAGGCCCCCGACGAGCCGGGCGACTACGAGGTGCGCGCATGGTTCAACGGCGAGCGGCGGATGCGCGCCCGAATCGCCTTCACCGTGCGCGGCCCCGACCTGCCGCCGGAGATCGACGGCGCCGCGGGACCGGCGCTGGCGCTCGCCGCGGCGAGCGCCGTGGCCAACGAGAAGATCGCCGTGCGCTTCGCGGGCTTTCCCGGCGACGGCGGCGACTACATCTATCTTGCGCCGGCCGGATCGCCGGAGACGGCCTATGCCGTCTATGCCGATACCGGAAAGGAAAGCGCCGGGCTGATCGAGCTGAAGCTGCCGCCCGAGCCCGGTGCGTATGAAGTGCGCGCCATCATCGGCGGCAAGGTGGCGGCGGCGACGCCGCTCGACATCGCCGCGCCGCCGGGGGCGAACGCGGCCACGCTGACGCTGGAGAAGGCGAGCTTCGCGCCGGGCGAGACCATCGTCATCGCCTTCAGCCGGAATGGGCGGGGCGGAGAGCGACTATGTCTGCGTTTCGCCCAAGGGCGCGCGCTACAGCCAATACGTCTCCTACGTCTATACCAAGGGCGCGAAGGAGGGCCGGGCCGAATTGAAGGCCCCGGACGCGCCGGGCGCGTACGAGATCCGCGCTTTCTTCAACGAGGACGAAAGCGTGCTGCGCGGCGTGGCCCCGGTCGAAGTGAAGGCCGCGCCGTAGCGGGCCGCTTCGCCACGCTGGGAAAAATGTCCGCATCGGCTTGCTTTCGCAAATGCGAAAGCGTATAAGATCGCATGGCCGGGCGTTCCGGCCGCGCGCCTCGACCTCTCGCGTAAAGGCAGCCTCAGCTTCGCAAACGAAGTTCTGGCGCCGGCGGCGGGGCAGCCCATCCCAACACATGAACTCCCAAGTTTACGCGGGGCGTTCGCCACCCCCGCCGTTCCGCCCGAGGCAGATGCCCGGGCGCGCCGGCACGCATATGAAAGTGCCCACGTGACGACCTTTTCCGACCTCAAGCTCGACGCCGCCCTTCTCCAGGCGCTCGACGCGGAAGGCTATGTGAAGCCGACGCCGATCCAGGCCGAGGCCATTCCCCATGTTCTCGCCGGCAAGGACCTGCTCGGCATCGCCCAGACCGGCACCGGCAAGACGGCGGCCTTCGCGCTGCCCATGCTGCAGCGCCTCGCGGCCCATGCGCCCAACCGCAAGCCGATGACCTGCCGCGCCCTCATCCTCTCGCCGACGCGCGAGCTGGCGACCCAGATCGCCGAAAGCTTCCGCACCTATGGCCGCAACCTGAAGCTCTCGGTCCTCACCGTCTTCGGCGGCGTCGGCCATGTGCCGCAGGCCCGCGCGCTGCGCGCCGGCGTCGACATCCTCGTCGCCACGCCCGGCCGTCTGCTCGACCACATGCGCGAAGGCAATGTCCGTTTCGACCACACCGAGATCTTCGTCCTCGACGAGGCCGACCAGATGCTCGACATGGGCTTCATCCGCGACATCCGCAAGCTGGTCGCGGGTCTGCCGCGCAAGCGCCAGAGCCTGTTCTTCTCGGCCACCATGCCGGACGAGATCGGCAAGCTGGCGGGCGAATTGCTGACCGATCCGGTGCGCGTCGCGGTGACGCCGGTCGCCACGACCGTCGAACTGATCCGCCAGCGCGTCGAGTTCATGAACCCGGCCGAAAAGAACGCCGCCCTCGCCGAGGCGCTGCGCAGCCCGGAGATGACCCGCAGCCTCGTCTTCACTCGCACCAAGCACGGCGCTGACAAGGTGGTGCGCTATCTGGAGCAGCAGGGCATCCCGGCCCGCCGCGATCCGCAGCAGCAAGAGCCAGTCGAACCGCGAACGCGCCCTCGCCTCGTTCAAGAAGGGCGAGATCAAGGTGCTGGTCGCCACCGACATCGCGGCGCGCGGCATCGACATCGACGCGGTGAGCCACGTCGTGAACTATCCTGCCCAACATTCCCGAATCCTACGTCCATCGCATCGGCCGCACCGCCCGCGCCGGGAGCGTCGGGCGTCACCATCTCGTTCTGCGACAACGGGCAGACGCTGCGCGACATCGAGCGGCTGATCCGCATCAAGATCGACGCCGCCGACCGCCGCGGGCAGATCGTCGCGCTCGGCGAAGATCTCGTCGCGCCGGAAAGCGTCACGCTGAAGCCGCGCGAGCTGCGCCGCCAGCAACCGCGCGGTGCCGGCGTCCCGCCCAGGGCAACCCGAGGCGGCGGGCGTCTGGCACGCCAAGTCCGGCAAGCCGGGCGGTCATCACGGCCACCAAGCCCGCCCAGGGTCACGGCAAGCCGCACGGCCAGCGCGCCGACGACCGCCGCGGCGGCAAACCGCATCGCGGTCAGAGCGGCCAGGGTCATGGCGGCGCGGAGCGCCGCACATGCCGCGACCGAGCCCTATCGCCCCGCCGGTCACGCCAATGGCGACATCGGCGCGATGGCGATGGTGGTGCGGCCGGTGCGCCTGCCCAGTGAGGCCGGCAGGCGGTCGGTCTTAAGGGATCAGCAGAACCCGGCCGACCGCCTTGCGGCTTTCGATATAGGCGTGAGCGGCCGCCGCTTCGGTTGAGCGGACCAGGTCAGTCGATCAGCACCGTCAGCCGTCCGGCGGCGACCTCGCCGATGAGGCGCTGGATGTTGTCGTGCACGCGGTCGGTCGCGATCTCGGCGCCCAGGAAGACGCCGGTCAGCGAGCGATTGCCGGGCATCAGCGAGCTGACGTCGACCTTCTGCGGCTCGCGTCCGGCATTGCCGACCAGCGAGATGCGGCCGCGATAGGCAGGCGAAGGCGAGCGAGGACGGCAGCGTCGCGCCGCCGACCGGATCGACCACCAGATTGACGCCCTTGTTGTCCGTCAGGCGCATGATCTCCTGCGCCACGTCGGCGCGGGCATAGTCGATGCCGTGGTCGGGCCGAGCGGCTTCAGCTTCGCCAACCGCGCCTCGCTGGAGGCCGTCGCGATCACCGTCGCGCCGGCCTGCTTGGCGAGCTGGATCGCGGCGATGCCGACCGCTGGCGCCGGCCTGAACCAGCACCGTCTCGCCGGCTTTCAGGCGGCCGAACTCGAAGAGGCATTCATGTGCCGTGCCGAACGGAACCAGGATGGCCGCGGCGATCTTGATGTCCATGCCGTCCGGCACCGGCCAGGCGGTGCGCGCCGCGACGACGCGCAGTTCGGCGTGGCTGCGAAGGCGTTGACGGTGACGACCCGCTGGCCGGGAAGCGGGGTCGCCGACCTCGCTGCCGACTTCGAGATCGTTCCCGCCGCCTGATAGCCGACGATGTGCGGCCGGCTCGCCATCGCGCCGCCGCCGCGATTGAGCGGCTTGTCGCCGCCACGTGGAGACGGCCTCGACGCGGACGAGGACGCCCTGCGGAAAGATCTGCGGGTCGGGCACGTCCTCGTATTTGAGGACCTCCGGGGCTCCGGTCTCATAATAGACGGCGGCCTTCATGCAGCCTTCTCCCTTGTTGCGCGCAGCCTCTCCAGATCAGCTTGGTCTCGGCGAGCCGCCTGCGCGCATCGGCCGCGATCTCGGCCGGCGCCGCGCCCGCCGAGCGCATCTGACGGCGCGCAGCGGCCACGTCGTCGAGCGCCGGACCCCAGGCGACGGGGAACGCTTCTTCGAGCCGTTCGCGCACGATCGCGGCGAGCGCCGGACTGCCGCCGCCGAGCGCGGCCGCGATCACCAGCGCGCCGCGCGTCACCACCGCAGGGGTGTGGAAGTCGCACAGCGGCAGATCGTCCTCGACGATGAGCAGGCGCCTTGGCGGCGCGAGCGCGGGCCGAGAGGTCGGCGGCGACGCCGGGGTCGATATCGGCGATCCACAGAAGATCGAGCGCGGCGAGGTCGCCCGCGTCGGCAGGCGGGGCATGAGCGTGTCGCGCGCCGCGGCAATCAGTTCGTCGCGGGCTCATCGGAAAAGGACGGCGCGGCGCCCAGGCAACCCGGAACCATTCGAACCGGCGCACCGCGAGCGCGCCGCGCCCAGCAGTCCGATCCTCAGCCGCACGGCATCCAGCATGATCGGGATCATGCAGCTCCAGGCGCTCCGTGCCGCATCGCCCTCTTCCGTCGCCGCATGGTCCCGCCGCACGGCGCGGCGAGCTTCGCCGATGAGAAGCAGGGCCGGGCCGTCGCCGGCGTCGCGGCGAGCGCCTCCAGCGATCCGAGCGCGCCGCCCGCGAACTGCGCCGCCGCGCGGGCGCCCTCGACGAGGACGGCGGGACGCCGCGCCGGAACGCCGCGCGCGAGCGCGTCGCGGATGCGCGCCGCTTCCGCCTTGCCCATATAGACGACGACGGTGTCGGCCGCCGCGGCGGCGATCCGCCCAGGACTCGTCCGACGTCGCGCCGCGTGCGGCACCAGGCGTGACGAAGGCGACCGAGCGCGACAGGCGGCGATGGTGAACGACTGCGCGATCTCGGCGGCCGCCGCGAAGCCCGCGCTGATGCCGGGCACGATCTCGAAAGCGATGCCGGCGGCGCGCGGCTTGCCACGTCGATTTCTTCCTGGGCGCGCCCGAACAGCATCGGATCGCCGCCCTTGAGACGCACGACCACTGCGTGCTGGCGCGCCGCGCGCACCAGAAGGCGATTGATGACCGCCTGATCGGTCGAGGGACGGCCCTGCCCTTGCCGACCGCCAGCTTGCAGGCGCGGGGCGCAGGGCGAGCACCTCGTCCGTCACCAGCGCATCGTGCAGCACGAGATCCGCTTCGGCGAGAAGGCGCGCCGCCTTCAGCGTCAGCAGATCAGCCGATCCCGGCCCCGCGCCGACGAGATAGACGGTTCCGGCCATCACGCCGCCTCGCGGATCATGCCTGCCGGCCGCCGCCGTCTGGTTGGAGACCGGGTCGATCAGCACGAAGGCGCCGGTCGCCGGCCGCGCGCCGTAGAGATCGCCGAGAATGGCGTCGCGGGTCTTGATGCGGACCGAGGCGATGTCGTTGAGCTTCAGCCCGCTCGCCTCGGCGACTTCGGCGAGTTCGGTCATCTCGCGCACGAAGACGATGGAGTCGATCAGCGCCTGGAGTGGTGCGGGTCGCCTGGCGGAGCAGGTAGCGCCGCCCTTTTTCCCAGGGCGGTCTCGTCGAGCCAGCACAGATCCGCCGTGACCGCCTTGACCGCCTGCGCGTCCGGCGAGGTCAGCGTGTCGCCGCGCCCGAGATCGAGATCGCGGTCGAGGACTAGGCTGACCGACTGGCCCTCGCGATAGCGCGGCTGCCGTCATAGGTGCGGATCGCCTCGACGATCGCCGTCTGGCCAGGGCATGGCGACGCGACCTCGTCGCCCGGCCGCACGATGCCGGATTCGACCCGGCCCACATAGGCCCGCGCTCCGTTCGCCATGCGCAGCACGCGCTGCACCGGCAGGCGGAACGCCGGGCTGACGCCGCGCGCCGCGTCGATCGTTTCGGATTTCCAGAAGCGGCGGCCCCTCATACCAGGGCGTATGCGGCAGGCGGATCGCCACGTTGTCGCCATGGCGCGCGGCGAGCGGCACATAGATCGGATCGGCGATCCCGAGCGTCGGGCGACACGCTCGAAATTCTCGCGGATCTCCTCGAACACCGCCCGCGACCAGCCGGTCAGGTCCGTATCTTGTTGACGGCGACGATGACCTTGAGGCCCATGAGCGCGGCGATGGTCGCATGACGGCGCGTCTGCGCCTTCAGGCCCTTGCCGGCGAGACGGCTGGCGTCGATCAGGATGATCGCCACTTCCGCGTTGCTGGCCGCCGTCACCATGTTGCGCGTGTATTGCTCTGGCCCGGCGCGTCGGCGATGACGAGAAGGAGCGGCGCGGCGTCGCGAAATAGCGATAGGCGACGTCGATGGTGATGCCTTGTTCGCGTTCCGATTCCAGCCCGTCGGTGACGAGGGCGAGGTCGATGTCGCCGTCCTGGAGCGCCGACTGGGCGCCGCGCGCCGTGGTAGGCGCCGCCACCTGATCGCGCAGCAGACCCTTTGAGTCGAACAGCAGCTGGCCGATCGGGGTCGATTTGCCGTCATCGACGCTGCCCGCCGTGATGAAGGCGCAGGACGCCCGGTTCGCCGTCGAACGCGGAGGAAGAATGGGCGCGCATCGAAATACCCCCTCGCGCTTGCGGCGCTCCATCGCGGCCTCGTTGGCGCGGTCGTCCATGCGGGTCGCGCCGCGCTCGCTTGAGATCGAGTTCGGTTTCGATCAGGATCTCCTCGACCGTCTCGGCGGTGCTTTCCACCGGGCAGGTGCCGGTGATGTCGCCGACCGTGCGGAAGCGCACCGAGACGCGCTCGGCGCCGTTTCGCCGACCACGCGGCGGGGTCAGCGCCGTCGCCGGCACGAAGCAGCCCGTCGCGCCGCACCACGTCGCGCGGATGGGCGAAGTAGATGGAGGGCAGCGCGATGCCTTCGCGGCCGATATAGGTCCACACGTCCCGCTCGGTCAATTCGACAGCGGGAAGACACGCATGCTCGCCCGGATTGATGCGCGCGTTGTAGAGGTTCCACAGTTCGGGGCGCTGGGCCTTCGGGTTCCAGGCGCCGAACTCGTCGCGGTGCGAGAAGATGCGTTCCTTGGCGCGCGCCTTTTCCTCGTCGCGGCGGGCCCCGCCGATCAGGGCGTCGAACTGGAACTCCTCGATCGCTTCAAACGGCGTGACCGACTGCGCCGCGTTGCGCGAAGCTTCCACCTTGGCGAGCTTCACCGTGCCGCGGACGATCGAATCCTCGACCGGCGGACGATCAGCCGCTCCGCCGTGACCGGCGCTGAAAATCGCGGAAGCTTGAACCTCCAGGGAAATTGTGCGGTATCCCTCGACCTGGCAGGGGAAAAGGCAGCTTCTCCGGCCAGAACGCCTTGCGCGCCAGATGAAGAACGGTGGCCAGATCCTTGCCGCCCGAGAAGAGCAACGCGAGGCGCGTGCGCTCGCCCGCGCTCGCGGATGATGTGGATCGCTTCCAGGTCAGCCGGTCAGATGGCTGAGACAGGGGACTGGACTTGATGAGGCGCTCATGCCGCGCTTTCCAACGACTGGGCGGATGGCTGCTCGGTAGTCGCATTCCTTCTTGTCCGCCTGCTCCCACCACCAGCGTCCTGCGCGCGGGTCCTCGCCGGGGCGGATGGCGCGCGATGCGCCCAGCTCGCAGCCGATCGAGGATAGCCGCGCGCGTGCAGCGGATTGAGCGGCACGGCGCAGGCGGCGTAGGCGAGCACGTCCTCCCAGCGCCAGTCGGCGAGCGGATTCGAGCTTCGCGATGCCGCGCGCCGTGGTAATCATTCTTCCTCGGGCAGAGCGCCGCGCGTCACTGCCTGGTCGCGGCGCTGGCCGGTGGGCCAGGCGCTGCGCCCGGTGAAGCGCGCGGTTGAGCGGCTCCACCTTGCGGATGAAGCAGCAGGCCTTGCGCGAGCGCCAGGCTCTCGTAGAAGGCGTGCGCGCCGTGGGCGGTGACATGGAGGCTTCCGACCTCGGCCGCGATGGGGCACGCGGGCCTCGATCTCGATGCCGTAGCGCGCGTCTTGGTCTCGCCGATCATGCCGCGCGTCTCGGCGTGGAGGCGGCCGGTGTCGAAGCGTGAAGATGCGGATCGGCAGGCCGGTGCGGGCGATGAGATCGGTCAGCACCATGTCCTCGGCGGAGGAGGCTGCTGGCGAAGGCCGCGTCTGGACTGGGCGGCGGCGATGCGGGCGAGCAGTTTGCGCGTGCGCACGATCTTCGCCACCTCGCGCGCCGCCGCCATGCGGTCGGCGACGCCGGGGTGCGTATCCGAGGCGTCCTGATAGGCGATGCTGAAATCCTCGAAGGCCCGCGCCGCCGCCTCGGCGTCGCGGCCGGGCGCAGGCGAAGGCGTCGAAGCCGGCCCGGGCGAGATAGAAGAAGCTGGTCGCGCAGCACCTCGCCGACGGCGCACCAGTTCGCCCGTCCAGCCATAGCGGCGGCGCAACGGCGCGCCGATCGAATAGCCGCGCCCGTCGGTGAATTTCGGGAAATCGACGGCGATGAGCGCAGGTCCGGCAAGATGGTCCTTGAGGATCGCGGGGTCGGCGGACCAGGCCAGACGCCGAGGTGCGGCCGGCACGCGCGCGCGAGGTATCGCCATGAGCGATCCAGTCGGCAGCGGGGACGATGACGTCGCCCTCGAGGAAGCGGCGCGCCGGGCTCGCGCACCGGCGTAGGCGTCTTCGGCGACGGCGGCGCGGCGTTCGGCCGAAGCGGATGAGCGCGGTCATGCCGCCACCTGCTTTTCGGGGTAGGCCGCCGCCTTGAAGGGCGCGACGCCGATGCGTTCGGCGGTGTCGATGAAGCGCTCGCCGGGTGCGGTGGGCGAGATAGGCGCCGACGGGCGCGCTCGACCATGCCCGGCACCTCCTCGAGCTGATCGAGCGGCCGAGGATCGTGCCGAGGGCGATCTTGCTCATCGAACGGCCGCCGACGAGGATCTGGTACCATTCCTCGCCGTTCTTATCGACGCCGAGCACGCCGATATGGCCGACATGGTGGTGGCCGCAGGAATTGATGCAGCCGGAAATCTTGATCGCCAGTTCGCCGATTTCTTCCTGACGCTCCTGGCCAAGCGTTCCTGGATCGCGGTCGCGATGGGAATGGCGCGGGCATTGGCGAGGCGCGAAATCGCCGCCGGGGCAGGCGATGATGTCGGTCGCGAGGCCGACATTGGGTTCGGCGAGACCCGCTTCCTCGGCCGCCTGCCAGAGCGCGAAGAGATCCTTGCGCGCCACATCGGACAGGATGAGGTTCTGGTGGTGCGAAACCGGAGTTCGCCGAGCGAGAAGCGGTCGGCGAGATCGACCGCGTCCATCTCGTCCGCCGTGGCGTCGCCGGGCGCGGGGCCGTGCGCTTGAGCTGAGCGTGACGGCGGCGTAACCAGGGCGCTTGTGCGCGACGACATTGCGCCGCAGCCAGCTGAGCAGCTTGTGCGCCAGGCGCAGCGCCGAAACGTCGGCATAGGCCTCGTCGTCGGCGAGATAGGCCGGCGGCGCGAAGCAGGCGGCGATGCGGGCGAATTCGGCGTCGGTGATCTGCGCGATGCCGCCCTTGAGATGCGCCCGCTCCGCCGGCATCGGCGGCAAGCGTTCGGCCCGATCGCTTCGATCAGAATCTTGATGCAGACGCTTGTAGAGATTGTCGCGGCGGCCCCAGCGGTTATAGGCGCGCAGTACCGCCTCTCGGTGTAGGTGAGCATCTCGCGCCAGAACGAGCCGCGCTTGATGACGAGGGCGATGCGCGGCGTGCGGCCCTGGCCGCCGCCGACGCGACATCATCACCACCTCGCCCGCCGCGTCGTGGCGCAGTTCGAAGGCGAGATCGTGGACGCCGGTCGCCGCGCGGGTCGTCGGCGGCCCCGTTGAAGGCGACCTTGAACTTGCGCGGCAGGTAGGCGAACTCAGGATCGAAGGTCGACTACCGGCGCACTGGGGGCCGCAATAGGGCGCGGGTCGATGCGCTCGTCGGCGGCGACGCCCGCCAGATGGTCGGTCGTCGTGTTGCGGATGCAATTGCCGCTGGTCTGGATGGCGTGCATCTCGACGGTCGCCAGGGAGGGCGAGGATGTGTCAGGCGCCGCGGCGAGGTCGATCCAGCGGGAACTCGATGTTCTGGCGCGTGTGAAATGGCCGTAGCCGCGGTCGTAGTCGCGGGCGATGCGGGCGAGGATGCGCAGCTGCGCCGCCGTCAGCATGCCGGTGATCGCCACGCGCAGCATCGGGGCGTGGCGCCGGACGTAGAGGTTGCCCTGGAGCCGAGCGGCTTGAACTCGTCCTCTCGTTGAGCTGGCCGGCGAGGAAGCGCCGGGTCTGGTCGCGGAACTGATCGACCCGTTCCTCGACGATCAGCTTATCGACGGCGTCGTAACGATACATGGGCCGCACAGAAAAAGACGATGGGACCAGCGCGGGCGATACGGCCCGGCTTGCCGAATTCGATCCAGGCTGGAAATAACCCCTCGCGCCCGCGCCAGCCACTTGTATGCCCAGCTTAAGCCACACTTGGCGATGCGGCGTGGCGGCGGGGGCTCTTCCCATGGCACCGGCCGCAGAGCCGCCCATGCGTCACTTCCCGGCCGATCCCGGCCCCGGACCAGGACTTATCCGATGAGTTCCAGCGACAGCGCCGAGACGACCGCCGCCAAGGCCGGCGGGCCGACCACCGAGACCGTGCTGGAGGTCAGGCACTGGACCGACAGGCTGTTCTCGTTCCGGATCACCCGGCCGGCCTCGTTCCGCTTCCGTTCGGGCGAGTTCGTGATGATCGGCCTCGTCATCGGCGGCAAGCCGCTGCTCAGGGCCTATTCCATCGCCAGCCCGGCCTGGGACGAGGCGCTGGACTTCTACTCCATCAAGGTCGAGGGCAGGCCGCTGACCTCGCACCTGCTGAAGATCCAGCCGGGCGACACCGTGCTGTTGGGGCGCAAGCCGACGGGCACGCTGGTGCTGGATGCGCTGACCCCCGGCAAGCGGCTCTATCTCTTCTCCACCGGCACCGGCATCGCGCCCTTCGCCTCGCTGATCCGCGACCCGGACACTTACGAGCGCTACGAGGAAGTGATCCTCACCCATACCTGCCGCCAGACGGCGGAGCTGGCCTATGGCGAGCATCTGGTGGCGGCGACGCGCGAGGACCCGCTGGTCGGCGAGATGACGGCGAGGCAAGCTGCGCCACTACACCAGCGTCCACCCAGGAGAACGGGCCGCGCATGGGGCGCCATCACGTCGCTGATGGAGAGCGGCCAGCTCTTCGCCGATCTCGGCGTGCCGCCGCTCGATCCGGCCTCGGACCGGGCGATGATCTGCGGCTCGATGGCGATGATCAACGACACCAAGGCGCTGCTGGAGAAGGCGGGCCTCAAGGAAGGCTCGAACGCCCAGCCGGCCGAATTCGTGATCGAGCGCGCCTTCGTCGGCTAAAGCCGGGGTCAGATCCCCGCGCCGATGTCGGCGTCGCCCTGGCCGGCTTCCTCGCGGATCCAGTCCATGAAGGCCTTGAGGCCGGGCGAGAGCGAGCGGCGCCGCCACGCAACCAATAGGCGAAATTGATCAGCGTCTCGGCGTTCTCGAAGGGGGTGACGAGGCGGCCGGCGGCGATGTCGGCGGCGGCGAGCTGGCCTTGGCGAGGGCGATGCCCTTGCCGGCGATCGCCGCCTCGACCACCAGGCTCGACTGGTTGAAGCGCAGCCCCTTGCGGGCGTGCTCGACGTCGAGGCCGCGGGCCATCAGCCACATCGGCCAGGTCGGGCACGAGGGGTCGCGGTCGGGGCTGTCGTCGTGCAGCAGGGCGAAGCGGGCGATGTCGGCGGGGTTCCTCAGCGCGCCGTCGCCCTCGATCAGCGCGGGCGAGCAGATCGGCACCACGGATTCGGTGAGCAGCATCTGGGCCTGCGAGTCGGCATAGCCGCCCGCCCCGTAGCGGATGGCGAGATCGACATCGGCGACGGCGAGATCGACGAGGCCCATATCGGCCGAGACCCAGACCTCGATGTCGGGGTGCAGGGCCTTGAAGCGCTCCAGCGGGACCAGCCATTTGATGGCGAAGGAGGGCGACCGAGACCGAGACGCGCTGGCCGCGCAGCGGCAGGCGCATGATGCGGGCGGCGTCGCCCAGGCTCGCCATCGCGGCGGCGACATGGACGAGGGCCGCCGTGCCGGCGTCGGTCAGCTCGACCCGTCGGCCGAGGCGGCGGAAGAGCGGCTGGCCGGCGAACTCCTCCATCTGCTGGATGTGCTGGCTGACGGCGGCAGGGCTGACGCCCAGTTCGTCGGCGGCGCGCGCGAAACTGAGATGCCGCCCGGCGGCCTCGAAGGCCCGCAGCGCGTGGAACAGCGGCGAAGGCGGGTCGTGTCGGTGTCGTCGTTGGCGGCCATGGCGCTAGCCCATGCGGTGTACCGTACCTATATTGGGTGCGTCGTCAACCAACGGAAGGAGGTGATCCAGTGTCTCATTGCAAGAAGCCGCGTCTGCCGGCCATGGGTCTCTGGTCTGTCGCCTCCGGCACGGACCGCCGCGCCTGATCTGAAGGCGCCGAAGGGTCCAGACCGGATTCGCGGATTCGCAGAAAGGGCCGTCCCACGCAGGGCGGCGGCCCGCGCTCTGTTGCTGACACTGTTTGCGCCGGCCTGTTTGCGGGGGGCCGCCGCGCGCCGAGACGCGCAATTTTGTGAGCCGGTCGCGGCATAAAGCATCTTCGTTCTCACCCACCCCCCAGGGGGAGGGGTAGGACGCGCGCCCTCAGCCCCTGCCCCACACCCACGCCGATCCTTCAGTGCGGTGACATAGGAATATATACCACATCCCGCCGCGGTCAAGCGGCTGTCCCCCGCGCGGTCAGAACACTTCGTGGAAGAGGGCGATCATCGAGGTCCAGGCGCGGTGGTCGGCGGCGGCGTTATAGGCGATGCCGGGCATGGCGAGGCGGTCGGCGGCGGGGTTGGTGAAGCTGTGCTGCACGCCGCCATAGAGGTGAAGCTGCCAGTCGGCCCTGGCCGCCGTCATTTCCGCGACGAAGGCGTCGCGCTGGGCCGCGGGGACGATGGGATCGTCGGCGCCGATCAGCGCCAGCACCTTCGCCTTGATCGCGCCGGGGGCGGCCGGGGCCGCCGTGCCGAGGCCGGAGTGGAAGCCGACCGCCGCCTTCAGGTCGAGCCCGGCGCGGGCCATGTGCAGCGCCATCGTGCCGCCGAAGCAATAGCCGATGACGGCGACGCGGGTGGCGTCGGCCTCCGGCTGCGCCAGCAAGATGTCGAGCCCCGCCTGCCCCAGCGCGACGATGCGACCCGGCGCAGCCGACAATTCACCGATGCGGGCCATCATCTGCGCCGGTCGGCGGCCATCGGCCGCCGCCGTTGTAGTCGAACGCGAGGCGATGAAGTCGAGTTCGGCGAGCCGCGCGGCGACGGCGCGGGCGTGGTCGTCGAGGCCGGGGCCTTCATGGGCGATGAGGATCGCCGGACGCTTGCCGACGCCCTTGCCGACTGAGCGTGCCGATCATCTGCCGCCCGTCGGCGCCGGGGAATGTGGGTCGTCTGCATGGGCGCCTCCCGTTCTTCTGCCACGCCACGATGAGCAAATGGCCGGCGCGGGGCGCGCGCAAGCGCGCGCCGGCCGATGCGCCCTTATTCGATGCGCGTGAGGCGCGGGTCATCGACCAGGAACATGGCGGCGATGATCGCGCCGGTTTCAGGCCGGTCGACGTCAATTCCCTTCGCAGCCGCTTTCCTTCCGCCGCTCAGCCGCCCATTTCGCAGCCGAGTCGAGCGAGTGCTGCGTTTTCTTTCCGACGGTGGACTTCACCTTGAGTATCGACTGCTGTCTGGCGTCGCGTCTTGGCGACGTGAACTTGACCAGCGCCCCCTGAAGTTCCGTCGTGCAGCCATATAGACCGGCTGATTGCCGTTCACCGCCGCCCATGACGGCGCGATATGCCCCGGCAGAGCCGAGGAAGCAGGCCGCGAAGACGACATAGGCGGCGTTTCCGGCGGTCATGTCCTGAAGAAGATGGTCGATGGTCGGGGATCTTGATCTTCAGACCTGATTGTCGGTGAGCTTCAGATAGTCCTCGCCCGGGTGCTTTTTGTGACGTGGGCCATAGAAATCGCCGCCATGGGCGAAGACGACGAAGATGTCGCCCGGTTCGACGGCCTTGCCGCCCCGTTCGTCCGCGAAGAAGACCGAACAGGCATCGACCTGGATGCCGCTGATTTTTTGCGGCACGAAGCACTGGGCGAGCTGGGCGGAATCCTCGCGCAGATCGGAGCGCTTGCCCTTGTCGGGCGGATTCTTCGCCACCCTCGGGAGCAGGACATGAACTGTGGAGCGTCGCCATCGGGCACCTCCGCCGCGCGGCGCGCCAGGGCGGGCGGCCTTGGAGCGCCGAGGCGATCACGGCCCGCCGCCGCCCTCAAGGCGCGCGGCGTCGCTGCGCCGATCGGTCGCCCCCAGTGTGGGCGTTTGCCGGGCGGGCGTTTGCCGGGCGGGCGATCCGTGCCATGACGCTTGCCAACAAGAACCGCCGCAGGGAGCGAGGCCATGACCGATCCGATGTTCGACCTTACCGGAAAGATCGCGCTGATCACCGGCGGCAGCCGGGGACTCGGCTTGCAGATGGTGCGGGCCTTCGCGGCGCGCGGCGCGGATGTCGTCATCGCCAGCCGCAAGCTGGACGCCTGCGAGGCGGCGGCGGCCGAGGTGCAGGCGATGGGGCGCAGGGCCATGGCGGTTTCCGTTAACATGTCGCGCTGGGGAGGACGCCGAGCGGCTGGTCGAGACCGTCTATGCCGCGTGGGGCCGCGTCGACATTCTGGTCAACAATGCCGGGATGGGACCGCGCGTCGCCAGCCACGACTATGCCGAGGCGCTGTTCGACAAGGTGATGGACCTCAACTTCAAGGGGCCGTTCCGGCTGGGCGCGCTGGTCGCCAAGCGCATGTTCGACGGCGCGGGCGGCACGATCGTCAACGTGTCGTCGTCGGGCGCGCTCTATCCCCTGCCCGAAGTCGTGCCCTATTCCGGCGCGAAGGCGGCGCTGAACGCGATGACCGTTTCCTTCGCGCGCGAATACGCGCCCAAGGTGCCGCGTCAACACGATCGCCGGGACGATTTCTGACCGACATCGCCAAGGCCTGGACGCCAGGAAGCGCGCGAGAAGGCCACCAACGCGCTGGGCCGGCCAGGGCGGCCCGAGAGATCGTCACCGCCGCGCTGTTCCTGGCGAGCCCGGCGTCGAGCTTCACCACCGGGGCGATCATCCGCGTGGACGGGGGGCGTGAGGCGGGGCCGACACCGCTTCGGGGGAGGTTCTACGCCTCCATCCTCGCGCAGCATTTCCAGTTCCAGCCAGCGGTGTTCGGCGGCGTCGCGTTCGGCGCGGGCGGCGTCGAGGCGGGCGCTCGCCTCGGTGAAGCCCTTGGGGTCGCGGGCGTAGAAGCCCCGTCGGCGAGCTTGTCCTCCAGCGCCGCGATTTCGGCGGCGAGCGCCTCGATGCGAGCGGGCAGGGTTTCGAGCGCGTGCTTGTCCTTGAAGGAGAGCTTGCGCGCCGGGGCGCGCAGGGCGGCCTCGACGCCTTCGGCGCCTTGGCCGGGGCGGCTTGCCTGGCGGCCGTCTTCGCGGTCACGCCCGCGCCGCGCAGGCGACCATGTCGCTGTAGCCGCCGGCGTATTCGACGAAGCGGCCGTCGCCTTCCGCCATGACGATGGAGGTGGCGACGCGATCGAAGTCGCGGTCGTGGCTGACCAGCAGCACGGTGCCGGGATAATCGGTGTACTTCCTGGAGCACGTCGAGGGTTTCGAGGTCGAGATCGTTGGTCGGCTCGTCGAGCACCAGAAGATTGCTCGGCCGCGCGAAGGCCCGCGCCAGCAGCAACCGTCCGCGCTCGCCGCCGAGAGCGCGCGCACCTGGCGCACCTGTTCGGGGGCGAAGAGGAACTCCTTCAGATAGCCGACCACATGGCGGGTGACGCCGCCGACGCTGAGCGTGTCGCTGCCGCCGCCGGTCAGCGTGTCGGCGACCGAGAGATCGGGGTCGGGCGGCGCGCTGCTGGTCGAGCCAAGCGAGTTCGACGGTGGCCCCGAGCGTCACCGTGCCGGCGTCGGGTTCAGGCGCCCGGTCAGCAATTTCAGCAGCGTCGTCTTGCCCGCGCCGTTCGGGCCGACCACGCCGACCCGGTCGCCGCGCAGGATGCGGGTGGAGAAGTCGCGCACGATGGCCGCATCGCCATAGGACTTGGAGACCGACTTCGCCTCGATCACCCGGGTGCCGGAGGTCGCGCCCTCCGTCGCCGCCATCACCGCCGCGCCCGCCGCCTTGCGCTGCTCGCGCCGGGCCGTGCGCAGCGCATTGAGGCCGGCGAGGCGGCCCTGGTTGCGCTTGCGCCGCGCGGTGACGCCGTAGCGCAGCCAGTCCTCCTCGCGGGCGATCTGGCGGTCGAGCTTGTGGCGTTCGAGCTCCTCCTGCGCCAGCACCTCGTCGCGCCAGGCCTCGAAGGACGCGAAGCCGCGCTCCATGCGCCGCGTGCGGCCGCGATCGAGCCAGACGACGGCGCGCGAGAGCCGCTCCAGGAAGCGGCGGTCGTGGCTGATGAGGACGAGCGCCGAGGACATCGACTGAAGCTCGCGCTCCAGCCATTCGATGGCCGGCAGGTCGAGATGGTTGGTCGGCTCGTCCAGCAGCAATATGTCCGGGCTGGGGGGCGAGTGCGGGCGAGCGCCGCGCGGCGGGCCTCGCCGCCCGACAGACGCGCCGGGTGCTCGGCCCCGGTGAGGCCCAGCTCGTTCAGCAGATAGAGCGCGCGGTGCGGATCGTCGCCCTCGGCGAGGCCCGCCTCGACATAGGCAAGGATGGTCTCGAAGCCGGAAAGGTCGGGCTCCTGCGGCAGATAGCGGATGGTGGCGGCGGGATCGGCGAAACGCTCGCCGCGCTGTCGGCCTCGGCCAGACCGGCGGCGATCTTCAGCAGCGTCGACTTGCCCGAGCCGTTGCGCCCGACCAGCGCTAGGCGCTCGCCCGCGCCGACGACGAACTCCCCCCGTCGAGCAGGGGGGCGCCGCCGAAGGTGAGGCGGATGTCGCGGAGCTGAAGCAGGGGCGAGGCCATGAGGCGCGCCTTATGCGCGATCCGGCGCCCTCACAGCAAGACGTCTCCTAGAAGTCCCAGACCACCTGAAACGATTGCTTGTAGGCAGGCGTGACGGCCAGTTCGATCCGCGTCACCCTGGTCGCGCCGGCCGGGAAGGCCTGATGCGAACTGGCGCCGTCCATGCTCGTGCTGACCGAACCATCGTCGAAGGTGATGCGCACCGACTTGACGGTCTGATCGAGATACTTCCAGCGGCAGCCGGGCATCCCTGAAGAAGTCGTCTTCGTTTCCCGCGCCGCTGAACCAGAATATCGCGAATTCGCCGCGCTCGACGCTTCCAGCGCGGCGCGATGTCGAGAAGTGTACGATCCTTCGGCGCCGCCGCCACCGGGTCGCCGCGCCCGGTGAACGGGCCGACCGTCCGCCAGTCGAGCTGACCTTCCCGCCATCGCGCGTGGGCGCTTTGGCCCCGGGTGGCTCGCCGGCCAGGACATCCGCGGTCAGCGGAACGCCGAGGCGCTTCGATACGAAGCGATAAGCATATCTGCCGGAGCATCGTGGCCCGCGAAGCTGGCGACGCCGCCCTCCGGCCTGGTGGACTGCGAGCGCCCTGCGTCGAGGCGAGCGAAGCCGCCCCTCGAACAGGCCGGGCCGCTACGCCGACGATTTCGATGCGTTCGTTGACGCCGAACGCCGTCTTGGCCGGTTTGAGCTCGACCGATGGCCGATCGAATGCCGATGCCTCGACGAAATCGTCAAGCGCCGCCGGGCCTCGGCGACATAGGCGCCGATCGCCTTTTCGAACCACGAGGATCGCCGTGCCTTCGCTGGGCTTGCCGTCGGGCCCGGCGCGGAAGCTGGCCACCGGAATATCGAGCGGCGGCGCCCCGCGTGTCCCGACATCCGGGCATGAGGCCGCGCAGGATTGAGCGCCGCGAGCGCCGCGTCGAAACGCTCCATCGCCTGGAGCAGCGCTTCGTTGCGGTCGGCCGCCTTGATGTGCTCGAAATTCGCATTCATGTAGGCCTTCTCCTCGGCCGCCATCACCGCCGTGATCTCGTCGAGCTCTTCCTGCAGCTTGCCGATCTGATAGTCGGAAACCATGGTGAGCGGCGTCAGCAGCGCCTGGGCGAGGCTGAACTTGAGCGACGTCGTCGCCTCGGCGGCTTTGCCGGCAAGTTCGGCGGCGCGTTTCTGCGCTTCGGCGGCGAGCGCGGCGCGGCCCCCCTCATGGCGACTTCGATCGCCTCGGCGGATGCGCCTTCGATCGGCTTGTGCAGGAAATTGGCCGCCGCGCGCGCCTCATCGAGCGCCTCGGCGGCGAGCGCAGGCTTTGCGCAATTCGCGGACGCTTACCGCGCTGCCGACGCCGTCGCTGATCATGCCCATGGCGTTGGTCAGCGTGCCGACGCTGCCGGGAAGATCGAGACCGGCGGCCGCCGCCTCGCCCTCCACGACCTGTTGCTGGCGCTTGAACACGTCGACGCCGTCCACCATGGCGATCGCGCCGTCGAGGACGCCCAGCATGTCGGCGATGTCCTTCAGCGCCGAGGCCGGTTCGTCGAAGCGGAACATGAGCTGCGGCGCGCGTTCGACGAGCAGTTTTGCCGAGCGAAGCGATGTCGATACGTCCTGGGCGAGCTTGCTCATGTCGGTGAAGAAGGTCGCCACCATGCGCAGGCGGTCAAGATTGTCGCGGCGCCTGGCGTTCCTGTTGAGGCCGGCATTGACGTCGGCGACGTGGCGCATCGTGTCTTCGCGCAGGAGCGCCATCCAGTAAGCCCGAGCGTCCCTGACGTCGCCCTCCAGCCGGCGGGGCGAGCCGTCCGGCTTGTCGGCGGTCTCGCCATAGGCGACAGCCACTCGGTCAGGCCGAGCAGCGCCTTGATCGCCGCGAGCGAGGTCCTGAAGTCGGCGAATTTCGCGCAATCCACGTGGGACGTGCCGGCTGGCGCGGTTCGCCTTGCCAGCTCGTCGGCAGGCCGCAGCATGCCCTTGAAGAGGCGGATCGGTCGCGGGGATACAGGCGCTCGATCACCCGCCGGGCAGGCCCGGCGAGGCACGGCCAAGAGGAGCGCCAGGACGGCGCCAGGACGCGTAGCCGTGCAGTAACCGTCCATCAGGCCGACCTGCGCCTCCTGCTCGCGATGGCGCAGGCGACGCTCGGCCGACGTCGAGGTCAATGCGGTCGATTGCGCTCGAGCCCCGAGCGCCGCCTCGGTCTTCTTCGCTACCGTCCAGGCGTAGGCGCCCGGGACGGAGTTCGACCAGCAGGCCGCCGCCCGGCTTCACGTCCATCACGCAGAGATCGGTGATGATGCGGTTGACGACGCCGACCCCGGTGAGCATGCTTGTGCCAGCGCCTCGCTTTTGGACGCTCGCCCGCCTTCGGCCAGCGTGCTCATCACCACGACGACGCGGCGGACGCCAGCGACGGAATCCATCTTACGCCCATGCCCTTCACCATCGCAGGGATCTCATCCAGTTGGCGATAGCCGCCCTGCTCCGCGTCCGCCTCCATCGCGCCGAGGATGGAGAGGTCGATATGGCCGCCGCGGATCATCGCCACAGGCGGCTTCATCGGACAGGCCACGAGGTGACGAGGCGTTCGATGGTCTGCTTGCCGGCGTTGATGAGGTCGGGATCTCGGCCTCGTCGTCATCGAGGGCAACTGTCCCGAGCATGCCGTTCTCCGACTGGAGCATCCACCATCATGCCGGCGGGAATGTGGTTGGCCACCAGCGTCCAGGAATGCCGATGCCGAGATCGACGTAGAAGCCGTCCTTGAGCTCCAGGGCGGCGCGGGCGGCAACTGGTCGCGGGTCAGGGCATGGGTCAGGCCTCCCGCGCGCGTGGTAGTGCGCTACGCTCGATGCGTTTTCTGGAATTTGCCGCGACGGGCGGTGCATAGATGCCGAGGCGTGTGGATGAAGTCAGGGTCGAGCGCGCCGGCGGGGACGATCTCCTCCACCTCGGCGACCGTCACCTTGCCGGCGGTCGCCATCATCGGGTTGAAGTTCCGCGCCGTCTTGCGGAAGACGAGATTGCCCGCCTCGTCGGCCTTCCACGCCTTGACGATGGAGAGGTCGGCCTTCAGCGCCGTCTCCATCACGTAGCGGCGGCCGCCGAATTCGCGCACTTCCTTGCCCTCGGCGACCAGCGTGCCGACGCCGGTGGCGGTGAAGAAGGCGGGGATGCCCGCCCCGCCCGCCCGGATGCGCTCGGCGAGCGTGCCCTGCGGGTTGAACTCCAGCTGCAACTCGCCGGAGAGATATTGCCGCTCGAACTCCTTGTTCTCGCCGACATAGGACGAGATCATGCGGGCGATCTGGCGGGTCTTCAGCAGCAGGCCGAGGCCGAAATCGTCGACCCCGGCATTGTTGGAGACGACCGTGATGCCTTTGACGCCGCTGTCGCGCAGGGCGAGGATCAGGTTTTCCGGAATGCCGCAGAGGCCAAAGCCCCCGGCCATGACGGTCATGCCGTCGAATGTCAGCCCGGCGAGCGCCGAGGCGGCGTCCGCGTAGATCTTCTTGCTCATCGCTTCCTCGATGGTGAGCCGTCAGGCTAGCAGGTGTTGCAGCGCAACGTAATCCTCACCGGGCGATGAATTAAGGGCGGAGGCTCACGAGCCGCGCCCGATTCCGCCCCGGCGCAGGAACCACCAGGCCAGGGCGATCGCCGCGACGCAGAGCCCGCCCGCATACCAGGTGCCGCCCGGCAGGGACTGGAACGGCAGGCCGGCGGTGTTCATGCCGAAGAAGCCGACGATCAGGGTCGGCGGCAGCAGGAAGGCCGACATCACCGACAGCGTGAAGAGATGCCGGTTGGTCTGGGCGTTGATCTTGGAGTCGATCTCCTCGTGCAGCAGCCGGGCGCGGTCCTGCAGGGTCATCACGTCGAGGTCGCAATGGGCGAGGCGGTGGCTCATGCGGTCGGCCGCGGCGGCGACGCCGTCGGGCAGCTCCGCCGCCGCCTGGGCTTCGAGCCGGCGCAGCAGGCCGGCGGCCGAGCGCAAATGGCGGTGCAGGCGCACCAGCGTGCGCCGCACCGGGCCGAGGGTCCGCCGCTCGTCGCGGGGCACGTCGTCGAAGACGCTGTCCTCGACCCGGTCGATGGTCTCGGCGACCTCTTCGAGCAGCACGTTGAGGCGGCCGTGGAAGGCGGCGACGATGAGTTCGAGAATGTCGACCGGGGTCCGCACGGCGGCGCCGCGCGCGATCTCCATCCGCGCGTGCTCGGCCGAGTGGAGCGGGTGGCGGCGGACGGTGACCAGAAGCCGTCCGGTCAGCGCGAAACGGAAGCGGCCGATCGCCCGGCCCTCGCCCTCGAAGTCGCGCTCGAAATCGGGAAAGACGCCGAATACCGCGCGCTCGGCGGCGGACATCGTCATGTGCTCCTCGCGGCCGGTGAGGCAGGCCTGGGCGCGTGCCGGAAGCTCGGCGAGGCGGGCGAGCAGGGCCGGGACCCGTCCGTCGCGGCCGTTGAGATGGAGCCAGACGATACCGCCGGGGCGGAGCACCTCGTCGAGGGTCATGGTCTCGGCGATCGAGGCGAGCGACCCGCCGTCGAAGCGGAAACCCCAGACGAGACCTGGAATGTAGACGAGGCCGGCGATGACGAAGGCTCCCCGAGGCCGTGAGCGGCCGGGGCGCGAGTGTCGCAGCGAACTGCGACGGCGGCGCGACAGCCGTCCGGCCGGGCGCGCGCCGCCGGGACCGGATCAATCGTGCGCGGTGGCGTCCGGCTTCTGCATCAGCTCGACCAGCACGCCGCCCATGTTCTTGGGGTGGACGAAGATGATCGGCATGCCGTGGGCGCCGATGCGCGGCTCGCCCGTGCCGAGGACGGTCGCGCCCTTGGCCCGCATGTCGTCGCGCGCCGCGATGATGTCGTCGACCTCGAAGCAGACATGGTGCTGGCCGCCCGCCGGGTTCTTGGCGAGGAAGCCCTTGATCGGCGAGGCGTCGTCGTAAGGCTCGATCAGCTCGATCTGGGTGTTGGGCAGATCGACGAAGCAGACCCAGACGCCCTGTTCGGGCATCGCGAACTTGTCGTGAATCTTGGTCGCGCCGAGCACGTCGCGGTAGAGCTTCACCGAGTCTTCGATCGAGGGCGTCGCAACGCCGACATGGTTCAGGCGGCCGATCATGGCTGTCTCCGACGAAAAGGACCGCGCATGGCTACAGCGATGCGGCCAGCCGGTCCAGAAGCATATCGGGCGCGCCGGTGCCGAAGACATAGCGGTCGGGGCGCACGAGCGCGGCTTCCGCAGCGCCAAGCCAGGCCGCCAGCGCGCCGCCATCGCCCAAAGCCGTAACGTCAAGCGCGGCGATGCCCGGCGGCGCGGCGTGCGGGCCGCGCGTCAGCAGGCAGAAGCCGTCGCCGAGCGCCGCGTCGCGGCGCGCCCCGGCCTCGTCGCGCGGCTGGGGCACAAGGTCGCCCGCCCGCGGCGAGGGATGCAGGAAGCCGGCGGCGAGGCCGGGCTGGGGCGGCGTCGCGGCGTCGCCGGGCTGGGCGGCGCGGGCGGCGATCATGGTGCGATCGCGTTCGGCAGCCTTCGCCGGGTCGCGCTCGCAGACGACGCGGCCCATGGCGATGGCGAGTTCGATGACCTGGCGCACATGCGGCTCGCGCTCGCTCTGATAGCTGTCGAGCAGGGCGTCGCCCGCCTTGCCCTTCAGCACGAGGTCGAGCTTCCAGGCGAGATTGGCGGCGTCGCGCAGGCCCGAGCACATGCCCTGGCCCGCGAAGGGCGGCGTCTGGTGCGCCGCGTCGCCCGCCAGGAACACCCGGCCGCGCCGCCAGTCGCGCGCGACGAGGCCGTGGAAGCGATAGACCGCCTTGCGGACGATCTCCGCCTCGCCTTCGGCCGCGAAGGGCCGCATCAGGCGGCGGACGGTTTCGTCCTCCTGCATCGCCGCCGGGTCCTCGCCCGGCAGCAGCATGAACTCCCAGCGGCGGCGGCCGGGGCTCATCGGCATGACGGTGACGGGGCGCGCGGGATCGCAGATCTGAAGGCCGTAGGGCTTCAGCCGGCTTTCGTCCGGCATCAACGTATCGACGACGAGCCAGGGTTCGTCGAAGCCATAATCGGTGAGGCCGATGCCGAGCGCCTTGCGCACCGGCGAATTGGCGCCGTCGCAGGCGACGAGATAGCGGGCGCGCACCGTGCGCGCCGCGCCGTCGCGGACGAGCGTGGCGGTGACGCCGTCTGCATCCCCGGCGAAGTCTTCGAGCGTCCAGCCGAGGGCCATTTCGGCGGTGGGCGCGGCGGCGAGGCGGCGGCGCAGCGCCTCCTCCAGCGCGGGCTGGTGGAAGAGATAGCCGCCCGCCCAGCCCTGCGCCGTTTCGGCCGGAACCGAAAAGCGCATGATGATGTCGCCGCCGGCGTTGACGAACTCGTAGGCCGAAATCGGGCGCGCAAAGGGCAGCACATCCCCGGCGACGCCGATCTGCTGAAAGAGACGCATGATCTCGGCGTCGAAATGGGCGGCGCGCGGCAGGCGGTAGACTTCCGTCTCCTTCTCCGCCGCGATCACCTTGAGGCCGCGCGCCGCGAGCAGCGCGGCGAGGCCCGCGCCGACCGGGCCGAGGCCGGCGACGAGAACGTCGGCTTCCTCGCGCATCGGTCAGGCTTCCGGCCGCATGACGGCTTCGATCGCCCCGAGGCGGTCGATTTCGATGCGCACCACGTCGCCCGCCTTCAGCGCCTGCGGCGGCTTCATCGCCGCGCCGACGCCGCCCGGCGTGCCGGTGAAGATGACGTCGCCCGGATCGAGCGTCGTCGCCTGGCTGACATGGGCGATCTGGTCGAAGACGTTGAAGACGAGGTTGGCGGTGTTCGAGTTCTGACGCACCTCGCCGTTGACGAGGGCGCGGATGCCGAGCGTGTGCGGATCGCCCAGCTCGTCGGCGGTGACGATCCACGGCCCGAACGGCGCGTGGGTGTCGAACGACTTGCCGAGAATCCATTGCGGCGTGCGGAACTGCCAGTCGCGGGCCGTCACGTCGTTGCCGACGCAATAGCCGAAGACGGCGGCGGGCGCGTCGGCCCGCGAGATGTGGCGGCCGCCCTTGCCGACGATCGCCACCATCTCGGCCTCGTAATCGACGAAGGACGAGACCTTCGGCAGGTCGATGGGATCGAACGGGCCGTGCGCGGCGTTGGGGAGCTTGGCGAACCAGACCTGATGCTCGGGCGTCTTCTGGCCGGACTCGGCGATGTGGTCGGCGTAGTTGAGGCCGATCGCCAGGATCTTGCCGGGCCTGGGAACCGGCGCCTTCAGCCGCACGGAGGCGAGCGGGAGCGCCGGGCCGGCGGCGGCGGCGACGGCGGCGCGGGCCGTGTCCCAGGCTTCGATGAGGCCGATCATCGTCGTGGGCAGGCCGGGCACGGCCCTGGCGAGATCGATGAGGCCGGCATCGGTGACGAGGCCGACGCGCGCCCCGGCGCCGTCGTCGAAGGTTGCGAGTTTCATGCGGTGTTTCCTCTTCCCTGTTCTGTGTCGGCCGTGCGGCGTCAGCCCATGGTGGGCGGCGCGCCGGGCCCCCATTGCGTGCCGATGAGCGCGTCGAGGCCCGCCTTGTGCGAGCCGAAGGCGGCGTCGATGCGGTCGCCGTCGGTCCAGTGTTCGACGGCGTGGCCCCACGGATCGCGCCAGTAGTCGAAGATCTGGCTGCCGAGGATGTGGCGGCCGACGCCCCATTCGTGGGTGCGGCCCTTGGCCTTGAGATGATCGTGGCCGGTCATCAGATCGTCGAAATCGGCGACCTCGAAGGCGGCGTGGTTGAACTTGGGCGCGCCCGCGCCGACCAGAAAGATCGTGTGGTGATCGGTCGGCGCGGCCCCGCGATCGCAGCGCAGGAAGGCGCCGAGCGAATCCGGCATGCCATCGAGCGTGATCTCGTCGGAGGTGAGGAAGCCGAGGCGCGATTTGTACCAGGCCTCGGACCGGCGGAAATCGGTGACGTTGAGGACGGCATGGCCGATGCGCAGGACATGCGCCGGGCCGGAGCCGACGCGCTTGACCGCCCCGGTGCGGGGCCGGGCGCGCGCGTCGTTGGTCGGCACGCGCTGCGGCAGGGGAAGCGGCGCGACCGGAGTCTGTCCGGCGACGACATCGACGCGGAAGCCGTCCGGGTCGGCGAGCTGGACGAGGCGGCCGCCGCCCGGCGCGTCGCTGTCCATCGGGGCGACGCCCTCCTCCGCCGCGAGGCGTTCGAGGTCGGCGAGGCTTTCGGCGGCGAAGCCGAGGCCGACGAAGCCCGCCTCGCCCAGATGCGTCACATGGACGAAGGGCGATGGGCCGGTTCCGCGCATGTGGAGCGTGTCGGCGCTGCGCGCAGCGCGCACGAGGCCGAACTCGCCCAGAAACGTCTCCATGAGGTCGAGGTCGGGGGCGCGGAAGCGGACATAGGCGATGTCCTCGATCTTGATGCCGGGCATGGGGTCAGTCTCCGAAGAGGGCCGCGACTTCGCGCGCGGCGGTGGCGGCGGCTTCGCGGGCCGGGATGCCGACGCCGCGCAGGATGAAGGTGGCGGCCTCGCGCGCGGCGTGCATCGCCGCCGCCTTGTCGCCGGGGGCGCCGAGAATGCGCGAGATGAGCGCATGGGCGACGCCGATGACCCCGAGCGCCGCCGCCTCGCGCCCGACGCCGTGAAAGCGCCCGGCGGCGAAGCCGCGTTCGATGTCGCGGCGCACGCCGGCATTGACCGGCGCGTCGATGTCGGCCGCCCCGGAGGTCATGCGCAGGCCCGCGCGGGCGCGCTCGGGCCGTTCGGAGGCGAAGCGGGCGAAGACGATGACGCCGCGGATGAGCCGCCGTTCTGGTTCGGCGACGCCCTCGTTGGCGGCGGCGACGCGGGCCTCGCCTTCCTGGCGCGCGGTGAGCGCGACCTCGGCGGCGAGCGCGTCCTTGTCGGCGAAGTGATTGTAGAGCGTGCCCTTGGCGAGATCGGCGGCGGCGGCGATCTCGTCGATGCTGACCGCCTCGACCCCGCGCGCGGCGAAGAGCGCCTCGGCGGCGGTGAGGATGGCGGCGCGATTGCGGACCCGGCGGCGGTCCGGCCGGGCGGCGTCAGGCGTCATGACCGATGCGTTCAATAATGACCATACGGTCACTATTGAACGATACGGTCATATTCGTCAAGCGGTCAGACGGCGACGAGGCGGTTGTCCCGGCGCGCCACGCGGCGGCGGATCGGCCGGGCGAAGGCGTCCGCGAGGCCGACCGCTTCGATGAAGGGCGCGGCGGCCGCGCGGTCCGGGGCGGCGAGCGCCGCATAGGCGTCGGCGGCGCGCTGCCACATCCATTGCGAATAGGGGAAGATCAGCCGCTCGCCGGCGCAGCCGCCGACCGTGAAGGCCTGCTTGCCGATGGCGCGCGGCGGCGCGGCCCCCGGATTGGCCTCGATCCAGGCTTCGGTGGCGTCGAGCGTGCCGCGCAGCACCGGCCAGAAATCCGCCCATTGGCGCTTGAGCAGCGCGACGGCGAGCGGCGGCACCTCGTCGTCCGGCGCGAGATCGCCATAGGTCGCGGGCGGCATGTTCATGCGCTCGATCCAGGCGACGACGCGCGGGCTGCGCAGATGCATGATCTCGCCTGAGCGCGGGTCGCGGAACTGGTGCGCGTAGAGCGGCCCCATCAGGCCGTAATCGCCGAGCGTCGGGCGGTCGCCGAGCAGATAGCGGTGGGTCTTGAGGTGCTCGCCGAAGAGGTCGAGGAAGGCCTCGTATTCGGCCTCGATGCCGGGCGCGGTTTCGGGCGAGACGCCGAGGAATGGCAGCGAGCCCGCGAACCGGGCGCAGAGCTTTTCGCCGATCTCGCGCTGTTCGGCGAGGCCGGCGTTCGGGCGGCTGGCCGCGCCGAAGCCGAGCGCCGCGAAGTCGCGGTTCTTGGTCCAGCGATAGTGCATCGCCGGGAGCACGAACCATTCGTCGGCGACGATCTCGGCGAGGATCGCCGCGAGGCGCTGGCGCGGCGTCGGCGGATAGGCGGGGTTGAAGGGGCTCGCCCCGTCGAGCTCGTCGATGATGTCGGAGGTGTCCTGGATCACCCGCCCGTCGGGATGTCCGAGCACGGGAATGAAATTCACCCCGGTCTTCGGCAGGATGATCTCGCGATAGACCTCCTCGGTGGAGAGCACCTCGTCGAAGGCGAGGCGCTTGTTGAGGAGGAAGGCGCGCACCTTGCCCGTGTAGTAGGACAAATGCGCGCCGTAGAGGCGGTAGGGTTCGCTCATCGCGTCCTCAATTCGACCAGTAGATGTAGCGGTCGTCCTTGCTCCAGGGGCGGTTCATCGGATGGTCGATGGGGATCACCCCTTCCATCAGCGCCGGCCAGAGCGGCTTTGCCTGTTCCTTCTGGAAACCGGCGATGAGCGCCTGAAGCTCGGCGACCTTGTCCGGGTTGGCGGCGGCGAGATTGGTTTTCTCGGACGGGTCGGCCGCGAGGTCGTAGAGGGCGACGAGCCTGGAGGTATCCTCCACCTGGAGCTTCCAGTCGCCTGCCCGCACCACGACATAAGGCCCCGAGCGCCAGAAGAGGACGTGGTGCGGCTCGCCCGACGCCGCGCCCGTGAGGAACGGCGTCAGATCGACGCCGTCGATCTGGCGGTCGGTCGGCACCGCCGCGCCCGCCGCGCCCGCGGCGGTGGCGAAGATGTCGAAATGGCTGATCGGCGCGGCGTAGGTCGCGCCCGCCGGGATGACGCCCGGCCAGCGCATGAAGAACGGCACGCGGATGCCGCCTTCGTAGAAGGTCGCCTTCCAGCCGCTATAGGGCTTGTTGAGGTCGTCGAGCCCGACATAGTGCGCGCCGCCATTGTCGCTGGTGAAGATGACGAGCGTGTCGCCGTCGAGGCCCTGGGCCTTCAGCTCGGCGAGCACGCGGCCGACGCCGCGGTCGAGCTGGCGGATCATCGCCGCATAGACGCGCAGCGTATGGTCCCCGATCTGCGGCAGCGCGTCATAGTCTTCCTTCGTCGCCTGAAGCGGCGTGTGCGGCGCGTTGTAGGCGAGATAGAGGAAGAAGGGCCGATTGCGGTTGGCGCGGATGACCTCGACCGCCTGATCGGTGAGGTAATCGGTCATGTGGCCCTTGGGCTCGAACATCGGCCCGCTGTTGTAGCGCACGCCCCACGGCAGCGCCGCCCACAGGAATTTGTCGATCGGGTCGAAATCCTGCTTGGAGTTGACCGCGTCCGGATCGTCCTCGCGCAGGAACATCGAGGCGCCGGCGTAGAAGCCGAGGCTTTCGTCGAAGCCGCGCTTGTCGGGACGCTGCGCCTCGTTCTCGCCGAGATGCCACTTGCCCAGATGCACCGTGTGATAGCCGGCCTTCTGGAGCATCGCGGCGATCGTCACCTCGCCCGCCGGAATGCCGAGTTCGCGGAAATCGGGCACCTCGGCTTCGCGCTCGGCGTGGTAGATCGGCGGATAGGGCGAGGCCCCCTGATGGCCGCCGACCAGGCGTTGGAAGCCGAGCGCGGTCGGCGTGAACTCGTAGCCGAAGCGGGTGGCGTAGCGGCCGGTCATCAGCGCCGCGCGCGAGGGCGCGCAGGTCGCGTTGCCGGCGTAACCGGCCGGGAAATTGACGCCGTCGCGGCCGATGGAATCGATGTTGGGCGTCTTCACGACGCCGCCCGCCGTGCCGCCGCCGTAGAAGCTGACATCGTTGAAGCCGAGATCGTCGGCGAGAATGACGACGATGTTGGGCCGTTTGCGTTCGCCCGAAGGCGGCGGCGCGTCCGGTCCCTTGTCCCAGACGACGGCGCGGTTCGCTTCCGGCGTCGGCTTCATGTAGCTGGCGTAGATGAGGATGAAGCCCTCGCGCCCGCCGATGGCGAACCAGGTCGCGGCCAGCGCCGCGACGAGAACCAGGGCGGCGAGGCCCAATCGTTTCAACCAGCGCATCATGGCCTGCCCTCCCCGGTCGAGGCTTGTTGTTGTCCGCCGTCCCTCAGAACGGTGCGGAAGCCGATATGCGAAGCGCCGTCGTCCGCCGCCGCCGCGGTGCGGGCGGCCGGGCGGTAACGCAGGCAGTAATTGTCGGCGCAGAGGAACGAGCCGCCCTTGATGACCCGCTGCGCCGCGGCGGGGTCGGCCGGGTCGTAGGAAGCGGTCTCGGGCTCGGGCGCATCGAGGCCGGGACGCCAGACGTCGCTCGTCCACTGCCAGACATTGCCCGCCATGTCGTAGAGGCCGTAGCCGTTGGGGGCGTAGCAGCCGACCGGCGAGGGCGCGGCCTTGAAGCCGTCGCCGCCGCTGTCCTGAAGCGGGAAGAAGCCCTGCCAGGTATTGGCGCGGGGACCGCCCTCGCCCGGCGGCGCGTCGCCCCACACATAGCGCGCGCCGTCGAGGCCGCCGCGCGCCGCATATTCCCATTCCGCCTCGGTCGGCAGATCGCGGCCCAGCCAGCGCGCATAGGCGAGCGCGTCCTCATAGGCGATGTGGACGGCCGGGAGATTGCCCTTGCCGTCGAGCGAGCTGTCCGGGCCTTGCGGGTGACGCCAGTCCGCGCCCTTCACGATGCGCCACCATTGCGACGGGTCGGAGAGATCGACGCCGTCCTCAGGCGGGACGAAGACGAGCGAGGAGGGATCGGGGCCGCGTTCGGCCCGCGTCACATAGCCGGTCGCGGCGACGAAGGCCGCGAACTGCGCGTTGGTGACGTCGGTCGCGTCCATGCGGAAGGCGGCGACGGCGATGCGGGTGGCCGGGCCTTCGCCCGGCTGCATCGCGGCGGCCCCCATCGTCGTCTCGCCCGCCGGGATCGCCACCATGCCCGCCGCCGAGCCGGGCGCGGGCAAGGGCGTCGCGACGCCGCACGAGGCCTGTTCGACGGTCGCGTCGCCGCAGGCGGCGAGCAGCAGCGCGGCGAGGCCGGCAAGGGCGCGCCGCGCCGCCATCAGAGCGGTTCGGCGACGAGCGGCAGGCAGCCGCTCGCCTCCAGCAGCGCGTCGATGCGCGCCTTCGCCGGTGCGGGCAGCGCGGCGTGCGACTGGCGCAGCCAGGCGACGCATTTGCCCTGATAGGGGAAGGGCTGCTGCGTCCAGGGGAGGCCGTCGATGGTCGCCTCGACCGCCGCCGCGCCCGCTTTCAGCGCCCGCGCGTTGGCGAGCATGACCGGCACATAGGTGCGGGCGAGTTCGCCGAGCAGCGCGACAAGGGTCGGCGGCGGGTTGGCCCCGTCGAGCCAGCCGGACTCTTCCGGTTCGACGCCCGAGAGATCCTCCATCAGATCGACCCAGGCGAAGACGCGCTTCGCCTCGGCGAGGGCGATCGCCATCGGCGTCGGGTCGAAATGGGTGAGCTGCGTCAATTGTCCGTAGGCCGCGAAGTCCGAAGCGCCGGGACGCGCCCCCATCAGGAAGGGGTGATGGGCGAGATGCGCCTCGAAGAGCGCGAGGAAGCGGCGATAGCTCGCCTCGATCACCGGCGCGGTGACGGCGTTCGAGCCGACCACATAGAGCCGGTCGATCTGGCGCTTCGCGAAGATCTGCTTGGCCGCCGCAAGCTGTTCGGCGGGCGCGGTGACGTTGCGCCAGACCGGCAGGATGTCGCCCGCCCGCTCGATATCGGCAGCGAAATGCCAGCGATAGTGGAACATCGCCTTGGTCAGCCACTCGTCGGAATAGTCTTCCAGCAATTCGTCGAGGAACCGGAGCGCCGGATCGGCGGGCACGACGGCGCGGCCGGGATGGTCCGCCTCCAGGCGGCGGATGATCGGCGTCGAGTCGACCACCGCTTCCAGCGCGCCGTCCGGACCCGGCAGATAGAAGGTCGGCAGAAGCTCGACCTTCGGCCGGGGGAGGCCCGCATGGCCGCCATGGCTGCCGACCAGGAAGCGATAGGGCAGCCGCCGGTAGCGCAGCACGGCGAGCATCTTGCGCGTATAGGGCGAGCCGGGCGCGCCGCCGAGCGCGATGAGGCCTGAGGACGCCATCACTTCGCCGCCGTCGCGGCGATGAGGTCGCGCTCGATCAGCCAGAGCCGGTCCTGGCCCCAATAGCCGGGGCCGTCATTGACGCGCAGCGACGGCGCGCCCCAGAGGCCCATCGCGAACAGGTCCTGCCGGTTGACCTCGGCCGGGGCGCGCCAGCTGTCGTCGAGAAGCGCGGCGGCGACCATGTCCGGCTGAAGCCCGGCCCGCGCCGCGATGGTGTTGAGGCCGGCCTCGGTCGTCGCATCGACGCCTTCCGACCACACCGCGCGCAGGAAGGATTCGGCGAAGTCCGGGCCGCGCCCCATCGGGATCGCGTGATTGAGCACGGCGATGCCGCGTTCGGTCGCCAGGCCGACCGGATCGACGATGCGGCCGAACGGCAGGCCGACGCGGTCGGCCTCGCGCTTGGTGTCGCGCATGATGTACATCGACTTGGCGCGCGGCACCGGCAGGCCGCGCATCACCATCGGCAGGATGAAGCGCAGCTTCAGATCCGCGCCGTAATGCTTGGCGAGGCGGCGCACGCGCGGCACGCTGATATAGGTGTAGGGGCTGCGGAACGAGAAGAAGAAGTGCAGCTCGGGCCGCGCGCCGTTGGCCGGCTGCGCCGTCAGCTCGACGTCCTTGACCGGAGCGATCAGGCCTTCGTCCGCGCCTTTGGCGAGGCCCGCGCCGCGCAGCCGGGTTTCGAGATAATGGAGGCGATCGACGCCCCAGTACCATTCGCCCTCGAAATAGAACGTGCCGCCGAGATAGTGGCCCTTCTCCTCGCGCAGCTTCGCGCCCTCGGCCATCGCCCTGGCGGCGGCCTCGGCGTTGCCGTCGACGGCGTGCGGGGTGAGCGCCGCGCCGTCGCCGCGCCAGAGCGCCGCGCCGATTTCGACCGCGCGGGCCGCGAAGTCGGGGGTCGCCAGCGCCGCCGCAAGGCCGGCATTCGCCGCCGCGACCGCATCGCGCGTCGGCGGCACGGGATGTTCCGGCCAGTCGAGGCCGAGCCGCGCGGCGAGCGCGCCCGCGTCGCGCAGCGACCAAGCCGCGAGGCGCTCGCGTTCGGGCGCGGCGCCGTCGTCGGGCGGCGCGGCCAGATGCGGCACCACCGCCGCGTCGTAGCGGGCGGCGAGCTTCGCCAAGACCTGCGCCGTCAGATGGCTGTAGGGATCGTCGGATTGGTGGAAATAGTGGATTTCGGCCATGCGTCCCCTGAGGCGGCGGGCCATCGCGTTCCAGCCGCGCCTGAAGTCGCGCAGCGCATGGCTGGTCAGCGCGCCGGTGATCGTCCGGCTGATCGCGGCCCGCATCGCCGCCCTCCCTTGCTGGCGCGCCTTGACGCGGCGCGCTTATAGTGACACTATTTATGTCACTACTTATACAACCGCGCGCAGACGCGGTCAATGGGAGGGCATCATGAAGCTGCTGCGGACGCCGGACGAGCGGTTCCGGGATCTCGCCGATTTCCCCTTCGCGCCCCACTACACGACGATCTTCGACGCGGCCGGCGACGAGATCCGCATCCACGCGGTGGACGAGGGGCCGCGCGACGCCGCCCCCGTGCTGCTGATGCATGGCGAGCCGTCCTGGTCCTATCTCTATCGCAAAATGATCCCGGCGCTGGCCGCGAACGGCCACCGGGTGGTCGCGCCGGACCTCGTCGGCTTCGGGCGCTCCGACAAGCCCGCCGAGCAGGAAGACTACACCTTCGAGCGCCATGTCGCGTGGATGAGCGCCTGGCTGCTGACCAACGAACTGACGGACATCACGCTGTTCTGTCAGGACTGGGGCGGGCTGATCGGCCTGCGTCTGGTCGCGGCCTTCCCCGAACGCTTCGCGCGGGTGATCGTCGCCAATACCGGCTTGCCGGTCGGGACCGGCTGGAGCGAGGGCTTCAACGCCTGGCTCAATTTCAGCCAGAGCGTGCCGGTGCTGCCCATCGGCTTCATCCTCGACGGCGGCAGCGCCCGGGCGCTGAGCGAGGCGGAGAAGGCGGCCTATGAGGCCCCGTTCCCGGACGAAAGCTACAAGGCGGGGGCGCGGCGCTTTCCCGCGCTGGTGCCGATCACCCCCGAGCACGCCTCGGTCGCCGAGAACAAGGCGGCCTGGACGGTGCTGGAGGCGTTCGACAAGCCGTTCCTCACCGCCTTCAGCGACGCCGATCCCGTCACCAAGGGCGGCGAGAAAGTGTTCCAGACGCGCGTGCCGGGGGCCAAGGGCCAGCCTCATGCGACGATCCGCAACGCCGCGCATTTCCTGCAGGAGGATGCGCCGGAGGAACTTGCCGCGCTGATCGACGGCTTCGTCAAGGGCACGCTGACGGGCGGGGCGTGAGCGTGTCGCCGTCGCGTCTCGCCGTCGCCGCCGTGGCGCTGCTCGGCGCCGTCAATCTGGCGCGCGGCGCGATCCACCTCTTCGCGCCCGACGGCGGCGCGGCGAGCATCGCCGGGCTCGACCTTTCGGGCGCGCCGCAGACGATCCTTTTCCTGTTCGCGTCGCTCGGCGTCGGGCAGATCGCGCTGGGGCTCGCCGACGCGGCGGCGGCCTGGCGCTGGCACGGCTTCGTGACGCCGCTGCTGCTCATCCACACCGTGCAGGCCGGGCTCGGGGTCTTCGTGCTGTTCGTCTTCAAGCCGCCGCCGACCGAAGTGCCGGGCCAGTGGTTCAACCTCGCCGTGCTGATCGCCCTTGTCCTGGTGGCGGCGCTGGAGCTCGTGAGGATCCGCCGCCATGCCGTCTGAGGCCCGCCGCACCGACGGCCGCGTGCGCCGCGGCGCCGACAACCGGCGCAAGATCGTCGCCGCCTTCATCGCCTTCATCCGCGAGGGCAAGCTGTCGCCGACCGCCGAGGACATCGCGGCCCGCGCCGATGTCGGCCTGCGCACCGTGTTTCGCCATTTCGAGGACATGGAGCGGCTCTACGGCGAGATCGCGGTCGTCATCGAATCCGAGGTGCGGCCGATCGCCGATCGGCCCTTCCTGGCCAAGACCTGGCGCGGCCGCCTGGACGAACTGCTCGTCCGGCGGGCCGAACTGTTCGAGCGCATCATGCCGTTCCGCATTGCCGCCGACGTGCATCGCCACGCCTCGCCGCAGATCGCCGAGCGTCAGCGCGAATTCGTCGCCTTGCAGCGTGGCTATCTGCTCAAGGCCCTGCCCGCCTCGATCGCCCGCCATCCGGCGCGGCTGGAGGCGCTGGACCTCGCCACCAGCTACGAGGCGTGGCGGCGGCTTCGTCACGAACAACAATTGCCGCCCGCCGAGGCGGCGAAAACCATGGCCCTGCTGGTTCAGGCGCTGATTGCGGGAGAAAACCCATGAGCATGTTGAAGAAGATCGTCCTTGCCGTGCTGGGGCTGGCCGCGGTCGCCGCCGCGGCCATCGCCGCCGCGATCCATTTCGTGCCGGCAGTGCAGGACCGGCTGATCGCCATGATGGCCGAGGAGCGCTTCTCCACCGACCGCTCGGGCCTTCTGGCCGAAGACGGGTTGAGGGTCGCGATCTGCGGCAGCGGCTCGCCGATGCCCAATCCCGAGCGCGACCCGGCCTGCAATCTGGTCTTTGCGGGCGGCGAGATTTTCGTCGTCGATGCGGGCGCGGGCGCATGGGCGAACGCGGCGCGCTGGCAATTGCCGACCGACAAGGTGGGGACGGTGCTCTTCACCCATTTCCATTCCGACCACATCGGCGATCTGGGCGAGGTCAATCTCCAGAGCTGGGTCGGCGGACGCCCCAGGCCGCTCGCGGTCTATGGCGGGCCGGGCATCGAGCGCGTCGTGGCGGGCTTCAACGAGGCCTACGCGCTCGACCGGTCCTATCGCACCGCCCATCACGGCGAGGATTTCCTCAAGCCCGAACTCGGGATCATGGAGGCGCATGCGATCGAGGGCGTGACGCCCGGCCAGTCCGTCACCGTGCTGGAGCGCAACGGGCTGAAGATCTCGGCCTTCCTGGTCGATCACGATCCGGTCCATCCGGCCTTCGGCTATCGCTTCGACTACAAGGGCCGCTCGGTCGTCTTTTCGGGCGATACCGCGAAGTCCGCCAATCTGGCGATCGCCGCCAAGGGCGCGGACCTGCTGATCCACGAGGCGATGGTCAAGGAAGCGGTGATGACGATGCACGACGCCGCGGCGCGCCACGGCAACGAGCGCATCGCCAAGATCATGACCGACATTCTCGACTATCACGCCTCGCCGCGCGACGCGGCCGAGACGGCGGCGGCGGCCGGCGTGCCGCAGCTCGTGCTAAGCCACCTGATCCCGCCGGTGCCGCACTGGTTCGGCAAGATCATCTTCCTGCGCGACACCGACGTGCCCGGCGTCGCCACGCGGCTCGCCTTCGACGATATGCTGATCGAACTGCCGGCAGGCTCGAAGGATGTCCGCTTCGGCGACCTCGGCGAGTGACGGCCGCACGCAACGACAGAAGGAACGCGCCATGGCGAGCGAAGGCTTCCCCGGCAAGATCGGCACCACCTACAAAGAATCGACGCCCCATTGGCCGGACGCGCCGCGTCCGCCCAAGGGCGCGCCGAACATTCTCGTCGTGCTGTTCGACGATGTGGGGTTTTCCGATTTCGGCTGCTACGGCTCGGCCATCGAGACCCCGGCGATCGACGCCGTCGCGGCGCGCGGCGTGCGCTATAGCGGCTTCCACACGACCGCGATGTGCTCCACGACGCGGGCGGCGCTGCTGACCGGGCGCAACCATCATTCGGTCGGCGTCGGCTGCCTCGCCAATTTCGACAGCGGCTATCCCGGCTATCGCGGCAAGATCGCCAAGGAGGCCGGGACGCTGGCCGAGATGCTGCGCCCGCACGGCTATCGCAACTACATGCTGGGCAAATGGCACGTCACGCCGCTGACCGAGGCGGGACCGACCGGGCCGTTCGACGGCTGGCCGCTGGGCCGTGGCTTCGACCGCTATTACGGATTCATGGACGCCGAGACCGACCAGTATTCGCCCGAGCTGGTGCGCGACAATACCGGCATCGACGCGCCCGGCACCTATGAAACCGGCTATCACCTGACCGAAGACCTGATCGATCAGGCGATCCGCATGATCGCCGATCACAAGGTCGGCGCGCCCGACAAGCCCTGGCTGACCTGGGTGGCGCTGGGCGCCTGTCACGCCCCCCATCAGGCGCCGCAAGAGCTGATCCGCAAGTACGACGCCGTCTTCGCCGAAGGCTGGGACGTGGAGCGCGAGCGCCGTCTGGCGCGGCAGAAGGCGCTGGGGATCGTTCCCGCCGATACGCGGCTGCCGCCGCGCAACGAGTTCGTGCAAGCCTGGGACGAACACAGCGACGACGAGAAGAAGATCTTCACGCGCTTGCAGGCCGCCTATGCGGCGATGCTGGATCATTCGGACCGCCATCTGAAGCGGCTGTTCGATTTCCTGAAGACGGCGGGCGATCTGGACGACACGCTGATCCTCGTCCTCTCCGACAACGGGGCGAGCCAGGAGGGCGGCTCGCACGGCTTCATCAACGCGATGGGGCCATACAATTTCCGCCCCGAATCGATCGCGGAGAAACTGGCGCGGATCGACGATATCGGCGGGCCGGACACCCATTCCAATTTCCCGCACGGCTGGGCGATGGCCTCCAACACGCCGCTGCGCCGCTACAAGCAGAACACCCATGGCGGCGGCATCCGCGATCCGCTGGTGATCTCGTGGCCGGCCCGCATCGCGGCGCGCGGCGAGTTGCGCCACCAGTTCTGCCACGCCTCGGACATGGCCCCGACCATTCTCGACCTCGTCGGCGTGACGGCGCCCTCGCACGTCAACGGCGTCGCGCAGATGCCGATCGAGGGCGTCAGCTTCGCGCCGAGCCTTGCGGACGCGAACGCGCCGGCACGCGCCCGCCCGCAATATTTCGAGATGTTCGGCCATCGCGGCCTCTGGAAGGACGGCTGGAAGGCGGTGGCGTTCCATCCGGTCAACACGCCCTTCGAGGACGATGTCTGGGAGCTCTACCATCTCGACCGCGATTTCTCGGAGACCGACGACCTGGCGGCGAAGGAGCCCGAACGGCTGAAGGCGCTGATCGCCGAATGGTGGGCCGCGGCCGAGGCGCACAACGTGCTGCCGCTCGACGACCGCTTCGGCCTGCGCTTCCTCGACAGCGCCAAGCGCAACGCGGCGCGCCGCCGCTTCGTCTTCCATCGCGGCGTCGGCCATGTGCCGACCGACGCCGCCCCCGACGTGCGCGGCCGCTCCTACCTGATCGAGGCCGACGTGCGGCTGAAGGCGGGCGACGAGGGCGTGCTGATCGCCCATGGCGATGCGACCTCGGGCTATGCGCTGTTCGTGCGCGACGGGCGGCTGATCTACGACCTCAATATCGGCGGCGAGCATCAGATGCTGGTTTCGGACCGCGCCGTGCCGGAGGGCGATCATGTGCTGGCGGTGCTGATGCGCCAGGAGGGGGCGGTCAAGACCGCGACGCTGACGATCGACGGCGCGCCCTGCGGCACGTTCCAGCCGCAGCACGGCTTCTTCGCGCTGATCTCGTGGTCGGGGCTGGATATCGGCCGCGACCGCGGCAGCCCGGTTTCGACCTACGCCTCGCCCTTCGTCTTCACCGGGCTGCTGCGCAAGGTGACGGTGACGATGAACCCCGATCAGGTCCTGGACGGCGAGGCGGCGGGCCAGGCGGAGATGGCGCGCCAGTAGCGCCCTTCCCTGCCGCCCGATTCCGGTTAGGTTGCCGCCGTCAAGGACATGGAAGGACGGGGCGGATCATGCCGGAACTGGTGCTGCGCGAAACCAAGGACAGTATCGCGGTCCTGACGATGAACCGGCCGGAGGCGATGAACGCGCTCTCCATGGCGCTGCGCGCCGAACTGGCGGCGGCGGTGCGGGCCGCCGACGCCGATCCGGCGGTCAAGGTCATCGTGCTGACCGGCGCGGGCGGGCGCGCCTTCACGGCGGGGCTGGACCTGAAGGAGCTGGGCGGCACGCCGGGGGCGCTGGGCGCCGCCAACCCGAAAAGCGCCGAGAACGATCCGGTGCTGTCGATGGAAGCCTGCGCCAAGCCGATCATCGGCGCGGTCAACGGCGTCGCCATCACCGGCGGCTTCGAGGTGGCGCTCGCCTGCGACGTGCTGATCGCTTCGGCCAATGCCCGCTTCGCCGACACCCATGCGCGGGTCGGCATCCTGCCCGGCTGGGGCCTCAGCCAGAAGCTCGCCCGGGCGATCGGCGTGATGCGGGCCAAGGAATTGTCGCTGACCGGCAATTTCCTCGACGCCGCGACCGCCGCCGCCTGGGGCCTCGTCAACCGCGTCGTCGCGCCGGACGAGCTGATGCCCACGGCGCTGAAGCTCGCCGCCGACATGGCCTCGATCCCGGCCGAAACGCTTGCCGCCTACAAGGCGCTGATCGACGACGGCTATGCGCTGTCCGGGCGCGAGGCGCGCCGGCTGGAGGCCGAGCGCACCTCGATGCTGAACGCGGCCGTGAAGCCCGAGGAGATCGAGGCGCGGCGGGCAGCCATCCAGTCGCGCGGGCGGGCGCAGGAGACGCATTAACCGGGCGCTGATCGGCGGGCGCTAGACTGGCGGCCATGACCGATCGGACCGCCGCCCTTGCAGCCCTCGCCGCCCGCCTCGCCGCCTCGTTCGCGGGGCTGGCCGACAAGCCGGAAGAAACGCCGGAGGGCACCGCGCGGGCGCTGTGGCTGGCGGCCGCGGGCGTGTCCGTCTCGGTCGAGGCCGCCGCGAGCGCGGCGCTGCCGGAACTCGGCGCGGAAGGGACGGCGGCGCTGGAGGCGCTGGCCGCAAGGCGTCTCGGCGGCGAGCCGCTCGCCCACATCACCGGCCGCCAGCGTTTCATGGGGCTCGACTTCCTCGCGGGGCCGGAGG
Source organism: Alphaproteobacteria bacterium (assembly GCA_046348585.1). Classification (GTDB taxonomy): domain Bacteria; phylum Pseudomonadota; class Alphaproteobacteria; order Micropepsales; family Micropepsaceae; genus JADZAI01. The sequence continues at coordinate 186,296 of JAXMDZ010000001.1, forward strand.
CGCTGGTGCCGCGCAAGGAGACCGAATTGCTGGGGCGACTGGCGCTCGGCAAATTGCAGGCGGCGCGTGCGGCCGGGAGCGCGCCGCTCGCCATCGACGTCTGCACCGGGTCGGGCAATCTGGCGGTGGCGCTCGCCGTGCATGTGCCGGACGCCCGCCTCCATGCCGCCGATCTGTCGCCGGAGGCGGTGGCGCTCGCCCGCCGCAATGCCGATCTGCACGGCGTCGGCGATCGCATCGTCTTCGCCGACGGCGATCTCTTCGCGCCGCTGCCGCGCGCGGCGCTCGCCCGCGCCGCCGATCTCGTCGTCTGCAATCCGCCCTATATCTCGTCGGCCAAGGTCGAGACCATGCCGGAGGAGATCGCCCGCTTCGAGCCGCGCCTCGCCTTCGACGGCGGGGCGTTCGGGCTCAGCATCGTCGGGCGGCTGACCAAGGAAGCGCCGGACTTCCTCAAGCCCGGCGGCTGGCTCTGCTTCGAGATCGGCAAGGGCCAGGGCCCCTATTGGCAGAAGACGCTGGGGCGCATGAGCGCCTATCGCGCGCTGGAGACCGTCGCCGACGCGGACGGCGACATCCGCGCGCTGGCGGCCGAAGCGCTCTAGCGCCGCCGGGCCGTCCGCCAGGCGCGAAGGCGCGGCCACCAGAGCGCGGCGGCGGAAAGTCCATAGACGAGAACGCCGGCGAGCACCGGCAGCGCGAGGCCGCGCCAGCCGTCACCCTGCGGCAGCAGCGCGACCGCGCCGGTCATCAGCGCCGTCGCGGCGGCGATGCGCGCAAGATCGCCGCGGCGCAGGAAATAGCCGGTGAGCCGGGCGGCGAGCGCCTGCGCCGAGGCCGCCCCGATGAGCGAGGCGAGCGCCGCGCCGCCGAGCGCGCCGGGAAGACCCCAGAGCGCAAGGCCAAGGGCGCAGAGCGCGACGGTCGAGGCCGCCTCGATCAGCGCCGTCAGCGCCGCCGCGCGCGTGCGGCCGAAGACCAGCAGCGCCTGTTCGGGGCCGTGTTCGCGGAACGCCTTGAGCCCGCCCGCCGCCAGCGCCAGCGGCAGCAGCAGGGCGGTCGCGGCGCGGAAGGGTTCGGCGACCGCGAGCGCCGCGAAGGGTGCGGCGACCAGCGCGCCGCCGGCGATCGCCGGAGCGAGCAGGAAGAGCAGCAGCGCGCCGTTGTCGGCGAGCTGCGCCCGCGCGCCTTCCGCGCCATGGTGGTCCAGCTCGCGGATCGCGGCGGCGAAGGTCGCCCCCGTCACCAGCAGCGAGACGAAGGCCCCGATGCGCAGGCCGAGCCACCACGCCGTCGTGACGAGGCCGACGCCCGCCGCGCCCGCCCCCATCTCGACGATCAGCCGGACGCCGTGATTGGCGAGCCATTCGAGGAGATTGGCGGCGATGAGTGGCGCGCCGTAGAGCCACGAGGCCGAGAGCATCGCGCGGTCGAAGCGCGGCCGCGCCGGGCGGAAGCGCATGAAGACGAGGCCGCCAGCGAGGCTGAGGCCCTGCGCCAGCGCATAGGCGAGAAGCAGCGCCTCGGCGGTCGGCGACACAACGGCGAGCGCCACGAGGCCGAGCGCGAGGCCGCCGAGCGGGCCGCCCGCCTGAAGGATCGTGAAGGCGAGATCGCTGTCCTCGGCGCGCGCCCGCGCCGCGAAATGCGTCGCCAGGTTGCGCGTCACCGTGAAGGCGGCGACGGCGGCGAGGAAATCCGCGCCCAGCGGCGCGTCGGTGAAGGCGGCGATCGCGGCGACGGCGAGGATCGCCTGGACGATCGCCGAGCCGATCTGCACGGCGGTTTCGGCGGCGTTCAGCCGGGCGAGAGCCTCCGGCGCGCCATGCGCGGCGGCGTGGCGCTGCACATAGGCGGTCCACCAGGCGACGATGCCGTAATAGACGAGTTCCTGCGCCGCCCAGGCGAGGGCGTAAACGCCGAGCGCCTCGACCGAGAGATAATGCGTGAAGGCGACCGCCGCCGCCATCTGCGCCAGCGGCCCGGCGATCTGGCCGGGCAGCGTGCGCAAGGTGCGGCCGAGCAGCATCTCAGCGCGGGCGGGCGAACAGGATCGGCGCCTCGTGCAGATAGCTCGTGGCGGCGCGCTTGGCCGCGATGTCGCGCCAGATCACCGCGACCTCATCGGCGCTGAGACCGGCCTTGGCCGCCGTCGTCTCCGCGCTGAAGCCGTTTTCGAGGCCGTGCATGCACACGTCCATCACCTTGTAGGGCGCGGAGAAATAGAACTCCTCCTGGCTCTGCGGCAGCGACCAGGTGTCGGTGGTCGGCGGGCGGGCGCAGATCTCGGCGGGCAGGCCGAGATGGGCGGCGAGCTGATAGACCTGGGACTTGTAGAGATGGGCGATCGGCTTGAAGTCGGCCGCGCCGTCGCCGTTCTTCACGAAGAAGCCCTGATCGTATTCGAGCAGGTTGGGCGTGCCCGCGACCGCGTAGCCGAGGCGGTCGGCGTGGTAGTATTCGAGCTGCTTGCGCGTGCGCTGCTTCATGTTCGCGGCCGCGATGACGCCGCGATAGACCTCGGCCGACATGCGGTGGCGGGTCTGTTCGCCGCCGGGCGATTCGACCACGAGATAGGAAATGGCGTAGCCGGCGGCGGTATCGCCGAGCACGATCTTGCATTTCCAGTCCGGCCCGTAGGACGGCACCGCCAGGCGGATGAAGCCGTCGCGGCGCGCGTAGCAGCCGGCGGCGTCGAGCGAGGGGCCGATATCCTCCACCACCGTCTCGATGCCGAGGTGATCGGCGACGAGGCGGCCGAGGCGCAGGCTGTCGGGATCGGAATCGCGTTCGGGCATCAGCACGCCGAGCACGCGCTTGTGGCCCAGCGCCGCGACGCAGAGCGCCGCCGTCACCGAACTGTCGATGCCGCCCGAGAGGCCGAGCACCGCGCCGCGCCGCTTGAGCGTTCCGGTGACCGCGTTGCGGATGGCGTCCGCGAGGCGCGCGGTTTCGGCCGCCGCGTCGAGTTCGAGCAGCGTGAGGTCGGGGGCGGGACGCGGGGCGCTCATCGGGCGGCTTCCATTTCTTCGGCGATCTGGCGGCGATCGACCTTGCCGTTCTCGCTGGTCGGCAGCGTGTCGCGGAACTCGACGAGCTTGGGGACCATGAAGTCCTCAAGGCTCTGCGCGCAATGGCGGATGACGTCGCGCTCGCTGAGCGCGGCGCCGGGACGGAGCGCCACCACCGCTTTCAGCGCCATGCCGAGCACGCCGTCCGGCACGCCGACGACCGCCGCCGCCGCGATGCCGTCGAGCGCGTAGAGCGCGGTTTCGACTTCCTTGGGGCTGACCTTTTCGCCGCGCGTCTTGATGATGTCGTCCTTGCGCGCGACGAAATAGAGAAAGCCTTCCGCGTCGCGGCGGAAGAGATCGCCGGTGTAGAGCACCTTCTCCCACGGGAACGGGCCCTGGCGCAGCGCCTTGGCGGTCGCCGCCTCGTTGCGCCAATAGCCCTTCATCACATGGGGGCCGCGAATGACGAGTTCGCCGGTTTCGCCGCGCGGCACTTCCTTGCCGTCCTCGCCGACGACGAAAGCCTCGGTGCCGGGGATGGCGATGCCGACCGAGCCCGGACGCCGGTCGAGTTCGGCGGGGGGCAGATAGGTGCAGCGCTTGCACTCGGTGAGGCCGTACATCGAATAGAGCGTCGCGCCCGCGAAGAGATCGCGCAGCGCCTGGATATGGGCGGGCGGCAGCGCCGCCGCCGTGTTGGTGATGTAGCGCAGGTCCGGGAAGTCGCCGGGCGCGATGTCCTTCATCTGGAGGATCAGCGAAGCCATGGTCGGCACCAGCGGCAGGCCGGTGACGCGCTCGGCGATCGCCTTGTCGAGGATGGCGCGCGGGAAGGCGAAGGATTTTTCGAGCACCAGACGGGCGCCCACCTTCATCGCCATCAGCACCTGGTAGAGGCCGTAGTCGAACGAGACCGGCAGCACGTTGAGGATGACGTCGGCCTCGGTGTTCTCAAGATAGGTGGTGATCGAGGTCGCGGCGGCGTCGACGTTCTGATGCGTCATCATCACGCCCTTGGGGAAGCCCGTCGAACCAGAGGTATAGACGAGCATCGCAAGGTCGATCTCGATGCCCGCGAAGGCGAGCGGCCCGGAGGGCGCATCGGCGATCGCCGCTTCGAGATCGTCGAAGCCGGCGGGCGAGCCGCCCGCCGCCAGCGCGAAACGCACCGAAGGCGCATCGGCCATCGCCTCGGCGGCGACCGGCGCGAGGCGGGCGAGCGTGACGACCGCCGCCGCCTCGCTGTCGGTGAGGATGAAGGCGAGCTTGGCGGCCTTCGTCGACGGGTTGACCGGGCAGAAGACGCCGCCCGCCTTCAGCACCGCGAAGATCGAGACGACCGTCTCCCAGGCATTGTCCATGAAGAGGACGACGCGCTCGCCGCGCTTGAGGCCGCGCGCCGCGAGCGCCGCCGCAAGGCGGTCGCTGAGATCGTCAAGCTCGCCATAGGCGAACTGCCGCCCACCCGCGGTCAGCGCCGTCTTGGCCGGAAGGCGGCGGGCGCTGTTGCGCAGGAAATCCTCGACACGCATGGCCGGCGCTTCCCTTCCGCGCTCAGGCCGCGGCCGCGGCCGGGTTCTTCGAGGCCACGAAGGCGACGATGGCCGCGATGCTATCGAGATTGGCGGGAACGATCTCGGCGTCGCCGATCTGGATGGCGAAGCGTTCCTCGAGGAAGGAGACGAGTTCGAGCACGCCGGTCGAGTCGATGAGGCCTTCCTCGATCAGCGAACGGTCGGCGGCGAGCGCCGAGGCGTCGCCGCCATACATGAAGTTCTCGGCGATGAAGGCGCGCAGCGCGGTTTCGGTGGACGACATGGAGGCTCTCCCAGGCGATCAGACGGAACGGGCGAGGCGCGGGGCCGTCGCCGATGCGGTGAGGGACGGGCCGCAGAAGCGGCGGCGGACGAGTTCGGCGGTGGCGATGCCGACAAGGGCGGCGTTTTCGGCGAAGCCGAGCGACGAGGTGCGGTGCGCCTTGGCCGCGAGGCGGGCAACGGCGGCAGGCTCGAAGAGGCCGCTCGCGGCGAGCGCCTCGGGCGCGAACAGCGCGCCGAGCTGAGGGTCGGCTTCCGGCCCGAAGAAGACGCCGGCTTCCGGCGCGCGATAGGGCTGCTTGGGGCGCTGGGCGATCTCGGGCGGCAAATCGTTCTTCAGCGCGGCGCGCAGGATGTGCTTTTCGGCGAGGCCCTTGAGCTTCAGTTCCGGGTGAAGCCCGGCGGCGAACTCCACCACCCGGTGGTCGAGGAAGGGGAAGCGGCCTTCGACGCCGTGCGCCATCGCCACGCGGTCGCCCTGCGAGGAGAGGATGTAGCCGGGCAGGAGATGCGTCGTTTCGAGATACTGCGCCTGCGACAGCGGGTGCCAGTGCGCGAATGCGGCCGGAAGGCCCGCGCGCAATTCGTCGAGCGCGTCGTAGCCGGCGGTCGCGCGCTTGACCTCGGCGGAGAAGAACATCCTGGCGCGGGAGGTCGTGCGGTAGCGCGGCAGATGCGAGAACAGCGGGTCGGCGAGATCGGCGGGGCTGGCCCCGAAGAAGGCAGCGAGGAATTGCGGCGACTGGCTCTGCACGCGCGGCAGATAGGGATAGAGGCGCTGGAGCAGGCGCGGACGGCGCTCCGACCCCGGCTGGCGCGCGACGAAGCGGCGGAGCTTCGCCTCCTTGAAGATGTCGTAGCCGCCGAGCACCTCGTCGGCCCCTTCGCCGGTGAGGACGACCTTGAGGCCGTCCCGGCGGACGGCGTCCGACAAGAGGAACAGCGGCGCGGGCGAGGTGCGCAGGATCGCCCGCTCGCCATGCGCCGCGACCGCCGGCATGGCGCGCGAGATGTCGCCCGCCCCGCAGGCGATCGCCAGATGGCGCGTGCCGAGGGCGCGGCTCATCGTCTGCTGGAAGGCGCTTTCGTCGAACTCGGCGTCCTCGAAGGTGACCGAGAAGGTGCGCAACCCCTCGCCCACTTCGGCGCGGGCGAGGGCCGCGACGACGCAGGAATCGAGACCGCCCGAGAGATAGGCCCCGACCGGCACGTCGGCGCGCAGGCGGATGCGGGTGGCGTCGGCGAGCAGCGCGCGGAGTTCCTCGCCCGCCGCGCGCTCGTCCTGGTGCGGCGTCTCGCCGGCCCGGGGGAAGTCGAGCGACCAGTAGCGGCGGATCGCCGGCGCGCCGCCGCTGCGCACCAGCAGCATGTGGCCGGGCGGCAGTTCGGCGATGTCGGCAAAGCCGGTGCGCGGGGCGATCGGCGCCCAGGTCGTGAAGATCTGATCGAGGGCGACGAGATCGAGTTCGGCCTCGATGCCGGGGACGGCGAAGAGGCACTTCATCTCCGAGGCGAAGGCGAGCAGCGGGCCGCGCCGCGCGTAGAAGAGTGGCCGCACGCCGATGCGGTCGCGCGCCAGCATCAGCCGCCGCTCGGTCCTGTCCCACAGCGCGAAGGCGAAATCGCCGTTGAGCCGCGTCACGCAGTCCGGCCCCATCGCGCGGTAGAGATTGAGGATGACTTCGGTGTCGGAGGTCGTGCGGAAGACATAGCCGCGGGCGATGAGGTCGTCGCGCAGTTCGCGGTAGTTGAAGATCTCGCCGTTGAAGCTGATCGCCAGCGTCTCGCCGGAATCCGTCATCGGCTGCGCGCCGGTCGACAGATCGACGATGCTGAGCCGGGTATGGGCGAGGCCGCAGGGGCCGTCGACGAGGACGCCCGAACCGTCGGGTCCGCGATGGACGATCGCCGCCGCCATGCGTTCCAGCACGGCGCGGCGCTCGGCCTCGCCCGCCTCCATGTCCAGATATCCCGCTATGCCGCACATCGCGCTTCGCCCTTCCCGCCCGTCACGCGAAATCGTCGCTGACGAGGCGCAGCCAGGTCTCGCCGAAGAAGCCGCCGAACGGCGCGGAACCGGCCTCCAGCGCCTGCATCAGCGCGGCGTCGTCGGTGTCGGCGACGGTGGCGCCGCGATGGCGCAGGATGCAGCCCGCCTTGAACAGCGCGTCCATGATGCCGGGATGGCTCTGGCCGCGCGCGCCGACGCAGCCTTCGGCCGCCGCGAAGCCGAGCAGGCTGGCGAAGACCGCCTCGCCCTGTCGCGGCAGGGCGACGAGCTGAAGCGTCTGCGCCACCGCGCCGCGCCTGGCGTAGACGAGATAGCAGCCGATGACGCGCCCGCCCTTGTCGCGCACCACGCGGCGGTAGAGCGGGCCGTGGCGTTTCTTGCGGGCGGCCTCGGCGAGGAACCAGCGCCCGGCCACGGGGTCGGGGTCGAGCGTCACAGCGAAGCCCGACGTCACCTCGGCGAAGGCGGAGAGCCAGGTTTCGTCGTCGACCGTCTCGCCGGACCAGGCGAGCGGCGCGCCCGTCCGGCGGCGGCCGACGAGTCCGGCGAGGCCCGAGGCCGGGGCGAGCAGCGCCGCCAGCGGTCCGGGCAGCTTGTTGCGCAGCACCGAGACGCCGAAGCCGGCGGTGCGGATGATCGACAGCCATTCGAGGCTGGCGAGCGGCAGCGTGCGGCCGCCGATGCGTTCCCACAGCGTCTTGGAGGTCCAGTTGGCGGTGTCGCCGAGCGAGAGCGCCTGCGGCCCCGACATATAGGCGCGCATCAGCCGCGCCCCGGCCATCGGCTGGCGGGCGGGATCGCGCACCATCAGCGCGCCGGCGACCGAGGCCCGGAGCGGCGCGCCGCGAAAGCGCAGCCTGAGCGGCAGCACGCCGATGAAGCCCTCGATGCGGCCGTCCGCGTCCGCGAACACCAGCGAGGGCGTTTCGGGATCGTACCAGGGATGGTCGAGATAGACGTCCTTCAGATGCGCGACGAGGGCGGCGGGCGGCGATCCGCCGGCGCGCTGGAAGACGTGGCGGAAGAGGCGCGCGACTTCGGGCAGGTCGGCGGCGACGAAGGGGCGCAGAAGAGGCGCGGCGGCGGGTGCGGGCGGTGCGTCATGCCCCCCCGCCGGCCGCTCGACCGGTACTGCCGCCGAATGACTCACGCGCGCCGCCTCTGCCTGGCTCCTCGAGCCGAACGCGGAACACTCGCACGCCACGAGTGACATTCGCGTTAATAGCGGCGGAAACCGGCGGGCGGCGGCCGCGCGGCGGGGCGCGGCCGCCCTTAAGACTCAGTTCAGCTTTGCCCCCGTGGCGGCGGCGATGACGGCGCGGGCCTCGGCGATCGCCGCCTCGGTGGTCTTGGCCCCGGCCGCGACGGCGTCGGCGAGCCCCATGAGATCGGGTCCGGTGACCGAGCCGTTCTCGGCCTCCTCGGCGACCGTCACGCCGTTGCCTTCGGCGATGGCCGCATCCCAGAAGCCGCGCACCGCCGCCCAGTAATCCCTGGTCTTCGTCCAATAGGCGTCGCCCTTGGCGACCGGGAAGTCGCCGTCGCGGCGATAGGTGTTGATGACGAACTCGTGGACGATGGTCGTGGGCACGCCGCCCCGGAGGCCCATCTTGGCGTTGTCCTGCTCGTGGACCCAGCCCTTGGGCGTCAAGGCATGGCGGTTGATCGCGCGATAACGGTCGTAGGGCGGGTTGCGCACCGCGTCGCGGCGGGCGAGCGGCCGCCAGGTCTCGCCGCTGGTCCAGCGCGCGTCGCCGCCGTCGTAGCGCCAGCGGCCGACGCCGCCATAGCGCGGCGAGTCGTCGGTCTGCCAGACGGTCTGCGACCACGCGCCTTTGGCCTCGGCGGCCGGGACCGCCTCAAGAGTCCAGCGTCCCTTGCCGGCATAGGAGAGGACGCTGGCGGGTTCGTAGAGCCAGTCCTGCCGCCAGTGCTTGATGATGAAGGTCTGGCCGTTGTCCATCTCCATCACCAGGATGTGCTGGAGAGAGATCTTGGTGTTCGTGTCCTCGATGACGCGGACGATCTCGTAGCCGCCGCTCTCCTTGGGTTTGATCGGCTCGTAGTCCGCGACGAAGGCGGCGGTTTCCTTGAAGTCGAAGGTGACGCGGTGATCGCCCGCCATGGCGAGGATCGACTGGCGGTCGCGCTGGAAATCGGCCTCGGGGACCGCGATCTGCGGCGCGGCGGCGGGCGGCGCGCCTTGCGTCGCGCAGGCCGAGAGCGCGAGCGCCATCGCCAGGGCGGCAAAGAGGGTCTTCATGCGGTTTTCCTTTTTCTCAAGCCGGAAGGGATCAGAACGCGAAGGTGATCGAGACGGCGGCGTTGCGGCCGGGCTGGGCATAGGCCTCGGTCACCGTGGAGGTCGCGGCGAGGCCGCGAATGTCGCTCCACCACCAATAGGTCTCGTCGGTGAGGTTGAAGATGCCGGCGCGCAGCTTCGCAGCCTCGCCGAGCTGCACCCAGGCCGTGAGGTCGATCGCCGTGAAGGCGTCGGGCAGGAAGCAGGTCGTCGGGCAGGTGGTGCGGTCCGCGTCCTTGGCGGCCGAATGGACGAGCGCGAGCTGGCCGCCGAAGAGGCCGTCCGGGTCGCGATAGGTGAGGCCGGCGGTCAGCTTGACCGGATCGATGCTCTGAAGGGGTTCGCGGACGCCGGAGGTTTCCGAAGTGCCGTAGGCGTAGGAGGCCGAAGCGACGATGCCGAAGCCGTCGCCGAGGTCGCCCTGAATCTTCGCCTCGATGCCGTAGATCTCGACGCCCGGCAGGTTCACGTACTGGAAGATCGCGGGGTCGGCCGGCGTGTAGCTGCCGCCCACCTGAACCTGCGAGATGAAGTCGTCGTATTCGCCCCAGAAGCCGGCGACCGAGACCGACCAGGAGCCGTCGCCGTAGCGGACGCCGCCCTCGACGGTGCGGCTGGTTTCGGGCGCGAGATCGGGGTTGGAGAGCGAGGCGTAGTTCTGGATCGGGTTGGCGAAATTGGTGTTCACCTGGCCGGGCGCGGGCGCCTTGAAGCCCTCGGCGAGATTGAGGAAGACGGCGAAACTGTCGTCGATCTTCCAGACGAGGCCCAGCTTGGGCGAGAGGTGGGTGTCGCTCGAATCGACCGGCGCGGGGCCGTGATAGAGCGGGTCGGTCTTGCGCGGATCGAGCCGGTAGTAGTCGAGGCGCAGCGCCGGGTAGATCGTCAGCGCCCCGTCGAGGAGCGCGATCTCGTCCTGCGCGAAGACGCCGGCGATCAGATAATCGGTGTCGGGGAAGGGCCTTGTCGGGAAGGTCTCGCCGGCCGGGGGCACGACGCCGTCGCGCAGCGAGGTCTGCGAGGTCGAGGAAAGATCGGCGCCCCAGGTGAGGCGGTGACGCACCGCGCCGGTGTCGAAACGGCTTTCGAGCTGCGTGCCGAAGCCCCAGACCGCGTTGTCGAAGGTGGAGTCGCGCTCGCGGTCGGCGGCGGTGTTGCGGTCTTCCCATGAGAGCTGGCGCGTCGTCGCGGCCTGGTAGAAGAGGCTGGTGCGGGCCGAGCGGATGAAGCCCTCGCCCTTGTAGTCGTGATCGAGCGTGAAGCGGTCACGGCGGATTTCGTCGCGGGCGACGAGACGCAGCACGCTGGTCGAGCCGAGCGGCGGCTTGGAGCGGGCGCTGAGCACGTCCCAACTGATGTCCTGGCGCAGCGCGTCGATCGTGAAGCGGAAGCGGTGATCCTCGTTCGGCGCGAAGACGATCTTGGCGAGCAGCGCGTCGGAAACATTGTCTTCCGGGTTGGCCTTCGTGCGGTCGGCGTTCTCGGCATCGTTCGTGCCCGGCGTCTTCTGGCCCTCGGCGTCGCGGTGGGTGAAGGCGAGCATCGCCGAGAAGCGCCCCGAACGCGCCGCCCCGACGAAACCTTCCGCAAGGCCCTCGTCGGCCGAGGCGTAGCCGGCGTGGAGCTGGCCGTACCAGTCGCGGCCGTCTTCGAGGAAATCGTCCGGGTCCTTGGTCATGAAGCTGACGGCGCCCGCGAGGCCGTCGCTGCCGTAGAGGGCGGAGGCCGGACCGCGCACGATTTCGACCGACTTCAGGAGGTCGAGATCGACATAGTCGCCCCGCCCGACCGACTGCGCGCCGAAACTGTAGGAATCGGGGATGCGCACCCCGTCGACCTGGACGAGGACGCGGTTGCCTTCCAGGCCGCGGATGTTGAAGCCGCTATTGCCGTCGCGGCCGGTGGACGAGAGGGCGGCGCTGAACCGCGAGGGCTGGGTGCGCACCGAGACGCCCGGCTCGAAGCGGATGAGGGCCTTCACGTCGTCGGTGAGAGCGTCGGCGATCTCCTCGTCGGTGATCACGGTGACGGTGGCCGGCACGTCCTTGAGGGCCTTGGCGGTCCGGGTCGCGGTGACGACGACGGTCTCGCTGCCCAGATTGACCTCGGCCGCCGCGACCTGCCGTTCCTCGGCCAGCGCCGGCGAGAGGGCGGCCAGCGCCGTGGTCGCCAGAAGAACGAGCCTCATGGATATTCACCTTCCCCGATTTGAGATTGCGAGTTGATCGCAATATGAGGACTGGTTATCCTGCGGCCTCGCCGGTCGTCAACAGTTTTGCGAATGAGTCTGCGACTTGATTGCGTTTATCTGCGAAACGGCAGGCCATCGGCAGGATTTTTTCAGGGACGAGGGAACCACATGCGGCACATTCTGGCGGCGCTGGGCGCGGCGGCTCTTCTGACGGCGCAGGCGGCGGCGCATTCGCCCTATCTGCTGCCCAATGTCTTCACCACCGAGGGGCGCGACCATGTGACGGTCGAGGCCTCGTTCACCGAGGCCTTCTTCGCGCCCGATGTCGCCATGAAATCCGACGACTGGAACGTCGTCGGGCCGGACGGCGCGCGGACCGGCCTGACGCCGGTCATGGCGGCCGATCTCGCCCTGCTGGAGGCGCCGCTGGCCACCGAGGGCACCTATCGCATTTCCTCCGGCGCGCGGGTCGGGCGCACCGCCAAGGCCTACCTCAAGGACGGCGTCTGGGAGTTCCTGGAGCCGGGCGCGCAGCCGCCGGCGGGGACCGAGGCCGTGGACATGCAGAGCCTGACGCTGGCCGACACCTATGTGACGCGCGGCAAACCCTCGGACGCCGCGCTGACGCCGCGCGGCGCGGGGCTGGAACTCGCCCCGCTGACCCACCCGAATGCGGCGGCGGCGGGCGAGACGCTGGCCTTCGCGGTGCTGTTCGACGGCAAGCCGGTGGCGGGCGAGACCGTCATGCTGCACCGGGCGGACGAGGCCTATGCCGGTATCGCCCCGGTGCAGGCGGCGAGCGACGCGGCCGGCAAGGCGGTCTTCGCGCCGGCGGAACCCGGCATCTATCTGGCGATGATCCGCCACCGCGTCGCGCCCGCCGGGCCGGGGGAGCCCTGGCGCAGCTATACCGCCAGCGTCACCTTCGACGTGCAGCCCTGAGGGCGCGGCCTCTCAGGCGACGTATCAGGCGGTCTTCGCCACCGTCAGGTCGAGATCGGCGATCATCGTCTCGCGCATCAGGAATTTCTGGACCTTGCCGGTGACGGTGGTCGGGAAGGCTTCGACGAAGCGGATGTGGCGCGGCACCTTGTAGTGGGCGATCTGGCCGCGGCAGAAGGCCTGCACCTCGGCGGCGGTGAGCGCCGCCCCCGGCTTCAGCGCGATCCAGGCCGCCAGCTCCTCGCCGTAGCGCGCGTCGGGCACGCCGATCACCTGCACGTCCTGGACCGCCGGGTGGCGATAGAGGAACTCCTCGATCTCGCGCGGATAGATGTTCTCGCCGCCGCGGATCACCATGTCCTTGATGCGCCCGACGATGTTGCCGTAGCCGGCCGCGTTCATCGTGGCGAGGTCGCCGGTGTGCATCCAGCCCGCCGCGTCGATCGCCTCGGCGGTGCGTTCGGCATCGTCCCAATAGCCGAGCATCACCGAATAGCCCCGCGTGCAGAGCTCGCCCGCCTGGCCGCGCGGCACGATGCGCCCGGTGGCCGGATCGACGATCTTCACCTCAAGATGCGGCTGCACGCGCCCGACCGTCGAGACGCGCAGATCGAGACTGTCGTCCGTCGCGCTTTGCAGGCTGACCGGGCTGGTTTCGGTCATCCCGTAGGCGATCGTCACCTCGCGCATATGCATGTCGGCGATCACCCGCTTCATCACTTCGACCGGACAGGGCGAGCCCGCCATGATGCCGGTGCGCAGCGAGGAGAGGTCGAAGCGCGCGAAATCGGGATGGCCGAGCGCCGCGATGAACATGGTGGGGACGCCGTAGAGCGCGGCGCAGCGTTCCGCCTCGACCGTTTCGAGCACCGCCAGCGGATCGAAGCCCTCGCTCGGATAGACCATCGTCGCGCCGTGCGTGAGGCAGCCCAGATTGCCCATCACCATGCCGAAGCAGTGATAGAGCGGCACCGGAATGCAGAGCTTCTCGCCGGGTCTGAGGCGGATCGCCTCGCCGACGAAGAAGCCGTTGTTGAGGATGTTGTGGTGCGAGAGCGTCGCGCCCTTGGGAAAGCCGGTGGTGCCGCTGGTGAACTGGATGTTGATCGGATCGTCGAACTGGAGCGCGTCCGCGAGTTCGGCAAGACGCGCCGCCTCGGCCGCACCGCCGAGCGCCGCGACATCGGCGAAGGCGTGGCAGCCGGGCGCGGTCTCCGTTCCGATGAGGATCACCGTCTTCAGATGCGGCAGCCGCGCCGCCGCGAGCATTCCCGGCGCGGCGGCGTCCAGTTCCGGCGCGAGCTCGCGCAGCATGTCGAGATAGAGGCTGGTCTTGTGCGCGCGGACGAGCACCAGCGCCCGGCAGCCGACCTTGTTGAGCGCATAGTCGAGTTCGCTGACCCTGTAGGCCGGGTTGATGTTGACGAGGATGAGACCCGCCTTCGCGGTGGCGAACTGGGTCAGCGTCCACTCGGCGCAATTGGGCGCCCAGATGCCGATGCGCTCGCCCGGCCGAAGCCCGAGTGCCACGAAGCCCGCCGCCAGCGCATCGACGCGCGCCTTCAGCTCGCCATAGGTCCAGCGGACGTCCTGATGGCGGACGATCAGCGCCAGCCGCTCCGCATGGGCCGCGGCCGCCTCGTCGAAGAACGCGCCGATGGTGCGCCCGATCAGCGGCGCGCCGCCCGCCCCGTGCGCATAGCTGAGTTCGCTCACGCCGTGTCTCTCCCTAACGTCTTGTTGCGGAGAGGCTAGCGCGCCTTGGCGGCCTGGGGAACTCGCGGGGGCTATTCCTTGCGGGCGTAGCCGCCGTATTCGCCCTTCACATAGGCGACGCCGTCGAAGGAGAGATCGCGGAAGCCGTTGGTCGAGCTGTCGAGCACCGCGACGCCCTTCGCATATGGATAGCCGAGCGAATCCCAGGCGCCGGCCGGCGTCTTCTGAAGCACCCAGATGCGGCAGGCATCCATGCCGCCCGAGCACCAGTACATGTGGGTGATCTTGACCAGCGCCTCGTCCGTGCCGTCGCCGTTGAGGTCGACGGCCGCCGATTCCAGACGCGCATCGTCGGGCGCGCCGGCGGCCTTCACCGCCTCGATCGCCCCGGCGATGCTGGCGGGCGGCTCGGCGAGGAGCGTGACCGGACCGCTGGCGGCCGCCGTTCCGGCGGCAGGCGGCGCGGGCGGCGCGGGCGGGGCCGGGCCGGGCGAAGGGGCGGCTTCCGGCGAGGGGGCGGGGGTCGCGTCGGGCGCGGGCGGCGCGGCGGCGCCGCGCGTCAGGGCGACCAGGAGACGGTCCTCGCCGGTCGCCGAACGCAGCACGCCCTTGCCGGCGTCCGGGCCGAGAATGTCGACGTCGAGATAGATGTCGTCCGCCGGGTCGGCGTCGAGCTCGTCCTCGTCGAGCAGGAACGAGGCGGAGGCGGGCGTGGCGGCGGTCACCAGCCAGGCGCCCTTGTCCGGATCGGCCTCGTCCACGAAGGCGATGGTCAGCCCGCCGTCCTCCGCGAACGAGATCGTGACGGCATGGGGATCGGCGGTTTCGCCTTCGGGCGGCGTCATCGTCATCGTCCAGGCGCCGACGATCCAGGCCTTGGCCGCCGCGGCGTCGGGGCCGGTCGCCTCGGCCGGAGGCGCGGAGGGCACGGGCGCTTCCTGCGCCTCGGCCAGAGCGAAGGGCGCGATGATCAGGGCGAAACCGAGCGCGCGGGCGAGGATGGGATGGGACACGGACGATTCTCCCCAAATGCCGCATTCGAGCGGGCGGCCGATGGGTCGAGCCTAGGGCCGGACGCCGCGTCTTCATTGACCTCGATCAACGGATGACGCCCCGGCCGATTGTCTTTGATCAATGCCGTGTGCGGTGCGCCAAGCGATCAATCGGCGTGCACCGGGCTGGGCGGGCGCACAGGAGAGAGACGATGCGCATCCGAATGACCCTGCTCGCCGCGGCCACGGCGGCGCTGCTCAATTCCGCCGCGGCGGTGACGGTGGAGGAGATCGTCCGGCCGCAGCGCGACGCCATCGCGCACTGCGCCGACGCCAGGAGCGAGCTGGCGCGCCAGGGCGCGCTGCGCATGAAGCAGCTTGAGGAGGTGAAGGCCTGGCACCAGAGCCTTGAGGGGGCGCTCGCCGACCTCATCGCCTTCCAGGAGCAGGAATACGAGCGCGCCAGGGCGGCCGAGGCGCTGTTCCTCTCGCGCGCCCAGTCGCTGGTCGTCGAGCCGGGCGATCAGGCCTGGGTGCCGCATATCGGCTGGGGCATTTTCGGCTTCTTCGAGAAGCACCGCGACGACACCAACAAGGCGATCGCCGAAGCCGAAGGCGCGATCGGGCGCGGCGAAACCCAGTTCAACGTGCAGGGCGTCGGCTGGCTGTCGGGCGACGGGCTCGCCGAGCTGCTGGCCGCCGACGCAAAGGCGATGGCCGATCTCCAGACGGCGCTCGATACCGGCGTCTGGCAGATCAATTATCCCGGCCTCGGCTGGGTCAGCGGCCAGTCGCTCGATTCCTGCGCCGCCGCGAACGAGAAGCGCATCAAGGAGCTTCAGGAGCAGGTCTCCAAGGGCGAGTTCCAGATCAACGTCGTCAATCTGGGCTGGGTGACGCGCAATTCGCTGCAGGCGATGATCGACGGCGAGAAGGCGCGGCTGAAGCAGCTCGACGCCGACGCCGCGGCGATGACCCTTCAGATCAGCCGCGCCATCTTCGGCTGGCAGACCCTCGCCGGCGTGCAGGCCCATATCGACGCCGCCACGAAAGAGAAGACCGCCTATGAGGCGGCGGCGGCGACGACCATCAGCTACAACGTGCCCTCGATCGGCTGGACGACCGGCGAGGCGCTCGACGCCGCCATCGCCGCCGCCGAGAAAGAGGTCGCGGGCGTCCTTCAGGTCGCGGGCGAGGGCAAATACGCGGTGCCGACGGGCCTCGGCTGGCTCGACATGAACGCGATCCAGGCGGCGCTCGCCCTGCCCGACTGCCGGCCCAAGGATTCGCCCTCGCCCTGCCTGCCGCCCGAGCACCGGCCGCTGCTGCAGGACGGCGCGGAGCGCGTGCCCGTCGCGGTCGATACCGACGTCGCTTTCCGCCAACAGCGCATCGACCTTCTCAAGGCCTACCGCGCCGAGATCGCCAAGCTGGCCGAGCCGCGCCTCGCGCTGTTCGATCTCGATCTCGCGCAATGGGGCCGCATGCAGGACGAGTTCACGGCGGAGGTCGCCGAGCACCGCAAGGTGATCGAGCGCAAGCTCAAATGGCTGCAGGAGATCATGCAGACCGAAATCCCCGGAGGCGTGTGATGACCCGATCGCGGAGAGGAACCGGGCGCTGCGGGGCGATGCTCGCCTTCGGCCTCGCGCTGACGCAGGCTGCATGGGCGAATGACGGCTATGCCGGACTGGGGGCCGGGGGCCTGGAGTTCGACAAGAGCGAAACCATCGAGATGGCCGAGGAGGACCTCTATCTCAGCCGCTCGGCGGTGCGGGTCGATTACGTCTTCCGCAACACCGGCGAGAACGACGAGGACGCCTTCGTCGCCTTCCAGTTGCCGCCGCTCGCGCCGATCTATGCCGATCTGGACTACGCCATTCCCGACGAGATGCGCAGCGCGGGGCAGCTCAACTACATGCGCTTCAAGGCCTGGGTCGACGGCGAGCCGGTCGAACTCAGCCACGAGGTCCGCTACTACCGGCTCTGCGCCGATTGCGGCGAGAGCGGCTGGGGACTTAGCTTCCTGGAGCGCGACGACGAGGAGCTGACGCAGCGCCTGACCGCGCTGAGCGTGCCCGAGAGCTACGACCTCGCCAAGATCCGCGACTGGTTCGCCGGCCTGCCGCGCGCCGAGCAGGCCAAGCTGAAGCGCGAGGGCATCTTCGTGGACGCCGAGGCCGGTCCTGCGCCGATGTACTGGATGAGCGTGCGCTATTACTGGCAGCAGATCTTCCCGGCGGGCGAGGAGGTGAGCATCTCGCATGCCTATCGCCCCGTGCTGGGGGCGAGCGTGCCGGCGCTCGACGACGAGATCGTCGCGGCCCACTGCATCGACGCCGGAACCATGCGGGCGATCAGGAAGGCGGAAGGCAAGATCGAGGGCCAGACCTATCTCGACTATGTGCTGACGACCGCCGGAACCTGGAAGGGTCCGATCGGCGACTTCCGCATGACCATCGACAAAGAGGACGCGAACGACATCGTTTCGCTGTGCGCCGAGGGCGTGCGCAAGACCGGGCCGACGACCTTCGTCGTCGAGAAGAAGGCCTACCGGCCGCGCGAGGATATTCGCATCATGTTCGTCGACGTGCGCTGAAATGGAGGAAGCGATGGCAAGCGGTGGGGCGATTGCGCGGGCGGCCTTCGCCGCCGGGGCGCTCGCGATGACGGGCGCGGCGAACGCGGACGAATGGAGCCCGTACGTCAATCCGCGCTTCGGCGCGGCGGCGGAGATTCCCGCCAAGGGTTTCACCGCCGACCCGCCGCCCGAAAACGGCGACGGCCAGCGCTGGACCTCGGACGAGGACGGCGGAACCATCGCCGTCTATGGCGCCTATCAGGTGCTGGCCGACGATTTCGAGGGCTATCGCAGCTTCGCGCTGGAGAGCGCGCGCGAGAGCGGGGTCAAGATCACCTATGAGCGCCGCGGCCAAGGCTGGTTCGTCTATTCCGGGCTGGACGGCGACACGATCGTCTATGAGCGCGTCGAGGAAGCCTGCGGGGGCGACGCCATCGTCGCCATCCGCTTCGACTATCCCAAGAGCGCCAAGCGGCGCTGGGACAAAATCGTCAAGCACGGCGCGGAGACGCTGGAGGCCCGCCCGTCCGAGGCATGCCGCTAGCCGCGCGCCGCGATAGACTGGCCGCACAGAACGATAACGAGGGGAACGCCATGGCGCACGACAACGAACGCATCATCCGCGACTTCATTGCCGCCTGGCCGTCGCTGGACGCCGAAAGGCTCGCCGCCTTCTTCACCGAGGACGGCGTCTATCACAACATGCCCATCGCCGCGGTCGCTGGCCGCGCCAATCTCAAAGGCTTCATCGCCGCGTTCCTGAAGGACTGGACGCGCACCGAATGGGAGATCCGGCACATCGTCGCGGCGGGCGATCTGGTGATCGCCGAGCGCATCGACCGCACCTGGATCGGCGACAAGGCGATCGTCCTGCCGTGCTGCGGCGTGTTCGAGATGGAAGCCGGCAAGATCAAGGTCTGGCGCGACTATTTCGACATGGGAACCTATATCAAGGGCGCGACCGGCTGATCGCCCGGCGCTATTCCCCGCACACGAAGGGAATGTCGGCGGCGGCCTTGGCCTTGCCGATGGCCGCCTCGATGCGGAAGGCGCGGCAGGTCGAATCCGGCACGAAGACGGCGCGCGTGACCGAACCCTGCGCCGAGAGCAGCAGGCCCTCGATCTTGCGTTCGGCGAGGACCGTGCCGTCGTCGGCGGCGACGACCTTGATCGTCAGCGGCGTTTCGATGAACGCGCCCGCCTCTCCGGTGACGGTGACGGCGACCAGCACGTCGCTCGCCGGTTCCTCCGCCCCGCCCTCGCCGATGACGGTGTTGAACAGCGACACCTCGGCCGGCGGCGCGATATTGTCCGACAGCCGCCCGCTCGCTTCGTAGAAGAGATGCGCCTCGATCTTGCCGATCGCGGGTTCGGCCGCCGCGGCGGCGGGAATGGCGAGAAGGGCGGCGAGGACGGCGAGAGCGCGCATGGGCGTGTGATCCGCAATTGGAGTGAACGCCGCCACGCTCGGGCGGCGGCGAAGGCTTGTCAACGCGGCGCGCGCCCGCAGCCGGGTCAGAGCGTGCGGGCGATGAGGTCGAGCATGGTCTCGTTCGAGCCGCCGGCGATGCGCGAAAAGCGGCTGTCGGCATAGGCGCGGCAGACCGGATATTCCCACATATAGCCGTAGCCGCCGTGGATCTGGACGCAGTCGTCGAGCGTCTGCATGAGCATCTCGGTCGTCTGGCGCTTGGCGATGGCGGCGACGGTGGCGTCGAGTTCGCCCTTCATCATCAGCTCAAGGCAGCGGTCGACGAAGACCCGCGCCATTTCGATGCGCGCCTTGTGCTCGGCGAGCTTGAAGCGCGTGTGCTGCATGTCGATGAGCGGCGCGCCGAACATCTTGCGGTCGCGCGCATGGGCGCTGGTCCAGCCGAGCGCCGCCTGGGCGAGCGCGACCGAGCGCACGGCGATCATCGTGCGCTCCCAGGCGAGTTCCTTCATCAGAACGTAGAAGCCGCGATTTTCGGCCCCGACGAGATTGGAGGCGGGCACGCGGACATCGTCGAAGAAGAGTTCGGAGGTGTCCTGGGCGTGCGCGCCGAGCTTCTTCAGATTGCGCCCGCGCCGGAAGCCGGGGCGGTCGCCCTCCACGATGATCAGGCTGACGCCGCGCGATCCGGCGGCGGGATCGGTCTTCGCGGCGACGACGACGAGGTCGGCGAGCTGGCCGTTCGAGATGAAGGTCTTCTGGCCGTTGATGACATAGTCGTCGCCGTCGCGCCGCGCGGTCGTGCGCATCGACTGGAGGTCGGAGCCGCCGCTGGGCTCCGTCATGGCGATCGCGCCGATGGTCTCGCCGCGCGCCATGCGGGGCAGCCAGGTCGATTTCTGCGCCTCGGTGCCGTGATTGAGGATGTAGGGCGCGACGATCTCGGAATGGAGATGGAAGAACGGGCCGCTGAGATTGAGCCGCGCCAGTTCCTCGATCATCACCACCGAGAAGAGCCGGTCGAGCCCCTGGCCGCCATAGGCGGCGGGCGTCGACATCAGCAGGATGCCCTCGCGCCCGGCCTTCTCCCACGCCTCGCGCGCGACGATGCCGTCCTCTTCCCACTGGGCGTGATGGGGCGCGATCTCGCGCTCCAGGAACTTGCGCAGCGAAGCGCGGAACATCTCGTGCTCGGGCGAGAAGATGGTGCGGGGGATCATGTAGGCGTCCATGGCTCGGTTCCGTCAGGCGGTGATGCGTTCGGGACGACTATGGCGGTCCGCATTTGGCGGCGAAAGCCGCAAGCCGCGCGGCGGCCGCTCAAATTGCGGGACGGCCGGCCAGTGCGGCCGGCGGTCCAGGTTTGCGCCGCGGCGCGCGGCTAGCCTGCCGGAACGAAAACGGCGTTATGGGCGATCTGCGCCATGGGAACGCCGGCAGCCTTGCGCTTCATGCCGATCGCCGTCAGGTGCCGGTGGTCCAGCTTGTAGCCATAGCTCGCCATCAAGCCCTCGATCGCCTCGTGCTCGCCGACATTGAGTTCGACCTGGACGCTGCGTGGACGCCGCGCGGCGGTCAGAAGCCTCGCCATGCCCACGAGAATCCTGTGCTCGATGCCGTCGACGTCGATCTTGACGAGATCGGGCGTCTGGATCGCGGCGCTGTCGAGAAGCTCGTCCACGCTGACGCCGAGGCAAAGCTCCCTGGCCACGGGCACGAAGGATTTGCCCTGCCCGTCGCGCACGGTCGAACCGAACTGGCTGCCGCTCTCGGAGGCTTTCAGGCTGGTATAGTTGAAGGCCGCGATTTCGCGGGCGTCGGTCAGCGGGATCGCGATGACGTCGATGCGGTCCTGAAAGCCGTTGGCCGCGACGTTCTGCATCAAGGCGACCGCGTTGGGCTTGTTGGGCTCGATGGCATAGACCCGGCCCTGCGGCCCCACCCGATGCGCCGCCGCCAGCGTGTAGATGCCGACATTCGCCCCGACGTCGAGGAACCTGTCGCCCGGACGCAATTGTCCGTCGAGCCACGCCATCGTCCCTTCTTCCTTGATCCACAGGGAGACGGCGCGATAGGCGGCCTGGGCGTTGTCGCACACGAAGCGCGTCGAATACTGGCGGTCCCGAACGACGACGCCGGGCGTGGCGATCCGGCGCAGCCAGCCGACGATCCCGAACCAGCCCCGCTCCAGCGATGACAGCGTCCGCGCGCCGTTCGACCGGATGGCCATTACGCCCGCCTCAAAGCGGCGAGCGCCGGCGCGCCCTCGGCCGCATGGATCGTGCGGGAGATCGCGCAGGAGATCGCGCAGGCGTCCATGGCTCGGGCTCCGTCAGGCTGCGGTGCAGTCGCCGGCAAGGCCGCCGGCGGGAATGTGTGCATGCTGTGCGGCCGGCGCCGCTATTCGAACCACCGGCGAGATCGACAGGGCAGAGCCGCGTACGCGAAAGCGAAGATCAGGAGAGCGACCGGAAAGAAGTGGCGGACAGGGTGAGATTCGAACTCACGGAGAGCGTTAACCCTCGCCGCATTTCGAGTGCGGTACCTTAAACCACTCGGCCACCTGTCCGCGCCCCGCCGGGGCCGGGACCCCGCGAGAAGGGCGCCACATAGCCGATGCGCCGCCGCGAGACAAGCGCCGCTATTCGTCCGCGATCCTGCGCGCCGCGCCGTTCGCGCCCGGCCCCTGCGCCAGGGTGCGGGCGAGGAAAGGCAGCAGGGCGGCCATCGCCGCATGGAGCGCGAAGGCCCCGTTGACGGCGAGCACGCCCGAGCCGGTCATGCCGCCCCCGGCGACCGGCGCGCGCACGTAGAGCTCGTAGGCGGTGGCGTCGCGCACCCCGCCCTCCGCCACGCCGGCGAGGAAGGCGTCGGCCGCCGCGCGGTCCTTCAGCGGATACCAGACGAGATAGACGCCCTGGGGGAAACGCTTCCAGGCCTCGCGCAGCGCCCGGCCCAGCGTCTGGAACTCGTCCGGCTTCTCGAAGGGCGGGTCGATCAGCACCAGGCCGCGCTTTTCGGGCGGCGGCAGCACCCCTTTCAGCGCGCCATAGCCGTCGCGGGTCTCGACCCGCGCCCGCCGCCAGGGCCTGAGGGCGGCGGCGAGGGCCGCCGACTCGCCCGGATGCAGCTCGCAGGCGACGAGCCGGTCTTCCGGCCGCAGCGCCCCGGCGATCAGCAGCGGCGAGCCGGGATAGAGGGTGAGCGCGCCCGGCGGATTCGCCGCCCGGACCGCCGCCAGATAGGGGACGAGCCCCGCCGGGACCTCGCCGGCCGCCATCAGCCTTGCGATTCCGTGCCGGAACTCCCCCGCCCGCAGCGCCTCGGCCGAGGCGAGGTCGTAGCCGCCCCGCCCGCCATGGGTGTCGAGCACGAAGAACGGCTTCGGTTTCGCCTTCAGATGCTGAAGCAGCAGCATCAGGGCGGCGTGCTTGAGCACGTCGGCGTGGTTGCCCGCGTGATAGCCGTGGCGATAATTCATGATGAAAAGGCCGGATTTCCGCGGGTCACGAAAGTATGAAGGGGAATTAATCCTCGCGCCACTTTGAAGCAATGAAAGGCGCCCTATCTTCTCTCTTGTCACGGTGCATCAAGCGCCGGACGGCAGACCACGCGGCCCGGCGCCGCTCGCACCCAGGGAGCCCCGACCCTCGCGAGCCCGACCTGGCAGCCATTGGCTCCCCCCGCCAAGGCCTGTCAAATGAATGCGGGGCCGGCGCCACCCCCCTCGTGTGCCGGCCCCGTTTCATTTTGCGGCCCCGCCGCGTGTCCCGGCATCGCCCGGACGGCCACGGCCCGGCGGTTCGGGCGGCGATACCCCCCGATTTCGACTCTGTTTTCCTTGACATCGACCGGCCGCCGCGTCTATTTCCGCGCCTTCCTGACGGGACCGGCCTTGCGGCCGCGCGCATGCGCGCCCCGTCGCGCATTTTTTATCCTTCGCGCCGGCCACCGGGACGGGCGCGGAACAAGGTCGGTGAACGCGATGTATGCGGTGATCAAGACGGGCGGCAAGCAGTACAAGGTCGCCGTCGACCAGGTCGTTGAGATCGAGAAGCTCGAAGGCGACGCCGGCACCAAGGTGCAGTTCGGCGAAGTGCTGCTGTTCGGCAACGGCGAAGGCGTCTCGAAGGTGGGCGTGCCCTTCCTCGCCGGCGCGACCGTCGAGGGCGAGATCGTCGCCCAGGGCAAGGCCGACAAGATCCTGATCGTGAAGAAGAAGCGCCGCCAGAACTATCGCCGCAAGAACGGCCACCGCCAGCCGTTCACGCGCGTGAAGATCACCTCGATCGCGGCCTAAGAGCAGACAAGAGTTCAGGAGACCACCATGGCACACAAGAAAGCCGGCGGCTCATCGCGCAACGGTCGCGATTCGGAAGCCAAGCGCCTCGGCGTGAAACTGTTCGGCGGCCAGAAGGCCGTTCCGGGCAACGTCATCCTGCGTCAGCGCGGCACCCGCTGGCATGCCGGCAAGAACGTAGGCATGGGCCGCGACCACACGCTCTTCGCGCTCGCCGAGGGCCGCGTGACGTTCAAGAAGGGCTGGAAAGACCGCCAGTTCGTCTCGATCACGCCGGAAGCTACCGCCGAAGCCGCGGAATAAGGCGCGTTCCATATAGGGGCCGCCGGACTTAAGGCGGCCCACCTGACGAGGGAGGTGGCTTGCCGCCTCCCTTTTCGTTTGCCCTCGCCGGTTCGGACCAAGTCGCCTGGGAGGGAAGACATGACCGAGATACGCCTGAAGGCCGTCCCCGCCTATGAGGAGGGAACGCTGCGCCTTTCGGGGCCGCGCCTGACGCTGCGCCGGCCGCTGGCCGCCGACGCCCCGGCCGTCGCCGCGCTGATGAACGATTTCGACGTGGTGAAGAACCTCAGCCGCGCCCCCTGGCCCTATCGCCCGGCCGACGCCGAGGGCTGGCTCGCAGCGATCGCCGCCGTGCGCGGCGACCGCGACGCCTTTCCGTTCGCGATTCTGGCGGACGGCGCCTATGCCGGGACGGTCGGCATCTCGACCAATCCCGCCAATCCCGGCGAGATCGAACTCGGCTATTGGCTGGGCCGTCCCTTCTGGGGCAAGGGCTATGCGACCGAAGCGGCGCGGCTGGCGGTCCGTTTCGCTTTCGAGACGCTGGGGCTCGCCGTTCTCGCGGCCGGGCACTTCGCCGACAACCCGGCCTCGGGCCGGGTGCTGCAGAAGCTGGGTTTCACATACACCGAAGATGTCGCAAGGTTCTCCAAAGCCCGCGATTGCGACGTCGCCTGCAAAATGATGACTCTGGACCGCGCGCACTTCGCGAGCCGGAGCGAACAGGGAAACGAACAGGGAGGAGCGAGCCATGGCGGTTGAATTCGCCCCCAGACCCACCCCCGGCGCCGGCGCCCTGGCGACCAAGCGCCTGGTGCTGCGGCCCTTCCGGCTCAGCGACGGGCCGATCGTCGAGACGCTGGCCGGCGATTTCGACGTCGCCAAGATGCTGGACGTGGTGCCCTATCCCTATCCGGCGGGCGAGGCGGCGCGCTGGATCTCGACCCATGACGCCAGCCGCGACGGCGGCCGCGAATACCCCTTCGCCATCGAGCGCGAGGGCGAGCTGGTGGGCTGCGTCGGCCTCAACCGCGAGACCGACGGGCTGTTCCATCTGGGCTACTGGATCGGCAAGCCGTTCTGGGGCCACGGCTACGCCACCGAGGCCGCCCACGCGGCGCTCGCCTTCGCCTTCGACGAGCTGGGCGAGGGCGAGGTGAAGTCCGGCCACTACGCCGACAACCACGCCTCGGGCCGGGTGATGACCAAGCTCGGCTTCCGCTACGCCAAGGAAAGCATGCGCTTCTGCAAGGCCCGCGGCCATGCCGTGCGCTTCCTCGACACCCGCCTCGCCCGCGAGCAGTTCAGGAGATAGCGGGCGAATCCTCGCGCCAAAGGGCTCCGCCCCCGTGATCGGGGGCGGAAAACCCGCTATGTGCAGTCCCATGAAGTTCCTCGACCAGGCGAAAATCTATGTGAAGGCCGGCGACGGCGGCGACGGCGCCGTCTCGTTCCGGCGCGAAAAGTTCATCGAGTTCGGCGGGCCGGACGGCGGCGACGGCGGCCGCGGCGGCGACGTGATCATCGAGGCGGTCGAGAATCTCAACACGCTGATCGACTATCGCTACCAGCAGCATTTCCGCGCCGGGCGCGGCACCAACGGCATGGGCAAGCAGCGCTCCGGTCCCGGCGGCGCGGACATCGTGCTGAAAGTGCCGGTCGGCACCGAGCTGCTCGACGAGGACGGCGAGACGCTGCTGCACGATTTCGCCGAGGCCGGCGAGCGCTTCGTCTTCCTGAAGGGCGGCAATGGCGGCTTCGGCAACGCCTATTTCAAGAGCTCGACCAACCGCACCCCGCGCCGCGCCAATCCCGGCGAGAAGCGCGAGGAGCGCACCGTCTGGCTGCGCCTGAAGCTGATCGCCGACGCGGCGCTGATCGGCCTGCCCAACGCCGGCAAGTCGACCTTCCTGGCGGCGGTGAGCGCGGCGCGGCCGAAGATCGCCGACTATCCCTTCACCACCCTCGCCCCGCAGCTCGGCGTCGTCGCCATCGACGGCGCGGAGTTCGTGCTGGCCGACCTGCCGGGCCTCATCGAAGGCGCGCACGAGGGCGTCGGCCTGGGCGACCGCTTCCTCGGCCATATCGAACGCTGCCGCGTCGTGCTTCATCTCGTCGACGGCACGCAATCGGCCATCGTGAAGGCCTACCGCACGATCCGCCGCGAGCTGGAGGCCTATGGCGCGGGCCTCGACGAGAAGGCCGAGATCGTCGGCCTCAACAAGATCGACGCGATCCCGCCGGCCGAGCTGAAGCGCAAGATGGCGGCCCTCGCCAAGGCGAGCGGGGCCAAGGTGTTCGCGCTGTCGGGCGCGACCGGAGACGGCGTGAAGGAGGTCCTCCGGGCCATGCGGGTGCGCATCGGACGGGCGGCCAGAGCCGAGGAAGCGGTGGAGCCGGCCGCGCCCTGGCGGCCATGACCTCGCGCCTCGCCACCGCGCGCCGCATCGTCGTCAAGATCGGCTCGTCCACCCTCGTCTCGCCCGAAGGCGAGCCGCAGCGCGTCTGGCTGAACCGGCTGTGCGGCGACATCGCGGCGCTGAAGGCCGGCGGCGCGGAACTGATCGTCGTCTCCTCGGGCGCCATCGCGCTGGGGCGGCGGCGGCTGAAACTGCCCAAGGGCGCGCTGAAGCTGGAGGAGGCGCAGGCCGCCGCCAGCGTCGGCCAGATCGCCCTCGCCCAGGCCTGGACCGAGGCGCTGGCCGCCAATGGCCTGACCGCCGCGCAGATCCTGCTGACCCTCGACGACACCGAGGAGCGCCGCCGCTATCTCAACGCCCGCGCGACGCTGGGCGCGCTGATGCAATTGGGCGCGGTGCCGGTCATCAACGAGAACGACACGGTGGCGACTGCCGAGATCCGCTTCGGCGACAACGACCGCCTCGCCGCCCGCGTCGCCGCGATGGTCGGCGCGGACTGCCTGGTGCTGCTCTCCGACATCGACGGTCTTTATACGGACAATCCGGTGAAGAACGCCGCCGCCGTCTTCCTGCCCGAGATTTCCGAGATCACGCCCGAGATCGAGGCGATGGCCGGGCGTCCCGGCAGCGACATGGGTTCGGGCGGCATGGTGACGAAGCTGCTGGCGGCGAAGATCGCGACCGCCGCCGGCTGCCACATGGCGATCGCGCTGGGCCAGGTCGATCACCCGCTGCGCCGCCTCGCCGAAGGCGGCCGCGCGACCTGGGTGCTGGCGAAGTCGAACCCCGCCGCGGCCCGCAAGCAGTGGATTCTGGGCGCGCTGAAACCCGCCGGGGCGCTGACCGTGGACGACGGCGCGGTGCGGGCGCTGAAAGCCGGCAAGAGCCTGCTGCCCGCCGGGATGACGGCGGTCGAAGGCGCGTTCGAGCGCGGCGACGCGGTGAGCGTGCGCGACGGCGCGGGCCTTGAGGTGGCGCGCGGCCTTGCCGCCTATGCCAGCGAGGACGCGGTGCGGCTGATCGGCCGGCGCAGCGCCGACATCGAAAGCGTGCTCGGCTATGCCGGGCGCGCCGCGATGATCCACCGCGACGATCTGGTCGTGCTATAGGCGAAACCCCATGAACGCGCCCGCCGCCATGTCCGAAACCGACGCCCTGATGCTCGCGATGGGCGCGAAGGCGCGCGCCGCGGCGCGGGCGCTGGCGCACTCGACCGCCGCCCAGCGCACGCGGGCGCTGGAACTGGCGGCGGCGGCGATCCGCGCCCATGCGCCCGCCATTCTGGCCGCCAACGCCAAGGACATGGCGGCGGCGTCGAACCTTTCGGCCGCGATGCGCGACCGGCTGATGCTGGATGCGAAACGCATCGAGGCGACCGCCGACGGCGTCGCGCTGGTCGCCGCCCTGCCCGACCCGCTGGGCGAGGTGATCAAGGACTGGACGCGGCCGAACGGCCTGCGCTTCCAGCGCGTGCGCGTGCCGATCGGGGTGATCGGCATCGTCTATGAGAGCCGTCCCAACGTCACCGCCGACGCCGCCGCGCTCTGCATCCGTTCGGGCAATGCGGCGATCCTGCGCGGCGGTTCGGAAAGCCTGAACTCATCGCGCGCCCTGCACGCCGCGATGGTCGAGGGCCTCGCCGCCGCCGGACTGCCGGCCGAGGCGGTGCAATTGGTGCCGACCGCCGACCGCGCCGCCGTCGGCGCGATGCTGTCCGGCCTCGGCGGGGCGCTGGACCTGATGATCCCGCGCGGCGGCAAGAGCCTCGTCGCCCGCGTGCAGGCCGAGGCCCGCGTGCCGGTGCTGGGCCATCTGGAAGGCCTCAACCACACCTATGTCCACGCGTTAGCCGATCCGGCCAAGGCGCGGGCCATCGTGCTCAACGCCAAGATGCGCCGCACCGGCGTCTGCGGCGCGACCGAGACGGTGCTGGTCGACCGCGCGGTGCTGGAGACGCTGGGCCGCGCCATCGCCGCCGATCTTCTGGCCGCCGGCTGCGCCGTCAGGGGCGATGCGGCGGTCGCGGCGCTCGATCCGCGCATCGCGCCGGCGAGCGAAGAGGACTGGCGCACCGAGCATCTCGACGCGATCGTCAATATGAAGGCGGTCGCCGGGCCGGACGAAGCGATCGCCCATATCGCCGCCTGCGGCACGCAGCACACCGACGCCATCCTCACCGAGGACGCCGCCGTGGCGGAGGATTTCCTCGCCCGCGTCGACAGCGCCATCGTGCTGTGGAACGCCTCGACCCAGTTCGCCGACGGCGGCGAGTTCGGCTTCGGGGCCGAGATCGGCATCGCCACCGGCAAGCTGCACGCCCGCGGCCCGGTCGGCGCGGCCGAACTCACCGCCTACAAGACGGTCGTGCGCGGCAGCGGCCAGATCAGGCCCTGAAGCGGGGACGGCGAAAAGACGAAGGCCGCCGGTTTCCCGGCGGCCTTGCGACATCCCGAAGAACCGGACGTCTTACGACGGCTTCTTCGTGCACTCCTTCTGGACCTTTTCCATGATGGGCATGATCGCCGGAACGATCGCCATCAGGTCCTCTTCCTTGTAGCCGGCCGCTTCGAGCGCCGCCTTGGCCTTGGCTTCGTCCTTCTGAAGTTCCGGATCGGCCATGATCAGGAAGATCTTCTTGGTCTTGTCGTCGAGTTCCTTGTCCATGATCTCGACGGCGCAGGCGCAGTCCTGCGTCGCGGCGTCGGGCGACTTCTGGCACATCTCCAGCGCCTTGGTCTTGAACTCCGACGAACCGCCGCAGGCGCTGAGGCCGGCCGCGAGAAGAATGGCCGCAAGAGCGGTACCGGTACGATTGAGCATGTGAGAAATCTCCCCGATTGACGCGAACCCTTATGGCTGCTTCGCGCCCTCTTGTCATGCCGCAATGCACGCCGGGCGCCGAGGGCGTTTGACATTCGCATGAATGTCGTCCACGCATGGGGCGGTAATATCCATTTCGAGCATAAAGCGCGACCGCCCCGATGAACCGCCTCGTTTCGCGCGCCCTGGCGCCGCCGACGCGGTTGCGCGTGGGGCTGTTCGGCGGTTCGTTCAACCCGCCGCATCAAGGCCATCGCCACGCCAGCCTGGTGGCCCTGCGCCGCCTCGGGCTCGACGCCGTGTGGTGGCTGGTGACGCCCGGCAATCCGCTGAAGAACCTCGGCGAGCTCGCCCCGCTCGACCAGCGGCTGAAGGCCGCCGTGGCGCTGGAGAACCACCCTCGCATCCATGTGACGACGCTCGAATCGAGTCTGGGCACCCGCTACACCGCCGATACGCTGGGCGCGATCCGGCGCGTCTTCCCGGCCATCAACTTCGTCTGGATCATGGGCGCCGACAATCTGGCGACCATCCATTGCTGGCGCGACTGGCAGGCCATCTTCACGACCATGCCCATCGCGGTGGTGGCGCGGCCGGGCTACGCCTTGAAGGCCCTCGCCTCGCCCGCCGCGCGGCGCTTCGAGGCCGGGCGCATCGATCCGGACGACGCGGCGCTGCTGCCCTTCATGCGGCCGCCGGCCTGGACCTATCTCGACGACCGGCTCGATCCCGCCTCCTCGACCGCCATCCGGGCCCGCGGCCTATGGCCGGTCGGACCGGCGTGATAGGATCACCGCCAGATTGCCCTTAACGGAGCCCGAGTCCCCTGCCTGCCAAGACCCCCAAGACGTCCAAGACGCCCGCAAAGGCGAAGACCGCCAAGGCCGCGCCCAAGGGCGTGACCAAGACCGCCGAACGCAAGGCCAAGCGCGCCGCCAAGGCCGTCCTGCCCGAAGCCGCCGCGCCCGCGCCGAAAAAGGCCGCGCCGAAAAAGGCCGCCAAGACCGCGAAGCGCGCCTTCGAGCCGCTGCTGAAATCGGTCCTCGCCCAGCTGGAGGACGACAAGGCCGAGAACGTCGTCACCATCGACCTGGAAGGCCGCGCCTCGTTCGCCGATGTGATGGTGATCGCGTCCGGCCGCTCGGCCCGTCATGTCGCCTCCAGCGCCGATCATCTGGCCGAGCGCGTCAAGGCCGACGGCTTCGGCCGCGCCGTGGTCGAGGGCGAGAAGACCGGCGACTGGGCGATCGTCGATTGCGGCGACGTGGTGGTCCATCTGTTCCGCCCTGAAGTGCGCGAGTTCTACGACCTCGAATCGATGTGGTCGGCCGCCGAAGGCGTGCGCGCCGCCAATTCGTGAAGCTGTTGCTGCTGGCGGGCGGCCGCGCCGCCGCCGCGCCCGAGACCCGCGAGGCGGAAGCCTATCTGAAGCGCGCCGCCGCCGCCGGGCGGCGGATCGGCCTGAAAGCCGCCGAACTCGTCGAGATCGACGAGCGCAAGGCGAACTGGCTGGAGGCGGTGCCCAAGGGCGGCGTCCTGCTGGCGCTGGACGAGCGCGGCGACAATCTGTCGAGCCCGGAGCTCGCCGCCCTGCTGCGCCGTCATCTGGAGGGCGGCGTCCCCGCCTTCTGCTGGGCGATCGGCGCGGCGGACGGCCTGCCCCCCGCGGTGCGCGCGGCGGCCCGCCACACCATCGCCTTCGGCCGCGCCACCTGGCCGCATATGCTGGTGCGGGTGATGGCGGCCGAGCAGGTTTACCGCGCGGTCACACTCCTGACCGACCATCCCTATCACCGGGCCTGAACGCCCTTGCGGGCGCGGCGATCGAGAGTCCGGCGATGACACGGTGCCGCCCCATTCCTATGTTTGCTTCGTCGCCATCGTGAACGGACCTGCCATGACTGCCCGCCCGCGCCCCATCGTGCTCTGCATCCTCGACGGCTGGGGCTATCGCGAGACGCGCGAGGCCAACGCCGTCGCGCAGGCCCGCCTGCCGGTCTGGCGGGCGATGATGGCGCACGGCCCGGTCTGCTTCCTCAAGACCTCCGGCCCCGCCGTCGGCCTGCCCGAAGGCCAGATGGGCAATTCCGAGGTCGGGCACATGAATATCGGCGGCGGCCGGGTGCTGGTTCAGGACCTCGACCGGGTCGGCAACGCCATCGCGGACGGCTCGCTCGCCGCCAATCCGGTGCTGACGGACCTGATCGCCCGGACCAGGGCGGCGGGCGGCGCGCTGCACATTCTGGGGCTGCTCTCGCCGGGCGGCGTCCACAGCCATCAGGAGCACATCGCGGCGCTGGCGAAGATCGCCGCCGCCGCCGGTCTCAAGGTCGTCGTCCATCCCTTCTTCGACGGCCGCGACGTGCCGCCCAAGAGCGCGCTCGGCTTCCTGAAGGAGTTCGAGACGCTCATCGAAGGTGTGCCTGGCATCGCCATCGGCACGGCGGGCGGGCGCTTCTACGCTATGGACCGCGACCAGCGCTGGGATCGCGTCGCCCCCGCCTATGAGGCGATGGTGGCGGGCGCCGGCCCGCGCTTCGCCAGCGCCGGGGCGGCGGTCGAGGACGCCTATGCGCGCGACGTGACCGACGAGTTCGTCGAGCCGGCGGTGATCGGCGGCTACCAAGGGATGCGCGACGGCGACGGCGTGATCATGGCGAATTTCCGCGCCGACCGGGCGCGCGAGATCATGCTGGCGCTGCTCGATCCCACCTTCGACGGCTTCGCCCGCAGCCGCGTCGTGCGCTTCGCCGCCGCCGCCGGGGTGTCGGAATATTCCAAGCAGATCGCCGCGCTGATGCCCTCGCTGTTCCCGCCGCAGGACGTGCCTAACGCGCTGGGCGAAGTGCTGGCCAAGGCCGGGCTGAAGCAGCTGCGCATCGCCGAGACCGAGAAATACGCGCACGTCACCTTCTTCTTCAACGGCGGGCGCGAACTGGTGTTCGAGGGCGAGGAGCGCATCCTCGTCCCCTCGCCCAAGGTGCGCACCTACGATCTGAAGCCCGAGATGTCGGCCGTCGAAGTGACCGACGCGCTGGTCGCGGCGATCGACGGCGGAACCTTCGACGTCGTCGTCGTCAATTACGCCAATGCCGATCAGGTCGGGCACACCGGCGACCTCGCCGCCGCGATCGCCGCCGTCGAGGCGGTCGATGCCTGTCTCGCCCGCGTCCAGGCGGCGGTCGAACGGGCGGGCGGCGTCATGCTGGTCACCGCCGATCACGGCAATGCCGAGATGATGGTCGATCCGGTCACCGGCGCGCCGCACACCGCCCATACCGTGCTCGACGTGCCGCTGATCCTCGTCAACGGCGCAGCGCTGAAGCGTCCGGTCGCGCTGAAGGACGGCAAGCTCGCCGATCTCGCGCCGACCATCCTTGAAATCGCCGGACTTCCCGTGCCGGCGGAGATGACGGGCGTGTCGCTGCTGAGCGAGGCGGCGGCCCAAAGGCAGGCGCAGCGTGGCGCGGCCTAGCGCGACGTTTCTGTTCGCTCTGGCGCTCGCGGGCCTCGCGGGCGCGGCGGAGGGTACCGCGCCCGCCCGCACGCCCGAGGAATTGCAGCAGCTTCAGGACGAGATCGCCCGCACCGAGGCCGAACGCGCCTCCGGCGAGGCCGAGCGGGCGCGCACCGCCGCCGAACTGGAAGGCCTGCAGGCCGAAGCGGCGGCCAGCGCCGCCGAGGTGCAGAAGCTGGAGCGCGCCCTGTCGCGGGCGGAGGCGCGCATCGCCGATCTCGCCGGGCGCGACGCCGAACTGACCGCCCAGCTGGACGAGCGCCGCGACCGTGTCGCCCCGCTGCTCGGCGCATTGCAGCGTCTGCGCCGCGATCCGCCGCCGGCGCTCGCGGTTTCGCCCGACGACGCCATCGGCGCGGCCCGCGGCGCGATGCTGATCGCCGCCGTCGCGGCGAAGCTGGAGAGCGAGGCGCGCGCGCTCGCCGCCGATCTGGAGACGCTGGGGCGCACCCGCGCGGCGCTGCTCGCCGAGCGCGACGCCGCCAAGGCCCGCACCGCAGAGATCGCCGCCCGGCGGGCCGAACTCGCCGCGCTGATCGAGCGCCGCCAGGCCGCCGTCGCGCGGCTGAACGAGGACGTCGCCGGGGCGGAGGCCGAGATCGCCGCGCTGGAGGCCCGGGCCGCCGACATGACCGAATTGCTGGCCTGGCTGGACGGCGGCGCGGACGCCGCCGCCCCGGCCGCCGCCCGCCATGCCAAGACGGATTTCGCCGCCGCCAAGGGCCATGTCCTGTGGCCGGCCGCCGGGATCGTCGCGGGCCGTTTCGGCGAACCGGGCGCGGACGGCGCGCCGGCCCTCGGCCTCACCATCCGCACCCGCGCCGAGGCGCAGGTGACGGCCCCGGCGGATGGCGAAATCGTGTTTGCCGGGCCGTTCGAGGGCTATGGCCGCCTATTGATCCTCTCGCCGGGCGAGGGCTACTTTGTCGTGATCGGCGGGCTTGGGCGCCTGGACGCCGTGGAGGGCCAGCGCGTGCTGGCCGGTGAGCCTCTGGGAACCATGGCCGGCAGCGGCGCGGCGGGCGAGGCGTTGATGTATCTTGAGCTGCGCCGCGACGGCGCGCCGGTCGATCCTCTGCCGTGGCTCGCCCCGGCCGAGGCGAACGGGTAAGGGATCGGATACGGACCGCCCTGCATCATGGGCGTCCGGATGAGTGAAGGCCCTGTCGGGCCGCATGCGTGGAACGAGGCGCGAACGAGATGAAGCAGACCTTCCTGGCCGGATTGGCGGGCCTCACGGCGGGCGTCGCCGCGACCGCCCTGCTGGTGAATTTCGGCCATGTCGAAGCCAGCTCGGAGACCTATCGCCAGCTCAACCTGTTCGGCGACGTGTTCGAGCGCGTGCGCGCCAATTACGTGCGCGAGGTCGACGACGCCGATCTGGTGAAGTTCGCCATCAACGGCATGCTCACCTCGCTGGACCCGCATTCCAGCTACATGGACGCCAAGGACTTCACCGACATGCAGGTGCAGACCCGCGGCGAATATGGCGGGCTCGGCCTCGAGGTCACGCAGGAGAACGACTACGTCAAGGTCATCTCGCCCATCGACGACACTCCGGCGGCCGCCGCCGGCATCAAGGCGGGCGACTTCATCACCCATATCGACGGCATCCAGATCCGCGGCCTGCCGCTGAACGACGCGGTCGAGAAGATGCGCGGCCCGGTCGGCACGCCGGTCACCATCACCGTCGTGCGCCCCGGCGTCGACAAGCCCAAGGACTACGTTCTCAAGCGCGCCATCGTGCGCGTCGACAGCGTGAAATACCGGGTCGAGGGCGACGTCGGCTATATCCGCATCTCGTCCTTCAACGAGCAGACCGAATCGGGCATCGCCCAGGCCTTCGCCGCGCTGAACAAGCAGGGCGGCGCCGGACTGAAGGGCTATATCCTCGACCTGCGCAACAATCCGGGCGGCCTGCTCGACCAGTCGATCTCGGTCTCGGACTCGTTCCTGGAGCGCGGCGAGATCGTCTCGACCCGCGGCCGCGATCCGCAGGACATCCAGCGCTACACCGCCCGCTCGGGCGACGATACCGGCGGCAAGCCGGTCGTCGTGCTGGTCAATGGCGGTTCGGCCTCGGCCAGCGAGATCGTCGCGGGCGCGCTGCAGGACCAGGGCCGCGCCGTGGTCATCGGCACGCTGAGCTTCGGCAAGGGCTCGGTGCAGACCATCATTCCGCTGGGCTCGGGCGAGGGCGCACTGCGCCTGACGACGGCGCGCTACTACACGCCGTCGGGCCGCTCCATCCAGGCGCACGGCATCGAGCCGGACTGGGAAGTCCACGCCAAGCCGAAGGATTCCGACGAGGAAACCGAGGCGGAGAGCCGCCGCCGCTCCGAGGCCTCGCTGCCCGGCCATCTGAACGGCGAGAGCGAGGAAGAAGGCCCGGTCGAACCCAAGACCAAGGGCGTCGTCTATCCCGCCGCCGGCGACAAGACCGAGGACTTCCAGCTCGACTACGCGCTGAAATTCATCCGCAACGGCATGAAGCCGCTGGGCATCGAGCAGAAGAAGGTCGCGGCCT
The DNA here is from genome assembly GCA_046348585.1 of Alphaproteobacteria bacterium. Taxonomy (GTDB): domain Bacteria; phylum Pseudomonadota; class Alphaproteobacteria; order Micropepsales; family Micropepsaceae; genus JADZAI01. Next base: position 221,163 of record JAXMDZ010000001.1, read on the forward strand.
CGGCCGCCGCCGAGGGCGATCCGGCCGCGGCGGCCCCGCACTGAGACGGACGTTAATCTCCGTAAACTTCCTCTTAACCGCGACGCGGCCATGGTTCCCACCATGGCCGCGTTGTCTTTCGAAAGCCTCTGGACACCTCTCCGCCGCACCTACCGGGCGCCGGGCCGGCTCGCCGTCATCGCCTGGACGATCGCCGCCGTCGGGGCCGCCGCCGCGCTCGCGCCGATCCTGTACGGCGAGCCGGCGGGCGCGCACGCGATCGTCGCCAGCGGCGGCGCCGCCGCCATCGCCGCCCCTCACGCCGCCGAGCCGGTCGCGGCCGAAACCGCCGATCCGGCCGAATTCCGCCGTGCCCCGCCGCCCGACGACGGCCGGCCGCGCGTCGCGGTGATCGTGCGCGGGCTCGCCTTGTCGGACACGACGACCGCCGCGGCGATCGCCCGCCTGCCCCCCGACGTGACGCTCGGCCTCAGCCCCTATGGCCGCACGCTCCAGAAGACCGTCGATACCGCCCGGGCGAGCGGCCATGAGGTCTTTCTCGACGTGCCGGTCGAACCGCCGGGCTATCCCGCCAACGATGCCGGCCCCAAGGCGATCGTCGCCTCGCTGACCCCTTCGGAGAACGCCGAGCGGCTGGTCTGGTGCCTCGAACGGGCGAACGGCTTTCCCGGCCTCGTCTTCGCGCCCGGCAGCCCGGCGCTGGAGGACAAGGCGGCGATGGGACCGCTGCTCACCGATCCGCGCTTTTCGCACTTCGTCTGGGCGGCGGGCGCGGCGCGCGGTCTCGACGGCGCGCAGGCGGCGCGGGCGCGGATCGACGTGACCATCGACGCGGCGGCGACGGCCCACGACATCGACCTGGCGCTGGAACGGCTGGAGGCGCTCGCCCGCCGCAACGGGTCGGCCATCGGCCTCGCCGGGCCCTATCCGGTGACCGTCGACCGGCTCGCCGCCTGGAGCGCCGATCTGGAATCGCGCGGCCTGCAGCTCGTGCCCGCCAGCGCGCTTTCGGTTTCGCCCGCCTCCTGATAGATCGCCGCGCATGACCAAGCGCGCCGAAGACCTGCCCTATCGTCCCTGCGTCGGGGTGATGCTGCTGAACCCGCGCGGCGAGGCCTTTGTCGGCCGCCGCATCGACCGCGACAGCGACCGCGAGGGCGGCGAGGCCTGGCAGATGCCGCAGGGCGGGATCGACCCCGGCGAGGATCTGACCGCGGCGGCCTTGCGCGAACTCTACGAGGAGACCGGCATCGACAAGGCCGAGATCCTGGCCGAAAGCGCCGGCTGGCTGACCTACGACCTGCCCGACTATCTGATCGGCGTCGCGCTGAAGGGCAAGTTTCGCGGCCAGCGCCAGAAATGGTTCGCCGCCCGCTTCACCGGCGCGGACGAGGACGTGCGGCTCGACCTGCACGATCCTGAGTTCGACGCCTGGAAATGGGCCCCCGTCGAGGCCCTGCCCGGCCTCATCGTGCCGTTCAAGCGGGCGATCTACAGCGCCCTCGTCGACGAGTTCGGCGCCCTCGCCCGCCGCCTCGCCGAAGGCTAGCCCCGCTTGCGGGCGGCGAAGGCGGCGATCCGCGCCTCCATGTCCGGGCCGCGCCCCTCGCCGCGATAGACCTCGCGCGCGAGGCCCTCGGCGAGCGGCAGCCCGTCGCTCTCGCGCAGCAGCCGCTTGTTGGCGGCATGGCTGAACGGCGAGTTCGCAGCGATCCCGGCGGCGAGATCGGCCAGCGCCGTCTCGAAATCCTCGTCCGCGACGCAGACATTGGCGAGGCCCATCGCCGCCGCCTCGGCCCCCGAATAGGTGCGGCAGGTGAACATCATCTCGCGCGCCTTGTAGGTGCCGATCCGGCGCGGCAGGCGCTGGCTGAGGCCCCAGATCGGCGTCAGCGCCCATTTGGCGTGGGTGTCGGCGAATTTCGCGTTGGCCGAGGCGAGGACGATGTCGGCGGCGAGCGCGAGTTCGAGCGCGCCGGTGTAGCAATGGCCGTGGACCGCGCTGACGACCGGCAGCGGCAGATCGGCGAGACGTTCGATCACCTTCGACTGGAAATGCGGCTCGGGCAGCTTCTCGCCGGCCGCGATGTCGCCGAGATCGTGGCCGGCCGAGAAGCATCGGCCCGCCCCGCGCAGCACGACGACGGCGACGGGGTGGTGCTGGATGTCGCGGACATGGGCGTCGAGCGCGCGGAAGAGATCGACGGTGAGGGCGTTGAGCTTGTCCGGCCGGTTGAGCGTCAGCGTCGCGACGCCGTTCGCATCGGCGCGCAGAACCAGATCCGTCATGAGCATTTCCCCTTGTTGTCCTGCCGCACAGCAGGGCGCGGGGGGCGGCTTGTCAACGCCGGCGCGGTTCGGGTTCGCTCTCCAGCGCCGTCAGCAGGCGTTCGAGCAGGGCGCGCAGCTGCCGCGCGTCCTCGCGCCCCAGAAGATTGGCGACATGCGCCTCGTAGCGTTCCGAAAGGTCCTGCGCCGCCGCCATGAAGCGCCGCCCCCGCTCGGTCAGCCGAACCAGCCGGGCGCGGCCATCGCCGGGGTCTTCGCTCAGCGTCAGATAGCCGAAGCCCACCAGCTGGCCGACGAGATAGGCCATGCTCTGCTTGGTCATGCCGGCGAGCGCGGCGAGATCGGTGAGGCGCGAGCCATCCGGCGCGATCGAGCGGAAGACCGCGCTGTGGGCGATGCGGATATCGGGAAAGCCGCGCGCCGCGAGCGCCCGGTACTGCCAGTCGAGATAGATCCGGTGGGGTTCGCGGAAAAGCCTTCCGAAGGTCGGCTTGTGTGACGGACGCACGCTGGCCTCGCCTTGATTTCGTCAGAATGTCTGTCTATTTGGTCAGACGTTCTGACGATATGGCGCGGCCCGGCGGCGGGCAAGCGCGAAGGAGACAGCGATGAGCGATTTCGCATTGGATTACGGCGCGGTTCCCGGCGCGGCGGCGCGGGCGCGGCCGGCCATCGCGCGGGTCTTCCTGTGCCTGGCGGTCGGCTACGGCCTCGTCGGCATGGGCATGGGGCTCTACATGGGCGGCGCCGAGGACTGGACGCTCGCGCCCGCGCACGCGCACATCAACCTGCTCGGCTGGGTGACGACGGCGCTCTATGCGCTCGTCTATCGCGCCGCGCCGGCGATGGCAGAAACCCGCACCGCGCGCTGGCACCTTGGCGTTTCGACGAGCGCCATGCTGCTGATGATCGTCGCGTTCCCGCTGCACCTTCTGGGCGTGGAGGCGGCCGATCCGCTGGTCGCCCCGGCGATGATCGGCCAGGTCGCGGGGATGATCCTCTTCGCCTCGCTGGCGATCCGCCGCTTCTGAGGGCGCGGCCTCAGGCGGCGCGGGCGAGGCGGGCTTCGGCCTTCAGGGCGCTGCGGTTCTTGAAGCGCACCGCCGTCCAGATGAGGCGCGAGGCACTGCGCGCCACTAGGCCGCGCGGCCTCATGCCGACCGCCGCGGCGATCATCCCGACCGCCCGGTCGAGATGCTTGGGCCGCCACAGCCGCAGCACGCGCGTCTCGTAGGCCTTCACGCAGGCCTTGCGGTCGTAGGGATCGGTGCCGATCCGGGCGGGCGGCGTGTTGGCGCAGTAATAGGCATAGGCGAGTTCGTCGTCCTCGGCCTCGCTGAGACGCCCCGCCGCGATGCGCAGCTTCTTCCAGAACTTCAGCTCCGGCTCCGGCTGGACCAGCTGGAGGTCGTAGAACAGCCGCCAGTGGCGCATCTCGTCGCCCGCGATATGGGCGGCGATCTGCTTGAGCACCGGCTCCTCGGTCGCGTCGCGCATCGCCGAATAATACGAGGTCGTGCCCGATTCCACGACGCAGCGGGCGATCAGCTCGCCCCGCTTGGAGCCGCGCACCGAGCCGTCGGCGTCCTCGAAATGCGGCGGCTTGTAGCCTTCGCGGAAGGCCTTGAAGGTCGCCTCGAAATCGAACTCGGGGTCCGCCAGCTTCACCCAGCGGCCGAGCGCGAGCCCGTGCTGGGTCTCCTCAAGGCCCCATTGTTCGAAAATCGCGTGCATGGCGGCGTCGCCGGGGAAGACGGCCTTCAGATAGCCGACATAGTCGCGCGCATTGTATTCGACCACCGAGGCGGCCTTCACCGCCATCAGGAGATCCTGGTCAACCTTGCTCGGATCGAATCGCTCCCACGCGATATCGTCGAGCGTCCAGCCCGGCTTCGTCATGGTCCAAACCCTTGCGCCGTGCGTTGACGGCTTCCCCTTGGTGAGCAGCTTGGCACAGACGGCGCCGTTTTTGAAGCGCCCATAGGTTAACGGCGCGGGCAATTCCCCTGTCGGGCGAAGGGGTTAGAGGTTAACGGCCGCACCTGGCCGGCGGATACGAAAAGGGGCTCCGCAGCGTCGCGGAGCCCCGGAAATCCGCCGTTCGGCGACCCTAGTTGAGCAGCGCCCGCACCTGGCGGAGCTGGTCGAGGGCCTCGCCCGCCTTGCGCCGGGCGCGCTCGTCGGTCGCGTCGGCGACGTCTTCTTCAAGGTCCTTGATCCGGGCGTCGAGGTCGGCGGCCTTCAGATCCTCGAACGGCATCGCCTCGTCGGCGAGCACGGTGAGGCCGGCCGGCGTCACCTCGGCGAGACCGCCGCGCACGAAAATCTTCAGATCCGCGCCGTCCTCGCTGCCCTTCACGTCGATGACGCCCGTGCGGACGATCGAGATCAGCGGCGCGTGGCCGGCCAGCACGCCGAAATCGCCCTCCGACCCCGGCACCACCACCATGTCGGCGGTGGCGGAGTAGAGCAGCTTCTCGGGGCTGACGAGATCGAAGTGCAGCTTCTCGGCCATAGGGTGATCCTTACGCCGCCTCGGCGGCCAGCTTCTCGGCCTTCTTCACCGCGTCCTCGATCGTGCCGACCATGTAGAAGGCCTGCTCGGGCAGGTGATCGTAGTCGCCGCGGCAGAGCGCGTCGAAGCTCTTCACGGTGTCGGCGATGTCGACGAGCACGCCGGGGAAGCCGGTGAAGACCTCGGCGACGTGGAAGGGCTGCGACAGGAAGCGCTGGATCTTGCGGGCGCGGGCGACGACCAGCTTGTCCTCTTCCGACAGCTCGTCCATGCCCAGAATGGCGATGATGTCCTGCAGCGACTTGTAGCGCTGGAGGATCACCTGCACTTCGCGGGCGACGCGGTAGTGCTCCGGCCCGACGATGCGCGGGTCGAGCATGCGCGAGTTGCTGTCGAGCGGATCGACGGCCGGGAAGATGCCGAGCGCCGCGATGTCGCGGTTCAGCGTCGTGGTCGCGTCGAGGTGGGCGAACGAGGTGGCGGGCGCCGGGTCGGTGAGGTCGTCGGCGGGCACGTAAATGGCCTGCACCGAGGTGATCGAGCCCTTCGAGGTCGTCGTGATGCGCTCCTGCAGCGCGCCCATGTCGGTGGCGAGCGTCGGCTGGTAGCCCACCGCCGAGGGGATGCGGCCGAGCAGCGCCGACAGCTCCGAACCCGCCTGGGTGAAGCGGAAGATGTTGTCGACGAAGAAGAGCACGTCCTGGCCCTGGTCGCGGAAATATTCGGCGACGGTGAGGCCGGTCAGCGCCACGCGGGCGCGCGCGCCCGGCGGCTCGTTCATCTGGCCGAACACGAAGGCGCACTTCGAGCCTTCGCCGCCGCCATGCTTGTTCACGCCCGACTCGATCATCTCGTGATAGAGGTCGTTGCCTTCGCGCGTGCGCTCGCCGACGCCGGCGAACACCGAGTAGCCGCCATGCGCCTTGGCGATGTTGTTGATCAGCTCCTGGATCAGCACGGTCTTGCCGACGCCGGCGCCGCCGAACAGGCCGATCTTGCCGCCCTTCGCGTAAGGCGCGAGCAGGTCGATGACCTTGATGCCGGTGACGAGGATCTGGGCCTCGGTCGACTGGTCGGTGAACTTCGGCGCGTCGGTGTGAATGGGACGGCGCTCGATGCCCTGGATCGGGCCGGCCTCGTCGATCGGCTCGCCGATGACCGACATGATGCGGCCGAGCGTGCCGGGGCCGACGGGCACCGCGATGGCGTTGCCGGTGTCGGTCACTTCCTGGCCGCGCACGAGGCCTTCGGTGGAGTCCATGGCGATCGTGCGCACGGTCGATTCGCCCAGATGCTGGGCGACTTCCAGGACCAGGCGGTTGCCGCCGTTGCTGGTCTCCAGCGCGTTCAGAATGGCCGGCAGGTGGCCGTCGAACTGCACGTCCACGACGGCGCCGATGACCTGCGAAATACGTCCGGTGACGTTGGTGCTCATTATGTCGTCCTCAGTTCCCTAGAGCGCTTCCGCGCCCGAGATAATCTCGATCAGTTCCTTGGTGATCATCGCCTGACGCGAACGGTTGTACTGGATCGTCAGCTTGTCGATCACCTCGCCCGCGTTGCGCGTGGCGTTGTCCATCGCCGACATCTGCGCGCCGAAGAACGACGCGGCGTTCTCGAGCAGCGCGCGGAAGACCTGCACCGCGACGTTGCGCGGCAGGAGATCGGCCAGAATTTCGGTCTCGTCGGGCTCGTAGGCGTAGATCGCGCCGCCGAGATCGAGCTTGGGCGCCGCGGCGCTCGCCGCGACCTCGGCCGGGATCAGCCGCTGCTCGGTCGGCACCTGCGAGATCACCGACTTGAAGTGCGAATAGAAGAGCGTCGCGACGTCGAACTCGCCCGCCTCGTACATGTCGAGCACGCGCCCGGCGATCGACTGCGCGAGGCCGAAGCCGACCTGCTTCACGCCGCCCAGCTCGATCGTGTCGACGATCAGCCGCGCATAGTCGCGGCGCAGCTGGTCGCGGCCCTTGCGGCCGACCGCCAGGATCTTCACCTGCTTGCCGGCGGCCAGGAGCTTGCCGATGTGCTGGCGCGCCAGCTTGACGATGTTCGAGTTGAAGCCGCCCGCGAGACCGCGGTCGCCGGTCGCCACGATCACCAGATGGACGTCGTCGCGCCCGGTGCCGGCCAGCAGCTTCGGCGCGCCGGGATTGTCCTTCATCGAGGCGCCGAGATTGGACAGCACCCGCTCCATGCGCTGGGCATAGGGGCGCGCGGCCTCGGCCGCCGCCTGGGCGCGGCGCAGCTTCGCCGCCGCGACCATCTGCATGGCCTTGGTGATCTTGCGGGTGGACTTCACCGAAGCGATGCGCACCCGGAAGGATTTCAAGCTCGGCATGGCCGATCAGCCCTCTTCCCTAACGGTTCAGGCGAAGGTCTTGACGAGATTGTCGAGCACCGACTTCAGCTTGGCCTGGGTGTCGTCGCTGAGCGTGCCCGACGAGCGGATCGCCTCCAGGACTTCCGGATGGCTGCCGCGCACGGCGCGCAGCAGTTCCGCCTCGAAGCGGCCGACATCGGCGACCTTGAGGCCGTCGAGATAGCCCTTGGTGCCCGCGAAGATCGAAACGACCTGCTCTTCCACCGGCATCGGGGCGTATTGCGGCTGCTTGAGCAGCTCGGTCAGGCGCGCGCCGCGGGCCAGAGTCTTCTGCGTGGCGGCGTCGAGGTCCGAGCCGAACTGCGCGAAGGCCGCGAGCTCGCGGTACTGCGCGAGTTCCAGCTTGATCGAGCCGGCGACCGACTTCATCGCCTTGATCTGGGCGGCCGAGCCGACGCGGCTGACCGAGATGCCGACGTTCAGCGCCGGGCGGATGCCCTGGTAGAAGAGTTCGGTCTCCAGGAAGATCTGGCCGTCGGTGATCGAGATGACGTTGGTCGGGATGTAGGCCGACACGTCGCCCGCCTGCGTCTCGATGACGGGCAGCGCGGTGAGCGAACCCTTGCCGGCGTCGTCGCCCATCTTGGCGGCGCGCTCCAGCAGGCGCGAGTGCAGGTAGAACACGTCGCCCGGATAGGCTTCGCGGCCCGGCGGGCGGCGCAGCAGCAGCGACATCTGGCGATAGGCGACGGCCTGCTTGGAAAGGTCGTCGTAGATGATGACGGCGTGCATGCCGTTGTCGCGGAAATATTCACCGAAGGTGCAGCCGGCGAACGGCGCCAGATACTGCAGCGGCGCCGGGTCGGAGGCGGTCGCGGCGACGATGGTCGTGTATTCGAGCGCGCCGAGGTCTTCGAGCGTCTTGACGATCTGCGCCACGGTCGAGCGCTTCTGGCCGATCACGACGTAGATGCAGTAGAGCTTCTTCGATTCGTCGCCCGAGGCGTTGATCGCCTTCTGGTTCAGGATCGTGTCGATGGCGATGGCGGTCTTGCCGGTCTGGCGGTCGCCGATGATCAGCTCGCGCTGGCCGCGGCCGATCGGGATCAGCGCGTCGACGGCCTTGAGGCCGGTCTGCATCGGCTCGTGCACCGACTTGCGCGGAATGATGCCGGGGGCCTTCACGTCGACGCGGCGGCGCTCGGTCGCCACGATCGGACCCTTGCCGTCGAGCGGATTGCCCAGCGGATCGACGACGCGGCCGAGCAGGCCCTTGCCGACCGGGACGTCCACGATCGCGCCGGTGCGCTTGACGGTGTCGCCTTCCTTGATGTCGCGGTCGGTGCCGAAGATCACGACGCCGACATTGTCGGTTTCGAGGTTCAGCGCCATGCCCTTGATGCCGCCGGGGAACTCGACCATCTCGCCCGCCTGGACGCTGTCGAGGCCGTAGATGCGCGCGATGCCGTCGCCCACCGACAGGACCTGGCCGACCTCGGTGACTTCGGCTTCGGCGCCGAAATCCTTGATCTGCTTCTTCAGGATGGCGGAGATTTCCGCGGCTTGGATGTTCATGTGGCTCAGGCCTCGGTCAGAACGGTCTTGAGGTTGGCGAGTTTCGTCTTGAGCGACGAGTCGATCATCTTGGAGCCGACCTGAACGACGAGGCCGGCGATCAGCGACGGATCGACCGTCACCGAAAGCTGGGGTTCCTTGCCGTAGGCGGCCTTCAGCGTGGCTTTGAGGTCGGCGACCTGCGCGTCGCTGAGCGGGTGCGCGGACTTCACGTCGGCGGAGATCTCGCCGCGATGGCGGGCGAGCAGCCTGGCGAAGGCGCGCCCGATCTGCGGCAGCATGAACAGGCGGCGGTTTTCGGCGACGAGGCCGATGAACTTCTGGGTCAGCGGAGCCGCGCCGGCGGCGGAGAGGATTTCGGCCATCGCCGCGCCCTGCTGGGCGCGCGAGAAGGTCGGCGAGGCGACCAGCCGGGCGAGATCGGCGTTTTCGGCGATCATCCTGCCGAGGTCGGCGAGATCGGCAGCGACGGCGTCGAGGCCGTTCTCTTCGTTCGCCAGCTCGAACAGAGCCTGCGCGTAGCGGTCCGCGGCGAGGCTTGAGGCGGCTGAAGCGGCCAAGCTGAACTCTCCTCAGTGCGCGCTTTTGCGCGGGTTTCTGGCGCGGCGCGCCGGGGCGGCGCGGCCGGGTACTGACTGGATCGGCGGCTGAATGCTGCGTCCGGCGCACACGGGGAGGTAAAATCGTCGCACCCGCCCCCGCCAGCGCGCGCGAGCCTCTAGCACGCGAGTTTCGCGGGCGCAACAACCGCCTAAGCGGCTGGCGGAAAAGAATATTTTTGAAGGCGGCCGGGTGCGGCGCGGACGAGTGCGCACGCCGGGCGAAGGGGATTCCCGGCCAGGCGGCGGCAGGCCGCCTCAGGCGTCGCGGCGCGCGGCCGGGCGGCGGGCAGGCTGAGGCTCGTCCGGCCCTTCGTCGGCGAGCGCCGACAAGGCATAGCTCAGCGCCGCGATGGCGACCGCACCGGCAACGAGCAATGTCATGGCAGCAACCTCCTCCTGCGACGCCGCCATGCTTGGCGGGCGCGGCTGAACGGCCGCTGAACGCGGATTTCGGCTTTTTAATCGAGCCTGAGCGATGCGCGCCCGCGCACCGGTTATCCGCGCGCCGCCTTAAAGGAAGCTCTGCGGATCGATGTCGACCGAGAGGCGCACGCGGCCCGGCGGCGGCGCGGCGGCGAGCCAGGCGCGGACGAAATCCTGGATGCGGAAATTGCGCACCGTCTTGACGAGAAAACGCAGCCGCGTGCGCCCCCTCAGCCGGGACATCAGCGCCGGGGCCGGGCCCCAGACGCTTGCGCCCTCCGCCTGCGGCGCGGCGGCGGCGAGAGCGCGCGCATAGGTATCGACCAGCTGCTCGTCGGCGCTCGAAAGGATGAGCGCCGCGAAACGGCCGAAGGGCGGAAAGCCGAGGCGCTCGCGGTCTTCCATCTCGGCGGCGAGGAAGCGGTCGCGGTCGCCCGCCGCGATCGCCTGCATCAGCCGGTCCTCCGGCTGGTGGGTCTGGAGCAGCGCGCGGCCCGGCTTGTCGGCGCGCCCGGCCCGGCCCGCCACCTGATGCAGCAGCTGGAAGGTCCGCTCGCGGGCTCGCGGATCGCCGCCCGACAGGCCGAGATCGGCGTCGATCACCCCGACCAGCGTGAGGTTCGGGAAATTGTGGCCCTTGGCGACGATCTGCGTGCCGATGAGGATGTCGATCCCGCCCGCCGCCATGCGCTCCAGCGCATCCTGCGTCTGGCGCGGGCCGTGCAGCGCGTCGGATGAGGCGATGGCGGTGCGCGCCTCGGGCCACAGATGCGTCACCTCCTCGGCGATGCGCTCCACCCCCGGCCCCGACGAGGCGATCGCGTTCTCAGCGCCGCATTGCGGGCAGGCGTGCGGCTTCGCCCGCTCGTAGCCGCAATGGTGGCAGGCGAGCTTCATCCGGTAGCGATGCTCGACCAGCCAGGACGAACAGTTCGGACACTCGATGCGATGGCCGCAGGCCTGGCAGATGTTGAGCGGCGCATAGCCGCGCCGGTTGAGAAAGAGCAGCGACTGTTCGCCGCGCTGCAGGGCCGTCTCGATCGCCTCCTCCAGCGGCGGGCTGAGAAAGCGCCCCGAAGGCGGGCGCTGGCGGCGCAGATCGACGAGCGCGATCTGCGGCATCACCGCCGCGCCGAAGCGGGCGGGCAGCGTCAGATGGCGGTAGCGGCCCTGCGCGGCGTTGGTCCAGCTTTCCAGCGAGGGCGTCGCCGAGGCGAGGACGATCGAAAAGCCGCCGAGCCGGGCGCGCATCACCGCCATGTCGCGGGCGTGATAGACGACGCCTTCTTCCTGCTTGAAGGCGCTGTCGTGCTCCTCGTCGACGATGACGAGGCGCAGATCGGGAAACGGCAGGAACAGCGCCGAGCGGGCCCCGACGACGACCCGCGCCTCGCCTTCGGCTACCTGCCGCCAGGTGCGGGCGCGCTCCGACGACTTGACGTCGGAATGCCATTCCGACGGGCGGCACCCGAAGCGCGCCTCGAAGCGCTCCATGAACTGATGCGTCAGGGCGATTTCGGGCAGCAGGATCAGCGCCTGACCGCCGCGCTTGAGGCAGGCGGCGACCGCCTCGAAATAGGTCTCGGTCTTGCCCGAGCCGGTGACCCCGTCGAGCAGCGTCGCCGAGAAGCCGCCATCCAGCGCCGCGACCAGCGCCTCGGCCGCCGCACGCTGGGCGGGTGAAAGGTCGATGCCGGCATGATCGGGATCGGGCGCAGCGGGCGCGGCGAAGGCCGGAACCTCGACGCCTTCCAGCGCGCCCGCGTCGATCAGGCCCTTCACCGTCGCGGCGCCGACATGGGCGATCTCGGCCCATTCGGCCGGGCTGCGGGCGAGGCCGTCGGCCGCCATGTCGAGCACGCGCTGGCGCTGCGGCGTCAGGCGGGCGGGTTCGAGGGGGCCGCGGCGGTAGAGCGTCTTCAGCTTCGGCGGCGCGAGCGCCTCGCCCGAGCGCAGCGCGAGCGCCAGCACCGCGCCCGGCGGCGCGACGACATAACCCGCCATCCAGTCGACGAGATCGCAGAGCACGGCGGGCAGCGGCGGCGCGTCGAAACGGGCGGCGACCGGCTTCAGCTTCTCGCGGCTCACCTCGCCCGTGCCCGGCCCCCAGACGACGCCGAGCGCCGTGCGGCGGCCGAGCGGCACTTCCACGATTTCGCCGCGCTTGAGGTCGAGGCCGCCCATCGCGTAATCGAAGGGGCCTGGCGCGCCGCCGGGCAGCAGCACGCTGACGCTGTCCGCCGTCGCCGGGATGTCGTCCATGTCCGGCAAAATCGCGGCCAGTGCGCCGGGAAGCAAGGGTGAGCCATGAAGTTCTTTGTCGATACCGCCGAAATCGCCGAGATCGCCGACCTGGCCGCGACCGGGCTGCTGGACGGGGTGACGACCAATCCCTCGCTGATCGCCAAGTCGGGGCGCAAATTCCTCGACGTGATCGCCGAGATCTGCGCGCTGGTGCCGGGGCCGGTGAGCGCCGAAGTGACCGCGACCGACACCGAGACGATGCTGAAAGAGGCCGCCGTGCTGCGCAAGATCGCCGCCAACGTGGCGATCAAGCTGCCGCTCACCTGGGACGGGCTGAAGGCCTGCAAGGCGCTGAGCGACGACGGCGCGACGGTCAACGTGACGCTGTGCTTTTCGGCCAACCAGGCGCTGCTCGCCGCCAAGGCGGGCGCGGCCTATGTCTCGCCCTTCGTCGGGCGGCTGGACGATCAGGGCCAGGACGGGATGGAGCTGATCCAGGAGATCAAGGACATCTACGACAACTACCCCGACCTCGAGACCGAGATCCTCGCCGCCTCGATCCGCCATCCGATCCATGTGATGCAGGCGGCGCTGATCGGCGCGGACGTGGCGACCGTGCCGCCCGCCGTGCTGCGCCAGCTGGTGAAGCACCCGCTGACCGACAAGGGTCTGGAGGCCTTCCTCGCCGACTGGAAGAAGACCGGGCAGTCGATTCTCTAAAGAAGCGCTGCCTCTAGCGGCGGGTCAGCGTCAGCTTCGCGCCGCCGGGGCCTTCGCCGTCGAGCGGCGGCAGCCTGTCGGTGCGGAAACGGGCGACCGCCGGACCCTCGTCCGGCCAAAGCGTCAGGCCGGCCGCGTCCAGCGTCCAGCGCTCAGCCGTAAACGGCAGCGCCGCGCAGGGCGGCCAGACGACCCGCCCGCCGCCCGCCGGACCGCCCGCCCGATCCGGCGGAGGCTCCAGCACGATCGGACAGTCCCCGCCCGGACCCGTCAGCGTCCACGCCCCGGCGGGTTCCTCGAAGAGCGGCACCGCGAGCGGCCCGCTCTGGTTGACCGGCACCTCCGGCGTCAGGCGATGGTCGGACACATCGGCTCCGTTAGCGGCCGGGGCACAGGCCGCGAGCGCCCACCACAGCGGCAGGATCGGTCCGGCCCGGCGGACCGGGCGGACCGCCGTCACGGCACGATCCAGCCTTTCGGCCCGGCGGCCTCGGCCAGCAGCGCCTTGGGCAGCGTGCAGACGTAATAGCCCTCGGCATAGGAGCCGAGCGAATAGGGCGGGAAATAGATCTCGGCGCGGTCGTCGTAGATCTGCCAGTTCGCGAAATCGCCGACCCCCTGGGACAGCGCCTCGGCATTGGTCTTCAGATCCTCGCGGGCCTGGGCCTCGACCTCGGCCGCCGAACCGGGATCGGAGGTGTCGGTGAAGCGCTCGATCTTCTCGCGCAGGATGTCGGCCGTGCAGGCCTCGATCAGCTTCGGCGTCGCCCCGGCCTTGAAGACGTCGGCATAGGAGAGGATCGCGCCCTCCTTCAGATCGACCGCGATGGCGACCTCGTTGGAATTGCCGTGCGCGCCGCCGCCATACATGTAGGACGGGATCTTGGCGGCGATGAGATCGGGCGAGGCGTAGGTGACGACCATCGAGGCGTCGTAGCTGCAATCGTACTCGAAGCCGGGCTCGACCACGCGCTCGCCGTTCTCGGTTTCCATGCCTTCGAGCGTCGCCTTCACCCAGGCGTCGAAGCCCTTCTCGCCCTCGCCCTTGGCGGCGTCGCCGAATTTATAGACGGCGACCTCGGCCGAGCACTCGGTCTTGGTCTGCGCGCGGGAATAGAACCACGGCGTCATCGCCGTCCTAAGGCCGGGGCCCGAGGCCGGCTTGGCGCGCAGGAAATCGGCGCGCTGGTTGGTCTCGTTCAGCAGGCACTCGGTGCGGGCCGGGCCTTCCTGCCACATGCACATCTCGTCGCGCCGCTTCAGCCAGGCGAGCTGGTTGCCCTTCAGCATCGGCTTCTGCTCGGCGCTGACCCGCCGCGCCACGTCGGCATAGGCCGCGCCCATCGCGTCGTCGGCGGCCTTGAGCGCCGGATCGTCGCAGATCGCCTTTTCGACCGGCGTGGCGGCCTTGGCGCAATCGAAGGCGAACGCCGAGGGGGCGAAGACAAGGCCGGCCGCCAGGGCGGCCGAAGCGGTGGCGAGAATGCGGGACATGACGCCGGTCAGCCTTTCTAGACGGTACGTTCGACCATCATCTTCTTGATCTCGCCGATCGCCTTGGCGGGATTAAGGCCCTTGGGGCAGGTGTTCGCGCAATTCATGATCGTGTGGCAGCGATAGAGCTTGAAGGGGTCTTCGAGATTGTCGAGCCGTTCGCCCTTGGCCTCGTCGCGGCTGTCGGCCAGCCAGCGATAGGCCTGAAGCAGCGCCGCGGGGCCGAGATATTTGTCGCCGTTCCACCAATAGGACGGGCACGAGGTCGAGCAGCAGGCGCACAGGATGCACTCGTAGAGGCCGTCGATCTTGGCGCGCTCCTCCGGCGACTGCTTCCATTCGGTCACCGGCTCGGCCGAGCTGGTCTGGAGATAGGGCTCGATCGAGGCGTACTGGGCGTAGAAATTGGTGAGGTCGGTGACGAGATCCTTGACCACCGGCTGCGAGGGCAGCGGATAGACCGTCACCACGTCGCCGTGGCCTTCGTCCATGCCCTTGGTGCAGGCGAGCGCATTGCCGCCGTCGATGTTCATCGCGCACGAGCCGCACACGCCCTCGCGGCACGAGCGGCGGAAGGTGAGCGTCGGATCGATGTTGTTCTTGATCCACAAAAGCCCGTCGAGGACCATCGGCGCGGTCTGGTCGCGGTCGACATAGAAGGTGTCGACCGTCGGGTTGCCGCCGTTCTCCGGGTCGTAGCGATAGACGCGGAACTCGGTCAGATTCTTCGGCGTCGTCCCGTCCGGGTTTTTCGGCTTGTCCCAGACCTTGCCGGTCTTGACCCGCGAATTCTTCGGCAGCCTCAGCTGGACCATGGACGAAGCCTCAAGCGCAGTTTTGGAGGTGATTTTGCGGTCGCAATTATCGCGCCGTTCGCCCGCCGCCGCCAGACATAAGTCGCGGCGGCGGGCCGAAAAAGGCGGCGGGACCGCCCCCTGCCGCTAGGGCGTCCCGGCCGGGGGCGGGCCGAGGCTCTCCGCGATCCCGGCCTGCGCCTGGTACCAGTCGATGCGCCGCGTCATGAACATCGTGACCGCCAGCGCCAGGAAGCTCGCCACCGCCCCGGTCAGCAGCGCGTAGTCCTCCTCGTTCAGCAGCGTGAAGAGGAGGCCGTAGAGGACGGCAAGCGCCGCCGCGACGCCGAGGCCGCGCCGCGCGCCGCCGAGGATCGGCCCGGCATAGAGCGCCGTGAGGCCGGTGCAGGCGAGCGCCGCCGCGATATAGGCCGCCGTGAAGCCGGTCTGTTCGGCGAGCGCCAGCAGCAGCAGATAGAAAATCACCTGCGCCGCCCCGGCGAGCAGATACTGCACCACATGGATGCGCGCCCCGGTCGCCGTCTCGGCCAGGAAGAAGACGAGGAAGGAGAGGCCGATGAAGAGGATCGCGTATTTCAGCGAGCGGTCGACCAGCGCGTAGAAATCGACCGGCTGGAAGAAGGTGACGCCGAACGCCGCCGCCTCAAGTCTGACGTCTTCGCCGTTGTCCCAGATCTGCGGCAGCGGCCGGGCGAGATGGCTGACCCGCCAGACGGCCGAGAAGCCCTCCGCCCCGATGTGGCGTTCCTCGGGCAGATAGGCGCCGTCGAAGCTGGGATGCGGCCAGGGCGAGGCGATGCGGGCCGAGAAAGTCTCCGCCGAGGGCACGAAGGCGAGCCGTCCGGTGCCGCGCAGCCTCAGCGTCAGGCGGAACGGCGTTTCGCCCTCGCCGGGCGCGAGCGCCGCATGGACCCCGTTCGGGGCCGCCGCGACCCCGGTGCCGGGCGCGAAATCGGTCCGCTCCGCGCCGTTCCAGATCAGCGTCACCGCCCCGGAGATGCCCCGCACGTCCGAGACCGCGAGCGAAAGAGAGGCGCGGCTCCAGTCGAGCACCGCGCCGGCCGGAAGGTCCGCTTCGCCCGGCCGCGCGAAACTGCCTTCGAAGGCAAGGTCGGTCGCATAGACCGGCACGCGGAAGATGCCGCGCGCCCGTTCCTCGACCGAAGGGGCGGCGGCGGCGTCAAGCGTCTTGGCCAGAACGACGATCCGGCCGGAGGCGGCGGGCGAGAGGATCGCGCCGGCCGCGTCGCGCTTTTCGGCGACCGTGTAGGGGACAACCAGAAACGGCCCGGCGAGGCTCTGCGCCCCGCCCCATCCCTGGGCGATGCCGGCGGCGGCCTCGGCGGCATAGCGTTCGCGCTCGTTCACCAGCGAGGAGATCAGCATCAGCGGCACGATCATGATGAGCGTGAGGAAGCCGATGCCGAACAGCTTGAGCGCGGCGTTGCGCCCGCCGGGCGCGCCGCGTGTGGAAAGGGGGTGTCCGGTCATGTGATCCCGCGTCGTATCCCAGCCGCCGCGGGGAACGACGCTCCCGCCCGATCGTGGCGGAAATGGGCGCGGCCGGCGTGACGAGCGCTACGCCGGAGCCGACTTGCCGCCCTTGCCGCGATAGAGCGTGCGGATCGTGCCGAAGCGCCCCTTCTGTTCGCAGCACATCATCCACTCGACCTGCGGATACTTGGCCGCCGCGATGTCGAACACCTGCCGCCACCAGATCGGCGGCATGATCGTGCAATGGGCGTTCTCGCCGTTCGGCAGCGTCTTAATCGCCGGATAGCTGGCGGCGACGACATAGACGAATTTGCGGGCGTGCCCGAACATCTCGTCGACGATCCACGGCACGTCGTCGACCGGAATGTGCTCGACCACGTCGGTCGAAATCACGCCGTCGGCCTGGCCCTCGAACGGCTCGGCGAAGGGCGGATAGCCGGGGTCGTAGCAGATGATTTTCACGCCGCCCCAGTCGGGCTGGCTGCGATAGCGCGAACCTTCCGGCGCGCCGGGCCAGGGGGCGTGCAGCTTTCCCTTGCCCGCGCCGTAGTCGAGGATGTCGTGCGCGCCTGTCTCGCGCACCAGCGCGCCGATCGGCGCAAAGCTCTTCTTCAGCGTGCGGCCGGCGAAATACTCCGCCTTCTCACTGCCTGCCGCCTCGGTCGCCTCGAAGCCGTGCATCAGGCGGTACTGCTCCAGCAATTCGCCGTAGCGCACCGAGGGCTTCGCCTTGGTGAAGACGAGGAAGCCGGCGGCGTTGGCCTCGGCCTCGGCCTCATACCATGGCCCTGCGGTCGGGCTTTCGCGGTAGCGCAGCACTTCCGGGAACGGCTTCCACGGCTGGGTGTGCAGCGTCGTGTAGTGGATGAGCTTGGTCTGCGAGATCGGGATTTCGCCGTCGCGGGCGTTCCAGGCCGCCGGAATATGGCCCCACAGGCCCGCCGCCTTGGCGCTGGCGCGGAACTCCTTGTGGCCGTCGCCCGCCTTGACGCGGTCGAGGTTCCAGTGCGGCGCCATCTTCGCGCAGTCGATCAGCATGACCGAGGTCTCGCTGTCGTTGATCGCTCCGACGCCCTTGTCGCCCAGATCAGTGTCGAACAGCTCGGCCGGATCGGCGAGATAGATCTGATCGACGTCGTTGTAGATCGCCTTGCCCGCGCCGCCCGCCCAGGTCGGGATCGCATAGCGATAGTGCGAGAAGCCGGTCGCCCAGCGCGGGCGCTCGATGCCCTTGATGTTCTTCATCAGGTGGATTTCGTAGGCGCGGCCGGGATCGCGGTGGCGGGCGATCGACCAGATCAGCACCCGCTCGGCGCGCAGCTGGCGCGGCTCGGTGCCGATGAAGATGCGCACCGGCGGCTTGCCGTTCGGCGGCGCGGTCGGCTCCAGCACGAGGCGCAGCGGTTCGGCGTTCTGGCCCGGCGGGTGGACGACCAGCTTGGTGCGCCAATGGGCGAGGGTTCTGTCCCTGAAGCCCGTCCTGAAGGGGTTCTTGTGCCTGCGGCCCATGGTTCCGACCCGATGTGCTGCGCCGTCCGGGCGCGCGCATCGCCCTCGCACAGCCCGCGCCGCCCCGCAAGGGAGCCGATCAAACCCGCCCGGCGACCGCCGCGTAGAACGCCATGGTCCTGGCCGCCTGGGCCTCAGGATCGAAGGGCGAAAGGTCGTAGCTCTCGCGCCGCTGGCCCTTCGCCCGCTCGGCCGCGAGGATCGCCGCCAGCGCGGCGTGATCGCCCGGCGGGAACAGATGGGCCGGCGGCGCGGGCACGAATTCGGCGAGGCTTTCGATGTTCGAGACCGCCATCGGCAGCCCGGCCTGCATCGCCTCCAGCACGGCGAGCGGCACCTGCTCGAAGCGCGAGGGCAGCACGAAAAAGTCAAAGGCGCGGTAGAGCGCCGCCGCATCGGTGCGGTAGCCGAGCAGGCGGATCGCCGGATCGCCCGCCGCGAGGCGCTCCAGCTCCGCCCGCTCCGGCCCTTCTCCCGCGAGGACGAGCGTGGAATCGGCCATCCCCGCCGCTCGAAACGCCCGCACCAGCGTCTGCGGATCCTTGGAAGGGTGCAGCCGGCCTACGAATCCGACCACAAAAGTCCCCCCCCCAACCCCCAACCCCCGCCTGATCGCGGCGCGGGCGTCGGGGCCTGGATCGGCCATCGCCGGGGCCCAGTTCCAGAGGCGCACGACCTTGCCCCGGTAGTCGCGGATGCGCGCCGCCGCGCTGTCGGTGAGGGCGATGAGGCCGTCGAGCCTTGCGTGCTGCTTCGGCTTGTAGCCGACATGCAGCGTCGCGACGGCGGGCGGGCGTCCAGCGATCGCCCCCAGCGCCTTGCAGGCGGCGCTGAGATGGGCGTGCGCGATGTCGGGTTTCAGCGCGGCGAGAAGGCGCTTGAGGCGCAACCGCCGCGCGAACCATGGCAGGCGATGCACCGTGATGCCGGGCGCGAGGATTTCCTGAATCCGGGCGCGCGGATCGACGGCGATGTGAACCTCGTGACCCATTTGGCGCTGGAGTCGCGCCAGATCGGCGGCATATCTTTCCGAGCCGAACAGCGAGCGGGTGAAGACGCAGTGCAGGATGCGCATGGCGTCCCCTCTAGCCGCCTTCGGCCGGGCGGGAAAGCGCCCCCCCAATTACGCCGCAATCGGCGGCGAGGCTGAGAGCGAACAGGGACGGAGCGCACGATGATGGAAACAATGACTTCGTGGATCGTCGGCATCCTGATGCTCGCCCTGCCGTCGAGCTGGACCGCCGCGACGCCCGCCGCCTGCCAGCAGGTCTCGGTCGAGGGCGCAGCGCCTGGCACGATGAGCGAGGAATGCAGCGCCGTCTTCACCAGCGGCAGCGCCGAGCTGACCGTCATCGTCTGGCAGCCGGTGGTGGCGCGCGACGGCGGGCCGATGGTGTCGGTCGAGGATTCCAAGGGGCGGCTGCTGGGCAAGGATGTAGTCGTCAGCCGCACCAGCGCCTTCATGGGGCTGGAGCAGGAAGTGCTGACCACCTCGCTGGAACTGATGAAGCCGCAGGCGCAGATCCTCATCTACGCCAAGAACATGAGCCCCGAGGATTTCCAGCACGCGCTCGACGGCGTTTCGCTCGCCGAGTGAGGCGTCAGAGCGGGCGCAGATAGTTGAGCACGGTCGAAAGGCCGCGCAGATTTTTCTCGTAGGCGATGGGTTCGCCCGTACAGGTGACCGAGGCGAGCTTGCCCGGCGCCTGGACCAGCAGGACGCCGAACTTGGCGAGCGGGTGGCCGGGATAGGTGATCGTGCCGCGCGCCCAGGGCGCGTCGAACTGCTCAAGTCTGGTGATGCCGGAAGTCTCGATGACGCCTTCGGCCCCGCCGCGGAAGAACTGGTCCCGCCAGACCTCGGCCGTATAGACCTGCATCGAGGCGTTGACCGCGTCCTGCGACATCGAGGCGGTGGCCGAGACCGGCTGCGCCGTGATGGTGCAGCTGACCGAGCCGTCGGGGCTGGAGGTGGTGAGGCCGCCGGACGGGTCGGACCAGCCTTCGGGGATCAGCGTGGAAAAGCCGCGGGCCTGATCCTGATAGAGACGGCCTTCGGCGGCGATGGCGGGCGCGGCCAGAGCGGCGGCGATGGCGAGCGTGGCGGCGGCGAGGCGGCTGACGGTCATGGCTCCTCCGGGCCGCTCTCGATCCCGGCGGCTTCGCAGATCAGCCTAGCGCACAAAAACGGGCGAAATGAAGCCGGCGGTGCGGCGGCGGTCAGGGCTTGATGCCGATGACGAAGACGCTGACGCTGGCGGGCGAGGGATCGACATGGTCCTTGCCGGCGGCCCGCCAGCTGCGTTCGTCGGAGGGATAGCTCGCCCACAGAAGATTGCCCGCGCCGTGCCAGTTGGTGCGCGCGCCGCCGCCGGACAGCGTCCACTCCTCCGGCAGGGTTTCCCCCTTCGCCGGATGCGGTTTGACGGACGACACCGAGGTCTGGACGAACGTCTTGGGCGCCTGCCCGTTGCGCGCCCTGATGCCGATCGCATAGGCGGTGATGGTCGCGGGATCGGAAGCCCCGTGGTCCTTCGAGCGCGCCTCCCAGACCGTGTCGGTCGCCGGGAAGCTGGCGGTCAGGAGATTGCCCGCGCCCGTCCAGTTCACCCGCGCGCCGCCGCAGGTCATCGCATAGCCGTCCCGCACGCGGACCTGCGCCATGGGATGGGCCGCCGTCTCGCCGGTCGCCTGCTCGACCGCGACATCCCATTCGTTCTTGGGATCGTAGAGGAGGATCGCGTAGGCGACGACACGCTGCTCGTCCGATACCTGGTGCGCCTTGGACTGGGCGCGCCAGCAATTGCCTTCCGGGTAGGACGCGGTCAGCAGACCGCCGGCGACATCTGCATGGACCTCGGCGCCGCCGCCGATCACCTTCCATCCCGGCATGGCGCAGGCCTGCGCCTCGGAGAGGTCGCCCGCAATGCCCGACTCGCTGACGATCTTGATCTTGATCGGCGGCATGGCCGCGCCGCGGCCGACGGGCGGCGTTCGCCCTTCCGCCAGCGCGAGCGGCAAGGCGGCGAGAGCCGACGTCAGGACAAGGGCCGTGGCGGCGAGGGTGCTCCGGTTCACGTGGACTCTCCTCCTCAGGGTGCGGAAGACTAGGCCGCCGCCGCGCGGCGGCGCGGTGCGGCGCGTCGCCGCAACCCTGGGGCTGCCCCCGTCGGCGAGCCGCTATCGAAAGAGGAGGTTCTTGAGCAGCGCATAGGCGATGCCCGCGAGAATGAGGATGACCGCCGCATTGGTCGCCCGCTTGCCGGCCTCCTGCGTCGCCTCGGCGCGCGGCATCTCGCGGAAATAGTGAAGCCAGACGAAGACGCTGAGCCAGGCCGGCGCGAAGGCGAGCGCGCCCACGACGACGGGAAACGTTGCGCCGCTCATCGGCGGCAGCAGCCGCGCCTTTTCGTCCGCAAGGACGATCAGCACGAGCCAGGCGAGCCAGACGAGGAAGAAATCCATCCCCCTGGTGAAGGAGAACTCGTCCTTCGGGCCGTCCGGGCCGCCGCCCGTCGCCGGTGTCTTGCTGGTGTCGTTCATGCGCCCCCCGAATGACGCGGGAGGCTAGCGCGCCGATGCTTCAGATATGCGACGGCGGGCCGGGGCGTCCGCCGCGTCAGTACACGCGCGCCTTGGGGGCGATATACGCGATGTCGTTGGTCATCGTGTATTCGTGGACCGGGCGGTAGTCGATCGTGACCTTCCCCTTGTCGTCGATCCAGGCGAGCGTGTGCTTCATCCATTCCGCGTCGTTGCGCTCGGCGAAGTCTTCGCGGGCATGGGCGCCGCGCGATTCCTTGCGGTTCTCGGCCGAGGTCATGGTGACGACCGCCTGCGAGATGAGGTTGTCGTATTCCAGGCTCTCCATCAGGTCGGAGTTCCAGACCATCGAGCGGTCGGTGACCGCGATGTCGGCGGAGCCCGCGAAGACCTGGCCGATCTTCGCGACGCCTTCCTTCAGCACGTCGCCGGTGCGGTAGACGGCGCAGTTCGACTGCATGGTCTTCTGCATCTGCAGACGTAGCTGCGCGGTCGGCGTGCCGCCCTTGGCGTTGCGGAAGCGGTCGAGACGGGCGAGCGCGGCGTCGCCGGCATCCTTGGGCAGATCGCCATGGCGGCTGCCGGGTTTGAGCGTTTCGGCGCAGCGCAGGCCCGCCGCGCGGCCGAACACCACAAGGTCGGTCAGCGAGTTCGAGCCGAGGCGGTTGGCGCCGTGCACCGAGACGCAGGCCGCCTCGCCGATCGCCATCAGGCCCGGCACCACGGCGTCGGGATTGCCGCCCGCCTTGGTCAGCACCTCGCCGTGATAATTCGTCGGGATGCCGCCCATATTGTAGTGGACGGTCGGCAGGACCGGGATCGGCTCCTTCGTCACGTCGACATTGGCGAAGATCTTGGCGCTTTCCGAAATGCCGGGCAGGCGCTCGTGCACGATCTTGGGGTCGAGATGGTCGATGTGGAGATGGATCCACTCGCCGTGCGGGCCGCAGCCGCGCCCTTCGCGGATCTCCATCGTCATGGCGCGGCTGACCACGTCGCGCGAGGCGAGATCCTTCACGCTCGGCGCATAGCGCTCCATGAAGCGCTCGCCCGCCTTGTTGGTGAGATAACCGCCCTCGCCTCGCACGCCTTCGGTGATCAGGCAGCCCGCGCCGTAGATGCCGGTCGGGTGGAACTGCACGAACTCCATGTCCTGCAGCGGCAGCCCGGCGCGCAGCACCATCGCGTTGCCGTCGCCGGTGCAGGTATGGGCCGAGGTGCAGCTGAAATAGGCGCGGCCGTAGCCGCCGGTCGCCAGGATCACCTGATGGGCGCGGAAGCGGTGGATCGAGCCGTCCTCAAGGCACCAGGCGAGGAAGCCGCGGCAGCGCCCGTCCTCCATGATGAGGTCGAGGGCGAAATACTCGATGAAGAACTGCACCTTGTTGCGCACGCACTGGCCGTAGAGCGTGTGCAGGATGGCGTGGCCGGTGCGGTCGGCGGCGGCGCAGGTGCGCTGCTGCGGCGACTGGCCGTAATTCTTGGTCATGCCGCCGAAGGCGCGCTGGTAGATCTTGCCTTCCTCGGTGCGGCTGAACGGCACGCCCCAGTGTTCCAGCTCGTAAACGGCGTCGGGCGCGTTGCGGCACAGATATTCGATCGCGTCCTGGTCGCCCAGCCAGTCGGCGCCCTTCACCGTGTCGTACATGTGCCAGCGCCAGTCGTCCTCGCCCATATTGCCGAGGCTGGCCGAGATGCCGCCCTGGGCGGCGACGGTGTGGCTGCGGGTCGGGAAGACCTTGGTGACGCAGGCCGTCTTCAGCCCCGCCTGGGCGGCCCCGAGCGTGGCGCGCAGACCCGCGCCGCCGGCCCCGACGACCACGACGTCATAGGTATGATCGATGATCTTGTATGCGGACATGGGGTTCAGAGGGCCAGTTTCAGAACGGCGATGACGAGCGCGACGGCGAGCGCCGCGCCGGCGAATTTGACGAGCACCAGCGAGGCGATCTTCAGCCCCTCGGCGTGGACATAGTCCTCGATCACCACCTGCAGGCCGAGCGTGAAGTGCCAGACCCCGGCGAGCACGAAGAGCAGCATCAGCCCGGCATTGACCGGATGCGACAGGAAGGCGGCGGCGGCGGCGTAGTCGGCTCCCGCATGGGCGGCGACCGCCCACACGAACCACAGCGCCAGCGGCACCAGCGCGAGCGCGGTCAGGCGCTGGGCGATGAAATGTTCGGTGCCGCGCTTGGCGGCGCCGAGGCCGCGCACCTTGCCGAGCGGCGTGCGGAGCGAGGATTTCGGCGCGGCCATCAGAACGCCCCCATGGAATGGTAGGCGAGCGCCCAGATCGCCAGCGTCAGGATCACCGCGAGCGCGATGACCAGCGTGCCGGTGCGCTCGGCGCGCGACTTCTCGTAGCCGTAGCCGGCGTCCCAGGCGAGGTGCCGGATGCCGTTAAGCAGGTGATAGACGAGCGCCGCGGTGAAGCCGAAGAGCACGACGCGCCCGGCCCAGTGCCCGGCCGCCGCCAGGAACATGGCGTAGGCCTCAGGCCCCGCCGCCGCGGCGATCAGCCACCAGGCGACCAGCAGCAGGCCGAGGCCGAGGCCGACGCCGCTGATCCGGTGCAGGATCGAGGTCAGCATCGTCACCGGCCAGCGATAGATCTGGAGGTGCGGCGAGAGGGGCCGCTCGGGGCGGCGTGCGGACGCGGCGGCGTCGGCCATGGAAACCTGCTGGGAAAGAGTCGGCGGTCGAACGGCGCGAGTATAGGAATCGCGCCCCCCAAAGCAACGCGCCCGTGCGGCCGGCGGCCGCGGCGCGCGCTGACGCTGCGTCGCCCTGCCTAGGGGACGGCGGGCGCGAAGCCGAGCGCCCCATAGCCGTAGATGTCGTCGCGGCCGGGCGCGCCCAGATCGACGGCGTCCGCCTTCAGGGCCGCGAGGGCCGCGTCCGCCGCGCCGGGCGTCAGTTCCCGATCGGGCACCGCCAGTGCGGCAAAGGCGGCGACCCTTGGGGCCGCGAACGAGGTTCCGCTCTCCGCCTCCACGCCGCCGCCGAGCCGCGCCGCCGGGACGCCGACCCCGGCCGCCGCGAAGGCGACCTGAGGGCCGCGCTGGGCGTCGACCGCGACCGCCCCCGCCGCGTCGATGGCGGTGACGCCGAGCACCCCCGGATAGGCGGCCGGATAGGCGGGCGGCGCGGCCGGCCCGCCATTGCCGACGGCGGCGACCACCACCCCGCCGCGCGCCGTGAATTCGGCGACCGCGAGAGCGAGAATGAGATTGGGCGGACCGGCGAGGCTGATCGAGACGACCGGCACGTCGCGGTCGGCCATCCACGCGAACGCCGCGGCGATCGCCTCGGCCGAGCCGCCGCCGCTGTCGCCGCAGAACACGTCGGCGAGATAGAGCCTTGCCTCCGGCGCAGACGCCGCCAGCACCGAAAGAACCGCGGTGCCGTGACGGCTGGGCAAGGGATCGCCGCCGAAGCCGCGATCGCGCACCCGCCGCCCGGCGAACGCGGCATGGGTCAGATCGGCGCCCGCGTCGATGACGCCGACGCGGCAGTCCTCGCAGGGCGCGGCGGGCGGCGGCGCGGCGGGCGGCCCCGCCGAAGCGCCGCCCGAAGGTTCGTAGATATGGTTGTAGTCGTAGAGGCCCTCCGGGTCGGCGCTCCGCAGCCGTTCGATCAGCGGGCCGAGCGGCGCATCGTCGGGCGTCCGCAGCACCAGCACCTCCGCGCCACCGATCCGCAGGCGGCGGGCGATGTCGATCTCCATCCGGTCCAGCAGCGGGCCGATATCGGCCGAGGGACGCGCCAGAATCTCGCCCCGCCGCACCGCGAAGCCCTGCGGGTCGGTGTCGAGCGCGGCGGCGCGGGCGGCCGGTTCGGTCAGGCGGCCGGCGACGTCGCGCACCCCGGCCAACGCCTCGCGGGCGAGGCGGCGCACCGTCTCGAGCGCCGTTCCGGCCGTCTCGCCCGGGCGGCCGAGCGGCAGGGGCAAAGCCGGCAGCGGCGGGCCGACCGGCAGGTCCAGCGCGGAAGCGCCGGAAACGGTCATCGCCGCCAGCGCCAGCCAGACCAATCCTTTGCGCATCGCCATTCCGTCATCGGGTTCCATACCGCGACAACGCGCGGGAACGAGAAATCTTCCCACCACCGGGAAGAAAGACCAAGCTGGGCCGTTCTGGACATATGATGATGGCCGCCGCCGCACCTTTCGCCGCTGACGACCTGCTGCAGCTCCTGCCGCGGCTGACCCGGTTCGCGCGCGCGCTCACCCGCAACCGCGCCGACGCCGACGATCTGGTGCAGGACACGGTGGAGAAGGCGCTGAAGGCGGCGGCCCGCTTCCAGCCGGGAACCCGGCTGGACAGCTGGCTGTTCCGCATCGCCCGCAACGCCTGGATCGACGAGGCGCGCTCCCGGCGGGTGCGCGCGGCGGTGGCGAGCGATGCCGACCCGGCCGAAGCGCCCGCCGCTGAGGGCGAGGACGCCATGCAGGCGCGTCTCGCGCTCGGCGCGGTCGGGCGCGCCATGGAGGAGCTGCCCGACGAGCAGCGCGAGGTCGCGGCGCTCATCCTGGTGGACGGCGCGAGCTATCGCGAGGCGGCCGAAATTCTGGGTGTGCCGCAGGGCACGGTGACGAGCCGGCTGGCGCGAGCCCGCGCGGCGCTGATGCAGGCCGCCTATGGCGATGCGGCGTGAGGAGCGATGGCCATGAGCTATGACGACGAGGCCCTGGGGCGCTATGTCGACGGCGCGGCGGCGGCCGGCGAACGCGCCGCGATCGAGCGCGCGGCGGCCGCCGACCCGGCGCTCGCCCGGCGCATCGAGCGGATGCGCCGGATCGGCGGCGATCTGCGCGCGGTCTACGACCCGGCGCTGAGCGAAGCGCCGCCGGCCGGGCTTGAGGCGATGATCCGCGCCGCCCTGCCGGCCCGCGCGCCGCGCCCCGCCGCGCCGTCGCGCCGCTGGGCCTGGCTGAACCGCCCCTTCGCCGCCGGTCTCGGCCTCGCGGCGGGCGGGGCGCTTGGCCTCGCGGTGGGGCTGATGCCGGTGCAGGACATCGATGTCGACCGCAGCGGGGCACTGGTGGCGCGCGGCGATCTTGGCCGGGCGCTGGAGCGTCAGCTCGCCTCCGAGCAGGGCGGCGAGGGCGCGGTGACGATCGGCGTCAGCTTCCGCAGCGCCGACGGCCGCTTCTGCCGCAGCTTCACGCGGGGCGCGCTGGCGGGCCTCGCCTGCCGCGACGGCGAGGACTGGCGGATCGAGACAGCGGCCACCGCCGCGCCCGGCAGCGACGGCCCCTATGCCCAGGCGTCCGCAGCGATGCCGCCCGCCGTCCGCACGGCGATCGGCGGGATGATCGCGGGCGAGGCGCTGGACGCCGACGCCGAGCGCGCCGCGCGCGATCGCGGCTGGCGCGGCGAATAATTCTTCCGGGCGCGGGAAGAAACGCCGCGCCCGCCCGTTGTCTTGACGGACGCCCCCTCCGGCGCCCTGACAACGGAGACATCACGATGAGCACTCTTTTCAAGACGGCCGGTGCGGCGACTCTACTGGCGGCGGTTCTGGCGGCGGCGCCGACGGCTTCGGCGATCGACCTCGGCGGCGGCCTGACGGGCGGCCTCACCGGCAATGGCAGCATCGGCGGCCTTGGCGGCCTCGGCGGCGTGCCGGGCAGCCTGACCGGCGGGGCCGGCATCGACCGCTTCGCGGGCCTCGCCGACCGCGCCGAGCGCCGCGCCGCCCGCGCCGCCGAACGGCTGCGCGAGGAAGCGGCCAGCGTCCCCGCGGCCCTGCCCTCGCCCGCACTGCCCGATGCGGGCGCGACGGCGGCCGGCGCGATCGGCACCGTGACCTCCGCGGCGAACGCGCCGCTGCCCGGCCTGCCGACGATCCCGGTCCTGCCGGAGGCTTCGGCGGACGCTTCGGGCGATGCTTCGGCGGACGGTTCGGCCGATACCGCCGCCGAACCCGCCGCCCTGCCGGCGCCGGTCGATGTCGCGGCGCTGCCCGCTCTGCCCGCGGCCCCGGTTCCGGCCGCGCCGGCCGCGCCGGCCGGGGCGAAGACCTCGGCCGCCGTGTCGGTCTCCGGCTCGGCCTCGAGCGATGGCGCGGACGCCGGCGGTTCGGCCTCGGCTTCGGCCGCGACGCCGTAAGACCCGCCTGCCTCACTCTCACGGCGCGCCGCGTCTTGCGGCGCGCCGTTCTTTGCCGCCATTGTCGCCGCCGGGCCCGCGAGGCCGAACACCCTCAAGGCAAGACAGGCGCATGGACGAGCTTCCCGGCATCTTCATCGGCAAGGGCGAGGCCCCGGTCACCCTGGCGCTGTCGCTCGCCAACCGGCACGGCCTGATCGCCGGAGCGACCGGCACCGGCAAGACCGTGACGTTGCAGATTCTGGCCGAGGGCCTTTCGGCGGCCGGCGTTCCGGTCTTCGCCGCCGACGTGAAGGGCGATCTGTCGGGGATCGCGCTCGCCGGAACCGAAAAGCCGTTCCTCGCCGAACGGGCGCAGAAGATCGGCCTCGATCCTTATGTGCTGGAGCCGCACCCGGCGATCTTCTGGGACGTCTTCGGCAAGCTCGGCCATCCGATCCGCGCCACGGTGTCGGAGATGGGTCCGCTGCTGCTCGCCCGGCTGCTCGATCTCAACGACGTGCAGGAAGGGGTGCTCAACATCGCCTTCCGGGTCGCCGACGACGAGGGCCTGCTGCTGCTGGACCTGAAGGATCTGCGCGCCATCCTCGCCTTCCTCGCCGAGAATGCAGATCAGGTGAAGGCGCGCTACGGCAATGTCTCGTCCAACACGGTGGGGGCGATCCAGCGCGGCCTGCTGGTGCTGGAGAACCAGGGGGGCGACGCCTTCTTCGGCGAGCCGGCGCTCGACCTGCTCGACTTCATGACGACCGACGCGGCCGGGCGCGGGGCGATCAACGTGCTGGCCGCCGACGCCTTGATGAGCAATCCGCGCGTCTATGCGACCTTCCTGCTGTGGATGATGTCGGAGCTGTTCGAGCGCCTGCCCGAGGCGGGCGATCTCGACAAGCCCAAGCTCGTCTTCTTCTTCGACGAGGCGCATCTTCTGTTCAACGACGCCCCCAAGGCGCTGCTGGAGAAGATCACCCAGGTCGTCCGGCTGATCCGCTCCAAGGGGGTGGGCATCTATTTCATCACCCAGAACCCGCAGGACGTGCCCGAGATCGTGCTCGCCCAGCTCGGCAACCGCATCCAGCACGCGCTGCGGGCCTATACGCCCAAGGAGCAGAAGGCGGTGCGGGTCGCCGCCGAGAGCTTCCGCGCCAATCCCGCCTTCAAGACCGAGGACGCGATCACCGAGATGGGGATCGGCGAGGCGCTGGTCTCGACGCTGCAGAAGGGCGGCGTGCCCTCGATCGTCGAGCGCACGCTGATCCGTCCGCCGGCCGGGCGCATGGGGCCGCTGAGCGAGGAGGAGCGCAAGGCGATCGTCGAGGCGAGCCCCTTCAAGGGCAAGTACGACGAGGCGCTCGACCGGGAATCGGCGCATGAGGTGCTGAACGGAAGGCGCGAGGCCGAACCGCCGCCGCCGGTCCGCAAGGCCGAGACCCGCAGCGGCGGGATCGACTGGGGCGCGCGCCCGGCCGCCCGGCCGGCGCCGCGCGACGACGGCGCTGGCAGCGTGCCGCGCGCCGGATCGGTGCGCGACCGCCTGCCCGAGGCGCAGCCGAAGAAGGAGGAATCGGGCGGCTGGCTCTCCGACATTTTCGGCGGCGGCGGCGGGCGGCGGCAGAGCGTCGGCGAGGCGGCGGTCAAGTCCGCGGCCCGCTCGGTCGGCTCCAGCCTCGGGCGCGAGATCAGCCGCTCGATCCTCGGCGGCATCCTCGGTGGACGGCGGCGCTAGCTAGGCCGCCTCGCGCGGCGCGCAGAGCGCCTGGAATCCGGCAGCGGCGAAGCGCGCCATGTTGGCGTAGGCGAGGCGCAGATCGCCCGACCGGCAAAGCCCGTTCGACAACCGGTCGAGACGCCCGGTCTCGCCCAGCGTCAGCGTCAGCGCGCCCGAGAGATTGTGATAGGCCCAGTAGAGGTCCTCGTCGCGCGCGCCCGGCAGGGCTTTCCGGAGCAGATCGATCAGCCGCCGGATGACGGCGTCGAAATAGCGCGCCATCGTTTCGCCGCCCCACACCGGGTTGGCGTTCGCCTGACTGATCAGCGCGAAATAATGCTTCCAGCCGGGGCCGCCCTTCTCGCCCCATTCGACCAGCGGCTGGAGGAAGGCGGCGATCACGCCCTCGGCGGTCAGCGCCCCGCCGGCTTCTCGTTCATAGGCGTCGAGCGAGGCGAAGCGGTCGGCGTTGAGGATGTCGGCCCGGCGCTTGAATACCGCGTCGAACAGCCCGAGCTTGGTGCCGAAATAATAGTGCAGCAGCGCGGTATCGACGCCCGCCTCGTTGGCGACGTCGCGGATCGAGACGCCGTGCAGGCCGTGCTTGGAGAACAGATCCTCGGCCACGTCGAGGATCAGTTCGCTGGTCCCCGACGGTCCGTCGCTCTTGGGCGGGCGGCCGCGCCGCGGCTTGCGGCTTTCGGACCGCGCGGCCCTCTCGTCCGGCTTCTGCGTCGTCATGTCTCCCCCAGATCCAATGGCTCCCTAATAGAGCGGACACCCGCCGGGCGGGCAAAAAAGTCACACCTCGCGCTTTCCGTCCGGGGTAACCGCCGCGCCCCTTTGACAGAACGGCACGCTGTGACAATTCTCACATTAAATCATCGACCGCTGAATTAATCGCGCTCGTCTGTCCGGGAGAGAACAATGACATCCATGCTGAAAGCCACCCTGCTTGCGTCCGCGGCCCTGTGGGCCGTGCCTGTCGCCATGGCGCAGGACCCCGCCCCCGCCACGCCCGCCCCCGCCGCCGAGGACGCGACCGGCGAGGAGGAGATCGTCGTCACCGCCCGCCGGGTCGGCGAAGACCTGCAGAAGGTGCCCGGTTCGGTCTCGGCCTTCTCCGAGAAGACGCTGGAGCGCATCGGCGCGAACGACATCACCGGCATCCAGGGCTCGGTCCCCAACCTCAACCTCGTCCAGGGCCGCGGCTCGTCGGACTCCACCAACATCTTCATCCGCGGCGTCGGCCAGCCGGACGCGCTGCAGACCTTCGACCCCGCCGTCGGCCTCTATGTCGACGACGTCTATTTCAGCCGCATCCGCGGCACCCAGCTCGATCTGCTCGACATCGAGCGCATCGAGGTGCTGCGCGGCCCCCAGGGCACGCTCTACGGCAAGAACACGATCGGCGGCGCGCTGAAGGTCGTCACCCGCCGCCCCGGCGAGGAGCTGCGCGCCTCGGCCTCGGTGACCGCCGGTTCCTATGCCCAGCTTGAGGCCAAGGCCTCGGTCAGCGGCCCGATCTCGGAAGGCATCGCCGCCGGGATCTCGCTGCTGCGCGCCCAGCGCGACGGCTATGTGAAGGATCCGGTCCTCGACCAGGAATACAACGACAAGGACGTGACCGCCGGCCGCCTGCAGATCGCGCTCGGCACCGAGGAACAGCCGTTCCGCTTCGACATCAGCGTCGACGTCTCGCACCAGGACGCGGCGCTGACCGTCGGCCAGCCGCTCAACACGCTGACCACCCTGGTCGGCGGGCTGCCGATCATCGTGCTGCCGGCCGTCGCGCCGGAATACAATTTCGAGACCCGCGTCACGCCCGGCCTGCCCAACTCGACCAAGCTCCAGCACTGGGGCGCTTCGGTCGCGGGCACCTACGAGCTGAACGACGCGCTGACGCTGAAGTCGATCAGCGCTTACCGCAACCTGCGCACCCGCGACTATGTCGATATCGACGCCAC
This sequence comes from Alphaproteobacteria bacterium, assembly GCA_046348585.1. Taxonomy (GTDB): domain Bacteria; phylum Pseudomonadota; class Alphaproteobacteria; order Micropepsales; family Micropepsaceae; genus JADZAI01. The sequence continues at coordinate 252,494 of JAXMDZ010000001.1, forward strand.
CCAGTTCGAGCTCGGCGACGTCTTCGTCGGCGTGAACCAGGAGCAGATGAGCCAGGAGTTCCAGCTCATCTACCAGTCCGGCTCGTGGAACGTCGTCACCGGCCTCTACTACCTTGAGGAAAACATCGACTCGCACCAGGAGGCCTATGCCGACGATCTGGTCGGGCCGCTGCTCGGCAACCCGACCTTCCTGCGCACCATCGACGACGATCTGCAGACGACCTCGAAGGCGGCCTACCTCAACGCCACCTACGCCATCACCGAGGCGCTGCGCCTGTCGGCCGGCATCCGCTACACCGAGGAAGAGAAGGTCTATTCGCGCACGACCTCGACCTTCTCGAACCTGGCGCTGCTCACCGCCAATCCGGCCTTCGCCTTCTCGGGCCTGACCGAGACCTGGTCCGACACCTCGCCGATGATCTCGCTCGACTATCAGATCAACGACGACGTGATGGTCTATGGCCGCGTCGCCAAGGGCTTCAAGTCGGGCGGCTTCAACGGCCGCGCCAACAATCCCGGCGAACAGGCGCCCTACGATCCCGAGACCGTCGTCTCCTACGAGGCTGGCGTGAAGGCCGCGTTCTGGGACCGCAAGGTGCGGGCGAATTTCGCGGTCTTCTATAACGACTACAAGGACTTCCAGGCCCGCGTCTCGGGCACGGTGCTGGATCCCATCACCAACCTGCCCTCGCCCGAGCTGACGGTCATCAACGCCGGCAAGCTGGAGATCAAGGGCGCCGAGCTCGAGATCTTCGCGACCCCGGTCGACGGCCTCCAGCTCGACGCGCAGCTCGGCTGGCTGGACGCCCAGTACGGCGAGTTCGATGACGTGCGCTTCGTCGCCTTCGGCGGCAGCCGCGCCTTCCAGACCCCGGCCTTCTCGCCCAAATGGACCGCCCGCATCGGCGCCTCCTACGCCTTCGACCTGGGCGAATCGGGCACGATCACGCTGGGCGCCTCGGCCCGCTACCGCTCGCGCATGGCGCTGGCGGTCGACAACACGCTGACCAACTCGGCGACCGAGATCCCCGGCCTCTTCCAGGACGCCTACTGGCTCTACGACGCCCGCATCGTGTGGGAGGACGCCGAGGGCACGTTCTCGGCCGGGCTCTACGGCAAGAACCTCTCCGACGAGGTCTACAAGACGGACGGCCAGGAGTTCTCCTCGGTCGGCAACATCCGCACCGTCTATTTCGGCGCGCCGCAGACCTGGAGCTTCACGGTCACCGCGAAGTACTGATCGCGCTCCGAAGGACCGCTTTCGACGAGAACCCCGGCGGCGACGCCGGGGTTTTTCGTTGGCGCAACCCCTTGAATCGATTCAAGGACTTGGTCGCGCGGTTCTGACTCCGGTAGGCACGCGATTGTCACGGGCGTATGCACGCGCGGGCCATGCGGGATATTCCCAAGTCGACGCCGCGCGGCGCGCCCATTAGCCTTGCGACTCATGCGCTTCGTCCTCGCCCTCATCGCCCTGCCGCTCGCCGCCTGCGCCTCGACCGAGGCCGCCCCGGCCACGCCGCCGGCCGCCGCCGCCGACACGCCCGAAGCGCGCGGCCAGGCCTTCGTGGAGGAGAACTGCTCCACCTGCCACGCCACCGGCCGGACCGGCGTGAGCCCCTATGCGCCCGCCCCACCCTTCCGCACGCTCGCCGCGAAATACGATGTCGACGGCCTCGCCGAGGCCTTCGCCGAGGGCATCGAGGTCGGCCATCGCGGCCAGCGCCAGATGCCGGCCTTCGAGCTGACCCCGGCCGAGATCGACGACCTGATCGCCTATCTGAAGGCGGTCGGGACGTAGGGTCCGCTCTTTCCCCCCGCGTCAGCGTTGCCTGCGAGCCTGTCGCTGCTATAACGCCCGCGCTTTGCTCATTCCTGCGCCGCTCTGGCGCACCCGCGGGGATCGCCCATGAACATTCACGAATACCAGGCCAAAGAGGTGCTCAAGGGCTTCGGCGTGCCCGTCTCCAGGGGCGTCGCGGCGATGACCGCCGAGGAAGCCAGGGCCGGGGCCGAGAAGCTCGCCGCCGAGGGCGCCAAGCTCTTCGTCGTCAAGGCGCAGATCCACGCCGGCGGCCGCGGCAAGGGCAAGTTCAAGGAACTGCCCGCCGACGCCAAGGGCGGCGTCCGCCTCGCCAAGACCCCGGCCGAGGTCTACGCCAACGCCAAGGAGATGCTGGGCAACACCCTCGTCACCATCCAGACCGGCCCGGCCGGCAAGCAGGTCAACCGCCTCTATGTCGAGGACGGCAGCGACATCGAGAAGGAGTTCTACCTCTCGATGCTGGTCGACCGCGAAACCGGCCGCACCGCCTTCGTCGTCTCCACCGAGGGCGGCATGGACATCGAGAAGGTCGCCCACGACACGCCCGAGAAGATCATCACCTTCTCGGTCGATCCGGCGACCGGCATCCAGCCCCATCACGGCCGCGCCATCGCCAAGGCGCTGAACCTGAAGGGCGACCTCGCCAAGCAGGCCGAGAGCCTGTCGGCGAAGCTCTACAAGGCCTTCGTCGAGACCGACATGAGCCTGCTTGAGATCAACCCGCTGATCCTCACCCCCGACGGCCGCCTGCACGTGCTCGACGCCAAGGTCGGCTTCGACAGCAACGCGCTCTACCGCCACCCCGAGATCGTCGCGCTGCGCGACCTGACCGAGGAGGACGAGAAGGAGATCGAGGCGTCCAAATACGACCTCTCCTACATCACGCTCGACGGCGACATCGGCTGCATGGTCAACGGCGCCGGCCTCGCCATGGCGACGATGGACATCATCAAGCTCTACGGCCGCGAGCCCGCCAACTTCCTGGACGTCGGCGGCGGCGCGTCGGAGGAGAAGGTGACGGCGGCCTTCAAGATCATCACCGCCGATCCGAACGTCAAAGGCATCCTGATCAACATCTTCGGCGGCATCATGAAGTGCGACATCATCGCCAACGGCGTCGTCGCCGCGGTGAAGGCGGTCGGCCTCAAAGTGCCGCTGGTGGTGCGCCTGGAAGGCACCAATGTCGAGCAGGGCAAGAAGATCATCGCCGAATCGGGCCTCGACGTCGTCCCCGCCGACGACCTCGACGACGCCGCCCAGAAGATCGTCGCCGCCGTGAAGAAGGCCGCCTGAGACATGTCCATCCTGATCGACAAGACCACCAAGCTCATCACCCAGGGCTTCACCGGCAAGACCGCGACCTTCCACTCGCTGGGCGCGCTCGCCTACGGCACCAAGCTGGTGGGCGGCGTCGCGCCGGGCAAAGGCGGCACGCTGCACCCCGATCCGGGCGTCAACCTGCCGGTCTGGGACACCGTCGCCGAGGCGAAGGCCGCGACCGGCGCGACCGCCAGCGTCGTCTATGTGCCCCCGCCGGGCGCCGCCGACGCGATTCTGGAAGCGATCGACGCCGAGATCCCGCTCATCGTCTGCATCACCGAAGGCATCCCGGTGCAGGACATGATCAAGGTGAAGCGCGCCCTCTCCGGCTCGAAGTCGCGCCTCATCGGCCCCAACTGCCCCGGCATCGTCACCGCCGGCGAGTGCAAGATCGGCATCATGCCGGCCAACATCTTCAAGCCGGGCAGCGTCGGCATCGTCTCGCGCTCGGGCACGCTGACCTATGAGGCGGTGTTCCAGACCACGAACGAGGGCCTCGGCCAGACCACCGCGGTCGGCATCGGCGGCGACCCGGTCAAGGGCACCGAATTCATCGACATGCTGGAGATGTTCCTCGCCGACGAGAAGACCACCTCGATCGTCATGATCGGCGAGATCGGCGGCTCGGCCGAGGAAGACGCCGCCCAGTTCATCGCCGACGAGGCGAAGCGCGGCCGCAGGAAGCCGATGGTCGGCTTCATCGCCGGCCGCACGGCCCCTCCGGGCCGCCGCATGGGCCATGCCGGCGCGATCATCTCGGGCGGCAAGGGCGACGCGGAATCCAAGATCGCGGCGATGGAGGCGGCGGGCATCAAAGTGTCGCCGAGCCCGGCGCGTCTGGGAAAAACCCTGGTCGAAGTGTTGAAGGGTTGAGGCGCACAGGGTAGTTTTCCGGAGCCCGCGCACTATCTGACTCGCGGGGCCGGCCGAGGCGCCCACCGGCGCCTTAAAGCGTCTCGCAGGCCGGCCCGATCATGGAGCTCCAGGCGTCGGACGCCGGAGCGAAACGAACCCGCATGGCTTCCAACTCCGCGCTTCTCGACACCTCGTTCCTCTACGGGACGAACGCCGCCTTCATTGAAGACCTCTACGACCGCTACGCCGCCGACCCCAATTCGGTGGACGAAAGCTGGCGGACGCTGTTCGCGGGGCTCGGCCGGGGTGCGGCCGGCGCGGCGAAACCGGGCTGGGGCCTGAAATCGGGCGACGGCATGAGCGGCCCGCTCGCCGAGGACTACCGCCCGCCAGCGCCCAAGCCCGGCAAGAAGCCGGCCGCCGCGGCGCCCGCGCCCAAGGCCGAACCCGGCGCTTCGGTGATCGCCGCCCTCGCCCAGGGCGCGCCCTCGGCCGACGCGATCAAGGCGGCGACGCTCGACAGCGTTCGCGCCACGCAGCTGATCCGCGCCTTCCGCGCCCGCGGCCACCTCGCCGCCAATCTCGATCCGCTGAAGCTGGGCGGCGACGAGGCGCACCCCGAGCTCGACCCGTTCAATTTCGGCTTCCTGCCGCAGGACATGGACCGGCCGATCTTTCTCGACAACATGCTCGGCCTGCAATACGCGACCATGCGCGAGATCGTGGAGATCTGCCGCGCCACCTATTGCGGCAATATCGGCTACGAATTCGTCCATGTGACGGACCCCGACCAGAAGCGCTGGATCCAGGAGCGCATCGAGGGCCGCGAGAAGGGCGCGCATTTCACGCCCGAGGGCAAGAAGGCGATCCTCAACAAGCTGATCGAGGCCGAGGGCTTCGAGCAGTATTGCACGCGCAAATTCACCGGCACCAAGCGTTTCGGCCTGGACGGCGGCGAGGCGCTGATCCCGGCTCTGGAGCAGATCATCAAGCGCGGCGGCGCACTGGGGGCGCGCGAACTGGTGTTCGGCATGCCGCATCGCGGCCGCCTCAACGTGCTCGCCAACGTGCTCTCCAAGCCCTACCACCAGATATTCCACGAGTTCCAGGGCGGCTCGTCGAGCCCCAAGGACGTCGCCGGTTCAGGCGACGTGAAATACCACCTCGGCGCTTCCTCCGACCGCGCCTTCGACGGCAACCGCGTCCACCTGTCGCTCGCCCCGAACCCCTCGCACCTCGAAGCCGTCAACCCGGTGGTGCTGGGCAAGGCGCGCGCCAAGCAGGTGCAGTTCGGCAACGGCAACGCCGAGATCGCCCGCGGCGCGGTGATCCCCGTGCTGCTGCACGGCGACGCCGCCTTCGCCGGCCAGGGCGTGGTCGCCGAATGCTTCGCCATGTCGGGCACGCGCGGCTACCGCACCGGCGGCACCATCCATCTCGTCGTCAACAACCAGATCGGTTTCACCACCAGCCCGCATCACGCGCGCTCGTCGCCGTATCCCTCCGACATCGCCAAGATGGTCGAAGCGCCGATCATGCACGTCAACGGCGACGACCCCGAGGCAGTGGTGCACTGTGCCCGCATCGCCACCGAGTTCCGCCAGCGTTTCCAGAAGGACGTGGTGGTGGACATGTTCTGCTACCGCCGTTTCGGCCACAACGAGACGCTGGAGCCGACCTTCACCCAGCCGCTGATGTACAGCGCCATCAAGGACCATCCCTCGACGCTGTCGCTCTACGGCAAGCAGCTGATCGCCGAGGGCGTGATCACGGTGGAGGAGTTCGAGGCGATGAAGGCGGACTTCGCCAACCGCCTCGACGCCGAGCTGGAGGCCGCCAAGACCTTCAAGGCCAACAAGGCCGACTGGCTGGACGGGCTGTGGTCGGGCATGGAGGCCGGCAACGGCGTCTACAAGCGCGGCGACACCGCCGTCGACATCGACGTGCTGAAGGAAATCGGCCGCGCCCTTTCCACCGTGCCCGGCACCTTCAACGCCCACCGCACCGTCGCCCGCCAGCTCGCCGCCAAGGCGGCGATGTTCGAGAGCGGCCAGGGCATCGACTGGGCGACCGCCGAGGCGCTGGCCTTCGGCGCGCTGGCGCTGGAGGGCGTGCGCACGCGCCTGTCGGGCCAGGACAGCCGCGAGGGCACGTTCAGCCAGCGCCACGCCGCGCTGGTCGATCAGGTCGACGAGCACCGCTACGTCCTGCTCAACCACATCCGCGAGGGCAAGCAGGCCGAGATCGAGGTGATCGACTCGCTGCTGTCGGAGTTCGCGGTGCTCGGCTTCGAATACGGCTATTCGACCGCCGCGCCCAACACGCTGGTGCTGTGGGAGGCGCAGTTCGGCGACTTCTCGAACGGCGCGCAGGTCATCATCGACCAGTTCATCGCCTCGGGCGAGACCAAGTGGCTGCGCCTGTCGGGCCTCGTGCTGCTGCTGCCGCACGGCTATGAAGGCCAGGGGCCGGAGCATTCCTCGGCGCGCCCGGAACGCTTCCTGCAGCTCTGCGCCGAGAAGAACATGCAGGTGGCGAACCTCACCACGCCGTCCAACTACTATCACGCGCTGCGCCGCCAGATCCGCCGCAACCACCGCAAGCCGCTGGTGCTGATGACGCCCAAATCGCTGCTGCGCCACAAGCGCGCGGTCTCGCAGCTTATCGACATGGGGCCAGGCACCTCGTTCCACCGCATCCTGTGGGACGACGCCGAGCAGCGCCCCGGCTACTCGGTCAAGCTGAAGGCCGACAAGGACATCCGCCGCGTCGTGCTGTGTTCGGGCAAGGTCTATTACGACCTCTTCGAAGAGCGCGAGAAGCGCGGCATCGACGACGTCCAGCTGCTGCGCGTCGAGCAGCTCTATCCCTATCCCGAGGACGCGGTGGAGCGCGAAATGCTGCGCTTCCGCCACGCCGACATCATGTGGGTGCAGGAAGAGCCGAAGAACCAGGGCTACTGGACCTATATCGCGCCGCTGCTCGAAGAGACTCTGGTCAAGGTCGGCAATGTCCGCCCGCGGCCGCGCTATGCCGGCCGTCCGGCCTCCGCCTCGCCGGCGACCGGCCTCTCCTCCACCCACCAGGCCGAACTCAAGGCCTTCATGGACGAAACCTTCGCGCCCTAGCGCGCCCAGCATCCGGGAGCCAGACATGGCCGACATCACCGTCCCCAACATGGGCGAAAGCGTCACCGAGGCGACGATCGCCAAATGGTTCAAGAAGGTGGGCGACGCCGTCACCGCCGACGAGCCGCTGGCCGAGCTTGAGACCGACAAGGTGACGGTGGAGGTGCCCGCCCCGGCGACCGGCGTCCTCACCCATATCTCGGTCGGCCCCGGCGGCGCGGTCGCCCCCGGCGCGGTGATCGGCGTGGTCGAGGCCGGCGCGGCGGCCCCCGCGCCCAAGGCCGAAGCGGCCCCCGCTCCAGTGCCTGCGCCGGCTGCGGCCCCGGTCGCGGCCCCTGCGCCGGCGGCCGAGCCGCTGCCCAACGGTCCCGCCGTCGCGCGCCTCGCGGCCGAGACCGGCGCCGATGTTTCGGCGATCGCCGGCACCGGCAGGGACGGCCGCGTCACCAAGGGCGACGTGCTCGCCGCGCTCGATCAGGTGGCGACCCAGGTGAAGGCCGCCGTCGCCCCGGCCGCAGCGCCGGCCGCGCCGCGCGCCACGGGTCCGCGCGAGGAGCGGGTGAAGATGTCGCGCCTGCGCCAGACCATCGCCCGCCGCCTCAAGGAGGCGCAGGACACCGCCGCCATGCTCACCACCTTCAACGAGGTGGACATGACCGAGATCATGGCCCTGCGGAAGACCTATCAGGACAGCTTCGAGAAGCGCCACGGCGTGCGCATCGGCTTCATGTCGTTCTTCGTGAAGGCCTGCGTGGCGGCGCTGAAGGAGATTCCGGCCGTCAACGCCGAGATCGACGGCGACGACGTCATCTACAAGAACTACTACGACATCGGCGTCGCGGTCGGCACCGACAAGGGTCTCGTCGTGCCGGTGCTGCGCGACGCCGACGCCAGGGGCTTCGCCGACATCGAGAAGGGCATCGCCGATCTGGGCGCCAAGGCGCGTGACGGCAAGCTCAAGCTGGAAGACCTGCAGGGCGCGACCTTCACGATCTCGAACGGCGGCGTCTACGGCTCGCTGATGTCGACGCCGATCCTCAACGCGCCGCAATCGGGCGTGCTCGGCATGCACAAGATCCAGGACCGCCCAGTCGCGCTGAACGGCCAGGTCGTCATCCGTCCGATGATGTATCTGGCGCTCAGCTACGATCACCGCCTGGTCGACGGCAAGGAAGCCGTCACCTTCCTGGTGCGCGTCAAGGAAGCGCTGGAGAATCCGGTCCGCCTCGTCCTGGAGGTCTGAGCGATGCCCGGTCCCTACGATGTCGTCGTCATCGGCGGCGGCCCCGGCGGCTACAACGCCGCGATCCGCGCCGGCCAGCTCGGCCTGAAGACCGCCTGCATCGAGAAGCGTGAGGTCAAGGGCCAGGTCGCGTTCGGCGGCACCTGCCTCAATGTCGGCTGCATCCCGTCCAAGGCGCTGCTCTTCGCCAGCGCCCGCTACGAAGAGGCGCAGAAGCATTTCGGCCCGATCGGCATCAAGGCGAGCGTCGAACTCGATCTGCCCGCCATGATGGGCCACAAGGAACGCACGGTCGACCAGCTCGTGAAGGGCGTCTCGTTCCTTTTGAAGAAGAACAAGGTCGATCCCTATTTCGGGACCGGCCGCATCCTCGCGCCCGGCAAGGTCGAAGTGACCGGGGCCGACGGCGCGGTCGAGGTGCTGGAGACGAAGAACATCCTCATCGCCACCGGTTCGGAGGTCATGCCCCTGCCCGGCGTCGCGATCGACGAAGAGAAGATCGTCTCGTCCACCGGCGCGCTGTCGCTGAAGGCGGTGCCGAAGCGCCTCGTGGTGATCGGCGGCGGCGTCATCGGGCTGGAGCTCGGCTCGGTGTGGCGGCGTCTCGGGGCGGAGGTCACGGTCGTCGAATATCTCGACCGCCTGGTGCCCGGCCTCGACGCCGAGATCGCCAAGGAATTCCAGAAGATCCTCACGCGCCAGGGCATGTCCTTCAAGCTCGCCACCAAGGTGACGAAGGCCGAGAGCGGCGCGGACGGCGTGACGCTGACCATGGAGCCCGCCGCCGGCGGCGCGGCCGAGACGATGAGCTGCGACGTACTGCTCGTCTGCATCGGCCGCCGCCCCTATATCGAGGGCCTCGGCGCGCGCGAGGCGGGCGTCGCCATCGACGCGCGCGGGCGCGTCGAGACCGACGGCCACGGCCGCACTTCGGTGCCCGGCATCTGGGTGGCCGGCGACGTGACGACCGGCCCGATGCTCGCCCACAAGGCCGAGGACGAGGCGATGGCGGTCGCCGAGCTGATCGCCGGCAAGGCCGGTCATGTGAACTACGACGTCATCCCCTCGGTCGTGTATACGCACCCGGAAGTCGCCGCCGTCGGCAAGACCGAGGACGAGCTGAAGGCCGCGGGCGTCGCCTACAAGACCGGCAAGTTCCCCTTCAGCGCCAATGCGCGGGCGAAGACCGTCGCCGAGAAGGACGGCTTCGTGAAGATCATCGCCGATGCGAAGACCGACCGCGTGCTCGGCTGCCACATCATCGGGCCGGAAGCCGGAACGCTGATCATGGAGGTCGCGGTGGCGATGGAGTTCGGCGCCTCGTCCGAGGACATCGCCCGCACCTGCCATGCCCATCCGACGCTGCCCGAGGCGGTGCGTCAGGCGGCGCTCGGGGTCGAAAACCGCATCATGCAGATGTGACGGACGTTTCCGTCCGCCGCGCCGCGCCCGAGGAGCTGCCGGAAGCCGCCGCGCTTTACGAGCGCGTCGCCCGCGCGACGCTGCCCTGGCTGCCGCCCGAGAGCCAGAGCGCCGCGACCTTCCTTGAGGCCGCGGCCGAGGAAGCCGTCTTCGTCGCCGTCGCCGCCGGCCGGATCGTCGGCCTCGCCGCGCTCTACGAGCCCGAGCACTTCCTGCACAGCCTGTTCGTCGATGCGGACTGGCAGGGGCAGGGCGTCGGGCTCGCGTTGCTGAAGGCCGCGGCGTCCGCCGCCGCCGGTCCGCTGTCGCTCAAGGTCCAGCTGCGCAATACCGGGGCGCGGCGCTTCTACGCCCGCGAGGGATTTCAGGAAGCCGACGGCGGCGGCGAGGGCGATGCGGCCTGGGTCCGCCTGGTGCGCGGCGTTTGAATCGAGCCGCGGGGGCCGCGTTTAAGATTTGGCTACCAATAACGCGCAATATACCCGTCATGCGTGCATTGGCTCACATCGCCGCGTTCGCGATCATCGTGCTGGTCGGCTATTTGCTGATGACCAGGGGCTATCACTCGTTCCTCATCCAGATGCGTTCGCCGTTCCTGGCGCAGATCATGACCTTCATCTGCCTGGGCTTCACGACGATGGTGACGATCTGGGCGACCCGGAAGATTCCCTGAACCCTCAGCGCGACCGCGCAGCATCGTAGACCGCCATCAGCTTCGCCTCGTCGACGGCGGTGTAGCGCTGCGTGGTCGACAGCGAGGCATGGCCGAGCAGGTCCTGGATGGCGCGCAGATCGCCGCCGTTCTGCAGCAGATGGGTCGCGAAGGAATGGCGCAGCGCGTGCGGCGTCGCCCGCGACCCCAGCCCCAGCTGGATGCGCAGCGTCTCCATCAGCTTCTGGATCGGACGCGGGCCGAGCTTCAGTCCGGTCTTCGACAGGAAGAGCGGCCCCTCAGGCGCGATCGGATAAGGGCACAGCTCCACATAGCGGGCGATCGCCGCGCCGATGACCGGCAGCACCGGCACCAGACGCTCGCGCCCGCCCTTGCCGCGAATGGCGAGCGTCGGGCGGGGCGCCGCGTCCGCGCCGGTAAGGCCGAGCGCCTCGGAGATGCGCAGCCCCGCGCCGTAGAGCAGCGTCAGCACCGCCTCGTCGCGCGCCCGCTCCCAGGCGGGGCCGGCGAGGCCGCGTCCGGTCGCGCCCGCCTCTTCCAGCGTGCGCCGCGCGTCTTCGGCGGCGAGCGGTCGGGGCAGGGTGCGCGGCTGCTTCGGCGCGGCGACGCTCATCACGGCGGCGTTGGCGATGCCGGCGCGGCGTTCGAGAAAGCGATGGAAGGCGCGCACCGAGGCGAGCGTGCGGGCGAGCGAGCGGGCGCCGAGGCCCTCGGCCCGGCGCGACGCGAGGAAGGCGCGCAGATCGGCCGCGCCCAGCGCCCGCAGCATCGCCGCATCGGGCGGTCCGCCGCGATGGCGGGCGAGGAAATCGAGATAGCGTTCCACATCGTCGCCATAGGCGCGCACGGTGAGCCGGCTCGCCCGCTTCTCGCTGGCGAGATAGGTCAGCCACTGGGCGTGGAGGGCGGCGGCGCTCATCGCGTCCGAAGCTGCGCGCGCGCCGGTTAAGACCGCCTGAACCCCGTTGACATCGCGCAACGCGGCCCCGCCCCGCGTCGTCCATTCTGCCGCGCAGGAGATCCCGCCATGCCGAGACGCATCCTCATCCTCAACGGACACCCCGACCCGAGGCCGTCGACCTTCGTCGGCGCGCTGGCCACGGCCTATGCCGCGGGCGCGGCGGCCGGCGGTCACGAGGTGCGGCGCATCGATGTCGGCGCGCTCGCCCTGCCGCCCGTCCGCACGGCCGCCGAGTTCGAGGGGTCGCCCGCCCTCGAGGCGATCGGCGCGGCCCAGGCCGACATCGCCTGGTGCGATCATCTGGTGATCGCCCACCCGCTCTGGCACGGCATGCATCCGGCGGCGCTCAAAGCGTTCTTCGAACAGACCTTTCGCTACGGCTTCGCGATGACGAACGAGGCGCGGGGTTTTCCCAAGCCGCTGCTGACCGGCAAGTCGGCGCGCAGCATCGTGACGATGGGAATGCCCGCCTTCATCTATCGCTGGTGGTTCGGGGCCTACGCCATGCGCGCGCTGGAGACGAGCCTGCTCGGCCTCGCCGGGATCCGGCCGCAGCGCCGCACGATCATCGGCGGCCTCGGCGCGCTGACCAAGGAGAAGGCGGCGGCGCATCTCAAGGCCGTTGAGGAGCTCGGCCGCCGGGGCGTCTAGAGCCCCAGCGCCGCCCGCGCCTTCTTCGTCAGCCCGGCCGCGACCAGCGCGTGCGCGCGGGCGAGATAGGCCTTCAGTTCCGCCGGCTTCAGCCGCGAGGGGCGGTCGATCTGCACCCATCTGGCGCGCGCCAGATAGGGGGCAGGAACGATCCCCGCGAGGCCGGTGAGGATGGCGAAGCTGTCGTCGGAGGTCTTGAACGAGATCGGCTGCGCCTTGGCGTCCGGCGCGCGCAGGATGGCGAACATCTTGCCGCCCACCTTCCAGACGTGATCGTCGCCCCACTGGATGGAGAGCGTCGCACCGGGCAGCGTCGCGAGATAGGCCCTGAGCTTCGCCGTCATCGCGCCGCTCCGGCCCGCGTGTCCATCGCCCGGGCGAGATCGATGTCCTTCTGCGTCAGCCCGCCCGCGTCGTGCGTCGTCAGCCGCACGTCCACCCGGCCATAGACGTTGAACCATTCGGGATGGTGGTCCATCTGCTGGGCGATCAGCGCCGCGGACGACATGAAGCCGAAGGCGGCGATGAAGTCCGCGAAGCGGTAGGACCGCGAGATTGACAGCCCGTCTTCAGCGAGGGTCCAGCCGGACAGGCGCTTGAGGGCTCTGGTCCTCGCGGCGGGTGCGAGCTTGGCGGTCATCGCGGTTCGTCCCATGGTAGGGGTGAGGCAAGGAGAGCGTGGCAGTGACCGGACGCGAACTCAATTGGGCGGCGGCCTCGTCGCCGAGCCTCGCCGACATCGAGGCGCTGGCCTGGCGGGCTTTCGAAGCCCTGCCCGCCCAGTTCCGCGATCTGTGCGGCGACGTCGTCATCCTGGTCGACGATTTCGCCGACGCCGAGGCGCTGCGCTCGGTCGGTCTCGACAACGAGCTGGAGCTGTCCGGCCTCTTCACCGGCGTCGCGCTGCCCCACCAGGAAGGCTCCAGCCTGCCGCGCCTGCCCAACACCGTGCATCTCTATCGCGTGCCGCTGCTGCTGGAATGGGCCGAGAGCGAGGTGACGCTGGGCGATCTCGTCACCCATGTCCTGGTGCACGAGATCGGCCACCATTTCGGCCTCTCCGACGACGACATCCACGCCATCGAGGCCGAAGCCGACTGAGCTAGAGCATCATCCGAAGAAGTGGATGCCGGTTCTTCGAAAAGATGATGCTCAATCACAGACCTAGAGCAGGATCGGGCCGAGCGGGTAGTCTCGCTCGGGCGCGTAGTGCCGCCCCTCGCCGGTCTTGTGGCTGGAGAACAGCACCGCCTGCTCCACCGGGAAGGGGCCGCTGTCGTAGAGATTGTTGGCGGCGATCCAGGCCTGCACCCGCTCCGGCGGCGCGTGGCGCGGGCGGGCGAGCGTGACATGCGGCGTGTAGTTGCGGGCATCGACCGAAAGGCCGAGCCGCCGCAGCACCGCGAAGTGCTTTTCGGCGAGCGCCAGAAGCGCCTCGTTGCGCTCCACCGCCGCATAGAGAACCTGCGGCCGCTTGCCGCCGAACGCCGCGACGCCTTTCAGCCGCAGCTCGAAGCCGGGGCTGCGGATGCGGGCGAGTTCGGTGTCGATGTCGGCGGCCAGCGGTTCTTCCACCGGGCCGATATAGGCGAGCGTGACGTGGAAATTCTCCTCCGGCACCCAGCCCGCGTCCCACGCCCCCTCGTCGAAGGATTGCAGCGCCGTCAGCCGGCTGGCGACGAGCTGGGGAATTTCGAGGGCGGTGAAGAGCGTAATCATCGGCCTCAAATCCCTATCAACCATAGGGTTGCGTGGGAATCGCCCCGGTCCGGTTTTCCTTGAATTCGTCGCATTCCGTAGCGATATTCTGTCGCAGGATCGGACGCCCCCGTCCGGCCATGCGATTTTGGGAGACCACAATGGCTGACTATCGCCAGACCGGCTACGGCGCCCCGGCTTCGAGCGCCGGCGCGGCCATGGATTACGGCCTGCGCAGCTACATGCTGGGCGTCTACAACTACATGGCGCTCGGCCTCGTCGTGACGGCCGTCGCGGCCTATGCCCTGTTCTCGGCCTCGTTCGTGGAAGCGAACGGCCACATCATCGCCCTGACCTCGCTCGGCGAGACGCTGTTCCTCAGCCCGCTGCGCTGGGTGATCATGCTGGCGCCGCTCGCCTTCGTGATGGTGCTGTCCTTCGGCATCAACCGCCTCTCGGCCGGCACGGCGCAGATCCTGTTCTGGGCCTTCGCGGCCGTGATGGGCGCTTCGCTGTCGACGGTCTTCGCGGTCTATGCCGGCGGCTCGATCTTCCGCGTCTTCCTCATCACCGCCGGCATGTTCGGCGCGATGTCGCTGTGGGGCTACACCACCAGGCGCGACCTGACCTCGATGGGCTCGTTCATGACGATGGGCCTGTTCGGCCTGATCATCGCCTCGCTGGTCAACATCTTCATGCAGTCGGACGCGATCTCCTGGGCCATCTCGGTGCTCGGCGTCGTGGTCTTCGTCGGCCTCACCGCCTACGACACGCAGAAGATCAAGGAGAGCTATGCCGAGGGCGACGAAGCCGGCCTCGCCACCAAGAAGCAGGTGATGGGCGCGCTGGAGCTCTACCTCGACTTCATCAACCTGTTCCTGATGCTGCTGCGCCTCCTCGGCGACCGCCGCTAAGCGGCCTCACGGACCGAAAACGCGAAACCCCGGACGGCGACGTCCGGGGTTTTCGTTTGGGCGCGGCGGCCTTCAGGCCTCGACCGCCTTGATCAGCTTGGCGTCGAAGACCCTGAGGACCTGCTTCAGGTCGTGGCCGCGCTTCAGCACCTGCCCCGCCTGGCCGAGCACCGCGAAGGCGCCCTGCTTCGCCCGCAGCTTCGGCCGCTTCTCGATGCGGAAGACCGGGTTCTCGCTCGTCCGCTTGAAGATCGAGAAGACCGCCGCGTCCTTCAGCCAGTCGATCGCGTAGTCGCGCCATTCCCCGGCGGCGACCATGCGGCCATAGATGTTGAGGATGGCGCTCATCTCGCGCCGGTCGAAGGCGGTCACCTCGCGTGGCGGGTGCCAGGATGCGCCCTGATCCTCCATCCGCGAGACCGAGCGCGCCGTTCCGCGGAGATCGACTATGTTCGCACTGTCGTCCATAGGAGCGAAACTCTGCGCCCGACCGGCCGGCTTCGCAAGATGCGACGCTTCGATGACAGCACGGACGCCCGGGTCTCCCGGAATCGTCCTTTATCGTCAGAGACTTGACCGCGCTTCGTGACGCTCGTCACCGGCGGCCGCGCGTCACGCTTTCGCCTTGTTTCGGACAGAGCGCCGCCGCGAGCCCCCATCATATTCATCCTTGTCAAAAGGCCCGGTTCCGGCGGCGGTCACTCATAGCCCCCCAGCCCCCCTGCGGTCGCTCCGGAGCCGGGCCTCGCGACATTCTCCCTGGATGCCCCATCCATGCCGGACGGCGAAAGCCGCCCGGTTTTTTTGTCTAGGACGGAAGCAGACCAAGCTGCTTCAGCATTCCGTACTGGTCGAACACCGTCCATTCCTCGGCGATCAGCCCGTCGCGCAGGCCGAACACCGTCATGCCGCGCACCCGGTAGGGGCGGCCGGTGGCGGGCAGGCCGTTGCCTTCGCCCGAATTGGTGCCGCTGACCTCGTAATGGACGGCGACGGTGTCGCAGGCCGCGACGGTCTGCAGGACGCTCACCGCCATGTCGGGCGAGGCCTGCCGCCAGCCCTGCGAGGCGGCGCGGTCCTCCGCCCGGCTGTAGTCCCGCGTCGGCCCGTGGACCACGAAGTCGGGATGATAAATGTGCTCGTTCTCGTCGATCCGGCCCTTGCCGAGAATCTCCTCGAAGACGATGCGCACGGTCGCGGCGTTGGCGGCGCGGGTTTCGGACGCGCAATCCGCGTCCTCCCCGGCCAGCGCGGGCGCGCCGAAGGCGGAAGCGAGAACGAGGGCCGCGAGGGCCTGGCGGGCGGACATGGGCTTCTCCTGTAGGACTTACGCCGTAAGGCACATTGACACGCGATATGCCTTACAGTGTAAGTTGTCAAGATGACCGCCCGTCCCCGTCCGCCGCGCCGGCCCGCGCGGCCGCCCGCTCCGCGACTTAGCCCCGACGCCATCGCCGAAGCGGCGCTCGCCCTGATCGACCGCGACGGCCTCGACCGGCTCAGCGCCCGCCGCCTTGCCGCGGCGCTGAACTGCGAGGCGATGTCGCTCTATCATCACGTCGCCGGCATGGAGGGCGTGCTCGACCTGACGGCCGACCGCCTTCTGTCCCTGATCCCGCCGCCGCCCGAAGCGCCCGCCGATCCGCGCGCCGCGCTGCTGGCGCTCGCCCGCTCCTATCTGGCGCTGGCCGATCGCCATCCGGCCGCCTTCGCGCTGATCGCCGCCCGCCGCTGGCGGACGCCCCGCGCCGCCGCCCTGGCCGGCGACCTGACCCGGCTGCTCGGCGGCCTCGGCCTCAAGCCACGCGAGGCGCTGCGCGAACTGCGCATCCTGGCGGCCTATCTGAACGGGGCGGGGCTGGCGCTGGCCGCCTGGCGCACGGACGCCGCGCCCTCGCAGACCGCGGCCGCCGATCCGGCGCTCGCCCGGCTCGGTGCGGCCCTCGGGCCTGCCGCCATCGCCCGCGATCTCGCCGCCGGGCTGGAGGCGATGGTCGCCGCCATCGGACGCTGAGCGCCTGTCGCGCCGGGCGGCCCTGTGGTTTCATGCCTCCAAAATATCCAGGGAGGACACCATGCGCCTGAAAGACCGCGTCGCCATCGTCACCGGCGCCGCCTCCGGCATCGGCCGGGCGAGCGCCGAACTGTTCGCGGCCGAGGGCGCGCAGGTGCTGGCCGTCGACCTGCCGGGCAGCGCCCTTGTCGCCGCCTTCCAGGACGCCGCCGGCATCGTCCCTCTGCCGCTCAGCATCGTCGAGCCCGACGCCCCGGCGCGCATCGTCGGCGAGGCGGTCGCCCGCTTCGGCCGGCTCGACATCCTTTTCAACAATGCCGGCGTCTCGGGCCGCCATTTCGTCGAGGAGATGGAGGATGCCGACTGGGAGCGCATCATGGCGGTCAACGTGACCGCCCAGATGAAGCTCGCCCGCGCCGCCATCCCCCACCTGAAGAAGAGCCCGGCCCCGCGCATCATCAACACCGCTTCGGTGATGGCCGAGGGCACCGATCTCGGCCTCGCGGCCTATTGCGCCTCGAAGGCGGGCGTCGCCGGGCTGACGCGGACGCTGGCGCTGGAGCTCGGCCGCTACAACATCACCGCCAACTATCTGCTGCCGGGGGCGATCGAGACTGGCATGACCAAGCCGCTATGGGACGTGCGCCCGGAAATCGCCGAGATCTGGGCGAAGAAATCGCCGCTGCGCCGGCTCGGCCAGCCCATCGACCTCGCCCGCGCGGCGCTCTTCCTCGCCTCCGACGATTCCGGCTTCATCACCGGCCACGGCCTGCATGTCGACGGCGGGCTGATGCTGCGGGTCTAGCCGATAGCTGCGCGCCGCCGCTGTCCGGTGTAGGAAGGCGGCCATGACCGAAGACGACCGCGTATCCTGGTTCAGCCTCTTCGCCGGCCTGCTGGCGGCGGCGCTGGCGACGGCGGCGGTCGTCGTCTACACCCAGCGCGGCTGGGGCCATGCCAGCGCCGGACCGGTCTTCCTCTTCGCCTTCGCCTACGCCTTCGCGGCCGGGCTCGTGATCGGCCTGCCGGTGCTGGGGCGGATGGTGAAGCGGCGGCGGCTGAACGGGCGCACCGCCGCCTATGCCGGAGCGATCGCCGCCGCCTTCCCCGGCCTCATCTTCGTCCTCTGCGTCGCCTCCTGCGCCAATAACGGCGTCGTCCTGGGCGTCGCGGCCTGCACCGGCGGCGTGCGCAACCTGGCCGGGTGGGGCTTCGCCGCCGGACTGGTCGGGGCGCTGGCGGCGATGGGCGCGGCGGCGGGCCTCGTCGGCTTCTTCGTCTATGCCGCGATGCGCCGGATCATGCTGACCCAGCCGCATGACGACGACCTGCCCGACCCGCCGCCGGACTAGGAGCGGCTAACGCCCAATTCACTTTGCCGCCCCCGCGGCGAGCCGCTACAAGACGACGCCCGGTTCGCGGGCCTCCTTCCGACTGCGCAAAGATCCCCCATGGCGATGATCGAGATCGACGCACTGGCCAAGAGCTTCGGGCCCGTCCAGGCGGTGCGCGGCGTGTCGCTGACCGTCGACAAGGGCGAGGTGCTCGGCTTCCTCGGCCCCAACGGCGCGGGCAAGTCGACCACCATGAAGATGGCGACCGGCTTCCTCGCCCCGACCTCGGGCGCCGCCCGCATCTGCGGCTTCGACGTCCAGTGCGACCCGCTGCCCGCCCAGACACGGCTCGGCTACCTGCCCGAGGGCGCGCCCGCCTATGGCGACATGACGCCGCGCGGGTTCCTGCATTTCTGCGCCGCGACCCGCGGCCTTTCCGGCGCGGCGGCCAAGGCCGCGATCGAGCGCGCCGTCGCCCGCACCCAGCTCGGCCGCGTGCTGGAGCAGCCCATCGAGACGCTCTCCAAGGGCTTCAAGCGCCGCGTCGGCCTCGCCCAGGCGATCCTGCACGATCCGCCGGTCCTCATCATGGACGAGCCGACCGACGGTCTCGACCCCAACCAGAAGCACGCGGTGCGCGAACTGATCCGCGAGATGGCGCCCGAAAAGGCGATCATCGTCTCGACCCACATTCTTGAGGAAGTCGCCGCGATCTGCACCCGCGCGGTCATCATCGACCGCGGCCGCATCGTCGCCGACGGGCGCATCGCCGGCGGCGCCATCGTCTTCGCCACCACCGCCCCGGACGGGACCAAGGGCGAAGTGAGCGCCGACGCCCACGATCTCGACGGCGTCTTCCGCGCGCTGACCCAGGCCGCGGCCTGACGGAGAGCTGCATGTACAAGGGCACCGCCGCCGTCTTCCACCGCGAGCTCGCCGCCTATTTCGCGACGCCCCTCGCCCTCGTCTTCATCGTCATCTTCCTGTTCGCGATGGGGGCCTTCACCTTCTATCTCGGCGGCTTCTACGACAGCGGCCAGGCGAACCTCGCCATCTTCTTCTCGTTCCACCCCTATCTCTATCTCTTCCTGATCCCGGCCATCGCGATGCGGCTGTGGGCGGAGGAGCGCAAGTCCGGCACGCTGGAGCTGCTGCTGACGCTGCCCATTCCGCCGGGCGCGGCGGTGCTGGGCAAGTTCCTCGCCGCCTGGGCCTTCGCCGGCATCGCCCTCGCCCTCACCTTCCCGATGTGGATGACGGTCAATTTCCTCGGCCGCCCCGACAACGGCGTCATCCTCGCCTCCTATGCCGGGTCGTGGCTGATGGCGGGCGGCTATCTCGCCATCGGCTCGGCGGTCTCGGCCGCGACCTCCAACCAGGTCATCGCCTTCGTCGTCTCGGTCGTGATCTCGTTCCTCTTCACGATCTCCGGCGCGCCGCTGGTGATCGACGCGCTTTCGGCCTTCCTGCCGCTGGAGCTGCTGGGAACGATCTCGTCCTTCTCGTTCCTCACCCATTTCAACGCGATCATGGCGGGCGTCATCGACCTGCGCGACCTGATCTTCTTCGGCACGCTGATCGCCTTTTTCCTGTTCGTGACGGCCGTGCTGGTCGATCTGCGCAAGGCCGGGTGAGCGCCATGAAGCTATTCGCCTCCTTCGCCCGCAACCGCCGCAGCGCCGCGATCGTCTCGATCGCGCTGGCGGCGATCGTCTTCCTCGCGCTCAACACGGCGGCCAATATCTGGTTCCGCTCGGCCCGGCTCGACCTCACCGAGAACGGCCTCTACACGATCTCGGACGGCACGAAGAACATCCTGCGCGGCCTCAAGGAGCCGGTGACGCTGCGGCTCTATTATTCGGCCGAACAGGCGGCGGACTATCCCAACGTGCGCGCCTACGCCCAGCGCATCCGCGACCTGCTCGACGAATACCGCTCGATCGCCGGGGCCAATCTCGTCGTCGAGGAGATCGACCCCGCGCCCTTCAGCGCCGCCGAGGACCAGGCGATCTCCGCCGGCCTCCAGGGCGCGCCGACGCAAGGGGGCGATCCGATCTATCTCGGCCTCGCCGGCTCCAACACCGCTGACGGCCAGGAGACCATCCCCTTCTTCGTCATGGAGCGCGAGGCGTTCCTCGAATACGACCTCACCTCGATGATCGCGCGCCTGTCGCAGGCGAAGAAGCCGGTGCTCGGCCTCGTCACCAACCTGCCGCTCGACACCGGCTCGGGCGGCCTCATCGCCTCGATGCAGGGCCAGTCGCAGCCCTTCGTCGCCTATTCGCAGCTCGTGCAGATCTTCGACATCCGCCCGCTGGAGCAGGATTTCGACAGCGTGCCCTCGACCATCGACGCGCTGATCGTCGCCCACCCCAAGGCGCTCAGCGAGCGCACGCTCTATGCGCTCGACCAGTTCGTGATGCGCGGCGGGCGGATCATCGCCTTCGTCGATCCGATCTCCGAGATCAGCCAGCTGCAGAGCCAGGAGACCGGCCAGCCGGTGCAGGGCGCGACCTTCAAGTCCGACCTCTGGCTGCTGAAATCCTGGGGCGTCGCCTACAATGCCGACGAGGTCGTGCTCGACCGCGGCCGCGCCCAGCAGGTGCAGTACGGCGGCAACGCCGCGCGCCCGGTCGTCGCCTATCCGGTGTGGATCGGCCTCACCGCCAATCCCGACCCGCAGAAGAGCGATTTCGACGCGGGCGATCTCGTCACCTCCTCGCTCACCAAGGTGAACCTCGCCTCCGCCGGGCGGCTGACCCCGGCCGAGGGCGCGACCACGACCTTCACGCCGCTGATGCGCTCGTCCGACGACGCGATGCTGGGCAGCGCCGAGATGCTGACCCTCCAGGCCGATCCCGACGAGCTGATGCGCACCTTCCTGCCCTCGGGCGAGCGCTACACCATCGCCGCGCGCATCGCCGGGCCGCTGAAATCCGCCTTCCCCGACGGCGCGCCCAAGCGCGTCGCCGAAGAGGGCAAGCCGCCGCCGGCGCCGCTGCCCGCCCATATCGCCGAAACCGCGAACGCCAACATCATCGTCGTCGCCGACAGCGACATCTTCGACGACCGCTTTTGGGTGCAGGCGCAGCGCCAGGGCGATCAGACCATGGCGGTGCCGATCGCCGACAATCTCGCCTTCATCGCCAGCGCCGCCGAGAACATGCTGGGCTCGAACGACCTCATCGGCCTGCGCGCCCGCGCCACCTCCGAGCGGCCCTTCACCGTGGTCGAGGACCTCAAGCGCGAGGCCGACGCCCGCTTCCTGCGCGAGGAGCAGGACCTCAACGCCCGCATCGCCGAGACGCAGGAAAAGCTCCAGGCCTTCGCCAAGACGGGCGCAAACGGCGATCCGGCCGCCATCGGCCCCGAGCAGGAAGCCGAGATCGAGCGCTTCCGCGAGGAACTGGCGGCGACGCGGGCGCGCCTGCGCGAGGTGCAGCACGAACTGCGCGCCGGCATCGACCGCCTCGGCAACATCCTCGCCGCCGTCAACATCGCCGCCGTCCCGGCGCTGCTGGTGATCGTCGCCATCGTCCTTGGCGTCCTGCGCCGCCGCCGCATGGCGGCCGCCCAGGCCGCCGTCTGAGAGGAACGCGCCCATGCCCGAAGCCGCCCTCTCGCGCGCCGATCTGAAACGCGGCCGCGCCCTGCTGTGGCTGATCCTCGCCGCGGCGCTGTCGGCGGCGGTCGCCGTCGTCGCGGTGCTCGGCGACCGCGCCGCGGTGACGGCGACGAGCATGAACGAGACAATGTTCCCAGGCTTCGCGGAGAGTTCGACCAAGGCGGCCACGATCCGCATCGAATCGCCGACGCTCTACGTCACGCTGAACAAGGGCGCCGATGGCAAATGGACCGTCGCCGACCGCTCGAACTACCCCGCCAATCCCGAAGGCGTGCGCGCCCTGATGCTGGCGATGTCGCAGATCAAGCTGGTCGAGCGCCGCTCGGCCGACCCGGCCCGCCACGCGGCGCTGGAACTGACGACCGGCGAGATGGGATCGGGCCACGCCGTCACCGTCACGGCGGCGGACGGCAGCGTCCTCGCCGCGCTGGTCGCCGGCAAGGTGCAGTCGCGGGCCACGGGCTCCTCCCCCGGCACGCTCTTCGTGCGCCGGGCGGGCGAGGACCAGACCTGGCTGGCGCGCGGCGGCATTCCCATTCCCGCCTCGGTCGGGGCGACTCTGGACAAGACGCTGTTCACGCTGGACGAGGCGCGCATCGCCATGGTGCGCGTCGAGCCGCGTGGCCTTGCGCCCTACACGCTGACCCGCGCCGCGCCGGGCGAACCTTTCGCGCTCGACGCCGTGCCCGCCGGCAAGGTCGCGCAATCGGCGCAGATCCTTCAGACCCCCGCCTCGGCGATCGCCGGTCTCACCTTCGACGACGTGATGAAGGCCGATGCGGTCGAGCTGAAGGACGCGACGACCGCGACCTTCGCGACCTTCGACGGCCTCGTCGTGAAGGTGACGCTGGTCGCCGGCGGGCCGGAAGGCGCGTTCGGCCTCATCGAGGCCTCGGTCGACGAGGCCCGCGCCGCCACCGCGCCGCCGCCCGCCGAGGGCAAGGCGAAGGCGGATCCGAAGGCCGACGCGGCGGCGATCAACGCCCGCGTCGCGGGCTGGGCCTACCGCCTGCCGACCTTCGTGCTGACCAACCTGGTGCCGCCGCTGGAGATGCTGGTCGAGGACAAGCCCGCCGAAGCGCCGCCCGCGGCGACGCCGGGGGCGACGCCCGGCGAGACGCCCGCGCCCGAAGCCCCTCCCGCCCCGCCGCACTAGGCGCGCAGGGTCGTCCGTCCGAACGCCTCGCTCTGTGACGGCGGCGGGATCGGCCGGGCGCGGATTGCGGTATGGTCCCGCGCCCCGCGCAACCGGATCGCCCGCCATGCCGCCCCCTTCCGCCGTTCTCGGCATCGACAACGGCTCCTTCCACTACGGCGCGACGCCCGTCTTCGAAGGCGTGATGCTGAATCTCGACGACAAGCGCACCGCGCTGGTCGGCGACAACGGCGCGGGCAAGTCGACGCTGCTGAAATGCCTGACGGGCGAACTGGAGCTGACGAGCGGCAAGATCGTCCGCTCGCGCGGCTTCAAGCTCGGCTATGTGCCGCAGGAGACGCCCGAGGGCCTCGGCGGCCTCACCGTGCGCGAGGTGCTGGAGGGCTTTCTCGGACAGCGCGACGGCAGCGAGGACTGGCGCATCGACGTTCTGCTCGACGAGTACGCGATCGCGCCCGAGCTGGCCGAACGCCGCTTCGGCGAACTCTCCGGCGGCTGGCAGCGTCTCTTCCTGATCGCCGGCGCGGCGCGCCTCGCCGAGCCGGACCTGCTGATCCTCGACGAGCCGACCAATTATCTCGACCTCGCCAACATCAACACGCTGGAAGGCTGGCTGGCGGCGAGCCCCCGGCTGCCGCTGCTCGTCGTCAGCCACGACCGCGAGTTCCTGGAGCGCAACACGCAGCGCACCATCTTCCTGCGCGGCGACGGCGCGCACAGCTTCAACGCGGGCTTCGTCGAGGCGCGCCAGCAATTGCTCCGGCGCGACGCCGCCGACGCCGCAAGGCGCGCGCAGGAGGAAAGGGAGATCGCGCGGCTGGAGCAGGTCGCCGCCCGCTACAAGCAATGGGGCGTCTTCAACGACAAGTTCGACCGCCGCCGCAAGGCGACGGAGAAGCGGATCGAGCGGCTGGAGGACGAGAAGACCGGCGCCTATGCGGCGCGCAACCGGCGGCTGGAATTGCATGACGGCGATCTCGACGCCCGCGTCGCGCTGCGTCTGCGCGACCTGATGGTGACGGCGCCGGACGGGTCGCGCACGCTCCTGCGCGTCGAGGCGCTCACCGTGGGCGTCGGCGACCGCATCGCCATCCTCGGCCCCAACGGGGCCGGCAAGTCGATGCTGCTGAACGCCATCGCCGCCGCCTTCGATCCGGCCCTGGAGCACTATGACGGGCGCGCGCCCATCCGCTTCAACCCCTCGGTCCGCCTCGTCCATTTCGACCAGCGCATGGCGGACCTGCCGCTGAAGACCAGCCTGCTCGACTATGTGCTGGAGGCCGACGGCGTCACCTCGAAGGCGGCGATGGCGCTGATCGCCCGCGCCGGCTTTCTCAACGCCCGCATCAACGCGCCCATCGCGACGCTGAGCCACGGCGAGCGCGCCCGGCTGATCTTCCTCAAGCTGCGCCTGATGCGGCCGAACTTCTACGTTCTGGACGAGCCGACCAACCATCTCGACATCGCCGGACAGGAGGCGCTGGAGGAGCAGCTGGAGCAGTCGGAGGTGACCTGCCTCTTCGTCAGCCACGACCGCTTCTTCACGCGCACCGCGGCGACCCGCTTCCTGGAACTGCGCAAGGGCAGGCTGGTCGAGATCGAGGACCCCGGCGCGTTCTTCGAACGGCAATAGGACGGCGGGCGGCTAGGGCGCGGCCGCTTCGGCGTGCGCCAGATCGATGATCGCCGCGCCCAGGACCGGGCCCTGGCCGTTGCGCTGCACGAAGACGGCGATGCGGTCGGCGGTCTGGCCGGTCTCGCCCGCCAGCGGAATCTCCAGCCTCAGCGCTTCGCCGCGCCAGGCCCCGACCGGGGCGAGTTCGCGCACCACGTTGGAATAGACGATCGTCCGCCCGGCGTTCTCGCCGCCGCCGATATCGACGCTGACGCGCGAGGAAAGGCGGGCGACGGTGACCGTCGCCTCGACGCCCAGAAGGCGCTGGCTCTCGGCGATCTCGACCACCAGCGCGGTGTCGCTCGCCGTCAGCGCGATCGCGGCCGAGGGCGTCTCCTTGGCGGCATGCGCGGCGATCATCGCCAGCGCGTCGTCGCGGCGGCTGCCGACCACGTCGCCGATGCCGCCGATCACCATCTGCGGCGTATAGACCGAACGCGACGGCAGGTTCGGCGCATAGGTCTGCTGGCGCACCGAATATTCGTGGGCGGCGAGCGTGTCCCTCCAGCCCAGATAGTCCCAGATATCGACCGGGTAGGTGAGCGCCACCACCCCGTCGGTGCGGACCAGCTCTTCCATGAAGGAATCGGCCGCCGGGCAGGACGAGCAGCCCTGGCTGGTGAACAGCTCGACCAGCACGGGCCGGCCGTCCGCCTGGGCGGACGCGCCGAACAGCAGCAAGGCCGCCGCCATGACGAGACTACGCATAGGCGCATCCTAGCCCAGAAGCGGCGGCCGTGAAGGTCACCTTGCGGTGAGGGCTCAAGCCGCTTCCGGCTTGTCCGCGCGCTTGTCGCGGGCTTCGGTGATGCGCGCCGATTTGCCCTGGCGGCCCTTCAGGTAATAGAGCTTCGCGCGGCGGACGCGGCCGCGGCGGGTCACCTCGATCGAGTCGACCAGCGGCGAATGGACCGGGAACACGCGCTCCACGCCCTCGCCGTAGCTGATCTTGCGGACCGTGAAGTTCTCCTGCAGGCCCGCGCCCGAGCGGCCGATGCAGACGCCCTCGAACGCCTGGATGCGCTCGCGGGTCTTCACCTTGCCCGACTTCTCCTCGACGGAGATTTCGACCACCTTGACGTTGACCTTCAGCGTGTCGCCGGGGCCGAAATCGGTGGTGCCGCTCTTGCGCGCCAGCTTCGCCAGCTCTTCCTTTTCGAGCTCTGCAATGATGTTGCTCATGTCCGTCGTCCTTTCGTCGGTCGTGTCTGAAGCGCGTCCGTCCGGGCGGCATAGGCCGCCCACAGATCGGGGCGCCGGTTTCGGGTGATCTCCTCGGCGGCGGCCTTGCGCCATTCGCCGATTTGCCTGTGATGGCCGCCGCTGAGGACGGCCGGA
Organism: Alphaproteobacteria bacterium; assembly: GCA_046348585.1. Lineage (GTDB taxonomy): Bacteria > Pseudomonadota > Alphaproteobacteria > Micropepsales > Micropepsaceae > JADZAI01. The sequence goes on from JAXMDZ010000001.1 coordinate 278,326, forward strand.
ATGTCGAGGCCCTCGAAGCTCTGGGGCCGCGTGTAGTGCGGGTATTCGAGGAGGCCGTTCTCGAAGCTCTCCTCGGCGTGGCTGGCCGCATCGCCCATGACGCCCGGCAGCAGCCGCACGCAGGAATCCATCACCGCCATCGCGGCGAGTTCCCCGCCCGACAGCACGAAGTCGCCGAGGCTGAGTTCGCGCACGTTGCGGGCGGCGAAGATGCGCTCGTCGACCCCCTCGAAGCGGCCGCACACGAAGATCGCGCCGGGGCCGGCCGCCAGCTCGCGCGCGAAGGCCTGCGCGAAGCGCGGCCCCCGCGGGCTGAGATAGAGCACCGGGCGCCCCGCCGGGCCTGCCGCCGTCGCCGCGTCGATCGCCCGCGCCAGCACGTCGACGCGCATCACCATGCCCGCCCCGCCGCCGGCCGGCGTGTCGTCGACCGTGCGGTGGCGGCCTTCCGCGAAGGCGCGGATGTCCATGGTTTCGAGCGTCCAGATGCCGTTCGCCAGCGCCTTGCCGGCGAGCGAAACCCCGAGCGGCCCGGGGAACATCTCCGGGAACAGCGTCAGCGCGGTGGCGGTCCAGGGCGCGCTCATGGGCCTTCCTCGCCATTGTCGTTGGCGGCGGCGCGCTCCTCGGCGTCGGGGCGGGGCGGCGCCAGGAACTGCGCCGCGACCGAGCCTTCCGAGCCGTCGACGACCAGCCGGTCCCCGGCGATCTCGACCACCACGTCGTCGCTGAACGGCAGCAGCACGGTGCTGCGGCGTCCGGGCACCGCGACCTCAAGCAGGTCGCCGGCGCCGAAATCCTGCACCGCCACGACCTCGCCGATCGCCGCGCCCGCCTCGTCGACGACGGGCAGGCCGACCAGATCGGCGGCATAGACCTCGTCCTCGTCCTCGACCGGCGGCAGCGCCTCGCGCGCGACCTGGAGCTTGCGGCCCTTCAGCCGTTCGGCGGCGTCGCGGTCGGCGACGCCCTCGATGCGGGCGATGACATGGTCGTGGGCGGCGCGGACGTTTTTCAACGTCAGCCTCTCGCCCCGCTCGGTGACGAGCGCGCCATAGGCCGCGATCGCGCAGGGGTCTTCGGTGAAGCTGCGCAGCTTCACCTCGCCCCGGACGCCGTGCGGCCGGACGATCTCGCCGAGTGTGACCATGTCCGCGGACATCGACCGTTCGATCAGGCGGCTTCGGCCGAAGCGGCGGCGGCGGCCTTCAGGCGCTCCTGGGCCTTGGCCTTGGGCGTCGCCTTCTGCGGATTGTTGCGCACGATCGGCTTCACGAGGCCAGCGTCGGCGAAGAAGCGGTGCACGCGGTCGCTCGGCAGCGCGCCCTTCGACATCCAGGCCTTCGCCTTGTCGGCGTCGAACTTCAGCCGCTCGGCGTGGTCGCGCGGCAGCAGCGGGTTGTAGTAGCCGAGCTTTTCGATGAAGCGGCCGTCGCGCGGGCTCTTGGAGTCCGCGACGACGATCGAATAGACGGGGCGCTTCTTGGTGCCGCCGCGCGACAGCCTGATCTTCAATGCCATGGAGTTCGTCCTTTCAACGCGAGTTCCTGGAAGTTCACTTCCGCCCGAAACCGGGCGGCAAACCGGGAAGACCTCCGGGCGGCATCTGCGGCATGCCGCCGCCCATGCCGAAGAGCGCGCCGAGGCCGCCCTTCTTGCCCTTCTTCAGGTCTTTCATCATGTCCGCCATCTGGCGGTGCATCTTCAAAAGCTTGTTGAGATCGGCCACGTCCACGCCCGCCCCCTTGGCGATGCGCTTGCGGCGCGACCCGTTGATGATCTCGGGCTTGGCCCGTTCCTTTTTGGTCATCGACGAGATCATCGCCTGCTGGCGCAGGAAGATCTTTTCGTCGAGCCCGGCCTGGTCGATGGCGTTCTTGATCTTGCCGACGCCCGGCAACATGCCGAGAACGCCCTTCATGCCGCCGATGCGCTGCATCTGGCGCAGCTGTTCGGCGAGGTCGTCCAGCGTGAAGGAGCCCTGCTCCATCCGCTTGGCCATGGCCTGCGCCTTTTCGGCGTCGATGGTCTCGGCCGCCTTCTCCACCAGGCTGACGACGTCGCCCATCCCCAGGATGCGGCCCGCCACGCGGCCGGGGTGGAAATCCTCCAGCGCGTCCAGCTTTTCGCCGACGCCGACCAGCTTGATCGGCGCGCCGGTGACCGCGCGCATCGAAAGCGCCGCGCCGCCGCGGCCGTCGCCGTCCATGCGGGTAAGGACGAGGCCGGTGATGCCGACCCGGTCCTTGAAGGTCTTGGCGATGTTGACCGCGTCCTGGCCGGTCAGCGCGTCGGCGACCAGCAGCGTCTCGTGCGGCCTGGCGATGTCGCGCACCGCCGCGATCTCGGCCATCAGCTGCTCGTCGATATGCAGCCGGCCGGCGGTGTCGAGCATCACCACGTCGTAGCCCGACAGGCGGCCGGCGGTGACAGCGCGCTTGGCGATGTCGGTGGGCATCTGCCCGGCGATGACCGGCAGCGTGGCGATTTCCGCCTGCTCGCCGAGGATCTTCAGCTGCTCCTGCGCGGCCGGACGCTGCACGTCGAGCGAGGCCATCAGGACCTTCTTGCGGTCCTTCTTGGTGAGGCGCAGGGCGATCTTGGCGGTCGAGGTGGTCTTGCCCGAGCCCTGCAGGCCGACCATCATGATGACGACCGGGGCGGGGGCGTTGAGGTCGATGCCGCTCGCCGTGTCGCCGAGCACGGCGGTCAGTTCGTCATGGACGATCTTGACGACCTGCTGGCCCGGCGTCACCGAGCGCAGCACGTCCTGGCCGACCGCCTTGACGCGGACCTTCTCGATGAAATCCTTGACGACGGCGAGCGAAACGTCGGCTTCGAGCAGCGCGACGCGAACCTCGCGCAGCGCCTCGTTGACGTCGCCCTCGGACAGGGCGCCGCGGCCGCGCAAGCGGTCGAAAACCTGTCCCAGCCTGTTCGTCAGCGTGTCGAACATGAACCCGTCAATCCAAGCGCCAAAGCCCCCGGGGGCGCAACGCGCTGCCGGAGGGTCGTCCTTAAGGGCCGTCCCTCAAGGCCGTCGGGGCGAAATTGTCCCGAAGGTCGGCGGCATAAGCCCTGACGGGCCCGGAAAGTCAAGGCTGGGAGCGGCGCCCCACCTTTTTTCGGCCTGTTATTCAGGCCCCGGCACCTCGGCGAGGTCGCCGCCGGCCGGGGCGTAGGCCTCGGCGGCCGCGTCCCAGCGGAAGCGCCCGCTATAGACCCGCCGGCCGGGCGCGGGGGCCCCTTCCTCGATGGCGCAGTCGAGGCACAGCCGGGTCGTCTCCACGGTCACGCTGACCGCGACGGCGCTGTAGGGCGCGCCGGGATCGGGCTCGGCGGCGACGGCGAAGCTCTCGACGCTCTGCCAGTCCCCGGTCATGGCGGAATAGGCGAGCTGGGTGCAGATCGCCGCGAAGCGCCCCTTGCGCAGCAGGAGGACCGAGGACACCTCGTAATTCTCGCCCGCGTTGACGTGCGAGCCGTTGACGATGACCGCGTCCATCCCCTCGGCCAGCGGCAGGGTCGTGGCAAGCGCCGTCCAGCGGTCGAGCCCGGCGTCCACCGCATCGACCAGCGCCGGGGACGCACCTTCAAGATCGTAGGCCGCAAGCAGCGTCGTGAAGACGCCGTCCTGCATGTCGTTCGTCATCACCAGGCGGATCGGCCGCCCGTCGCTGAGGATCTCCAGCGTCTCGACGGAACGGAAGGTGAGCGTCTCGGCGACCCCCGGCTGGCCGTCCGGCGTGCGCAGCGGCCCGGCAGGCGTGCCGGTCCAGATCCCGTCTTCGCCCTCGGCCAGATCGGGCAGCGCGAGCTTCAGCAGCGCCGCGTAGGTGAGGCCCGGATGGCCGGGCACGGCATCGGCGATGGCGGCCTCGGCCCCCGGCTGCGCCGCCCGTTCGGCCCGCACCGGCACGGCGAGCGCGGCGGCGAGGGCGAGAGCCGCGGCAAGGGCGCGAGCGATCATGGCGAAATTCTCCGCATCGGGATGCCGCCCACACTAGACCGCGCCCGCGCGCCGGGCCACATGGAGCCCATGACCGCCGCGCGCATCCCCGTGACCGACGCGATCAGCCTCGATCCGGCCGAGATCGCGGAAAGCTTCGTGCGCGCCTCCGGCCCCGGCGGGCAGAACGTCAACAAGGTCTCCAGCGCCGTGATGCTGCGCTTCGACGTCGAGCGTTCGCCTTCGCTCGACGGCTGGACCAAGGCGCGGCTGACGCGGGCGGCGGGCGGCAAGATGACCAAGGACGGCATCCTCGTCATCAAGGTGCAGGATCACCGCGACCAGGCGCTGAACCGCGCGACGGCGCTCGAACGCCTCGTGGCGATGATCGCCGCCGCCAGCCTCCGCCCCAAGCCGCGCAAGGCGACCAGGCCGACCTATTCGTCCAAGCTGAAGCGTCTCGAAGGCAAGGCGAAGCGGGCCGGCGTCAAGGCCGGGCGCGGCAAGGTCGCGATCGACTGACCGCCCGTCCGCGCCCCGCCGTGCCGGCCTATTTCCCGCCCAGCTGCCGCGTCAGATAGACATACTGCATGGCGAGCTGCACGGCCCGGGACTTCTGGTTGGTCGCCGCGCCGTGGCCGCCTTCCAGTTCCTCGTAGAACAGGAAGGGATAGCCCTTGCTCTCCATCAGCGCCGCCATCTTGCGCGCGTGTCCGGGATGGACGCGGTCGTCGGCGGTCGAGGTGAGGAAGAAGACGCGCGGATAGACGACGCCGTCCTTCAAGTTCTGATAGGGCGAGTATTTCTCGATCGCCGCGCGCTCCTCCGGCACGTCCGGGTCGCCGTATTCCGCGATCCACGAGGCCCCCGGCGGCAGCTTGGTGTAGCGCAGCATGTCGAGCAGCGGCACGTCGCAGAGCACGGCGTTGAAGAGATCGGGGCGCTGCGTGAAGGCGACGCCGACCAGCAGGCCGCCGTTCGAGCCGCCCGAAATGCCGAGCTGCTTGTTGGTGGTCAGCCCCTTGGCGATCAGATCCTCGGCGACCGACAGGAAGTCGTCATAGACGCGCTGGCGGTTCTGCTTCAGCCCCGCCTCGTGCCAGCGCGGCCCGAACTCGCCGCCGCCGCGTATATTGGCGACCACGAAGGCGTTGCCGCGCGCCAGCCACAGCTTGCCGGCCGTCTGCCAGTACCAGGGGGTGAGCGAGACCTGGAAGCCGCCATAAGCATAGAGCAACGTCGGCACCGGACCGCTCGCGCCCTTCGGCCCGACCCAGAAATACGGCACCTTGGTGCCGTCCTTGGAGGTCGACTCGAATTGCTTGATCTCGTAGGCCGCGCCGTCGAAGCGGGCGGGCAGCGACTTCACCTTCTCGATCGCCGCGCCGTCGTCGAACGACCAGTAGAGGCTGTCGGGGGTGAGATAGTCCTCGTAGTTGAACATCACCGAGGCGGAATGGGAATCGGCGTCAGCGATCGAGACCGTGCCGGTCTCGGGCAGCTTCACCGGCTCGGGCGCCGTCCAGACGCCGCCCGCCACGTCATAGACGTAGATCCGCCCGCGCACGTTATCGAGCACCGAGACGAAGGCCTTGCCGGAGGTGAAATCCACCGTGTCGATCGCCGTGCGCTCGGTCGGCGTGAACAGCGTCTTGATCGCCGGCAGATTGCCGCTCGCCTGCCAGTCGGCCAGCGTGAAGGCGAGCAGCGAGCCCTGGCGGTAGGTGACGCCGTCCGCCGCCGCCCAGTCCTGGCGCAGCGAGAACACGACCTCGCCCTTGAAGATGCCGCGCATCTCCGCATAGAGCGGCAGCGGCAGCATCTTGGTCGAACCGTCGGGGGCGACGAGATAGTTTTCGGCGTCGAAGAAATCGACCGCCCGCATCACCGTCGGCACGGCGCCGTCGGCGGTGTCGTAGACGATCGGCCAGGCGGCGGTGTCCTCGGTCTTGCCCTCGAACACGGTCTTCGCCTCGCCGATCGGCGTGCCGCGCTTCCACAGCTTGACGATGCGCGGATAGCCCGACGTGGTCGATGAGCCCTCGCCGAAATCGGTGGCGACCAGCACCGTGTCGCCGTCGATCCACTCGACCGTCGACTTGTTGGTGGCGAGCCGGTAGCCGCCCTCCACGAAGGTCTTGGTGTTGACGTCGAACTCGCGGATCTCGACCGCGTCGCCGCCGTCGGGCGAAAGCTGGACGAGGCAGCGCGTGTATTCGGGCGCGAGGCACGAAGCGCCTTTGAACGACCATTTCTGCCCCTCGTCGGCCGACAGCTTGTCGAGGTCGAGCAGCACGTCCCAGGCGGGCGTCTCGGTCTTGTAGGACTCGACATCCGTGCGCCGCCACAGCCCCAGCACGTGCACGTCGTCCTGCCAGAAATTATACAGATGCCCGCCCCGGTAGGTGACGTAGGGGATGCGGTCCTGCGCCGTCAGCACGGCCATCGCGTCGTCCAGCAGCTTCTGGAACAGCGGATCGGCCTTCAGCTCGCCCTCGGTCTTGGCGTCGTGTTCCTTGACCCAGGCGAGGGCCTTTTCGCCCTTCACCTCCTCCAGCCACAGGAACGGGTCTTCGGTCGTTTCAGCCATGGCGGCTCCAATTGCGAAAACCGCGGCGAAGGCGGCTGCCGCGACGCGCGCGTCGATAGGCATAAGGGTGTCCTCGATAGCGAAGGCCGCGCCCCTGCGGCCGGTTGGGCCGAGATAGCCATGCCCGCGCCGGTGGCGCAACGGCAGGGCGTTCACGAGCCCTTGAGAGGGCGTCGCAGACCCTACGAAGCGTAGGGACTTGTGAAAGAATCGCTCAATGATTGAAGGTTATTGGTGAATGGCAGAACTCCGGCTGGGAGGCCGCCCATGTCCGAATTCAGCCCTGTATCCCTTGCCTACGACCAGGGGGAGGAACACGTCCTGCGCCGCCTCGGCTGCGCCGTCGCGGTCCTCTGGTCGAGCTTTCCGGAAGACACCCAGCGCCGCCTGGTCGGCCAGGCCGCAGCCGTCGCCGACCGCGAGGAGGTGCTGAGGCCCCGCCTCGCCATCGAGGCCTTCCTGCGCGACCACGCCAGCTGACCGGCGGACAGGCCGGGCCGGACGGGCGGCGAAGCCGCTTTCGCCGCCGGAACGCGGGGCCTATATAGCCGCCCATGGCGACGCCATTCCTCAAGATGCACGGGCTCGGCAACGATTTCGTCGTGCTCGACGCCCGGACTCGCGGCCTTGCCGTGAGCGTCGCGGCGGCGCGCGCCATCGCCGACCGCCGCCGGGGGATCGGCTTCGACCAGCTTCTGGTCCTGGAGCGGCCGCGGGCAGGCGGCGACGTCTTCATGCGCATCTTCAACCCCGACGGCTCCGAGGCCGAGGGCTGCGGCAACGGCACGCGCTGCGTCGCCCGGCTGCTGATGGACGAATTGGGCGCGCCCCGCGCCGTGATCGAGACCCTGGGCGGGCGGCTGATCGCCACCGATGCGGGCGGCGGCCTCGTCACCGTCGACATGGGCGCGCCCGGCCTCGACTGGGAGCAGATCCCGCTCGCCGAGCGCATGGACACCCGCCGCATCGACATCAAGATCGGTCCGATCGACAACCCCTATCTGTGGGGTCCGGCGGCGGTCAGCATGGGCAATCCGCACGCCGTCTTCTTCGTCGACGACGCCGCCTCGATCCAGCTCGACAAGGTCGGCCCGCTGGTCGAGAACCACCCGCTCTTTCCCGAGCGCGCCAATGTCAGCTTCGCCGAGGTCCTCGACCCCGGCCATGCGCGGCTGCGCGTCTGGGAGCGCAGCGCCGGCGCGACGCTCGCCTGCGGCACCGCCGCCTGCGCGACGCTGGTCGCCGGCGTCCGGCTCGGCAAGCTCGCCCGCGCCGCCGAGATCGAACTGCCCGGCGGCCCGCTCGCCATCGCCTGGCGCGAGAGCGACGGCCATGTGCTGATGACCGGCCCGGCCGAAACGAGCTTCGCGGGCGAGATGGGCGCGGCGCTCGACGCCCTGCTGACGGCCGGCGCATGAGCGGCGTCGACATCGTCACCTTCGGCTGCCGCCTCAACGCCTACGAGTCCGAGGCGATGCGCACCCAGGCGGCGGCGGCGGGCCTCGCCGATGCGGTCATCGTCAACACCTGCGCCGTCACCAACGAAGCGGTGCGCCAGGCCCGTCAGGCGATCCGCAAGCTCAAGCGCGAGCGCCCCGACGCCGAGATCATCGTCACCGGCTGCGCCGCCCAGACCGAGCCCGCGACCTTCGCGGACATGCCCGAGGTCGGCCGCGTGCTGGGCAACGCCGAAAAGCTTGAGGCCGCCTCGTATGCCCCGCGCGCCTTCGGGGCCGAAGGCCACGAGCGGGTGCGCGTCAACGACATCATGGAATTGCGCGAGACCGGCGCGCACCTGATCGACGGCTTCGGCGACCGCGCCCGCGCCTTCGTGCAGGTGCAGAACGGCTGCGACCACCGCTGCACCTTCTGCATCATCCCCTACGGACGGGGCAATTCGCGCAGCGTGCCGATGGGCGACGTGGTGGCGCAGGTCCGCCGCCTGGTCGAGGGCGGCACTGCCGAGATCGTCCTGACCGGCGTCGACATCACCTCCTACGGCGCCGACCTGCCGGGGACGCCGAAGCTCGGCGACCTCGCGGCGAAGATCCTCAAGCTGGTGCCGGAACTGAAGCGCCTGCGGATCTCCTCGCTCGATGCGGTCGAGGCCGATCCGGCGCTGCTGCGGCTCATCGCCGAAGAGGCGCGGCTGATGCCGCATCTGCATCTGTCGCTCCAGGCGGGCGACGACATGATCCTCAAGCGCATGAAGCGCCGCCACGCCCGCACCGACGCCATCGCCTTCTGCGCCGAGGCCCGCCGCTTGCGCCCTGACATCGCCTTCGGGGCCGACCTCATCGCCGGTTTCCCGACCGAGGACGAGGCGATGTTCGAGGCGACGCTGGCGCTGGTCGAGGAGTGCGGCCTCGCCTATCTGCACGTCTTTCCGTTCAGCCCGCGCAAGGGCACGCCCGCCGCGCGGATGCCGCTGGTCGCCCCCGCCATCGTCAAGGCCCGCGCCGCCCGGCTGCGCGCCGCGGGCGACGCCGCCCTCGCCCGCCACCTCGCCCGCCATCAGGGCGCGACCGGCGACGTGCTGGTCGAGAAGCCGGGCTTCGGCCGCCTCGCCGATTTCTCCCCCGTCCGCTTCGCCGGTCCTGGCGCTGCGGGCGACATCGTGCCGATGACCGTCCTCGCCGCCGGGGCGCGCGAGCTGACGGCCCGTCCGCTGCACCGGAACGCCGCATGAGCGACCAGAAAACCGGCTTCATCGCGCGCCTGCGCGCCGGCCTCAGGAAGTCGACCGACCGCGTCGGCGAACAGATCGCCAGCGTCTTCACCAAGCGGCGGCTCGACGCCGAGACGCTGGACGAGCTTGAGGACGCGCTGATCGGCGCCGACATGGGACCGGCCGCGGCGGCGAAGATCACCAGGGCGCTGCGCGCCCAGCGCCACGACAAGGACATCACCGGCGACGAGATCCGCGCGATGCTCGCCGCCGAAATCGAGCGCATTCTCGCAGGGCCCGAAGTGCCGCCGCCCTACAGCGCCCACAAGCCCTATGTCAGCCTCGTCATCGGCGTGAACGGCGTCGGCAAGACGACGACCATCGGCAAGATCGCCCGCGCCCTCCAGGCCCAGGACATGAAGGTGACGCTCGCCGCCGGCGACACGTTCCGCGCCGCCGCCATCGAGCAGCTGAAGATCTGGGGCGGGCGCACCGGCGCGACCGTCGTCGCCCGCGCGCAAGGAGCCGACGCCGCGGGCCTCGTCTTCGACGCCTACAAGGAGGCGCAGGCCAACGGCTCCGACGTGCTCCTCGTCGACACCGCCGGGCGGCTCCAGAACAAGCAGGGCCTGATGGACGAGCTGGCCAAGGTCATCCGCGTGCTGAAGAAGGTCGACCCCAGCGCCCCGCACGAGACCATGCTGATAGTCGATGCGACGACCGGGCAGAACGCGCTCGCCCAGATCGACACCTTCAAGGAAGTCGCCGGCGTCACCTCGCTGACCGTCACCAAGCTTGACGGCACGGCGCGCGGCGGCGCGGTGGTCGCCGCGACCGAACGCTCGGGCCTGCCGATCCGCTATGTCGGACTGGGCGAGGGTCCGGAAGATCTTCAATATTTCGACCCGCGCGGTTTCGCCCGGGCGCTTGTGGGGCTTGAGCCATGACGACACCTCCTGCCTGGTTCAGCGACGCCAAGCTCGGCATCTTCATCCACTGGGGCATCTTCTCTGTGCCGGCCTTCGCGCCGCGCGGCCGCACCATTGCCGAGATCATGCGGGCGCGGCCCGACGACGGCTGGGCGCACCTGCCCTATACCGAGTGGTATCCGAACTCGATCCTGTTCCCGGACAGCGAAGCGGCGCGCCATCACGCCGCCGTCCATGGCGGTAAGCCCTATGCCGCATTCCGCGCCGATTTCGACCGCGCCGCCGAGGCCTTCGACGCCGGGGCCTGGGCCGATCTCTTCGCCGAGGCGGGGGCGCGCTATGCGGTCTTCGTCACCAAGCACCATGACGGCTACTGCCTGTGGCCGACGGACGTGCCCAATCCGCACCGTCCGGGCTGGCACTCGGCCCGCGACTTCGTGGGCGAACTCGCCGGCGCGGTCCGGGCCCGCGGCCTCACCTTCGGCACCTATTATTCAGGCGGGCTCGACTGGACCTTCCGCCACGAGCCCATCGCCACGTTCGGCGATCTGATGGCCTGCGTCCCCTTCGAGGACGATTACCGGGCCTACGCGCTCGCCCAGTACCGCGAACTGATCGAGCGCTATGACGCCGACGTCCTGTGGAACGACATCGCCTATCCGGACGCGGAGGATCGCGACCGGCTGTTCGAGCACTTCCGCGCGACCCGGCCCGAGGGCGTCGTCAACGACCGCTGGATGGCGAGCCGCCCGGCCTTCGAGCGCCTGCGCGAGCCGGGGCCGCGCGCCGAGGTCGACGCGATGATCAAGGCCCGCCGCGCCGAAGGCCATGACGACCTGATGCCGCCCGACGGCGGCATCGGCGATTACCGCACGCCGGAATATTCCGACCGCCTCGAATTCGGCGAGCGCGCCTGGGAAGCCTGCCGCGGCATGGACATGTCGTTCGGCTTCAACGCCGGGGCGCGGCCGGAGGATTATCTGTCGGCGGACGAACTCATCGCCTCCTTCGTCGAGATCGTCGCTCATGGCGGCAATCTGCTGCTCAACATGGGGCCGCGCGCCGACGGCAGCGTGCCCGAGGTGCAGCAGGCGCTGCTGCGGGCCCTGGGCGTCTGGCTGCGCGTCAACGGCGCGGCGATCTACGGCACGCGGCGCACGCAAGCGGCGACCGGCGTCGCCAGCGACGGCACGCCCTACCGCACGACCGGATCGGACGGCGCGATCAACGTGTTCTTCATGGCCGAGCCCAAGGCAAGCAGCCTCGTTCTGCCGACCCTCGCCGGGGCATCGAGCGCCGTGCGGCTCGACGGCGGCGGCTGCGATCTGACGGGAACGGACCCGGTCGGGATAACGCTCGCCGCGCCCTTCGCGGGCGCCGCCCCCCATGCCGTCGTCCTCAAGGGAGCGCGCATCCGTCATGGCTGACGAGCCGCAAGCCGCGCCGCCACGCCGCCGCATGAGCCTCGCGCTCAAGCACACGCTGGAGTTCGGCCCGATCGTCGTCTTCTTCGCCGCGCTGCTGGCGAGCGACATCTTCACCGCGACGGCGGTGCTGATGGTCACGATGACGCTCGCCGCCGGCATCGCCTGGATCATCGAGGGCCGCGTCTCGACGCTGATCCTGCTCGGCACGGTCGCCGCGCTCGGCTTCGGCTCGCTGACGCTGCTGCTGCACGACGAGACCTTCATCAAGATCCGCCCGTCGATCTGGTTCTCGACGCTGGCGCTTCTGCTGATCGGCGGCCTCGCCTTCGGACGGCTCTTCCTGCGCAGCCTCTTCGAATACGCCTTCCGCATCGACGATGCGGGCTGGCGCAAGCTCACCTGGCGGATGGCCGGCTTCTTCCTCGTGCTCGCGCTCGCCAATCACCTGATGTGGACGAATTTCTCGGCCGAGACCTGGGCGGCCTACAAACTGTTCGCGGTGCCGGCGCTGATGATGATCTTCATGATGGCGCAGGCGCCGTTGCTGATCCGGCATCAGCTGCCCGAGGACGCCCCGCTCGCCGACGATTAGGCAGGGGGCGCGGCGCGCGTCCGGCGGATTTGCGGGATGCGCGGCCGCACAAGATGCCGCGCGCCATGGTGAAGAGGCGCGCAAGCACGGCGGTCGAATGTCGCAACGCAGCGCCCTTCGGGGGGTTTCGGCGGCGCGGTCAATTGGCTAGCATTCGGGCTCGTTCGATGGCGCGGCCGTCCGGCCGTGCGGGGTATTCATCAGTCTGCCACCGGTTCCAGAACGCGCGGCGGCGCGGCGGAGTGCGAACGTGGCGGATGCGGCGGAGTGGGCATGGCGCAGAAGCAGTACGAACTCAAATCTTCGCCCGTGCATCTGTTGCGCCGCTGCGGACAATATGCGGCCGACCTTTTCGACGCCGAGACGCGCGGCTCCGATCTGACGCCGCGCCAGCTCACCGTGCTCATCGCGGTCGATGCCGACGACGGCGCGACGCAGACCGCGCTCGTCGCCGCCACCGGGATCGACCGCTCGACGCTCGCCGACATGGTGGCGCGGATGATCCAGCGCGATCTCATCGTGCGCAAACGCACCGAGGCCGATGCGCGCGCCAACTCGGTACGCCTCAGCCCCAAGGGCAAGCGCGCCCTCGCCTCGGCGCTGACCGCGCTGAAGAAGACCGAAGCGAAGCTGCTGGCGGCGCTGCCCGCCTCGCGCCGGGCCGAGTTCCTGAAGTCGCTCGCCCTGATCGCCGCCAACGCCGGCGGCGAATGATCTCTCAGACCGTGATGTCGAGAAGCGTGCCCGGCCGCTGGTAGCGCGGCCGCTCGACGCCGAACGGCGCCTCGCGCAGCAGCGCGGCGCGCGGCTCGCCGTCCGCCGCGTTCTGGACGGCAGCGGGAACGGGCGTCTGGGGCGCGGGCGCGCCGCGCGCCGCTTCAGCGATCCGGCGCAGCGCCGCCTGTCCGGGCGTGAGGGCCGGGGCGGCCGGGGGCGGCGTGGTGTTGATCGGTGTCGTCATCGCGGAAGGAACCATTAACCATTTCCCTTAGGGAGTCGTTAACGGAGCTTACCGCGCACGCGCGATGGCCGGCAGGATGTCGTCGCGGATCGCCGCCTCGTCCAGCGGCCCGACATGCTTCCAGACGATGATCCCCTTGCCGTCGACGACATAGGTTTCCGGCACGCCATAGACGCCCCACTCGATGGCCGCCCGGCCGTCGGCGTCCATGGCGGTGCGCGCGAACGGATCGCCGAGTTCGTCGAGGAAGCCCAGCGCCTTCTCGGCCGTGTCCTTGTAGGCGATGCCGTAGATCGGAACCTTCGATTTCAGGGCGATCAGCAGCGGCTGCTCGATGCGGCAGGGCGCGCACCAGCTCGCCCAGAAATTGACGAGCTTCACCCGCCCGTCAGCGAGGTCGGCCGGACCGATGCCGGGCCCGCCCGCGAGCCCCGGCAGGGCGATGGCCGGGGCCGGCTTGCCGATCAGCGCGGAGGGAATGCGGGCCGGATCGCCCCCCTGCTCCAGCCGCAGCATGAAGAGCGCCGCGAGGCCCGCGATGAAGATCAGCGGCAGCAGGAAGAGGAGACGCCTCACGGCTCGCTCCGCTCCGCTTCCAGCCGCTCCAGCATCCGCTTCGCGCCGCGCGCCGCGATCAGCGTCTCGGCGAGGACGCCGCCGACGCCGAGCGCGAAGACCGCAAAGCACGGCCAGATGAACCAGCCATAGGGATGGAAGGCGAGATATTCGAGCATTCAGGCCCCCGCCCGCGCCGCCAGCAGGGCGCGGATGCGCCGCCGCCTGATTTCGGTGCGCATCCGCACGAAGAGCAGCGCGAAGAACAGCACCGTGCAGCCGAGACCGACGATCAGCAGCGGCCACAGCATCGAGGAATCGATCGACGGCGCGAGCTTGCCGCCCTCGAAGCGCAGCACGCTCGGCCCCTGGTGCAGCGTGTCCCACCACTCCACCGAGAAGCGGATGATCGGAATGTTGACGACCCCGACGACGCAGAGCACGGCCGCCGCCCGCGCCGCCTTGGCGCGGTCCTCGATCGCCGCCCAGACGCCGAGATAGCCGAGATAGAGGAACAGCAGCACCAGCATCGAGGTGAGGCGCGCGTCCCAGATCCAGTAGGTGCCCCACATCGGCCGCCCCCACAGCGAGCCGGTGATCAGGCAGACGGCGGTGAACATCGCCCCGATCGGGGCCGCCTCCTTGGCCGCCGCGTCGGCCAGCGGATGCTTCCAGACGAGGCCGACGACGCTGGCGATGAACATGAAGCCATAGATGAAGCTCGCCATCCAGGCCGACGGCACATGGACATACATGATCCGCACCGTGTCGCCCTGCTGGTAGTCGGGCGGCACCACGAATATCGCCTGATAGAGGCCGGTGAGCGTCAGCCCGGCCGCCGCCAGCCACAGCCAGGGCAGCAGGGCGGCGGAGAGGTCGAGGAAGCGCTTGGGATTGGCGTAACGCAGCATAGGGTGTTCCGTCCGGCGGCCGCCGTCTTAGCTTAAATGGATGCGCAGCGCAGCCGCCGCGGCGAGCGGGGCGAGCACCAGGGCGAAGAGGCTGGTGGCGGCGAGCAGCAGGAAGGCGGCGTTCCCCGCCGCCCCGACGATCGCCGCCGTCACCGTGCCCGCCCCGAAGATCACCACCGGCACGAAGAGCGGCAGCACCAGCAGCGAGAGCAGCAGCCCGCCGCGCCGCAGCCCCGCCGTCAGCGCCGCGCCGATCGCCCCCGCCAGGCTGAAGACCGGGCTGCCGACCAGCAGCGACAGCACGAGCGCGCCATAGCCGCCCTCCGGCATGTTGAGCATCAGCGCCAGAACCGGCGCGGCGAGGGCGAGCGGCAGGCCGGTGGTCAGCCAGTGCGCGAGGCATTTGGCGAGCACCGCCGCCTCCAGCGGCAGATCGCCGAGCGCCAATTGCTCCAGCGTGCCGTCCTCGGCGTCGGCCTGGAACAGCCGGTCGAGCGAGAGCAGCGCGGCGAGCGCCGCCGACACCCACAGGAACCCCGCCGCCGCCTCGCCCAGCAGGTTGAGCCGCGCCCCGACCCCGAGCGGCAGCAGCGCCGTGACGGTCAGGAAGAAGGCAAGGCCGAGGAACGGCCCGCCGCCCACCCGGAAGGCGAGCGCCAGATCGCGGCGGACGAGGGCGAGGAAGGCGCTCATGCGACGCTCGCCTGCGCCGCCCCGGCGAGGATCGGCTCGTGCGTCGCCGCCAGCGCCGTGCCCCCCGCCGCGAGATGGGCGCCGATCAGATCGGCGGCGAGGGCGCGCCCGGCGGTGTCGAGCGCCGCGGTCGGCTCGTCGAGCAGCCAGAGCGGACGGCCGAGCATCCAGCAGCGCCCCAGCGCCAGCCGCCGCCGCTGTCCGGCCGACAGATAGCCGACCGGCAGCTCGCCCTGCGCGGCGAGGCCGACCCGCTCCAGCGCCGCGTCCGGGCCGTGGGCCGCGCCGAACCAGCGCGCCGCGAAGACGAGGTTCTCGCGCGCCGTCATCGGGTTCTTCAGCGCGTCGAGATGGCCGAGATAGTGCATCAGGCTTGAGGGCGGCTCGTCGTCGCGCCCGAGCGCGCGCCCGTCGGCGATCACCGCGACCGTTCCCGATTCCGCCTTCAGCAGCCCGGCGAGGATGCGCAGCAGCGAACTCTTGCCCGCCCCGTTCGGCCCGACGATTTCGGTCAGCGTGCCGCAAGCTGCGGTCAGGCCGAAATCGCGGAACAGCAGCCGCTCGCCGCGCCGGCACGCGACCCCTTCCGCCCTGATCTCGACCCTCTGGAAACCCATGCCCCGTGCCTAGCAGCAGCGCGCGCCGAAAGCACCCATCGGCCGCGCCCGCGCGCTGACGAATATCAAGTCTCAGATCTCGTCGAAGCGCCCGCCGCGCCCCTTGCCGGCGGCGAAACGGGCCGCCCCCTCCGCCGCCCCGGCGGCCAGCGCGTGCTTGCCGTGGGCGAACTCGTTGGCCATCGCCGCGTCATAGGAAAGGTCCCATTGCTCGATCGCCGACATCCGGTCGCCGCGCAGGCAGACTTGCGGGAAGCGGGCGATCTCGGCGGCCAGCGCCTCGGCCGCCGCCCGCGCCGTGCCCTTCGGCACCACCCGGTTGACGAGGCCCATCGCCAGCGCCTCCGCCGCCCCGACGCCGCGCCCGGTGAGGATCAGGTCCATCGCCCGCGAATGGCCGACGAGGCGCGGCAGGCGCACCGTGCCGCCGTCGATCAGCGGCACCCCCCAGCGCCGGCAATAGACGCCGAGCACCGCGTCCTCCGCCGCCACCCGCATGTCGCACCAGAGCGCCAGCTCCAGCCCGCCCGCGACCGCCGGTCCCTCGATGGCGGCGATGACCGGCTTCCGCAGCACCAGCCGCGACGGCCCCATCGGCCCCTTCGCGTCGCGCCCGCCCGGTTCGAGATCGGCGATGCGGTTGCCGCGTCCCGAGGCGACCGCCTTGAGGTCGGCCCCGGCGCAGAACGCCCCGCCCTCGCCGGCGAAGACCGCGACCGAGGCCGCCTCGTCGGCCTCGAAGGCGAGGAAGGCGGCGGCGAGCGCCTCGGCGGCCGGCCGGTCGACCGCATTGCGCGCCTCCGGCCGGTGAAGGATGACCGTGGTCACCGCGCCCTGCCGCTCCACCCGCACCGCATCGCCTGCGCTCATCGTCTGTCCTCCCCGGCCTCGTGCGAGCCTCAGCCTTTTGGGGGCCTCAGCCTCGCAAAGCTCTGCGCCCGTTTCGCCCTGTACCCCTACCACCGGTGAGGGAATCTGCTAAGACACGGCGGCGCATGCATTGTCTTTGGCCGCGCCACGGCGCGGCCGGTCTCAACTCGGACAGGAACGCTCCCCGGTGACAGACGCTTCGCTCGGCCTCGACAGCTACAAGACCAGATCGACCCTCAAGGTGGGGACCAAGTCCTACACCTATTACAGCCTGAAGAAGGCCGAGAAGGCGGGGCTGAAAAACGTCTCGCGCCTGCCCTATTCGCTGCGCGTGCTGCTTGAGAACCTGCTGCGCAACGAGGACGGCCGCGCGGTGCGCAAGGCCGACATCGCCGCGCTCGACGCCTGGGCGAAGAAGAAGACGAGCGCCGCCGAGATCGGCTTCAAGCCGGCCCGCGTGCTGATGCAGGACTTCACCGGCGTTCCCGCCGTCGTCGATCTCGCCGCCATGCGCGACGCGATGAAGACGCTGGGCGGCGACCCCACCAAGATCAATCCGCTGATCCCGGTCGATCTCGTCATCGACCATTCGGTCATGGTCGACGCCTTCGGCGACCGCGCCGCCTTCAAGCGCAACGTCGCGCTGGAATACGAGCGCAACGGCGAGCGCTATTCGTTCCTGCGCTGGGGCCAGAGCGCCTTCGACAATTTCCGCGTCGTGCCGCCCGGCACCGGCATCTGCCACCAGGTGAACCTCGAATATCTCGCCCAGGCCGTCTGGACCAAGAAGGTGGCGACGAAGAAGGGCGCGGTCGAGCTCGCCTATCCCGACACGCTCGTCGGCACCGACAGCCACACCACCATGGTCAACGGCATGGCGGTGCTCGGCTGGGGCGTCGGCGGCATCGAGGCCGAGGCCGCGATGCTCGGCCAGGCGCTTTCGATGGTCATTCCCGAAGTCGTCGGCTTCCGCCTGCACGGCAAGCTGCGCGAGGGCGTGACGGCGACCGATCTCGTGCTCACCGTCACGCAGATGCTGCGCAAGAAGGGCGTGGTCGGCAAGTTCGTCGAGTTCTTCGGCGCCGGTCTCGACGACCTGCCGCTGGAAGACCGCGCCACCATCGCCAACATGGCCCCCGAATACGGCGCGACCTGCGGCTTCTTCCCGATCGACGACGAGACGCTGCGCTTCCTCAAGGCCTCCGGCCGCGCCAAGGCGCGCGTCGATCTGGTCGAGAAATACGCCAAGGCCCAGGGCCTGTTCCGCACCGCGAAGTCGCCCGACCCGGTCTTCACCGACACGCTGGAGCTGGACCTTGCGACCGTCGAGCCGAGCCTCGCCGGACCCAAGCGCCCGCAGGACCGCGTGCCGCTCGGCCAGGTCGCCGCGAACTTTGCCGCCACGCTCGCCGGCGACTACGGCAAGGCGGGCGAGGAAGCCAAGACCGTCAAGGTGCCCGGCAAGGATTACGAGATCGGCCACGGCGCTGTGGTGATCGCGGCGATCACCTCCTGCACCAACACCTCCAACCCCTATGTGATGATGGCGGCGGGGCTTCTCGCCCGCAACGCGCGCAAGGCCGGCCTCAAGGCGAAGCCCTGGGTCAAGACCTCGCTCGCCCCCGGCTCGCAGGTCGTCACCGACTATCTCGCCAAGGCCGGGCTTCAGAAATCGCTCGACGAGCTGGGCTTCAATCTCACCGGCTATGGCTGCACGACCTGCATCGGCAATTCCGGCCCGCTGCCCGACGACGTGACCGAGGCAGTGACCGGCGGCGACCTCGCGGTCGCGGCGGTGCTGTCGGGCAACCGCAATTTCGAGGGCCGCGTGAATCCGCTGACGCGCGCCAACTATCTCGCCTCGCCGCCGCTGGTCGTCGCCTATGCGCTCGCCGGCTCGACGGCGATCAACCTGGAGACCGACCCGATCGGCCACGACAAGAAGGGCAAGCCGGTGTTCCTGAAGGACATCTGGCCGAGCACCAAGGAAGTCGCGGCGACGGTGCGCAAATGCGTCACCTCGGCGATGTTCAAGACCCGCTATGCCGACGTCTTCAAGGGCGATATCGGCTGGCGCAAGGTGAAGTTCTCGGGCGGCCAGACCTATGCCTGGGACATTACCTCGACCTATGTGCAGAACCCGCCCTATTTCCAGGGCATGGGGATCGCGCCCAAGGCGGTCGGCGACATCGCCGGGGCGCGCGTGCTCGCCCTCTTCGGCGACTCGATCACCACCGACCACATCTCGCCGGCCGGTTCGATCAAGGCCTCCTCGCCCGCCGGCCTCTATCTGCAGGAGCGTCAGGTCCGCCAGCAGGATTTCAACTCCTACGGCGCGCGGCGCGGCAACCACGAAGTGATGATGCGCGGCACCTTCGCCAATATCCGCATCAAGAACGAGATGCTGGGCGGCAAGGAAGGCGGCGCCACCCGGCACTTCCCCGACGGTTCGGAAATGCCGATCTACGACGCGGCGATGAAGTATCAGCAGGAGAACGTGCCGCTGGTCATCTTCGCGGGCAAGGAATACGGCACCGGCTCGTCGCGCGACTGGGCGGCGAAGGGCACGCTGCTGCTCGGCGTAAAGGCGGTGATCGCCGAGAGCTTCGAGCGCATCCACCGCTCGAACCTCGTCGGCATGGGCATCCTGCCGCTCCAGTTCGAACCGGGCATGGACCGCAAGCAGCTCGGCCTCAAGGGCGACGAGACGATCTCGATCGCCGGCGTCACCAGCCTCAAGCAGGGCATGACGATGACCGTCTCCATCGTCTATGCCGACGGCACGAAGCGCGACCTGCCGGTCAAGTGCCGCGTCGATACGGTCGAGGAAGTCGACTACTACAAGAACGGCGGCATCCTGCCCTACGTCCTTCGCAATCTCCTGAAAGCCGCCTGACGAAAGCGGCCTGCGCCGAAAACGAAAAGGGCGGCCCGGCGGCCGCCCTTTTTCATGCGCGCCCTACGCCAGCCCCGCTAACACGAGATAGATCGGCAGGCCGAGCGTCAGGTTGAAGGGGAAGGTGACGGCCAGAGACAGCGTCAGATAGACCGCCGGATTGGCCTGCGGCAAAGCCATCCGCATCGCCGCCGGTACCGCGATGTACGATGCGCTGGCCGTGAGCGCGATGAACAGAAGCGCGTCGCCGGTTCCCAATCCGATCAGCGCCGCAGCGCCCCAGCCGCACGCCGCGCCGATCAGCGGCATCGCGATCGCGAAGGCCGCAAGGCCCCCCGTCATCGCCGTCCCGCCAGCCGCGAGCCGCCGGCCGGCAGCCAGCCCCATCTCCAGCATGAAGAGGCACAGCACGCCCTGGAACGGCGCGACGATGAAGGGCGCGATGGCGTTCAGACCCCGCTCGCCGGTGACGAGGCCGATGACGAACGCGCCCATCAGCAGCACCACCGCGCCGTTGAGAAACACTTCGCGCGCCCAGCCGTCGCGCCCGGCTGCGCCGTGGCGGCGCGCCAGCCAGAGGCCGGCGAGGATCGCCGGCGTCTCCATCACCGCAAGCACCGCGACCATCGCTCCGTTGGAGGCGATGCCGGCGGCTTCGAGCATCGACCCGGCGGCGACGAAGGTGACGAGGCTGACCGATCCGTAATGAGCCGCGACGGCAGCCGCCGTCACGCCGTCGAGCCGGCTCGTCAGGCGAAGCAAGGCATAGGCGAGGAAGGGAATGAGGAAGCTGAACGCGGTGCCGGCCGCCGCCGTCAGGCCGATCTGCCATGTCAGGCCGTGCGTCGCTACGGCGGCGCCGCCCTTGAAGCCGATGGCGAGCATGAGGAAGAGCGAAAGCCCCTTGGCGAAGGCTTCGGGCATCGACAGGTCCGAGCGCGCCAGCGCGGCGAGGAGGCCGAGCGCGAAGAAGAGGACGACGGGCGAGAGCAGGTTCGCCTGCGCCAGAGCGAGAGTATCGGCCATTGGTTGGATCCCCGGGGTGTTGGGGCGGCGGATAACCCGGTCCTTTCTATGACGGAAATTGATTATTTGACGATCTGTCATTGCAATCTGTAATGATAGGTCATGCAGACCAATCTGGATCTCGATCTCTTGCGCGCCTTTCTCGCGGTCGCCGAGGACCTCAGCTTCTCGCGGGCCGCCGAACGGTTGCTGCGGAGCCAGTCGGCCGTCTCGCTTCAGATCAAGCGGCTGGAGACGGCGCTCGGGCGGCGGCTGCTCGACCGCACGCCGCGCACTGTGGCGCTGACGCCCCAGGGGGCGGCATTCGTCGCCGACGCGCGGCGTCTGATCGAATTGAACGACGAGGCCATCGCGCGATTGGCCGGTCCGGTGGTCGCCGGCTCCGTCAGGCTCGGCACGCCCGAGGACTTCGCCACCAGCCATCTGCCGCGCGTGCTGGCGCGCTTCGCGGAGGCCTATCCGGCGGTAGCGCTGGAAGTGACGTGCGATCTCACGCTCAATCTGGCGCGGGCCTTCCGCGCGGGGGCCTATGACATGGTCCTGCTCAAGCGCGAGCCGTCCGCGGCCGCTTCAGGCCTGCGCGTCTGGCGCGAACCGCTCGTCTGGGCCGCGGGGCCGCGCCGTTGGGAGGAAGAGAAGACGGCGCTGCCGCTCGTCCTCTCGCCCGCGCCCTGCGTCTATCGCAAGCGGGCGATCGCGGCGCTGGACCGGGCCGGGCGACGCTGGCGCATCGCCTATAGCTGCGCCGCGCTGGCCGGGTCGCAGGCCGCCGTGCGCGCCGGGCTGGGCGTCACGGTCCTGCCGCGCGACATGGTCCCGGCGGGCCTGCGAATCGTCGATGGCAGCCCGTTGCCGCCGCTCGACGACACCGAGATCGCGCTGCTCTCGGCCCGCCGTCTCGGCGTTCCGGCGCGGATGCTGCGCGATCATATCGCGCGGTCTCTGGAACAGGTGCCAGGCTAGCAAATCGTCCGAAGAAGCAGGTGCCGGTTCTTCGCAAGGCTTAGGCTCAATCAAGGACCCGGGGGCGCGTTCCGATTCGGTCGGAACAGAAAGGGCTCTGGCGCGTCATCCGGCGATGCAGGCGCAATGAGCCCTGCGGGATGATGCGCCCTCAGTCGCCCCAGTCGTCTCTGCGGCGGCGCTCGCGCCGGCGGCCATACCGGCGGCGATCGTCATCATCATCGTCGTCATCATCGTCGTCGTCGTCGTCGTCGTGGTCATCGTCATCGTCGTTGCGGCGCCGGTCGCGCGTCCGGCTGCGGGGGCGGTCCTCGCCCCATTGTTCGCGAAAGCGCTCCCAGGGCATCGGCCGGGAGCGTCTGCCGCCGAACGCGAGGCGAGCCAGCAGCAGGACGCCGAGACCGGCGATCCAGAGCATCACCGTACCGGCGAGTCCCAGCGTACCGAGCGCCGCAAGTACGGGATCGACGAAGGCGGCGATCTCGGGATGGGCGGCGAGCCATGCGGTGATCGGCGCCCGCAGGTCGCCGACCGCGCCGGCCATGAGATAGATGCCCCATACAAGGGCGGACCACACCAGGGCGAGAATGAACATGGGGCCGGCAATCAGTCGAAGATGTCGAGGAGGTTGAAGCTCTTGCGCTTGCGCGGCGCGTGGCGCCGGTCGTCGTAGTCGTATTCGTAGTCGTCGTCGTCGCGCGAACGGCCCGGACGCGGCGGTTCGCGGTCCGGCGCACGGCGCGCGGCGCGCGGCGACTCGTCCTCGGCGACGCCGCTCATCAGTTTTTCAAGCTCGCCGCGATCGAGCCAGACGCCCCGGCAGGTGGGGCAGAAATCGAACTCGACACCGGCGCGCGCGACGGTCTGCATCGCGGCGTTGTCGTTGGGACAGACTAGAAGGGGCATGGGTTTCGCCTCATGACATGCGGGTTGAGCGCATCGGCGAGGGCGAAGCGGATCCCGGGGACGCCAGGTTCGAACGATCGATGGATGCGACGCAGGTCACTTCACCCTCACGGTTTGAGGGGCGATCGCGTTACCTGGTCTTGGAGAACGGTTTGGGACCCAGGCATCGAGACAACCCCGATGCGGTCCGACATCGCGATACGATTGTACCGCCAGAGGGGCCCGGCCCGCTGGCCGAATATGGAAAGGACCGGAGGGTGCCGCAAGCCCTCCGGCCGCAAAAAAGTTCAGCCGCGCAAGCTGCCGCCTGTCGCCTTGGCGACCGCGGCGACGATCTTCTGCGCCGCCGCCTCGATCTCCGGCTCGGTCAGCGTGCGGTCCTTCGGCTGGAGGCGCACGGCGATGGCGAGCGATTTCTGCCCCTCGGGCACGCCCTTGCCTTCATAGACGTCGAAGAGATCGACGCGCTCGATCAGCGCCTTGTCGGCGCCCGCCGCCGCCCGGATCAGATCGGCCGCCGCGACCGAGGCGTTCACCACGAAGGCGAAATCGCGCTCCACCGCCTGATAGTCGCTGAGGACCAGCGCCGGCTTGGTCTTGGTCGCCTTGGCCTTGGGCAGCGGGATCGCATCGACGAAGACCTCGAACGCCGCCGCCGGACCCTTGAGGTCCATCGCCTCCATGACGCTCGGATGGAGTTCGCCGAAGCGGGCGATCACCGTCTTCGGCCCCAGCTTCATCTGACCCGAGCGGCCGGGGTGATACCAGCCGGGCGCATCGGCCACGACGGTCAGGTTCGCCGCCGGCCCGCCCAGCGCCTCGATCAGCGCCAGCGCGTCGGCTTTTGCCGCGAAGACATCCGGCACGAACGGCGCGCCGGACCATTGCCGCGCCCCCTGCCCGGCCCTCAGGCCCGCCGCGACCGTCGGCTGGTCGGCGTCGCCGCTGCCCGCGAAGGCCGGCCCGACCTCGAAGAGATGGGCGGGGGTGAGGCCGCGCGCCGCGTTGCGCGAAGCCGCCGCGATCAGCGAGGGCAGCACCGAGGGCCGCATCGCATCCAGATCGGCCGAGATCGGATTGGCGAGCAGCATCGCCTCCTCGCCGCCGCCGAACAGCCGCGCATGGGCGCGCGGGATGAACGAATAGGTGACCGCCTCGACCAGCCCGCGCGCGCCCAGCGCCCGCCGCGCCTCGCGCACCCGGCGCTGGGCCGGGCTGAGGCCGGGCTTCGTCACCGCCGCAAGGCGCGGCAGCGGCGTCGCCGGAATGTTGTCGAGGCCGTGGATGCGCGTCACCTCCTCGACCAGATCGGCCGCGCCGTGCAGGTCCGGCCGCCACGAGGGCGGCGTCACCTGGAACGGGAACGCCCCGGCGATCGTGCAGCCGAGATCGCCGAGAATGCGCAGAATCTCCGCCGGCGGCAGATCGAGCCCGGTCAGCCGCTTCACCAGCCCCGGATCGAAGGCGATGGTCCGCCGCCACTCGGGAACCGCGCCGGCGCTCACCACCTCGGATGCCTCGCCGCCGCACCACTCGAGGATCAGCTTCGTCGCCAGCTCCAGCCCGGCGCGGTTGAAGGCCGGATCGACGCCGCGCTCGAAGCGATAGCGCGCGTCGGAGTTGATGCCGGTCTTGCGCCCCGCCGCCGCGATCCGCACCGGATCGAACAGCGCCGCCTCGATGAAGACGTTGACCGTCTCCATCGTGCAGCCGGTCTCCAGCCCGCCCATCACGCCCGCGATGCCGCGCGCCGCCGCCTCGTCGGCGATGACGACGATCTCGCCGTCCAGCGCATAGGTCTTGCCGTCAAGCCCGACGAGGCTCTCGCCGTCCTTGCCGAAGCGCGCGGTGAGGCCGCCGCTCAGCTTGTCGGCGTCGAACACATGCAACGGCCGCGCCCGGTCGAGGCTGATGAGGTTGGTCACGTCCACCAGCGCCGAAATCGGACGCAGCCCCACGGCGCGCAGGCGGTTCTGCACCCAGGCGGGCGACGGCCCGTTCTTCACGCCGCGGATCAGCCGCCCCTCGAACAGCGGCGCCGCCTCGCCCGCCGCGACCGCGGTGGCGATCGGCGAGGGATAGGCCCCCGCGACCGGCGCGATCTCGGGCGTCACGACATGGCCAAGCCCCGCCGCCGCCAGATCGCGCGCGATCCCCGCGACGCCGTTGCAGTCGCCACGATTGGGCGTGATGGCGATGTCGATGACGGGATCGTCGAGCCCCAGCACGGCGGCCACCGGCGCGCCGACCGGCGCGTCGTCGGGAAGTTCGATGATGCCGTCATGGTCCTCGCCGAGCTTCAGCTCGCGCGCCGAGCACAGCATGCCGTTGGAAAGCTGGCCGCGGATCGACCCCGCCTTCAGCTCAAGCCCGCTCGCCGGGATGATCGCCCCGACCGGCGCGAACACCGCCTTCATGCCGGCCCGCGCGTTCGGCGCGCCGCAGACGACCATGACGTCTTCCGCGCCGGTATCGACGATGCAGACCTGGAGCTTGTCGGCATTGGGATGGCGCGTCGCGGTGCGCACATGCGCCACGCGGAACGCGGCCAGCTCCGCCGCCTTGTCCTCCACGCTCTCCACCTCCAGCCCGATGCGGGTGAGGGTGGTGAGGATCTCGTCCAGAGACGCCTCGGTGACGAGGTGCTCCTTCAGCCACGACAGGGTGAATTTCATCGCGTCAGCCCTCCGGCCAGCGAGGGCTGCTCCAGCACGCCGAAGCCGTAATGCTTCAGCCATCTCAGATCGCTGTCGAAGAAGGCGCGCAGATCCGGCAGCCCGTATTTCAGCATCGCCAGCCGGTCGATGCCGCAGCCGAAGGCGAAGCCCTGATATTTCTCCGGGTCGAGCCCGCAATTGGCGATGACCTTGGGATGCACCATGCCGCAGCCCAGAATCTCCAGCCAGTCATTGCCCTCGCCGAACTTCACCGTATCGCCCGAACGGTCGCACTGGATATCGACCTCGGCCGACGGCTCGGTGAACGGGAAGTGCGAGGCGCGGAAGCGCATGGTGACGTTGGGCACCTCGAAGAACGCTTTGCAGAACTCCTCCAGCACCCATTTCAGGTGCCCCATATGAGTCGCTTCGTCGATGACGAGGCCTTCGACCTGATGGAACATGGGCGTGTGCGTCTGGTCGCTGTCGCTTCTGTAGGTGCGCCCCGGCGCGATGATGCGGATCGGCGGCTTCTGCGACAGCATGGTGCGGATCTGCACCGGCGAGGTGTGCGTGCGCAGCACCGGACGCGAACCGTCGGCGCGGGCGTTCAGATAGAACGTGTCGTGCATCTGCCGCGCAGGGTGTTCCGGCGGGATGTTCAGCATCGTGAAATTATAGTCGTCGCGCTCCACCTCCGGCCCTTCGGCGAGCGCGAAGCCCATGTCGGCGAAGATGGCGATCAGCTCGTCCGTCACCTGCGCGACGGGATGGATGCGCCCGGCGTTCGGATCGAAGGCGAAGGCGGGGGCGGGCAGCGTCACGTCGACCCGCTCGGTCTCCAGCCGCCGCTGCAACACGGCGAGGCCGAGCGCGTGCTTCTTCGCCCCGATCGCCTCGGCGACGCGGTCGCGCAGCGCGTTGAAGGCCGGGCCTTGCGTCTTGCGCTCGTCGGGCGAGAGCGCACCCAGCGTCTTCAGCAGCTCGGAGACGACGCCCTTCTTGCCGAGCGCATGGACGCGCACCGCCTCCAGCGCCGCATCGTCTTCGGCCGCCGCGATGCGCGCGATGAGATCGCCCTCGAGCGCGGAGATATCGGTCATGGGTCTGTCCTCAGGCGCACCGGAACCGTCCCGCCCGTCCCTCATGGCCGCCCCCGAGGCGGCCATCCAGGCGGCCGGCGCATGGCGGCCGGATGGCCGGGGCGAGCCCGGCCACAAGGCGATGAGGGGAGAGGGTGCGAGGCACGCGAATCTGATCCGTTGGTGAATGCCATAGGCACGGACGTCGCCGCCCGCGCAACCGGCCTCGTGCGGACCAGACCGAAATCAGGCGGCTTTCAGCGCGCCGTTCGCCTGGTCCACGAGCGCCTTGAAGGCCTCGGGCTGGGTGATCGCCAGGTCCGACAGGATCTTCCGGTCCACCTCGACGCCCGCCTTGCCGAGACCGTCGATAAATCGGCCATAGGTCAGGCCGTGGGCGCGGACGGCGGCGTTGATGCGCTGGATCCACAGGGCGCGGAAGTTCCGCTTGCGCAGCTTGCGGCCGATATAGGCGTTGGTGCCGGCGCGATCGACCGCGGCTTTCGCGGTACGGATCGTGTTCTTGCGGCGGCCGTAAAAGCCCTTGGCGGCTTTCAGGATCTTCTTGTGCTTGGCGTGGGACGTAACGCCCCGCTTGACGCGCGACATAGGCTAGCTCCTCAAATTCTGACGTTTTCGCCCCGCTCTCTTTCTCCCCCTGCTTGCGGGGGGAGCGGCCCGAAGGGCCGAGGGGGGCAAACGGTTCCGGGTTCTCAGTTAGCGGGCGTAGGGCATCCACAGCGCGACGCGCAGCGTCTCGGAGTCCGAGAGCACCTTGGTGCCGCGATTGGTGCGGATGTAGTCGCCGCTATGGCTGGACAGACGGTGACGCTTGCCGGCGACGCCGGCCTTCACCTTCCCCGAAGCCGTGAATTTGAAGCGCTTTTTGGCGCCCGACTTGGTCTTCAGCTTGGACATTTTGCACCTCTCAGTTTTTGAGAGCGCGACCGGAAAGGCGCGGAAAACCGCACTTTCGGTCGTGCCTTGAGGGCCGCCACGGCATGTCCTTCGGCCGGGCCGCCCCATAAGAGCGCGGGGAGATACAGGAACGCGGGGGGGAGTGCAAGCCGGAGAGTCGCGGCCACTCGTTAAAGCGGTTGTTCAATAAGCGAAAAATCGTATGCTTTCCTAAATTGCGTACCTTGGGGAGGATAACTCGATGAATATAACAACGCTATCCCAAATCGTCCGCCGCCTATTAGAGCAAGAGCA
This sequence comes from Alphaproteobacteria bacterium, assembly GCA_046348585.1. GTDB lineage: Bacteria > Pseudomonadota > Alphaproteobacteria > Micropepsales > Micropepsaceae > JADZAI01. The sequence continues at coordinate 305,830 of JAXMDZ010000001.1, forward strand.
AAAATACAATTTGCAGAAGAAATTTGCGCGCACTCACGATGCGCTGAACAATTTGGTTAGCAACCCATCAGATTCTGAGCAACAGACCAACTTTGCGCGTATGCTAGAAGACCTCCGCGCCGACTTGGAAAACGTACGCGCGTACTTCGAACCAGCAATATCACCGCTATTGGTTCAAATCGGCGCGGCGGATTTCTACACCGATGATATCGCGGGCAATATTGACGGCTGGGTTCGAGCAAATCCCATTACCCCCGCCGTGACCGTGCAGAAGTTAGGCGATTTTAGAGAAGCACGAAATCAGTATGTTGAACAGCTAAAGCAGCTTCAAAACATTTTGAATAAGATACATCCTCAAACCAACATCGAACACGATCAATCTTGCGAAGTAGATTTTCTAATTCCGCGCAGCCTTTTCGAGAATCAATTAGATAGATTAATTAAAGAACTGGGAGTAATTAGACAAATATTGAGCATATTTGCTGAAGCATCTAATGACGATGCCGCATCTCCTCAACTATCTGAGCTTTCCACCACAGACCCTCTGATTGTATTGGGAATAGGTTTTTTAACATGCAAGTCTATTGCATCTGCGATTACTTGGACTCTAAACACATGGAAAACAGCTGAGGAGATAAAGAAGCTTCGTGCACAAGCTATTTCTTCAGGGCAATTTGATGAGGAAGAAATCCAAGGGTTATTTGGCAAAAAGATAGAAGAAATTGTAGCGAAATCGATTTCCTCCTTCATGGATGATCTCATAGGGACAGGCGAAGGTACTGCTGGAAGAGTCCACGAACAACGAGCAGGCATCGACTGGGCATTGCGATCGTTGCTGTCGAGGGTTGAGCGCGGCATGACCGTAAACGTGCGGGTAATCACAGATCAAACTCTTGCAGAGCCTCTCCCCGAGGAGGCTGCGAGAGTTGAAGCCATCCGAAAACTACTCCCGACCACGCCATTCCCCACCCCTAGCGCAAAACCAGTTCTCGAACTGCCGTCCCCGGACGCACCTGAAGCGTCAGTTGCGGAATCAAAGCCGAGGAAGAGGAAAGCTGAATAGGAACATTCAATAGTGATACCGGCACTGCGCCACCCACAACCCGTCCTCGGTCGGCTTGTAGACCAGCCGGTGCTCCTGGGTGATCCGGCGCGACCACCAGCCTGACAGCTTGCCGCGCAGCGGTTCGGGCTTGCCGGTGCCCTGGAAGGGCGTGCTGGCGCATTCCTTGATGAGGCCGTTCACCCGCTCCAGCAATTTGCGGTCATGGGCCTGCCAGTAAAGGTAGTCCTCCCACGCCCGCTCGCTGAAGATCAGCCTCACTCGGTAAGGGCCCGGTCCTTGCCGCCGCCGCCCTCAAGCTCGGCGATGGACTCCATCAGGCGCGCGGCATTGGCCGGACTTTTCAGCAGATGCTGCGTCTCCTCGAACGAGGCGAAGTCCTCAAGGCTGATCAGCACCGCCGCCGGCTTGCCCCGGTCGCGCGTGATGATGATCGGCTCATGATCGTCGCTCACGCTGTCGAGCATGGAGGCGAGATTCTTGCGCAGTTCGCTGTAGGATGTGGTTCGCATAAGCAGCTATGTACGCGATTGCGTACAATAAAGCAAGGGTACCCCCATGCTCATCGTCACCGGTTCCGCCACGGCGCGGCCCGATTCGATCGCCGAGATGACCGCGCTGGCGCTGGAGCACGTCCATCGCTCGCGCGCCGAACCCGGCTGCCTTTCGCACGAGGTCCATATCGACGCGGAAAATCCCCTGCGCCTCACCTTCCTGGAACGCTGGGCGGACGATGCGGCGCTCGCGGCGCATTTCGCCGTGCCCGCTTCGAAGGATTTCGTCCGCCGCCTGCGCGAACTCAGCGCGTCGAGCGGCGCGATCGAAATCTACCACACCACCCGCGTCACGCTTTAGGCGCTCAGCCGCCCTCGCGGTGCCGCCAGTCCTCGGGGTTGTCGAACGCCGTCGCCCACAGGCCCAGCCCCTCCAGCCGCGCGGCGGTCTCCTCAAGCCCATAGCGCGCCGAATAGCGGCGATAGGCGAGCGCCCATCCGGCCCGCACCATGGCCCGGCCGAGATCGGCCTTCCCGGCATAGCAGGTGGCGAGCGTCCGCCCGTATTTGTCCGTGCCGTTCGCCACGCAGCGCACGACCGCCCCATCGGTCAGCGCGCGCAGCTTGCCCGCCGCCGACGAGCCGCAGGCGAAAGTCATGATCGGCCGCGTCTTCGTCGTGCAGGGCTGGTCCGACTCCGGCGCGTCGATCCCGTCGAGCCGGACGCGCACATCGCCGATGCGCAGCGTGTCGCCGTCGATCGTCTCGGCCGGCCCCTCGATGTCGAAGCGCTCCGGCGCGCCGTTCAGCGCATCGGCGATTTGCGACGGCAGGCCGAGATAATGCGCGCCATAGGCGAGCGCGAGGAGCGCGATCCAGACGAACGGCCAGAACGCCTTTCGCCTGCGGCCCGGCGCGCGGCGCGCCGGACGCGCAGGCGCCCTGCCCCGCGCCGCGCGGGTAGCGCGGTCGCGGCTGTGAACGAGGCGCAGAACGGTCTTGCCGCGCGAATCCGCCATCGCGCCAGTCTGGACGCGGGGGCGTTACCGGTCCCTTGCGGGCGGCCGATCAATCCTCGTCGTCGTCGCTGTCGTCAGGCTCGACGGCGGCGGCGAGCGGCTCGACCGCCTTCTTGCGGCGCGAGGACGGCCGCTCGCGCTTGCGCTGCGCCGCCGCCAGGGCCAGCGCCTCGGCGCGGGCCGAGCGTTCGGCGTGCAGCAGCGGCAGCAATCCGTTCGCCGCCGCCTTCTGCTTGGTGTTGCCCGCGCCGCTCAGCCGCTCGGCATTGGCGAGCAGGCTCGCCAGCTGATCGTCGCTGAACGCGGGGATTTTTTCGGCCATCGTATCGGGCATCGCATCGCCTCCGGGTAACGCGGAAAGCGGCCGCGCGGCCGGGGCCTCTGCCCCGCCATCATGTTCCCCTTATAGGCGCTCGGACCCTCCGGCGCGACCCCAATCGCCCGCGCCCTTACGCGAAGCCGCGGTCGCGCATCAGAGCGCCGGTGTCGACGTCGCGGCCGCGGAAGCGCCGGAACGCCTCGTCGGGAGCGATCGAATTGCCGACGCTGAGGATGTTGTCGAGGAAGCTCTTGGCCGTCGCCTTGTCGTAGGCGCCCTTCTCGGCGAACAGCTCCCAGGCGTCGGCGGTCAGCGCATCGGCCCACAGATAGACGTAATAGCCCGCCGAATAGCCATCGCCCGAGAAGATATGCCCGAACGCCGTCGGGCGGTGGCGCATGACGATCTCCTTCGGCAGGCCGAGTTCGTCGAGCGCGCTCTTCTCGAACGCCGCCGGGTCGATCTCGGCGGAGGCCGATTCCACATGGATCTTCATGTCGTAGATCGCCGAGGCGAGATATTCGACCGTGGCGAAGCCCTGGTTGAAATGCTTGGCCGCCTCGATCTTCTTCAGCAGCGCCTCCGGCATCGCCGCGCCGGTTTCCGCATGGACGGCGAAACGGCTCAGCACTTCGGGCGTGGGCAGCCAGTGCTCGTTGATCTGGCTGGGGAACTCCACGAAGTCGCGCTTCACGGCGGTGCCCGCCAGCGTCGGATAGGTGACGTTGGAGTTGAGGCCGTGCAGCGCGTGGCCGAACTCGTGGAACAGCGTCGAGGCATCGTCCCACGAGATCAGCACCGGCTGGCCCGCGCCAGCCTTCACGAAATTGGAATTGTTCGAAACGATCGGCGTCGTCTCCTCGCGGAAGCGCTCCTGCGTGCGGTAGGCATTCATCCACGCGCCCGAACTCTTGCCGCCGCGCGCATAAGGATCGAAGAAGTGTAGCCCGACGCGCTTGCCCTCGCGCGTCACCTCGTAAACCGTCACGTCGGGGTGATAGACCGGCACGTCCCCGACCTTGGAGAAGGCGAGGCCGTAAAGCTCGCCCGAGGCCCAGAACATCGCTTCCAGCAGCTTGCCGAGCTGGAGATAGGGCTTCACCTCCGAATCGTCGATGTCGTACTTCGCCTTGCGCACCTTCTCGGCATAGAAGCGATAGTCCCACGCCTCGATGGCGAAGCCGGCGTTCTCGGCGTCCGCCACCTTCTGCATGTCGGCGATTTCCTCGCGCGCCCGGGCGACGGCCGGCTCCCACACCTGCATCATCAGCGCCATGGCGGCGTCGGGCGTGCCGGCCATGTTGTTGTCGGTCGCCCAGTGGGCGTGGCTGGCGAAGCCCAGCAGCTTCGCCCGCTCGGCCCTCAGCTTCAGGATGTCGCGGATGACGCCCTTGTTGTCGGTCGCCCCGTTCTTGTCGCCGCGGCTGGTCCACATGCGCCAGCCCTTCTCGCGCAGATCGCGGCGGGTGGAATAGGTCAGGAACGGCTCCATCGACGAGCGCGTATTGGCGATGGCCCACTTGCCCGCCAGGCCGCGCCCCTCGGCGCTCGCCCTGTAGCTCTCGATCAGGCCGGCGTTCAGCCCCGCGAGATCGGCCTCGCTCTCCAGCACCAGCGCGTCCTCTTCCTCGTCGGTCAGCACATTCTGCCCGAACTTGGTGTAGAGCCCCGCGAGCGCCTGGTTGATCTCCTTCATCCGCGCCTTGTCGGTGACGCCCAGCGCCGCCCCGCGCCGCACGAAGTTCTTGTAGACCGTCTCGGCGAGCCGCTTCTGCTCGTCCGTCAGCCCGGCGCTCTCGCGCGCCTCGAAGACCGCCTTGATGCGCTGGAACAGCGCGTCGTTCTGCGTGATGTCGTCGTAGAAGGCCGACAGCACCGGCGACATCTCCGCCTCGACCGCCTGCATCTGCTTGTCGTTCAGCACCGAGGTGTAGATGTTGTAGATCGTCGAGGCCCGGTCCATCGCCCGGCCGGCATTCTCCATCGCCGCCAGCGTGTTCTCGAAATTCGGCGCTTCGGGGTTGGCGGCGATCGCCTCGATCTCGGCCCGGTTCAGGTCCATGCCCTTCATCAGCGCCGGCTTGATGAGGTCGGCGGTGATCTTGTCGAAGGGCGGGAAGCCGCCATGCGCGCCGGTCCATACGTCCAGCATCGGGTCGGACGCCCCCTCGGCGGCGAAAGCGGGCAGGTTCATCTTCAGGCTCCCGATCATGGCGGTGGCGGCGGCGGTCTGCAGAAACGTACGGCGAAGCATGGAACGGTCCCCCGGCAAGGCGCAAATGTTACAGAAGTTCTAGGGCGGCGAACCCCCGAAGTCGCTTCACGGTGCCTTGAGCGCCGCGGCTTCCGGCACCGGCCCGCCCGCCAGCCAGGCTTCCAGCATGGCGTTGACGGTCTCGGGCGCCTCCTGCTGCACCCAGTGCGAGACGCCGGGCAGATAGCGCACCGTGAGATCGTCGACGAAGCGTTCGGTCCCGGCGACCAGCGACTTCTCCAGCGCCGTATCCTCCTCGCCCCAGACGACGAGCGTCGGCACGGCGACGCGGTTCTCGGCCGGGGCCATCTTCGCCCGTCCGGCCTTCCGCGCCGCGCGGTACCAGTTGATCATCGCCGTCAGCGCCCCGGGGATCGTCGCATTGGCGCGGTAGTGCTCCAGCACCTCGGCCGGGAAGCGGCTCTTGTCGACGGCCATATTATAGAAGGCGTCGGCGATCCCCTGCGCCCGGCGGCGGCGAAGCGCCCATTCGGGAATCCACGGCAGCTGGAAGAACGCGACATACCAGCTCTTGCGGCGCTGCTTCTTGTTGACGCCGATCTCCTCCATGAAGCGCACCGGATGGGGCACGTTCATGATGACCAGCCGCGACAGCGTGCGGATCTTCCGCATCGCGCAGTGCCAGGCGACGATCGCCCCCCAGTCATGCGCGACCAGCATCGTCTCGCGCGCGCCCGAGGCGGCGATCAGCGCCTCGACGTCGGCGACGAGGTGGTCGATGTCGTAGGCCGCAACGCCCTTCGGCCGCGAACTCTTGCCGTAGCCGCGCTGGTTCGGCGCCCAGACGCGCCAGCCGAGCTTCGCCAGCAGCGGCCCCTGGAAGCGCCACGAAAATTTCGACTCCGGAAAGCCGTGCAGACAGAGCGCGAGACGCTCCGTGCCGCCGTCCGCGGCCGGATATTCGTCCACCTCGAAGCTGAGGCCGTTCGCCTCGATCGTCCGCGTCGTCGCGCCCTCGCCCATCGCCCTCACCCGATCTCGCCGACCAGCGGCGGCAATTCTCCCAGATCCGCGATCCGGCGGAAGCGCGGCGCGTCCTCCGGCTCGTCGGCGTGCTCCAGCACCCAGGTCATCTCGTGCGGCACGAAGACGCCCCAGCTGCCCACCCCGATCGCCGGCACGATATCGGACTTCAGCGAATTGCCCACCATCATCGCCCGCTCCGGCCCGTCGCCGTGGCGGGCGAAGACGCGGGCATAGGTGTCGGCCGATTTCTCGCTGACGATCTCGACCGCGTCGAAGAAATCGCCGAGGCCGGAGGCGGCGAGCTTCCTCTCCTGATCGAAGAGGTCGCCCTTGGTGATCAGCACCAGCCGGTAATGCCCGGCCAGCGTCTCCAGCGTCTCGCGGGCATGGGGCAGCGTCTCGACCGGATGGCGCAGCATCTCGCGGCCCCAGTCGAGGATCGTGCCGATCACGTGGCCGGGGGCGTCGCCATTGGTCGCCTCCAGCGCCGTCTCGATCATCGACAGCGTGAAACCCTTGATGCCGTAACCATAGGCCGCAAGATTGCGCCGCTCCGCCTCCAGCAGCCGCGCCGGAATGTCGCCCGCGTCGGTGTGCTGGCCGATCAGGTCGGCGAAGCGCCGCTCGGTCAGGCGGAAGAACTGCTCGTTCTGCCAGAGCGTGTCGTCGGCATCGAAGCCGATGGTGGTGAGGTGTCGCGCCATGCGGTGGAAGGTCGCCTTGCGATCGGTGTTCGCGTTCCTGAATTTGGGGCCTAGATAGAGCGGCCGGCGGCGCGGCGGAAGACGCCGCCGGAACGGGAACGATGTGCGGCAAGTTCACCCAGATGGCCTCATGGGCCGAAATCGTCGCCTTCTCGCGGGCGCTGAGCGAACCGCCGCGCCCGGTCGCGGATAGCGGCGGCGGCGGCGAAGGGGGTGGCGGCGCGGGCGAGGATGGCAACGACGCCTCGATCGTCGCGACGCCGATGCGCTTCGCCTCGATCATGCGGCTCGACCCTAAGGGCGAGCGCGAAATGGTGCCGATGCGCTGGGGCTTCTCCAAGCCGGGCGCGACGAGCCCGGCCCGCCCCGACTACATGCACGCCCGCGCCGAAACCGTCGATGTGCGCCCCGCCTTCGCCGCCTCGTTCCGCGAACGGCGCGGCCTCTGCTTCGTGCGCACCTTCAACGAGGGCGAGGAGATCGGCAGCCGCACGCGGCAATGGACGGTGACGCCGAAGGACGGACGCCCGCTCGCCATCGCGGTCGTCTACGAGGAATGGCGCAACGGCGAGATGTCGCTTCTCACCTTCGTCCAGGTGACGACCCCGGCCAACGCCCTCATCGCCCCGATCACCGACCGGATGCCGGCGATCCTGCCGGAACGCGACTGGCCGCTCTGGCTCGGCGAGACGGACGCGCCGCTGGAGGCGGTGAAGGCCGCGCTCGTCACCTTCGAGGACCGCGGCGCCTGGGACTTCGCCCCCGAACCGCCAAAACAGCCCCGCCGCCGCCGCCAAGCCTGACCGCCCCTTGGCCTTCCCCTCCCGGAAACGTCCCAAACCCTCCTCATCCTGAGGAGGCCGCAAAGCGGCCGTCTCGAAGGACGCACCGCGCCCCCGTGACACCCGCCACAGAATCGCCCAGCCTCTCCGGCATAGATGCATCCCCCGGACGGCGCGCCCCCGCGCGCCGCCGCCGACAGGAGACGACACAATTGCGCACGTTCCCGATGCAGGCTTTGCTGCCGGCCGCCCTCGCGGGCCTCGCCGTGGCTCTGGCGGCGTCCGGCGCGGACGCTGCCTTCGTCGCCGCCTCGGCGCTCGCTTGCCTCGCGCTGGCGCTGCGTCCGGCGCGACGCGACGCGATGCCCGGCGCCCCGCTCAGCGGCCGCGAATACGCCGAGCTGCGCCGCACCTATCACCACGCCTGACGCGCGCCGGGCCTCAGCCGCCCTCGCCCGCCAGAAGCGCCGCGATCTCGGCGGCGAGCGCCAGCGCCTCGGCCTCGATCTCGCCGATCGCCCCGTGATTGACGATCACCCGCGCCGCGCGATCGCGCAGCGGCTCGACATGCTGGCGGTGCATCGGCTCGACCACAGTGTCGAACTGATGCGCGGTCTCGTGCGCCGTGCGGCCGCGTTCGGCGACGTCGCGGGCGATGCGCCGCGCCCGGCGGATATCCGCCGAGGCCTCCACGAACACCGTCAGATCGGCGAGCGCGCGGATCTCGTCATGGCCGAGATTGTGGATGCCTTCCACGATCAGCACCCGCCCCGGTTCGATCCGCATCGTCTCGTCCGTGCGGTCGTGGACGGCGAAATCGTAATGCGGACAGTCGAAGCCCTCGCCCGCCCGCGCCGCCCGCAGATGATCCAGCAGCAGCGCGAACTCCTTGGTTTCGGGCCGGTCGAAATTATAGGTGGCGAGATCCTCGGCCGGACGCGCCGCGGCGGGCAGGTAATAGGAATCCTCCGTCACGATCGCCGCGCCGTGCTCGTCCAGCGCGGCGCGCAGGCGGCGCGCCAGCGTCGTCTTGCCGGAGGCCGAACCTCCGGCGATGGCGACGATGATCGGCCCGTCCCGCCTCAACGCTTGGCGCGCCCGGCGACTGGATGCGAGGTCGAAAGCCCGCCGTCCACCGCCAGCGCCTGCCCGTTGACATAGGAGGCGTCGTCCGAGGCGAGGAAGAGCGCCGCATGGGCGATCTCCGACGGCAGGCCGTAGCGGGTCAGCGGATTGAGCTGGCCGATCTTGGAATCGGTGCCGCGGGCGCGCGCCTGATCGAAGATCGGCTTGGTCATGCCGGTCTCGATGAGGCCGGGGCAGATCGCGTTGACGCGGATGCCGGTGCCGTAGAGTTCGTTGGCGGCGGTCTGCGCCAGGTTGATGACCCCGGCCTTGGAGGCCGAATAGGGCGTCGGCCCCGCGCCCGAGCGGATGCCGGCGACCGAGGCGGTGCAGATGATCGAGCCCTTGCCCGCCGGGATCATCGCCTTCGCCGCGTGCTTCACCGCCAGGTAAGGCCCGATCAGATTGATGCGCAGCACCTCGGCCCATTGCGCGGGCGTCCAGTCGAGGAAGGCGGTCATGCCGCCGGTGATCCCGGCATTGGCGAAACAGGCGTCGAGCCCGCCATGTTCGGCGACGGCGCGCGCGATGAGGCTTTCGACGAACCCTTCGTCGCCCGCATCGCCGGTCAGCGCGAGGACGCGCCCGCCCGCCTCGGCGATCATCGCGGCGGTCTCGTGCACCGCCTCGGCCCGGTCGGCGATGACCAGCGCCGCGCCCTCGGCGGCGAAGAGCAGCGCGCTCGCCCGGCCGATGCCGCTCGCTGCCCCGGTGATGACGGCCGAACGGCCCTGAAGTCGCGCCATGTGATCCTCCCGTTTTTCTGCGGGCGGACTATAGCGGCGGCGGCGGGCAGCGTAAGCCTCAGCCGCTCACCGTCGCGGCGGCGAGCGCGGCGCGCCAGTGCTTGAGGCGCTCCTTCAGCTTCGCCTCCAGCAGATAAGGCGTCAGTTCCTCGGGCGGGAAAACCTCCAGCGGCTCGAACGCGAACGCCGCCTCGCCCTCGGCCCGCCAGAGATTTTGCAGCGCCGGATTGGGAAACGAGCCGCTGCGCAGCGAGAACCAGAGGCTCGTCTGCTGGCGCGCGATGTTGCGCGACGGCCCAACGAAGACCGCGCCGGTCGCGGCGCAGCGCACCGCATAGATCCCGGCCTCGGGCTTTACCTCCTTGTAGGCGCGGGTCAGCGCCTTTCGCGTCTCCTTGCCGGTCATCTCAGCGCTCCAGCAGGCTGTGGATGTGGCGCGTCAGATCGGCGGGCCAGCCGCGCGTCGCCGCCTCCAGTCCCGCTGCGTCGCCCGCGAACAGGGCGCGGATCGCCGCCTCGTAGCCGGGCCGGTCGCCCGCCAGCGCCGTCATGAAGCGATAGGCGGCCTCGCGGGCGCGGCGGATGCGGTCCGCCTCCGCGCCGTCGCGCCGCGCCGCCTCGACGAGCTTGCGCAATGCGACCGAAGCGCCGCCCGGCTGCGCGGCGAGCCAGTCCCAGTGGCGCGGCAGCAAGGTCACCTCGCGGGCCACGACGCCGAGCTTCGGCCGGCCGCGCCCGCGTGGCGCATCGTCCGCGCGCGCATCCGGCGGGGCGGCCTCCGGCCGGCCGGCTTCGGAACGGTCGCGCTCGTCGATATCGACCACCTGCCCGGCCAGATCGTCGAAGAAGATAATCGTCTCGCCCGATGCCGCCCGATGGGCGCTGGCGGCGGCGATGGTCGGGGCGGGCGGGCCGCTGGCGATCAGGCGGCCGGCGGCGAAGGCGGAAAGACGGGGGGCGGCGTCGGACATGGCCGCCCTATAATCGTCCGGGTAAAATAAGTCAATTTCGCCCGGATGAAATATTATTCGCCGTCCACGACGAGTCCCGCCTTGCGCAGCCCGTCGAGGCAGCGCTCGGCCAGCGCCGGGGCATAGCCCCATTTGGCGAGGTCGGTGCGGGCGTTGAGACCGAAATCGGGATCGAGCGCGTTCAGCCGCTCCACCGCCTTGCGGGCGTTCTGCGTATCGCCCATCTGGCCGTAGATCATCGTCAGGTAGAACCACCAGCGGTAATGGTCCGGGGCGCGCATCCGCTCCGCATAGGCGAGCGCCGCCTTGTAGTCGCCGCGGTAATAGGCATCGAGCACCAGCGCCGTGTGGTACCAGCCGGGCCGCGCCGGGTTGTCGTCCATCGCCTGGCGCAGCAGCTTCAGCCCCTCGTCCCAGAAGCCGGCGATCGCCAGCTTCTCGCCGTAGTCGGCGACGATGTCGGGGTTGTTGGAATTGAGCCGCAGCGCCTCGGTCCCGGCGGCGCGGAAGCCCTCGATGTCGCCCTTGGCGAACAGCGCCGCATAGAGCGACTGGTAGGAGAGCGCATCGGTCGGGGCGAGGCCGACCGCTTTCTGCGCCGCCGCCAGGCCCCGGTCGCGGGGGTCCGATGCGCCGGGACGCACGTTGTAGTTGTAAAGATATTCGTCGAGATAGAGATAGGCGAGCGCCTGCCATGCGGCGGCGTAGCCGGGCGTCGCCGCGACCGTCCGCTCCAGGCAGTCGCGCGCCTCGAAATGCGCCTTGGGGTCGAAACTGCGCCAGTACTCATAGGTCAGCAGCACGCAGGCATAGCCGGTCAGCGTCTTCGGATCGGCCCCGGCGATCGCCTCGATTTCGCGTGCGTAGATCGCTCCATAGGGCTGCGCCAGCTCCCGGGCGGCGGTGCGGGCGATCTCGGTTTCGATCGCAAGCACCTGATCGGCCTTGTACTCCCGCTCATAAGTCTCCGACCAAACCGCCCTCCCCCCCGCGCTTCGATCAGCTGAAGCGTGACGCGGAGGGTGGGGCCGGCGTGGGCGGCGGCGCCGCGGAGAATGTAGCCTGCGGACGGGGGGTTGGAGCCGGTTTCCAGTGCGGACACATCGAGATCGTGGAACCGCGTCAGCTCGGTCAGAAGCGCGGTCGCCAGGCCGCGCGCGAAAGCGGCGCTGTCCGCGGCCTCGCCCAACACCTCGAGATCGGCGACCGCGACGGCGCGTTCCATCATCCCGGCGGGCGGCGGCGGCGTCTCGGCGATCTGGCGGCCGGCGAGGTTCGACCAGACGAGATAGGCAAGGCCCAGCAAAGCGAGGCCGAGCCCGACCAGCGTCGCGATCCGGAAGCGCACGACATCGCGGTCGGCGCGCGGCGGCGGCGGCGGAGCGGGCGGCGCGGCTTCGCCTTCGGCGGCCTCGTCCGGCTCGGCCTCGGCAGGCTCCTCGACCGCGCCCCGGCGGCGGAAGGCCGGGACATAGGCGCCGCGCGGCAGCTCGATCACCACCGGATCGCCGTTCCCCGAGCCCTGGTAGTACTGCGCCAGCGCCCGGCGCAGCCGGCTCGCCTCCACCCGCACGATGGGGTCGCTCGCCTGGTCGAAATCGTCCGGCCGTCCGAAAACGTCCACGGCGATCGAATAGCCCTTGAGGGACGCCGCCCGGCCTTCGAGCGTCTCGGTCACGACATGGCGCAGAAAATCGCTGAGCCGCGTCGCCTGCGCGAACTCCGCACTGTCCAGGACGCGCTCCAGAGCGCGCCGCGCCTCGTCGGGCGCCACTTCGCCGCCGCTCGTCAACCGTCCGTCCCCAAGACCGCCGATTGAAGGGTTCGCAGGGCCGAACCCTTTGTGTTCAAAGGCGAACCCCGACACGATGGGCCGCCCCGGGCAAACGTCAAGGGGCGTTTTGAAACAGGTTACATGCGGTAACACACTCCCGATGCTGCACTGCAGCACACTATTTCCATCCCGACCAGCGCGGCGAATGGGCAGCGTCGGTCGCGAAAACGAGTCCTCCCCTCGTTTTTCAGGACGGCGGCGGGGCCGACCCCAAGCGGCCCCGCCGCCGTCTTCGTGTCCTGGAGACCCCGGAACCGCACAAGGCCCTATCGTGAACGCTCACACGCCCGACAGCCTGTTCAACGACATCGCGCTGCGCATCCTGCGCGCCGTCGAGGAACTGCGCGCCGCCGTCGCCGACGGCAGCGCGGCCGATCCGGCCGCGGCCCGCGAGCTGGCCGACCGGATGGAGCTTTATGCGGCAGGCGTCGTCAGCACCGCCCCGGTCCCTGCCCCGGCCCCGGCCGAACCCGCCAACGACTGAACCGCCGCCGCGCCTTCGTGGCGCAGCAGCCAGGCCTTCCGCTCAAGCCCGCCCGCATAGCCGGTCAGCGCCCCGTTCGCGCCGATCACCCGGTGGCACGGCACCGCGATGGCGACCGGATTGGCCCCGTTGGCGAGGCCGACGGCGCGCACCGCCGCCGGCCGGCCGATCGCCGCCGCAAGCCCGCCATAGCTCTGCGTCGCGCCCCGCGGGATCTTGCGCAGCGCATCCCACACCGCGCGCTGGAACGGCGTGCCCCCGAGCTTGAGCGCGAGGCCCGCGAGCGCGGCTTCATCGCCCGCGAAATAGCGTTCGAGCGCCGCCGCCACGGCCGCCGGCACGGCCCCGTCCATGAGCCGGACGCCGGGGAAGCGGCGCGCCAGCAGCCGCATCATCCGGGCCTCGAAGCCCGGATAGTCGAGCGCCACCAGCGCCTCGCCGTCGAGCACCAGATGCAGCAGACCGAGCGGTGAAGCGAAGCGTGCGTGGATGAAGGCCGGAGCGGTCATGGGGCGTAAGCCTCCTGAGGACGAACGGATGGCGGACGGCGCAGCGGCGCCGCCGGACGGGAAAGGGCTTCGGCGGGCACCCGCCACAGGGCCTGCGCGGCATAGGCGCGCCAGGGCCGCCAGGACTCGGAGCGCGCCGCCAGCGCCCGCTCCTCCAGCCCCGCCGCCCGGCGCAAAATGAGATCGCCCGCCGGGAAGGCGTCGGTGTCGCCGAGCCCGCGCAGCGCCAGATAGGAGGCGGTCCACGGCCCGAACCCCGGCAGGCCGAGGAGGACGCCCTGCGATTCGCCCGGCTGGAACCGCAGCGCGTCGAGCGCCCCCGGCGCGGCCGCGAAGCGCGCCCAGGCGGCGAGCGAGGCGATCCGCGCCCCAGTGAGGCCGAGACCGCCGAGATCGGCCGCCAGCACGGCTTCGGGGGCGGGGATGACCGGCGCATCCGTTCCGGTGCAGCGCGCCGCCAGGCGGCCGAGCAGCGTCGCCGCGCCCTTGACCGAAATCTGCTGGCCGATCACCGCACGCAGGCCCGCCTCGAACGGATCGAAGCTCTGCACGAGGCGCAGGCCCGGCACCGAAGCGAGGCGCGGGGCGATCAGATCGTCGCCCGCGAACGCTGCGCCGATTCCCTGCGGATCGGCGTCGAGATCGAACATCGCGCGCAGCCGGGCGACGAGGCGGTCGAGATGATCGACCCGGTCGATGGCGATCGCCGCGATCAGCGCCCGCCGCGACGGATCGTGCGTCACGCGGAACCGCCCGCGCGCCGCGCCGAGCGCGAAACGCCGCTCATAGGCATCGGCGCTCACGCGCTCCACGCCGGGCGCGGCGCGGCCGGCGAGAAACGCCAGAACCCCGTCCCAGTCATAGGGCGGCCGGTAGGCGAGCGGCAGGACGAGTTCGCCGCCGCCTTGCAGCGCGGCTTCCGCCTCGCCCGCCTTCTCCTTGCGCAGCGCGCGCGGGGGACGGCCGAGCGCCGCCGCCATCTCGGCGTTGAAGCGGCGCAGCGAGCGGAAGCCCGAGGCATAGGCGATGTCGGTGAACTTCAGCGCCGTCTCGGCGATCAGCCGCTTGGCGAAGAGGATGCGCCGGGCGCGGGCGATCTGGACCGGCGAAGCCCCGGCATGGGCGCGGATCAGCCGCCGGAGATGCCGCGCGCCGAGCCCGGCGCGTTCGGCGAGGCGATCGACGCCCTCGTCGTCCAACGCCCCTTCGGCGATCAGCTTCAGCGCCCGTCCGGCGACCGCGCCGGTGCCGCGCCAGGCGGGCGCGCCCGGCGCGCATTCGGGACGGCAGCGCAGACACGGGCGGAAGCCGGCGGCCTGCGCCGCCGCGGCGCTGGCGACGAAGGTGCAATTGCGGGCGAGCGGCAGGCGCGCCGGACAGACCGGACGGCAATAGATGCCGGTCGTCGCCACGCAGGTGAAGAAGCGCCCGTCGAAGCGGGCGTCGCGGGTCTTCAGCGCGCGGTAGCAAAGGGCGGGGTCGAGGTCCATGGCGCTCTTGTAGCAGAACGCCGCGCACCGACTCGCCATTTTCGGACATCGAGGCCGGCGGCCCGAAGAGACGCCGCAAACGAAAACGGCGTGCCCCGCCGGGGGCACGCCGTTGCGTCAGGCTGTGAGGCCGAAGCTTACTTCGCGCGGAACGTCGCGTTCAGCTTCGAGCCGTTCTCCAGGAGGCTCATCGAGCCGATGGAGTTGAACTTCGCGGCGGCCGCCGCGTCGGTCAGCTTCGCGCCCGCGTTCAGCGACGTCGAGGTCGAGAACAGGCTGGCGCCCGAGGTCGACACCGGCGAGGAGAGCGAAGCGAAGCTCGAGAACGAGCCGCCCGCCGCCTTCGAGATGTCGCCGGTGGCGAGCATCGCCTTGCCGGTCGAGAAAGCGGTGGAGTTGCTGAACGCGCTGGCGTCGGCGGCCTGCGCCGAAGCGGCGAAACCGAGGGCGAGGGCAGCGGCGAAAATCATGGCATTGCGCGACATCTGAGGATGACTCCCTTTGTTCATCACGGGGCTGCGCGGCGTTTCGGTTGGCCCAGGTCCGCGTTCCGTCTAGGCCTGTAAGATGCCCACCGGATCGGGCGAGAATACGGCGGCCTTCTGGTATTCCCAAGGAAATTAGGCGTCGCCGTCAAGGCGGATTCGACCCCCTGCGGCAGATTTCCGCGATTCTTGAGGCCAAAACCCCAAAATCGGGCGGCCGCAATCCGCCCTGAACCATCCCTTTTCGCGCCCCGCCGCCCGTCCGGCCGCCTCCCGCGCCCCGGAAGCGGCGATTCTCGCCCCGTCGGCGCGGCGGATTGCGCTTGTTCTCGCCCGCCGGAGCGGCCTTAATAAGTCATATTGCGCCGCAACACGAGCGGCCGCCGGGATCGCCGCCGCTCCATGACCATTCGCGTCGCCCTCCGCCACCGCACCGAATACCGCTACGACCGTCCTGTGGCGTTGGGACCGCAGGTCATCCGCCTGCGCCCCGCCCCGCATGCCCGCACGCCGGTGAGCGCCTATCAGCTGACCGTCGAGCCGAAGCTGCACTTCCTCAACTGGCAGCAGGACCCGCAGGCCAACTGGATGGCCCGCATCGTCGTGCCGGAGAAGACCGACCGCTTCAGCGTCGAGGTGCGGCTGATCGCCGAGATGGACGTGATCAATCCGTTCGACTTCTTCGTCGAACCGGAGGCCGAGACGTTCCCGTTCGACTACGCGCCGGCGCTCGACGAGGAGCTGGCGCCGTTCCGCCGCATCCACGAGGCGGGGCCGGGCCTGCTCGCCTATCTGGAGACGATCGACCGCAGCCCGCAGAACACCGTCAATTTCGTCGTCGGCCTGAACGCCCGGCTGCAAAGCGAGATCGGCTACGTCATCCGGATGGAGCCGGGCATCCAGACCTGCGACGACACGCTGCGGCTGAGATCCGGCTCGTGCCGCGACTCGGGCTGGCTGCTCGTCCAGATCCTGCGCCATCTGGGGTTCGCGGCGCGGTTCGTCAGCGGCTATCTGATCCAGCTCAAGGCCGACGTGAAGGCGCTCGACGGCCCGTCGGGCGCGGAAGAGGATTTCACCGACCTGCACGCCTGGTGCGAGGTTTATATCCCCGGCGCCGGCTGGATCGGCCTCGATCCGACGTCGGGCCTCCTGACCGGCGAGGGTCATATCCCGCTCGCCGCCGCCGCCGATCCCCAGCACGCCGCGCCGATCAGCGGCCTGGTCGAGCCGGCGGGCGTCTCCTTCGGCTTCGAGATGGCGATCGAGCGCATCCACGAGGACCCGCGCGTCACCAAGCCCTATGCGCCCGACCAGTGGGCCGAGATCGACGCGCTGGGCGAGGCGGTCGATGCCGAACTCGCCGCCGGCGACGTGCGGCTGACCATGGGCGGCGAGCCGACCTTCGTTTCCATCGACGACATGGACGGCGCGGAATGGACGACCGACGCGGTCGGCCCGACCAAGCGCGAGCGCGCCGACGAACTGATCCGCCGCCTGCGCGACCGCTTCGCGCCCGGCGGGCTGCTGCATTACGGCCAGGGCAAATGGTATCCGGGCGAGAGCCTGCCGCGCTGGGCCTTCGCGCTCTACTGGCGCGGCGACGGGCGGCCGCTGTGGACCAGCGCCGATCTGGTCGCCCGCGAGAAGCCCGCCCGCACCGCCACCATCGACGACGCGCAGGCCTTCGCCGACGGCATGGCGCGGCGGCTCGGCATCGATCCCGGCTATGCGCTGCCCGCCTATGAGGACCCGGCCTATTACGCCGAGAAGACCGACGCGCTGCCCGTCAACGTCACGCCCGACGATTCCAAGATCGAGAACGAAGAAGACAACGCGCGGCTGAAGAAGGTGTTCCGGCACGGCATCGAGACGCCGGTCAGCGTCGTGCTGCCGGTGCAACGCTGGAACGCCGCCGCGACGGCCGGGCGCTGGCGCTCGGAGAAATGGGCGCTGCGCAAGCCGAAGCTCTATCTCGCGCCCGGCGATTCGCCGGCCGGGCTGCGCCTGCCGCTCGGCAGCCTGCCCTGGGTGCCGCCTTCGGCCTATCCCTTCGTGATCGCCGACGATCCCTTCGCCGAGCAGGGACCGCTGCCGGTTCCGGGGCCCGTGCAGCAGCCCTTCCTGCAAGGCGCGCCGCAGGCCGAGGACCCCGCCCGGCAGAATCCCAACGAGCAGTTCATGGTCGCGGGCGCGGTGCGCACCGCGCTGGCCTTCGAGCCGCGCGACGGCAAGCTCTGCGTCTTCATGCCGCCCGTCGAGAACGGCGCGGACTATGTGGAGCTGGTCGCGGCGATCGAGGATACGGCGGCGGAGCTGAACCTCGCCGTGCGGATCGAGGGCTACACCCCGCCCGGCGACGCGCGGCTCAACGTCATCAAGGTGACGCCCGATCCCGGCGTCATCGAGGTCAACATCCACCCCGCGACGAGCTGGCGCGAGCAGGTGGAGATCACCAGGGCGATCTATGAAGAGGCGCGGCTCACCCGCCTCGGCGCCGAAAAGTTCATGATCGACGGCCGCCACACCGGCACCGGCGGCGGCAATCACATCGTGCTGGGCGGGCGGCGGGCGGCGGACTCGCCGTTCCTCAGACGGCCCGATCTGCTCGGCAGCCTGATCCGCTACTGGCAGAACCACCCGGCGCTTTCGTATCTCTTCTCCGGCCTCTTCATCGGCCCCACTAGCCAGGCGCCGCGCATCGACGAGGCGCGGCACGATGCGCTCTACGAGCTGGAGATCGCGCTCGCCCAGATGCCAGCGCCCGGCGAGGGCGCGCCGCCGCCGCCCTGGCTGGTGGACCGGCTGCTGCGCAATCTGCTGATCGATTCCTCGGGCAACACGCATCGCACCGAGATCTGCATCGACAAGCTCTATTCGCCGGACGGCCCGACCGGGCGGCTCGGCCTCGTCGAGTTCCGCGGCTTCGAGATGCCGCCCCATGCCGAGATGAGTCTCGCGCAGGGGCTGCTGCTGCGCGCCCTCGTCGCGCGCTTCTGGAAGACGCCCTATCGGGGCGGCTTCGTGCGCTGGGGCACGGCGCTGCACGACCGCTTCATGCTGCCGCATTTCGTGCGCGCCGACATGGACGACATCGCCGCCGACATGAACGCGCACGGCTATCCGCTCAAAGCCGAATGGTTCGCGCCGCATTTCGAGTTCCGCTTCCCGGTCTATGGCCGGGTGGAGCGCGGCGGCGTCGAGCTGGAGCTGCGCCAGGCGCTGGAGCCCTGGCATGTGATGGGCGAGGAAGGGGCGGCCGGCGGCACGGTGCGCTTCGTCGATTCCTCGGTCGAGCGGCT
Organism: Alphaproteobacteria bacterium; assembly: GCA_046348585.1. Taxonomy (GTDB): domain Bacteria; phylum Pseudomonadota; class Alphaproteobacteria; order Micropepsales; family Micropepsaceae; genus JADZAI01. Next base: position 324,398 of record JAXMDZ010000001.1, read on the forward strand.
GCAGATCCGCCTCGCCAATGCGACGCCCGGCCGCCATATCGTCACCGTCAACGGACGCGCCGCGCCGATGACCGAAACCGGAACGCGCGGCGAGATGGTCGCGGGCGTGCGCTTCCGCGCCTGGGCGGCGCCGCGCTCGCTGCATCCCACGATCGCGCCGCATGGGCCGCTGCTGGTCGAGATCGTCGATACGTGGTCGCATCGCTCGCTCGGCGGCTGCACCTATCATGTCGCCCATCCCGGCGGGCGCAATTACGAGACCTTCCCGGTCAATTCCTACGAGGCGGAGGGCCGCCGGCTCGCCCGCTTCGAGCCGCGCGGGCTGACGACGGGTCCGGTGACGCTGCGGCAGACGCCGCCCAACCCCGACTTCCCCTTGACGCTCGATCTGAGGCGGTGATGGTGGCGCATCGCGGGCGCGGGGGGCGCGCGCAGCTTGGAGACGCCGTGACGGCGCGGGGAACGGGCTGAGCCATGCGCATCGCTTCAGCGCTGCTTCAGGGCTATGCGCCGCTGCCGCTCGCCGCCGACGAGCTGGTCGGGCGCGACGGCGAGATGCGGCCGCACTGGCGGCAGCTGGTCGAGGGCCTGTCGGCGCTGGGCGGCGAGGAATTGCAGCGGCTGGAATCGACCGCGCTGCGCATGGTCCGCGACAACGGCATCACCTACAACGTCTACGGCAATCCCGGCGAGCCGCCGCGGCCGTGGGAACTCGACATCGCGCCGCTCGCCATCGCGCCCGAGGAATGGCGCAGGCTGGAGGCGGGGCTGGTGCAGCGCGCCCGCCTGCTCGATCGCATCGCCGCCGACATCTATGGCGAGCAGGCGCTGTTCCGCTCGGGCGACCTGCCGGCCGCGCTCGTCGCCGCCAGCCCGCTTTTCATGCGCCCGTTCCGCGGCGCGGCCCAGGCGGGCGGCACGTTCCTGCATTTCTACGCGGCCGATCTCGGCCGCCTACCGGACGGCGAATGGGCGGTGCTCGCCGACCGCAGCGAGGCGCCGGCGGGCGCGGGCTATGCGCTGGAGAACCGCATCATCATCTCGCAGATGCTGCCCGAGCTGTTCCGCGACTGCCGGGTCGAGCGTCTGGCCGCGTTCTTTTCGGGCTTCCGACAGAAGCTCTTCGACCTGACGGGGGCCGAGCATCCGCTCGCCGTGCTGCTGACCCCGGGGCCGCTGAACGAGGCCTATTTCGAGCACGCCTATCTCGCGCGCTATCTCGGTTTCACGCTGGTCGAGGGCGACGATCTGACGGTGCGCGAGCGCCACGTCTATCTGAAAACCCTGAGCGGGGCACGCAAGGTCGATCTCGTGCTGCGCCGTCAGGATTCCGATTATTGCGATCCGCTGGAGCTGCGCAGCGATTCCGCGCTCGGCGTGCCCGGCCTCGCCGAAGCGGTGCGGGCCGGCAATGTCGTCGTCGCCAATGCGCTGGGCAGCGGCGTGGTCGAGACGCGGGCGCTGATGCCGTTCCTGCCCAACCTGTCGCGCCGCCTGCTGGGCGAGGATCTGAGGCTGCGCAGCGTCGAGACCTATTGGTGCGGCGACCCGCGCCAGCGCGAGGCCGCCGCCGCCGCGCCGGAGCGCATCGCCATCTCCGAGATCGGCGCGTTCGCGCCGCTGATGCCGCGCGGCCGCCGCATCGGCAAGGCGCCGGACGAAGCGGCGCTGGAGGCGAAGCTGCGCCTGCAGGGCGCGCGCTATTGGGGCGAGGCGCCGGGACGCCTGTCCTCGACGCCGGTCGAGGAGCGCGGCCGCCTTGAGCCCCGCGCCGTGACGCTGCGCTGCTTCGTGGCGCTGACCCCCGATGGCTACCGCGCCATGCCGGGCGGCCTTGCCCGCGTCGCCGAAAGCGCCGCCGCCGCCGCCTCGATGCAGGCGATCTCGCTGCAGAGCGGCGCGGTCTCCAAGGATGTCTGGGTGCTGAGCGACGCAGAGGTCGGGGCCTTCAGCCTGCTGCGCCCGCGCGGCGCGCCGATCCAGCCGACCCGCACCCCGGACGACATCGCCAGCCGCGCCGCCGACAATCTTTTCTGGCTCGGCCGCTATGTCGAACGGGCCGAGGATTTCGTGCGCACGCTGCGCGCCCTGCTGACCCGGCTCGGCGAAGTTTCGGGCTTCGCCGGCGACGCCAGCGCCGCCGACGCCGCCGCGCGGCTTCTGGTGCCGATGGAGCAGATCTCGCAATCGGCGGCCGAGATGGCGGCGGCCGGCGAGGTCGTGCAGCTCGTCACCGAACTCCATTCGCTCATCTACGATCCGAAGAACGGGCGCGGCCTCAAGCCGTTGCTGCAGAACGCGATGCGCGCCGCCTGGCGGGTGCGCGACCGGCTGTCGCTCGACGCCTGGCGCGCCCTCAACGCCCTGAGCGTGCCCGAGCGGCAGGGCGAGGCCGACGCGGTGATGAGCTTCGCGCGCGGCGATCTGGACGATCTGATCCGCACGATGGCGGCCTTCTCCGGCCTCGCCAACGAGAACATGACGCGCGGCGCGGGCTGGCTGTTCCTCGATATCGGCCGCCGCATCGAGCGCGCCTACAACACGACCTGGCTGATCGAGGCGATGCTGGCCGACGGAGGCGGCGCGCCGGAGGATCTCGGCCCCGACACGCTCGCCCTGACGCTCGACATCGCCGACAGCTTCATGACCTATCGCGCCCGCTACATGGGCGTCTTCGAGACCGCGCCGGTGATCGACCTTCTGGTGCTCGACGAGACCAATCCGCGCTCGATCGCCCATCAGATCGCCACGCTGAAGGCCCGCGCCGCGGCGCTGCCGCGCGCCACGCCCTCGCAGTCGCGCGGCCGCGACAAGGAGATCGTCGAGGCGATCCACGCAAGGCTGCGCGGCATCGACGCGCGCGCCCTGACCGACATCGACGCCAAGGGCGGCCGCCCGGCCCTGCGCACGCTGGTCGATCTGATCCAGACCCGGCTTGCCGAACTGTCGAACGAATATTCGGAAAGCTATTTCCGCCTGGTCGGCCGCCAGCGGGCGGGCGCGGCGCCGCGCCACCGCCCGGCCGGCGCGGGGAGCGCGTCCTGATGCTCTACCGCGTGCGCCACATCACGACCTACGCCTATACGCGCACCGTGCTGTCCTCGCAGCATGTCCTGCGCCTCAGGCCGCGGCGGACCGACAATCAGGTCTGCACCAGTTCGGAAGTCGCCATGACGCCGGGGCCGCGCCGCCGCGCCGGACGCGACGATTATTTCGGCAACCGCATGGAGATCGTGACGCTTGAGGAGCCGCACGAGGCGCTGACCATCGACGCGCAGAGCGTGGTGCGCGTCGCCCGCCGCCGCCCCCGCGACATCGAGATGACCCAGCCCTGGGAGCAGATCCCCGACGCCCTCGCCATGGCGCGCGCCGACGCAGAAATCGAGGCGGCGCAGTTCATGTTCGACACCGCCCGCACCCGCGCCGCGCACGATCTGGTCGCCTGGGCCGGCGGCGATTTCGCCCCCGGCCGCCCGGTCGCGCTGGCCGCCCGCGACCTGATGAACCGGGTGCGCCGCGAGATCCGCTACAAGCCGGGCGTCACCGACGTTTCGACCCCGGTCGACCGCGTGCTGGAGCTGAAAGCCGGCGTCTGCCAGGACCAGACCCATGTCATGCTGGCGGTGCTGCGCGCTCACGGGCTTTCGGCCCGCTATGTCAGCGGCTATCTGATGACCCGCCCGCCGCCGGGCCGCCCCAAGCTGCAAGGCGCAGACCAGAGCCATGCCTGGGTGCAGGTCTGGTGCCCGCCGCTCGGCTGGATCGATTTCGACCCGACCAACGGCCTGCTGCCCGACGACGAGCACATCACGCTCGCCTATGGGCGCGACTATTCCGACATCTCGCCGATCAGCGGCATCATGCTGGGCGGCGGCGAGCACGAGGTGGACGTCAAGGTCGATGTCGCCCCGCACGACGAGGCGAACGCCGCCTGAACGCCGCCGCACGCCCCCGGCCCGTCCCCGCTTTGCGGGATTGATTTCCCGCCCCGGGCGCGCAGATTGACGCCCTGAGCGCGGGGAGCGAGCGACAGCCATGTGGATCAAGACGGTCGATCTCATCGACGGCCCGGCCGAGGAGAAGCTGCACGCGGCGAAGTTCGCCGAACTCGCCGCCATCCAGCCCGCGACCGACGACGAACGCTTCGCCCGCGCCGCCGCGCTCGTCCAGCTCGGCCGCTTCAACGAGGCGCGCGGCGACCTTCAGGCCCTGCTCTCCGACAAGCGGCTTGGCGCGGCGGCGGCGCTGGAGCTGGCGATGTGCGAGATGCGCGGCGTCGGCGGCGAGAAGGCGGCGCTGGCGCTGATCGAGCCGGTGATCGAGACCGGCGGCGCCGAACCCGCCGCGCGGCTGCGGGCGTTGCATCTGCGCGCCCTCGTCGCCATGCGCCGCGTCGACATGCAGGCGGCGGTCAAGGACCTGCTGGAGGCGAGCGACGGCTTCGAGAAGCTCGGCCTCGTCGCCGGCACCTCGCAGGTCAGCGACTCGCTCGGCACCGTCTATGCGACGCTCGGCCAGGTCGATCAGGCGCTGGGCGCCTATGCCCGCTCGCTCGCCGACAAGACCGTGCTCGGCGACCTCTTCGGCGTCGCCATCACGCTCGGCAATCTCGGCCGCCTCAATTTCCAGTCCGGCCGCTACGGCGACGCCCGCCACTACTTCAACAACGACATCCGCCTCGCCCGCCAGATCGGCGACGTGCGCGGCGAGGCGAAGCTGCTGAACGATCTGGGCCGCGTGCTCGCCGCCGAGGGCAAGACCGAGGAGGCGCTCGGCGAACTCGACAAGGGCCTCGCCATGGCGAACGCCAACGGCTTGTCGGGCATCGCCTTCTTCTGCCTGAAGGACCGCGCCGACACGCTCGCCGGGTCCGGCGACGCCAAGGGCGCGATGAAGGCGGTCGGCGAGGCGCGCGCCCTGCTGCCGCAGGGCGGGGCGGAGTTCGAGCGCATGCTGCTCGACCTCATCGAGGCCGAGGCGCTGCGCGCCGAAGATCCCAAGCGGGCGCTCGAACTCGCCGAAGGGGCGCTCGGCCAGCTCACCTATATGGACCTGCCCGACACCGAGATTCAGGCCCGCCTGCTCGCCGCCGATCTCTACCGCGAGCAGGGCCGCACGGGCGACGCCTCGGCGGCGCTGCTGCTGGCGGTCAAGCGCTGCCGCGCCCGCGGCCTCACCCGCTATCTGCGCACGCTGTCCGAAGCGATGGCCCGTTACGGCATCGAGGAAGGCGTGTCGGAGGAATCGGGCCGCGCCGTCGGCTGGCGTCCCGACGAGGCGCTGTCGGGCTATTTCCTGCGCGAGGAGCTGGGGGCCGGATCGTTCGGCACCGTCTATCGCGCCTTCGACCTCCAGCGCGGCCGCGACGTCGCGCTGAAGCTGTTGCAGCTCGATGCGGTTTACGACCGGGCGACGCGCGACACCTTCCTCGATTCGCTGCGCCTCGAAATCGAGGCGGCGGCGCGGGCCCGCCATCCCGGCGTCGCGCAGGTCTATGCCATCGGCCGCGACGCGATGGCCAATCCCTATATCGTCCAGCAATTCGTCGCCGGACGGCAATTGCGGGCGATCGTTTCGGACGGCTCGGTCAAGGGGCTGGACCGCATCGCCCACTACATGTCGCTGATCTGCCATGGCGTCGCCGCGCTGCATAAGGGCGGCGTCATCCACCGCGACCTCAAGCCCGAGAACGTCGTCGTCACCGACGCCGGCGCGCCGGTGCTGATCGATTTCGGCATCGCCCATGTGGCGGGGCTGGTGCTGCCCAATTTCAAGGGCGGCGCGGGCACGCGCGGCTATGCCCCGCCCGAACAGGCGACGACCAAGAGCGCCGATCCCAAGCTCGACATCTATCCGCTGGGCGTCATGGCCTGGGAGTGGTTCTCGGGCAGCCGTCCCGAAAAGGGCCGCGACTCGGTGCCCGACCCCGCGCCGAAGAAGAAGGGCTGGTTCGGCGGCGGCGGCGGCGAGGAACGCCCCGAAGCCGAGACCCGCTTCCTGACGCTGGTGCGCGAGATGCTGGCCCCCGCCGAGGAACGGCCGGGCGACGTGGAGGCGATCGCCCACCGCTTCGAGCAGATCCGCGCCCTCGCCGAGGCGCAGAAGCCGCCGCACTAGGTCCGGCGCGCTAGCCGCCCGGCGCCGGAGCGACGTAGCCGGGGATCGGCGCGCTGTAGATCGTCAGCTTGATCTTGCCGCGCGGGCGCGTGTCGACCGTGCCGTCCTTGTCGTAGAAATCGTCGAAGACGGCGACCTTGGCCGGCATCGCCACGTCGTACTGGACGAAATAGCTCGACAGGAACGCGCCGCGCGTGCCGACGCCGAAGAACGTGCCGTCGGGCAGGAACAGCGCCGTGCCGACATTGCGCTGGTCCTCGGCGCTGGCGAGGAAGAGATAGAGATAGCCGGGCGGCGGATCGATGTCGAAGACCACCGACTTCATGCCGTCGAGCAGCGGGTCGGGGTTCTCCATCGTGCCCTCGAAGACCTTCCACTCGGCGACCTTGTCGGCCCCGCCCGCATATTCGGCGAGCGCCGCGATCTGGTCCTTCACGATCGCCTCGGCGGGCTTGGAGAATTGCCGCTCGGCCTCCGCCCACATCGGCTTGTAGACCTTCTCGGTGCGCTCCTCGGCGCGGCCCTCGATGAGTTCGGCGAGCAGGTCGGCGCGCTGGGCGTAGTTGATGTTGCCGCCGGACGGCACGCGCTCGTAGTCGTTCTCGCCGGGGCCGGTCTGGATGAAGATGTAGTTGCCCGAATTGTGCAGCCCGACGACCTCGCCCTTGTCGTTGAACATCGCGCTGCCCGACGAGCCGCCGGCGCCGGACGCGGTGTGCTGGATGAACTGGCGGTCCTTCGCCTCGCCGACCGAGAGGAAGAACGAGGTCATCGCGGTGATCGCGCCGGAATTGGAGTTGGGCTCGGGCTTGGCGATGTCGGTGCCGAGCACGTGCTCGGACGGATAGCCGATCTGGAGCAGCCGCTCGCCCGCCTTCATCGCCTCCAGAGTCTCCTGCGAGGCGAGCTTCAGCGGCTTGCCGAGCAGGTCGGGGCGGTCGACATACATGATCGCCACGTCGTAGCCGATGGGCAGCGACACGTCGCGCACCGCGCCCGCCTGCGCCTTCTGGTAATAGGCGTTGGAGAACTCGTTCCACTGATCGTAGGCCGGGTGCTTCTTGACGCCGGTGATGGCGACGCGGGTGTAGTCCGGGGCCCTGGGCTCGATGGCGATGAGCCGCGCGCCGCCCCATTCGGGCGCCTTCACGTCCTCGAAGATGTCGGCGATGTGGGCGTTGGTGCCGAGCGCCTTGGTGCCGTCGGGCAGCTGCACCACCCAGGCCGTGCCCATGGCGACCAGCGTGCCGCTCGGGCGCTCCACCGCCACCTGATAGACCGAGCCCTTCACCTCCTCGATCAGCGCCGTGAAGTCGACCGCGCGGCCGAGCGCGTCGACCTGATCCTTGATCGAGGGCAGTTCCTGCTTCAGCGCGGCGACGTCGCTCTGCGCCTGGGTGGCGGCGGCCTTGGCCTCGGCGGCGGTCTGGCCGGTGGCGGCGACCTGCTGCTGCGTGCCCTGCCACAGCCAGTAGCCGCCGCCCGCCGCGACGATCAGCGCCAGCGCCACGACGGCGAGCGTCAGCGCGGTGCGGCGCGACTGCGCCTGCTGGCGGTGCAGCGTGACGGCGACGTCGGGGGCGGCGGTGAGGATCTCGGTCTTGGCCTGGTTGGAGCCGTAGCCGTCCAGCCGTTCGATCCGCAGACGTGGGCCTTCCGCGCCGGAGAGCTGGATCTCGGCCGTCTTGGGCAGGTCCTGGTCGTCGAGCACCGGGCGGCCGTTCAGGAACACCGGCTTCTCGCGGTTGATGATGAACTTGTAGCCGCCATACTCCTTGCGCAGGCCGAAATGCTGGCGGCTGACGATGGTCATCTCCTCAGGGAAGGGGATGTCGGCGTCGAGGCCGCGGCCGAAGCGCACCTCGGCGACGTGATCCTCGATGTCGATGTCGCGCCCGGCATAGGGGCCGTTGAGGTAGCGGATCTTGAGCGGCATCGGGCGTCTCCTTCGCAGGCCGACCCTAGGCGAGCGGACGCCGCCCGGCCAAGAGCCGATCCTGCGGCCCGGCGTCCCAGGCAAAAGAAAAGGCCCGCCGGAGCGGGCCTTTCCGAAGTGTCTTGCGGGTGGCGGAGATCAGCCGCCGGCGCCGCCGCCGGGGACGCCGCGATAGACCCAGATCTTCGCCTTGCCGGCCTCTGGCGCGGGCTTGCCGTCCTCGACCGGGGTCATGTCGGCGACCACGACGAAGATCTTGGCCGGGCCTTCCGCCTGCGAGACGACGAAGGAATAGGGCGTCAGGCCGATGCCCTCGTCGATCGGGGTGATCGAGCCGTCGGCCTGCACCGCGTAGATCGAGGTCTGGATGATGCGGCGGTCGAGCGAAGCGCCGGCGAAGACGTAGACGCCGGGCTGTTCGATCGTCACTTCCACGCCCGCGCCGCGGCGGTCGTTGAGCCACGGCACCGGCGTGTCCATCGCCGCTTCCTTCTCGGCGACCAGCGTGACGTTCTTCTGGTCGCCCATTTCCTGGCCGAACAGCTGCACGAGGTCCTTGATGAAGGCTTCGGGCGTCTTGGTGAGCGCCGCGTCGGCCTCTTCCATCTGCTTGATGTAGCCCGGCATCTTGGCGTCGGCCTTGCCTTCGGCGAGGTCGAGCAAAAGGTCGGCGCGCTGGGCGTAGTTGACGAGGGCCGCCGAAGGCTGGCGCATCGTGCCGCCATCGGGCGTCTGGTAGAGGATGATGTTGCCGGCGTTCAGGAACGCGACGACCTCGCCCTTGGTGTTGAACATCGGGCTGCCCGAAGCGCCGCCGGTGGCGGGCACCGAGTGCTGGATGAGCAGGTCCGTCTCCGGCCCGGTGCTCGACAGGAAGAACGACGTCATCGAGGTGATGATGCCGGTCTGCGAGGTGGGTTCGGGGCGGGTGATGTCGGTGCCGTTCAGCTGCTCCATCGGATAGCCGATGAGGACGAGCTGCTGGCCGGCCTTCAGCCCGACCAGTTCCTCGCGCGAGGCGTAGGTCAGCGGATCGCCCAGCTTGGTCTGGTCGTCGACATAGAGCAGCGCCACGTCATAGCCGGGCACGAACTCGATCTGCTGGGCGGCGAAGGTCTGCGCCTTGACGAAGTACTTCTCCTGCCACGCCCCCAGCACGTCATAGCCGGGGTGCTTCTTGACGCTGGTGATCTCCAGCGTCGTGTAGTCGGGGGCCTTGGGCTGGATGGCGACCAGCTTGGCGCCGGCGAGGCCGGGATCGGCCTTGATGTCGGCGAGGATGTCGGCGACGTGGCTGTTGGTCGCCAGCGCCTTGGTCCCGTCGGGGAGCAACACGACCGAGGCCGTGCCGCCGCCCATGCGGGTGCCCGACGGCAGCTCGATGGCGACCATGTACACCGAGGATTTGTTCTTCTCGATGATGGTGGCGATGTTGGCCGGGGCCTGACCGGCCAGCGCTTCGGTCTGCGCCTTCAGCGCCGGCAGCTCGCTCTTGACCGAGATCAGGTCTTCCTTGATGCCCGCGACGTCGGTGCCGAGTTCGGTCGTCTTCTGCTGCAGGCTCTGGGCGATCAGGTAGCCGCCGCCGCCCAGCACCGCGACCAGCGCCGCGACGCCGGCCAGCAGGCCGAGCGTGCGGTTGCCGCGCGACTTCGTCTGGTGGACGACTTCCGACAGGTCCTGCTGCGGCTTGAGGATCTCGGTCTTCACCTGGTTCGACGGTCCGCCCTCGGTGCGCTCGAGACGGAGCTTGGGGCCGGTCGGGCCGGAAAGCTGGATCTCGGCGGTCTTGGGCAGATCCTGGTCGTCATAGACCGGACGGCCGTTCAGAAAGACCGGCTTCTCGCGGTTGATGACGAACTTGTAGCCGCCCAGCTCGCGGCGCAGCGCGAAGTGATCGCGGCTGACGATGGCCATGTCCTCGGGAAATCCGACGTCGCAGTCGATGCCGCGGCCGAACTTCACCTGATCCTTGGTGTCGTCGACCGTGATCTCGCGACCCGGATAGGGCTGCCCCAGGAACTTGATGACGAGTCCCATATAACTCTCCCCAAAAGCGCCGCCCACGTCTGACGGGGGCGGCCGGAATTCCGCGGCGATGCGCGCAGTCGGGGCGCACTATAGCGTCCCCGGCGCACCGAACTCTGCGACAATTGCGACAACCGGGCCGCAACGCCGACGCCGCCATAGCGAATTTTCGCTCCCCCGGCCACTCCCCGGGATCGGGGAGGCGGCCGGAGGCCGGGCCGCCGGTTGTCTCCGCCCCCGCCAGCGGCCATCTTCGGGCCATGGCCTCCTTCGCCGACCGCAAGACCATTATCGACCAGGTCCGCCGCCTCGCCGCCATCCCCCCGGCCGAGGCTCCCGAAGGCGTGATCTTCTACTGCGCCCGGATGCTCGACGGCATGTGCGCCGGTCTCATCGCCCGGCTGGGCCAGAAACCCTCGCCCAACATCTTCTCCAACCTGGTGGCGATCGAGGCGCACCGGCTGATCGACACGATCGGCCGCGAGCTGGCCCACACGCTGCGCCGGATGGGCAACGGCGTGCGCCACACGCTCGACGATTCCTCGCTCGACGACACCAGGCTCGGCATGGTGCTCGTGCGCGCCATGCTGCGCTGGTACGAGAGCCTCGACCCCGGCGACGAGTTCGCCGGGGCGCTCGCCCTGCTCGATACCCGCATCGATCCGCACTGGCCGGTCGTCGCGCTGGTCGATCTGCTGGTGAAGATCGAGGACGGCGACAAGGAGGCGGCCGGCCTGCTGATGGCCCGCCGCGACGACGCGCTCTCCTCGCGCTTTCTCGCCATGCTCTGCGCCGAATCGCTGATCGCCTGCGGCCACCCGGCAGAGGCGGGCGACCTTCTGGCGCGCTGCGCGGCGGCCTTCGGCAGCGACCAGCGCCACCAGCAGCTCGCGGCGCTGGTGCTCTCGCGCACCGGCAGGCTGGAGGAGGCGGTCACGGCGGCCGGACGGCTGCTTCAGCGTTATCCCGACGACGACGAGACGGCGGGCATCGCGGGCGGCATCTACAAGCGCCGCTGGGACCGCGACGCGACGCAGACCAAGGCCCTCGCCAAGGCCCACGAGCTCTATCGCAAGCAGTGGGAGAAGGGGAAGAAGATCAACGCCTATCTCGGCGTGAACGCCGCCGCGACGGCGCTCTATCTGGGCGATGCGGAGGGCGCGCGGGCGATCGCGGGCGCGGTCGCCGAGGCGATGGACAAGCGCGACGGGGCGCTGGCGGCGGCGAACCTCAAGCCCCAGGACGGCGGGCTCGCCGAATATTACGACCGCGTCAGCCGCGCCGAGGCGCTGCTCGTTTCCGGCCGCACGGACGAGGCCGCGGCCGCCTACGCCGCCGCCTTCGCCGACTATCCCTGGCTCGCCGGCAGTATCGAGGGCACCAGGGCGCAGGCCCGCCGCATTGCCGCCACGCTGGGGCTTCAGGACTTCGCCCCATGAAGAACGCCTTCGCGGTCGGGGTGACCGGCCACCGGCCCCACAAGCTCAACGCCGCGCGGCTCGAGATCATCGCCGCCGACATCCGCCGGGCGCTGATGCATATCGAGGCCCGCCTCGCCCCCCGCCCGCTCGCCCTCGTCTGCTCGATCGCCGAAGGGGCGGACACCATGGCCGCCAAGGCGGCGCTGGCGCTCGGCTGGCGGCTGATCGCGCCGATCCCCTTCCCCGCCGGGCACTATGCCCGCGACTTCCCGCCCGGCCCCGCCGCCGACGATTTCCGCCGCCTGATGCAGGCGGCCGAAGTGTCGGTCTGCACGCCCGACCGGCTGGCGCTTTCCGACGAGACGCTGGGCTATACCGCCGCGAGCCTTGCCATGCTGGAGAGCGCCGACGCGCTCATCGCGGTCTGGGACGGCGCGCCGACCGAACTGAAAGCCGGGGCCTACGACACGATGATGCTGGCGCTGGCGCGCGGAATGCCGGTCTTGTGGATTGACGCCAACGGCGACGCGCCGCCGCTCGCCCTCACGCAGGACCATGCGGCGGCGCTGAGCCGGGGCGAGCGCCCGAAGGCCGGCGGCGAGGAGACCTTCCTCGCCGCGCTCGGCTGAAGCGCCTTACGGCGCGGCCGCGCCTTCGGCCGCCGGGGCGGCTTCCGTCTTGGCCGCGCCCGCCGGTTCGGGCGGCAGAGCGGGCGGCGCCCAGGCGGCGACCCGTTCCGCCACCGCCGCGACTTCGGCGCTCTTGCCGTCTCGCACCAATTGCCGGGTCAGCGAGGAGCGGCGCGCGAACAGGAAGTTCACGTCCAGCGCGTCACTGTCGAGCAAGCCCTCGACCTCCACCTGCCGCGCGCCGAGGCCGTAGTAATAAAGCGCCTCCAGCATGTCCTGCGTCTGGCCGTTCTCGCCGTATTCGTGCTTCACCGCCATCGTGAAGGACGAGTACCACGAGCCCTGAAGCGCCGCCGCCTTGTAGGCCTCGATCGCCCCCTTCTCGTCCTGCGGCACGATCTCCTCGCCCGAATCGGCCTTGCGGCCCGTCATCATGTTTCCGGCCAGAAGATCGCCGGCGTCGGGAACGCCGAGCGCCGCCGCCTTGCGCACCAGGTCGAAGCCGAGGCGCAGCTCGTCCGCCGTCGCCGGCTCGCCGTTCGCCTGCTTCAGCGCCACATGGTAGAAGCCGAGATAGTAGATCGCGCCCGGATAGCCGGCATCGACCGCGCTCTGAACCTCCTTCAATCCTTCGGCCACCTTGGCGGTCTTGGTCGCCTCGTCGAGATCGTCGAAGCGTTCGGCGAGCAGCGCGCGGCCGAGCTGAAGATGCAGGCGCGGGTCGTCGGGGGCGGCCTCCAGCGCCCGGCGGCAGGCGGTTTCCGATTCCGCCCCCGACAGATTGGCGTCGCGCACGCCGGGCGCGAGCCGCTGCGGGTCGGACGGGTAGGCGGCGAGCTTGTGGCAGGCGTCCGCGCCAGGGTCGAACACCCGCACCGCCGGATCGGGGCTGAGGAAATTGTCACGCCGGTCCGAGGCGGTGAGCGGCTTCGACACCGAGAGCGGCGCCCAGGTGAGCAGCTCCTTCAGCATCTTGCCGCCGTCGGCGTTGAGCTGGCCGACCAGGATCGGCCCCGCCGTCGGCGTGTTGGCGAAGGTCTTGTCCGGCATCGCCCACAGATAGAGGCGCATGTCGTCGCCGCCCGCCGCCAGCGTCTTGCCGTCGGGGCTGATCAACGCGGCGCGGAAGGGCATGCCCGGCCCGGTGAAGGTGAGCAGTTCCGCGCCGGTGTTGGCGTCCCACACCTTCACCGTGGCGTCGAAGCCGCCGCTGATGATGCGCAGTCCGTCGCCGCTATAGGTCGCCCACAGCACCAGATCGTCGTGCCCGGCGAGCAGCAGCTCCGTCGCGCCGGTTTCGGTGCTGAAGGTGCGCACCGTCTTGTCGTTGGACGAGGTGACGAGGTGCTTGCTGTCGGGCGAGAAATTGACCGCGTTGATTTCGCTTCTGTCCTCGCGCCGCTCGAACAGCAGCTTGCCGGTCTCGAAGTCCCAGATCATGACGCGGCCGTCCGCGGTGCCGGTGGCGACCAGCTTGCCGTCGGGACTGATCGCCACGGTGTACAGCGAAGCGCCCGGCGCGTTGAAGGCGCGGACCTCCTTGCCGTCCGTCGCCGCGAAGTCGAAGACGCTGACCCCGCTGTAGCGGGCGACGACGACGTATTTGCTGTCCGGCGTGATCACCGCCCAGTTGGCCGAGTAGCCTTCCGGCAGGCTGCCGATGGTGCGCACCGGATCGCCGGTCGAGGCGCGCCACAGGCGGATGCGCCCCAAGTCGTCGGCCGTCACGATGCCGTTGCCGTCCGGCGTGAACAGGGCGTTGTTCATCCGCTTGGCGATCGGCAGGGAATCGTCGGGGGCCGGCAGGCGGTAGAGCGGATTGCCCGTCTCGATGTCCGACAGGACCGCGCTGCCGCCGCCGCCCTCGTTCGCCGAGGTCAGCACGCTCTGCCCGTCCGGACTCCAGACGATCGAGTTGATCGTGAAGTCGTGGATGATGCGCGCGCTGATGGGGGCGAGGCCTTCGACCGCCCAGATCACCGCATTGCCGTCGCTGAAGATCGCCGCGACGTAGTTGCCGTCGTGGCTGAGGCCCTGGCTGGAGATGCTGCCCTTGGGCGAGCGGAAGAGGCGCAGCGTCGAGGCGGAGTCGTAATCCCAAAGACGCAGCGTGTTGTCGCCGGCCGACGACAGGATGCGCTTGCCGTCGTCGGACAGTTCCAGGCCGCGCACGTCGAAAGTGTGGCCGGAGAAGGTCCGGAACGGTTTGAAGTCGGTCGCCGAGGCGGCATAGACGTTGCGGCCGGCCGAGAAGACGACGTTGGCGCCGCCCGGCGTATAGATCACGCGATAGAGATAGGCGTTGGGCACGTCGATCTGCGCCTGGTATTCGCCCGCGCCGTTATAAACCGAGGCCCAGCCGCCGCCGATCAGGATGACCTGATTGCCGTCCGGCGAGATCACCACGTCCTCGATCCCGACCGGGTTTTCGGCCGAGCCGTGCCAGATCGTCACCCGCTCGGCGTGGGTCGAAAGGTCCCAGATCACTGCCTTGCCGGCGTCGTCGCCGGTGACGGCGATCGAGGCGTTGTCGGCGACCGCGGCGGCCACCGGCTGGCCTTCATGGCCCTGCAGCGAATAGAGCGGTTCCTGGGTCCGGGCGTCGACGAAATGCACCGCGCCGGTCTCGTCGGTGGCGACGATGATGCGGCCTTCCTTGTCGATCGCCGCGACCACCGGCATGGCGTCGAAGGTCTTCATGGTCCCCGCCGCCTCGAAGGTCGAGGCGTCGAAGATCTGCATCGTCTTGTCCTTGTAGAGGATGACGAGATAGCGGCCGGAGCGGTCGGCGACCATCGTCAGGAACGGGTCGTCCTGCGACCCGAAGATCGAGCGTTCGGTGCCGAGGAAGGTGTTCCAGGCGGTCAGCTTGGCGTCGCCGCCGGTATAGATGATCGAGGAATCGGCGGCGAACTCGATCTGGCCGAGCGGGCCCTTGGAATCGGAGAGAACCGAAACGATCGTGTCGGTCGAGGCGGCGTGCTGCAGCGCCGCCAGCGAGGCGAGCGGCAGTTCGCCGCCGGCCTGCTGGGCGATGCGCACCGATTCCACCGCCAGCGCCAGCGCCATTTCGGGGAAGCCGTCCTTCGAGGCGAGATAGGACTGGCGCGCGACGAGCTGCGCGCTGCCGCGCTGGGTCTCGTGCAGCTGCGCCTCGGCCTGCGCCTCGGCGGACTTGGCGCGCTCGCTCTCGGCCTGGGCGCGTTCGCTTTCGGCCTCCGCGATCTGGCTCTGCTGGCGGGCGAGGAAGCCGAGAATGCCGGCCCCCACCGCCAGCACCGCCATCACCGCCGCGACGGCGGTGAGGATGCGCATGCGCCGGTTGCGCTTGGCGCCCGCCGCCTTGGCGCTCTCGGCGATGAAGTCCTTGAGCGACTGCGGCAATTCCTCGTCCCATTTGCGGACGAGATCTTTGCCTTCCTCCAGCGACAGGCCTTCCAGCAGGCGGGCCGCTTTTTCGGCCGGCGGGGCGGCGCGCCAGAGCTGTTCGTCCTCTTCCAGGCGCGCTCTCGTTTCAAGGTCGCGGCGGTCGCGGTTGATCTGGTCGCGGGCCTTGGCCCAGTGATTGAGCAGCGATTCATGGGCGACGCGCACCCGCGCCTCGCCGCCGTCGCCGTCGGCGATCAGCAAGCGCGCCGAAGGATCGAGAAAGGCGTCGACCAGCGCCCGGCGCGGCGAGCCGGCCGGGAAGGCGGTCAGCGGCGCCATGCGGGCGGTCGCGGCCTGGCGGTTGTCGGCGTCCACCGTCACCAGCGCGCGCAGCACCGAGGGCAGCGCATCCTGGATGTCCTGCGTCTGGGCGCTGATGATCTCCTCGGCGCGCGTCGCGATCGCGCCCTTGATGCCGCCGAGCGCCTCGTAGGTGTCGTAGGTGAGGACCGCGCCCCTCGCCTTCTCGATATCGGCCTTGTAGAGCGCGTCGAGCACGAACGAGACGAGCGGCAGCGAACCGGGATCGCGCGCCGCCTCTTCGGCGATGACCGCATCGAGGCCGATCTTGGTCTCCGCGTGGTCCTCGAAGGCGAGGCCCGCCGCCGCCGCCGGGCGGCGGATCATTTCGGCGAGTTCGGCCTGGCTGGGCGGCAGCAGGTCCATCCGGCCGGTGCCTTCGGCGAGCGCCACCAGTTCGGGGGCCGCCGCCGCGCGGTGCCAGAAGTCCGAGCGCATCGTCGCGACGATCCATACCGCGCCGGTCCGCGACAGCGCGCCGATCAGGCGGATGAAGGAATTGCGCTCCTCGGTCGAGATCGAGGCGTCGGTAAAGATCTCCTCCAGCTGATCGAGCACCAGCGCCAGCTTGGCGCTTTCGTGCGCCATCATCTTGCCGGAGGCGCGCGCCTCGGCGGTGACGCGCCCGATCGCCGGGGTGAAGACGAAGCCGGGATCTTCGATCGAGCGGCGCAGGGCGTTCTCAAGCTGCTCGACCGTGACGCCGGGGCCGAGGATTTCGGGCAGGCCGACGCCTTCCTTGACGCGGTCCTCGACGAGGACCCGCGCGAGGCCGAGGAAGAGATTGCCGTTCGCGTCGCCGGGCTTGAGGATCGCCCGCCGCCACAGCCCCGCCCCGTCGGCGACGCCGCGCGCGAACAGATTGGGCAGCAGGCCGGCCCGCACCAGCGACGACTTGCCCGAGCCCGAAGCGCCCAGCACCAGCAGGAACGCCTTGCCCTCGTTGGCGTTCTTGACGATCTGCTCGACCGCCTTGAGCTGCGCCGCGCCGCGCCCGAAGAAGATCGGGGCGTGCTCGAAATCGTAGCTCGACAGGCCCCGGAACGGCGATTGCAGCCAGGTCGCCCTGACCTCGGCGCCGGCATGGGCGCCCTGCCCCCGTTCCTTCTCGATCCGGGCGCGGATCAGCTGGCGCAGATGCGCCTCCAGCATGTCGCCGAAATCTTCCAGATCGTCGAAGCCGTGATAGGCCGACAGGAACACCCCGCCCGCCTGGAAATAGCGCGACCAGAAGCTCTCCAGCGCGCTCCACTGGCTTTCGGCCAGCGCCTTCTTCTGCGGATCGCGCAGCGAGATCTGCGGCTCGCGGTTCGAGCGATAGACGAGAAGGTCCGGCGCGCCCTTCGAGCGGTTGGCGGCGAGCGCGTCCTCGTATTCCCATTCGGTGCCGGTGACCGGCGCGCGTCCGTCGATGCCGCGATATTCGCGCTTGCCCGAATTGACCGGCAGCGGCGTGCCGAGCCGCGACCAGAGGATCAGCACCACGATGTCGCTCTGGCTCGGCGGCTCGATGACGTCCTGGAAATGCCCCGTGGCGAGCATCGCCTCGTGTTCCCAGAGATAGGCGGTGATGTCGAAGAAGCGGGCGAATTCCTTCTTCAGGCTCTCCACCACCAGGGCGGAGCGCCGCCGCTCGGCCGAGACGTCGCCGGGCGACGAGATGAAGATCCGCAAAGGCTTGGGCATGGACGTCCCCGATCGACAAACACAGCGGCGCGCGCCCCGACGCAGGAGCCGCGCGCGCACCGGACGATAAGGGCTAAGCCTTTGCGGCGGCAACATGGCGCGGCCCGCCGCCGGACGCCGGACGCAATGCCGCAGGCCCGGCCGATCCGTTCAGCCGCCATACAGCTTGCCCCCGCCAAGGTCGCGCCAGAACCCCGGCGGGCGTCCCCGAACGCCCGCCCGCACTGAGGATCGTTCGCGATGAAGACCATCACGGGCCTCGCCGCCGCCGCGCTCGCCGGCCTCGCGCTGTTCGGCGTCCACCCCTCGGGCGAGGGCGCGCTGGGCTTCAGCCTCGTCCCCGCCGCCGAGGCGCGCACCCGCGTCTCGGTGAGCTTCAGCCTCTTCTACAACGAGCTGCGCCCGCATGGCCGCTGGGTGCGCCATGCCCGTTACGGCCAGGTCTTCGTGCCGCGCCACCAGAAGAACTGGCGGCCCTACACTCGCGGCCGCTGGACCATGACCCGCGACTACGGCTGGATGTGGGTCAGCGACGAGCCCTTCGGCTGGGCGACCTATCACTACGGCTCGTGGGACTACGACCGTCGCATCGGCTGGTACTGGGTGCCGGGCTATGTCTGGGGCCCGGCCTGGGTCACCTGGTCGGATCGCGGCGACTATCTGGGCTGGGCGCCCATTCCCGCCTCGTATCTGTGGGGTTCGGCGTTCGACGATTTCTTCTATCGCCGCCCGGTCATCCACATCACCTTCGGCGACGCCTGGTGCTACGCCCCGATCCGCCATTTCGGCAGCCGCCACATCGACCGCCATGTCGTGCCGGTGCGCCAGAACGTGACGATCGTGAACAACCACACGACCGTGGTGAACAACGTCACCAACATCACCAACGTCACGATCGTCGACAACCGCGTCTATAATTACGGCATTCCGGTTTCGACGGTGAACGCGCTGGCCGAGACCCCGGTCGAGACGGTCGAACTGGCCGAGGCCGCCGCCGCGCCGTCGGGCGAGGCGGGCGGCGAGGCGGACGGTACGCCGGGCGTCGTGGAGGTCTATCGCCCGGTCGAGACGCCGATCGCCGACGATCCGGCGGTGCTGGAGACCATCGCCGCAGAACAGACCGAGGCGGCGAGCGCCGCCGCCGACGATCCCGCGCTGCCGCCCGAACCCGAGATCGAGGCCGCCGCGCCGCCGCCGGAAAGCCCGGCCCCGGCCGAAGGCCTCGCCGACGGCGCGCCGACGAACGAGCCGGGCGTCGAGATAGCACCGGTCGAGGATTTCGCCGAGCCGCCCGCCCCGCCGGTCGAAACCGCGGACCTGCCCGAGCCGCCGGCGGAGCAGCTGACGGAGTCGACGGCCGACCCCTTCGCCGCGCCGGACCCTGGCTATGAAGCGCCGATCGAGGAGGGCGTTCCGCCCGCCGAGAGCGGCGGACCGGCGGCCGAAGCCTATGCCGAGCCGGAGCCGTCCTACGAAGCGCCGGTCGACTCCTACGAGCCGCCCGCCGAGGCCTATGCCGAGCCGGAACCGTCGTTTGAGGCCCCGGTCGAGTCCTACGAAGCGCCACCCGCCGAGGCCTATGCCGAGCCGGAGCCGTCGTTTGAGACCCCGGCCGAACCCTACGAGCCGCCGGCCGAAACCTATGCCGAGCCGGAACCTTCCTACGAAGCGCCGCCCGAGCCGTCTTATGAAGCCCCGGCCGAATCCTACGCGCCGCCGGAGGAGAGCTACGAACCGGCCCCCGAGCCCGCCTATGAGGCGCCGCCCGAGCCCGCCCCCGAACCGGCTTACGAGCCGCCGGTCGAGGTCTACGTCCCGCCCCCCGCTCCTGAGCCTGCCCCTCCGCCGCCGCCCCCGCCGGCGAGCGAGGAGACGGCTCAGTAGCAAAGGCCCCGGCGCGTGAGCGCCGGGGCCTTCTTCTTTCCGTCTGTGGCGTTCAGGCGGCCGGGACGCCGCGGCCGCGGAAGGCGCTGTCGAGCAGATCGAGCAGATCGCTGGCGAGCGCCAGCGCACGGCCGAACCGCTCGCGCTCCGGCACGTCCCTGAGGATCATGCCGTCGTTGAAAACCTTGGCGAAGCCGGTGACGACGACCAACGCCAGCAGCGTTTCGGGGTTGGCTTCCTTTTCCGGCTTCATCGGCTGGCCGGTGGCCGCGCTCATCGAATTGACCAGCGCCGCCGTCATCTTCTGGAAGACGGCCTGCATCGCCGGATCTGAGTGATCGGTCACGCCGTTGTGCGAGCACAGATCGTCGAGCCGCGGATGGCGGATGTTGAATTCGATATGGGCGAGGCCACAGGCCTTCAGCCGGTCGAGCGGATCGGGGCCGGCGGCGACCATGCGCGCCTCGGCGGCAGCCACCCGCTGCTCCAGCGCCTGCACCGCCAGCGCCGTCAGGAGGCCGGTCCGGTCGGTGAAGTGATGGGCCGGCGCGCCGTGGCTGACGCCGGCGCGGCGCGCGCATTCGCGCAGCGTGAAGGCGTCGATCCCGTCCTGCTCGATCATCTCGCGCGCCGCATCGAGCAGCGCCTTGCGCAGATCGCCGTGATGATAGGCGCGCGCGCCCTGGTCGGCCGTTTCGCTCATTGTTGTACTACTCCCCGGCCGCCTGGATAGCATGGCCGGGCGCCGTCCGCGAAACGTCCGTCCGGTCGCGCGGCGCGAGCAGCAGATAGCAGGCCGGCGTCACCAGCCGCGACAGCAGCGTCGAGGTGATCAGCCCGCCGATGATCACGCAGGCGAGCGGCGAATAGAGGCCCGAACCCTGCACCGCCAGCGGCATCATGCCGCCGATCGCCGTCACCGAGGTCAGGAGGATCGGCAGGAAGCGCACCTCGCCCGCCTGCTCGATCGCCTCGCGCAGCGGCGTGCCCTGGGCGCGCAGCTGGTTGGTGAAGTCGACCAGCAGGATCGAGTTTTTGATCTCGATGCCGACCAGCGCGATCATGCCGATCATCGCAGTGAACGAGATCGTGTAGCCTGAAACGTAAAGGCCGAGAATGCCGCCGAGGATGCCGAGCGGAATGACGCTGGCGACGATCGCCGAGGTCTTGAACGAGCGGAACTCCAGGATCAGCACCGCGAAGATGCCGAAGATCGCGACCAGCGCGGCGCTGCCCATGCCGGCGAAGGAGCGCGAGCTCGCCTCGGTCTGGCCGCCGGTCTGCAATTCGTAGCCGGGCGGCAGGTCGAGCGCCTTGGCGCGAGCGACGATCTCGTCCGTCAGGTTCGAGGTCAGATAGCCGGTCGCCGGATAGGCCGTCACCGTCGCCGCGCGCAGCCGGTCGAAGCGGTCGATGCGGGCCGGGCTCGCCTCGAAGCTGAGCGTCGCGAGCTGGGCGAGCGGCGCGGCCGCGCCCGTCGCGGTCGGCACGTAGATCCGGTCGAGCACGTCCGGTCCGTGGCGCGCATCGAGCGGCAGCCTGAGGACGATCGGATAGGATTCGCCGTCGGTGTCGAGGAACGCGCCGGCCGTCTCGCCCGCGACCGCGAGGCGCACCATTCGGTCCACCGTGCCCGGCGCGATGCCCAGCAGCGCCGCCTTGCCGTCGTCGACCTCGACCTTGAGGTCGGTGCGCGTCGCCCGCGAGGGATTGCGGACGTCGCGCGTGCCGGGGACGGCGCGCATCATGTCTTCCAGTTCGGCGGCGATCTTGCGCACGCCCTCGACCTCGGGGCCGCGCACGCGAATGGCGATGGGGGCCTCCAGCGGCGGACCGTTCTCCATCGCCTTCACCAGGATGCGCGCGCCCGGATAGGCGTCGAAGGTGCGCCGCCAGGCATCGAGCAGGGCGGGCGTCGCCTCCGGGTCGAAGGTCTTCAGCATGACGAAAGCGTCGGCGATGTTGGAGGCGAGTTCGCGCTGGTTGACGTTGTAATAGACGCGCGGATTGCCGCGGCCGAGATTGCCCATCACGGCCTGCACCGCCTCGGACTTCGAGACTTCGGCCTCGACATAGCGCAGCGCCGCGTCGGTCTTTTCCATCGAGGCGCCATCGGGCAGCTCGATCTGGATCATCACCAGACGCGAATCGGCCAGCGGAAAGAGCGAGAAGCCGATGCGCGGCACCAGCATCACCGTGCCCGCGAAAAGGACGAGGGCGATCGTCACCGTGGTCAGCGGATGGGCCAGCGCCTTGTGCAGAAGCGGGCGATAGAGCGCGTGGATGCCGCCCATCACCGTGCGCAGCAGCCAGTTGCCCTCCTCGTGCGCCTCGGGCTTCAGCAGCTTGGAGGCGATGAAGGGGATGATGGTGAGCGACACGAACAGCGAGGCGGCGATGGTGAGCAGCACCGCCGTCGGCAGCGAGCGGGTGAAGGCCCCCGCCCCTTCGGGCAGGAAAAGCAGCGGCAGGAAGGCGAGCATCAGCGTCGCGGTGCAGCCCAGCACCGCGAGCGAGATCTGCCGCGTGCCGTCGATCGCCGCCTCGGCCGGCTTTTTGCCCATGCGCAGATGGCGCGCGATGTTTTCGACGACGACGATGGAATCGTCCACCAGCAGGCCGAGCGAGATCACGAAGCCCGAGATCGAAAGCTGGTTCAGCGAGAAGCCGGCATGGCCGAGCAGCCAGATGCCGAGCGCCAGGGACAGCGGGATGGAAAACATCACCACCAGCGCCGCACGATAGCCGAGCGGCAGCAGCGTCAGCAGCACGAGGCCGATGGCGATCATGAAGTCCTTGGCGAGCTGGCCGAGCCGCTTGTCGACGCTTTCGGACTGGTCGAAGGCGGTCTCCAGCTTCAGATCCTGCGGCAGCGTGGCGCGGAAGGCCTCCGCCTTGGCGAAGATCGCGTCGCGCACCTCGAAGATCGACTGCCCGTCGCGCATGTTGGCGGTGACGAAGACCGCCTTCGCGCCGTTGTGGCGGGCGGTGTAGAGCGCCTCTTCCTCCGACCACGACACGTCGGCCACGTCGCGCAGGCGCACCAGCGCCGCGCTGTCCGCCGAGACGACGGTGTCGGCGACCTCTTCGATGCTCTCGTAGGAGCCGGTGGTCTTCAGGTTGAAGCGGACGCCGCCCGCCTGGACCGCGCCGCCGGGGATTTCGGCGTTCTCGCCCTGGATTGCATTGGCGACCTGCGAGACCGTGACGCCCAGCTGGGCCATCCGCGCGAGGTCGAGCGCGACGCGCAGTTCGGGCTGCGGCGCGCCCCAGACCTCGACCTGGCGGACGCCGTTGACGCCCTCGATCTGGTCCTTGAGGTCGCGCGCCCGATCGGTCAGCTCGCGATAGGAGACGTCGCCGACCAGCGAGAACTGGACGATGTTGGTGTAGCCCGGCTGGCCCTTGCGCACGACGACGCTGCGCACCGCGCCCGGCAGATCGGGCCTGAGACGGTTCATCTCGCGGATGATCTCGTCGTATTTGCGGTCCATGTCGGGTACGCCCCACTCGAACTGCACGTTGACGACGGCGACGCCCGACGTGGTGGTCGAGCGGATTTCGTGCACGTCGTCGAGTTCGTTGAAGGCGTCCTCGATGCGGTCGGTGATCAGCTTCTCGACTTCCACCGCCTCCATGCCGGGGGCCTGGGTGATGACGGTGAAGAAGGGGGCGTCGAAGCTCGGGTCCTCGGCGCGCGGGATCGCCATGAAGGCGTTGTAACCGAGCGCCGCGAACAGCAGCGTCATCACCAGCGTGAACTGCCAGTTGCGGACCGCGAAGGCGGCGGGGTTCATCGTCAGGTTCCCGCCGCGCTCGCGGTGGCGATCGTCACCTTGTCGCCGTCGCTGAGATAGCCCGCGCCGTCGATCACCACCTGCTCGCCGGTCTCGAGGCCTGCGGCGACGGCGACGAAACCGTCCGAGAGGCGTCCGAGACGCACGCGGCGGCGCAGCGCGACGCCGCTCGACGGATCGACCACGAAGACGAAGGCTTCGCTGCCATGGGCTTCGAGCAGCGCATCGACCGGAACGGCGAGCGCCACCGCGCCCTGATGGGCGGGGCGGATCGTGGCGTGGCCGACGAGGCCGCTCTTGAGCGTGTCGGGCGCGGCCGCGAGGCGCAGCTTCACCACGAAGGTGCCGGTGCGCGGATCGGCGTCGGCGCCGATTTCGCTGATCGTCGCGTCGAAGGTGCGGCCGGGAAAGGCGTCGAAGACGATCCCGGCGCGGTCGCCGAGGGCGACGCGCATCGCGTCGCGGTCGGCGAGCCCGGCGGTGAGGACGAAGGCCTCGCTCATGTCCGAAAGGGTGAGGACCGGCGCACCGGCGGCGATCACGGCGTTGGTTTCGGCGTGGCGCTTCAGGACGACGCCGTCCGACGGGGCGGTGATGGTGGCGTAGCCGCGCGTCGAGCGGGCGGCGTCGGCGCTGGCACGGGTCGCCTTGGCGTTGGCGGCGGCGTCCTGGAGGGCGGCGTCGGAGGCGAAGCCCTTGGCGTGGAGCTGGCGCACCCGGGCGAAGTCGCGGGCGGCCTTGTCGGCCGCTTCCTGGGCCTGGCGGAGCAGGGCATCGACGTCGCGCGGATCGAGTTCGGCGAGCACCTCGCCCTTGTGCACCGTGTCGCCTTCCTCGACCGCCAGGCGGGCGATGACGCCGGGGGTCTTGAAGGCGAGGACATAGGCGGTGTCGGGCTCGACCCGGCCGACGGCGGCGATATCGGAGAGAAAATCGGCGGGTCCCGCGGTCGCCACGCGCACCGGGGCGGCCGTCGATTCGGCCTCCCCGGTGACGGGCGCCGACGAAGACCCGCCGCAGGCGGCAAGAACCGGCCCCAGGGAAATCACGGCCAGAACCTGCATGAAACGGGGAATGGGGCGCATGGATCGCTCGATCTAGGCGGTGTCTAGATCATATTGCGCCGCAAACTAGACATTGTCTAGCTGAATCTTGAGCCTATCGTTTAGCGATCATGAATTGAGCGTTCAGTTCAGCCGATCGAGGTCGAGATCGACGAACAGGCACGCATGATCCGAGGCGGCGAGCGCCCGGGGCGGGGCCTTCGGCCCCCAGAACGCCTGGCCGGAACGGTCGATGCCGCAATTGGTCGCCGCCGCCCGAAGGTCCGGCGACAGCAGGATGTAGTCGATCTGCGAGCGGGCGATTTCGCCCCGGCGCTGCTCGACATGGGTGAAGGCCTTGTCCGCCCCCAGCGTCTCGCCGATGAGGTTGCTGAGTCCGGCCCCGACCAGCAGCGGGTCGATCGAGGTCTTGTGCCCTTCCAGCATCTCTCCGTTGGCCCCCTCGCGGTCCGGCCGCTCGTTGAGATCGCCCAGAATAGCGACGCGGTGCGGCCGGCCATCGCGCGCATGCCGCTGGGCGACGATGCGCGCGACCTCGCGCGCCTGCCTGAGCCGCTTGCCGTCCGTCTCGATCTCGCCGCCGCCCTTCGATTTGAAATGCGTCACCCCGAGCGTCATGTCGCCGCGCCCGTCGGGGAGCGCGACGCCGACTTCCAGGCAGTCGCGATTGAAGAGGCGCGCCGATCCGCCGTCGCGCCGCTTGCGCTCGGCGGGGTCGGCGGTGAAGACGTTGGTCCGCAGGGCGCCGACCGGGTGCTTCGACAGAAGGCCCACATCGATGCCGCGTTCGTCGTTGCCTTCCAGCAGCACGGCGTAAGGATATTTGCCGCCCAGGAACTGCAGATTGAAGCGTTCGAGGACATGCCGGTTCTCGATTTCGCACAGGCCGATGACGTCGGCGTCGACCCGGCGGATCACCTTGGCGATCGCCTGCACCTGCGCGCCCGAGAGCGTTTCGCCCTTCATCCGGATGCCGCCGATCCAGTCGTTGCGGCCGCGGATCGCCCCGTTGAGCGAAACGACCGGCGAGGTTTCGTCGCCCTCGCGTTCGTAGAAGAAGAAGCGCTGCGAACGCGCGTCGGGCGCGTTCACCCGGTCGCACTGGACGACCAGATAGTCGCCGAGCCGCGCCTCGTTGTAGAGGCGCACGATCTCGTCGGCCTTGTAGATCTTCGCGTCGAGCAGCCGCTGAAGCTGCGAGGCCGCCTTCAGCGCCGCCGCCGCGCCCGGATCGTCGCCGGGCGAGAAGAGGCGGGGGCGGGAGAAGAGGTTTTCGACGTTGTAGAAGGCGATCCGGAACTTCTGCATGTTCGCAAGCCCTGTTGCATGGCGGGCGACACGACGCATGAGGCCCGGCCACGCACGGCTGCACTCTCGCGGCAGGCCGGCCGTTCGCCAAGTCCTTCTTCGCATGGGGGGCGAAGGTGCTAGGCTGGCGGTCATGGTCTATCTGATCCTCAAGGCGGTGCTGTCGGGCGTTCTGGTCGCCGCGATCTCGGAGGTCGCCAAGCGCTATCCCGGCATCGGCGGCCTGATCTCCTCGCTGCCGCTGGTGTCGGTTATGGGCATGATCTGGCTGTGGCGCGACACCGCCGACAGCGCCCGCATGGCCGCCCATGCCGAGGGCACGTTCTGGTTCGTGCTGCCCTCGCTGCCGATGTTCCTGGTCATTCCGGCGATGCTGCGGCGCGGCATCGATTTCTGGCCGGCGCTGATCGCCGGCTGCGCGCTGACCATGGCGCTCTATGCGCTGATGCTCTGGCTGGGGCCGCGCTTCGGCCTGCGCCTGTAGCCCGCGCCGCGCGGTTTTGCGGGATCGCCCGCCGCCCTATATAAGGGCGCGCCGCTATCGTCAGGAGGAAACAAACCATGTCGCACAATCACGAGTTCTATATCGGCGGGAAGTGGGTGAAGCCGGCGGCCGAGCGCAGCTGGGACCTCATCAACCCGGCCACCGAAGAGAAATTCGCCGACATCGCGCTCGGCTCGTCGGCCGATGTCGACAAGGCGGTCGCCGCCGCCCGCGCCGCCTTCCCGGCCTGGTCGCAGACCAGCCGCGAGGAGCGCCTGGCGCTGCTCGGCAAGATCATGGGCGTCTTCGCCCGCCGCAAGGACGAGATCGCCGAAGTCATCAGCCGCGAAATGGGCGCGCCGATCTGGCTGTCGAAGGCCGCCCAGGCCGCGATGGGCCTCGCCCATCTCAACGAGACGATGGAAGTCCTCAAGAGCTTCGAGTTCGAGCGCACAAGGGGCCGCACCCGCATCGTCTATGAGCCGGTCGGCGTCGTCGGCATGATCACGCCCTGGAACTGGCCGATCAACCAGATCATGTGCAAGGTCGCGCCCGCGCTGGCCGCCGGCTGCACCATGGTGCTGAAGCCCAGCGAATACACGCCGCTGAACGCGCTGATCGTCGCCGAGATCATGGACGAGGCGGGCGTGCCCGCCGGCGTCTTCAACCTGATCAATGGCGACGGCCCCGGCGTCGGCGCGCCGCTGTCGGCCCACCCCGGCGTCGACATGATGTCGTTCACCGGCTCGACCCGCGCCGGCATCCTGGTCGCCAAGGCGGCCGCCGAGACGGTCAAGCGCGTGTCGCAGGAGCTGGGCGGCAAGTCGGCCAACATCATCCTCGACGACGCCGACCTGGTGAAAGCAGTCGGCGGCAGCGTCCAGGGCCTGATGATCAATTCGGGCCAGAGCTGCAACGCCGGCACGCGCATGTTCGTGCCCGCCGCCAAGCACGACGAGGCGCTGGCTATCGCCGCCGCCGCCGCCAACGCGACCAAGGCGGGCGATCCGTTCGCCGAGGGCACCAATATCGGCCCGGTGGTCAACAAGTCCCAGTACGAGAAGATCCAGGCGCTGATCGAGAAGGGCATCAAGGAAGGCGCGACGTTGGCGGCCGGCGGCCTCGGCCGTCCCGAGGGCGTGAACAAGGGCTATTTCGTGCGCCCGACCGTCTTCGGCAACGTCACCAACGACATGACCATCGCCCGCGAGGAGATTTTCGGGCCGGTGCTGTCGATCCTGCCCTACAAGAGCGAAGCCGAAGCCATCGAGATGGCGAACGACACGGTCTATGGCCTGTCGGGCTACGTCCAGTCGGGCTCGATCGACCACGCCCGCGCGGTCGCCAAGCAGCTGCGCACCGGCAACGTCCACCTCAACCTCGCCGGCCCCGACCTGAAGGCGCCGTTCGGCGGCTACAAGCAGTCGGGCAACGGCCGCGAGTGGGGCGAATTCGGCTTCCACGACTTCCTGGAAGTGAAGGCGGTGCTGGGTTACGAGGCGGCGTAAGCGCCGCTCGCGCACCAAGGTATCGGGACGGCGCGGGGTTTCCCCGCGCCGTTTTCGTTTGCGCCGCACGATTGCGCCGCACGATGTGCCAAAGAAAACGCCCGACCTTCCGGCCGGGCGTTTTGCGCTTTCGCGATGGACCGTCCGCTTACCAGGCGAAGCTGACGCGGCCCGAGACGACGCCGTACTTCAGCGGGCCGTTGTCGGCGCCGGTGTAGCTGAGCGCGAGGCCGAAATTGGTCGCTTCGTATTCCAGGCCGGCTTCGTATTCGACCCAGCCATTGTCGCGTTCCGCACCCACGAAGGTCATCGGCACCGACGGGAAGCCGAGGAACGAGGTGGTCACGACGTTGTCGTCGCTCTGCACGTCGGTGACATAGGCGACGGTCAGCTTGGGCCGCAGCATCGAGCCCTCGCCCACATCGTAGAGACCCTTGTAGGTCACGCCGATGCGGCCGTCGATCAGCGCCGTGGTGCGGTCCGGGGCGATCATCGCCGCCGAGCCGCCGGTCTCGGTGTAGCCGTCGATCGAGATCCACATGGCGTCGATGCCGACATGCGGGGTGATCGTGCCGTTGCCGACGTCGACGTCGAAGCCCATCTTGGCGCCGGCGATCCAGGTGTGGCCGTCGGGCGTCGCGGTGAGGAACTGCGAGCCGATCATCAGCGGCGCTTCGCGCCACAGATCGTAGGCCTGCGCCGAGAAGCCGACATAGCCGGTCAGGAACGAGCCGCCCTCGCGCACGCCGCCATAGACGTTGAGACCGAAGGAGTCGGCCTCGACGCGCTGGTTCGCGACGCCGCCCAGTTCGGCCTTGCCCGTCTGATACGACAGCGCGCCGCCGATGAAGGCCTGATCGTCGGCGAAGGAATAGTCGAAGCCGAGCGTACCGTTGACGCCGGTCACGTCGGACTCGCCCGCGAAGGGCGTGACCTCGTAAGCGCCGTCGACGATGCCGGAGAGGTCGAAGAAGCCGCCCCAGCCTTCCTTGAGCTGGAGCGCGTTCATCGAGCCCGCCGTCTCGGCCGCCGCTTCCTGCGCCGCCGCGACCGCCGCGGCGCCCATCATCATCGCGTCATAGGGGTCGGCCGAGGCGAGCTGCGGGCCGAGGCCCAGCATTTCGAGGCCCGCGGTCTGGAAGCCGTGGCCGCCGCCGCCCGCCAGCTGCTCGCCGCGATCGAGGATCGAGTCGGCGATCTGCGAGGACGAGGACTCCGTAAGGCCGCCCGCCATGAACATGTTCAGCGGCGAGAGCGCCTCCATGATGGCCGGCAGCGACCCGGTCGGGGTGATGTCGACCGAGGCGAACAGGTTCGACAGCGACGGCACGCCGCCCGAGGTGCGGATCAGGTCGAGGCCGCGCGCCATCTCGATCTGCTCGGCCGAGGTGTAGCTGGCCGCGCTTGAGAACGGCAGCGCGATGACGCTGAGGATCAGGTTGTTGCCGACCGTCTGAAGCTGCGGCCGCAGGACGCCGGGGAAGTTCGTGGCGACCGCCGCGAACGAGCCGGTGATGCCGCCGGTCGCGCTCGCCACCGTCCAGCTATTGCCGAAGGCCGGGAAGAAGCCGGAGATGGTGTTGGCCGCGAAGCCACCGCCGAGCTGCAGCTGGCCGGTCACGTTGAGCCGGTCGGCCGAGGCCGCCGAGGCGACGTCGACGCCGAAGACGCCCGCCAGCGTGAACGCCGTGTTGCCGGTCACCGCCAGCGTACCGGCCGTCGCGGCCGCCGAACCCGGCGAGAGCACGCCGCCATTGACGAGGAGGCCGGCGCCCGAAGTCGCGGTGGTGACGATCGAGCCCGCGCCGTAGAGCGAGCCGCCGCCGACCGTCAGCCGCAGCGGCGAGAACGTGCCGTTCACGGTGAGCGAGCCCGCATCCACGAACGAGGAGATGACCGTGTTGAGCGTCGCGCCCGAGCGGATGTTGAGGCCCGCGGAGGCGCCGCGCACCGACAGGCGGTCGATCGTCACCGTCGCGCCGGTGAGGAACGTCGTGCCGGCGGCGCGCAGATTGACCTCGAACCAGCGGGTCGAGTTCTGCAGGCCCGGCGTGCCGAGCGTGTTGTTGGGCGTGAAGCCGGTCGTGCCGGGGCCGGTGAGCGCGCCGGTGCTGACCGGGATCAGCGTGCCCGACGACCACAGCGCGGTGGTCAGCGGCTCGCTCGCCGGCGTGCCGGGGATCGTGCCGTCGACGGTTTCGACGTTCGCCGGAGCGCCGGCGATCAGCTGATCCGTGCTGGCGGTGTTGGCCGAGGCGTCGGCGATGCGGAACTCATAGCCGGGCGTGGCGGCCGCCGGGGTCAGATCCTCCAGCGTAATGCCGGAGGCGAAACCTTGCGTGCCGGGCAGCGCCGTGTTGGCGAGCCCCGGCGCCGGATCGCTGGTGCCGCCGGTCGGCGGGCAAGTGTTGGTGAAGGCGCAGGCCGCCGCCGGCGACGGGCTGGGGTTGATGGTGCCGACATTGGGCGCGGCGCCGGACGAGCCGAGGGCCGGCGTGCCCGGCAGCGCGTTGGTCAGCGTGGAGCCCGACAGCGTGTAATAGAGCGGGTCGATCTCCTGCACCCAGTGCGCCGCGTCGGTCCATTCGCCGTTGCCGGCGACCGCCGCGACATACTTGTACGGGTTGTTGACGACGATCTGGTCCCAGAACAGGAACAGCGGGTTGTAGCCCGAGATCGTGCCGAAGTTCGAGAAGTCGGTGTAGCGGACGAAATTGTCGTTCGGGTTGCCGATCGACTCGTAGAAGAAGCGCGAGCCCTGGCTGAGAACGCCGAGCGACACCTCGCGCCCGAACGCCGAGGTGACCAGAGGCGAACCCGAATCGCCCGAACCCGTGATCGACTCGCCGGTCACCGCATTGCCGGGGAAGGGATCGTGGTCGAGGCGGCAATTGTAGCCGCCGCACATCGGGTCGCCGCCGGGGCCATTGAAGAACGGCCGCGTCGCGCGCTGCGGGTCGTCGAAGTCCATCCAGTAGAGATCCTGGTAGCTGTAAGCGGGATCCTGGAGGAGGTCGGCGGTGGGAGCCGGATAGATGCCCAGCGCGATGGTCCGCTCGTCGCCGAGGAAGCCGAGCAGGTTCTGCCCGAGGCGGCGGAAATAGGCGGCCTCGACGCTTCCGGTGCGAGCCCCGGTGAAGCCGTTGCCGGAGGTGCCGTAGCCGCCGATCGTCACCGGCACGAGGCCGGCGACCGGGGTGAACAGGAGGCCGATGCCCGACTGGGCGTCGCGGCCGAGCAATTCGGTCGCCGTGCCGAAGCCGGCGAGCGCGATATCGGCCGGCAGGAAGGTGCCGTTATTGGGGTCGTTGGCCGAGCCGTTGCGGGAGCGCGGGTCGTACCAGACCATGACCGAACTCGCGTCCATCACCCTGGCGTCGCCCGCCGGAACGGCGAAGTCCTGGCCGAACAGCCATTCGCGCAAATTGGTGCGGCCGAAGGTCGGGTCGGTCGTGTAGCCGACCTGGGCGCGGTTGCCCGGAGCGTTGCCGTCATAGGCGGCCGGAGCCAGCGAGTCGACGCAGTGCGCGGCGAAGAGGACGGTGCGCGGGTTGATGAGGAGGCCGGTGCAGGAGCCGCCCGAGTTGCCCGCTTCGTTGCGGATGGCGAGGCCGACCCAGTAGGGCCTGGTGTTGGAGGTATCGACGGCGTTGGCGACCGGATCGAAGCCCGGCGGCGATCCCGGGGGGGCGTCGGGCGTCACCAGCGCCTGGGCGGTTCCGAAAGCCAGTCCGATGGCGGCGGCCGTGAACGTGGCGGCCTTGAGCAATCCGGCGCGCAGCGCCTGCACGCGCGAAGTCGAAGTCATATCTTGAAGCTCCCCATGTATGTCGCCGGCCAATGCCCCAGCCCGCGATTAACGAACAGGTAAGCATAGGCCGCAGCGCAGCGAAACCCTCCCGCGGCGCGGCATAATGGAACTGTTGCAAAGCCGCCGCGCTTGCCGGTGCGGCCGCCGAAAACCGCGCCAAACAGGCGCATGGACAGGGTCCGGGGGATCGGCTCTACCAGCCGGCCGGGGCGCATCCGCCGCGTCCGCAACCGAACGGAAGCTCATGCGCCTCGCCCTTGCCGCCTTGCTGGCCGCCGCCCTCCCGGGCGCCGCCTTCGCCGCCTCGTTCGCCGAGGACGGCATGCCCTCGTTCGATTGCACCAAGGCCGGCACCAAGACCGAGAAGGCGATCTGCGAACGCTGGCTCGGCACGGCGATGGCCGACCGGATGCTGGCCGACGCTGTGGCCGAGGCGCTGGCGCGCGCCGACGCGGACGGCCAGAAGGCCATCCGCCGCGAACAGAAGGCCTGGCTGAAGACCCGCGACGCCTGCGGCGGCGACTCGGTCTGCATCACCGACCGGTCCCTGGAACGGCTGCGCGCCCTCGACGCCGCCTGGATCAAGGAGGATCGCTTCGAGGCCCGCTTCGGCTCGCTGAGCGATCTGCCGGGCGGGCTGGTGATTGTCGAGGGCCAGAACGGCAAGACCGGGCTTTGGCTGATCGCGGCGATCGACGAGCAATTCGCGTGCGGCCTCGATACGCTGGAGGCGCGCACGGTGCGGCGGGCCGGCGGCGAGGCCGTGGTCAGCTACAGCCAGCCGGGCGACGCGGAAGACCCGCGCACCTGTCAGGTGACGATCACCGTGCCCGATGGCGGCCCCGCGACGCTGGAGTCCGACTGCCAGCGGGCCTGCGGCATGAACGGCTGGATGGACGGCGAATATCCCCTGGAAAAGTAAGGACCTGTTCCGATGACACGACCGATCGCGGCCGCGGCCCTCGCCGCCGCCCTCGCCATCCCCGCCCTCGCCGCCGAGCCGGAAGGCCCCTCGTTCGACTGCGCCAAGGCGTCGAGCCGGGCCGAAAAGACGATCTGCGACGTTCCCGAACTCGCCTGGCAGGATCGCCAGATGGGCAAGGCCTACAAGGTCGCGCTGGCGGCGGTCGGCAAGTCCGGCGAGGCCGACCTCAAGGCCGGGCAGAAGGCATTCCTGAAGAAGCGCGACGCCTGCCCGGCGGGCGACGGCATCTATCAGTGCATCTCGGCGGCCTACGATTCGCGCCTTGCCAAGCTCGCGGAGATCGTCGATGCCGCCGACTTCGACGCGGCGCGCTTCACCGGCGAGACCGGTTCGCTGGCGCTGGTGCGCTATCCCGACGCCAGGGTGGCGCTCTCGATCCTGACATTCGGCGGCGGCGACCACACCTGCTCGTTCGAGACCGACAGCGCGAAGGTCTCGCGGTCCGGGGTCGTCAGCTGGTCGAGCAACCCCGACCCCGAACTCTATGGCGGGAAATGCACGCTGACGCTGACCCCGGCCGGAACAGGGCTGATCCTGGTTTCGGACGGCGAGGCTTGCCAGTATTATTGCGGCATGCGCGCGACGCTGGACGGCACGTTCGAGCGCGAAACGCCCTGACGCCAGGGACCGCACCGGGAAGACTTCATGAAGCGCCTCGCCTGGTTTCTCGCCGCGCTGATCTTGACGCCCCTCGCTCTCGCCGAAGCTCCGGCCCTGCCGGCCCCTTCCGAAACCAATCCGCAGGAGGCGATGCCGATTCCGGTGCGGATCGAGACGCGCGGCGTGGAGCTTGGGCAATTGCTGGAAGGCGCGGGCTGGGTCCACAAGGGCAGCGGGCGGGTGCCGGTCTATGCGGTCGGCTTCCGCTCGTGCCCGGACTGCATCGCGCAGAAGATGGAGGCCGGCGAGGCGATGGAGACGGCCGGCGCCGATCTGCGCTTCATCGTCTATGCCCGCGGCGACGGCGAGAACGGCAAGCCGCGCTCGAAGCCGGGCGAGCGCGCCATGGTCGCCGAGCTGTGGAAATACCGCGACTACAATCTCTATCGCGCCTGGTATGCGACCGATCCCGACAGCTACTACGCGACCGAGGACCTGCCGCCCTCCGCCGACAGCGACCCGCAGCGCATGGCCTATGTCGAGAAATCGCGCGCCTTCGTCGAAGCGCTGAGCGGCATCCTGCGCGACAACGGGGTGGAGCTCTATGTCCCCGCCCTCTTCTGGCGCGAGAACGGCGTCTGGATGGTCTATGTCGGCTACAACCCGGCGACCTTCAAAGACCTCGTCGTGTCGCGGTTCGCGCGGCTTTGAGCGCATCGCGCTTGGCGGCGGCGGCGCCGAGGCCGTAAGAGCGTAGCGATGACGTCGCCGCTCGCCCTCTATCGCGCCCGCCTTTCGGCCGGGACGCTGACCCCCGATCCGGCGCAGGAGGCGGCGATGGTCCGGCTCGATGCGCTCGCGGCCGGACTGGAAGCCTGGGCGCGCGGGCGCTCGCGCGGGCTGCTCGGCTTCGCGCGCCGCCGCGAGGCCCCGCGCGGGCTCTATATCTGGGGGCCGGTCGGGCGCGGCAAGTCGGCGCTGATGGACCTCTTCTTCGAGGCCGCCCCGATCGCCCCGAAGCGGCGCGTCCATTTCCACGCCTTCATGGCCGAAACCCATGCGGCGATCCGCGAGATGCGCGCTTCCGAGCCGGGCGACCCCATCCCCAAAGTGGCGCGCGCCGTCGCCCGCAGCGCGCAGCTTCTGTGCTTCGACGAGTTCCAGGTGACCGACATCGCCGATGCGATGCTGCTCGGCCGCCTGTTCGAAACGCTGCTGGCCGAGCATGTGGTGATCGTCGCCACCTCCAACCGGCCGCCGCACGATCTCTACAAGGACGGCATCAACCGCCAGCTCTTCCTGCCCTTCATCGCCATGCTGGAGGAACGGCTGGACATCTTCCGCCTCGCCGGACCGGTCGACTACCGCCTCGGCCGCCTGAAAGGCCTGCCGGTCTATCTGACGCCGCTTGGCCCGGCGGCGGACGCGGCGCTCGACGAAGCCTGGGCGCGGCTCACCGACAACGCGGCGGGCGAGGCGCTGGACATCTCGCTGCTCGGCCGGACGCTGACTTTGCCCCGCTTCGCGCATGGCGTCGGACGGGCGAGCTTCGACGATCTCTGCGCCGCGGCGCTCGGGCCGCAGGACTTCCTGGCGCTGGCCGAGGCGGTCGATACGCTGATCCTCGACGCGGTGCCGGTGCTGAGGGCGGCGCAGCGCAACGAAGCCAAGCGTTTCGTCACGCTGATCGATGCGCTCTACGAGGCGAAGCGGCGCTTCATCTGTTCGGCCGCCGCGCCGCCCGAAAAGCTCTATCCCGAAGGCGACGGCGCCTTCGAGTTCGAGCGCACCGCCTCGCGCCTGATGGAAATGCAGTCGGCCGGATGGCTGGACGCCGGGAGAGACCCATGATCGCCGCGCTCGACCACATCGTCCTTGTCGCCCGCGACATCGAGGCGGGGATCGCCGCCTATCGCACGCTGCTCGGCCGCGATGTCGCCTGGCGCGCCGAAGCGGACGGCGCGGCGAGCGCCCTCTTCACGACCGCCAATGTCGGCCTCGAACTCGTCGCGCCCGCCGGCGGCGGCGCGGCGGGCGAGCGCGTGCGGGCGGCGCTGGAGGCGGGCGGCGAGCGGTTGACCAGTCTCTGCTTCCGCGTCGACGACATCGAGACGCTGCACCGCCGTCTGACCCGGCGCGGCCTCGCCCCCGAAGCCATCGCCGACGGATCGAGCGTCGATGCGCGCTCCGGCGCGACCCGGCGCTGGCGGCGGACCCGCGCCGACGGCCATGGCGTGAAGCTGTTCTTCGTCGAACCGGCCGACGCGCCGCCCGCATCGGCGGCGACGACGGACGCGCCGCTGACGGCGCTCGATCATGTCGTCGTGACGACGCCGGCCCCCGATCGCGCCGCCGCGCTTTATGGCGCGCGGCTCGGCCTCGACATGGCGCTCGACCGCACCAATCCGGCCTGGGGATCGCGGCTGATGTTCTTTCGCGCCGGAGACATGATCGTCGAGGTCATGCACGCGCTGAAGGACGGCGCGGGCGATGGGCCGGACCGGCTGTGGGGCCTGTCGTGGCGGGCCGCCGACCTGGCCGCCGCGCGAACGCGGCTGATCGGCGCGGGGCTGGACGTGTCGGAGATCCGCACCGGGCGCAAGCCGGGCACCGACGTCTTCACCGTGCGCAGCGGCACGATGGGCGTGCCCACCCTGGTGATCGGCCGCACATGATCGCCGCCGCCCTCGCCCTGGCGCTCGCCGCCACCGATGCGCCGGCGCTGCCCGACGGCTTCGTGCATCTGTCCGAGATCGCGCCGTCGATCGTCGAGGACATGCGCTATGCCGGGACGCACAATTTCACCGGCGCGCCGGTGCCCGGCTACGAAGCCTCGGTCTGCATCCTGACGCGGCAGGCCGCCGAGGCGCTGGCGCAGGTGCAGACGGCGCTGGAGGCGAAGGGCCTCACCCTCATCGTCTGGGACTGCTATCGCCCGGCGCGGGCGGTCGCCGCCTTCGTCGCCTGGGCCGAAGGGCCGGACGAGACGGCGAAGGCCGAGTTCTTTCCGCGCGTGCCCAAGAGCGAATTGTTCGCGCGCGGTTATATCGCGGCGCGGTCGGGCCATTCGGCGGGATCGACGGTGGATCTGGGGATCGCGCCGCGCGGCCTCGCCGCCGCGCCCGCCTGGTCGGCGGCGATGGGCTTCGTCGACTGCATCGCGCCCGCGGGCGAGCGCTTCGCCGACGGGGCGCTCGATTTCGGCACCGGCTATGACTGCTTCGACGCGCTGGCGCATGGCGACGCGGCGGTGAGCGAGCCCGCGCGGGCCAACCGGGCGCTGCTGCGCGAGGCCATGATGGCGGCGGGCTTCGCCCCCTATGCCGAGGAGTGGTGGCACTTCTCGCTGACCGGCCAGCCCTTCCCCGGCGCGGTCTTCGACTTCCCGGTGCGCTGAGGCTGTGGCGGCGACGCCGGCATCGTCCTTTCTGAAAGCGCGCGGCATCGCCTTCGCGCTGCTGGAGTACCGGCACGATCCGCGCGCCGAAGGCTATGGAATGGAGGCAGCCGAAAAGCTGGGCCTCGACGCGGCCAGCGTCTTCAAGACCCTGGTGGTTTGGGACGAAGGGAGCGCCCATGCGCTGGCCCTGGTGCCTGTCGCAAGCCGGCTGTCGCTCGGCGCCGCCGCCAAGGCGCTCGGCTGGAAGCGCGCCACACTGGCGCGGCCGGCCGACGCCGAGCGGCTGACCGGCTACGTGCTTGGCGGCATCTCCCCCTTCGGCACGAGGCGGCCCCTGCCGGTCGTCGCAGACCGCTCGATCTCCCTTCTTGCGGCAGTGCATGTCAGCGGTGGACGGCGCGGAGTGGAGATCCGCGTTGGGCCAGGCGATCTCATGCGCGCGCTGGACGCGCGCCTCGCCGACATCGCGGCCGTGTGACGGCTCAGGCGACCTTCGAGAAGCGCTTCTCGGCGCTCGCCGCGCCGGCATAGGCGTCGAAGGCGGCGGCGACCGGGCGCACCAGCATACGCAGCGGCGAATGGAAGCGCACGGTGCGGCCCTCGACGCTGGCGATGCCCGCCGCGATATAGGGCGCGAGGCTTGCGATTTCGGCGTCGAGATGGCCGGGGTCGTAGCCGAAGCGCCTGAGGATCGCTTCCACATCCGCTTCGAAGAAGCACATGAGGTCGCCGATGACGGCGCGGCGCATGCGGTCTTCCGGCGTGTAGATCCAGCCACGGGCGGTGGCGAGGCGGCCCGCCATGATCGCCTGGCGGTGCTGGCGGTTGGGCGTGAAATTCTGGGCGATGCCGCCCGGCATCTCGCTGATCGCCGAAGCGCCGACGCCGATCAGCAGATCGTTGGGCAGCGTCGTGTAGCCCTGGAAATTGCGCCGCAGCGTGCGGGTCGCGAGGCTGCGCGCCATGTCGTCGCGGGGCCGCGCGAAATGATCCATGCCGACCGCGCCATAGCCGAGCGCGGCGAGGCCCGAGGCGATCTGCAGGAAGGCCGCCGCCTTCGCCGCGCCGTCCGGCAGCGCCGCGCCGTCGATCAGCGTCTGGTGCTTCTTCACCCAGGGAATATGCGCATAGGAGAAGCAGGCGATGCGGTCCGGCCCGATCTCGGCGACGTCGCGCAGCGTGCGGTCGATGGTCTGCGGCGTCTGCATCGGCAGGCCGTACATGATGTCGATGGAGAGGCCCGAGATGCCCTCGCCGCGCAGCAGATCGGCGGCGGCGCGCACGGTCTCGACCGGCTGCAGGCGGTTGATCGCCGCCATGACGCGCGGATCGGTGTCCTGGACGCCGAGGCTCGCCCGGTTGAAGCCGAGGGCGGCATAGGTCCACACCTTCTCGACGGTCAGGCGGCGCGGGTCGATCTCGATGGCGATCTCGGTCGCCCGGTCGCGCTGGAAGGCGGCGTCGATGGCCTCGAAGACGCGGCGCATCTCGTCGCAGCTGAGGATGGTCGGCGAGCCGCCGCCGAAATGGATCGAGTGCAGCCTCTGGCGCGCCGGCAGGCGGGCGGCGGCCAGCGCGATCTCGGCGACCAGCGCGTCCACATAGGCCTCGACCGGGCCGTGGCGGTGGGTCGCCTTGGTGTTGCAGCCGCAGAACCAGCACATCTCCTCGCAGAAGGGGACGTGGAGGTAGAGCCCGACCCGCTCGCCCGCCGGCAGCCGGGAGAGCCATGCGGCCTGGGTCTCCGGACCCAGCTCGCGGAAGTGATGGGCGGAGGGGTAGCTCGTGTAGCGCGGCGCTTCGCGTTCGAGCAGCGGCATCAGCGCGGCGATGGCGGCGGGGCTGAGGGTTTCCATGGGCAAGCGAATGGACCCTCGGGCGAGGGGGAGGCCATGACATGTATCAATCCCCCATGAGGCCCGGCGGCCGTCCGGGAGGCCCGCCTTGAAGACTTGGGCCGGGCGGGCTACTCCCTCGCCCGACCCAACGCCCTTTTTCGGAGAGGCCCATGTCCCGCAAGAAAATCGCCCTGATCGGCGCCGGCATGATCGGCGGCACGCTGGCCCATATCGCGGCCCGCGAGGAACTGGGCGACATCGTCCTGTTCGACATCGCCGAGGGCGTGCCCCAGGGCAAGGCGCTGGACATCGACGAGGCCTCGCCGATCTTCGGCAAGGACATCACCATCAAGGGCGCGAACGACTACGCCGCCATCGCCGGGGCCGATGTCTGCATCGTCACCGCCGGCGTGCCGCGCAAGCCCGGCATGAGCCGCGACGACCTGATCGGCATCAACCTGAAGGTGATGAAGGCGGTCGGCGAGGGCATCAAGACCCACGCCCCGAACGCCTTCGTCATCTGCGTCACCAATCCGCTCGACGCCATGGTGTGGGCGCTCCAGAAATTCTCCGGCCTGCCCAAGCACAAGGTCGTCGGCATGGCCGGCGTGCTCGACTCGGCGCGCTTCCGCTGGTTCCTCGCCGAGAAGTTCGGCATCGCGGTCGAGGACATCCACGCCTGGACGCTGGGCGGCCACGGCGACGACATGGTGCCGATGGTCCGCTACTCGACGGTCGGCGGCCTGCCGCTGCCCACCCTCGTCGCCCAGGGCAAGATCAGCCAGGACGAGCTCGACGCCATCGTCAAGCGCACCCGCGGCGGCGGCGGCGAGATCGTCGCCCTGCTCAAGACCGGCAGCGCCTATTACGCCCCGGCCGAGAGCGCGATCCTGATGGCGCTGTCCTATCTGCACGACAAGAAGCGCGTGCTCGCCTGCGCCGCCTATCTCGACGGCCTCTACGGCCAGAAGGACATCTATTGCGGCGTGCCGGTGGTGATCGGGGCGGGCGGCGTCGAGCAGGTCATCGAGTTCCCGATGGACGACGGCGAGACGGCGATGTTCGCCAAGTCGATCGCCGCGGTGCGCACGCTGATCGACGCCTGCATCGCCATCGAACCGAGCCTCGGCGCCTAATCGGATGACGGTCCCGGCCGATCTCGGGGCCGAATTGCTGCGCCGCGCGGGCGAGGATACGAACCTGCGCGGCGAACTCTCCCGCAAGGGCCGCCTGGCGCGCGACTATCATCCGCAATTGCGCGCCCTGCACGAAGCGAACGCCGACTGGCTGAGCGCCCGGCTGGACGAGGGTTTCTGGCCTTCGCCCGGCGAGGTGTCGCCCGCCGCGATCGGCGCCTTCTGGCTGATCGTGCAACATGCGATTTCGCGCCCTGCCCTGATGCGCCGCGTGCGCGACCTCGCCGATCCGCCCGCCGACCCGCCGGCGCGCCTGCGCCTCGCGCTGCTGGTCGACCGGATCGCCGTGCTGGAGGGCCGCCTGCAGACCTACGGCTCGCAATTGCAGTGGGACGAGGCGGGCAATCTTTCGCCCGCGCCGATCGGCGACCCCACCCATGTCGACGAGCGCCGCCTCGCCGTCGGGCTGATGCCGCTGGCCGAGGAACTGGTGCGCCAGCGCGTGCGGGCCGCCGCCGACGGCGACACGCCGCCACGCCGCTATGCCGACTATGTCGCGGCGCGCGAGGCCTTCGCGGCCGAGGCCGGCTGGCGCGGCTGATCCCCGGCCGCCCGCGCCCCGCAAGGGCCTGTCGCCGCGGCGTCACAGGCGCGTCGTATAGGCGGGCGGGGATTTGCCGAGGGGGTGCTGCATGACCGGGATCGATCGCCGCCGCTTTCTGGCGGGTTTCGCGGGCGCAGGGGCGCTGGCGCTTGCCGGTTGCGCCGCGCCGCGCGCGGGCGCGGCCGGGGCGGATATCTTTCCGACCGCCGCCGGGCCGATGCCCCTGCCCGCCGCGCCGGTCCTCGATCCCGAACTGCGGCTCGCCCGCATCGGCATCGGCTCGTGCTTTCACCAGAACCGTCACGGCAAGCTGCTCGGCACCGCGATCCGTTCGCGTCCCGACCTCTTCCTGATGATGGGCGACAACGTCTATGGCGACACCGAGAGCCCGAACGTCGACGAGCTGGTCGGCGCCTATGCCGGGGCGCTGGCGCGGCCCGACTATGCCGCCTTCCGCGCCGCCATGCCGATCGCCGCGACCTGGGACGATCACGATTACGGGCTGAACGATGCGGGCGTCGAATACGCCTACAAGGCGGCGACGACGCCGCTGTTCTTCGACTTCTGGGGCGTGCCGGCGGACAGCCCGCGGCGGCGCACGGGCGGCATCTACGACGCCTTCATCACCGGCCCGCAAGGCGCGCGGGTGCAGACCATCCTGCTCGACACGCGCAGCTTCCGCAGCCCCTTCAAGGCGACCGACGAAAAGGGCGCGCCCTGGAAGGAGCGCTATGTCGCCGATTCCGATCCGCAGAAGACGGTGCTGGGCGAGACGCAGTGGGCCTGGCTTGAGGAACAGCTCGCCAAGCCCGCCGCGCTGCGCATCCTCGTCTCGTCCTATCAGCTGGTGGCCGAGGGCCATGGCTGGGAGAAATGGGGCAATTTCCCGCTGGAGCGGCAGCGCCTCTA
Source organism: Alphaproteobacteria bacterium (assembly GCA_046348585.1). Classification (GTDB taxonomy): domain Bacteria; phylum Pseudomonadota; class Alphaproteobacteria; order Micropepsales; family Micropepsaceae; genus JADZAI01. The sequence goes on from JAXMDZ010000001.1 coordinate 365,272, forward strand.
CGACCTCGTCGCGCGGACCCGCGCCGCCGGCCTCATCGTCGTCTCGGGCGACCGCCACCGGGCCGGGGTCTATCGCGAGACCAAGGGAACGCCCTATCCGATCTACGAATTGACCTCCTCCGCCTTCAACATGTCGTCGGGCTGGCCCGATCCCGGCGAGGAACCGGGGCCGAACCGGATCGGCCCCACCTATCGCGATGACAATGTCGGCATGGTCGCGCTCGACTGGGACAAGCGCCGGATCGGCTTCTATATTCTGGGCGAGGACGACAGCACCGTGCTCAGCCACGGCTTTTCGATGGACGAATTGAAGGCATGACGGACGGACTGCGGCGCGCCTGTGCGCCGCTGGAGATTCCGGTTCTGGAGACCGCGCGGCTGATCCTGCGCGGCTATCGCGCCGAGGATGCGCCTGCCGTCGCGGCGCTGCAGGGCGACGCCGAAGTGCAGCGCCATATGGGCGGCCGCACCGACACGTCGCTGCGCGGCGCCTACGCCAAGATGCTGAACCACACCGCGCTCTGGCATTTTCGCGGCTTCGGCAAATGGGGCATCGAGGAGAAAGCGAGCGGGAACCTGATCGGGCGCGCCGGTTTCCTCGACTACCCTTACGAATGGCCGGGTCTGGAACTGGGCTGGACGCTGCTGCCCGCCTTCTGGGGCAAGGGTTACGCCAGCGAGGCCGGGCGCGCGGCGCTCGACTGGGGCTTCGAGACGTTGGGCGCGGATCGCGTGCTCAGCATGATCCAGCCCGCCAATGCCGCCTCGATCAACGTGGCGCGCAAGCTTGGCATGACCTATTGGCGGCTGTGGGACGACGAGGACGGCCCGCAGCAGCTCTGGTCGCTGACCCGCGACACCTGGGCGGCGTCGCGGCCCTAGGCCCGGCGCGGCATCGCCGCCCAATAGTCGAGATCGAGGATGATGTCGGACGGGTATTCGCCCTTCTCGTTGCGGTCCGGGAAGTCCGAACACGGACGATCCTTCGCGGCCAGAAGGCGCAGCCGCAGCGCGCCGATATCGGTGCGGCCGGGCAGGTCCGCCTTCTCCAGCACTTCCGACCAGGCATAGACGGTGAGGCCCGCGAAGAGCGGGTTTACATGCCGCCCGGCATTGATCGCCAGAATCTGCACGGCGTTGGCGAGGCCGTTGAACGAGAGCGCGCGGGCGAGGCTGATGACGTGCCCGCCATAGATGAGGCGGCGGCCGAAGCGGCCCTGGCCTTCGGCGTGCTGGTTGAAATGCACCTTGGCGGTGTTCTGGTAGAGGCGGGTGGCGAGCATGTGGTCGCTTTCCTCCACCGTCACGCCGTCCACATGGTCGATCTTCTCGCCGGGCGCATAATCGTCCCACAGGAAGGGTGAGCCGGCGAGCATCGCGTCGTAACGCTCGAACGAGACGCCGGGGGGAAGGACCAGCGCCTCGGGCGCGACCGCGGCCGGGAGCTTCGGCACGCTCTGGCCCGCCACCTCGGCGTCGGGGTGGCGCTTGCGCACCATCACCCAGCGCACATAGGAGAGCACCGTATCGCCGGCCTGGTTGAGGCCGGTGGTGCGGACATAGACGACCCCGGTCTGGCGGTTTGAATTCTCCTTCAGCCCGATCACCTCGCTGACCGCGCTGATCGTGTCGCGCGGGAAGACGGGCTTGAGGAAGCGGCAATCGGCGTAGCCGAGATTGGCGACCGCGTTCAGCGAGATGTCGGGCACGGTCTTGCCGAAGACCATGTGGAAGGCGAGCAGTTCGTCCACCGGCGAGCGCGGATAACCCAGCACGCGGGCGACTTCATCCGACGAGGAGACGGCGAAGCGGCCGCCATAGACCGCATTGTAGAGCGCCACGTCGCCGCCGGTCAGCGTGCGCGGCGTCGCGTGGCGCAGCATCTGGCCGACCGAGAAATCCTCGAAGAAATTGCCGCCGAACGACTTCGCCACAGGAGCCTCCAAAAGCAAACGGCGCGAGCCTTACCAGCCCGCGCCGCGCCGTCAAAGACCCGTGGATCGCGATCAGCCGCCGCCGGCCGCGATCGCCTTGCGCTTTTCGGCGATGTAGTCGAGGCCTTCCTTGGCGCCCTTGTGGCCGGGCTCAAGCTCAAGAACCTTCTTGTAGCATTCCTCGGCCTTGTCGAGCTGGCCGAGATCCTCATAGGCGCGGCCGAGCGTCTGCCAGGCGTCGACATATTCGGGCTTCAGCTTGACCGCCGTGCGGCAATCCTCGCGCGCGCCGGCATTGTCGCCCGCCCAGGACTTCGACACGCAGCGCGAATAGACGTATTCGGCGTTGTCGGGGACGAGCTTGACGGCCTTGTCGTAGGACTTGATCGCCTGCTTGTATTTTTCCTGCGCCTGGTAGGCCATGCCGCCTTCGAAGAAGGCCGGGGCGAGATCGGGCTTCATCTCGGTCGCCTTGTCGAAATCGGCGAGCGCTTCGACGAACTTCTCAAGCCGGCGATAGGCCTGGCCGCGATAGAAATAGGGGTAGGGCTGCCAGTCCTTGGGGAGCTTTCCCGCCTCGATCACCCCGGTCATGATGGTGATCGTCTCTTCGTTCTTCTTATCGTTGGCCGCCGCCTGGCCGCGCTTGAACTCTTCGATCGCGGCCGCTTCGGACGCCGTCTGCGCGACGGCCGGAGCGGCGAAGGCGGTGAACGCGGCCAGAGCCGCGGCGAACAGGGCAAGACGCATCGTCGAGGGGTTCCTTCAGTCTAACGCTTGGGAAGCTTGGTGCGGCAAGATGGCGGCAATACGGCGCGAACTCTACGGGGCGTTGACCTTGAGTCAACGTATCGTGATTGTCACTTGGTCCGTTCGATGCCCTGCTTGGCGGCCTCGGAGGCGGGATCGAGCGCGAGAAGCTTCTTCCACATCCGGTTGGCGCTCGCCTTGTCGCCGGCCGCCTCGTAGGACTGCGCGGAGGCCTGGGTCATCTCGGCGTTCTGCGGGTCGAACTTCTCGACCGCCGCCTCGCAGGCCGGACCTGCCTCGGCGTCGAGATCGCCGTTGAAGGCGACCGCGCACAGGAACGTGGCGTAGGACGGCTCCTGCGGGGCCAGCGCGACGGCCTGCTTCACGTCGGCGACGGCGAGCTCGTACTGCTTGCCTTCGGCGTAGCAATTGCCGCGCTGGGCATAGACCTGCGGGTCGTCCTGCTTGAGTTCGATCGCCTTGGTGAAGTCGGGAATGGCGTTCGGGCACTGCTTGAGCATGCCGTAGGCGGCGCCGCGCGAGAAGTAGCCGATATAGATATTGTCGCCCTTCAGCTTGCCGGAATCGATCGCCTGGGTGAGCAGCGGCAGTGCGCCGGCCACGTCGCCGCCCTGAAGCGCGGTGATGCCGGCGTTCAGAAGCTCGACCGCCTCGCGTTCGCTCATCGCCGCGGCAGGCGCGGTCAGCATCAGGGCGACGGTGAGGGCTGTAAGGGTCCTGCGCATTGTTCCTCGTCCTCTTCTTGGGCAGTCTTCTTGGTTGATCGGGCGATAGAGCTTCAGGCGGCGCGCGCGGCGATCGCGTCGCTCATCGCGACCACCTTCGCGGCGATCTCGGCATGGAGCCGTTCGACCATGCGTCCGTCGAGCGAGATCGCGCCCTTGGCGCGATTCTCGGGCAGGTCGAAGGCGGCGATGATCTTGCGGGCGTCGGCGACTTCGCTCTCGGACGGGGCGAAGGCGGCGTTGCAGGGCTCGACCTGGCTCGGATGGATGAGCGTCTTGCCGTCGAAGCCGAGCGCCCGGCCCTGGGCGCAGGCGGCGGCGAAGCCTTCGGCGTTCTGGATGTCGTTATAGACGCCGTCGAGGGCGGCGAGGCCGTTGGCGCGGGCGGCGGCGAGCAGCAGCGCCAGATAGGGCAGCAGGCCCTCGCGGCCGGGCGTGTGCAGGCCGCCGAATTCCTTCACCAGATCGTTGGTGCCCGCCACGATGCAGGCGAGCCGGCCGCCCGCCCCGCCGATGGTCGCGGCGTTGAGCACCGCGCGCGGCGTTTCGAACATGATCCACAGCGCGACCTCGGGGGCCGCCCCGGCCTCGTCGAGCGCCGCGCTGAGGGCGCGCGCCTCCTCGGCGCTGTCGACCTTGGGCACCAGCACCGCGTCCGGCTTGGCCGCCGCGAGGGCTTTCAGGTCGTCGCGGCCCCAGGGCGTGGAAAGGCCGTTGATCCGCACCACGATCTCGCGATGGCCGAAGCCGCGCGCCGCGACCGCTTCGGCGACCTGGCGGCGGGCGATTTCCTTGGCGTCGGGCGCGACCGCGTCCTCAAGATCGAGGATCAGCGCGTCGGCGGGAAGGGTGCGGGCCTTGTCGAGCGCGCGGGCGTTCGATCCGGGCATGTAGAGGGCGCTGCGGCGCGGCTTCAAGATCGCAGACATGTCGGTTCCGTGAATGGCGGCGGCGGACCCTACAAAAGGGCCGGGCCGCGTGCAAATGTCGGCGCATGACCCTGCCCCGCCCGCCCCGCGTCCTCTCCATCCAGTCGGAGGTCGCGGCCGGCCATGTCGGCAACGGGGCGGCGCGCTTCGCCCTGCAGCGCCTGGGGGTCGACGTGGTGGCGCTGCCGACCGTGCTCTTCTCCAACCACCCCGGCCATGGCGGCTTCGCCGGGCGCGCGGTGCCCGTGGCGGACCTGGAGGCGCTGCTGGAAGGACTGACGGCGCGCGGGTTCCTGGACGGGATCGATGCGGTGCTGTCGGGCTATCTGGGCGAGGCCGCCCAAGCCGAATGCGTGCGCGAGGCGGTGCGGACGGTGAAGCGGCGCAATCCCGGCGCGCTCTACCTGCTCGATCCGGTGTTCGGCGACGAGGGCGGCGCCTATGCCCGGCCCGGCGTCGCGGAGGCGATGGCCCGCCATCTGCTGCCGCTCGCCGACATCGTCGCCCCCAACCGCTTCGAGCTGGCGAGCCTTTCCAGCCGCCGCATCGAGAGCGCGGCGGACGCGGCGGCGGCGGCGCGGGCGCTCGGCCGGCCGCTGGTGCTGGCGACCTCGGTGCCCTGCGCCGGCGGGGCGATCGGCACGGCGGCGGTGACGGCGGCGGAGGCCTTTCTCGCCAGCGCCCCGCGCGCGCCCCACGCGCCTTCCGGGACCGGCGATCTGCTGGCGGCGCTGTTCCTCGGCTGGCGGCTGAAGGGCGCGGCGGTCGAAGAGGCGCTCGGCCGGGCGGCCGGGGCGGTGACGGACCTCATCGCTCTCAGCGGGGACGCCAAGGACCTCGCCCTGGTCGCCGGGCAGGACCGGCTGAGCGAGGCCCGGCTGAACGTCCGCCCGCTCTGAGCCTCAGGCGGCGTCGGCCCGGGCGGCGGAGACGATCCGCGAGGCCGGGAAGCGCAGCGTCACGGTCGTGCCCTCGCCGGGGCGCGAGTCCAGCACCACCGTGCCGCCATGCAGGCGGATGAGCGCGGCGGTGATCGGCAGGCCGAGTCCGGTGCCTTCGTGGCCGTACTGCGTGGTGCCGGTCGTCACCTGGCCGAAGGCTTCCAGCGCCTTGGGGATGTCGGCGCGCCGCATGCCGTGGCCGGTGTCGGCGACCGCGATCGCCAGACGCCCGTCGGCCTCGACCGCCGCATGCATCGTCACCCGCCCGCCGGACGGCGTGAACTTGATCGCGTTGGTGAGCAGGTTCAGCACCATCTGCCGCAGCGCCTTGGCGTCGGCCATCAGCACGAGACCGGCCGGCACCGGCTTCAGCTCGAAGGCGACGCCTTCGTTGCGCGCCCGTTCGGCGACGAAGCGCGCGGCGTCGCCCAGCGCATCGGCCAGCTCGATCTCGCGCGGGTGCAGCTCCAGCTTGTCGGCCTCGATCTTGGAGAGGTCGAGCACGTCGTTGATGACCGAGAGCAGATGGGTGCCGGACTTGTGGATGTCGGCGGCGTATTCGGCGTATTTGGGCGAGCCGAGCGCGCCGAAATATTCCCCCGTCATCAGTTCGGAGAAACCGATGATGGCGTTGAGCGGGGTGCGCAGCTCGTGGCTCATCGTGGCGAGGAACTGGCTCTTGGCGGCGTTGGCGAGTTCGGCCCGTTCCTTGGCGGCGGCGAGTTCCTTGGCGGTCTGCTCGCGCCGGCGCACCTCGGACTGGAAGCGTTCGGCGACCTGATTGTACTGCGTGGCGATGAGGCCGGCCTCGGTCGAGGCCTCGACCGGGACGGCGCGCGAGAAATCGCCGGTGACGCGGTGGCCTTCCATGGCCGTGAGCAGATCGTGGATCGCCGTCGAGGCGCCATGTTCGGAGACGTTGAGGCCGGCGCGTTCCGCCTCGACCGAGACGCGCATGGTCATGAAGCGGTCGATGAGGCGCAGCACCGGGTAGGAGACGCCGAGGCCGAGCGCGCCCGCCGCCGCGACGCCGATCGCCTGGACCGAGAGCTGGCCCCAGAAATCGAGGCCGGTGCCCCAGAGTTCGGGTTCGCCCAGGAGCGCCACCGCCATCGTGCCCCAGATGCCCGCGCCCAGATGCACCGGCACCGCGCCGACCGCGTCGTCGATCTTCAGCCGGTCGAGAAGGCTCGCGCCCCAGATGGCGATGAGGCCGCCGATCGCGCCGGTGAGGACGGCGTTGGGGAAGGTGAGGACGTGGCAGCAGGCGGTGATGGCGACGAGGCCGGCCAGCACGCCGTTGAGGAACGGGCCGACTTCCGGACGCCCGGCGAAGGCCCACGAATAGAGGATGCCCGCGACGCCGCCCGCCGCGCCGCCGAGCAGCGTGTTGACCAGCACCTTCGGCACGGCCTCGGTGAGGCCGAGCGTCGAGCCGCCGTTGAAGCCGAACCAGCCGACCCACAGCAGGAAGACGCCGAGCGCCGCATAGGGAATGTTGTGGCCTTCGACCGGGCGCGCGCCGGCGGCATAGCGGCCGGTGCGCGCCCCGATGACGAGCAGGCAGGCGAGCGACATCCAGCCGCCCATCGAGTGCACGACGGTCGAGCCGGCGAAGTCGATGAAGCCGAGCTGCTGGAGCCAGCCGGCGCTGGCCGGACCGGCCGCGCCGCCCCAGGCCCAGTGGCCGAAGAGCGGATAGAGAACACCCGACAGGACCGCCGAGATGACGAAGTAGGAATGGAAGTTCATCCGCTCCGCCACCGCGCCCGAGACGATGGTCGTCGCGGTGCCGCAGAACGCCGCCTGGAAGAAGAAGAAGGCGATGAGCCAGGGCGCCGACGGATCGGCGCTGCCGAGGCCGGTCAGGCTGCCGTCGAAGAAGAAGCCGCTCGTGCCCACGGCGCCGGCGGCTGAGACGCCGAACATCAGGCCGAAGCCGACCGCCCAGAAGGTCAGCGCCGAGATGCAGAAATCGGCGACGTTCTTGAAGGCGACGTTGATCCCGTTCTTGGCCCGGACGAAACCGGTCTCAAGACAGAGGAACCCGGCCTGCATCATCACGACGAGAATCGTCGCCACGATCAGCCAGACGACATCTACCGCAGCATGACCGCCCATGCCGCCTCCAGCAGCGCATTGCGAATGCTGCAGACGCTAACAGCCAACCCTTAAAGCCGCGTCATCAAGATGTTGCACGGGCGTTAGCGAAAAGACGGCGAAACCATTCCCTAGCGTCAGGTTGAGATCAGCCGCCGTAACGCGCTCTGGCTGCGGCGACATAGGCCTGCACGTCGGGACGCTCGCGCAGTTCGCCCGCCCAGCGCGCGAACACCTTGGCGCTGCGCGCCGGATCGACGCCGAGCTGCACATGGCCGACGCCCGCGTTCACGCTTTCCCAGTATTCGGCGATGAGGCCGTCCTTCAGGCGGAAGCGGCTCATGCCGTCGATCACCACCTCGCGCCCCGCGAACTGGGACATGGTCGAGACGAAGCGCGAGAGCGAGCGGGCATAGCCCGTCTCGCCGCGCACCACCGGATCGAAGAAGCGCCAGTCGTAGTCGCGGGCATGGGCGTGGAAATGATCGGCGAGCATGTGGGCGATCGCCTCGCGCCCGGTGAACGCGCCGTAGATGTAGTCGTGATAGACGCCGTCCGGCGTGAAGCAGGCGGCGAAGCCGGGCGCGTCGCCCCGGCTGGCGGCGTCGCCCATCCGGGCCACAAGCTGTTCGAACGCCGCCTGTTCCATCTCACGCGATCCTTTTCTTCAGATGCTCCGCGATCAGCGCCTCGGCGATCTGCACCGCGTTGAGCGCCGCGCCCTTGCGCAGATTGTCCGAGGCGATCCACAGCGACAAGCCGTTGGCGACGGTCGGATCGGTCCGCACCCGCCCGACATAGACCTCGTCGTCGCCGGCGGTTTCGAGCGGCGTGATGTAGCCGCCGTCCTCGTGGCGGTCGACCAGCATGACGCCGGGCGCATTGCGCAGCAGCACCTTCGCCCGCTGCGCCGAGAGCGGGCGCTCGAACTCGACCGTGCAGGCCTCGCCATGGCCGCGAAAGACCGGCACGCGCACGCAGGTCGCGCTGACCTTGATGTCGGGGCCGAGGATCTTGCGCGTCTCGGTCGCCTGTTTTTCCTCTTCCTTGGTCGAGCCGTCGTCGAGGAAGGCATCGACCTGGGGGATGACGTTGAAGGCGATCTGCTTGGGGAACTTCGCCCGCTCGACCGGATCGCCGACGAAGATGGCGCGCGACTGGCGGAAGAGTTCGTCCATCGCGTCCTTGCCCGCGCCCGAAACCGATTGATAGGTCGAGGTCACGATCCGGGTGATCGCCGCCTCGTCGTGCAGGCATTTCAGCGCCACGACGCGGTGGATGGTCGAGCAGTTCGGATTGGCGACGATGTTCTTCTTCGCATAGCGCGCGAGCGTCGCGCCGTTCACCTCCGGCACCACCAGCGGCACGGCCGGGTCCATGCGCCAGGCGGAGGAATTGTCGATGACGACGGCCCCGGCCCTGGCGATCTTCGGCGACCATTCCTTCGAGACTACGCCGCCCGCGCTCATCAGCACGATGTCGGTGCCCCGGAAATCGTATTGCGCGAGGTCCTGGCAGCGCAGCGTCCGCTCGCCGAAGGAGACCTCGACGCCCATCGACTTGCGCGAGGCGAGCGCCGCGACCTCGGCCCCCGCGAGGCGCTCGGCGAGGACGTTCAGCATTTCGCGGCCGACATTGCCGGTGGCCCCGACGACGGCGATCTTCCAGTTCATCCCTGCTCCATCGTCCTTAGGGCGCAATTTCGTTTCGCGCCGGCGGCATAAAGCATCTTCGTTCCTCGCCGCCCCGGGGAGGGGGGAGGGGGTGCGACGCCGCCGCCCGCCGCCGGGGCGGCCAACGCCTCGATATAGGAATATGGTCCGGGACCGTCAAGGGCCGGTCAGCCGCGCTTGCCGACGAAGGACGACGACCGGGCGGGGCCGCCGCCCTTGATCTCGGCGAGGGCGGCGAGGATGGCCGCGTTCTGGCCGGCGATCGCCTCGCAGCGCAGCGCGAGCGCGGCGATGTCGGCACGCAGGGCGGCGATCTCGGTGGCGGCGATGTGGGTCATGGCGCAAGGCTAGCACGCCCCGCCGGCCATCCCAAGCGAGGGACAGCGCGTTCAGAACAGCACGGCGAGCCTCAGCTCGCCCCACAGGATATGCCACAGGAGGTAATAGGCGAGGCGCACCGCCAGCATGGCGGCGAAGCCGCAGCGCCGGAAGACGGCGAGCTGAACGAGATTGATGACGAGGACGTTGAGCCCGACGGCGGCCGAAACCCACAGCGGCGTCTGCGGCGGCGACAGGGCGATCTGGAACGCCGGTTCGAGCAGCGCGACGGCGGCGAGACACGGCAGGACCAGCCGGTCGCGCGCCGCCTTGCCGAGCGCCGCGTTCGCCGCGCTCCAGACGAGGGCGAGCGGCACGAGGTGAAAGACGATTTCGACCAGGACGGCGATCGCCGGATAGAAGAGCCGCGCCTGGGGCGAAGGCACGTTCATGCCGCGCGGAAACGGCGCGGCAAGATCGATGGCGATGGCGGCGGCGGCGCAGAGCGCGACGATCCCCATCGCGGCGGCGAGAATGCGCAGGCGGGGGGCCGCGCCGGGCGGACGCGTCCAGCCCTGCGCCTCCAGCGCCGCGAGCGCCAGAGCGCCGGCGAGGGCGGCGGCGGCGAGCACCGGCACAGGCGGAAGGCCGGGGAGGAAGCGCTCGAACGGCGCGGGCGGCAACGCGCAGGCGGCGGCGAGCGCCAGCCCGGCGAGGACCGCATAGACCGCGAGGGGCCGCCCGAGCCGCGCCATGGCGGCGCGCGGGTCTAGCGCGCGGCCTGGTCGAGCGCCTTAAGGATCGCGTCGCCCATGCCGGTGGTCGAAACCTGCGTCTTGCCCGCCTGCATGATGTCGCCGGTGCGGATGCCCGCATCCAGCACCGCGGCGACCGCGTCCTCGATCAGCTTCGCGTCCGCCTCGCGCTCCAGCGAATAGCGCAGGCACATGGCGAGCGAGAGGATCGCGGCGATCGGATTGGCGAGGTTCTTGCCCGCGATGTCGGGCGCGCTGCCGTGGATCGGCTCGTAGAGCGCCTTCGCCTTGCCGGTCTTTGCGTCCTTCGCGCCGAGCGAGGCGGAAGGCAGCATGCCGAGCGAGCCGGTCAGCATCGAGGCTTCGTCCGACAGGATGTCGCCGAAGAGATTGTCGGTGACGATGACGTCGAACTGCTTGGGGTTGCGCACCAGCTGCATCGCCGCGTTGTCGGCGAGGATGTGGACGAGCTTCACGTCCGGGTATTCGCCCTTGTGAACGTGGGTCACTTCCTCGCGCCAGAGGACGCCGGTGTGCATGACGTTCGACTTTTCGGCCGAATGGACGAGGCCGCCGCGCTTCCGCGCCAGATCGAAGGCGACGCGGGCGATGCGGCGCACCTCGCCGGTCGTATAGAGCTGGGTGTCGACCGCCTTGCGGCTGCCGTCGGGAAGCGTTTCGATGCCGCGCGGTTCGCCGAAATAGACGCCGCCCGTCAGCTCGCGCACGATCATGATGTCGAGGCCGGAGACCAGTTCCGGCTTGAGGCTGGAGGCTTCCGTCAGCGCCGCGAAGCAGAGCGCCGGGCGCAGATTGGCGAACAGCTCCAGCTCCTTGCGCAGCCGCAGCAGGCCCTGTTCGGGCTTCTTGTGGAAGGGGTTGGCGTCCCATTGCGGGCCGCCGACCGCGCCGAACAGCACCGCGTCGGCGGCATGGGCCTTGGCCATCGCCGCGTCGGTGATGGGAACCCCGTGGGTTTCGAGCGAGATGCCGCCGACCAGATCCTCGTCGATCTGAAAGACCGCGCCGCGGTTCTTCGTCAGCCAGTCGAGCACGCGGCGCACTTCGCGGCTGACTTCCGGGCCGATGCCGTCGCCGGGGAGAAGGAGGAGTTTGGCGGTCATGGGGTTTTCCGTCGTGTCGTCGCGGGCCTGAGGGATCTTGGTTCGCGCAAGGCCGCCCGGGACCTTGCGCCACGCCGGCCCCCGAGAAGGCGTGGACGGTCCGCCTGCGCGGACCATGACAGGACAGGTCTCAGAGCCAGGGCTTGGTCAGTTTCGCCTTTTCCTCGTAGGCGCCGATCGAAGGCTCGTCGCGCAGCGTGAGGGCGATGTCGTCCCAGCCGTTCATCAGGATCTGCTTGCGGAACGGGTCGATCTCGAAGGGAATGACGCCGCCGTCGGGGCCGCGGATTTCCTGCTTCTCCAGGTCGATGCTGAGGACCGCGTTGGCCCCGCGCCCGGCGTCGTCCAGCAGCTTGTCGATTTCCGACTGCGGCAGGACGATCGGCAGGATGCCGTTCTTGAAGCAATTGCCGTAGAAGATGTCGGCGAAGCTGGGCGCGACGATGCAGCGGAAGCCGTAGTCGAGCAGCGCCCAGGGCGCGTGCTCGCGGCTGGAGCCGCAGCCGAAATTGGCCCCGGCGACGAGGATCTTCGCGTCCTTGTAGGCCGGCTTGTTCAGCACGAAGTCGGGCACGTCCTTGCCGTCCGGCGTGCGGCGCATCTCGTCGAACAGCGCCTTGCCCAGGCCCGAACGCTGGATCGTCTTCAGGAACTGCTTGGGGATGATCATGTCGGTGTCGACATTGACCAGCGGAAGGGGGGCCGCGACGGCGGTGAGGGTGGTGAATTTCTCCATGGCGCGCATGGGTTAGAGCGTTTGGTGGCGGAAGGAAACTCTCCCCGCACGGAAAGCGGCGCAATTTTTCGCGTCTCGCGCCGGGCGGGGGCGCTGGCGCGGCGGCGCGACTTCAGACAGTTTGGGCCGAGGAAGCCCCCCGTTTCGCGCCGTCCATGCCCTTTCCGCCGCGCCTTCTTCTCTGCGCCACGCTGCTCGCCCTCGCCCTTGCGGGCCGGGCCGCGGCGGCCGCGCCCGCCTGCGCGCTGGTGAGCGAGGGCGAGGCGGCGGCGGCGCTGGGCGAGCCGGGGCGGATGCTCGACGGCGGACCGGCGAGCGAGGGCTATTCCGACTGCGCCTGGTCGGCCCCCGGCGGCAAGGTGGTCTCCGTCATGCTGTGGTCGGCGGCGCGCTTTGCGGGCGACGCCAAGGCGGCGCGCGCGAAATACGACCTCCAGGCCGCCGATCTGCGCCGCCGGGGGGCCGCCCGGCCGGTGCTGGAGGGGCTCGCCGACGAGGCGCTGGTGGTGGACGAAAGCTCGCCCGGCTTCCAGGCGGCGGGCGTGGTGCTGCTGAAAGGCGGACAGGTGGCGCAGGTGAGCGCCCGCGGCGTGCCGGTCGCCGCCGCCATCGCCATCGCCGAGGCGGTCGCCGGACGGATCAAGGCGGCCCCGGCGGAGAGCGGCGCGCCGATCCACCCCGCGCCGAAGCCGGACGCCGTGGGCGCGGCGCCCGAGCCGACGCCGGAACCGACGCTGGAGCCAACTCCAGAGCCAACGCCCGAGCCGACGCTGGAGCCAACGCCGGAGCCAACGCCTGAGCCGACGCCGGAACCGACGCTGGAGCCAACTCCAGAGCCAACTCCAGAGCCAACGCCCGAGCCGACGCTGGAGCCAACGCCGGAGCCAACGCCTGAGCCGACGCCGGAACCGACGCTGGAGCCAACCCCAGAGCCGACGCCCGAACCCACGCCGATTGCGACGCCAGAGCCGACTCCGGAACCGACGCTGGAGCCAACTCCAGAGCCAACGCCCGAGCCGACCCCGGAGCCGACTCCCGAACCCACACCTGAGCCGACGCCGACTCCGGAACCGACGCCCGCGCCGACGCCGAAGCCGCCGATCCGGCCGAGCGAGGCCGGGCCGGACGAGCGCGGCGGCTCGCCGGCCTGCGCGCTGCTGCCCGATGCGGCGCTCGCCAAGGCGCTGCCCGGCGAGGACTGGCGGCGCGACGATCGCGGACCCGCGGTGGCAGGCGAATCCTCATGCCGTTGGGCGGCGCCGGGCGGACGGCGCTCGATCTCGGTCACGCTGTTGGAGGGCGAGGCGATCACCGCCGTCGCCGCCGACGCCGCCGCCTTCTTCGATGCGCTGGAAGCGCCCGGCCCGGACAACGGCACCGAAAGCCTCGCCGGGGTCGGCGAGCGCGCCTATCTGCAAACCCTGGGCGAGGGCGTCTATGCCTCGTTCGCGGTCAGCATCCTCAAAGACGGGCGCATCGTCTTCCTCAACGCCACCGGCACCGGGCGCGAGGCGGCGATCGCCATCGCCCTCGCCGCCGCGGCGCGGATGTGAGGCGCGGCTAGAGCTCGCGCACGTCGGTGAGCGTGCCCTTGATCGCCGCCGCCGCCGCCATCACCGGCGAGACGAGGTGGGTGCGCCCGCCCCGGCCCTGACGGCCCTCGAAATTGCGGTTCGAGGTGGAGGCGCAGCGTTCGCCGTCGGCGAGCTTGTCGGCGTTCATCGCAAGGCACATCGAGCAGCCCGGCTCGCGCCAGTCGAAGCCGGCGGCGATGAAGATCCTGTCGAGGCCCTCGGCCTCGGCCTGTTCCTTCACCAGGCCCGAACCCGGCACGATCATCGCGTTCACATGCGGGGCGACGCGGCGGCCTTCGGCGATCGCCGCGACGGCGCGCAGATCCTCGATGCGGCCGTTGGTGCACGAGCCGATGAAGACGCGGTCGACCTTGATCTCGGAAATCTTCTGGCCCGCCGCGAGGCCCATATAGGCGAGCGCCCGCTCCTTCGCGGCGCGGCGGCCGGGATCGGTCTCGTGCGCGGGATCGGGCACGGTGCCGGTCACCGGCGCGACGTCCTCGGGGCTGGTGCCCCAGGTGACGAGCGGGGCGATGTCGGCGGCGTCGAGCACGATCTCGGCGTCGAAGGCGGCCTCCGCGTCGGAGAACAGCGTCTTCCAGTAGGCGACCGCCATCTCCCACGCCGCGCCCTTGGGGGCCTTGGGGCGGCCTTTGAGATAGGCGAAGGTCGTCTCGTCCGGAGCGACGAGGCCGGCCCGCGCGCCCGCCTCGATCGACATGTTGCAGAGCGTCATCCGCCCTTCCATCGAGAGCGCGCGGATCGCAGCGCCCGCATATTCGATGACATGGCCGGTGCCGCCCGCCGTGCCGATCCGGCCGATGATGGCGAGCGCGATGTCCTTCGCGCCGACGCCGGGGCCGGGCGTGCCGTCGACCGTCACGCGCATGTTCTTCGAGCGCGGCATGCGCAGCGTCTGCGTCGCCAGGACGTGTTCGACCTCCGACGTGCCGATGCCGAAGGCGAGCGCCCCGAAGGCCCCATGGGTCGAGGTGTGGCTGTCGCCGCAGACGATGGTCATGCCGGGCTGGGTGAGGCCCTGCTCCGGCCCGACGATGTGGACGATGCCCTGGCGGATGTCGTCCATCGCGTAGTGCTCGATGCCGAACTCGGCGGCGTTGGCGGCGAGCGTCGCCACCTGGAGCCGCGATTCCGCGTCGGAGATGCCCTCGATCCCGCCGACCCGGTTGGCCTTGTCGGTGGGGACGTTGTGGTCCGGCACCGCGAGGGTCTTTTCCGGGTGGCGCACCTTGCGGCCGGCCATGCGCAGGCCCTCGAAGGCCTGCGGGCTCGTCACCTCGTGCACCAGATGGCGGTCGATATAGATGACGGGCAGCTCGCCGGGCACGGAGGAGACGAGATGCTCGTCCCAGATCTTGTCGAACAGGGTGCGGGGGGCGGTCATGGAAAGTCCGTCAACTCGGAGAAAAGGCGGATGGCGTCAGCGGGTGCGGTGCATAGACCCTTCGGACGCGAACGAAAAGAGGCAGAGCCGTCGCCGAGGGTTGCCGTAACCGTCATCCGCCCGTCGCGCGGTTGAGCGCCTGGCGTCGCGGAGCGCGCCTAGGCTTCGCGCCACCTCTCACAAGGAAAGGGCCGGACATGAGCGCGCATGACGAATTGCCTGTCGAGGACGAAATCGAGACGGTCGAAATCGACGAAGCCGGAGACGACGAAGCCGCGGCCGCCGAGGACGGCGACGAGGCGGGCGACGATGAGGACGGCGAAGACGCCGAGGATGCGGACGGCGAGGACGCCGACGCCGAGGAAGAGGCGGACGCCGAAGACGCCTGAGCGCCATCGCGCCGCCGCAATGCCATCGGACCCTCCGGACGCCATCCGGAGGGTCTTATGCTGTCGCGCCGCCAGTTCGTTCTCGCCGCCTGCGCCCTGCCCGCCGCCCTGCCCTTCGCGGGCCTAGCGCGGGCCGAGCCGGCCGCCGGACCGTCAGCCGCCGCCGTGGAGCCTTGGGCGGCGGCGCTGATCGCCGCGGCCCGGGCGCAGATCGGCGTCACCACCATCTATGACGGCAGCTATGCGCGGATCGCCTATCCGATGGGCGACGTGCCGCGCGAGCGCGGCGTCTGCTGCGACGTGGTGATCCGCGCCTATCGCGACGCCCTCGCCCGCGACCTGCAGCAGAGCGTGCACGAGGACATGCGGGCGCATTTTTCCAAATACCCCAGGCTCTGGGGCCTTACCCGCACCGACAGCAATATCGACCATCGCCGGGTGCCCAATCTGATGACCTTCCTCGCCCGCGCCGGAGCGGCGGTCGACGGCGACGAGGAACCCAGGCCCGGCGATCTCGTCACCATGATCGTGCCGCCCAACCTGCCGCACATCGCCATCGTCTCGGACGCCCGTTCGGCCGACGGGCGGCGGCCGCTGATCGTCCACAATATCGGGGCGGGCACGCGCGAGGAGGACCGGCTGGAAGAGTTCGTGCGCAGCGGCCATTATCGCTGGCCGGGCTGACCGGCGCCGCGCACGGAGGCGGGACCATGACCGACGGCAAGAGCGAACTCGATCTGGAGATCGTGCGCGTTCTCGATGCGCCGCGCGCCAAGGTGTGGCAGGCCTGGAGCGATCCCGCCTGCCTGAAGCAATGGTGGTGTCCGAAGCCGTGGGTGACCGAGGTCAAGGCCTTCGACTTCCGCCCCGGCGGCGCCTTCCACACCTATATGACCGCGCCCGAAGGGCCTTCGGGCGGCGAGAGCGACAATCCCGGCCTGTTCCTGGAGATCCGGCCGATGGAGCGGATCGTCTGCACCTCGATGCTGGTCGAGGGCTGGCGGCCCGCCGCGCCGTGGATCGCCATCACCTCGATCTTCCTGATGGAGGACGCCGGCGCGGGCACGCGATTCACGGCGCGCTGTCTGCATCTCGACAAGGCGGGGCGCGACCGGCACGCCGGGATGGGCTTCTTCGAGGGCTGGGGCATCATGATCGATCAGCTGGAGGCGGCCGCCCGGGCGCTTTAGGCGCTGGACTCTCGCTCCGGGATATGTTCCTGTATTGTTCTCATCACGAGACCGGACGGGAGGACGGGAGATGGCGAGCCTTGGGACGTATCTGGCGGTCGACGGCGCGGCCGCGGCGATCGACTTCTACAAAGCGGCCTTCGGGGCCGAGGAACTGAGCCGCGCCCCCATGGAGGGGATGCCGGGCAAGCTGATGCATGCCGAGGTGAAGCTGTTCGGCGGCGTGCTGATGCTGTCGGACGATGCCGGCGGCGGCGAAAGCGGCACGGTCTCCCCCACCCGGCTCGGCGGCACCAGCTTCAACCTGATCGTTTCGCTCGACGCCCCCGCCGAGGTCGACGCCGCAATGGCGCGGGCCGAGAAGGCGGGCGCGACCGTCACCATGCCCGCCGCCGACATGTTCTGGGGCGCGCGCTTCGGCATGGTGCGCGATCCGTTCGGCCATATGTGGGCCTTCAACGCCGAGCGCGGCTGAACCGCGCGCGCCTGCGCATCTTCAAGGAGACCAGGGACATGCTGGGTTATGTGACCATCGGCTATCGCGAGGCCGAGCCGGCGCTCGCCTTCTACGACGCGGTGCTGGGGGCGGCCGGAATGAGCCGCGCCTTTTTCGATTCCGGCTGGGCCGGATACGGCCCGGCGGGGTCGGCGGAGCAGAACGTCTTTCTGTGTCCGCCCTTCGACGGAAAGCCCGCCCAGCCCGGCAACGGCATCATGATCGCCTTCAAGGCCCCCTCGAAGGCGGCGGTCGAGGCCGCCTACGCCGCGGGACTCGCCCATGGCGGCAGCGACGAAGGCGCGCCCGGCCCGCGGCCGGCGGAGTCCACCAGCTTCTTCGGCTGCTATCTGCGCGATCCGACCGGCAACAAGATCGCGGTCTTCTGCCGCCCCTGAAGCGGGCGGCCTTCGTTTACGCAAACGGCAGGGGGATCGGCGAAATCGGCGCTCCGGCCGCGCCGCGCCGAAGCTTTCCCTTGCGCGAGGCGGCGTTTGGTTGTGCGCTCCCTCCGGCCAGCGGGCAGGAGACCCGCGGCGGGAGGACGACATGCACAAGGGCCACCTCAGCGCCATCGACGCCGGCTTTCTCTATATCGAGACGCCGGAGATGCCGATGCATATCGGCGCGCTCTATCTGCTGAAGCCGCCCGCCCACGGCAGCGAGAACTACGCCGCCGAGTATCGCGCGATGATCGCCGCGCGGATGCACACCGCGCCGCTCTTCACCCACAAGCTCGCCGCGATGCCGTTCGACCTCGCCAATCCGGTGTGGATCGAGGACGACGACGTCGATCTCGACTACCACATCCGCCAGGTGACGCTGACCAAGCCCGGCACCATGGACCAGCTGGAGAAGCTGGTCGGGCGGCTGCATTCCTCGCTGCTCGACCGCTCGCGGCCGCTGTGGGAGTTCTTCATCATCGACGGGCTGGAGAACGGCGATCTCGCCTTCTATTCCAAGGTCCATCACGCCGCGCTCGACGGCCAGGCCGGGATGAAGCTGACGCTGGCGCTGCTCGATGCGACCGTGGAGCCGCGCGACGTCGGCGCGCCGCCGCCGCGCGTGCGCAGCCGCAACTACCAGCTCGGCATCGGCGAGATGCTGTGGTCGGCGACCACCAACGCGCTGTCGCAATACGTCAAGCTCGCCCGCGTCGCGCCCAAGGTGGTGAAGTCGGCGATCGACACCTATCGCGCCAAGGACGCGGACGGCAAATGGGGCCTCGCCAAGTTCAAGGGCGCGTTCGCGCTCGCCCCGCGCACCCATTTCAACGTCACCATCACCAACCAGCGCTCGTTCGCCGCCAAGTCGCTGCCGATCGCCGAGGTGAAGGCGGCCGGCAAGGCGGTCGGCGCGACCGTCAACGACACGGTGATGGCGCTGTGTTCCGGGGCGCTGATGCGCTACCTCGCCGATTACGGCGAGACGCCCGAGAAGTCGCTGATCGCCGCCGTGCCGATGTCGATGCGGCCCGAGGGCGACGCCTCGCAGAACAATCAGGTGACGATGCTGCCGGTGTCGCTGCATTCCGACATCAAGGACCCGGTGAAGCGGCTCGCCGCCATCCGCAAATCGGCCGGGCGGATGAAGGATCTGGGCGGCAAGATGAAGGGCCTGGGCTCGCTCGACGCCCCGTCCATCGGCACGCCCTGGCTGATGACCGGCCTCGTTTCGCTCTATGGCCGTTCGCACCTCGCCGACAATCTGCCGCCCATCGCCAATGTGGCGATCTCGAACGTGCCGGGGCCGAACTATCCGCTCTACATGACGCGGGCGATGCTGCGTTCGATGTATCCGGTCTCGATCCCGGCGCATGGCATCGGCTGCAACATCACGGTGCAGTCCTATAACGGCAATCTGGATTTCGGCATCACCGCCTGCCGCCGCGCCATGCCGGACGTGAAGAAGCTCGCCAACTATCTGGGCGACGCGCTGGAGGAGCTGAAGGCGGCGATCGCCAAGGCCGCCGCCGAGGCGCCGCCCGAAGCGCCCGCCAAGCCGCCCGCCAAGGCGGAAGCCAGGCCGGCGAAAGCGCCCAAGGCGGCCGCCGCCGCCAAGACCGGACGCCGCGCGCCCAAGGGCGCCGCCGCGCCGCACCTGCATTCGTAACCCAACCCAAGCACGAGACCCATGGACTGGAATTTCGGAGACATTCTCGACGTCGTGGAAGCGACCATCGACCCGAACGCGCTCGCCTTCGCGCATGGCGAGCGCCGCATCACCTGGGGCGAGGCCGGGCCGCAATCCAACAGGCTGGCGCGCGCGCTGGCGGCGGCGGGCCTGAGGCCCGGCGACCGCGTCGCGCACTACATGCGCAACCAGCCGGCCTATATGCAGACCGTGCGCGCCTGCTTCAAAGGGCGCTTCACGCATGTGAACGTGAACTACCGCTACAAGCCGGAGGAGGTCGCCTATATCGTCGACAATTCCGACGCCGTGGCGCTCGTTTACGGCGCGGAGTTCCGCGACACGGTCTCCCAGATCCGCGATCAGCTGCCGCAGGTGAAGGTCTATATCGAAGTCGGCGGCGGCGCGGCCAAGGCCGATTTCGCCGAGGATTTCGACACCCTGAACGAAACCGGCGACGGCTCGCCGCTCGGCATCGCGCGTTCTGGCGACGATCTGCTGTTCCTCTATACCGGCGGCACCACCGGCATGCCCAAGGGCGTGATGTGGCCGCACAAGGCGCTGCGCGAGACCCAGCTCAACGCGCTCAGGAAGCTCGGCGGCTTCGTGCCCGAAACGATGGAGCAGTTGCTGGAGGCGCTGAAGGGGGCGCAGCCCGCCCCGCCGCTCATCCCCGCCTGCCCGCTGATGCACGGCACCGGCCTCTTCACCGCCATCGGCACCACCATGAACGGCGGCGCGATCGTCACCCTGACGGGCGAGAATTTCGACCCCCACGAACTCTGGGCGGCGGTCGATCGCCACAAGGTCGGCAGCCTCGCCATCGTCGGCGACGCCTTCGCCAAGCCGATGCTGCGCGCGCTTGAGGAAAAGCCCGGCCGCTACGACCTCTCCTCCATCGTCAACATCATCTCCTCCGGCGTCATGTGGAGCGTCGAGGTCAAGCGCGGCCTGCTGGAGCACATCCCCCAGGGCATGATGTCCGACAGCTTCGGCGCGTCGGAGGCCGTCGGCCTCGGCGCGGCGATCATGGTCAAGGACGGCGACATCCCCACCGCCCGCTTCACCATCGGCGACCGCTGCAAGGTGTTCGACGAATTCGACGAGCCGGTCGTGCCCGGCAGCGGCAAGATGGGCTTCATCGCCATGCCGCCGCCCATCCCGCTCGGCTATCACAAGGACGAGGCCAAGACCGCCAAGACCTTCCGCACCATCGGCGGCGTACGCTACTCGATCCCCGGCGACTGGTGCCTGGTCGAGCCCGACGGCTCGCTCACCCTCATCGGCCGCGGCAGCGCCTCGATCAACACGGCCGGCGAGAAGGTCTTCCCCGAAGAGGTGGAAGAGGCGCTGAAGACGCATCCCTCCGTCGAGGACGCGCTCGTCGTCGGCGTGCCCGACGAGAAATGGGGCCAGGCCGTCACCGCCGTCATCCGCCTCAATCCGGGTTTCGGCTTCGACGAGGACGAGCTGCGCGCCCATGTGAAGGGGAAGCTCGCCGCCTACAAGGCGCCCAAGCGCGTGCTGGTCGGCGACCATGTGCCGATGCGCGCGCCCAACGGCAAGGCCGACTACAAATCGGTCGCGGCCTTCGCGCGCGAGACGCTCAGCCGCTGAAGCCCGCCAGATAGGCGTCGAGCGCCGCGAGATGCGGCGCGGCCTCGGCGTCCGTCAGCCACGCGCCGGTGAAGCTGTTGCGGGCGAGGCGCGCGATCTCGTCCCGCGTCAGGTGGAGCGCCGCCGCGACCGCGCGGAAATTGTCGTTCACATAGCCGCCGAAATAGGCGGGGTCGTCGGAATTGACCGTCGCCCTGAGGCCGAGATCGAGCATCCGCTTCAGCGGATGCCGGCCCATGTCGCGCACCACGCAGAGCTTGAGATTGGAGAGCGGGCAGACGGTGAGCGTCATGCCCTCCTCCACGAGGCGCTTTGTCAGCGCCGCGTCCTCCAGCGCCCGGTTGCCGTGGTCGATGCGGGCGACATGGAGGAGGTCGAGGGCTTCATGGACATAGGCGGGCGGACCTTCCTCGCCGGCATGGGCGGTGAGGCGAAGGCCCCGCTCGCCGGCCGCCTTGAAGACGCGCGCGAATTTCGACGGCGGGTGGCCGACTTCGGAGGAGTCGAGGCCGACGCCGGCGATGCGGTCGAGATAGGGCTCGGCCATCTTCAGCGTGGCGAAGGCCGCGTCCTCGTCGAGATGGCGCAGGAAGCAGAGGATGAGCCGGGACGAGAGCCCGAGCGTCCGCGCCGCCTCGTCCATGGCGCCGAGCAGGCCGTCCGCGACCGTCGCGAAGGGGACGCCGCGATCGGTGTGGGTCTGCGGATCGAAGAAGATCTCGGCATGGCGCACGCCGTCGGCCGCCGCGCGGCGGAAATAGGCCATGGCGAGGTCGAAGAAATCCTCTTGCGTCAAGAGGACCGAGGCCCCGGCGTAGTAGATGTCGAGGAAGTCCTGAAGGTTCGAGAAGGCGTAGGCGGCGCGCACCGCTTCGACCGAGGCGAAGGGCAGCGTCAGGCGGTTGCGCCGCGCCAGCGCGAACATCGTCTCGGGTTCGAGGCTGCCCTCGATGTGGAGATGGAGTTCGGCCTTGGGCAGACCGGCGATGAAGCGGTCGAGGGCGGCGTCGGTCATGCGCGAGGGGGCTCCGTCGGGGCGTGCCCGATCTCGCCCCCGGCCCCCGCGCCGGTCAAGGGCGTCAGGCGCGCTCGAACACCGCAGCGACGCCCTGCCCGCCGCCGACGCACATCGTCTCCAGCCCGTAGCGCGCGCCGCGCCGCTGCATTTCGTTCAGCATGGTCGCGAGGATGCGCACGCCGGTCGCGGCGATCGGGTGGCCGAGCGAGATGCCCGAGCCGTTGACGTTGAGGATCGAGCGGTCGTCCCAGCCCCAGCCCTTGAGCACGCCGAGCACCTGGCAGGCGAAGGCCTCGTTCAGTTCGACGAGGCCGATGTCGGACCACGAGAGGCCGGTCTTGGCGAAGAGCCGCTGCACGGCGGGAACCGGGCCGAGGCCCATGGTCGCCGGGTGGCAGCCCGCCGCCGCCCAGCCGACGAGGAAGCCGGAGGGCTGAAGGCCGAGATCGGCGAGGCGGTCCTCGGCGACGACGAGGCAGCAGGCGGCCGCGTCGTTCTGCTGGCTGGAATTGCCGGCGGTGACGACGCCGTCCTTCATCAGCGGCTTCAGCGCCGCCATCGAGGCGGCGGTGGCGTCGGCGCGGATGCCTTCGTCCTTCGCGAACAGCACCGGATCGCCCTTCTTCTGCGGCACGGCGACCGGCGCGATCTCGCCGTCGAACCTGCCCGCCGCCCAGGCGGCGGCGGCGCGCGCATGGCTTTCGGCGGCGTAGGCGTCGCTCGCCTCGCGCGTGACGCCGCATTCCTTCGCCACGTTCTCGGCCGTTTCGATCATGCCGCTGATGCGGCCGAAGCGTTCGACCGGCTGCGAGCGTTCGCGGCCGCGCTCAAGCCGGTCGTGCAGCTTGACGCTGCCCGCCCGCGCCCCGGCGCGCATGTCGGTGGTGTAGTATTCGACTTGGCTCATGCTTTCGACGCCGCCCGCCAGGACGACATCGGCGGCCCCCGACTGCACCATCATCGCGGCGGTGGTGACGGCGGTAAGGCCGCCGCCGCAGCGCCGGTCGAGCTGCATCCCCGGCACCTCGATCGGCAGGCCCGCCGCCAGCCCCGCCCAGCGCCCGACGCAGGGCGTTTCGCCGCTGGCGTAGGACTGGGCGAAGACGATGTCCTCGACCAGCATCGGGTCGATGCCGGTGCGCGCCATCACTTCCCTGACGACGGTCGCGGCGAGGGTTTCGACCGGCACCTGGGCGAGCGCGCCGAGGAAGCGGGCGACCGGCGTGCGGACCGGGGCGACGATGGCGGCGCGGCGAAGGGCTTTGGGCATGGGCGTGCGGTCCGGCGTTTCCTGAAAGTCCTGCGCGGCGGTGTAGCGGATTTGCGAGCCGGCGCAATGGACGCGGCGCGCCCGACTTGATGATCGCGCGGCGAGGGGCGATCATCCCCGGCACAACAAGAAACTCGTTACGAGACTTCGGAGGGTACCCCATGAGCGAAGACGCCGCGCTGGACGAGGCGCTGAAGGCCGCGCACATCCCCACGCTGATGCTGGCGCTGGTCCATCTGACCGGCGACGCCAGCCACCTGAAAGACGCGCCGCCGATCGTCTACGACCCGCTGGGCGACGGCCAGGGCGGCCTGCCGCCCGCCTGGCAGGAGGCGATGCGCACCAAGGCGCGCGAGGCCTGGCGCGCCTGGAAGGCGGGCAAGCCTCTTGCCGCCCAGCCGGATCAGGCGACGCTGCGCAGGATGATGGACACCATCGCCGGCATGCCGATCCCCGAACATTACGTGCCGTTCCTGCTGGAGGAACTGGCGATGGACGGCGCGGACCCCAAGCGCCCCGCCCCGATCGCCCCCAAGCTGAAGGCCAGCGGCCGCAAGCTGAAAGTGCTGATCATCGGTGCGGGGATGTCGGGCCTTCTGTCGGGGCTGCGGCTGAAGCAGGCGGGGATCGATTTCGAGATCGTCGAGAAGAACGAGGATGTCGGCGGCACCTGGCTGGACAATCTCTATCCCGGCTGCCGGGTCGACAATCCGAGCCACATGTATTCGTACTCGTTCGAGGACAATCATGTCTGGCCCTATCTCTATTCGACCCAGCCGGTGCTGCTGGAGTATTTCCGCGGCGTCGCCAAGCGGCACGATCTGCGCCCGCATGTGCGCTTCGGGACGACCGTGGACGAGGCCCGTTTCGACGAGGCCGCCAATGTCTGGCGCGTCGCCGTGCGCGGCAAGGACGGCAAGGCCGAGACGCTGGTCGCCGATGCGGTCATCAGCGCGGTCGGGCAGCTGAACCAGCCGCGCTACCCGACCGAGATCGAGGGCTTCGGGACGTTCAAGGGTCCGGCCTTCCATTCGGCCCGCTGGGACCACGGCGTCGATCTGAAAGGCAAGGACGTGGCGGTGATCGGCACCGGGGCGAGCGCCTTCCAGTTCGTGCCGGCGATCGCCCCCGAGGTCGCGCACATGACGGTCTTCCAGCGCACGCCGCCCTGGCTGAGCCCGACGCCGGACTATCACTTCCCGACCTCGGAGGGCATGAACTGGCTGATCCGGAACATGCCCTTCTACGACAAATGGTATCGCTTCTGGCTGTTCTGGATGGGCACCGACGGCATCTACGAGGCGATGAAGGCGGACCCCGCCTGGGACGGCAACCCGCGCGCCGTCAGCCAGCTGAACGACGACATGCGCACGCTGTTCATCGAACTGATGAAGATGCAGCTCGCCGACCGCCCCGACCTGGTGGAGAAGGTGATCCCCACCTATCCGCTGGGCGGCAAGCGCATGGTGCGCGACAACGGCGTGTGGCTGGGGGCGCTGAAGCGCGACAATGTCGATCTGGTGACCGGGAAGATCGCCCGCATCGCGCCGGAGGGCGTCGTCACCGCCGACGGCGCGCTGCACAAGGCCGACGTGCTGATCTACGGCACCGGCTTCAAGGCGAGCTCGTTCCTCGACACCTACAAGATCTATGGCCGCGGCGGCGTCGAGCTGCACGAGGCCTGGAAGGGCGACGCGCGCGCCTATCTGGGGGTGAGCGCCCCCGGCTTCCCCAATTTCTTCATGCTCTACGGCCCCAACACCAACATCGTCGTCAACGGCTCGATCATCTTCTTCTCCGAGTGCGGCGTGCGTTACATCATGGGCTGTCTCGACCTTCTGGCCGAGAGCGGCGCGGCGACGATGGAAGTGCGCAAGGACGTGCACGACGCCTTCAACGCCAAGGTGGACGCGCAGAACGCGCGCATGGCCTGGGGCTCGCCCCATGTCAGTTCCTGGTACAAGAACGCGCTCGGCCGGGTCAGCCAGAACTGGCCGTTCCCGAACGTCGAATACTGGCAGGCGACGCTGAAGCCGAACCCGGACGATTTCATCCTGGATGGCGCGAAGGCGAAGGCCGCCGCCTAAGGCCGGGTCCGGCCCGCGACGAAGACGGCGGCGGCGCCCACCAGCGTCGCCGCCGCGACGTAGAAGGCAGGCCCCATCGGCGTGAGGCTCGCCAGATAGGCGGTGAGCGGCGGCGTCGCCGCGCCGAACACCGCATAGGCGGTGTTGTAGGCGAAGGAGACGCCGCTGAAGCGCACGTCCGCCGGGAAGGCGCGCACCATCATGGTCGGCACGATGGTGACCGCGCCGACCGCGAGCCCGGCGAGGGCATAGATCGGCACAAGCAGGTCCGGCCGGACCGCCGCCCCGCCGAACAGCGTGAAGGCGGCGGCGACGAGACCCACGGCCGCGACCGCCATCACCGCCGGCTGACCGAAACGGTCGAGCGCCCAGCCGAAGCCGACCGCCGCGAGGGTGAGCGCCAGCGTCGCCGCGACGCTGGCGAGCGGCATGGCGGGGGCGAGTTCGGGATGGAGCTTCGTCAGCAGCGTCGGGGCCTGGAGGATCAGCACCACGATCGCGGCGGTGAGCATCCAGCTGCCGAGGAAGGAGAGGATCGCGGCCCGTTTGTGGCCGGCGAGGACGCGCCCGAGCGGCAGGCCGCGCGACAGTTCCGCGCGCTCGCGCATCGCCTCGAAGACCGGGGTCTCCTCAAGGAAGCGGCGCAGATACATCGCGACGAGGCCGAACGCTCCGCCGGTGAGGAAGGGCACGCGCCAGGCCCAGTCGGCGACCGCCGCCGGGGTGAAGACCGTGTTGACGAGGAGCGCCATCAGCGAGCCGAGCAGGATGCCGAGCGTGAGGCCGCCGGTCAGCATGCCGCAGGCGAGGCCGACGCGGCTTTGCGGCACATGTTCGGCGACGAACACCCAGGCCCCCGGCGCCTCGCCGCCGATCGCCGCACCCTGAAGGATTCGGAAGACCAGCAGCAGAACCGGCGCCGCATAGCCGAGCGTCGCATAGGCCGGCATCAGGCCGATCAGCAGCGTCGGCACCGCCATCAGGAAGACCGAGAGCACGAACATGCGCTTGCGCCCGACGAGATCGCCGAAATGCGCCATCACGAAGCCGCCGAGCGGGCGGGCGAGATAGCCGGCGGCGAAGAGGCCCCAGGTCTGCGCGAGGGCGAGCCATTCGGGCATGTCGGGCGGGAAGAAGACCTTGGCAATGACCGCGGTGAAGAACACGAAGACGACGAAATCGTAGAACTCCAGCGCCCCGCCGAGCGAGGCGAGGAAGAGCGTGCGCACGTCGCGCGGCTGAAGGCCGCCGTCGCGCGCGGCGGCGCTGGTCGCGGTGTTCATCGAAATCCCCCCGGACGTCCTGGTCTTCAGCGATCAGTAGCCCTGCGGCGCACCGGCGGGCAATGCCCGTCAGAGCGCGCGGATGCGGGCGATGAGCGCCTTCGGGTCGACCCAGAAGGGCTTGTGCGGGGCGCTCCAGTCGCGGTTGAGCGTCTCGCCCTCGAAGACGCCGTAGGCGAGGCCGCGCGAGCCGAAGAGATTCATGTGCGCGGCGATCCAGTGCGGCTCGGATTCGATATCGACGACGATCGTGCCCGGACGGCAGAAGACCGTGTTGAACATCGCCGAGCCCGCCGCGCCGACCACGATGCGGGCCGAGGCGAAGCGCCGGATCTGGTCGGCCATGCTCATTTCGTGCGGCAGGATGGTCTCGAAACCCTCCGCTTCGAGGGCCTCGGCGATCTCCGCCTCGTTCAGCATCACCCGCGCGCCCGAGCCTTCCGGGTTCCAGCCCCGGCGCGAGACGAAGAGGCGCTCGCCCGCCGACGGATCGGCATAGCGGGCGGCGATCTCGTCGAAGAGCGCGACCGCCTCGGCGTCGAGCATCGCGTGTCCGGTGCGGAACGAGGGGATCGCCGCGCGCTCGATGTCGTAGACGACGTCGCGGCGCTGGAGGACGAGGCGTTCCTCGGCGATGCCGAGCATGCCCAGAAGGTCGATCATCGTGCGCCCGAGCCAGGGCACGAGCACGCGCCAGTCGCTGGGCCAGGCTTCGCGGCCGATCAGCTTGGGCACGACGCGGAAGAGGAACGAGCCGTAGTTCGGGCCTTCGAGCGAGACCAGCGAGACGACGCCGCCGTCCAGCTTTTCGACCCGCTGCGCCTTCGGGTCGATGCGGAAGGCGCCGGGACGCCCGCCCGCGGTGAGGCCGGTATATTCGTTGCGGAACGGATCGCCGGAGAACAGCGCGGCGGCGAAGCGCTCCTGCTCCGCGCCGGGGGCGTGCGATTCGTCGGTGAAGAGGCGGCCGTCGCGCGTGACGTAGCTGCGAAAGCCCACCTGGAACACCCGGCGCGCGGCGACGACGAACGAAGGCGGCAGCGTGAACGTGTAAGGCCCGGCGTCGGGCAGCAGGCCGACGCCGCCCGGATCGTCGTGGAAGAGGATCTTCGGGCGGACGATGGGGCGCGGCGTGCCGGGCGGCGCGACGGCGACGGCGAGCGGCGCGTCGCAGGTCCACATTTCGTCCGGCGCGATGTGCGGCAGGGCGAGCGGCGGCGCATAGACGAGATCGGCCGGCATGTCCGCGGCCGGTTCGGAGAAAGTGCGCGCGATACGCCGCTGGATACGCCTCAACATGACCGCTCGCCGTCCAAGAAATCCGGCATCGTCCCCCCGCCGGTCCTGATTGCGGCGGAGGCCCGGCGCTGTCAACCCGCGGCTATTTCAGATCGCCGTGACGGCGCACGATCACCGACTGGCTGGCGGTCGCCATCAGCGTGCCGTCCTCCGCGAACAGCCGCATCGCGCCGTGGCCGAAGCCGCCATGAACGGCGTGGATGAAGATGTCGCAGAGCACCCATCCGGTCGGGACCAGGTGGACGATGCGGATCGTGTTGTCGAGGCTGTTGCCGCCGGCGTGGATGCCGAGCGCATTGCCGATGCCCGAGGGAACGTGATCGGCGAAGATCGCCAGCATCGCCGCGTCGATCGGCTCGCCCGTCTTGGGCCGCATCCAGAGGATGAGGCGGCCGTCCTCGCTGGGCGGATACTCCGCCGCCGTGCCGCTGAAGCCGTAGCGGCCCTTGGCGAGGCGCAGCTCGATCTGGCCGTGCAGATCGCTCTCGTCGGAGCGCCAGTGCTGCACCGGCGCGCAGTCTTCGGGCCGGGCGACGTCGGGCGCGTGGACCCATTGGCGCGAGATGTCGCCGGGGCGCGCGCCGAGCGCGGCGTTGACGGTGAAGATCTCGGCGTCGCCGACATGGCCGATCACCCGCGCCTGGCTGGTCGAATTGCCGGCCACCGGCACGCGCACGTCGAGATCGACCACCGAGGGCGGCCGCGCGAAGGAGAGATATTGCGCCGTCGCCCAGATCACGGGCCGCGCGCAGGTGCGCTCCAGCGCCACGATCCCCGCCGCGAGGCCGACGCCGCCGAACATGAACGAGCGGCCCGGCGGGCCGACGCAGAGATTTTCGGCGAGCGGCAGATACCAGCGGTGCGGATTGTGGGTCGATTTGAGGTCGAGGATGCGTGTGGACATCGAATATCCGTCGAAATGCGGTTGCCGCACGAGTAGTCGGTCCCGCCCCGTTTGAAAACCGTGACGCGGGGGTCAGCCGAGGCCGGCGAGCGCCTGGCGGTAGCGTCCGGCGAGCGCCGCGCGGGCGACATGGCGGCCGTCCGCGACGATCCGCCGTCCCCCCCGCCAGACCGAGGCGATGGGCGCGCCCGCGAAGATCCAGGCGTCGAGGAGCGCGTCGTCCTTCGCCAGCGCGAGCGCCGGGCTGGCGGCGTCGAGCGCGACGAGATCGGCGGGGGCGCCGGGCGCGATGCCGGGCGCGGAAAGGCCGAGCGCCCGGTTGCCGCCCGCGAGCGCCGCATCGAACAGGCGGCGGCCGGTCGAGCCGTGCGGCGGGGCGAGCACATTGCGCGCCCGGCGGACGAGGCGCTGGATGTATTCCAGCGCCTTCAGCTCGTCCGCCGCCGAGATGAGGATGTTGGAATCGGTGCCGATGCCGAAGCGGCCGCCGGCGGCGAGATAGGCGGGGGCCGGAAAGACGCCGTCGCCGAGATTGGATTCGGTGACCGGGCAGAGCCCCGCCGTCGCGCTGCTTTGCGCCAGGCGTTTCGTTTCCGATTCGGTGAGATGGGTCGCATGGACGAGGCACCAGCGCGCATCGAGGCCGATCCGGTCGAGCAGCACGTCCACCGGGCGCGCGCCGAAATGGGCGAGGCAGTCCTCGACCTCGCGGGTCTGTTCGGCGGCGTGGATGTGGATGGGGCCGCCCTTAGCCAGCGCGGCGACGGCGCGGACCTCGTCAAGCGTCGCGGCGCGCAGCGAGTGCGGAGCGACGCCGAGCCGGGCGTCTTTAAGCGGCGCGATCGCCGCGCGGCAGCAATCCAGCAGCGCCGCGTAGCCGTCCGGCGTGTTGAGGAAGCGCGCCTGACGGGGGCCTGGGGCCGCGCCGCCGAAATTGCCGTGCGCATAGAAGACCGGCAGCAGCGTGAGGCCGATGCCGGCGCTAGCGGCGGCGGCGGCGATGCGTTCGGCGAGTTCGGCGCGATTCGCATAAGGCGCGCCGTCCGGGGTGTGGTGGAGATAGTGGAATTCGCCGACCGTGGTGAACCCGGCCTCGGCCATCTCGGCGAAGGCGAGCGCGGCGAGCGCCTCGATCCGGTCCGGGTCGAGCGTCAGCACGAAGCGATACATCGTCTCGCGCCAGGTCCAGAAATCGTCGTCCGCCGGACCCGCCGCTTCCGCAAGCCCCGCCATGCCGCGCTGGAAGGCGTGGCTGTGAACATTGGCGAGGCCAGGAAAGGCGGGGCCGTGGCGGTCGTCGCCGGGGGCTGGCGCGACGCCGGTTTCGACCGACGCGATGCTGTTGCCTTCGATGCGGGCACGCACGCCCGTTGCCCATCCGGTGGGCAGAAGGGCTTGGGTGAACCAGAGCGACACCATGGCGTTCCATACCATGCTGACGGACGGGGCCAAGACGGATAGGGTCCGCCCCATGCAGTGTGATCGCGTCTGGACGCGCGCGCGGCTGGCGCCGATGGCGGCGGCGGGGCCGTGGCTGATCGAGGACGGCATCGTCGCGGCGCGCGGCGGGCGGATCGTCCATGCCGGGCCAGCCGCCGACGCGCCGCGCCTCAAGGCGGCGGAGACGATCGATTGCGGCGGCCGTCTGCTGACGCCGGGCCTCATCGACTGCCACACCCATCTGGTGTTCGCAGGCGATCGCGCCGCCGAGTTCGAGAAGCGCATCGCCGGCGCGAGCTACGAGGAAATCGCACGCGGCGGCGGCGGCATCGTTTCGACCGTCGCGGCGACGCGGGCGGCGAGCGAGGACGATCTCGTCGCCGCCGCCCTACCCCGGCTCGACGCGCTGCTCGCCGAGGGCGTCACCACGGTGGAGGTGAAGTCGGGCTATGGCCTGACGATTGCCGACGAAGCGAAGATGCTGCGCGCCGCGCGGCGGCTGGGCGAAGCGCGCGACGTGAGGATCGTGCCGACCTTTCTCGGCGCGCATACCGTGCCCGGCGAGATGAAGGCGGACCGCGCGCGCTATCTCGATCTCGTCTGCGAGGCGATGATTCCGGCCGTCGCCGCCGCCGGACTCGCCGCCGCCGTCGATGCCTTCTGTGAAACCATCGCCTTCTCGCCCGGCGAGACGGCGCGGGTGTTCGAGGCGGCGCGGCGTCACGGCCTCGCGGTGAAGCTGCATGCCGATCAATTGTCGGATCAGGGCGGCGGGGCGCTCGCCGCCCGCTTCGGCGCGCTGTCGGCCGATCATCTGGAGCATCTGAGCGCGGAGGGCGCGGCGGCGATGGCCCGGGCCGGGACCGTCGCCGTGCTGCTGCCCGGCGCGTTCTACTTCACCCGCGAGACGAGGCCGCCGCCGGTCGATCTGCTGCGAAGCTGCGGCGTGCGCATCGCGCTGGCGACGGACTGCAATCCAGGCACATCGCCGCTGACCTCGATCCTCATGGCGATGAACATGGGGGCGACGCTGTTCCGCCTGACCGTCGCGGAATGCCTGGCGGGCGTCACGCGCGAGGCCGCCGCGGCGCTGGGCCTCGCCGACGAACGCGGCACGCTGGAGGCGGGCAAGGCCTGCGACCTCGCGATCTGGAATGCCGCAAGCCCGGCCGAACTGGTGTACCGGATGGGATTCAACCCGCTCCATGCGCGGGTGCGAGAGGGACGATGGGCGAATTTGCGATGATTCCCGGCGCGATGACGCTGGCCGGCTGGGCGGCGATCTATCGCGGGGCCGCGCCCGCCCTCGCCGCCGGGGCGCGCGGGCGGGTCGCCGAAGGCGCGGCGGCAGTCACGCGCATCCTCGCCAAGGATGCGCCGGTCTATGGCATCAACACCGGCTT
The DNA here is from genome assembly GCA_046348585.1 of Alphaproteobacteria bacterium. GTDB lineage: Bacteria > Pseudomonadota > Alphaproteobacteria > Micropepsales > Micropepsaceae > JADZAI01. Next base: position 396,783 of record JAXMDZ010000001.1, read on the forward strand.
CGGGAAGCTGGCGAGCGTGCGCATCGGCGACGGCGATCTGGCGCAGCTCCAGCGCAACATCGTGCTGAGCCACGCGGCGGGCGTGGGCGAGCCAATGCCGGTCGCGGTCGCGCGGCTGATGATGGCGCTGAAGCTGTCGAGCCTTGCGCAGGGGGCTTCGGGCGTCAGGGTCGAAACCGTGGACCTGCTGGAGGCGATGCTGGCGCAGGGCCTCACCCCGATCGTGCCGGCGCAGGGGTCGGTCGGCGCGTCGGGCGATCTCGCCCCGCTCGCCCATATGGCGGCGGCGATGATCGGGGCTGGCGAGATCGAGTCGGACGGCGTGCGCCGTCCGGCGGCCGAGGCGCTTGGTCTGGCCGGTCTCGCGCCGCTGACGCTCGGCCCCAAAGAGGGGCTGGCGCTGCTGAACGGCACGCAGTTTTCGACCGCCTATGCGCTCGCCGCGCTCTTCGAGACCGAAACCGTCTTCCGCAGCGCGCTGGTGACCGGGGCGCTGTCGACCGAAGCCGCCAAGGGCACCGACGCGCCCTTCGACGCGCGCATCCACGCCTTGCGCGGCCACAAGGGCCAGATCGAATGCGGCGCGGCGCTGCGCGCGCTGATGGCGGGATCGGATATCCGCGCCTCGCACCGCGAGGACGATCCGCGCGTGCAGGACCCCTATTGCCTGCGCTGTCAGCCGCAGGTGATGGGCGCGGTGCTGGACCTTCTGCGTCAGGCCGCCGCGACGCTCGCCATCGAGGCGAACGGGGTGAGCGACAATCCGCTGATCTTCCCCGAGACCGACGAGGCGCTGTCGGGCGGCAATTTCCACGCCGAGCCGGTCGCCTTCGCCGCCGACACGATCGCGCTGGCGCTGTGCGAGATCGGCAGCCTGTCGGAGCGCCGCATCGCCATGCTGGTCGATCCGGCGCTGTCGGGCCTGCCCGCCTTCCTGACGCCGTGGCCGGGGCTCAATTCCGGCTTCATGATCCCGCAGGTGACGGCGGCGGCGCTGGTGTCGGAGAACAAGCAGCGCGCGACGCCGGCGAGCGTCGATTCCATCCCAACCTCGGCGAACCAGGAAGACCACGTCTCGATGGCCGCGCACGGGGCGCGGCGGCTGATGGCGATGGCCGAAAACGCCGCCGCCATCGTCGCCATCGAATGGCTGGCCGCCGCGCAGGGCTGCGACTTCCATGCGCCGCTGGTCTCCAGCCCGGCGCTGGAGGCGGCCCGCGCCCGGCTGCGCGCCGCGGTGCCGCCGCTCGGCCACGACCGTTATCTTCATCCCGACATCGCCGCCGCCATCGCGCTCGTCCGGTCGGGCGAACTGGTCCGCGCGGCGGGCTCCATTCCTCTGCCGGAGGCGACGACATGAGCGACTGGCTGACCGTCACGCGCGGCGAGGCGCCGCTGATCGTTTCGATCCCCCATGCCGGGACCGACATTCCGCCCGACATCGAGGCGCGCCTGATCTCGCCCGACCTGGCGCGGACCGACACCGACTGGCACATCCCGGCGCTCTACGAGTTCGCGGCGGCGATGGGCGCGACGGTGATCCGCACCGCGATCTCGCGCACCGTCATCGACGTGAACCGCGATCCGTCCGGCGCGCCGCTCTATCCGGGGCAGGCGACGACCGCGCTGTGTCCGCTGACGACGTTCGACGGCAAGCCGCTCTACCGCGAGGGCACAGCGCCCCATCAGGACGAGATCGACGAGCGGCGGGGGCGCTATTTCCTGCCCTATCACGCCGCCATCGTTTCCGAGATCGGCCGCCTGAAGCGGACCCATCATGCGGTCGTGCTCTACGACGCGCACGCGATCCGCAGCCATATCCCGGCGCTGTTTCCGGGCGAATTGCCGGTCTTCAACATCGGCACCAATGGCGGCAGGAGCTGCGCCCAGGAACTGAGCGCCGCCGCGCAGGCGATCTGCGCCGGCAGCGGCGAGCCGACCGTCGCCAACGGTCGCTTCAAGGGCGGCTACATCACGCGGCTCTACGGGCGGCCCGACGGCGGCGTGCACGCCTTGCAGATGGAGCTGGCCTTTCGCGGCTTCCTGAAGGAGCCCGCGGTCCTGCGCGACTACAACTGGCCGCCGGTCTTCGATGCCGAACTCGCCGCCAAGACGCAGGCGGTGCTGAAGCGCGTGCTGGGAGCCTGCCTCACCTTCGCGGAGGACCCGTCATGAACCGCCTGGACAACAGCCGCATCGTCCGCGCCGCGCGGGGGGCGGACCTAAGCGCGCGATCGTGGCTGACCGAAGCGCCGCTCAGGATGCTGATGAACAATCTCGACCGCGAGGTCGCCGAGCGTCCCGAGGAGCTGGTCGTCTATGGCGGCATCGGCCGCGCGGCGCGCGACTGGAACGCCTTCGACCGCATCGTCGAGACGCTGAAGCGGCTGGAGGACGAGGAGACGCTGCTGGTGCAGTCGGGCAAGCCGGTCGGGGTCTTCCGCACCCATGCCGACGCGCCCCGCGTGCTGATCGCCAATTCCAATCTGGTGCCGCACTGGGCGACCTGGGACGCCTTCAACGCGCTCGATCGCCAGGGCCTGATGATGTACGGCCAGATGACGGCGGGGTCGTGGATCTATATCGGCACGCAGGGGATCGTGCAGGGCACGTTCGAGACCTTCGCCGAACTCGGCCGCAAGCACTACAATGGCGACGTCGAGGGCCGCTGGCTGCTGACCGCCGGGCTCGGCGGCATGGGCGGCGCGCAGCCGCTGGCTGCCGTGATGGCGGGGTTTTCGTGTCTCGCCGTCGAGTGCCAGCCCTCGCGCATCGAGATGCGTCTGAAGACCGGCTATCTCGACCGCCAGGCGGCGAGCCTCGATGCGGCGCTGGCGATGCTGGCCGAGGCCAAGGCCGCGGGGAAGCCGGTCTCCATCGGGCTGCTCGGCAACGCCGCCGAAGTGCTGCCCGAGATCGTGCGGCGCGGCATCCGCCCCGACGCGGTGACCGATCAGACCTCGGCCCATGACGTGCTCAACGGCTATCTGCCGAAGGGCTGGACGCTGGGCGAATGGGAGGACCGCAAACAGCGCGATCCCAAGGGCGTCGAGGCGGCGGCGCGGGCCTCGATCGTCGAGCATGTCGAGGCGATGCTCGCCTTCCACCGCGCGGGCGTGCCGACCGTCGATTACGGCAACAATATCCGCCAGGTGGCCAAGGACGAAGGCTCGGGCGACGCCTTCGCCTTTCCGGGTTTCGTGCCCGCCTATATCCGCCCGCTCTTCTGCCGCGGCGTCGGGCCGTTCCGCTGGGTGGCGCTGTCGGGCGATCCGGAAGACATCTATCGCACCGACGCCAAGGTGAAGGAGCTGATGCCGCACGATACGCATCTGCACACCTGGCTCGACATGGCGCGGACCAGGATCAGGTTCCAGGGCCTGCCGGCGCGCATCTGCTGGGTCGGGCTCGGCGACCGCCACCGGCTCGGCCTCGCCTTCAACGAGATGGTGGCGAAGGGCGAGGTCGGCGCCCCCATCGTCATCGGCCGCGACCATCTCGATTCCGGTTCGGTCGCCAGCCCCAACCGCGAGACCGAGGCGATGCTGGACGGATCGGACGCCGTCTCCGACTGGCCGCTGCTCAACGCGCTGCTCAATTGCGCGAGCGGCGCGACCTGGGTGTCGCTGCATCACGGCGGCGGCGTCGGCATGGGCTTCTCGCAGCATGCCGGGATGGTGATCGTCTGCGACGGCACGGCGGCGGCGGCGAAGCGGATCGCGCGCGTGCTGTGGAACGATCCGGCGAGCGGCGTCATGCGCCATGCCGATGCGGGCTACGACATCGCCAGGGACTGCGCCCGCGCCCATGGGCTCGACCTGCCGGGGATCGCGCTCTGACGGGCGCGCCCGATCCATGTGCGCTTGACCGGCGCGGGCGGCGGGCGTAGGCATCGACCACGCAACCGCCGCAGAGGGAGACGCATCATGACCGATCTTGTTCGCGCCTTCCGCGCCGCCGGTTAGCCATTTCCTGAACTTCGGAACGGTCTGAGACGGCGGCGCCGCGCGCGCCTTCCCTTCCCTTTTGTCTCAGGACCATTCCCGTGATCCATCTCTATGGCTGGAGCGACGCGCTCCGGCAGTCTTTTCAGGCCCATGCCGAGGCGGGGCTGAGCCCCGCCCGGGTGATCGTGCAACAGCGCGGCCTCTATCGCATCGTCAGCGCGGCGGGAGAGCTGCGCGCCGACGTGGCCGGCCGCCTGATGCATGAGGCCGGCGACGGCGGCCTGCCGGTCGCGGGCGACTGGGTCGCCGCCGCGCTGCGGCCGGAGGAAGGCGCGGCGACGATTCACGCCGTGCTGCCCCGCACCAGCGCCTTCATCCGCAAGGCGGCCGGCAAGGCGGCCCATGCGCAGGTGGTGGCTGCCAACGCCGACATCGCGCTGCTGACCGCCTCGCTGAACGCCGATTTCAATCTGCGCCGGCTGGAACGCTTCCTGGCGAGCGCCTGGGAGAGCGGCGCGACGCCGCTGATCGTGCTCACCAAGGCCGACCTCTGCGACACGATCCCGGCGGAAATCGCCGCGGTCCAGGCCATCGCGCCCGGGGTCGAGGTCCATGCAGTGTCCGCGCTGAGCGGCGAAGGCATGGAGGCGCTGACCGCGGCGATCGGCACCGGACGCACCGCCGTGCTGCTGGGCAGTTCGGGGGCCGGCAAGTCGACCCTGCTCAATGCGCTCGCCGGCGAGGCGCTGATGCCGACGCAGGCGATCCGCGAGCACGACGCGCATGGCCGCCACACCACGACCCATCGCGAGCTGGTGCTGCTGAAGAGCGGCGCGCTGCTGCTCGACACGCCGGGGATGCGCGAGCTGGGGCTGTGGGACGCCGAGGCGGGCGTCTCGACCACGTTCGCCGACATCGAGGCGCTGGCTGGGGCCTGCCGCTTCGGCGATTGCCGCCATGCGAGCGAGCCGGGCTGTGCGGTGCGGGCGGCGCTGGAGGACGGCTCGCTGGACGCCGACCGCTGGCGCTCGTTCGAGAAGCTGCAACGCGAACTGGCGCACGAGACGCGCAAGGACGACTACTTCGCGCAGGTCAAGGAGAAGAAGCTGTGGGCGGGACGGCGCAAGGCCTATCGCAATCTGGTCAAGGAGCGCGAACGCGAGCGCGAATGATCGCCCGCGTCAGTCCAGCATCGCGGCGAGGGCCGGCGAGAGGCGTTCGGCATAGCCGTCCGCCGCGCCCGCGACGATGCGCGCGGCGATGCCGTGGCGGGCGGCGAAGGCGAGACCTTCCTCCGCGCCCATGACGCCGAGCGCGGTGGCGAGCGCGTCGGCGGTCATGCAGCTCGGGTGGACGACGCTGACCGAGGGCGCGGCGGCGGCGTCGAGCGGGCGGCCGCTGCGCGTGTCGATCGTGTGGGTGAGGTCGCGCCCGCCGAAGCGGCGGCGGCGGCGATAGCCGCCGGAGCTGGCGACCGCGACGCCGTGAAGGGCGATGACGAGACGCCCGGCGCACGCCGCAGGCTCGGCCTCCAGCTCGACCCACCAGGGGCTGGCGTCGTCCTTGACGCCGCGGCCGGACAATTCGCCGCCGATCTCGACCAGGAACGAGGCCGCGCCCGCCTCCGCCAGACACGCGGCGACGCGATCGACCGCGTAGCCCTTGGCGATGCCGGAGAAGTCGAGCGCGACGCCCGGCTGCAGCACGCGCCCGCCCGCGATGACGAGGGTGCGCCAGGCTTTGGCGGCCCGCGCCGTCGCCGCGACGGTTTGCGCGTCCGGCGCGCCGATCCGCCATTGCGGTCCGAAGCCCCAGAGATCGGCCAGCGCCCCCGCCGCCGGGTTGAACGCGCCGCCGGTGAGCGCCGCGACGCGCAAGGCTTCGGCGAGCACGCAGCGGAACCCGGCCGGGGCGTCGTGCCAGGTGCCGGGCGCGGCGGCGTTGAAGCGCGAGAGGAACGAGTCGGGCGACCAGTTGCTCATCTCGGCGATGACGCCGCCGAGCGCCGCCTCGATGCGCGCGCGGATCGGGGCGGCGTCGGGCGGGCCGTAGAATTGCACCGACCAGCTCGTGCCCATGGTCTCGCCATAGAAGGCGTGGCGCGTGCCCGCGGCTTCCGGCGGCGGCGCGTCGAACGGCGGGATGAGGATGCGGGGCATCGCCGCCGGGCGGGCCGCGCTGGCCATGTCAGGGCTCGATGCTGAGGTCGACCGCGCCGATTTCGGTTTCGCCTGTGGCATGGAGCGCCGTGTCGCTACCGGCCGGCCAGGTGAAATGCAGCGCGACGCTTTCGCGCCCGCCCGCTTCGCGCGCCGCCTCGACGATCAGCGTGTAGGCGCCGGGTTCGAGCGCGGCGAGCGGCCCCTCGCCCGGCGTGAAGGCGAGCGTCTGCACGCCCGGCGCGCGGGTCGCGCCGCTGACGCCGTCGATGGGCAGGGCGAGATCGCTGCCGGTCCGCCGCCACCACTGGCGCAGATCCTTCAGCCATTTCTCGCCTTCGCGTTCCTTGAGGCGGGTCTTGTACCAGACGGCGAGAGTGGCTGCGACCGAGCGGTCGGCGCGCTCCACCCAGACCGCGACATAGGGCTTGTGATATTCCGCGATGTCGTGACGCGGAATCTCGATGCTGACGGTGAGGCGTTCGGCGGCGGCGGGCGTCGCCGCGCCGAGAAGGGCGATGGCCGAGAAGGCGGCGGCGCGCATGGCGGCTCCGGTCAATGGATGAAATAGAGGGCGAGCAGCACGGGCAGCGCGCCGCCCGCCCCGACGAGCGGCCAGGTGGCGCGGCGGCCCCCCGCATAGAGCGCGAGCAGGCCGAGGCCGGTGAGCGCGAAGACCGCGCTCGCCGCCGCGAAGAGATCGATGAACGCCGCCCAGACCGGGCCGGCGTTCCGCCCCTTGTGCAGATCGTTGAGAAAGGAGAGCCAGCCGCGATCGGTGCGCTCGTAGCGGACCGCGCCGCTCGCCCGGTCGATGGCGAGCCAGGCATCGCCGCCGGGACGCGGCAGGGCGATGTAGATTTCGTCCGCCGTCCAGTCGGCGGCCTGGCCGGCGACGTCGATGCCGACCGAGGATTCGATGGCGGCGGCGAGGCCTGCGGGCAGCGGCGCGCCCTCGGCGAGGCCGTCGAGCAGAGCAGGCGGCAGCACGGCCTCGCGGGTCGTCACGACCGGCCGCGCCTCGATCTCCGCCGCATGGTTCAGCGTGAAGCCGGTGACCGCGAAGAGCAGCAGCCCGGCCATCGAGAGCGCGCCGCTGATCCAGTGCCAGCGCCGGAGCTGGCCGAGCCAGAACAGGCGGGGATTGCGCGGCGAGGCCCGGCGCAGACGCAGAGAGAGGGCCATGCCGGCGATCCTGAGGGCTTTCCAGTTGCGATTGCGAATAGGATGCAACACATAAAGGCGCGGCTCCGCGAAGGCAATGAGAATCGCTCGCAGATGTGGCAGGCGGACGGAACCGCCGCCTCGCGCGCGACCGCCCGGCCCCACAGGTCCGAAATCCGGGAGAGACCGGCGCGAAAGGCAATTGCATCCGGCGCGGCGCGGCGCGAAAATGCGCTGAGGACCGCCAGTACAAGGCGGCCATGAGGGACGCCGCCAGATGATCGCTTCGCGCCGAGGGGCCGGCCTTCCCGTCGGGAGGGTTCGCTAGCGCATGAGTCCGACAGAGTCCGCGACTCCGGAGTACTGGCACAAGGTCGTCGATTGCCAGTGGGCGTGTCCCGCCCATACGCCGGTGCCCGAATATATCCGCCTGATCGCCGCCGGCCGCTACGCCGACGCCTACATGATCAATTGGCGCTCCAACGTCTTTCCGGGCGTGCTGGGCCGCACCTGCGACCGCCCGTGCGAGCCGGCCTGCCGGCGCGGGCGCGTCGAGGAACAGCCGGTCGCCATCTGCCGCCTGAAGCGCGTCGCCGCCGACAACAAGGGCGAGATCGCCGCGCGCCTGCCCAAGGCGGGCGCGAAGAACGGCAAGCGCGTGGCGCTGGTCGGCGCGGGGCCGGCCTCGCTGACCGTCGCCCGCGACCTGCTGCCGCTCGGCTATCACGTCACGATCTTCGACGGCGACCCGAAGGCCGGCGGCTTCATGCGGACGCAGATTCCGAAATTCCGTCTGCCCGAAGCGGTGCTCGACGAGGAAGTCGGCTTCATCACCCGTCTTGAGCCGGAGCTGAAGCTCGGCCAGCGCATCGACAGTCTGAAGGCGCTGCTCGCCGAGGATTACGACGCGATCTTCGTGGGCAGCGGCGCGCCGCGCGGACGCGGGCTCGACGTGCCCGGCCGCGAGGAGGCGGCGGCCAACATCCATATCGGCATCGACTGGCTCGCCAGCGTGTCGTTCGGCCACACCACCGCGATCGGCAAGCGCGTGCTGGTGCTGGGCGGCGGCAACACCGCGATGGATTGCTGCCGCACCGCGCGGCGGCTGGGCGGCGAGGACGTGCGCGTCGTCGTGCGCTCCGGCTTCGAGGAGATGAAGGCCTCGCCGTGGGAGAAGGAGGACGCCGCGCATGAGGGCATCCCCATCCACAATTTCCTGGTGCCCAAAGCCGTCGTCCACGAAGGCGGCCGCCTGACCGGCATGATCTTCGAAAAGGTCAGGGCCGAATACGCGGACGGCAAGCGGACGCTCGTGCCCTCCGGCGAGCCGGACGTGCATATGCCCTGCGACGACGTGCTGGTCGCCATCGGCCAGGAGAACGCCTTTCCCTGGATCGAGCGCGACTGCGGCGTCGCGTTCGACCGCTGGAACATGCCCAAGGTCGACGAGACGACGTTCCAGTCGACCAATCCCAAGGTCTTCTTCGGCGGCGACGCGGCGTTCGGGCCGAAGAACATCATCTGGGCCGTGGCGCACGGCCACGGCGCTGCGGTTTCGATCCACCGCCTGCTCTCCGGCGGCGACGTCGCCGACCGTCCGCCCGTCGCCATGGCGATGACCAGCCAGAAGATGGGCATCCACGAGTGGAGCTACGACAACGACATCAACGCGGCGCTGCGCCACAAGGTGCCGCATCTCGACAACGCGGTCGCGCTGAAGGACATCCGCGCCGAGGTCGAGCTCGGCTATGACGCGAAGCTCGGCTATGCCGAGGCGCGGCGCTGCCTCAATTGCGACGTGCAGACCGTGTTCGCGCCCAAGCTGTGCATCGAGTGCGACGCCTGCGTCGACGTCTGTCCGATGGACTGCATCACCTTCACCGCGGACGGCCCGGAGGCCGAGCTGCGCACGAGGCTGACCGCGCCGTCGGCCAATCCGTCGCAGGACCTCTACGTTTCGCCGGCGCTGAAGACGGGGCGCATCATGGCGAAGGACGAGGACGTCTGCCTCCATTGCGGCCTGTGCGCCGAACGCTGCCCCACCGGCGCGTGGGACATGCAGAAGACCTTCATCGAAATCCCGCAGGCAGGGGCGTCATGCCAAAGCCGATAGAGGCGACGAACGATTTCGTCGTCAAATTCGCCAACGTCAACGGATCGGGCTCGGCGAGCGCGAACGAATTGTTCGCCCGCTCGATCCTGCGCATGGGCGTGCCGATCGCCTCGCGCAACATCTTCCCCTCCAACATCCAGGGCCTGCCGACCTGGTACGAGGTGCGGGTTTCGGGCGAGGGCTGGCTCGGCCGGCGCGGCGGCGTCGACATCATGGTCGCCATGAACCCGCAGACCTGGGACAAGGACGTCGCCTCGATCGAGCCGGGCGGCTATCTGTTCTACGACTGCTCCAAGCCGCTGCCGCCCTCGAAGTTCCGCGACGACATCACGGTCATCGGTATGCCGCTGACCGAGATCTGCAACCGCACCTACACGGACCCGCGCCAGCGTCAGCTGTTCAAGAACATCATCTATGTCGGCGCGCTGACCGCCTTGATGGGGATAAGCGCCGAAGTCGTCGAGTCGCTGATCCGCGAGCAGTTCAAGGGTAAGGAGCGGCTGCTGGAGCCGAACTTCAAGGCGCTGCATATCGGGCGCGACTATGCGCTGGAGCATCTGGACGGTCTTTGCCGCCTGAAGGTCGCGCAGAGCGACATGGTCGGCGAGCGCATCTTCATCGAAGGCAACGACGCGGCGGCGCTCGGCTGCGTCTTCGGCGGGGCAAGCGTCGCGGCCTGGTATCCGATCACCCCCTCGACCTCGGTCGCCGAGGCCTTCAACGCCCATTGCCGCACATGGCGCGTCGATCCCGAGACCGGCGAAAACCGCTTCGCCATCGTCCAGGCCGAGGACGAGCTGGCGGCCATCGGCGTCGTCATCGGCGCGGGCTGGAACGGCGCGCGGGCCTTCACCGCGACCTCCGGCCCCGGCATCAGCCTGATGCAGGAATTCTTCGGCCTCGCCTATTTCGCCGAGATTCCGGCGGTCGTCTTCGACATCCAGCGCGGCGGCCCCTCGACCGGCATGCCGACGCGCACCCAGCAATCCGACATTCTGCTGTGCGCCTATGCGAGCCACGGCGACACCAAGCATGTGCTGCTGCTGCCCGAGGACCCGCGCGAGGTCTTCGAGTTTGCGGCCGCCGCGCTCGATCTCGCCGAACGCCTGCAGACGCCGGTGTTCGTGATGTCCGATCTCGACATCGGCATGAACCAGTGGCTGTGCGAGCCGCTCGCCTGGGACGAGGCGCGGCGCTACGATCGCGGCAAGATCATGACGGCCGACATGCTGGAGAGCGGCATGGATTTCGGCCGCTATCTCGACGTCGACGGCGACGCGATCCCCTATCGCACCCTGCCCGGCACCCATCCGACGCGCGGCGCCTATTTCACCCGCGGCACCTCGCGCGACCGCTACGCCAAATATTCCGAGGACGGCGCGGTCTATGTCGACAACATGCAGCGTCTGCTGCGCAAGTTCGAGACCGCCAAGGGCCTCGTCCCCCGGCCGGTCATCCGCAACGCGACGCGCCCGGCCCGCTTCGGCGTCATCCATTACGGCTCGACCGCCCCGGCCATGGCCGAGGCGCTGCACGCGCTGGAGAAGCGCGGGCTGCATGTCGATTCGATGCGGCTGCGGGCCTTTCCGTTCCATGACGAGGCGATCGAGTTCGTCAATGCGCACGAGCAGGTCTTCATCGTGGAGCAGAACCGCGACGGGCAGATGCGCACGCTGCTGATCAACGAGGGCGCGGTCGATCCGGTGCGGATCGTTTCGATCCCCCATTACGACGGCGCGCCGATCACCGCGCGCTTCATCATCGCCGAGATCGCCGCCCGGCTGGCGCAGCTTGAGCCGAGACTGGAAGGGGCCGCGGAATGAGCTATCTCGCCAAGCCGAAATTCCGTCACAAGGGGCTGGCGGAGAATGCGCTGGGCTTCACCCACCGCGACTATGAGGGCGCGATCTCGACGCTGTGCGCCGGGTGCGGGCACGATTCGATCTCGGCCGCGCTGATTCAGGCCTGCTTCGAGCTGGACATCGAACCGCACCGGGTCGCCAAGCTGTCGGGCATCGGCTGTTCGTCGAAGACGCCGGACTATCTGCTCGGCCAGAGCCACGGCTTCAACAGCGTCCACGGGCGTATGCCTTCGGTGCTGACCGGCGCCAATCTCGCCAATCGCGAGCTGATCTATCTCGGCGTTTCCGGCGACGGCGACAGCGCCTCGATCGGCATCGGGCAGTTCGTCCACGCCATCCGCCGCGGCGTGAACATGATGTATGTGTGCGAGAACAACGGCGTCTATGGCCTCACCAAAGGCCAGTTCTCGGCGACCGCCGATACCGGCTCGAAGTCGAAGGCCGGCGGCATCAACGCCGATTCGCCCATCGATCTGGTGAGCCTCGCGCTGATCGCCGGGGCGACCTTCGTCGCCCGCAGCTTCTCCGGCGACAAGACGCAGCTCGTGCCGTTGCTGAAGGCCGGTATCGCCCACAAGGGCGCGGCGGTGATCGACGTGATCAGCCCCTGCATCGCCTTCAACAATCACGCCGGATCGACCAAGAGCTTCGATTTCGTGCGTGCCCATAACGAGGCGGTCAACCGGCTGGACTTCCTGGAGGGCCGCGAGGCGATCAAGCTGGACCAGGCGCCGGGCACGGTCGAGGACGTCGTGCAGCACGACGGTTCGATCATCCGCCTGCACAAGATCCGCGACGATTACGATCCGCGCGACCGGGTGCGGGCGATGGACTATCTCCAGCAGCGCCACGCGGCGGGCGAACTGGTGACCGGGCTGCTCTATCTCGATCCCGAGCCGCGCGACCTCCATGCCGGGCTGAACACCGTGAAGGCGCCGCTGAACCGGTTGGACGAACGCGCGCTCTGCCCCGGCGCGGGGGCGATCGCGGCGCTGAACGAGGATTACCGCGCGGGCTGAGCGCCGGTTCGCCCGAGGCCAAAAAAGAACGCCGGGGCTTTCGCCCCGGCGTTGGCGTTCGCGGGGGAGGCGAGCGCTAGAAGTTCACGCCCACATCGATGCCCCAGGTCATCGGCGGCGCATAGACGCGCAGATTGCCGAGGGCGCCGAGGCCGAACGTGTTGTTGATGACGAGCTGGTCGGCGAGGTTCTTGCCCCACAGCGAGACCCGCCAGACGCCGTCCGGCGATTCCAGCGAGATCGCGGCGTCGAGAAGCGTGTTCTCGCGCCGGACCTGAACGTCCGAGATGCGGTTGATCGTGCCGCCGCTGGTGTAGACGTCGTCCATGTAGACGGCGTTGGCGTTGACCGTCAGGCGGCCGAAATCGAGATCGGTCGCATAGGTGATGCCGAGCGAGCCGGACCAGCGCGGCGCGAAGACCAGCGGCAGGTCGGTATTGTCGGTCGGATTATCGACGCCGTCGCTCGTGAGGTCGGCGATGAAGTCCGAATAGCGGGCGTCGAGCCAGCCGATATTGGCGTTGATGGTGAAACCCGAACCGACCGCCCAGTTGGCCTCCACCTCGAAGCCGTCGATGGTCGCGGCGGCGGCGTTGGTGACGATCGACTGGAAGCCGATGATGTTGCCGCCGCCATCGAGGATCGGCCCCTGCGTGCCGGTCTGCATGTCGGAATATTCGTTGCGGAAGGCCGCGAAATTGAGGCGCAGGCGGCGGTCGAGGAAGCTGGTCTTGAGGCCGATTTCGTAGGCGTCGACGTTTTCGGCGTCGAACGGACCGACCGCCGACACCGTATTGGCGCGGCCGTTATAGCCGCCCGAGCGGAAGCCCTGCTGCCACTGGGCATAGGCCATGATGTCGTCGGTGAACTTGTAGGAGATGCCGAGCTTGGGCGAGAAGTCGCTCCAGTCGCTCTTGAAGGTCGAGGCGGTCACCGGCCCGAGCGGGTCGTTGGTGAAGGTCTTTTCCTCGTAGGAGTAGCGGCCGCCGGCGGTCAGTACGAGTTCGGGCGTCGCATTGTAGTCGATCTGGCCGAACACGGCGTAGGCCGTGTTGTCCTGGTTCGCGAACTGCGTGCCGTTGACGATGAAGCCCCACTGGCGGTTCGAGATGTCGTAGGCTTGGGAGAGGTAATAGACGCCGACGACATAGTTCCACGGGCCTTCGCCGTTCGAGGCGATGCGCAATTCCTCGCTGAACTGCCAATGGGTCTGCGTGCGCTCGCCGTGATAGCCGGTGAGCGCGGAGGCGTCGTAGTCGGACGACAGATTGTCGTTGAACTCGCGATAGCCAGTGACCGAGGTGATCGTGCCCGCGCCGATATCGTAGTTCATTTCCAGCGTCGCGCCCCAGGTGTCGACGTCCGAGAAGATCGGCTCGTTGCCGTAGGTGACGTAGGGGTCGCCGCCCAGCGGCGAGAGATTGGTGAAGACGTTGCCGGGGCGGCCGGCATTGCGCATCGAGGCGCCCGAGCCTTTCTCGTTGTCGGCGTCGAGGATGAGGGTCGCCTCGAAATCCTCGGTCGGCGCGTAGCGCAGCGTCAGGCGGCCGGCGAAGGTTTCCTGAAAGCCTTCGTCGCGGCCGAGCGTGGCGTTGTAGTTGTAGCCGTCATAGTTCTTGTAGAGCAGCGAGATGCGGCCCGCGAAGGTGTCGGAGATCGGGAAGTTCATGGCGGCGCGGACCTCGCGCCGTCCGTGATCGCCGAGCGTTCCCTGGACGCCGCCGCTGAATGTGCCGTCCGGGCGCTTGGTGCGGAGGCTGACGAGGCCGCCGATCGTGTTGCGGCCGTAGAGCGTGCCCTGCGGGCCGCGCAGCACTTCGACCGAGGCGATGTCGTAGAAATCCATCAGCGCGCCGGAATTGCGCGTCAGATAGACGCCGTTGATTTCGGTGCCGACCGAGGGCTCGAAGCTCGATTCGACGTCCGAGAAGCCGAGACCGCGGATGTAGAAGGCCGCCGCGAACGGCGAATAGCCGACCGGCGCCAGAACGACGTTCGGGGCCTTGGCGCTGAGATTGGTGAGGCTCTGCGTCGCCTGCTCGTCGAGGATCTTCGAGGTGAAGGCGGTCACCGAAACCGGCACGTCCTGAAGGCGCTGCTCGCGCTTCTGGGCGGTGACGACGACCTCTTCGCCGGCATCGTCGGCGGCCGGCGCGGGCGCGACGGCGGGTTCGGCAGCGGGCTGCTGCGCGAAGGCCGGCGCGGCGGCGAGGATCGCCAGGACGCTCGCGGCTGACATGAACATTCTGGCGGGTGCGCTGTGGCGCATGGTCCGGCTCCTCCCCGTTGCGTTTCCTTGTGGCCGTCTGAGGCGGCCTCAAGGGGAGCATGACCAAGCGAGGGCGATTGTCAATCTAGATGACGATAAAATGCTTCGATTGATAAGGTTTTATGCCGGACGCATCCGCCGCGCAACACCCGGCGCGGGTCAGGCCTTGCGGCGGCGGCGCGCGGGCTTCGGCTGGACGGGCGGCGGCGGGGGCGGCGCGCCCCAGTCGCAGGCCAGCGCCGTCATCAGTCCGGCGACATGCGTCTTGCCGATGCGGCGCGCGAGTTCGGCGGTCAGCCGCTGCACCGCCTCGTTGGCGTCGGCCCGCATCGCCAGGCCCTTGGGCGTGATGGCGATGATCTTCGAGCGGCCGTCGGCGGGATCGTCCTTCAGTTCGAACATGCCCATCTCGACCATCTGGGCGATGGTGGCGTGGATCGCCTGGCGGCTGATCCCCAGATTGCGAGCGATGTCGGAGGGGCGGTCGACGCCGGTGACGACGTTGACCATCACCATCGACTGGGGGCGGGTGACCTGGGCCCAACCCTTCGCCTGAAGATGGGCCTGGAGCCCGTCGTCGAACCAGCAGAAGGCCTGCAGCAGCGGGACGATGAGATAATCGGTCGCGTTCATGGCGCCTGTGACGGTGGGGAACGAAAGACCGCAGGGTAGGAACGCGGCCGCGCCGGTCAATGGCCGGGACGGCGTTTCCCGCCGCCGGCGGCCGCCGGGCCGGGAGGCGGGGCGCTAGGAGAGCCAGCCGGCGAGCGCGGCGGAGTCGAAATACTCGTCCAGCCGGGTGATCCGCCCCCCGGAAACCGCGCAGACGATGCAGGCCGGTAATTCCAGCACCTTGCCGTTCGCCTGGCGGGCGATCAGCAGATGCTGCTGCACGAAACCGCCGGGAAAGACGACGAGCCGGCGGTCGGTGTAGCGCCGTTCGGGCGCGCGGGCGATGAAGCCGCGCAGCGTCTTCAGATTGTCCTCGCGGGTCACCGTCGCCCGGTCGGTATTGTGCCAGATCTCGACGGCGGGATCGTAGATCGCCTCGATCGCCGCGGCGTCGCCGTGCTGGATGGCGTCGAAGAATCGGACGGCAAGCGCGCGTATGGCTTCCGGCTCGTCGCTCATGCGCGCATTCTCCCTGTGTCGCGATGGCGCCGGTCGTTGACGCGCCGGCGCGCGAAATAGTTAGATCACGAAATAATACGGGAACCGAGTCGCCGCAATGCCGCAACGCCGCGAGGAACGATCGAGGCGCGCCGGTCCGGCCGCCGGTGACGGGCCGTGAGCGGGGCCGGGCGCATGGACGAGGCGCGGCCGTCCGCTCAGCTGCTGAGCGCGCTCGTGCGGCTGGGCTTCGCGCCGAAGCCGGGCGTGCGGATCGAGCGCCTGAGCGGCGGCGTGTCGTGCGACATCTACCGGGTCGAGACGGCTTCGGGGACCGTCTGCGTCAAGCAGGCGCTTGAGAAGCTGCGCGTCGCGGCGGACTGGCGCGCACCGGTGGAGCGCTCGCATGCCGAGGTCGAATGGCTGCGCCTCTCCGAACGGCTGGGGCGGCCGCTGGCGCCGCGCGTGCTGGCCGAATCGCCGGGCGATCATCTCTTCGTCATGAGCTACCTGCCGCCGGAGGCCTATCCCAACTGGAAGGCCGAGCTGATGGCGGGGCGGATCGATCCGGCCTTCGCCGCCGCCGTCGGGCGCGATCTCGCCTTCGTCCACGGCAAGACCGCCTATGCCGCCGCCGTCGCCCGCGACTTCGGCCATGGGGCGATGTTCAAGGCGCTGCGCATCGAGCCCTACCTGCTGCACACCGCGACGCGCCATACCGATCTCGCCGAGAGGCTGACGGCGCTCGCCGGGGAGACGCTGGAGACCGCCATCGCGCTCGTCCACGGCGATGTCAGCCCGAAGAACATCCTCGTAGGGCCGGAGGGGCCGGTGTTTCTGGACGCCGAGTGCGCCTGGTTCGGCGACCCGGCGTTCGATCTCGCCTTCTGCCTCGCCCATCTGGTGCTGAAGGCCGTCTGGCGGCCGGAGCTGCGCGCCGCCTATCTCGCCGCCTTCGAGGCGCTGGCGGAGACCTATCTCGCCGCCGCCCGCTGGGAGCCGCGCGCGGCGCTGGACGCGCGCGCCGGGGCGCTGCTGGCGGCGCTGCTGCTCGCCCGGATCGACGGCAAGTCGCCGGTCGAGTACCTGACGGACCAGCGCGACCGCGCCTTCGTGCGCCGCGTCGCCCGGACGCTGGTCGCCGCCGAGGCGGTCGGCGTCGCCGAAATCGCCTGGACCTTCGCCGACGAACTGGACACGAGATGAAGACGCGCATCGTTTCCCTGAAAGCCCGGCAGGTCTGGGATTCGCGCGGCCGCCCGACGGTCGAGGCGGAAGCGGCGCTGGCGGGCGGCGCGAGCGGCCGCGCCATCGCCCCGGCCGGCGCGTCGCGCGGCGCGCACGAGGCGGTCGACCGGCGCGACGGCGGGGCGCGCTTCGGCGGCATGGGCGTCGACGGCGCGGTCGAGGGCGTCAACGGCGCGCTGGCGCGGGCGCTGGAGGGTCTCGACGCCGCCGATCAGGCCGCAATCGATGCGGCCATCGTCGCCGCCGACGGCACGCCCAACAAGGCGCGGCTGGGGGCCAACGCGACGGTCGCCGTTTCGATGGCGGTGCTGCACGCCGCCGCCTCGGCGGCGGGCGAGCCGCTGTGGCGTTACCTTTCCGGCGGACGCGACGTGCGCCTGCCGCTGCCCGAGATCCAGATCTTCGGCGGCGGCGCCCATGCCGGGCGGCGCACCGACATTCAGGACTTCATGGTGATGGCCCCGCATGCCGGATCGGTGCGCCGGGCGCTGGAGATCACCGCCGACATCTATCGTGCGGCCGGGGAGCTGATGGCGGCGCGGGGCACGCTGGCCGGGACCGCCGACGAGGGCGGCTGGTGGCCGGCCTTCGGCTCGAACGAAGCGGCGCTGGTGGCGCTGACCGAGGCGATCGAGCGGGCGGGCTATCGCCCGGGCCGCGACGTCTGGATCTCGCTGGATGTCGCGGCCAACGAATTGTTCGACGGCGAGGCCTACCGGCTGCCGCTCGACGGCGCGGCGCTCGAGTCCGGCGCGATGGTGGCGCGCGTGGCGGGCTGGGCGGCGCGCTACGCCATCGCCTCGATCGAGGACCCGGTGTCGCAGGACGACCTCGCCGGCATGGCCGAGGCGACGCGGCGGCTGGGCGGCCGCGTGCAGATGATCGGCGACGACATACTGGTGACCGACGCACGGCGCGTGGCGAAGGCGGCCGAAGCGGGGGCCTGCAACGCGGCGCTCATCAAGGTCAATCAGGCCGGAACCGTGAGCGAGGCCAAAGCGGCGCTGGAAGCGGCGCGGGCACGAGGCTGGGCGACCATCGTTTCGGCGCGCTCGGGCGAGAGCGAGGACGTGACCATCGCGCATCTGGCGACCGGCTGGGATGCGGGGCAGTTGAAGGTCGGATCGTTCGCGCGCTCGGAGCGCATGGCGAAGTGGAACGAATTGCTGCGCATCGAGGAGGCGTTGGGCGACAAGGCGCGCTTCGCCGGCGCGGACGCCTTCCCCGCCGCCGTCGCCGCCCATATCCGGAGCCACGCGCCGTGAAAGCCGTTCTGCACTATCGCGCCAGCCCCGGCTTTCGCGCCGCGCTCGCCGCCATCGAGGGCGTCGAACTCGCCATCGTGGACGAGACCGACGACGCGGGCTTCGCGCGCGAGATCGCCGGGGCCGAGGTGCTGCTGCATGTGCTGAAGCCCGTCACGGCGGCGATGATGGACGCCGCGCCGCGGCTCGGCCTCATCCAGAAGATCGGCGTCGGGGTGAACACGATCGACCTGGAGGCGGCGCGGGCGCGCGGCATCGCGGTCTGCAACATGCCGGGCACCAACAGCCAAGCGGTCGCCGAGATGGCGCTGACGCTGATGCTGGCGGTGCTGCGCCGGGTCGCGGTGTTCGATCCGCAGACGCGGGCGGGCGAGGGCTGGCGGCCCGACCCGGCGGTGCTCGACCGGGTCGGCGAGATCGGCGGCCGCACGGTCGGCTTTTTCGGCTTCGGCGCCTCGGCCTCGCGCCTCGCTCCGGCGCTGGAGGCGCTGGGGGCGCGGGTGATCTATGCCGCGCGCGCGGCGAAGCCCGGCCGCGAGGACGGCTTGCGCAGCTTCGAGGCGCTGCTCGCCGAGGCCGACATCCTCTCGCTGCACGCGCCGCTGACGGACGAGACGCGCGGCATCCTGAACGCGGCGGCGATCGCCCGCATGAAGCCGGGGGCGATGGTCGTCAATACGGCCCGGGGCGAGCTGATCGACGAGACGGCGCTCGCCGCCGCGCTGCGCGCCGGGCATCTGTCGGGTGCGGGGCTCGACGTTTTCGCGCGCGAGCCGGTCGATCCGGCGAACGAATTGCTGGCGCTGGCCAACGTCGTCGTGATGCCGCATCTCGCCTGGCTGACGCCGGAGACGCTGGCGCGCTCGATGGCGGTGGCGGTGGAGAATTGCCGCCGCCTTGCGGCGGGCGCGCCGCTGCTCCACCGGGTGGCCTGACCATGGACGCGAAGCCGCCTGTCGTCCTCGCTTCGGGTCAGTTGCTGACCGCCGCCTTCTGGGACCCGCTGGTCGAGGCGCTGGGTGCGCGCTTCGCCTTCATCGAGGCCGATCACACGCAGGACGAGACGATCGCCGGGATGGCGGAGCGGCTGCTCGCCGGAGCGCCGGAGCGCTTCGATCTCGTCGCCCATGCGATGGGCGGATTCACCGCCTTCGAGGTGATGCGCCGTGCGCCGGAACGGGTGCGCAGCCTCGCGCTGCTGTCGACGCTCGCGCCGAATGACGGGCCGGCGCAGACCGAGCGGCGGCAGGGCTATATCCGTCTGGTGGAGGACGGCAATTTTCAGGGCGTCGTGGATGAGCGCGTGCCCATCCTGTTGCATCCCGGCCGCCGCGGCGATCCGCGCCTCGTCTCGCTCATCCGGTCGATGGCGATGGAGACCGGGGCTGAGACCTTCCTGCGCCAGCAGCGGGCGATCATGGGCCGCATCGACAGCCGCCCCTCGCTGGCGGCGATCCGCTGCCCCACCCTTCTTATCAGGGGCCGCGAGGACGCCATCGCCTCGGCGGCGCACCAGCAAGAGATGCTGGCGGCCATTCCCGGCGCGCGCCTGGAGGAGATCGCCGATTGCGGGCACCTGGTGACGCTGGAGCGGCCGGACGAGACGGCGCGCATTCTGGGCGGCTGGCTGGCGCGGTAGGGCCTTTCAGTCCGCGCCCAGTTCGCGCCGCACGAGCGCGGCCCCGTCGGCCATCGCCTTCAGCTTGCCGAAGGCGGTTTCGCGCGAGAGGTATTTCATGCCGCAATCGGGCGCGACGATGAGCTGTTCGGGCGTCGTGTGCTCCAGCGCCGCCCGGATGCGCGCCGCGACCGTCTCGGCCGTTTCGACCGCCGGATCGTTGAGGTCGATGACGCCGTACATGATGCGCTTGTCGGGCAGCTCGCGCAGCACGCGCGGATCGAGGCCGGGCTGGGCCGCTTCCAGCGAGACGATGTCGATCTTCGATTCGTTGAGTTCGCCGAGGAAATCGTAGCCCGAAGGCTTCGCCGCGCCCTGATGCACATGAGCGTAGCCGAAGCAGATGTGAAGCGCCGTCAGGCCGCCCACCCCATCGACCGCCCGGTCGATGGCCTTGAGCGCATAGGCGCGCGCCTTGTCGGCCCGCGCCTGAAGATAGGGTTCGTCCAGCTGCACGATATCGACGCCGGCGGCGAAGAGGTCCTTCAGCTCGGCGTTGACGGCCGTCGCGTAGTCGAGGGCCAGCGCCTCGTCGTCCGGATAGAAATCGTTCTGGGCCTGCTGGGTCATCGTGAAGGGACCGGGCAGCGTGATCTTCACGCAGCCGCAGGCGCGGCGCTTGAGGAAGCCGGCATTGCCGCCCTCGATCGAGGAGAGGCGGCTGATCCGTCCGGCGACGCGCGGCACGGGGTTGGGCTTGCCGGTCCGGTCGATGGCGGTGCCGGGCGTGTCGATGTCGATGCCGGCGAGCGCGGTCGCCAGCGCATTGGAATAGGATTCGCGCCGCATTTCGCCGTCGCCCGTAATGTCGATGCCGGCGAGCTTCTGGTCGGAGATCGCCACCAGCGTCGCGGCTTCCTGCGCGTCGGCGAGCCAGGGCTGGGGGATGCGCCACAATTCGCGGGCCCTGACCCGGGGCGGCAGGCGGCCTTTGAGCTTCTCCCGGTCGATCAGCCAGTCGGGCTGGGGATAGCTGCCGACGATGGCGGTCGGCAGCAGCGGCAGCCCTGGCAGTCTGTCCATGAGAAGATCGGCCCGAATACTTAGTGTTCTAGGCGATGGAGTCTAGGCGCGACGGACCTCGTGTCAACCGGCCGGTTGACCTTGCAGCGGCGGCTCGCCATCGTCGCGAAAGGTCCGTGCCGGTGCGCACGGCGATTCGGGTTGGCATCCATGACCGGCGAGCGCGACGACGCGCGTTTCTATTCCAATTCCTCCAACAGCCTCGGCTATCTGACGCGCATCGCGTTCCGTTCGTTTTCGCGGGCGCTGGAGCTGCGCACCTTGCCGCACGGGGTGTCGAGCGGGCAGTGGCGGTTCCTGCGCGTGCTGTGGCAGGAGGACGGCATCACCCAGCGCGAGCTGAGCCGCCGGGTCGGCATGCGCGAGCCGACGACCGTGATCGCGCTCAAGAGCCTGGAGAAGAGCGGTTTCGTGCGCCGCGAGCAGAGCACCGAGGATCGCCGCCGCATCCACGTCTTCCTGACGCCGCTCGCCAGGCGGCTGGAGAAGAAGCTGATGCCCGCGGTCGCCGAGGTGAACGCCATCGCCACCAGGGGCATCAGCGCCCGCGACGTGGAGAAGCTGCGCAAGCTGCTCGCCAAGGTCGGCGCGAACCTCGCCGAGGACATCCCCGAGACTAAGCTCGCCAGCGACAGCAGCGTCTAGCGCCGAGGGATCAAGCCGGAACGGGGACTTTCTTCCCTTCCGCGTTCGCCGGCGCGACATTGACGTCGCTTTCGTCGAGCGGGCGGGTCCAGGCGGCGAATTCCAGGCAGATCCCGTCAGGGTCGAAGAAATAGACCGAGCGCACAAAGACGTCGTCGGTGACCGTCGGGCTGACCTGGGTCGGCGAGTTGTCGTGGTTCATCACCATCGTGACGTCGACGCCGCGCGCCTTCAGCTTCTCGTAGTATTCGTCGAACTTGTCGGCGGCGACGTTGATCGCGATGTGGTTCATCGAGCCATGGGCGGTGGCGAAATTGCCGCGGCCCGGCAGGTCGGCCGGTGCGGCGATGCCGGGCGCGGCTTCCGGCCCGCCGGGGAACCAGAAGAAGGCGATGCAGTCGCCGTTGCCGACGTCGAAGAAGAAGTGCTGGCCGGCCCCGCCGGGCAGGTCGATCGTCTTGACCAGCGGCATGCCGAGCACGCCGGAATAGAACGCGACGGTGCGCGCCATGTCCTTGCAGACCAAAGCGAGGTGGTTGATCCCCCGCATTTCGAACACACGGTTGACGGGCTTCGTCATGGTCTCCTCCTCTGCGGCCCGGGCGGCCTCATTATGTTAATCTAGTTGACGGTCCTGCAAAATGGCCTTGAATGCAAGCCGATTGTATAGAACCCTAACGAAATCGGGCGAGACGGGGATCGGGGCATGAGGGCGGTCGGATTGCTGGCGCTGTCGGGCAGCACGCGCCCCGGCGGCTACAACCAGCGCCTGCTCGACATCGCCGCCGCCCAGGCCCGCGAAGCCGGCATCGCCGTGACGGCGATCAGCCTCGCCGATTTCGAGCTGCCGCTCTACAGCGAGGCGCGGGAACGCGAGGCCTTTCCCGCCGCCGCGCGGGCGCTGAAGGCGGCGTTCGTCGCCCATGACGGTTTCCTGATCGCCACGCCCGAACATAACGGCTCCGTCTCCGCCCTTCTGAAGAACGCGATCGACTGGATCTCGCGCCCGACGGACGGCGAGCCGATCATCGCGCTCGCCGCCTTTCGGGGCAAGGTGGCGGGGCTGATGTCGGCCTCGCCGAGCCCGTTCGGCGGGCTGAGAGGCCTTGCCCATCTGCGCCAGATCCTGTCCACCATCCAGACCCTGGTGGTGCCCGAGCAGGTGGCGGTGCCGGCGGCGCATCTCGCCTTCGAGGGCGCGGCGCTGAAGGACGAATTGCCGCGCCAATTGCTGGGGGCGCTGGTCCGGCGGACGGCCGAAATCGCCGCCGCGCTGAAGCGCTGAGGCGGAACGCGGCGCACAAGAACAGGGGAAACGGCGATGGACGAGAGCGATCTTCTGGCCAAGGTGGAGCGGCGCTTCGTCGGCCTGCCTTCGGCGACGGCGGCGCGGGTGGGCGCGGGCGGGCACCCGTGTCAGGGCCTCTACTGGACGCCGAAGGGCGCGCGGGCGAAGGTCGCGGTGATCGCCACGCACTACAACGTAGACTTCGCCGAGCACTATGCGGCGCCCCATTTCGCGGCGCGCGGTTACGGCTTTCTCGGCTGGAACACGCGCTATCGCGGCGCGGAGGACCAGTTCCTGCTGGAGCACGCGCTGATCGATATCGGCGTCGGCATGAAATGGCTGCGTGAGAGCGCGGGGGTCGAGACCGTCGTCGTGCTGGGCAATTCGGGCGGCGGCTCGCTGATGGGGGCCTATCAGGCGGAGGCGATCGCCCCGACGCTGCACGATACGCTGAAGGGCGAAGGCCGCGCCGCGCTGGAGACGCTGCCGCGCGGCGATCTCTATATCTCGCTGAACGCCCACCAGGGCCGGCCCGAGGTGCTGACCGACTGGCTGGACGCTTCGGTCGTGGACGAGAGCGATCCGGTGGCGACCGACGAGGCGCTGAACCCCTTCAATCCCGAGAACGGCCCGCCCTATTCGGCCGATTTCATCGCCCGCTATCGCGCCGCGCAGCGGGCTCGCAACCAGCGCATCACCGACTGGGCGAAGGCGGAGCTGAAGCGGCTGAACGATGCCGGGGTGCCGGACCGCATCTTCCCGCTGTTCCGCGTCTGGGGCGATCTGCGCTGCATGGACGGGGCGATCGATCCGTCGGAGCGGGTGACGCCGCTCTGCTATCGCGGCCATCCGGCGGTCGCCAACAAGACGCCCTCGATCGGCCGCGCCAATACGCTGAAGACCTGGCTGTCGATGTGGAGCCTGGAAACCTCGAAGTGCCAGGGCAAACCGCATCTCGCCAAGTTCGACCTGCCGGCGCTGGTCGTGCAGGGCATGGCCGATACCGGCGTCTTCCCGAGCGACGCGCGGCTGATCCATTCCTTCATCGGGTCGGCCGACAAGACGCTGGAGCTGATTCCCGGGCAGCACTATTTCGAGGATTCCCGCGCCATCCGCGACCGCGCCATCGACGTGATGGACGCCTGGATCAAGGCGAGGCTTTAGGGCCGCGCGGCGTAACGCCTCAGCCGCCGGGGAGGCGGCGATGCTAGTATGGGCCTCTCCGCCGCCCGGCGAACTGGAGGGATTGCGGCCATGGCGACCTCGGTCGGGATCATCACCTGCGTCACCAACGCCTCGGGCTACGGGCCCGGCCACACCGCGCTGTGGGTCGGCGGCACGGTCTACAGCTTCGAGCAGATGGGCAGCTTCAACGGCTGGCTGGTCACCAACGCCACCGACTACGCGAACCTCGCCGGCAACCGGAAGCGGCCGCTGATCTATTTCAAGCTGAACGGCCATGTCGACGGCGCCAAGCTCGGCCAGTATCTGAAATCGGAATCGGACGAGTGGTTCGAACGCTACGGGCCGAGCGTGTGCAGCCAGCGGGCCTCCATCGCGCTCGATTCGGCGACCTTCGGCGGCTTCGACCCCAAGGGCTACGACACCCCGTTCGGCGTCTATTGGTGCGCCTGGCGGCGGCAGATCGTCGAGGAGTGGTGGGGCGTCTGGAAGTCGCCGGACGACCAGAGCAAGGAGGCGCAGGCGCGCATCTGGGCGAAGCTCGACAGCGACTACGACATCCACCCCGGCGATCTCTACATCGGCTGAGGCCCGGCGCGAGGCCGCCGGGGCGCTGGATGGCCGCCTCAAGGGCGGCCATGAGGGATGTCGGGGGAGAGGCGGCGATCCGGCGCTGACGTCAGGCGCAGCTAGTTCTCGTCCATCTTCAGGGCGGCGATGAAGGCTTCTTGCGGGATGTCGACCTTGCCGAACTGGCGCATCTTCTTCTTGCCCTCTTTCTGCTTGTCGAGGAGCTTGCGCTTGCGCGAGATGTCGCCGCCGTAGCACTTGGCGGTCACGTCCTTGCGGAGCGCGCGGATGGTTTCGCGCGCGATGATCTTGCCGCCGATCGCCGCCTGGATGGGGATCTGGAAGAGGTGCTGGGGGATCAGATCCTTCAGCTTCTCGCACATCATGCGGCCGCGCATTTCGGCGCGCGCCCGGTGAACGATCATCGAGAGCGCATCGACCGGCTCGGCGTTGACGAGGATCGACATCTTCACCAGGTCGCCTTCCTCATACCCCGTGATCGCATAGTCGAAGCTGGCATAGCCGCGGCTGACGCTTTTCAGGCGGTCGTAGAAGTCGAAGACGACTTCGTTGAGGGGCAGCGCATAGACCAGCATCGCGCGGTTGCCCGCATAGGTGAGGTCGATCTGCCGCCCGCGCCGGTCCTCGCAGAGCTTCAGCACGCTGCCCAGATATTCGTCCGGCACCAGGATCGTCGCCTTGATCCACGGCTCCTCGATCCGGTCGATCTTCATCACGTCCGGCATGTCGGCCGGGTTGTGCAGCTCCATCAGCGTGCCGTCGCGCAGATGGATCTTGTAGATGACCGAGGGCGCGGTGGTGATGAGGTCGAGATTGAACTCGCGCTCCAGCCGCTCGCGGATGATGTCGAGATGCAGCAGGCCGAGGAAGCCGCAGCGGAAGCCGAAGCCGAGCGCGGCGGAGGATTCCATCTCGTAGGTGAAGCTGGCGTCGTTGAGGCGCAGCTTGCCGATCGCCTCGCGCAGATCCTCGAAATCGGCGGCGTCGACCGGGAAGAGGCCGCAGAAGACGACCGACTGCGCGTCCTTGAAGCCGGGCAGCTGCGTGGCGTTCAGGTTCTTCTCGTCGACGATCGTGTCGCCGATGCGGGTGTCGGCGACCTGCTTGATGGCGGCGGTGAAGAAACCGACCTCGCCGGGACCGAGCGTGTCGAACATCTGCATCTTGGGACGGAAGACGCCGAGCCGGTCGACCTGATAGGTGGCGTTGGTTGAGACGAGGCGGATCTTCTGGCCCTTGCGGATCGCCCCGTCGACGACGCGGAACAGCACCACGACGCCCAGATAGGCGTCGTACCAGCTATCGATCAGGAGCGCCTTGAAGGGCGCGGCCGGATCGCCGTGCGGCGGCGGCAGGCGGGTGATGATCGCCTCCAGCACCTTGTCGATGCCGAGGCCGGTCTTGGCCGAAATCTCCACCGCGTCGGAGGCGTCGAGCCCGATCACGTCCTCGATCTGCTGCTTGATGCGCTCGGGCTCGGCGGCGGGCAGATCGATCTTGTTGAGGACGGGGACGATTTCGAGATTGTTGTCGAGCGCCTGATAGACGTTGGCGAGGGTCTGCGCCTCGACGCCCTGGCTGGCGTCGACCACCAGCAGCGCGCCCTCGCAGGCCGCGAGGCACCGCGAGACCTCGTAGGCGAAATCGACATGGCCGGGCGTGTCCATCAGGTTGAGGACGTAGTCCTCGCCGTCCGCCGCCTTGTAGTCGAGGCGCACGGTCTGGGCTTTGATGGTGATGCCGCGCTCGCGCTCGATGTCCATCGAGTCGAGCACCTGGTCCTTCATCTCGCGCGCCGAGAGGCCGCCGGTGAGCTGGATCAGCCGGTCGGCCAGGGTGGATTTCCCGTGGTCGATATGCGCGATGATGGAAAAATTGCGGATGTGACGCTGGTCGGTCATGGGGCGGGTGGATAGCGGCGCGCCGCCGCAAAGTCCATGCGCGCGCCGAAGATCGGCCCGCCGCGCCCGTGGGCGGCCCGTCCTGCGGCGGTCCGCCTAGCGGTGGCCGGGCTGCGGTCCCGGCTGCGGACGCGGGCGGCCGGGGGTCGGCGCGCCGGGCGGCGTCGGGGCGGGGGTCGGTTCGGGTGTGGGCGTCGGCTCGGGCGTGCCGGTCCAGGCGGCGCGGGCCGCCTCGATGCCGTCATCCACCGCGACGTCGCCGGTGCGATAGACGCCGGGGGTCGCGCCCTGTCCGAACGAGCCCGCGCCCCAGACGACCGAATGGCCGGACGGCACCTCGACCGAGGCCCCGGTCTTGCGCGAGGTGCAGGTGATCGCCCCGTCAAGCACGGCGCAGATCGTGCGCGTCTCGTCGACGCTGACCACGAGTTCGGTGCCCTTGAGGGCGATGGCGAGGGCCGGGGTCGAGAGGGCGCGGTTGACGCCCTCGCCCTTGCCCGAGCGGTAGCGGAAATTGCCCTGCCCCATCTGCATCGCGTCGTCGCCGCCGATCTTGGCGGCGCTGCGCTGGCCGATGATGGCGACCGAGCCGTCGGCCAGCGAGATTTCGACGGCGCTCTTGCGCCCGGTCTCGATCGCCGTGCCGGGCTCGACCGCCTGGCCGACCGTCACCTGCGAGGGCGGCGAGCCTTCGGGCGTCGAGGGCTTGCGCGAGGTGACCGTATTGACGACCGCGGTGACCGCGCCGGCGACGGCCTGCGCGGCGGCGCGCCAGAGCCCGGCGGGCAACGCGGCGGCCCAGGCGGCGGCAACCATCAGGGTGCGGCGGGTGACGGTCATGGCGATCCTCCGGCCCCCACCCTCGCCGGGCGGGGCGGCGGAATCAAGGCGCGGCGTCCCTGGCGGCGAGCGCGGCGCGGGCCTGACCGGCCCAGTCGTCGCGCACGAAGCGCTCGGCGAAGCCGTTGCGCAGCGTCGCGCCCAGCGCCTTCGCCTCCTCCGCGCTCATCGCCGCCAGCGCCGCGAGGGTGACGACGCCCTGCCCCTTCAGCGCCTTCTCCATCGCCGGACCGAGGCCGGAAAGGATCTGCAGGTCGTCCTCGCCGGGGGGCGGGGCGGGGCGCGTTTTCTTCGCCGTTCTGGGGGCGGGCGGAGCGGCGGCCTCGCGTTCGGTGAGGCGGGCGGTCAGCGCCGCGATTTCGGCCTCCAGCGCCGCGACGCGGGCGTCGTCGGGCGCGGGAACGGGAGCGGGCGCAGGTTCGGGCGCGGGGGCGGCGCGGGTTTCGGCGGCCTCCAGCGCGGCGGCGAGGCGGGCGATCTCGGCCCCGGCGGCGGCGACGCGCTGGGCGGCCTGCGCCGTCGCGGTTTCGAGCGCCGCGCGCAGACGCGCTTCGGCCTGGCCGCGCTCCTCGGCCAGCGCCTCGGCGGCCCGCAGCCGCGTGCCGAGCGAGGCTTCGAGGGCCTTCGCCTTCGCCCCGCCCTCCGCTTCGAGCGAGGCGGCGCGGGTTTCGGCGGCGTGGAGATCGGCGCGCAGCCGTGCATTGGCCGCTTCGGCCGCGAGGGTGCGGGCCTCGAAGCCCGCCTCCGCCGTCGCCGAACGGGCCGACCAGTCGGTCTCGCTCTTCTGCGCCGCCTCGCGCGTGCCGATGACGGCGCGCACCGCCCAGCCGGCGGCGGCGCCGACGAGGGCCGCGAGGATGAGCCAGAGCAGGATTTCGCCGAAGAGATAGGTCATGGCCTGACGATTACCTCAATTCTGCGGTTGCGCGCCTTGCCCGCGTCGCTGTCCTCGGCGGCGAGCGGGCGCGACGAGCCATAGCCGACGGCGCTGAGCCGGGCGGGTTCGACGCCTGCCTCGGAAAGCGCGGCGACGACCGCGCCGGCCCGCGCCGCCGACAGTTTCAGATTGTCGGCCTCGCGGCCCGAGGCGTCGGTGTGGCCGGATATCTGGAAGCGCATCCCGGCGCAGGCTTTGGCGATGGCGGCGAGGCGGGCGATCGCCGGGCGGGCGGCCTCCGGCAGCTCGGCCGATTTGGGCGCGAAGGCGAGGCCGCTTTCGGCGAGCGCCGCGTCGGCGTCGGCCTGGCAGACATGGGCGGGGCTTTCGGGGCCGCCCTGCGTCTGCGGCTCGGCCGCCGCCTCGCCCGCGACGCCGAGCGTCAGCTTCGCCTCGTAGGCGGCGGGGAGATCGGCGAAGGCGGCGCGGGCGGCGTCGCGCGCGGAAGGGTCCGGCGCGATGGCGGTGAAGGTCAGCGCGCGGCGGTCGAGAGCGAGGCTCGCCGCCGCGAGGCGCGGCAATTGCGCGAGCGCCAGCAAGGCCGCGTCGGCGAAGGCGCCGTCCGGCGCGGCGGGGTCGATCGCCGTGCGGTCGTCGAGCGCCGCGTCCGGCAAGGCCTTGGCGAGCGCCGCCGCGATCTCGGCCTTCACCGCCGCCGAGGGCAGCACGCCCGACAGCGCCACCGAGACGCCGTCATAGGCCGCGCCGAAGCGATAGGGCGGCGGCGGCGCGGGTTCGGGGCCGATGCGGATGTCGATGGAGGAGACGTAAGGCGAGGGCAGCGATTCCAGAATGCGCACCGCCTCGGCGCGGCCGTCGGCGTCCGGCGAGCGGCCGACGAAGGTCATCTTCGGCCCGGCCAGCGTCATGGTCGCGCTGGAGAGGCCCTCCATCGCCGCGATCCCGGCCGCGACGATCGCCTGCCAGTTCTCGTCCGGCGCGCCGGGGGCGATGTCCATCGCATCGGCGATCTCGGCGCGGGGAAGCACGTCGCGGGCGTGGGTGACGGTCTCGGCCCTGGCGTCGCGGCCGGGCATGTGGCCGGTGAGGGTCAGCGTGCGGCCGTCCCAGACGGCGCTGAAGAGATATTGCGCCGGGGCTTCGGCCGCGCCGCCCGCCTGCACATGGTCCACCACCGCGGCGATGCCGGGGACCGCGGCGACGGCGGCGATCGCCGCCGCCCTGGCGGCCTCGTCGGCGACCGCGCCCTCCAGCGTCGCGGTGCGGCCGTCGAGCGTCGCGGTGATGCCCGCGATCCCGGCGGCGTCGAGCGCCGCGCGCGCGCCGGCCTCAAGCTTCGCCTCGATCGCCGGAGCGGCGAAAAGGAACGCGAGCGCGCAGACCAATACGAAAGCGGCGGCCGAAGCCGCCGCGATCGATCTCAGTTTGCGGGGCGCTGCGTCCACGCGCCGGTCAGCGCGGCGTCATGCGGATGCCGCCGTCGAGGCGCACGTCCTCGCCGTTGAAATAGGCGTTGCGGATCATCTCCAGCGCCAGGCCCGCATATTCCTCCGGGTTGCCGAGGCGCGAGGGGAAGAGCACCTGCGCGCCCAGTTTCTGGACGAATTCCGGGCCGCCCGCCTGCATCAGCGGCGTGTTGAAGAGGCCGGGCAGGATCGTGTTCACGCGGATGCCTTCCTGCGCGAGGTCGCGGGCGATGGGGAGCGTCATGCCGACGACGCCGCCCTTGGAGGCCGAATAGGCGGCCTGGCCGATCTGACCGTCCTCGGCGGCGACCGAGGCGGTGTTGACGATCGCGCCGCGCTCGCCGGTCGACAGCGGGTCGAGCGTCAGCATGCCTTCGGCCGAATGGGCGATGCAGCGGAACGTGCCGACCAGGTTGATCTGGATGATGCGGTCGAACTGGTCGACCGGGAAGTGCTTGAGCGTGCCGTCCTTGCTGCGCGAGGCGGTCTTGAAGGCGTTGCCGGTGCCGGCGCAGTTGACCAGCACGCGCTCCTGCCCGACCGCGGCGCGGGCCCGCTTGAAGCCCTCGATGACGCTTTCCTCGGAGGTCACGTTGACGTTGCAATAGACGCCGCCGATCTCGCGCGCGACCTTCTCGCCCTTGTCGGCGTTCATGTCGAAGATCGCGACCCGCGCGCCGGCCTTCGCCAGCGCCCGCGCCGTCGCTTCGCCGAGGCCCGACGCGCCGCCCGTGACGACCGCCGAAATTGTACCGTTGATCTCCATGAGACGTATCCTCCGGGTTCTGATGCAATATCGTTTGAGGGCGCAGGCTCTAGCAGATCGGACCGGCAGGGTTAAGGGGCCGCGGGCGTAATCTTGCCGCCCGCCTCGGCTGACGCAACGTCCATCAGCCAGTCGCGGAAGGCCTTTATCTTGGGCAGGTTCTCGGTGCCTGGACGGCCGACCAGATAATAGGCGAGATCGGCCTGCAGCCGCAGCGCGAAGGGCGCGACCAGCACCCCCGCCTCCATGTCGGCCTTCACCAGCGCCGAGCGGCCGAGCGCGACGCCCATGCCGGCCATCGCCGCCTGGATGAGCAGCGCGGAATCGTCGAAGCCGGGGCCGCGTTCCGGATCGAGGCCCGGCACCCCGGCCGCCGCCAGCCAGAGCCGCCAGTCCTGGCGCATCTCGTCGTGCAGCAGCGTCGCCCCGGCGAGGTCGGCCGGGGTCTTCAGGGGGTGCTGCGCCAGATAGGAGGGCGCGCAGACCGGAAACAGCTCCTCCTCCATGAACAGCGTCGCCGAGACGCCCTCCCAATTGCCGTCGCCGTAGAGGATGGCGAGATCGACATCGGAATCGGTGAAGGCGGAAAGATCGCGGCCCTCGGTGAGGTTCCACCAGGTGGAGAGCCAGACGTCGATCTCCGGGTGGCGGGCGCGGAAGGCCGAGAGGCGCGGCACCAGCCATTTGGCGGCGAAGGACGGCATGGTCGAGACCGTGAGCCAGCCCTTGCGCGGGTCGCTGGCGAGCAGCCGCCGCGTCGCCAGGTCGATCTGGTCGAGGGCCGGGGCGAGCGCCGCCGCATAGCGCTCGCCGGGCTCGGTGAGGGCGATGCCGCGGCCGTCGCGGCGCAGAAGGTCGATCCCGGCCCAGGCCTCCAGCGCCTTGACCTGATGGGAGACCGCGCCCTGCGTCACCGACAATTCGTCGGCGGCGCGCGACACGGACTTGAGCCGGGCGGCGGCTTCGAAGGCGCGCAGCGCGTTGAGGGGCGGGAGTTTTCGGCTCATTTGCGGGATTTCCGCCTGTCCGGGTTGGGGGAGGCCCCATTAATATATGAGCTATACTCAACTGTCGAATGAGAAGTGATCGTTTGTCAGCCTGGGACGGCAGGCCTATATCAGCGCCATCGCGAGCACAGTGCTGGCGATCAAGTTTGAAACCCAACCCGTGAGGACCACCATGTTCCGTGCATACGGCTTTGTGCTCGCGGCGCGGGATGAGCATCACTCATCTGTCGTGTCCGTCGAGAGCCCCCTCCACTACCTCGTCCATCTGTTCAAGCGGATGTTCTGAGGAGCGGCGGCACGATCCCCCAAAGAAGGCCCCGGAGCGATCCGGGGCCTTCTTGATTCCGGGGGCGGACTTGCCAAATCTGACTAGTCTGACTAGTCTGAACTTATGCGCCAGTTCTCCCTGACCGAAGCCAAGGCCAGACTGTCCGAGCTGCTCGACATCGTCGAACGCGGCGAGGAGGTGCTGATCCTGCGCCACGGCAAGCCGGTCGCGCGGATGGCGCGGGAACGCGAGCGGAGCGCGGAGGTCGAGGCGCGGCGGCAGGCGGCGCTGGAAGGCCTGCGCCATTTTCCGCGCGCGGCGCTCGAGCCGGGCGAGACCATCAGGGATCTGATCGACGAGGGCCGGAAATAGCGATGGCTTTCGTGATCGACGCATCGGCCATGCTGGGCGTCATCCTGGAGGAACAGCCCGCGATACGCATCGCGCCGCTCATCGATCGCTTCGAGGCCGAGGACGCCAGCGTTCCGGCCATCTTTCCGTTCGAGGTCTTCAACAGCCTCGAAACGGCGCGCCGCCGCGGCCGGATCGACGCGGCGCGCATCGTTCAGTTCGCGGATTATCTGTCCGCCCTCGACCTGGACATCCGGCCCGCGCCCGGCATCCATGAGGCCGCCGCCTTGCGGCGTCTCGCCCAACAGCACGGCCTGACCGTCTATGACGCGAGCTATCTTGCGCTCGCGCTGAGCGCTGACATGGACCTGATCACCTCCGACATGGCGCTCCTTCGCGCCGCGCTTGCGGCGGGCGTCATGGCGACGCAGCCCTAGCCGCGCGCCGGTTCGCGCACGATGCGCGCGCCCAGAGCGTTCAGCCGCTCGTCGATGCGCTCGTAGCCGCGCTCGATCTGCTGGGCGTTGTTGATGACCGAGGTGCCCTTGGCGCAGAGCGAGGCGAGCAGCATCGCCATGCCGGCCCGGATGTCGGGGCTTTCCATGCGCTGGGCGCGCAGCCGCGTCGGCCCCGACACGATCGCCCGGTGCGGATCGCACAGCACGATGCGCGCCCCCATCGCGATCAGCTTGTCGACGAAGAAGAGGCGGCTTTCGAACATCTTCTCGAAGAAGAGGATCATGCCCGAGCACTGCGTCGCCGCGACGATGGCGATCGACATGAGATCGGCCGGAAAGGCCGGCCAGGGCTGGTCCTCGATCTTGGGCACATGGCCGCCGAAATCGGGGCGGATGCGCCGCGTCTGCTGGCCCGGCACGACGAGATCCTCGCCCTCGATCCGGCATTGGATGCCGAGCCGCTCGAAGCCCATCAGGATGGCGCGGAAGTGCTCGACCCCGGCGCGCTTGATGCGCAATTCGGAGCGGGTGACGGCGGCGAGCCCGATGAGCGAGCCGACCTCGATATGGTCCGGTCCGATGCGATAGGTGCCGCCGCCGAGCGCCGCGCCGCCATGGACGGTCATCGTGTTGGTTCCGATGCCCTCGATCTTCGCGCCGAGCGTGACGAGGAAGCGGGCGAGGTCCTGGACATGCGGTTCGGAGGCGACGTTGCGCAGGATCGTCGTGCCCTGCGCCGCCGTCGCCGCCATCAGCGCGTTCTCGGTGCCGGTGACCGACGGCTCGTCGAGGAAGACGTCGGCCCCTTTGAGCTTGGGCGCGCGGAAATCGTAAGTCTGCCCGACCGTCACCCGCGCGCCCATCTGCTGAAGCGCGAGGAAATGCGTGTCGACCCGCCGCCGTCCGATGACGTCGCCGCCGGGCGGCGGCAGCGTCACCTTGCCGGCCCGCGCCAGCAGCGGCCCGGCCAGCAGGATCGAGGCGCGGATGCGCGCGCACAATTCGGGATCGAGCGCGGCGGGCCTGACCTTCTTCGCCTCGATCTCCAGCGTGTTGAGCGCCGTCCATTCGGCATGGGCGCCCAGCGTGCGGACCAGTTCGACCAGCGCCTCCACGTCGCGGATGCGCGGCACGTTGGTGAGCGTCACCTTCTGGTCGGTCAGCAGCGCCGCCGCGACGATCGGCAGCGCCGCGTTCTTGTTGCCGGCCGGCTCGATCTCGCCGGAGAGGCGGTGGCCGCCCTCGACGATGTAGCGGACGCCGTTGGAGAAGACTTGCGCCATGAAAGGATCAGGTCGTCAGGACGACCTTGCCTTTCACTTGCCGGTTGGCCATCGCGTTCAGCGCCTCGGCGGCGCGCTCCAGCGGATAGGTCGCCGAGACCAGCGGCTTGATGCGCCCGGTCTTGTAGAGCCACATCAGCTCGGCGAGGTTGCGGCGGTTGTGCTCGGGATTGCGGGCGACCCAGGCGCCCCAGAAGACGCCGACGATCTGGCAGTTCTTCAGAAGCGCGAGGTTGAGCGGGATCTTCGGAATCTCGCCGGCCGCGAAGCCGACCACCAGATAGCGGCCCTCCCAGGCGATCGAGCGCAGCGCCGGTTCGGCATAGGCGTCGCCCACCGGATCGTAGATGACGTCGGCGCCGTTCGGCAGGATCGCCTTGAGCTGTTCGCTGAACGCCTTCTGGTCTTCCTTGGTGAGCTTGCCGGACGGATAGACGATGCCCGCCTCCGCCCCGTGCTTCAGGCAGACATCGACCTTGTCCTGCGTCGAGGCGGCGGCGATGACCCGCGCCCCCATCGCCTTGCCGATCTCGACCGCCGCCAGGCCGACGCCGCCCGCCGCGCCGAGGACGAGCAGCGTCTCGCCCATCTTCAGATCGGCGCGGTCCTTCAGCGCGTGATGCGAGGTGCCGTAGGTCATCACCAGCGCCGAGGCGGTTTCGAAGTCCATCTCGTCGGGAATGTGGATGGCGCGCCCGGCGTCGGCCACCACCTCTTCGGCGAAGCCGCCCCAGCCGGTCGAGCCGAGCACCCGGTCGCCCACTTTCAGATTGGCGACGCCCTCGCCCACTTCCTTGACGATGCCCGCCACCTCGCCGCCCGGCGAGAAGGGCAGCGGCGGCTTGAACTGGTATTTGTTCTGGATGATCAGCACGTCGGGGAAATTGACCCCCGCCGCCTTCACCGAGATGACGTACTGACCCTTGCCGGGCTTCGGCGAAGGCACATCCTCGACGACCAGCGTATCGGGCGGCCCGTATTCCTTGCACAGCACGGCGCGCATCGGCGTCTCCCCTGAAGCCCTTGTGTATCGGCCGCGCAAATTAGGCGGGGCGTGCCGCCCGGAGCAAGCGCGGCCTTCAGACGAGCGCCGCGGCCGGACGCCGCTCGCCGCACAGATCGCCGCGCCAGTTGCGGATCGGCGCGGCGGTGAAGCCGCGCGCCGCCACGCCCGCACCGTCGAGCACGCCGAGGCGCACCAGGACCGCCGCCATCGCGGTTTCCGCCGCGCGGGCCGCGCCGTCGTCGATCTTCAGCGCCACCCCGAGGCCGAGCGCCGGGATCGCCGCCGAATAGACGCCCTCCGCGCCGATCTTGACGACCGTGCCGCCGCTCGCCGCGCCGATCAGCACGGCGTCCGAGCGCCCGGTGCCGGACTGGTAGAGCGGATGGGCGCGGACCGCCGCCATCAGCCGCGAGGCCGCCGCCGCCCGCGCCGAAGAAAGGCCGGAAGGGTCGGCGAGGCGGGCGAAGCCGGTCGCCAGGGCCTTGAGCGGCAGCGCGAAATTGGGCGCGGCGCAGCCGTCGATGCCCCAGGGCATCGAATCCGGCGCGACGCCGCAGAGCTCGCCGATCGCCCGGCGGACCCGCGCCTGCACCGGATGCTCGACGCCCGCATAGCCCGCCGCCGGCTCGCCCATATGGCAGGCGGTGCAGAGGAAGCCCGTGTGCTTGCCCGAGCAATTATTGTGCAGCCGCGCCGGCTCCTTGCGGCCGCGCTGCATCCGCCGCGCCGCCGCCTCGTTGCCCGGCAGATGCGGGCCGCAGGCGAGGTCGCGCTCGGTGCGGCCGATGCGCTTCAGCCAGCGCGCCACCGCCTTCACATGGAAGTCCTCGCCCGAATGCGAGGCGCAGGCGAGCGCCAGTTCCTTTTCGCTCGACTTGAAGGCGTCGGCCGCGCCGGTTTCGATCAGCGGCAGGGCCTGCATCATCTTGAAGGCCGAGCGCGGATAGACCGGGGCCTCGACCTCGCCGAGCGTGAAGGCCGCGCGGCCCGAGGCGTCGCAGACCGCGACCGCGCCGCGATGGACGCTTTCGACGATGGGGCCGCGCGTCAGTTCGACGAGGACGGGGTTGGCGTCTTGGCGGGACATGGGGCGCATCTAGGCCGCCTTGACGGCCGGGGCAAGGGCGCGCTTTTTCAGGCCGCGCTTAGGGGGAGATCGTCATGCGCGGCTATTTCGGCATCGGGGCGGAGGGCATCTCCAAGGCGATGAACCTCGGCAATCTGATGCGCACCGCCCATGCCTTCGGCGCGAGCTTCACCTTCACCATCGAGGCCGAGGCGCGCGCCCGCATCGTCCGCCTCGCCGACACCGCCGCCTCGGACGGGCAGGTGCCGCACTACCCCTACGACCGCTTCGAGGATTTCCGCCTGCCCAAGGGCTGCGAGCTGGTCGGCGTCGAGTTCACCGACGAGGCGATCCCCCTGCCGAGCTTCCGCCACCCGGCGCGGGCCGCCTATGTCTTCGGGTCGGAGCGCGGCTCGCTGAGCCCACGTCTGCAGGCGCTGTGCCGCCACATCGTGAAGATCCCGACCGGCTTCTGCCTCAACGTCGCCACCGCCGGGGCCATCGTCATGTACGACCGGGCGATCACCATGGGCCGTTTCGGCGAGCGTCCGGTGGCGGCCGGCGGCCCGGCAGCGCCCTTCACGCCCAAGGAGCACCACGAATGGGGCGCGCCGCTGCTGCGTCACACCAGGCCCGGCGAGCGGCTGTTTCTGAAGAAGCCGGGCGCTCAGGACGTATAGCAGGCGGCGGCGAAGACGACCTTGCCGTCCGGCCCGAAGGCGAAGGTTTCGGCGGCGAACTGGCCCCGGTGGTTGCGATAGGCGATGGTGAGCGCCCCGTCCCCCGTATAGACGCGCTCCGGCACGAATTTGAGGTCGGGCGAGCGCGTGAAGGCGGTGCCCCAATAGGCGCGGAGCGCCGTCTTGCCCTCCACCCGCCCCGACCCCGTCACCCGCGCCGCGACCGGCGAGAGAAAGACGATGTCCTCGGCATAGTGGGAGAGGATGCGCTCCAGATCGTGCGCGTTCCAGGCCGCGATCCACTCGGCCGCGAAGGCGTCGGCGTCGTGCATGGCTCTCTCTCCTCCAGGTCGGGCGCGGCTGAACGCCGGTTCAGGATCCGCTCCTCTTAAGGTGTATTGGCCGCCACGAAAATGCCGGTTTGCCAAGGCTGACTGCGCCGCGGCGGCCCGGCGCGCGGGCGCGGCGTCAACTGGCGACTTGTCAGCCCGCGCCGCTTGGGCCACATCTGCCCCAGCAACACCGCCCGCGCGCCAAGCGGGCGTCCGAACCCAGAAGGATCGCCCATGCGTTCGAAGATCGCCTGCGCCATCGCATGTTCAGCCCTTGTCGCGATGGGCGGCGTGGCCAGCGCCGCCTCGCAGCTTCTCGGCGAGTTCAACGACTGGAAGGCGTTCAAGTCGACCGACAGCGGCGCCACCGTCTGCTATGCGCTCTCGCAGCCCAAGAGCAGCGAGCCCAAGGGCGCCAAGCGCGACCCGATCTTCTTCATCGTCTCCAATTTCCCGGCCCGCCAGGTGAAGGGCGAGCCCTCGATCGTCATCGGCTATCCCTTCAAGGACGGTTCGAAGGCGACGGTGGCGGTCGGCGGCGAGACCTTCTCGTTCGTCACCGTCAATTCCGGCACCGACGGCGGCGCCTGGCTGCCCGACAGCGCGACCGAGCAGAAGCTGATCGCCGCGATGCGCGCCGGGTCGAACATGACGGTCAAGGGCACCTCCAAGCGGGGCACCAACACGACCGACAAATACTCGCTGTCGGGCGCCGGCGCCGCGCTCGACCGGATCAACCAGGAATGTCCCTGACGTCGCTGATCGGGCTGACGCGGCCGGAACTCGCCGCCGCGCTCGCCGCCGTGGGCGTCGAGGGCAAGGACGCGCGGATGCGCGCCGGCCAGATCTGGCACTGGATCTACCAGCGCGGTGCGACCTCGTTCGAGGCGATGACCAGCGTCTCCAAGGCGCTGCGGGCGAAGCTCGCCGAACGCTTCACGCTTGAGCGCCCGGAGATCGTCGAGGCCCAGCTTTCCGAGGACGGCACGCGCAAATGGCTGCTGCGCTTCGGCCCCGGCATCGAGGTCGAGACCGTCTATATCCCCGAGGAAGACCGCGGCACGCTGTGCGTCTCCAGCCAGGTCGGCTGCACGCTGAACTGCCGCTTCTGCCACACCGGCACGCAGAAGCTGGTGCGCAATCTGACGGCCGGCGAGATCGTCGCGCAGGTGCTCGTCGCCCGCGATGCGCTCGCCGACTATCCCGCCGGCAAGCCGACCGAGCTGCGCCGCGTCACCAATGTGGTGATGATGGGCATGGGCGAGCCGCTCTACAATTTCGACAACGTGAAGGCGGCGATCCAGGTGATGGCCGACGGCGAGGGCCTGTCGCTGTCGAAGCGCCGCATCACCCTTTCGACCGCGGGCGTGGTGCCGATGATCGCCCGGGCGGGCGAGGAGATCGGCGCGATGCTGGCGGTCTCGCTGCACGCCGCGCGCGACGAGGTGCGCGACGTGCTGGTGCCGCTGAACAAGAAATACGACATCGACACGCTGCTCGCCGCCTGCCGCGCCTATCCGGGCCTGTCGAACGCGCGGCGCATCACGTTCGAATACGTGATGCTGAAGGGCGTCAACGATTCCGTCGCCGACGCCAAGCTGCTGGTGAAGAAGCTGGCGGGCATTCCGGCGAAGATCAATCTGATCCCGTTCAATGCCTGGCCGGGCGCGCCTTACGAGTGCTCGGACTGGGCTCAGATCGAGAAGTTCGCCGATGTCGTCAACGCGGCGGGCTATGCCTCGCCGGTGCGCACGCCGCGCGGCCGCGACATCATGGCGGCCTGCGGCCAGCTGAAGAGCGAGAGCGTGAAGGAACGCGCCTCCGCCCGCTTCGCCGAACTCCGCTCGGCGGAATTGCAGAAGATGCCGGGCTGAAGCGCAACCCTCGCGCGGTTGCGCCTGTCACACAGGCCTGATCCAGTCGGCGCCGCGAGGGAGCCGATGCCGAACCAGATCCGCAGAGCGATGGCGTTGGGCGTAGCGCTGACGGCGACGCTGATGGTGACGCTGACGGTGGCGCTGACGATGGCGCTGGCCACCGCGGCGGCCGGCGAGGACGGCGAGCGCGTCCGCCGCTGGCACTGGCAGGAACCCTCGCCCACGCCGGTATCGATCGCGGATCCCGGCCCCTACCCCGTCTATGCCGGACTGTACGGCATCGAAGGCTGGGCGAAGATCGGCTTCCAGATCGGCCCCAAAGGCGAAGTCTGGGGCTTCCTGATCCTCGCTTCGTCGCCCGCCGGCGTCTTCGAGGCGAACTGTCTCGATCTGGTGAAGACGCTGCGCTACCGGCCGCAATTCCGATCCGACAAATCCTATCCGATGAGCCGGTCATGGTCCTACACATGCAAATACCAGCTCGCGCGCTAGCCGCCGCGCTCGCCTGCGGGGCGCTGGCGGGCAGCGCCTCGGCCGGCTGCGATGTCGACACGGCGGCCCTCGCCGCGCGGCTGAAATCGGCCGGCGTCACGCTGCTCGACAAGGCGCCGCCGGGGACACGGTGCGGCCAGAAGCCGGACTATCCCAAGCTCGCCGAACTGAACGGCGCGACGGGCAATGTGTGGATGCTGCTGCTGATCGCACGGGACGGGCAGGTCGCCGATCGTGTCGTCCTGTGCTCCGAGCCGTTCGGGTATTTCGAGGACACCGCGCTCGGCTGGGCGAAGTCGTTTTCGTTCGCCCCGGCCGATGCCGGCGACAAGGCGGACTATCGGGCGATGATCTCCAAAATCCGCTTCAGCATCG
Organism: Alphaproteobacteria bacterium; assembly: GCA_046348585.1. Classification (GTDB taxonomy): domain Bacteria; phylum Pseudomonadota; class Alphaproteobacteria; order Micropepsales; family Micropepsaceae; genus JADZAI01. The sequence goes on from JAXMDZ010000001.1 coordinate 436,412, forward strand.
AGGTCAGATAGAGAAGGTCTCGCCCTTCCCCGGCGGAGCGAGGCAGGCCATCTGACCCGTCAGATCGGCGAGGGTCAGCGAGGCGAGAGAGGCGCGGATCGCGCCGTCGACGCGGCGGGCGACGCCGTCGATCACCCCGGCCGCCGCCTGCGCCACCGGGCAGTCGGAATTGACGTTGGCGCGGCAGCACACGACTGGATTGTCGTCGACCGCCTGGCGCACGCAGTCGAGGGCGATATCGGCCGGCTTGCGGGCCAGCCAGACGCCGCCATTAGCCCCCGGCCGCGTCGCCACCACCCCGGCCTGGGCGAGCGCCGAGATCACCCGGCGCAGCACCACGGGGTTGGCGTTGACGCTTTTCGCCATTTCGCCCGACGTCATGGGATGACAAGGCGCCGCCGCCTTGCGGGCGGCGAGGATCATCAGCATGTGCACCGCGACGGCGAAACGCTGGCTGTCGGCCATGGCTCTCCCTCTGTGCTAGAGATGCCCTTCCCCGTCCCGCGCCACAAGCCCGACGCAGCACAAAGATGAATCCGACCTTCGAACTGGACTGCGCCGGCCTCGTCCCCGCCTGCGCCGCCGTCTTCCGCCGCACCGGCCGCGTCCACATTCCGGGCGCCCTGAAAGCCGCCGGGGCCGCGGCGCTGCACGGGGCGCTGACCGGCGAGGCCCCCTGGGCGCTGGTGGTGAACGCCGGCGACACGGTTTACGACCTGCCGGCCGAAGGGGGCGCGACGGCGGCCGAGCTCGCCCGGCTCGCCGCCGAGCGGGGCCGCACCGGCTTCCAGTTCCTGTTCGAGTCGATCCGCCTGTCGGACCATGGCGAGCCCTATGAGGGCGGCAATGCGGTCTTCCGGGCGCTGACGGTCTTCCTCAACAGCCCCGCCTTTCTCGATTTCGCCCGCGCCGTGACCGGCGATGCGGCGATCGCCTTCTGCGACGCCCAGGCGACCCGATACCGCCCCGGCCATTTCCTGACCGTCCACGACGACGGCAATGTCGGCAAGAACCGCCGCGCCGCCATCGTGCTCAACATGACCCCGGAGTGGATCGCCGACTGGGGCGGGCTGCTGCAGTTCATCGACGAGGACGGCCATGTCGCCGAAGGCTTCACCCCGGCCTTCAACGCCCTCAACATCTTCCGCGTGCCGCAGCGTCATGCGGTCTCGTATGTGACGCCGCTGGCGGCCGGCGACCGGCTGTCGGTGACCGGCTGGCTGCGGTCGCGCTGACGAAAGGCTTGTGGCGCGGCCCCGGCCTGCGCTACCAGCCCTCCCACCCGTCTCCCCTAGCCGATCGAGCCCGAGCCATGGCCGCGCCCAAGAAAGTCGTCCTCGCCTATTCCGGCGGCCTCGACACCTCCGTCATCCTGAAATGGCTGCAGACGGAGTACCGCTGCGAGGTGGTGACCTTCACCGCCGATCTCGGCCAGGGCGAGGAACTGGGCCCGGCCCGCGACAAGGCGCTGCTGCTCGGCATCAAGCCGGAAAACATCTTCATCGAGGACGTGCGCGACGAGTTCTGCCGCGACTATGTCTTCCCGATGTTCCGCGCCAACGCGGTCTATGAGGGCCAGTATCTGCTCGGCACCTCGATCGCCCGGCCGCTGATCGCCAAGAAGCAGATCGAGATCGCCAACAAGGTGGGGGCCGACGCCGTCGCCCACGGCGCGACCGGCAAGGGCAACGACCAGGTCCGCTTCGAACTCGGCTATTACGCCCTCAAGCCCGACGTGAAGGTGATCGCCCCCTGGCGCGAATGGGATCTCGACAGCCGCACCAAGCTGATCGCCTTCGCCGAGGCGCACCAGATTCCCATCGCCAAGGACAAGCGCGGCGAGGCCCCGTTCTCGGTCGACGCCAACCTTCTGCACTCCTCCAGCGAGGGCAAGGTGCTGGAAGACCCGAACGTCGAGGCCGACGAGATGGTCTATCAGCGCACCATCAGCCCCGAGGCCGCGCCCGACAAGGCGACCGAGATCGCCATCGGCTTCGAGAAGGGCGATCCGGTCTCCATCGACGGCGAGAAGCTCGGCCCCGCCGCGCTGCTGGCGAAGCTCAACGGCCTCGGCCGCGACAACGGCATCGGCCGCCTCGACCTCGTGGAGAACCGTTTCGTCGGCATGAAGTCGCGCGGCGTCTACGAGACGCCCGGCGGCACGATCCTGCTCGCCGCCCACCGCGCCATCGAGTCGATCACCCTCGACCGCGGCGCGGCGCACCTGAAGGACGAGCTGATGCCGCGCTATGCGGAGCTGATCTATAACGGCTTCTGGTTCGCGCCCGAGCGCGAGATGCTGCAGGCGGCGATCGATCACAGCCAGCTTATGGTCGCCGGCACGGTCACGCTGAAGCTCTACAAGGGCAATGTCATCGTCACGGGGCGCGAGAGCCCCTACTCGCTCTACGCCAAGGATCTCGTCACCTTCGAGGAGGACGGCGGCGCCTACGACCAGAAGGACGCGGCCGGCTTCATCAAGCTGAACGCGCTGCGCCTCAGGACTCTGGCGGCGCGCCGGGGCCGCACGGGGGCTTAGGCCCCGCGCCCGCCGCCCAGCCCCTTGACCGGCCGGGCGATTGCTCTATGTGAGCCTCGTCCGGGCCCCTCTGGCGATGCAGCGGCCGCGTCGCGATGTCGGACGTCCCTTTGGGAATCGGCCGTCCTCGATCGCATCACATGGAAATTCTGACCGCGCTGTGGCTCGGCATGCCCGTCTGGGTATGGCTCGGCTTCGTCGTTCTCGTGCTTGTCGTGATGGCCCTGGACCTGGGCCTCCTCCACCGGGAGGCCCACGAGGTCTCGTTCAGGGAATCCCTGACCATGTCGGGGCTCTATATCGTCCTTGCGCTGGCCTTCGCGGGGGTCGTGTTCTGGCTCTATGACGGCCCCGCCCCGCCAGGCTCGATCGACGCCCTCATCGTCAACGCACCCGGCGATTTCGACCGGGCGGTGACGGCGGTGGAGCTCTACCTCACCGGCTATGTCGTCGAATACACGCTGGCGATGGACAACGTCTTCGTCATCGGCCTGATCTTCAGCTATTTCGCGGTGCCGGCGGCCTACCAGCACCGGGTGCTGTTCTGGGGCATCATCGGCGTGATCGTGCTGCGCGCCGCGATGATCGCGCTAGGCGCGACGCTGATCGCCAACTTCGCCTGGATCCTCTACGTCTTCGCGGTCTTCCTCGTCCTCACCGGCCTCAAGCTGCTGTGGAGCGCCATCAAGGGCAAGGAGGAGGAGATGACGGAAAACGTCCTCATCCGCTGGCTGCGCGGGCACATGCGCATCACCGCCGGCCTGCGCGGCGAGCGCTTCTTCGTGAAGGAGCCCGACCCCAGAACCGGCAAACCGGTGCGCTGGGCGACGCCGCTCTTCCTGTGCCTGGTGGCGGTCGAGGTCGCCGACGTGATCTTCGCGGTCGATTCGGTGCCGGCGATCTTCCTGATCACGCAGGAGCCGTTCATCGTCTATACCTCGAACATCTTCGCGATCATCGGCCTGAGGGCGCTCTACTTCACGCTCTCTGCGATGGTGCACCGCTTCCACTACCTGAAATACGCGCTGGCGCTGGTGCTGATCTTCATCGGCGGCAAGATCTTCGCCGGCGATTTCTTCGCCGGGGGCAAGGTGCCGACCGAGGTCTCGCTCGGCGTCACCTTCGCGCTGCTGATCGGCGGCGTGCTGTATTCGCTGTGGAAGACGCGGGGGGCGGCGGAACCCGCCGGGAGCGGACGCTGAAGGCGATGCGGGGCGGGGCCGTCAGAGGCCCCGCCGCCGGACGTCCTAGCGGATCGCGAAGACCGAGAGGTCGCAGACGTTGACGCCGCCGGCGCTGCGCGAGGAGCCGTCTTCGAGCATGGCGGTGAAGTCGTAGGTGCAGGCGCCCGAGCCGTCGTCGATGGTCGCCATCGCCGCCTTGCCGGGCGCGAGGCCGGAGAGCACCACGCCCGACCAGCCGCTCTCGCTGCTCGACGCCGAAAGGCTGACGATCGCCTGGCCGGTGTCGTTCTTGATGCGGATGCGCCGGTCGAACGCCTGCGCAGCGCCGGCCGCGGCGGCGAAGACCGCGACGGTGACGAGCAGCGTGGCGAAACGGGTGCGCATGGCGTCCTTCACTTTAGGAGCGGCTTTCCGGGATTGGAAGCTTGGACGCAGTATGCCGCGCCAGGGGTGAACCGGCCCTGAACGGCCGCTCGGCCCCTAGAGTCCGGCGGGAACCGCAAGGCCGTTCTGGCGGCAGGCGGCGACCACCGCGTTGCGCAGCAGGCAGGCGACGGTCATCAGCCCGACCCCGCCCGGCACCGGCGTGATCGCCCCGGCGACGGCCGCCGCCTCGTCATAGGCGACGTCGCCGACGAGGCGCGTCTTGCCGTTTCCGGCGTCGATCCGGTTGATGCCGACGTCGATGACGGTCGCGCCCGGCTTGATCCAGTCGCCGCGCACGAAAGCGGGCTTGCCGATCGCCGCGACCAGAATGTCGGCGCGGCGGCAGAGCGCGGGAAGATCGCGGGTCTTCGAATGCGCCGTCGTCACGGTGCAGCTCTCGTTGAGGAGAAGCTGGGCCATCGGCCGGCCGACCAGGATCGAGCGCCCGATGACCACCGCGTCGAGGCCCGCGAGGTCGGGGCGCACGCGCTTGATCATCATCAGCGCCCCGGCCGGAGTGCACGAGACGAGGCCCTCGCGGCCCGAAACCAGCAGGCCGGCATTGGTGGCGGTGAGGCCGTCGACGTCCTTGGCCGGGTCGATGGCGTCGATCACCGCGCTCTGGCGCACCTGGGGCGGGGTCGGGAACTGGACCAGAAAACCGTGGATCGCCGGATCGTCGTTCAGCCGCCGCACCTCGGCCAGCACCTCGGCCTCGCTGGCCGTGCCGGGCAGAACGATCTCGGCGGCGTGCAGGCCGGCCTCGCGCGCCGCGACGCCCTTGTTGCGGACATAGACCTGGCTCGCCGGATCGTCGCCGACCAGAATGACGCCGAGTCCGGGGGTGAGGTCGTGCGCCGCCTTCAGCGCCGCGGCGGCCGCCTTGACGCGCGCCTTGAGGTCGCCCGCGACCTCCTTGCCTTCGATGCGGATGGCGGTCATGGCGCGAGCAACTCCTTCAGGCGGGCGGCGGTTTCGCCGGCGCGGCCGGCGATGCGGACGGTCTTGAGCCGCGCCGAGGCGCCGGCGGCGAGATCGAGGCTGGAGCGCGGCCGTCCCAGCGCCTCGGCCAGGGTTTCGATGAGTTCGGCGTTGGCCTTGCCGTCCTCGGCCTTGGCCCGCACGCGCACCTTCAGCGCCGTCTGCGCCTCCGGCCCTTCGGCGAGGCCGTCGATGCCCGGCTTGCGCGCGCCCGGCGTCGCGCGGACGCGCAGCAGCACGTCGTCGCCGTCGATCCGGAACGGGTCAGCGGATCGCGACATAGAGCTGCCAGAGATACATCTGCAGCACATAGACGAGGATGAAGATGACCAGCGGCGACAGATCGACGCCGCCCATCGGCGGCAGCGCGCGGGCGATCGGCCGCATCACCGGATCGGTCACGGCGCGGGTGAAGCGGTCGGCCTGCCAGGCGACGGGATGGCGCGGATTGATCACCTGGAACGCGAACAGCCACGACAGGACGATCCGCACGACCAGCACGATCAGGAACAGCATCAGCACCTGATCGATCGCCCAGAAGATGGGATAATAGGGGTCTTGCATCTCCGCCCTGCCGCCATGGACCTTGCCGGACCTAGCCTTCCTCGGCGACGCCGTGCAAGCCCCGATTGGCGGCGAGGGCGCCATGTATCGTTAACACAACATTCATGTTGACAACGCGATCTGATGTTGTGTATTCACAACATCACGTCTTGAGAACCCCATTCGCGCTGACAGGATGCACAACCGGATCGCCCTGCTGAGGACCGAGCGGAACGTCTCCCGCAAGGCGCTGGCCGAAGCGGTCGGGGTCAATTTCCAGACCATCGGCTATCTGGAGCGCGGCGATTACAGCCCCTCGCTGGAGCTGGCGATGAAGATCGCCCGCTTCTTCGGCCTGCCGGTGGAGATGGTGTTCTCGTTCGAGCCGTTCGCGCCGCTGGCCGCCGAATTGCTGCGCGCCCGGGCGAAAACCGCAAGCGAGGTCTGAGATGGCGACAGGCGGAACGACGGAGAAGCGGGCGCGCGACGAGCTGGGCGGCCTGCGCGGCGCGCTGACGACGCCGCGCCGGGCGCTGATGAACGACCCGATGTTCGACTGGGCGCGGCCGCGCCTCATGCGCCGGCGTCTCGTCGTCGCGCTCGGCGGCCTCATCCTCGCCTCGGGCGCGGCGGTCGCGGCGGGGCCGCTGATCGGCAAATACCTGTCGGCCGGGGCGCTGGCGTTGCTGCTGCTGCCGATGGTCGTCACCATCGGCCAGCTCAATGCGAGCGTGCGCGGGCTGACGGGCCTGAAGACCGGCGATCTCGACGAATGGCAGATCGCAAGGCGCGACGCCGCCTTCCGCCAGTGCTGGTGGCCGGCGATCCTGGTGCTGGGCGGGGCGGGCTATGCCGCCGTCTTTCTGCCGCTGTCTCTGGCGATCAAGGGGGCGCTGGTGCTCGCCGCCGTCTTCGCCGGATTGGTGATGCCGGTCGCCCTGCTCGCCTGGACGCTGCCGGACGAACCCGGGGCCGACGAATCTGACATCGACGAAGCCGGGGCCGACGCCCGGGCCTGACCTGCAACGCGGCCGCGGCCGCACGAGGAGGAGTTCATGTTCCATCGCCTGAAGCCGGGCCTGAAGCCGGGCCTGAAGCTGGCGGCCGCCGCCTTCGGTCTGGCCGCTCTTCTCGCCGCGCCCGCCGTCCGCGCCGACGAGCCCGTGGTCATGCCGGTGCCGCCGCAGCCGACCGTCATGCCGGCCCCGGAGAGCGAAAGCACGGCCTCGCCCGCGATGTGGACGATCGAGAAGCCGGGCGGCGGGACGGTGACGCTGTTCGGGTCGATCCACCTGCTGCCGCGCGGGCTCGACTGGCGCACCCCCGCCTTCGAGGCGGCCTTCGCCAAGGCCGACGTCGTGGTCTTCGAGATGCCGGTCGCCGAGATGGCGACGACCGAGATGCAGACCTTCCTAGCGCAGTCGATGATGAACCCGCCGGGCGTGACGCTGAGCACGCTGCTGGACGCGGAGGAAAAGAAAGTGGTCGAGACGGCGGCGAGCAGCCTCGGCGCTTCCTTCGCCATGCTGGAGCCGCTGCGCCCCTGGATGGTGGGCCTGCAATTGACGGTCGGCCTCGCCGTCAAGCAGGGCTTCGATCCCAATTCGGGCGTCGACAAGACGGTCGAGGCCGAGGCGATGGCGGCGGGCAAGACGACCGCCTATTTCGAAACCGCCCGCGAGCAGCTTGAGCTTTTCACCAGCATGAGCAGCGAGGAGGAGATCGCCTTTCTGGTGATCGGGGCGCGCGAGATGATCGACAATCCCGACCAGCTGAACGAGATGATCGCCGCCTGGGCGGCCGGCGACACGGCGGCGATGGACGCGCTGATGAACGAGGGCCTGGAGGGCATGCCCGAACTCGGCAAGCGCCTGCTCGACGACCGCAACGCCCGCTGGGTGGAGAAGATCACCTCGGCCTGGATGACCGACGCCAAGTCCTACCTGATCGTCGTCGGAGCCGGACACCTGGCCGGCGAGAAGGGCGTGCCCGCCCTGCTGCGCGCCAGGGGCATCGAGGTCAAAGGCCCCTGAGGCGGACAAGGATCGGCTTGACGGCGGGGCGCGCGGCCCCCTATACCGCGCGCTCGCCGGCGAGGCTGGGGCTGTAGCTCAGTTGGGAGAGCGCCTCGTTCGCAATGAGGAGGTCAGCGGTTCGATTCCGCTCAGCTCCACCAGCCGCCGGCCGTTTTCCCCTCGTTTCCCGTTTCCCCTTGTTTCCCGGCCGTTCGCCCGCGCCGCGGGCCGTAAACGGCGTCTTCACCCCGGTCCGGCTAGGCTGGGGCGATGCGCTTCGTCCTCGCCCTTCTTGCGATCCTGCTCGCCGGTCCGGCGCTCGCCTCCGGCGGCGGCGAGGAAGGCGGCCATGGCGGCGGCGGCGAGCATGGCGGCGACGCCAAGCCGAAGGCCGAGGGCCACGAGCGCAAGATCACCTCGTCGCCCAGCTGGGTTTCGGTCGATCCCATCGCCGTGGCGGTGCTGCGCCAGAACCGGATCACCGGGCTTTTCCTGGTCGAGTTCGGCCTCGACATCGTCGACGAGCCGATGCGCCACAAGGCCGAGACGACGCTGCCGCGGCTGCGCGACGCCTGGCTGCGCTCGATGTCGGACTTCGCCCTGACGCGGGTGAAGATCGGCCGACAGGCCAATCTCGACGCGCTCACCACCCGCCTGCAACAGACGACCGACCAGATGCTGGGCGGCCCCGGCGCGAAGGTCCTGCTGCTGCAGGCCGTGGTGCGCGAGAAATAGCGGCCTCGCCTCACATCGCGCTGATGCCGCCGTCCACCTTCAGTTCCGCGCCGGTGATCATCTTGGCCTCGTCCGAGGCGAGGAACAGCACCGCATAGGCGATGTCGTCGGGCTCGCCGATGGCGCCGAGCGGAATCTGGCGGCCGAGCTTGGCGTAGGCTTCCTCCGCGCCGAAGCGGTCGACCAGCGGGTCGAGGATCGGCGTCTTGATGAAGACCGGATGCACCGAATTGCAGCGTATGCCGGTCTTCTGCTTGGCGCAGTGCAGCGCCACCGATTTCGACAGATGCCGGACCGCCGCCTTGGCCGAGTTGTAGGCGGCCGAATTGTGCGCCGCGATGATGCCGGCGATCGACGAGATGTTGACGATCGAGCCGCCGCTGCCGGTCTCCTTCACCGTCTTCGCCATCGCCGGAATGGCGTATTTGCAGCCCAGGAACACGCTGTCGAGATCGACCGCGTGGACCTTCTTCCAGAGGTCGAACGGCGTTTCGGTGACCGTCGTGCCGCCCGAGATGCCGGCATTGTTGACGAGGATGTGGAGGCCCCCGAAGGCGGCGGCCGCCTTGTCGATGGTGGCGATCCAGCCGGCCTCGTCGGTCACGTCCTGCGCGAAGGCGACCGCCTTGTCCGCACCCAGCGAGGCGGCGACCGCCTTGACCTTCGCCTCGTTGAGATCGGTCAGCACGACCCGCGCGCCCTCGCGCACCAGCATCCTTGCGATCGCCTCGCCGAGACCCTGCGCCGCGCCGGTGATCAGCGCGATCTTTCCTTCAACCCGTCCCGCCATCGCGGTTTCCCCTCTGTGGTTTGGTGTCTTGCCGTCTATCGCCCGGTGAAGCGCGGCGGGCGTTTTTCGAGGAACGCCGTCACCGCCTCGCGGTAGTCGCTGCTGGTCGCGGTCAGCGCGAACTGGTCGAGATCGGCGTAGCTGGTCGCGCCGCCGAGCGCATCGGCGGCGCTGGCGATGGCCCGCTTGGCGATGCGGGCGGCGACCGGCGGCAGGGCAGCCGCCCGCCGGGCGAGCGCCAGCGCCGCCTCAAGCACCTGGCCGTCGGGCGCGATCTCGTCGGCGAACCCGGCGGCGAGCGCCTCGTCCGCCTGCATCGGCGCGCCGAAGAGGGTGAGCTTCTTGGTCTTCGCCGGACCGCCGAGGGCGACGAGGCGCGGCACGGTGTGCCAGCTCATGTTCATGCCGAGCGGGATCTCGGGCAGGCGCAGATAGGCCGAAGCGCCCATCACGCGGAAATCGCAGGCCGCCGCCAGCGCGACGCCGCCGCCGATGGCGAAGCCCTCGATCGCCGCGATGACGATCTGGTCGAGCGCCGCGAAGGCGTCGCAGGCGTCCGGCCCGGCGCGCAGCATCTCGCGCCGCTCCAGCAGGCCCGCCGCGTCGCGGTCGCGGGTGGCCGGGTCTTTCAGGTCGGCCCCGGCGGTGAAGATCGGATCGCCGGTGAGGACGACGGCATGGACCGAGATGTCGCTGCGCAGGGCGAGCGCCGCGTCCTTCAATTGGCAGAGGACGGCACGTGAGAGGGCGTTGAGGCGGTCGCCGCGCTTCAGCGTGACGACGGCGACGCCGTCCTGGCGGGCGATGGTGACGGCGGGGGCCGGGGTGTCGGTCATGGGGCTGAGAGTGGCGGGCGGGCCGCTGCGGGGCAAGTCAGCCGCGCGCCGCGACGGCGTTCCACAGGCAGTCCTCCATCTCCTCGGCGAGGCTCTGGGGGATGACGCCGTCCGGCGCGGCATGGGCGGCGAGGCCCGCCAGCGCGCCGCGCAGCAGCGCCACCAGCAGCGTCGCCGAGACCGGCTTCATCGTTCCCTCGCGCCGCCCCCAGTCGGCGAGGGTCTGCATCTCGCGCAGGAGTCTCTCTCCGGTCCCGGCCCTGCCGCCCCGCGCCTCCAGATAGCGATAGCCGTCGGGGTGGGCGCGGGCGAAGGCGGCCAGGCGCCGCCAATAGGTGCGCAGCGCGGCGCGCGGGGTGGCGCTGGCCGGGAGCGGCTGGAGGATCTCGTCGTCGAAGCGGGCCGCCCAGGCAGCGGCGAGCGCGGCGTCCAGCGCCTCCTTGGTCGGGAAATAGCGATAGATCGTGCCGACCGCGACGCCGGCGGCGGCGGCGATCTGCGGCACGGCGGTGGCGTCGAAGCCCTTGGCCGCGAAGAGCGGGAGGGCGGCGTCGAGGATCGCCTGGCGTTTGCCGGGTTTGGACATGCTCGAAATTAGAATGAATGTTCATTCATTTCAAGCGGGACGCCCTCGACCGGCCCTTTACCCGAGCCCCGGGCCAGTTGATGGCGATAATGAATGAACGTTCATTCTATTATCGACTGTTTCTGGGGCTAAACTAGCGGCGGGCGTCAGAGCGTCGAGGTTTCTGCCTCCAGACCGAGGAACAGCCTTCCCGCCAGTTCCAGCGTCGGGGTGGCGACCAGCATATGCTGGGTGGCGACATGGATGTCGCGGAAGCAGCGCTGGAGCGGCGAGGTCTCGTAGACCGAGGTGCCGCCGCCCAGCCCATACATGAGATCGACCGCCCGGGCGCAGGAGCGCGTCGCATGGCTGGTCGCCAGCCGCAGATCGCGCCGGTGTTCGATCGTTATGGTCCCGGAACGCTGCGCCGCGTCCCAGGCGGCGGCGATCACCCCATGCAGCCAGGCGCGGGACGAGGCGTAGAGCGCCTCGGCTTCCGCCACCTTTTCCTGCGTTTCCGGGCGCTGGGCGAGCGGGCGGCGATGGCCCTCGGGGGTCTTGGCCCCTGCCAGTTCGCAGAGCGCGTCGATGGCGGCGCGGGCCAGCCCGAGCGCCACCCCGCCGATCCCGATGGCGAGCAGGCCGAACGGTGGAAAGGCGTAGAGCGCGCCTTCGATGGGCGTATCGGTGGTGAGGCCGACCGAATAATCGCGGTGCAGCCGGGCCGGCGGGAACTCGATGTCGTTCGAGCCGGTGCCCTTGAGGCCGGAGACATGCCAGGTGTCGTGGATCGTCACCTCCGCCGCCGGGCGGAAGAACATGCGCGTATTGGGCAGCATGCCGGGCAGCATCTCCGGCTTGCCGTCCTTGGTGATGAGGCAGCCGCCCATGATCCACTGCGCATTCTGCGTGCCCGAGCCCCACTGCCAGCGCCCCGAGACCTGGTAGGTGCCGTCGCCCAGATCCTCCGCCCGGCCGCGCGGCGCGAACACTCCGCCGGTCGTCACGTTGGGATCGGCGAAGACCTCGCGCGCCACATGCGGCGGCAGGTAGGCGGCCGTGAGGCCTGAGGTGATGGCGATGAAGGTCGTCCAGGCGCACGAGCCGTCGGCGATGGCGATCTTCTCGATCAGCTCGACCATGGTCAGCGGATCGGATTCGACCCCGCCATAGGCGCGCGGCACCAGCAGCGCATAGAGCCGCGCCGCCGCGAGGCGCTGGGCGAGGTCGGCGGGAATACGGCGCAGGCGCTCGAACTCGCCGGCCCGCGCTTTGATTTCGGGAACGAATCCGTCGGCGGCGGCGAGCAGCGCGGCGCGGTCGGTCATCAGCTTTCGAGCCTCAGCCGGTTGGCGATGTTGTTCTTCTGCATGTTCGAGGAGCCGCCGACGATGGGCAGCGAGATCGCGTCGCGCGTGTAGCGTTCGAAGTCGAACTGGTCGGAGAGGCCGTAGGCCCCGGCGACCCGCATCGCCGCCTGCGCCACCTCCGCCGCGCCCTCGCAGCAGAAGAGCTTGGCCATCGAGGTTTCGACCGAGCAGGGCCGTCCCCGGTCGGCGAGCCAGGCGGCGTGATAGAGCATGTGCCGCATCGCCTGCACGCGGGTGCGCATCTCGGCGATCGCATGGCGGATCGCCTGATGGGCGGAGATCCTGCGGCCGAACTGCACGCGCTGCTGCGCATAGGCGGTGGCGTCCTCGACCGCCGCCGTGGCGATGCCGAGCGCGCAGGCGGAAAGCTCAAGCTTCTCCACCTCCAGCGCCCGTCCGGCGAGCTGTGTCCAGCCCGCGCCCCATTTCTCCGGCCCGCCGAGGATGTTGGCGAGCGGCACCCGCACCTCGTCGAAGGTCACGTCCTTGGTCTCGACCCCGCGAATGCCGAGATGGCCAAGCGGCGCGATCGTCACGCCGGGCGCGCCTGGCGGCACGAGGACGATGGAGAGATTGCGGTATTTTTCCTCGCGCGCGCCCGAACGCACGAGACAGAAAATGTAGTCGGCGATATGCGCGCCGGTGCACCAGCGTTTCGCGCCGTTGACGACGACGCTGTCGCCCTCGATCCGCGCCTGCGTCTCGACGGCGGCGAGGTCGCCGCCGACATTGGGTTCGCTGAGGCCGTAGGCGAACAAGAGTTCGCCGCGCGCAAGGCGCGGCAGAAGCTCGGCCCGCTGCGCGGCGCTGCCGCTCTCCACCAGGTTCATGCCGGCATAGCACACGCCCATGATGTAGGAGCAGGCGATGGCGGTGGAGCGCTTCGCCAGCTCCTCGATCACCGCCATGGTCGCCGAGATGTCGGGGCCGCTTCCGCCATAGGCCTCCGGCACCGTCAGGCCGAAGACCCCGAGCGCGGCGAGACGGGCATGGATTTCGGCAGGCCAATGGTTCTCGCGGTCCCAGGCCCGCGCCTGCTCGCGCGGCATCTCGGCCGCGACGAAGCGCCGGACGCTCTCGCGGAGCTGGGTGACGTGTTCGGCCTCGTCGTAGTCGGTCGTCATGCGGCGCGCCGGAAGGTGAGGTTGAGACGGCCGCCCGGCGGAATCGCCGGATGGGCGAAGGGCGCGGTGCCGGGCACGATTCTGCGGACGCCGTGGAACAGCATCCGTCCCGCGCCGTGGAGCACCAGCACGTCGCCGTGATGCAGCGTGACGGTCTGCACCGGATCGCGCCGCCGGAGGCCGCCGATCGCGAAGACGCCGTTGCCGCCGAACGAGAAGCTGACGATCGGCCAGGCGAAATCCGCCTCGTCGTGATCCTGGTGCAGGTTCATCCGCCCGTCCGCCGCGTAGAGATTGATCAGGCAGGAATCGGGATCGAAACCGGCGACGCCGCAGGCCTCCGCCGCCGCGACCGCCGCATGGGCGAGCCGCGGCGGGATCGGCGGCCAGGGCGCGCCCAGCTGCGGATGGCGATCGACATAGCGATAGCCAGTCTCGTCCGAATGCCAGCCGAGCGCCCCGCAACTGGTGAGGGTGTTGATCATCGCCGCGCCGGATTTGAGGCGCGGGCGGTAGGGAGGCGCGGCGGCAAACACGGGGAGCGCCTCGTCCAGCAGCGCGCGGCTCTCGGCGATGCCGATCCGGCCGCGCAGCAGCGCGACGCCCGGCGGCAGGGCCGGGGCCTCATCGCCGAAGAGATCGCCTTGGCGGACGGCGGCGCTCATCCCTAGACGCCTTTGAACTGGGGCTTGCGCTTGTCGAGGAAGGCGGCGACCGCCTCGCGGTGATCGGCGGTCGCGAAGGTCGTCATCTCGTAGGCGATGGAGGCGTCGAGGATGGCGGTCGCCAGCTGCTTGAGGCCGAGATTGACCGAGACCTTGGTGTAGCGGATCGCCAGCGTCGCCCCTGCCGCGAGTTTCCGTGCGAAGGCCTCGACCCGCGAATCGAGATCGCCGTCCGGCACGACATGATTGACGAGGCCCATGCGCCAGGCCTCGGCCGCCGGCACCGGGTCGCCGGTCATCAGAAATTCCTTCGCCCGCGCATGGCCGGCGAGATGGGGCCAGATGACCGCGCCGCCGTCGCCCGCGACGATTCCGACCTTCACATGCGGGTCGATGAAGACCGCGCTGTCGGCGGCGAAGATCGTGTCGCAGAAGAGCGCGATGGTGCAGCCGAGGCCGACGGCGGGGCCGCGCACCTTGGCGATGATCGGCTTTTCGAGATCGAGGAGGCCGAAGACGATCTTCTTCGCCTCCATCACGCCGGGCACGCGGTCCTCGCCGTCGATGGCGCGGCGGAACCAGTTGATGTCGCCGCCGGCCGAGAAGGCGTCGCCCTCGCCGGTGAGGATCACGACGTCGCTGTCGCGGTCGTCGTTGGCGGCATAGAAGATCTCCGACAATTCCTCGTGCAGGCGCGGATCGACGGCGTTGCGCAGGCCGGGATTGGAGAGCGCGAGGGTGAGGATGCGCCCGGCGCGCGTCACCTTGATCCTCTGCCAGCCGCGATCCTCGATGCGCATGGCGCTCCCCTTGTGTTCTGTCTTTGGGGCGAGTGTGCGGGCCTGGCGGGCGGGCGTCCAGAGGCCGGAAACGGCGACGGCCGGGGCGTCGCCGCCCCGGTCGTTGTCATCCGTGCGCCTGCCTATTCGGCGGCGAGCAGCGAGGCCCCGAAGCCGCCCGCGCCGTTGATCTTCTGAAGATACTCGATGCCCTTTTCGGCGATGTCGTCGCCGATCATCCGGTCGCTTTCGGTGTGCAGCTCGGCCATGTCGACGAAGGCCGCATACACATGGCGGGTGCGGTCGGTGATGATCCCGGCCTTCAGCAGCGTCTTGATGAGGACGCGGAAGATCGAGGTCGAATCCTTCAGCCGCTCGCGGATGCGCGGCGTCGTGAAGGCTTCGGCGACCGCGCCCTGCACCCACTGCCAGTCGATGCCGAACTCGGCATAGATCGGCTTCTTCTGTTCCGGGCTGCCGAGATTGAAGAGCAGGCCCTGGAAGACCTGCGCCGCCCAGTCCTCGATCAGGTTGCGCTCGGCTTCCGACAGATGGGGAATGGTGCGGTCGGCCCAGATCTTGCCGAACTTATGGTGGAACGCCTCGTCGGTCATGGTGAGCTGCATCAGCTTCACCAGCAGCGGGTCGCGGCCATAGGTGTAGAAGGTGGCGAAAGCCCCCATGGCGAGGCCTTCGACCAGCATCTGCATGCCGACCAGCTTCTTCCAGACGAAGGGCGAGGAGACCATCTCGGTGAGGAGATTGCCGAGCGCCGGGCCGACCGGCAGCGGCTTGCCCCAGCGCGCCTGGACGTATTTCGTGAAGCCGGTGACGTGGCGGGCTTCCTCGCGCGCCTGGTTGGCGGCGTATTCCTGCGCCCCCGGATCGCGCAGCACATGGCAGAGCGAGGCCGAAAGCGAGAGCGCGCCCTGTTCGCCGTGCAGGATCGAGGAGAGCGACCAGCGCACCGACTCGTTGACGAGGCGGACCTTCTGCTTCTCGGTCAGCCGGTCGGCGATCGCGGTCTGCAGGTCCATGTTCATGTTCGGCGGCATCAGATACTCGTTCTCGAGATCGAACGGCGTCGAGAAGTCGATATATCTGGGGTCCAGCGGGTCCCAGAAATGATCATGGGTCGCCGAGATGATCTTGTCGAACGCCGCAGACCGCCGGTTGTAGCGATCGACCTCCATCATCGAGGGGAAGTCGTCGGGATCGGCGGCGTCGTAGGCCGGGTCCTTGGTGATGTTCGACATGGGTGTCCTCCCGTTTTTCCCGCGCGGCGAGGCGCGGCCCTGGCTGGCGCTACGGCAGGCATAGAATGAGGGCATCCGCCGCGTCCGACAAGCCGCAATGACGCCCTCGTCACCTTGGCGGCGGCCGGGCAAAGCAAAAGGCCCGCCGGACGGCGGGCCTTGAGCGAGACTCTGGCGAAGAAGATCAGCCCTGCGGGGCGGCCATGGCCTTCTCGCGGAAACCGGATTCGCCGAACAGCAGCAGCGTGCCGTCATGGCCCGGCAGCACCGAGGCGATGCCCTTGCGATCGGTCTGGCTGAGGCCCGTGTCCCAGGTCGCGCCGTTGTCCTTGGAGGTCATGACGAGGCCGCCGATGCCGACCAGAACGATGGTGCCGTCCGCGAGCTGGGCGCCGCCGGCGATCGATTCCGGGGTGACGTCGGCGGCGAGCTGGGTCCAGGTCGCGCCGGCATCGGCGCTGCGCCAGGCATTGCCGCGCATGCCGACGATCAGCACCGAGCCGTCGGCGAGGGTCAGGCCGTTCCAGAACGAGCCTTCATAGTCGGTCTGGACGATGTCCCAGGTCGCGCCGTTGTCGAGCGAGCGATAGATCTGGCCCTGCTCGCTCGGCACGTAGAGCGAGCCGTTCGGGCCGTTGAAGGCGGCGTTCAGGTGGAAATCGTCCGAGGCCGTCTTGACCAGGCGGCGCGGCGCCCAGGTCTTGCCGCCGTCATTGGTTTCGACGGCGTAGTTGAAGCCGCCGACCGCGATGCCGTGGGTCGGCGAGGTGAAGACGAGGCCGAGGAACGGGATATCCGGCTCCACATCGCTGCCCGTCACGTCGCCTTCGACGAAATCGCCCTCGTCGGTCGAGATACCGTCATTGGCCGCGACATCGTCCGCCGGCGGCGCGGCGCCGTCGACCGGAGGCGTGCCCTCGGCCGGCAGCGCGCCATCGACGGGGGCGGCCGGAACCTCCGCCTCCGCGCGGCCGCGCGGTTCCAGCTTGAGGCCCGAGGCCGCCGAGATGTCGCGCGAATATTGCAGCGTCCAGGTCTCGCCGCCGTCGGTGGTGGCGATGATCGTCTTGTCGTGACCGGCCGCCCAGCCGCTCTTGGCGTCGACGAAGGTGACCGAGGTGAGGGTCGCCTGGGTCGGCACCTTGGCGGCCTGACGCCAGGTCTTGCCCTGGTCGTCGGACAGCGCGACGTGGCCGTATTCGCCGACCGCGACGATGCGCTCGCCGGCGTGCGTCGAACCGAGGAGGAGGCCGCTCATCAGCAGGTCGGTCGGCTCCGCATCGCCGGCCGCGAAGGCCGGGGCGGCCGCGGGGGCCGCGTCGTCGGCGAAGGCGGCGGGAAGCGCGGCGCCGGCCAGAAGAAGGGTCAGAAGCGAAACGCGGGCGCGCTGGAAAATCATGGCAAGCCTACCGGTCGGAAAAATCAGTGTGGTCCAGACGGCCTAGTCCACCGGCCCAGTCTAGACGCGAGACGGCCCGGCCCCAAGGGGGCCGGGCCGCAACATTTGGCCCGCGATCAGCGCACGCCGAGGCGGCGGATCGCGTCCGGCGTATAGCGCGCTTCGTTGAGCTCGGTGGCGTTGTAGTTCACCGGCGGCTCTTCGTTGCGCAGCGAGCCGGCGAGGTAGCGGCCGTCCTGCAGGTCGTACACCATCTCGCCCGCCAGGCCGCAGGCCGGGACGTGGTAGTAGGCGATCTGGGGTTCTTCCTGCACGCGCCACAGCTCGCCGCGGCCGTCATACAGCTCGGTCGAGAGGATGGCGTAGCTGTCCTCGTCGAAGTGGTTCACGCGCCGCGAATAGATGTGGCGGGTGCCGGGGCGCAGCTTGGCCTCGACCGTCCACACGCGGTGGAGCTCATAGCGCATCAGATCCTGGTTCAGCGTGCTGTTCAGGACGAGATCCGCGTAGGGCGCGTTCGTCATCTTGTAGTTGTTGTAGGCGACGTACTTCTCGGACTTGCCGACCATCATCCAGTCGTAGCGGTCGGGGGCGCCGTTATAGCCGTCGAACGCGTCCGAGGTGGACAGGCCGTCGGTGTTGGTGCCGGGGTTGTCGTACGAGATGTCCGGCGCGCGGCGCACGCGGCGGGTGCCGGGATTGTACTGCCACGCCTTGCGGGGCTCGACCGCGGCGTTCAGCGACTCGTGCACCAGAACCACGTTGCCGGCCAGACGGGCGGGCGCGATGGTGTTGGCGATGTAGAGCAGCGAGATGTTGTTCAGGTCCTCGGCGCGGGCCTTCGACGGATCCGACCAGCGCAGGATCGCCTCGTCCTGGAAGGTGATCTTGCCCGAGATCGGGTCGCCCGAGGTCTGCACCGGGAAGGCCGCGAACTGGCGGGTGATCTTGAAGCTGCGATAGCGCAGCGTGTGGTTCCAGACGACTTCCAGACCGTTCGACGGGATCGGGAACGGCGCGCCCATGATGGCCCCGGCGACGCCGTTGCCGTCGAGCTGGCCATCGGCCGTCTTCAGCAACTCGCCGACGGTCGCGTTCTTCTTGTTCGCGTCGTAGACGAAGCTGGGATAGGCGCAGGACCGGCGGGTCGGATAGACCGGCATCTTGTAGTTGGCGCGCTTGGCGAGGAGCGCCTTGTAGCCGTCGGTCAGCTTGTCGGCATACTGCCCGGCATTGCCGGACGTGATCGTGAACAGCGGCGCATCGCCGGCGAACGGATCGGGATAGCCCTTGGCGTTCGGATCGAAAGCGACGCCGGCGGGCGGCGCGCTGAGGCCGCCGTCCCACGCGGGGATCGAGCCGTCCTTGTTCCCGGCAAGCTCGGCGCCATAGGGCGTCAGATCATTGCCGAGGCGCGCCGCGACATCCGCCGGCACCTTGGCCAGGGCGGTGCCGGCCAGCGCCAAAGCGCAGGCCGACGCCAGCAGTGCGGTCATTTTACCCATACGATTTCCTCCTGAGAGACGTGCAACGCGAGTGCGGATGTTGTCCCCCGCTTGCTTAGAACGAATACGAGAACGTGACCGACGCGAAATCCTGGTCCGTGGACTTGTTCAGGATGCCGCCGCCGAAGAAGTTAGTATAGCTCGCGCCCAGACGCCACTTGTTGTCCAGCGTGGCGTTGACCGAGAGGTTCAGCGACATGCGGTCCTCGATGTAGTTGCCGTACGGCGCGGGCGTCGCGCCCATCACGTCGTGGCTGAACGCGAGCTGCGGGCTGACCAGCCAGCCGGAGCCGAACGCGTTGTTGTAGTCGACCCGGAACAGCAGCACGTAACCGAACGAGAAGTCGGTCGGGCGGCACTGGTAGGACGGCTTGAAGTCGAGGCCGAGCAGGCCGCCCAGCGGCAGGTCCGAACCCTGGCAGCCGAGGTTCTGGTACTGCACGTAACCGCGCGGCAGCGTCGTCGCCGTGCCGTCGTCGTTGGTGAGGTAGGTGTTCTCGACGCCCGGCACGTAGACCGCGCCGATTTCGGTCACCAGGATGCCGAGGTCGGCGCCCAGGAACTCGACGATCGGGTCGGACGTGGTGAACGTCGCCGTCGTGCCGAGCTGGAACGTGTACATCTCGTTCTCGATGACGCCCTGCGTGCGGTAGCGGCCGACGCCGTCGAGGTGGTTGACCGCCGCCGGGTTGCAGTTGGCGATGCCGTTGACGTTCTGGCCTTCGAAGGCCGCGAAGCCGAGGTCGCCGACCGCCACCGGGAACGAGCAGGACGCCGCGGCGGCCTCGATCGTCTGGGCGTCGTTGTCAGTCTGGAACGGCGCTTCGGGACGGTAGGCGATTTCGCCCTGGACGCCCCAGCCGCCGATCGTCGTGTTGAACGAGAAACCGAACAGTTCGATGTCTTCCGGATAGATGACGTCGAACTGGCTGTCGTACTGCACGTTCAGCGTCTCGGCGCCGTTGACCAGCATCGGCAGGTCGCCGGCGGTGCCGAGCGTGCCGGTGCCGTCCGAATCGACCAGCTTCGACTGGGCCAGCGCCAGGGCGCAGTTGATGCCCATCGCCGCGCCGAAGGTCTTGGGCGGGTTGAGCATGTCGGCGGCGCTGAAATAGGGCTGGACGCCGGCCGTGATCGGATCGGAATCGCCGAGGAAGGCGTTGGCGACCGTCATCGACGTGGCGTTGATCAGGTTGTTCGGGTCGGCGATCGTCTGCGACCGCAGCGCCGCGAAGCGCGGATCAATGAAGACGCCCGGCGCCGCGCCCGGACCGAAGGCCGGGTTGATGCAGCCGATCGACGGCGCGAAGCGCGCCGCCAGCGCACCCTGGATGGCGGCCGAACCGGAAGCGAACTGTTCCGGCGTAATGTTGACGTTGACGCCGGTCGTCGAGATGCCGAGCGTCGGCGCGCCGGCCGTGATCTGCAGGAACGGCAGGCGGCTGTGGTAGTTCATATAGTAGAGCGAGAACTCGGTCGCGCCCAGCTCTTCGGAGTACCAGCGCAGCGCGAGACCGAACTGGCCCGAATTGTCGGGGTTGACGTCCTGGCCGCGGAAGACGACGTCCAGATCGCCGCGCAGGTTGCGGTCGCGCTCGGCGAGGCCGAGCGTGTTGGGCGTCAGGAAGTCGACGAGCGCGCCGGCCACGCAGCCCGGCGCCGGCAGCAGGCCGAGATTGACGCCGCCCGAAAGGCCGTTGTTGTTGAGCGTGCCGGCCCCCGAGGTGTCGCCCGAGCCGTCGGTGATCGAACCGCCCGCCGGGTCGCTGTCGCCCGCGCAGTTGCGGCGCGTGCCGGCGAGCAGGCTGCCCGAGGTGTAGGAGCGGCCGCCGAGATTGCCGAGGCCGTTTTCATTGAAGCGCGAGACGATGTCGGCGCCCGAGAACGGCGAGCCCGCGGGGTCGATCGAATAGGGCTCGAACTTGAACTGGTAGAAGGCTTCCAGCGACAGGTTGGCGGGCAGGCCGAGCGACATATAGGCCAGCGGGACCGGCAGCAGGCCTTCCTTGATTTCGGCGCCCGGACGGCGGAACGCGCCGACGTCGATCGGGTTCACGACGTTGATGCCGTTGAGGATGAAGGTGCCTTCGCCCCAGCTCACCACCTGCTTGCCGAGGCGGATGTTGAGCGGCAGCTCGCCGAGGTTGAAATTGCCCGAGACATAGAGGTCGAGCAGCTCGATCGAGCGGCCGATCGCGTCGCGGGCGCGGTCCGACAGGCCCGAGCGGCCGACCGAATCGTCGTCCAGCACCGCGTCGTAGAAATAGTAGAAGCGCGAGAAGACGGTGAAGTTGTCGTATTCGAGCAGGAAGTCGTGGTTGACCTTGGCGTTGCCGCCGATGAAGTCGCCGCTGTCGAAGTTCAGACGGCCGTCGTCGGTGTTGATCGAGCCGTCGAAATTGTTGAGGTTGTTGGTGACGGTGACGCGTGACGGCAGCACCTGGCCGGCGAGGTTGACCGGGGCCTGAAGACCGAAGCCGCCGGGCGCGGTGTTCGAGATGACGGTGCCGCCGGTGCCCGAGCGCGGGTCGCGGTTGCCGCCATTGGCTTCGGGCAGGAAGCCTTCGTTGCGGTCGGCGACGCGCATCGAGCCGCCCAGCGAGATCGTCGTGTCGAACGTGATCTTCACGCTGCCGACATTGTACTCGAGCGCCGCGGCGCTGCCCGCGAGAACGAGGCCGGCGCCGGCGGCAGTCGCCAAGAGGCCCGCGCGAAGGCGATTGGTCGTCGTCATTGTTCTTCCTCCTAAGCCCCCGAAAGAGGGTGTCATCTGGCGTTCTTCGTGACGCGCTCAGATCTTGAGGAGGCGGTTCTTCTTATTTTTGATTTTTTTCGCGCGCGCGCCCATGTTTGAGCTTGTCGCGTCGCGGACGCCCCCCCGGCGCCTGATTTGCAGTCCGGCCGTAGAGCACACATGAATGACTCGCCTGTCAAGCATCGCCTGCCCGGGGATCGCCGGTAAGTGATTCAGGTCAAACGCTCTTTCGCCGCTATGGCATTTCGGCAACGCTTCCGGGGGCACGCGGACGGGGGCCGGCGCAACCGGAGTTTTTCATGACGCTAGGGAAGCTGCCATGAGCGAAGTGAGGGGCCACGATCACGCCGCCTGCCGGGCGGCGGCGCTGGAGGCGGCGACCCGCCTGACCGAGAGCCGGGGGCTGAAGCTGACGCCGACCAGGGCGCGGGTGCTAGAGATCGTCGCCGAGAGCCACAAGCCGGTGGGGGCCTACGATATTCTGCAGCGTCTGGCCGGCGAGCGCGGCCGGGCCGCCCCGCCGACCGTCTATCGGGCGCTCGCCTTTCTGGTCGAGCAGGGCCTCGTCCACCGCATCGACAGCCTCAACGCCTTCATCGCCTGCTTCGACGCCGAGCACGCCCATGAGGCCGGGTTCCTGATCTGCGAGACCTGCCGCACGGTCGAGGAGATCGCCGACCCGGCCCTCTTCGAGCGCATCCGGGCGCTGGTCGCGGCCCACGATTTCAAGGCCTCGCGCGCGACCGTCGAAATCGCCGGCGCCTGCGCCGCCTGCCGCGGCGCCCGCAAGGCGGCCTGAAGATCCGGACGTTCGGGGAAATGGTGCCGCCTGCGTGACTCGAACACGCGACCCTCGCATTACGAATGCGATGCTCTACCGGCTGAGCTAAGGCGGCCCGGTGCGGGGCGGGGCGCGAGCGCCCGCCGAACGCGGCGGGGTGTGCCACGAAACGCCGCGCGGCGCAACGAGGCCGCGTCAGGGCGCGGCGGAAAGAAACGCCGCCGCGTCGGCGGCCGAGCGGGCGGCGGCTTCTTCCATCGGCAGGTGCCCGACCCCTGGATAGACGATGAGCCGCGCCCCGGGAATCGCCGCCGCCAGCGCCTCGCCCGCGTCGGGCGGGATCAACCTGTCCTCGGCCCCCCAGAGGACGAGGACCGGCACGGCGATCTCGCCCGCCCGTTCGCGCACCGTCTCGTCGGGCGGCGACTGGAAGCGGACGAGCGTCGCGGCCCGCGAGCCTTCCATCCGGTTGAGCCGCCAGTAGCGATCCACCATCTCCGCCGTGACCAGCGCGTCGTCGGCGATGGCGGTTTTGAGGCTCGTCTCGAACAGCGCCCTGGGCGTCGCCACCAGGAGCAGGTTCCGCACCACCGGCATCCGCGCCAGACGGAAACCGAGGCCGGGATCGCCCTCGACCCTGGACGGGAACCCCGCCGCGTCGATCAGGATCAGCTTCGTCACCCGGCCCGGATTGTCGATGGCGAAGCGGGCCGCCACCCCGCCGCCCATCGAATTGCCGCCGAGCGCGAAGCGGTCGAGCCCGAGCGCCGACGCGAATTCCAGCACGAAGCCCGCCATCGCCTTCTGGGTATAGACGCCGTCCGGCACCGCGCCGGTGAGGCCGTGTCCCGGCAGGTCGACCGTGACGACCCGGAAGGGTCCGGCGAGTTCGGTGGCCCACGGCTCCCAGGTGTGCAGCGAGGCGTTGGAGCCGTGCAGCAGCAGCAGCACCGGGGCGTCGCGCGGACCGCGGTCGCGGTAATGGGCGCGCCCGCCCGAGGCGAGCTGGACGAACTGCGAGTCCGGGCCGCCATAGAGCGCCGTCAGTTCGGCCCGGGGAATGTCGCTTTCGTAGAGCGCGAGCCCCGCGCCGGCCACCAGCACGGCGAGCGCCGCCGCGATCCGGCCGAGCCATGTCAGCATGTCCGCCTCCGCCTCAGCGGCCTTCGATCCAGTCGCCCGGCTCCTCCGGGACGATCGGCGAAGCCTCGGCCGCCCCGGACGGCGGCGCAAGGCGGTAGAGCAGCGCAGCCGCGTCGCTGTCGGTCAGCGCCGCCTTGACGACCGGTTCGGGCTGCGACCAGGCGGCGCGGTCGAACGCCCCGCATTTGGCGCAGGCCGGGCCCCAGACCTGGGCCTCGTGGCCGCAGGCGGTGCAGCGCCAGACGCCGTCGCGCGGCGCGGTGAGGGCCCGGTCGCCCCACAGCCGTGCCGCCGCCATATCGCCGCGCGCGTCGGCGATATCGGCCATCAGCCGGGCGGCGCGGCCGCCGGGATGCGGGGTGAGCAGCGGCTGGAGCAGCACTTCGGCCTGCGCATAGGAGCCCCGCCCCGCCGCCTCCGCCGCCGAAAGCAGGCGGCTTTCCGGGTGGGCGGGGTTGAGGGCGATCAGCCGGTCGAAGCGGCGCGAGGGCGAGGCGGCGTTGAGTTCGGCATAGGCGGCGGCGAGATCGGGATGGGGGGCCTCGGCCCAGGCCCGCTCCAGCACCGCGGCGGCGCGTTTCGGGCGGCCGTCGGCGCGATAGGCGCGGGCAGCGGCGAGCGCCGCCGGCAGCAGGCCGGGCGCGACCTTGAGCGCGTGGCGCGCCCGGTCGAGCCCCGCCTCGATCTTTCCGGCGGCGACATGATCGCGGGCCGCGGCGGCCGCCAGCACGGCGCGGCGGCGGCGCGCGATGTCGGGGGTGAGCAGTTTGGCGCGGGCCTGGCCGTCGAGCGCCTTTTCGGCCGCCGCCCAGTCGCCGGCCTGCGCTTCGAGGTCGAAGAGCGCGTTGGCGACCCAGGGGGTCTGCGGGCGCAGCGCGAAGGCGCGGGCCGCGTGGCGGCGTGCGGCGGCCGTGTCGCCGCGCCGCAGCGCCTGCATGAAGAGGCCGCGCAGGCCCAGAAACTCGGTTTCAGGGCGGCCCAGCATGTCGGCATAGGCCTCGGCCGCCGCGTCCTCGTCGCCTTCCAGCTGGGCCGTCTGGGCGGCCAGAAGCTGCGACAGCAGCGGCTCGCCATGCCCCGAACGGGCGCGTGCCTGCTGCCGGCGGGCCTCGCGCGCGTCGCCGGCCGCCACCGCCACCATGCCGCGCGCCAGCGCCAAGTACCCGGCCTTGCGCCGCCGCTCGCGCCGCCAATGGCTCATCGCCCCCGGCCAATCGAAGACGATGCCGATCAGCCGCCAGACGCCGAGGATCAGCGCGACAGCGGCGAAGGCGATGGCGGCGGCGACCGCCGGGGCCATGCGGAATTCGGCATTGCCCCAGACGATGGTCACCGCGCCCTGCTGTCCGGCAAGGAGCGCCGCCCCGACGGCGAGCGCGGCCGCGATGAGAAACAGCCAGACGAGGCGGATCATGGCGCGGGCCGCGAGAGATCCTGAAGGATCTCGGCCGTCAGCCCGGCCAGCGCCCGGTCGAGCGCCAGACGGGCATTGGCGCTCGCCAGCCACGGATCGGCGGCGGCGCGGGCCCGGCCCCACAGCCATTCGATCTCGCCCGCCGCGGCGGCGAGGTCGCCATCCGCGAGGCGCAGCCGCGCCCGTTCGAGCCGGTCCTCTGGTTCGTCGCCCAGCGGTTCGCCCGACGAGCGCACGGTGACGAGGCCGGTGAGGCCGCGCCACAGCCGGTCGAGCCAGTCGCCGCCGCGATCCTCGTCGGCCCCCGCCCGGATCGCCGGGTCGAGCGCCTCAAGCTGTTCGGCGAGGCGGCGCAGCGTCGGCAGGCCGGTGCCGGCATAGGGTTCGAACGGCGCGAGATCGAGGGCCGGGGCGGCGGCGGAAAGCGCCGCCAGCTCGGCGGCGAAGGGGCGTCCGCTTTCCACCGCATCCGCAAGGCGCGAAACCGCCAGCGCCAGCGCCGCGTTGCGGGCGGCGCGGCCGGGATCGGCATTTTCCAGATCCGACAGGCGGCGGTTGAGCGCCGCGACGAGATCGGGCGCGGGCAGCGCCGATTCGACCGCGCCGAGCCGGGTGGCGAGATCGCCGAGCTGGCTGGAAAGCGTCTGCACCTCGGCGACGAGACCGGCGAGCGCGGCGGCGTCGGGGGCGGGCGCGGCAGGCGCGGGCATCGCCGGTGCGGGCGGCGGCGCGGCGGCAAGCTGCGCGAGGCCTTGTTCGACCGCCTCCAGACGGGTGCCGAAATCGGCGAGCGCGCTGTCGAGGGCGGCGATCCTTGCCCCGGTTTCGGGGCTTTCGGGCGACGGCGCGGCGGTCGGGCCGGCGGCTCCGGCGGTCGCTTCGAGGGCGCGGACGCGCACGTCCAGCCCGTCGAGGCGCGAGGCGAGGTCGCGGTAGGAATCGGCGGCCGCCCCGTTCGAACTGCCCGCCGCCATTCGTCCGATGCGGTCTTCCAGCGCGCCGATGCGTTCGCGGGCGTCGTCTGCCCCGTTGACCTGGATTCCGGTGAGGCCGGGCAGGAACAGCGCCGCCGCGCCGCCCAGGAACGCCGCCGCCACCATGAAAGCCCCGACCCCCAGCCAGTCGCTGCGGCGGCCTTCCTCATGGCGGGCCGGCGGCGCGTGCGGAACCTGGCCGGCGGCCAGTCCGGCGCGGACATCTTGCAGCGCCGCCTCGATCTCGTCGGGCGTCGCGCCTCGGTTCGGCGGCTCGTCGGTCACGGCGCGGACCCTATCCCTGCGCCCCGGGCGTCTCAAGCAGATCGAGCAGCGCGGCCTCTTCCGGGACCGCCGCCGCCGCGACGCTGCCGAACGGCAGGGCGCGCGCCGCTTCGGCGATCGCCGGCGACAGGCAGAACGCGGCGAGCCGCGCGAGACGGCCCGTACGGTGCGCTGCCGAAACGAGCGCGCCGAAAGCGGCGACCGTGCGTGCCGAATAGAACAGCACGGCGGCGAGCCGGTCCGCATCGAGCGCCGCCAGCGCCTCCGCCGGCAGGGCGGCGGCCGGAACCATGCGATAGAGCGCGGCGCGGCGAACGGCGAAGCCGGGCAGCAGGGCGGCGAGATCGGCGGCGGCCTCTGCGGCGGCGGCATGGAGGATCACCCCACCGGCCGGGTCCACGCGGGCGGCGATCAGCCCGGCGAGCGCCGCGGCGTCCCCGCCCGAGACCGTCACGGAGGCGAAACCGGCGGTGCGGGCGGCGGCCGCCGTCGCTTCGCCGACCGCGAACACCGGGATGTCGCGCCGCGCGGTGCGGGCGGCGAGCGCGGCGGCGCCGTTGGCGGAGGTGAGCGCGAGCGCGGCGACGCCATCAAGGTCGAGCGCTTCGCCGGGCGCCGGCTCGGTCACGAGACAGGGTGCGGCGATGGCCTGAAAGCCGCGCGCCGCGAGGGCCGCGCGCGTCGCTTCGGCTTGGGCGGCCGGGCGGGTGACGAGGACGAGGCGGCCGGTCATCCGATCAGCGGCCCGGCCCGGCCGCGCAGCTCCATGCCGGTCTCGCGGCCGAGGCGGGCGGCGGAGGCGGCGTCGGGCGCGGCGGCGAGGCGGAGCGCGGCGTCGTGGCGGACGGAGCCGTCCGGCGCGAACACGGCGGCGCGCAGCACGAAACCGCCGTCCGGTTCGGAGCCGGCATGAATGGCGATGGCGCTGCGGCACGAGCCGTCGAGGGCCGCGAGGCAGGCCCGTTCGGCGGCGAGCGCGACGGCCGAGGGGCCGTGCTCGACGCGCGCCGCGAGGGCGAGCACCTCGGCATCGTCCGCCCGACATTCGAGGCCGACGACGCCCTGCCCGGCCGCCGGGATGAAGTCCGCGACGTCGAGCGGGGCGAGATCGGGCTTGAGGCCGAGCCGGTTGAGACCTGCCATGGCGAGCAGCGTCGCCTCCGCCTCGCCGCGCGCCAGCTTGTCGATCCGGGTCTGGACGTTGCCGCGAAAGAGCACGATCGAGAGGTCGGGCCTGAGGTCGAGCACCTGCGCCGCCCGGCGCGGGCTGGTCGTGCCGACCCGCGCGCCGGGCGGCAGGGCGGCGAGCGAAGGCGCGCCCAGCAGCGCGTCGCGGGCGTCCTCGCGCGGCAGGGCGGCGGCGATGACGAGGCCGTCGGGGAGGATGCCCGGCACGTCCTTCATCGAATGGACGGCGAGATCGACGCGGCCGTCATAAAGCGCCTCTTCCAGTTCCTTGACGAAGAGGCCCTTGCCGCCGGCCTCGGCCAGCGGGCGGTCGGTGATGCGGTCGCCGGTGGTCTTGACGATGACCCGCTCCAG
Source organism: Alphaproteobacteria bacterium (assembly GCA_046348585.1). GTDB lineage: Bacteria > Pseudomonadota > Alphaproteobacteria > Micropepsales > Micropepsaceae > JADZAI01. Next base: position 464,018 of record JAXMDZ010000001.1, read on the forward strand.
CCGCTCGGCCGCTTCGGCGGCGCTCCACCCGGCGGCGGCGGCGAGGCGCGCCTCGGTTTCGTGGGCCTGCGCCAGCGCCAGCGGCGAGCCGCGCGTGCCGATCCGGATCCGTCTCACGGTTTCAAACTCCTCGACGCCGCTTGGCGCGGCGTCCGATCTGCCGCAAAAGACCCGCGTGGCGCAACAAGACCTGACCATACTCGGCATCGAATCGAGCTGCGACGAGACGGCGGCGGCAGTGGTGCGGGGCCGTCCGCCCGGCCCCGGCCGCATTCTGTCCAGCCTCGTCGCCTCGCAGGACGAGGCCCATGCCGCCTATGGCGGGGTGGTGCCGGAGATCGCCGCCCGCGCCCATGTGGAGCGGATCGACGCGCTGGTGCTACGCGCCCTGGAGACCGCCGGGGTGAGGCTGGAAGAGGTCGATGCGGTCGCCGCGACGGCGGGGCCCGGCCTCATCGGCGGGGTGCTGGTCGGGCTGATGACCGCCAAGGCGCTGGCGCTCGCCTCGGCCAAGCCGCTGGTCGCGGTCAATCATCTGGAGGGCCATGCGCTGACCGCGCGGCTGACCCATGGCTGCGCCTTCCCCTATCTGCTGCTGCTGGTGTCCGGCGGGCATTGCCAGATTCTGGCGGTCGACGGCCCCGGCGCCTATGTCCGGCTGGGCGGCACGATCGACGACGCCGCGGGCGAGGCCTTCGACAAGACCGCGAAGCTGCTGGGCCTCGGCTTTCCGGGCGGACCGGCGGTCGAGCGGGCGGCGTCAGGCGGCGACGGGGGGCGTTTCGCCTTTCCCCGTCCGCTGCTCGACCGGCCGGGCTTCGACATGTCGTTCGCCGGGCTGAAGACCGCCGTGCGCTATGCCGTGCAGCGCGAGGCGGCCCCGGACCCGCGTTTCGCCGCCGACATCGCGGCGAGCTTCCAGCAGGCGGTCGCCGACATTCTGACGGCGCGCAGCCGTCAGGCGATGCGCTGGTTTTCGGCGCACCGGCCGCAGGCGGCCGAGCCCGCGCTGGTCGTCGCCGGCGGGGTCGCGGCCAATGCGATGCTGCGCGCGGCGCTGGAGAATGCGGCGTCGGCCGAGGGCTTCCGGATGATCGCCCCGCCGATGGCGCTCTGCACCGACAACGCCGCGATGATCGCCTGGGCCGGGCTGGAGCGGTTCGCGGACGGCCATAGCGACCGGCTGGACGTCGTCGCGCGGGCCCGCTGGCCGCTCGCCGAAGGGGCTTGAGAAAAAAAGAGGGGTCCGGACCGAAATCCGGACCCCCAAAAGGGACCGCCGCTGGACTGCACTTTTTTGGGGTGCGCGGCGGGCCAGGGACTCGTGCGCGCTCAGGCGACCCTGATCGAGACGGCGCCGATCACGAACACCACCGACCAGGCGATCAGGGCGAAGCCGAAAAGCGAGCCCCAGATGCGGTCGGACAGGGGCACGCGGGATTGCGGGGCGCGCGGGAAAATCTTCATGGGAACGATCCTTCTGACGGGATTTGCGTTGAATTCGTAGGGGTTGGGTTCAGGCGAGGTACGAGCCGACGCCCTGAACCGCGAAGACGACGGCGTAAGCCGCGAGACCGGCGCCGATCAGGATGGCGGTGATCTTCTGCGAGACGCTCTCGATCTTGCGCGAATAGGTGGACATGACCCTCAGCTCCTTGCGTTGCAGGGGGAGAGCGTCGGTCCGGCCGCCCGGGCTTCGGCGTTTCTCCCACCGATCGGCGCGCTCATCGCGGCGTCGATGGGAGCTATATAGATCAGGCCAGAAACCTGATCAATGAATAAATTGCAATTCGTTCACTCGTCATGCGTCAGTGTTCACTCGTCACAATGACGCAACGTCAGGCAGCCTCCCGGCCTTCGACGCCCTCAAGCTGGCACGTCCGCGCCGTGCCGGTGCGCCCGGCGAGGCCGAACAGCAAAAGGCTGGTGACGCCGTCGAATTCGCGCTCCAGCGCCGGGAGCTTCAGATTCGACCAGAGCTGCGGGTAGCGGAACTTCATCATCGCCGATTGCAGCATTTCGGCGCTGAAGGCGATGTCGCCGATGTCGAAAATCCCGTCCTCGACGCCTTCGCGCAGCATCGCGACGATCAGTTCGCGTTCGCGCGCCAGATGGGTGTTCACCCAGTTCGGCCGTTCGGTCTTGATGATCTGGGCGAGTTCGAAGGTGCGCGGGTCGCGCTCGATCATCTGATAGGTCTGCACCATGTCGGCGTAGAAGAAATCGCGCAGACGCTCGATCACCGGCACGCCCGGCCGTTCGGCGATCTTCTTCAGATCCTCGAACTGGGTGTCGTTATGGTCCTGGGCGATGGCCAGGGCGATGTCGATCTTGCCGGGAAAATAGCGGTAGAGATTGCCGGGACTCATCTGGAGATCGGCGGCGATTTCCGCCATCGAGGTCTTCGAGTAGCCGTAATGCTTGAAACGCTTGGTCGCGGCTTCGAGAATCCGCGCGCACATCGTATCCTTGCAGACCATTCCTTGACGCCTTTCCCCCGAACCATGCCGAGCCCCGCCGTGACCGGACTCTGTTTATGACCAAAGACCTTAGTCCAAGCGCGGTAAATAATCAACAAAACGTTCATTCGCCAGAACGGCCGATCCGTCACATTGCCGTGGCCGGGGCCGGGGCCTGGGGCACGGCGCTCGCCCTGACCGCCCGCCGGGCCGGCCGGCAGGTCTCGCTGTGGGCCCGCGAGGCGGACGTCCGGGCCGCGATCTTCTCGGCCGGCGAGAACACCCCGTTCCTGCCGGGCGTCGCCCTGCCCGGCGACATCGCCGTGCTGGCCGATATCGAGGCGGCGGCCGAGGCCGACGCGATCCTGCTGGCGACCCCGGCGCAGCATCTGCGCGCCGCGCTGGAGCGGCTGGCCCCGGCGCTCAGGCCCGGCCAGCCGGTCGTCGTCTGCGCCAAGGGCCTGGAGCGCGGCAGCGACCTGCTGATGACCGAGGTGCTGCGCGAGGCGGCCCCCGGGGCGGCCGCGGCGATCCTGTCCGGCCCCTCCTTCGCCGAGGACGTGGCGGCCGGGCTGCCGACCGCGATCACTCTGGCGGCGGCCGATCTTGGCCTCGCCGAGCGGCTGGCGGCGGCGCTGGCGACCGGAACCTTCCGCCCCTATGCCAGCGGCGATCCGGCCGGGGCGGCGATCGGCGGGGCGGTGAAGAACGTGCTCGCCATCGCCTGCGGCGTCGCCGAGGGCAAGAGCTTCGGGGCGAGCGCCCGCGCCGCACTGATCGCTCGTGGCTTCGCCGAGATGCGCCGCTTCGCGGTCGCACTGGGCGCGCTGCCCGAAACGCTCAACGGCCTGTCGGGCCTCGGCGATCTGGTGCTGACCTGTTCAAGCGCCCAAAGCCGCAATTTCGCCTTCGGCCTGGCGCTGGGGCGCGGCGAGAGCCTCGCCGACGCCACCGCCCATGCGCGCGGCGTGGTCGAGGGCGCGGCGACGGCGCGGCCGGTGGTCGAACGGGCCGAGAGCCTGGGCGTCGCCATGCCGATCTCGGCCGCCATCGCGGCGCTGGTCGAGGGCGAGATCAAGGTCGATGCGGCGATCGCCGGTCTGCTCGCCCGGCCGCTGCGGATCGAGACCGAGTAGCGAGGCTTCAGGCGAGGTCGAGCTGCTTCAGGATCGAGGCCTGGTCGAAATAGACCCGCTCGCAGACGATCCGCTCGCCGCCCGGCGGGAACAGGAAGAACGCCGCCATGCGCACGCGGAAGGCGCGCCCTGTCGGCGCGACGGTGCCCGTCGCCGTCTTCAGCGGACCCTTGTGCGTGCCGGTCAGCCAGAACTCGACGATGACCGCATCCTCGGCGTGGTGGATGGCGATGATCTCGTTGTCCTGATCGGGAAACGGCTCGCGCGAGACCTTGAAATAGCGCCGCACCGCCTCGTCGCCGTCGAACACCGCGCCGGTGCCGATCAGCTCGTAGCGGGGGTGGTCGAAGGTCGCCATGGTCGCCTCGAAATCGAGGCGGCCTTCGGAGGCCATGTGTTCGCGCACGAGAGCTTCGCGGCGGGCGGTGAGCGCGTCGGTCATGGCGTCATTGAGGCGGGAGCGGCGCGCCAAAGCAAGCGGATATACGCGGACGCCGCGGCGCGCTATTCGAGGGGCGCATCGCTTCGCCGGGAGGGCCTGTCCATGCTGTTCGTCGTCTACAATCTCGACAAGCCGTTCTCGCACGGCCTGCGCGCCGTGACCCGCGACGAGCACCTGAAATACGTCGCCGCCGCGGGGCCAGCGGTGCGCATCGCCGGGCCGCTTCTGTCGGACGACGGCGAGAAGATGGCCGGTTCGCTGCTGGTGCTGGAGATGGAAAGCCTGGAGGCCGCCCGCGCCTGGGCCGACAACGACCCTTATGCCAAGGCGGGGCTTTTCGAGATCTCGGACGTGAGGCCCTGGCGCTGGACCATCGCCGAGGGCGCGCCGCGGCAGGGTTGAGGCGATGGCCTGTTGGCTGATCAAGTCGGAGCCCGACGCCTGGAGCTGGGACCAGCAGGTGGCGCGCGGCAAGGCCGGCGAGCCGTGGAGCGGCGTGCGCAACCACACCGCCAAGCTGAACCTCATGAAGATGAAGCGCGGCGAGCGCGCCTTCTTCTATCACTCCAATGTCGGCAAGGAGATCGTCGGCATCTGCGAGGTGGCGCGGGAAGCCTATCCCGATCCGACCGCGCCGGAGGGTTCGCCCTGGGTGGTGTGCGATTTCGTCGCCGTCGCGCCGCTGGCGAAGCCCGTGACGCTGGAGGACGTGAAGGCGGAGCCGAAGCTGAAGGACATGCTGCTCATCAACAATTCGCGCCTGTCGGTGCAGCCGGTCTCCGACGCCGAGTGGCGGACGATCTGCGCCATGGGCGGCGTCAAGCCGTGACGCGGCTCTGCCGTCTCGCCGATCTGGAGCCGACCGGCGCCAAGGGCGTGACGCTGGAGGGCGGGCGCGAGATCGTCGTGGTGGCGACGGCGGACGGGCCGCGCGCCTATCTCAACGCCTGTCCGCACAACGGCGTGACACTGGAGACCTTCCCCGACCGCTTCCTCAACGTCGGGCGCAGCGAACTCATCTGCTCGATGCACGGCGCGCGCTTTCTGGTGGGCGACGGGCTCTGCGTCTCGGGGCCATGCCTCGGGCGCTCGCTCGCCCGCGTCGCGGTGGTGCTTGACGGCGACGCCGTGATGCTGGCCTGAAGCGCCATGTTCGAATCCGGCGGCCGTCCCGAGGGGACGAAGAAGGACATCTACGAGGAACTGGCGCGGCAGGCGTCCGGCCTTTTCCATGGCGAGCGCGACGCCATCGCCAATGCCGCCAATCTGGCGGCGCTGATCGCCTGGGGCCTCGCCGATCTCAACTGGGCGGGATTCTATATCCTGCGCGGGGATGAGCTGGTGCTGGGTCCGTTCGTCGGCAAGCCCGCCTGCGTGCGGATCGCACTGGGGCGCGGCGTCTGCGGCACGGCGGCGGCGGAGCGGCGAAGCGTGCTGGTCGAGGACGTCCACGCCTTTCCCGGTCACATCGCCTGCGACGCGGCCTCGGCGAGCGAACTGGTGGTGCCGCTGATCCGCGGCGGCGGCCTCGTGGGCGTGCTCGATCTCGACAGTCCGCTCAAGGGCCGCTTCGACGCCGAGGACCGGGACGGCTGCGAGGCGCTGGCCCGGCTCTATCTCGCGGCCAGCGACCCGTTCCATGCGGGCCTCGCCTAGCTAGTCCGCCGCGAGGAAGCGCCCGTAATCGGCGATCAGCGCCTTGGCGGCGGCGGCGATGATGCGCTCGCCCTTTTCCGGCGTCGCCTGCGACGGGTCGGAGCCGATGCGCCCGTCGGGGAAACGGCGGCGATAGTCGTCGGCGTCGAGGATCGGGCCGGTCGGGGCGATCTTCGGGCTCATCTCGACCCGCTTGATGGCCTCGGGGTAGGCGGCATAGGTGACCGAGACTTCCGAGGCGGTGGCGTGGCTGCCCTCGCCGACCGGGAACAGCTCGCGGCAGAGTTCGCCGACGCCGGAAAGCTCCCACCAATTGCGCAGCGTGCAGCGCACCGGCGCGGCGTTCGCGCCTGTCCGCTTCAGGCTGACATCGGCATAGATCTCGCTGAAGGCGGCGGTGATGGTGGCGACGTTTCCGCCATGGCCGTTGAACCAGTAGATCTTCTCGAAGCCGTGGCGGTTGAGGCTGGCGGTCCAGTCGTGGATCGCGGCGATCATCGTGGAGGGGCGCAGCGAGATCGTGCCCGCGAAGCCGAGGTGATGCTGTGCCTGGCCGACATTGAAGGTGGGGCCGACCAGAAAACCCGCCTCGTCGCCCGCCCGTTTCGCGATGACTTCCGGGCAGAGCGCGTCGGTGCCGAGCAGGCCGTTCGGCCCGTGCTGCTCGGTCGAGCCGATGGGCACCACGATGCCCTTCGACGTCTTCAGATAGGCGTCGATCTCCATCCACGAGGATTGGTGCAATTGCATGGGCGTCCCGGACCTTTGTCGGGGCTCAGCTTAGTGCCCCGCCGGGCGGCGCGCGAGAGTCCTTATGGCCCGAGCTTCACGCCATAGACGTCGAAGCCTTCGGCGTTGGTCTCGATCCTGGTCAGCCGCTTGTCGGCGGCGGCGAGCGCCGCGCCGCCGGGTCCGATTTCGATGCGGATGTCGGGCGGACCGTTGGGGCCGTCCGGCACCGGCGCGAAGCTCCACACCGGCGTGTTGTCGGGCACGATCTCGCCCTTGGCGCGGATATAGTCGATGAGGATCTCGCGGTTGGTTTCCGGCGCGATCAGCGCGACCGCCGAACCGTCCATGCGCGGGAACTCGCCGCCCCCATTGGCGCGGTAATTGTTGGTGATGACGAGATAGTCCTTGGTCTCGTCCAGCGGCGCGCCGCCGATCCGGATGTCGCCGACCCGCCAGGCGTTCGGGTTCTCGATCGACGGCTCGCGGCCGTAGCGCGCGGGCTTGGTCACGTCGATCGTGTAGGTGAGGCCGAACAGGATGTCGAAATTATAGGCCGGCATGTTGCCGATCAGCGGCTGCGGTCCGGTCTTGGCGGGGTCGATCTGGTTGAAGAGGCGCGCCGCCTTTTCCAGATATTCGCGCACCTCCGCGCCGTTCAGCTTCACGATCGCCAGCATGTTCGGATAGATGTAGAGATCGGCCGCGTCCTTGATGGCGATGGGGCCGGCCTTCACGTCGGTGTAATAGTCCGGACCCGGACGGCCGCCGACCCGGAAGGGCGCGACCGCCGAGAGCAGCGGCAGGCCCTCATAGGGCGTGCCCTTGACCAGCTTCTGCGCATAGCCGAGCTGCGCCTCGGCGACGAGCCTCAGCGCCGCGGTGTCGCCGAGCAGCGCCAGATAGGTGTTGAACGGCCCCTTGGCCTCGCCGATCGGCGCGCGGATATAGGCGAGCGTCGCGTCGGTCCAGTCCTTCAGCGCCTCGGTGATCTTCGGGTCGGCGGGCAGCCGCGCCTTGCCCTTCTCGGCGACCGGGCGCGCTTCGGCATGGCCGTCCTTGACCGCCCACTTGCCCGAGGAATCCTCCAGCGTCAGGTCGATGACGCCGAGGTGGCTGCCGAACGAGCCGGCCATCACATAGGGCTTGCCGTCGATCGTGCCGCGCGAAAGGTCCGCGCCCGGCAGGCTTTCATAGTCCTTGCCCGGAAAGACCCGGTGCGAGTGGCCGGTCACCACCGCATCGACGCCCGGAACCTTCGCCAGATAGTAGGCGAAGTTCTCGTCCATGCCCTGACGCGGCTGGGCGCTGATCCCGGCATGGGCGAGCACGACGATGATGTCGGCGCCCTGTTCCTTGAGCTTGGGGATTTCGCGTTCGACCGCCTCGACCGCGTCGCCGGTCGTCAGCTTGCCGGTCAGCTTGTCCTTGTCCCAGTTCATGATCTGCGGCGTCAGCACGCCGATGACGCCGATCTTCACCTGGCGCTCCGCGCCGCTGTCGTCCTTGAACGTCTTGTCGAGGATCAGCGAGGCGGGGAACAGCGTCTCGCCCGCCGTGCCGTCGGCTTTGAGCCGATAGACATTGCCCGCCAGCATCGGAAAATTGGGGCCGATCTCGGCGCGCTCCAGCAGTTCCAGCCCGTAGTTGAATTCGTGGTTGCCGGCGACCGAAACGTCGTAGCCCATCAGGTTCATCGCCACATAGGCGGGGTGCAGCTCGCCGTCCTTCAGCGGCCGCACGCGGGCCGCCACGTCGCCCATCGGCGAGCCCTGCAGCAGATCGCCGTTATCGACCAGGATCGTGTTGGGATTTTCGGCCCGCGCTTCGGCGATCAGCGCCGCCGTGCGGTTGAGGCCGATGGACTCGTCGGCCTCGTCGCGGACGAAATCGTAGTCCACCAGGTTCATGTGGACGTCGGTGGTGGAGAGCACCCGCAGCTTCAATTCGGCGGCGGGGGCGGCCCCGGTCAGCAGCGAAACGAGCGCGGCGAGGACAAAGGGACGCGAGAAGCGCATGGACGGACCTTCGGCTGGGCCTTGCCCCTGCGGCGGGGCGGCGACATGGTGCTTCCATACACCGCAACCCTGTGACAGCGCCATGACCGACAAGACCGAAGCCGGACCGCTCGCCGGCATCCGCATCCTCGACCTGACGCAGTATGTGCTGGGGCCGTTTGCAACCCAGACGCTGGGCGATCTGGGGGCCGACGTCATCAAGATCGAGGAGCCGGGCGGCGACCGCCAGCGCAAGGGCACCGGCAAGACCGCCCCCGCCCCGGACCTGTCGGCCCTGTTCGTGGAGATCAACCGCAACAAGCGTTCGGTCGTACTGGACCTGAAGACCCCGGAGGGGCAGGCCGACCTCAAGGCGCTGGTGAAGACCGCCGACGTCTTCATCCACAATATGCGCCCTGCCTCGATCGACCGCCTCGGCTTCGGCTACGAGGCGGTGAAGGCGATCCATCCCGACATCGTCTATGTCGTCGCCATGGGCTACGGCTCGGACGGGCCTTATGCCGGGCGTCAGGCCTTCGACGATCTGATCCAGGGGGCCTCGGGGGCCTGCGACCTGCTGCCCTATTACGACGGCGACGAGGCGCTGCGCCCGCTGCCCTCGATCATCGCCGACAAGACCTGCGGCCTCTATGCGGCGATCGCCACCCAGGCGGCGCTGCTGCACCGCGCCCGCACCGGCGAGGGCCAGTATGTCGAGGTGCCGATGCTGGAGACCTTCACCGGCTTCATCCTCGCCGAGCACCTGCACGGGCAGAGCTTCGTGCCGGCCCGCGGCGGTTTTGGCCACCCGACCACCGTCACCCCGCACCGCCGCCCGGTCGAGACCAAGGACGGGCATATCGTGATCATGCCGGCGAGCCAGGAGACGGCCAGGCGCTTCCTGGAGCTCGGCGGTTTCGAGGACCCCTACAATTCGCCGCGCTATCTGGAGGCCGAGAGCGGCAAGGCCCGGGTCGCCGTCTATTACGCGATGCTGGCCGAGGCGGCGCGGACCCGCACGACCGAGGAGTGGCTGGAGATCTGCGCCGAGGCCTCGATCCCGGCGATGCGGGCGAACCGGCTGGACGAGGTCTTCGAGGACCCACATTTCAAGGCGACCGGCTTCTTCGAGACGCGGGCCCTGCCGGGCGGCGCGGGCGATTATCGCGCCATGAAGCCGGGGCTGAAATTCTCCGCGACGCCGGCCGGGATCAGGCGCGATCCGCCGCGCCTCGGCCAGGACACCGACGAGGTGCTGGCGGCGATCCGCTAGCGCGGCGCGCCGAGCCAGGCCTCGCAGGCGGCGACCGAGGCGTCGAGATCGGCGGGCGTCACCGTGCCGGCGGCGAGGCCGGCGAACCAGGCGTCCATGGCGCGCTTCAGGTCGGCCTCCATGCCGGCCTTGTCCTTGCCGATCGCCTGTCCGGCCGCGCCGATCATCGTCAGCAGCGGCGGAATCTGGGCGCCGCGCCGCGCCTCGCGCGCCCGGTCGCCGCGCGCCGTCGCTTGCGAGCGGTCCTGCTCGTAGGCGACATAGCAGGTGACGAGATCGGCGTAGTTCTGCGCCGGATCGGGGGCGGCGGCGATCTGCGCCCGGGCGGGCGCAGCGAGCAGAAGGACAAGGGCGACGGCGGCGCGCATGAGCCAACCTGTGCGCGAAAGGGTTGAAGATGCGTTGCGGTTGAAGGCGGCGCGCGACCTTCCTAGCATGGCGGCGACAGCATCGAGGCCGGGCGGCGAACGCCCCGGCGAAACGAGGACGCGCCATGAGCGACGAGATCTTTCCCGTAAGCCCGGACTGGGCCGCCCGCGCCTATGTCGGCGAGGCCGCCTACCGGGCGATGTATGACGCCTCGATCGCCGACCCCGCCGCCTTCTGGGGCGAGCACGGCAAGCGGATCGACTGGGTGAAGCCCTACACCAAGGTGAAGGACGTCTCCTACGACGCCGCCGATCTGCATATCCGCTGGTACGAGGACGGCGTCACCAATGTCGCGGCGAACTGCATCGACCGCCACCTCGCCGCGCACGCAGACCGCGTCGCCATCATCTGGGAGGGCGACGATCCGGCGGACTCAAGGCGCATCACCTATCGCGAGCTTCACGCCGAGGTCTGCCGCTTCGCCAATGTGCTGAAAGCCCAGGGCGTGAAGAAGGGCGACCGGGTGACGATCTATCTGCCGATGATCCCGGAGGCCGCCTACGCGATGCTCGCCTGCGCCCGCATCGGCGCAGTCCATTCGGTGGTCTTCGGCGGCTTCTCGCCCGAAAGCCTCGCCAACCGCATCCTCGACTGCGACAGCGCCGTCGTCATCACCGCCGACGAGGGCCTGCGCGGCGGCAAGACCGTGCCGCTGAAGATGAACGTCGATCTGGCGCTGACCCAGTGCCCGGACGTGCGCACCGTGCTGGTCGTCAAACGCACCGGCTGCACCGTGCTGATGCACAAGGGCCGCGACGTATGGATGGCGGAGGCGATGGCCGCAGTGAGCGCCGACTGCCCGGCCGAGCCGATGAACGCCGAGGACCCGCTCTTCATCCTCTACACCTCGGGTTCGACCGGAAAGCCCAAGGGCGTGCTGCACACGACCGGCGGCTATCTCGTCTATGCCTCGATGACCCACCACTACGTCTTCGACTACCGGCCGGGCGACGTCTATTGGTGCACCGCCGATGTCGGCTGGGTGACCGGGCACAGCTATATCGTCTACGGGCCGCTCGCCAACGGCGCGACCACGCTGATGTTCGAAGGCGTGCCGAGCTATCCCGACGCCTCGCGCTTCTGGCAGGTAATCGACAAGCATCAGGTGAACATCTTCTACACCGCGCCGACCGCGATCCGCGCCCTGATGCGCGAGGGCGAGGGGCCGGTGAAGGCGACCAGCCGCAAGAGCCTGCGCCTGCTCGGCAGCGTCGGCGAGCCGATCAACCCGGAAGCCTGGCTCTGGTATCACCGCGTCGTCGGCGACGGCCGCTGCCCCATCGTCGATACCTGGTGGCAGACCGAGACGGGCGGCATCCTCATCAGCCCCCTGCCCGGCGCCATCGCACAGAAGCCGGGCAGCGCCACCAGGCCCTTCTTCGGCATCGTGCCGCAGCTCGTCGACGAGAAGGGCGCGCTGATCGAAGGCGCGGCGAGCGGCAATCTGGTCATCGCCGACAGCTGGCCGGGACAGATGCGCACGGTCTTCGGCGACCACCAGCGCTTCATCGACACCTATTTCCGCACCTATCCCGGCAAGTACTTCACCGGCGACGGCTGCCGCCGCGACGAGGACGGCTACTACTGGATCACCGGCCGGGTGGACGACGTGATCAACGTCTCCGGCCACCGCATCGGCACCGCCGAGGTGGAGAGCGCCCTCGTCGGCCACCACGACGTCGCCGAGGCCGCCGTGGTCGGCTACCCGCACGACCTCAAGGGTCAGGGCATCTACGCCTATGTGACGCTGAAGCTCGGCGTCGAGCCGAGCGAGAAGCTGCGCAAGGCGCTGGTCGCCCATGTGCGGCGCGAGATCGGCCCGATCGCCAGCCCGGACGTCATCCAGTGGGCCCCGGGCCTGCCCAAGACGCGCTCGGGCAAGATCATGCGCCGCATCCTGCGCAAGATCGCCGAGAACGAACTGGGCAGCCTCGGCGACACCTCGACCCTCGCCGATCCGGGCGTCGTGCAGAACCTGATCGACCAGCGGCCGCAGGAGTGACCATGGCCGCCAGCGCAAGGGGGTATGCAATTGTGTTAGGGGCGGGTGCTTCACGCGCCGCTTGGCGCAGGACAATAAGCGCACCGCTTGACAAGGGGTTTTTTTCTGAGGCTAAGCGCATTTTATATCGAAAAGGCGTTCCTCAGAAGCACAAGGAAATTTGGAGGTCGTTTTCCGGCGCCGCCGCCAAAGCTGGAATCCAGCCAAAGAAGCTGGAGAGGCTCGGGCTGGAGGAAGTTTGTACTTATCTTGAGTCTCGATCAAATCTGAAGTCTTTGCAGATAAGAAAGGGGCAGCCAAAGGACTACGGTGTTGCAATTAGGAAGTTAAAACAGCTGGTTTGTCTGGTTTTGTCTCATTCTGGCGCTACGGAACCATGCGAATTGCACGAAAATATGCTTAAAGAATGTCAAACCAAATCTGTTATCACATTCAACTATGACATCATCGCAGACACAACACTTATGAAAATGGGGATTCTTGCACTACGTGACAAAGAATATTGCGACCTTGGGGTACTTTTAGGAACAAAAACTGGAAAAAATAAGACTATAGAACGGGAAAAGCTACCCAAGGCTAAAGCCAATTCTGTTAGATTATACAAAATGCACGGATCAATAAATTGGACGAGAAACAAGCAAGGTAGGTTTTATTTGTCTAGTAGGAAGGACCCACGAAGTGAATATGAGTGGGCTGGCGCGCCCAAAGACCCCTTTATTGTGGCGCCCGTCGCGTCCAAGTTAGACATAAAAGACAGTCACTTCAAAGATGTTTGGAAAAATGCTCTAAAATCACTCAAAGAGGCAAAGGGTTGGATTATATGGGGATATTCTTTTCCGAGAACAGATACGACAGCCCAGGTTCTATTCAGGGTCGCTCTGCAAAATAACAAAAAGTACAAGAGGGTAATTGTAATTAATCCGGATCTGGGAATGAAGGGCCATGTTGAGGCACTTCTCGACAAGGTCAAGGTTGAACAATTTACGAGCGCCGAACAATTCCTCTATCATTTATGAAAGCGCGTGATCGCTTGCCGCCGCGCTACGCGCCTTACGAAAGCGGCGAGGCGGGGTTCCGGATCGGCCTTCAGCCGCTGGACCCGGCGGACTGGATCGAGCCGGACGAGGCCGCGCCGGCGCAATTCGCCAACAAGGCGCGGCTGCTGCGCGAGCGGCCGGGCGACATCCTCGCCGCCCTGCCGGAAAGTCTCGCGGCCGGGGACGAGGCGCTCGCCCGCCTCGCCGCCTTCCTACCCGCGCGCTTCCCCGGCCTCTATCGCCGCGACGGCGACGCGATGGAGGTGCGCCCCGCCGGTTGGACGGTCGATCTCGCCGATCCGGCGCTGCCCGCCATCGGCCGGGCCGGGCTGCTGGTGCAGGAGGATCTCTGTCTGATGCAGGCGGACGATGCGGGCGGCTGGCGGCTGACCGCCGCGAGCCTCGCCGCGCCCAATGCCTGGCGGCTCGCCGACAAGCTCGGCAGGGCGATGCCGGGCATCCACGCGCCGGTGCCGCTCTATGGCGAGACGCTGGCCGGACGGATCGACCGCATCTTCACCCATCTGCGCGACGGCGCGCCGGTGTGGCGGTTGAACTGGTCGGTGATGAGCGATCCGGCGCTGTTCCAGCCGGGCGCCCATGACCGCTCGCCCGAACGTCTCGCCGGACTGACGCGAGCGAACGCCGGCGAGCGCCTCGTGCTGCGGGTCGAGCGCCAGACGCTGACCCGCCTGCCGGAGAGCGGCGCGATCCTCTTCGCCATCAAGACCCATATCGATCCGCTCGCCGCCATCGCCGGACGGCCGGAGCTGGTCGAGGGCTTGTCCCGCGCGGTGCTCCAGATGCCGCGCGAGATGGCGGCCTACAAGGCGCTGGAGCCGATCCGCGCGGCGCTGACCGGCTGGCTCGACGATCAGCGCGCGCACCAGGACGAGCGCCGGCCGCCGTCATAGGGGCGCGCGAGGCCCGAGGCGGCGAGCAGCGCGCCGAGATCGCGCCCGTCCTCGCCGGACGCGCGGGCGAGGATGCGTCCGCCATATTTGTCGCGCGCGATGTCGCTGAGGCTGACCCGCCGCCCCTCGATGCGCGCCGCGAGAAAGGCCCGGGCGGCTTCGGCCGCGAGCCGCGCGCTGAGGCAGGGGGCGCCGCGCTCGGCCGTGTCGATGCCGGCGAGGCGGACGACCGTCAGCGCCTCCTGGTCGATCCAGATCGTCACCCGCGCCTCGAAACTGTCGCCGTCGATGACCCGTACGACCTCGGCCTCGTAAGGCCCGGCGAGGCGCGGCGCGGCGGCCAGGGCGGGCGGCGCGAGAAGCGCGGCGAGAAGAAGGAAGCGCAGCATGGCGGCGAGCATAGCAGAATAATGTCCTAGGACACAAGACCTGTTTCCGGCCGCGGTGGCGGGGCCGCCGGATATGGGCGAGACTTGCCGGACAAGAAACGCGAACGACAGACGAGGAAACGCAAGATGATCGATTTCGAAGTGCCGGCCGAGGCCAAGGCCATCCGCGAAAAGGTGCGCCGCTGGGTGCAGGAGGAGTGCATTCCGGCGGAGAAGGAGCTGCTCGCCGGCAAACCCTACAAGGAGGTGCTCGGCGCGCTGCGCGCCAAGGCGCGGGCGAAGGGCCTGTGGATGCCCTTCGTCGGCAAGGACTATGGCGGCATGGGCCTCGGCCCGCTCGCCAACGCGCTGGTGCAGATGGAGCTGGGCGAGAGCTATCTCGGCGCGCTGTCGATGAACACGCAAGGCCCGGACGATGCGACCATCCTGACGCTGATCGCCCACGGCACCGAGGACCAGAAGGAGCGCTTCCTCAAGCCGCTGCTGAACGGCGAGAAGCGCATCTGCTACTCGATGACCGAGAAGGCGGCGGGGGCCGATGCGACCGGCATGCAGACCCGGGCCGAGAAGAAGGGCAATTCGGCCTATGTGCTGAACGGCGAGAAATGGTTTTCCTCGGCCGCCAGCGTCGCCGACATCGCGCTGGTGATGGCAAAGACCAATCCCGACGCGCCGCGCCACCAGCAATTCTCGACCTTCCTCGTCGAGTTGCCGAACCCCGGCTATCGCATCGTCCGCGACATCGAGACGATGGCCGCGCACGGCCCCTTGAGCGAGATCCTGGGCGGCGGCCACAGCGAAGTGCGGATCGAGAATCTGGAAGTGCCGGCCGAGAACCTGCTGGGCGGCGAAGGCAACGGCTTCGCCATGGGCCAGCACCGGCTCGCCTATGGCCGCCTGCGCCACGGCATGCACAACGTGGCGATGGCCCAGCGGGCGCTCGACCTTGCGGCCGCGCATGTCACCAGCCGCTCGACCTTCGGCAAGAAACTGTCCGAGCGGCAGGGCGTGCAGTGGATGCTGGCCGATTGCGCGAGCGAGCTCTACATCGCCCGGCTGATGCTGCTGCACATCGCCTACAAGGCCGAGAAGGGGCTCGACCTCCGGCAGGAGAACGGCATCGCCAAGGTGTTTCTCGCCAACATGGTGCACAAGGTGGTGGACACCGCCATCCAGCTGCACGGGGCGCTCGGCTATTCGACCGATACGCCGCTCGCCCGCTGGTACACCCATATCCGCTCGCAGCGCTTGGTCGACGGGCCGGACGAGGTGCATCGCTGGACCACCGGGCGCAATGTGCTGAAGGCCTACGAGAAATACGGCACGACCGCCTCGGCCGCCGGCGGCGACCTGCTCTAGCTGTCGCCAAAAGACGAAGGCCCCGGCGGATCGTCTCCGCCGGGGCCTTTGCCATTGCGGCGATCGCTTGCCTCAGGCGGCGATCAGGATCTCGCCCTTGCCCGTGGTGAGCGGGGCCTCCAGCGTCGTCCAGTCGATCGCGCCGTCATGCTTGAGGTTCTCGAACTGGAGCACGCCCAGTTCCTCGAACTTCGGACGGATGCGGTCGGTGAGAAGGCCGACGCGCTTCAGGTTCGGGATCATCCGCTCGAACAGGAAGGTGCGGAAGGCGCGCCCGCCCTGGCTCGCGGCGTTGATCTCCATCGCTTCGTCGTGGGTGAAACCGAACTCCTCGGCGACCGTGGTCGAGACGAGGCGGTTGCGCATGACGACGCAGGCTTCATAGGCGAACTGCGCGCGCTCCTCGATCTGGTCCTGCGGCAGAGCGCGGATCCAGTCCTCCAGATAATTGACGCCGAACGCCACATGGCGGCCTTCGTCGCGCATCACGAGGCCCACGATGTCGCGTAGCAGCGGATCGCGGGTCGTCGCGTGGATCGCCTGGAAGGCGGCGAGCGCCAGGCCTTCGATCAGGATCTGCATGCCGATGAACTTCAGATCCCAGCGCTCGTCGGTCAGCACCTTGTCGAGCAGGAACTTCAGGCTGGGATTGATCGGGTAGATCATCCGGCAGCGTTCCATGAGATAGCGATGGAACACCTCCACATGGCGCGCCTCGTCGAAGGTCTGCGAGGCGGCGTAGAGCTTGGCGTCGTGGGTCGGGGCGCAGCTCACCAGCTGCGAGGCGACCATCAGCGCGCCCTGCTCGCCGTGCAGGAACTGCGAGAGCACCTGGGCGTTGGAGCGGCGCATGAAATCGATCTTCTGCGCGTCGGAGAGCTTGTTCCACTTGGGATGGTCGCAGAAGCCTTCCGGCTCGCCGGCCGGCGGCAGCTCGTTCTGCGGGAAGGGCTGGCCCCAGTCGATGTCGAGTTCGACGTTCCAGTTGAAGCGCTTGCCCAGCTCGTAGAGGCGGCGGATCTTGGTGTTCGCGGTGTCGTAGTCCCAGTTGTACGACCCGGTCAGCGGCGTGTTGAAGATCTCGCGGATGACTTCGACATCGTGGTCGGTGAGCCGCTTGGCGAGATCGTCATCGTCGAAATTCTGGATATCGGTCGGCGGACCCTTCACGACCTGGACATTGAGCATCGTCGTTCCTCACACGTTTCTTGGCCGCCCAAGGGCGGATGAGACGTGGCACTATAAACATGACGCCTGCGTCATCTTTGATCTGAGTCAAACCGGATTTGCGCCCCGGCCCCGGCGGGTGCAGCCTCCCCTCACAAGAAACGGGAGGGGTTCATGATCGTCGTCCATCACCTGAACGACAGCCGGTCGCAGCGCATCTTGTGGCTGCTGGAGGAACTGGGCGTCGACTACGAGATCAAGCGCTACCAGCGCGGCTCGCCGGTGCCCTACGCGCCGCCGGAGCTGAAGGCGGTGCATCCGCTGGGCAAGTCGCCGGTCGTGACGGTCGAGGGCAAGACCATCGCCGAATCCGGGGCGATCGTCGAATTGCTGATCGAACGCTTCGCCCCGGACCGCCTGGCCCCGCCGCGCGGCACCGACGCCTATGCCGACTACATCCACTGGCTGCACTACGCCGAAGGCTCGGCGATGCTGCCGCTGATGCTGAAGCTCTACACCTCGCTGCTGGGCGCGGCGGGGGCGGCGCTCAATCCCCGGATCGACAGCGAGATCGCCAATCATTTCGGCTACATGGAAGGCGCGATCCAAGGCCGCGCCTTCTTCGTCGGCGACAGCCTGACCGGCGCCGACATACAGCTCTCGTTCGTCAGCGAGGCGGCGGCCTCGCGCGGCACGCTCGCCCCCTACCCCGAACTCACCCGTCACATGCTGGCGATGCAGGCCCGCCCCGCCTATCGCCGGGCGCTGGAGCGGGGCGGGCCTTACGCTTACGCGAAATAGGGCGGCGCAGCGCCGCCCTTCGCCTCAGAAGCCGATCGTGCCGCCCATCGTGATGCGATGGGCCGCGCCGCCGTTTTCCCCGCCGACCGGGATCTCGGCGTCGTAGCCGACGAACCACGAGCGGCTTTCGCCGTCCGCGCCCTGCAGGGCGAGGCTGACCGTCACGCTGTCGCCGTCGTCGCCGCCGACCTCGACGGTCTGCGTCGCCATGGCGTGCACGGCGCTGTTGAGGCGCACGACGTCGCTGGTGCCGCCGTCCTCGGACCAGTTATAGGCGACGCGCAGCGACGGCGAGACGCCGCCGAACGAGCCGTAGATCTCCGCGCCGGCCGAACCGCTGAACGCGTCGAAGGACTGGTCGGGGAAGACGACGTTGCCACCGGCCGCGCCGGTTTCCAGATAGCCGTCGATGTCGAAATCCACCCAGCTGATCGAGGCGACCGGGCCGGCCATGATCTTCGGCGCGACCTCGAACATGTAGCCGCCCTCAAGATCGGCCGAGAAGCCCTCGGCGTCGGTCTTGCCGCGGCCCGTCAGGCCGTAGGCCGAGGGGCGGTCGATGCGGTCGAGTTCGACCAGCGAATAGCCGAAACGGGCATTGGCGAAGAAGCCGTGCGCTTCGAAGGCCGCATAGAGCGAGCCGGTGACCGCCTCGGCGTTCGAGGCGAGGCCGATCTCGTACGCCTGGTCGAAGCGGCCATAGGTCAGCGCCGCGCCGAGGCGCAGCCCTTCGGCGACGGCGAAATCGTAGCCGATCGTGCCGTCGAGGCCGTTGGCGCTGTCGATCGCAAAGCCGGAGGACCGAAGGTCGCGCGTGCCGGTCCAGGCGAGCGTGCCCCACAGGCGCGACTGCGGGGCGACATAGCCCTCGATGCCGGAGCGGCGCGCGCCGTTCAGCAGGTTGAAGGTGTCAGCGCCGCCCTCGCCGGCCAGCGTCGTCGCCGCGCTGCGCGACAGGTCCATGGCGAGCGGTCCGGTCTCGACCATCGCCTGCAGGTAGAGCGGATCGACATAGGTCGGCAGCGTCAGGCGATAGACCAGGAACATCGAGTCGTTGTTGAAGCCCGAATCGTAGGTCGTGATCGTCGTCGAGCCGTTCGTCATGCCGCCGTTGATCTGGCCGTTGGTGGCGATGAAGTCGTTGTCGTTGCCGACGAACAGGAAGAAGTCCTGGGGCGCGGCCTCCTCCAGCACCGGCAGCAGGCCCATCGCCTCCCACTTCTCCGAGATCGAGGTCGAATTGATCGCCGGGCCGACATTGGTGTTGAGGCCGAGGCGGCGCAGCTGGGTGGTGTTCAGGACGTTGACCAGCTCGATCTGGGCGACCGGCGTGATGGTCGGATCGAGGACGCCGGGCGCGGTCGTCACCGCGCCGCCGGCCGTCGTCTCGCGCGTCGTGCCGGCGAGGTTGGTGGCCGCCGCCGTGTCGATCAGCAGGATCGACTTGTAGATCATCGGGCGGCCGTCGGAGCCGTTATTGGCGGCGTTGGTCGGATCGTTGCCGCGGCCGTTGCCGTCGCGCGACAGGACCAGAAGCTGGGTCGAGTTGAGGGCGAGGATTTCCGACTGCGCGGCGGTGCGGTTGGCGGCGCCGCCGGGGGCCGTGCCGTTGGTGTTGCCGCGATTGAAGACCGGCAGCTCCATCACCCAGTGGCCGACCGGATTGACCGGCGTCGCGCCCGACGAGACGTCATAGGCGAGGAGGCGGGTCGTCGTGCGGGCCGCGTCGTTGCCGAGATTGGCGTCCTGGAGCGCCGCGCTCTGCAGCATCACGAACAGCGTGCGGCCGTCGGGCGAGAGCGAGAGGCCCTCCATGCCTTGATTGTTGCGGCGGCCGGTCTGGCCCGCCACCGCGTCGGCGGCGCTGTAGTTCACGAGGCCGCCGATGCGCGGGGTGAGCGCCGCGATGGTCGGGATGTAGCCGATCATCCGGCCGTCCGCGCCGAAGTGGAAGATGCCGGCCTGGTATTCGTCCGAGACGTAGAACGAGCCGTCCGGAGCCAGCACCAGCGCTTCGCTGTCGATGCTGATGCGGCCGTCGCCGAGGCCGCCGACCGGCGCGCCGAAGGTGAAGCCGTTCTGGGTGATGAGGCCGCTGACCGGATCGAGGCCGGTGAAGGTGCGGCCGAGGAAATCGGTGAAGATGAGGCCGCCGGTCGGCGTCAGAGCCATCTGGTTCTGCGACGAGGTGGCCTGGGCGAGATCGCCGGCCCCGGTATAGGGGTTGAAGGTGAAGCTGAACTGGTTGATGCGCGCGGCGTAGTTCGAGAAGAACGTGCCGGGAAAGCCGTTCAGCGAGAAGTTCGGGCCGCGATCGGGCAGCGTGTAGAGGCCGCCCGAATAGGTGCCGTCGGCATTGCGCCGCCAGGTGCTGGCGATGAACGACATGCCCGAGAACGAGCCGAGCGTATCGCCGTTGAAGTCGCGCGACGTCGCGCTGACCCGGCCCGCGCCGACGAGGCCCTTGTTGACGAAGGTCTGGCCGCCGAAGACGACATTGACCGAGCCGGCGGCGGTGGTGACGTTCGGCGTCGAGATGACGGTCGGCGCGGCGAGCGCCGTGCCGATGACGGCGAACGACGCCGTGGCGGCGAGACAGGCGGTGAGTGTGCGGCGCATGCTGATCCCCCATTGCATGAAGCGGGGGGCGTCGCATGGCCGGTTGACTCTGCGATGACGGAGATGCGTCGCTTGTAAGACGGCGCGTCAGAAATCGCTGATCAGGCCCTTCTTCTCCCAATCGCCGTAGCGGGTCGGCTCCGGCCCGGCGCGGCCGCCGATCTCCGGCGGCAGGGGTTTCGCCTCCGCCTCGGCCTTCGCGCGCCGTTCGGCGGCCTCGGCGAGGGCGCGTCTGGCGGCGTCGCTGAGCGGCTTGGCGGACGGTTCGCTATCGGTCATGGCCTTGTCCTTGCGGAAGGGCGGGAATTGAACCCCCGCGCCGCCCCCCTTACATAAGCCCTGCCGCGCGGCGCGCCAGAGGGGGCGCCACCCGCATGGGGTCTGAGGAGGCCATGAACAGTTTTCGCACCGGCTTGCTGATCGCGGCGCTGACCGCGCTGTTCGGCGTCGCCGGCTATCTGATGGGCGGCGCGGGCGGCATGGTCATCGCGCTCGGCGTCGCCGTCGTCACCAACGCGTTCGCCTACTGGAACGCCGACAAGATCGTGCTGCGCATGTATGGCGCGCGGCCGCTGGACGCGGCGAGCGGCGGCGAATTCTATCGCATCGTCGAGGATCTGGCCGGGCGCGCGGGCATGCCGATGCCCAAGGTCTATCTGATCGACAATCCCCAGCCCAACGCCTTCGCCACCGGCCGCGATCCCAACCATGCCGCGGTCGCCGCGACCACCGGCCTGCTGGAGCGGCTGAACCGCGACGAGGTGGCGGGCGTGATGGCGCACGAGCTTGCCCATGTGCGCAACCGCGACACGCTGACCATGACGGTGACCGCGACGCTCGCCGGGGCGATCTCGATGCTGGCCAATTTCGGCCTCTTCTTCGGCGGCCGCGACAGCCGCAATAGCCCGCTGGGCGCGCTCGGCATGATCGCCATGGCGATCCTCGCGCCGCTCGCCGCAATGGTGGTGCAGATGGCGATCAGCCGCGGCCGCGAGTTCGAGGCCGACGCCGGCGGCGCCGAAATCTCCGGCCGTCCCGACGCGCTGGCGAGCGCGCTGGAGAAGCTGGCCTTCGCGGCGGGGCGCATCGACAATGTCGATGCCGAGCGCAACCCGGCGACCGCGCATATGTTCATCGTCAATCCGCTGCATGCGCAGAGCATCGACGGCTTGTTCTCCACCCACCCGCGCACCGTCGACCGGGTGCTGCGCCTGCGCGCCATGGCCGAGGCGATGGGGCTGGGCGAAGGCTATGGCGCGGCGGGCGAGCCGATGCTGTCGGGCGGCGGACGCCGGGCGGGCCCGTGGGGCTGACGGCACGCGCCTTCGAGGACGAGGCGGCGGGCCTTCCGGCCCGCCGTTTCGCTTTTTCGCTCGTCACCCGCGTGCTCGACCAGCGCGTGACGCTGGACGAGGCGAGCGAGGCGCTGGCCGCCGTCGCGGCGCGGATGCCGCCGCGCGACGCCGCCTTCGCCCGCGCCATCGCCTATGGCGCGCTGCGCCACAAGGGGGCGCTGGAGAAATTGCTCGGCCGCTACATCAAGCAGCCCCTGCCTGCCCACGGGCTCGCCGCCGCGCGGGTGCTGTTGTGCGGGGCGGCCGAACTGATGGTGCTGGAGGGCAAGAGCCATGCGGCGGTCGACGGCGCCAACCGGCTGGCCGTCGCGACCCGCGAGGCCAAGCCTTTCAAGCCGCTGATCAACGCCGTGCTGCGCCGCGTCGCCGCCGAGGGCGAGGCGGCCTGGCACATGATGGACAAGCCGCGCGCCGACACGCCGGACTGGCTGTGGCGGCGCTGGTGCGCGGCCTATGGCGAGGAGACGGCGCACGCCATCGCCGCCGCGCATGGCCGTCCCGCCCCGCTCGACCTGACGCTGCGCGACCCGGCCGAGGCCGCAAGCTGGCGCGCCGCGCTCGGCGGCGAGGAGATCCTGCCCGGCACGCTGCGGCTCGCCGCGCCGGGGGCGGTCGAGACCCTGCCCGGCTTCGCCGAGGGCGCCTGGTGGGTGCAGGACGCCGCCGCCGCGATCCCTGCCCGGCTGCTGCTGGATGCGCTGGGCGGCGGCGCGGGCAAGACCATCGTCGATCTCTGCGCCGCGCCGGGCGGCAAGACGATGCAGCTCGCCGCCGCCGGGGCGCGGGTGATCGCAGTCGATTCCTCGGCCGCCCGGCTGAAGCGGCTCGCCGCGAACCTCGCCCGCACCGGCCTTGCCGCCGAGAGCATCGCCGCCGACGGCCGCAGCTGGCGACCCGAAGCGCCGGTCGATGCCGTGCTGCTCGATGCGCCGTGCAGCGCCACCGGCACCATTCGCCGCCATCCCGAACTCCCCTGGATCCGCGACGAGGGCGCGGTGACGCGCAACGCCGCGACCGCCGCGCAATTGCTGGACGCCGCTTTCGTCATGCTGAAACCGGGCGGCGTTCTGGTCTTCGCCGTCTGCTCTCTGGAGGCCGAAGAGGGCGAGCGCCAGATCGAGGCCTTTCTCGGCCGGACCAAAGGGGCCCGCGTTCTCGGCGCCGATCCGGCCCGCTTCGGCCTGCCACCGGACGCCGCGCGTGGCGGATTCCTGAGGCTCCTGCCCTGCTTCGCCGCCGACAAAGGCGGGATGGACGGCTTTTTCGTCGCAGGCCTTATCAGGGACGCGGCGATGGACGCCCCGTTCAGCGGGCGTTAATTTGGCGAACCGCACAGGGTGCGTACGACCGGCTCGCATGCCGGCTCAAAACAGGGACGTTTCGACATGAGCATTTTCTCCATCGCAAAGCGCGCGACGCTCGTCGTCGCCATGGCGGCGGCGCTGGGCGCCTGCGCCTCCAGCCAGATCGGCGGCGGCAACACCGTTTCGCGCGACGCGACCCGCGGCGCCTCGGCGGTCGAATACGGCGTGGTCATCGATTCCCGCCAGGTGACGATCGAGGGCACGCGCTCGGGCGTCGGTGCGGCGACCGGTGCGGTCGCGGGCGGCATCGCCGGTTCGCAGATCGGCGGCGGCACCGAGGAGCGCGCGATAGCCGGCGTCGTCGGCGCGGTGGGCGGGGCGGTGATCGGCGACGCGATCGAGGAAGGCGTCACCAGCCAGAAGGGCCTCCAGTACACCGTGCGCCTCGATCGCGGCGGCGACATCGTCGTGACGCAGGGCGCCGACCCGATGATCCCGCGCAATGCGCGCGTTCAGGTCATCTATGACCGCGACGGCACGGTGCGCATCGTTCAGGTGCGCTGAACCTTCAGCGAGGGACTGACGGACGGCCGGGGGAGACCCCGGCCGTTTTGTTTTGCCTCCGGGGCGGGGCGTGCTAGCCCTCGTGCATGTCTGCTTCGCCCAAGATTGCGCCCTCGATCCTGTCGGCCGATTTCGCCCGGCTGGGCGAGGAGATCCGCGCCATCGACGCGGCCGGGGCGGACTATGTCCATATCGACGTGATGGACGGGCATTACGTCCCCAACATCACCATCGGACCGGCGGTCGTCGCGGCGCTGAGGCCGCACACGAAGCTGCCCTTCGACGTCCATCTGATGATCGCGCCGGTCGACCCTTACGTCGCCGCCTTCGCCGAGGCCGGGGCCGACATCATCACCGTGCACCCGGAAGCGGGGCCGCATGTCCACCGCACGCTGCAGCTCATCAAGTCGCTGGGCCGCAAGGCGGGCGTCGTGCTCAACCCCGGCACGCCGGCCGAAATTCTGGACAATCTGATGGACCTCGCCGACCTCATCCTGGTGATGAGCGTCAATCCGGGCTTCGGCGGGCAGAGCTTCATCGGCAGCCAGCTTTCCAAGATCGAGATCATCGCACGCAAGATCGCCGACAGCGGACGGGCCATCGAACTGGAGGTCGATGGCGGCGTGAACCCCGACACGGCCCGCCAATGCGTGGCGGCGGGCGCCAATGTGCTGGTCGCAGGATCGGCCGTCTTTAAGGGCGGAGCCGCCGCCTATGCAGGCAATATCGCCGGCCTCCGGAGCTGACCCCGCGAGCGAGGCCGCACCGGCCGCCGCTCCGTCCGCACGCATGGGCGACGCCCGCCACGCGTCCTATCCGGGTCTCGCCGCCGCGCTGATCGGACATGCCGCCGCCGAAGCCGCGGCCGGAGCGCGGGCCGCCCTGCAGCGCGGCGCGCTGTGGCGCTTCTCGCTGCGCGGGCCGCTGCCGGGGGGCCTCGCCGTCGCGCCCGATGCGCTGGTCCCGGCGACGCTGGAAGGCGCGCAGGACATTCTGCGCGGGCGTTTCGCGCTCGGCGGCGGGGTCGTGGAACTGCGCGGCCAGTCGCCCTTCGATGCCGCGATGCCGACCGCCCTGCGCGCCGAGCTGCACCGCTTCGCCTGGCTCGCCCATCTGGAGAAGGCGGGCGGCAAGACCGCGCATTTCGTCGCCCGCGCTCTCGTCGAGGACTGGATCGACCGCTATCGCCATGTCGAGACGGCGGTCTGGGCGCCCGAGGTGCTGGGGCCGCGCCTCGTCCAGTGGGCGGCGCATTTCCGCTTCCTCATCGCCGACCACGATCTCATCTTCCGCTCGCGCCTGCTGAAGACGATGGCCGAGCAGACGCGCCACCTGGCGCGCACCATCGCCGCCGCGCCGCCGGGGCCGGGGGCGCTCGCCGCCGCCGCCGCGCTGGCGACGATGGACTGCGCCCTGCCCGAGGGCGAGCGGCGCAGCCTGAAGGCGGCCGAGGCGCTGCGCCTCGCGCTGGAGGGCGCGGTGCTGCCCGACGGCGGCATCGTCACCCGCTCGCCGGACGATCAGGCCGAGGGGCTGGCGGGGCTGCTGCGCGCCGGACGGGCGCTCGCCGACGCGCACCGGGCGATGCCGCCTTTCCTGCCCGACGCGGCGGCGCGGATGCGCGCCCAGCTCGCCCTGATGCGCCACGGCGACGGGCGGCTCGGCTGCTTCAACGGATCGTCCGAGGGCGACGCTCAATGGCTGGCCGATCTTCTGGAGGGCGAGCCGGCCGAAGCCGCCGCCGCCTTCGCGCCCGACTGGGGCTATGCGCGGCTGGCGGCGGGGCCGAGCTGCGTCCTTTTCGATGCCGGCGGGCCGCCGCCCGGCGGCCATGCCTCGGCCGCCCATGCCGCGCCCGCCGCCTTCGAACTGTCGCGCGAAGCGACGCGGATCGTCGTCAATGGCGGCGTCGCCCGCCGCCGCGGGGCCGACTGGGTCGCCGCCGCCCGCCGCACCGCCGCCCATGCCTGCCTGCAGATCGGCGAGGCCGACGCCGGCGAGATCCTTGCCGGTTCGGCGGCGGCGCGTCTTGGCCCGCGCCTCTATG
This sequence comes from Alphaproteobacteria bacterium, assembly GCA_046348585.1. Classification (GTDB taxonomy): domain Bacteria; phylum Pseudomonadota; class Alphaproteobacteria; order Micropepsales; family Micropepsaceae; genus JADZAI01. The sequence goes on from JAXMDZ010000001.1 coordinate 489,697, forward strand.
GCGGCACGGCGCGAGGCGAGATGCAGGCCGGGCCGGACGGCCAATGGGCCGAGGCGACCCACGATTTCTACGCCCGCCGCTTCGGCGCGACCCACCGGCGGCGGCTCTTCCTCGACGCCACCGGCCACGATCTGCGCGGCGAGGACACGCTGGTGCGGTCCTCGGGGCGCGGGCGGCTGGAGGTCGCCATCCGCTTTCCGCTGCACCCCGATTGCCGCGCCACCATCGCCCAGAGCGGCGACAGCGTGCTGATCGCCCCGCACGAGGGCGACGCCTGGCGCTTCCGCGCCGGGCTGACCGGGGCCGATTCCCGGCTGAGCATCGAGCCCTCGATCTATATGGGCGGCGAAACCGTGCGCCGCGCCGAGGCCATCGTCATCCGCGCCGCCGCCCTGCCGCCCGAATGGACGATGCGCTGGGCCTTTGCGGTGGAGACGCCCGGTAAGCGGACCCGGCGGCGCATCGTCTGAGTCGCGCGCCCCGGCCGGGCGTGCTACCAGCCCGGCGCGATTCCCGACCCATGCCAGAGGCCGCCATGACCGACCAAACGCGCCGCCCGATCCGCCGCGCGCTGCTTTCCGTCTATGACAAGACCGGGCTCGCCGAACTCGGCCGGGCGCTGGCGGCGCGCGGAACGGTGCTGGTTTCGACCGGCGGCTCGGCGAAGACGCTGCGCGAGGCGGGGCTTGCGGTGCTCGACGTCTCGGAGGTCACCGGCTTTCCGGAGATGATGGACGGCCGCGTCAAGACGCTGCACCCCAAGGTCCATGGCGGTCTGCTCGCCATCCGCGAGGACGCCGCCCATGCCGAGGCGATGCGCGCCCACGGCATCGAGGGCATCGACCTTCTGGTCTCCAATCTCTACCCGTTCGAGGCGACGGTCGCGGCGACCGACGATTTCGACGCCATCGTCGAGCAGATCGACATCGGCGGCCCGGCGATGATCCGCGCCGCCTCCAAGAACCACGCCTATGTGTCGGTCGTGACCGACCCCGCCGACTACGCCGCGGTGCTGGCCGAGCACGATGCGGGCGGCGTCACCGGCGCGACGCGGCGCATGCTCGCCGCCAAGGCGTTCGCGCGCACCGCCGCCTATGACGCGGCGATTTCCGCCTGGTTCGAGGGCTGGCGTACGGGCGCGGGCGAGGCCGAAGGCGCTCCGGCCCGCGTCACCATTTCAGGCAGCCTCCGCCAGGCGCTGCGCTATGGCGAGAACCCGCACCAGCAGGCGGCGTTCTACGTCACCGCGCCGCGCCCCGGCGTCGCCACGGCCCGCCAGGTGCAGGGCAAGGAGCTGAGCTACAACAACATCAACGACACCGACGCCGCCTTCGAGCTGGTCGCCGAGTTCGACGCCGCAACCCCCGCCGTCGCCATCATCAAGCACGCCAATCCGTGCGGCGTCGCCACCGGCGCGACGCTGAGGGAGGCCTACGAGAAGGCCTATCTGTGCGACACGGTCAGCGCCTTCGGCGGCATCGTCGCGCTGAACCGCGCCCTCGACGCGGCGACCGCCGAGGAGATCGCCAGGATCTTCACCGAGGTGATCATCGCCCCCGGCGCGAGCGAGGAGGCGATGGCGATCATCGCGGCGAAGAAGAACCTGCGCCTGCTGCTGACCGATGCGCTGCCCGATCCGGCCGCCCCCGGCATGGCCTTCAAATCCGTCTCGGGCGGCTTCCTGATGCAGAGCCGCGACGCCAAGCGCGTCGCCGCCGCCGATCTCAGGATCGTCACCAGACGCCAGCCGACGCCGCGCGAGCTGGCCGACATGCTCTTCGCCTTCACGGTCGCCAAGCACGTCAAGTCGAACGCCATCGTCTATGCGAAGGACGGGGCGACCGCCGGCATCGGCGCGGGCCAGATGAACCGGCGCGAATCCTCGCGCATCGGGGCCTGGAAGGCCGAGGACGCGCGCGCCGCCGCCGGCTGGGCGGAGCCCAGGACCATCGGCTCGGCCGCCGCCTCCGACGCCTTCTTCCCCTTCGCCGACGGGCTGCTGGAATGCGTCAAGGCGGGCGCGAGTGCGGTCATCCAGCCGGGCGGCTCGATGCGCGACGCCGAGGTGATCGCCGCCGCCGACGAGGCCGGCATCGCCATGGCCTTCACCGGCGTGCGCCACTTCCGCCACTGAGCCGCCCGCCGGTGCGGGCGCGCCTTCAGTGCCGCGAGACGGCGCGCTCGTTCTTCACATAGAGCATCAGGACCAGGCCGACGGCGAGGAAGATGAGGATCGAGGCCATGCCGGCGGCCTGGCTGTCGAACCAGCGCGTGAAGACGCCGACCACGAAGGGCGACATGAACGCCGTCGCGGTGCCCGAGAGCGCATAGAGGCCAAAGAATTCCGTCATCTTGTCGGACGGCGCGATGCGCGCCAGCATCGTGCGGCTGTTGGCGTAGGCCGCGGTGATGAAGATCGCGAGGATGATGACGAGCCCGACATAGATGATCTCGGGCAGCGTGTTGAAGAACGGCCCGTCATAGACGATCGGCACCGCGTCCGGCGCGTAATTCCATATGCCGAGGATCGATTGCGGCCCCATCAGCAGCGACAGGACGAGGCCGACCGAGGTGCCGCCGATCGAGACGAGGATCGCCTTCTGCGAGCCGATGCGGTCGTCGAGCCAGCCGCCGAGCACCCCGCCGAAGACCGCGAAGACCGAGAGCACGATGCCGTAGGCGAGCATGTCGAGCGCGCCCCAACCGAACGTGCCCGCCGCATAGATGCCGCCGAAGGTGAGGATCGCCGTCTTGCCGTCGTTATAGGCCATGCGGGCGATCAGATAGATCGTCACGTTCTGATAGTGGCGCAGGCTCCCCAGCGTCTTGAAGACGCGCCCGACGCCGACCTGGATCGCCCGCTTCAGCGGCATCCCCGAGGCGGCGCGGTCGGGCGTGAAGAACAGCATCGGCAGCGTGAAGACGACGAGCCAGATCGCCGAGATCGGCCCCGACAGGCGCTCGTGCTCGAAGGCCGACTGGTCGATGCCGAACCAGGGCGCCGCCGGAATGAAGCTCCAGTCGACCTGACCCGGCATCACGAAGGCGTAGAGCATGAAGATCAGCATGATCAGCCCGGCGAGATTGCCGAGCGCGAGACCGAGCCCCGAAAGGCCGCCGACCCGCCCGTGATTGCAGATCTCGGGCAGCATCGCGTTGTGGAAGACGGCGGTGAACTCGAACAGGATGTTGTTGATGACGATGATCGCGCCGATCGCCACCAGCGGCAGGATCGCCTGGTCGGGCACCGCGTACCACAGCGCATAGGTGAGCAGCGCCATCAGGAAGGCGAAGCCCGCGATCCACGGCTTGCGCCGTCCGCCCAGATCGGCGATCGCCCCCAGGAACGGCGCCAGCACCGCGATGATGAGGCCGCCGAGGCCCGAGAGATCGCCCCACAGCGCCTGCCCCGCCACCGGATCGCCGACCAGCCGCTCGGAGAAATACGGCGCGAAGACATAGATGGTGATGAGCAGGACGTAGGGGTTTCGCGCCCATTCGAACAGCGCCCAGCTGAACTGCCCGAGGCCCGAGGCGACCGCGCCGCCGGTCGCGGACACGTTCGGGTCTTCGTGCGCGGCGGCGGCCGCGACGGCGGGTGCGTTCATGGGCGTTTCCTTCGGGCGTCTTGTTATGACTTTTGGTCAGCCTCCCCCCGATGGCGGCGGAAGGCAAGCCGCGTTGACGCCGCCGGGCGCGCGTGCGAGGCGGAATGCCCCGCCCCATCCCCCGTGATCCCGTGCCCGTCGAAGCCGTCATCGCCGCCCTGGCCGCCGCCGTGCTGCACGCGGTGTGGAACGCGCTGGTCAAGGGCGGCGGCGACCCCTTGCTGGACCTGGCGCTGGTCTGGGGCGGATCGGCGGCGGTGGCGCTGCTCTGCGTGCCCTTCGTCGCGGTCCCGGTCGCGGCGGCCTGGCCCTATCTGCTGGCGACGCTCTTCATCCACATGCCCTATGGCCTGCTGCTGGCGGCGGCCTATCGGGCGGGCAGCCTCAGCCATGTCTATACCGTGGCGCGCGGCTCGCCGCCGATGCTGATCGCGCTGGCGACGGCGGCGCTCGGCGAGACGCTGGCCCCCGGCCAGTATCTCGGCATCGCGGTCATCAGCGCCGGGATTCTGGCGACCGGCATCGCCCCGCACGCCCCGGCGCGGGCGACGCTGCTGGCCCTTTGCGTGGCGCTGACCATCGCCGGCTATTCGGTGCTCGACGGCCTCGGCGCGCGGGCGAGCGGCGAGCCGGTCGGTTATGCGATCTGGTTCTTCGTGTTGATGGGCGCGTGCTTCATGGCGATCGTCGCCGCCTGGCGCGGACCCGCCGCGCTCGCCCTCTATGCCCGCACCAACTGGCGGCGGGCGGCGGTGGGCGGACCCGCCGGGGCGCTCGGCTACGGCCTCGTCCTGTGGGCGATGAGCTTCGCCCCGGTCGCCGGGGTCAGCGCGCTGCGCGAGACCTCCGTCGCGGTCGCCGCCTTCATCGGCTGGGCCTTCATGGGCGACCCGATGAGCAAACGCCGCATCGCCGGGGCGCTGCTGGTGCTGGCCGGGGCGACGCTGCTCAAACTCGCCTGACGCCTACATCGCCAGATCGCGCAGCTGTGCGGTGGCGAGGGCCAGTTTCGCCGCCGTGAAGGCCCCGTCGCGTTCCAGATCGGCGATCAGGGCGCGGGCCCGCTCGATGCCGCCGGCCGCCGCCGCCGCCCACGCCGCGACCGAGGCCGCGCCTTCGGCGCGCGCCGGGGCCGGGCCCGCCGCGACGCCTTTCAGCGCCTTGGCGGCGACCATCCGCTGCACGGCGAAGAGATCGTCCTCGATCCGGGTCAGCGACAGCGCGTCCCAATGGCCCTGCGGCTTCACCCGGGCCGCCTGCTCGCGCAGCCGGTCGATGCCGAGCGCCGCCCCGGCCGCGAAATAGGCACCGGCCACCGCATCCAGCGGAATGGCGGATTCGCGCGCCAGCGACACCATGTCGGCGACGGTCGCAAAAAGCGGCAGCGCCCCCACCTCGTCGGCGAGATCGGCCGGCACGCCCGCGGCGGCAAGCTCGTGGATGCGGGCCGTCACCGCCTCGCGCTCCAGCGGCGAGACGAGACCCGAGAACGTGCCCTTCAGCGCGTCGATGCCGTCGCGATACTGCGCGACGGTGCGATCGATCGCCGCCCCGGCATCGACGTTGCGCAGCATCCACTGGGTCTGGCGGCGCAGCAATTCGATCGCCGTGCGGTGCATGGCGATCTGCACGGCGGCCGTCACCTTGCCGTCGAGCGCGTTGATGCGGTCGTAGAGTTCGGCGAGGCGGAAGGCCCCGGTGGCGATCACCGCGGCCCGCGCCACCGCCGCGATGCCGGCGCCGGTCGCCTCCGCGATGCCCTGCACGAAGGCGGGACCGGCGCGATTGACGATGTCGTTGCAGAGCAGCGTCGCCACCAGTTCGCGGCGCAGCCGGTGCCCGGCGATCTCGGCCGCGAAGCGTTCGCGCACCGGCGGCGGGAAATAGGATCTGAGATCGTCGGCGAAGGCCGGATCGTCGGGCAGCGGACTGACCAGCAGCGCCTCGTTGAGGTCGATCTTGGCGTAGGCGAGCAGCACCGCGATCTCCGGCCGGGTCAGGCCCTGCCCGGCGCCGCGCAGCGCCCGGATCGCGGTTTCGTCGGGCAGCATCTCGACCGCGCGGTCGAGCTTGCCCTTCGCCTCCAGCGCCCGCATCAGCCGCGCCTGGCCTTCCAGCCCGCCGAGCGCGTCGCTCTCGGCGATCGAGAGGGCGAGCGTCTGGCGGTAATTGTCGGTCAGCACATGGGCCGCGACGTCGTCGGTCATCTCGGCCAGCAGCGCGTCGCGCTCGGCGCGGGCGAGCGTGCCCTTGCCCGCCGCCGCGGCGAACAGGATCTTCAGATTGACCTCGTGGTCGGAGGTATCGACGCCGGCCGAATTGTCGATGGCGTCGGTGTTGAGGCGCACCCCGGCGCGCGCCGCCTCGATGCGGCCGGGCTGGGTGACGCCGAGATTGGCGCCCTCGCCCACCACCTTGGCGCGCAGGTCGCGGCCATCGACGCGGATCGCGTCGTTGGCGCGGTCGCCCGCCTGGGCCTGCGACTGGGCCGAGGATTTCACATAGGTGCCGATGCCGCCGAACCAGAGCAGGTCGGTCTCGGCCTTCAGCAGCGCGCTCATCAGCTCGAACGGCGTCACCGCGTCGGCCTCAAGCCCGGTCAGCGCCTTCATCTGCGGCGTCAGGGCGATCGACTTCGCCGACCGCGAGAAGACCCCGCCGCCCGCCGAGATGAGCGACTTGTCGTAGTCCGCCCAGGACGAGCGCGGCAGGTCGAAGAGGCGCTTGCGCTCCGCCCACGAGGCGGCCGGCGCGGGATCGGGGTCGATGAAGATGTCGCGGTGGTCGAAGGCGGCGACGAGGCGGATCGCCTTCGACAGCAGCATGCCGTTGCCGAAGACGTCGCCCGACATGTCGCCGACGCCGACGACGGTGAAGGGCTCGCTCTGGATGTCGCGGCCGATCTCGCGGAAATGGCGTTTGACCGCCTCCCACGCGCCGCGCGCCGTGATGCCCATCTTCTTGTGGTCGTAGCCGGCCGAGCCGCCCGAGGCGAAGGCGTCGTCCAGCCAGAAGCCGCGCCGCTGCGAGATCGCGTTGGCGGTGTCGGAAAAGGTCGCGGTGCCCTTGTCGGCGGCGACCACCAGATAGGGATCGTCGCCGTCGGCCCGAACGACTTGGGCGGGCGGCACGATCGCGCCGTCACCGGCGATCGTGTCGGTGAGATCGAGCAGCGCGTCGATGAAGACCGTGTAGGCGGCGACGCCTTCGGCCTGCACCGCCTCGCGCGAGGCGTCCTTGGGCAATTGCTTGGGATAGAAGCCGCCCTTCGAGCCGACCGGCACGATGACCGCGTTCTTCACCTGCTGGGCTTTGACGAGGCCGAGGATCTCGGTGCGGAAATCCTCGCGCCGGTCCGACCAGCGGATGCCGCCGCGCGCCACCCGGCCGAAGCGCAGATGCACGCCCTCGACGCGCGGGCTGTAGACGAAGATCTCCACCCAGGGCCGCGGCGCCGGGAGTTCGTCGAGACGCTGGCTGTCGAGCTTGAAGGCGAGCGCCGGGCGGTCGGCGCCGTCCGCGCCCTTCTGCCAGGCATTGGTGCGCAGCATCGCTTCGACGACATTGCGGAAGCGGCGCAGGATGCGGTCCTCGTCGAGGCTCTTCACGTCGGCGAGGGCGCGCTCGATGGCCTCGTGCGCCGCCTCCGCCGCCGCCGCGCGGGCGGCCGCGTCGCCGCCGCGAGCGGGGTCGAAGCGGGCCTCGAACTGCTCCACCACCAGTCGGGCGATGTCGGCGTTCCGGCTCAGCGCCTCTTCCATGTAGGACTGGCTGAAGGCGATGCCGGCCTGGCGCAGGAACTTGGCGACGGCGCGCAGGATGGCGACCTGACGCCAGTCGAGCGCGGCCGCGAGGGTGAGGGCGTTGAAGCCGTCGTTTTCCGAACGGCCCGTCCACACCGCGTCCAGCGCCGCTTCCAGCTTCGGCCCGACCTCGGCGAGATCGAGCGGCTGGGGCTGCTTGAGGCGCATGGCGAAGGCGTGGATCACCACCGGCCGGGCGAAGCCCTTGGGCGCGATGCGGTAATTGGTCTCCTCCGCGACCACGAGGCCCATGTTCTCCAGGATCGGCAGGACGCTGGAGAGTTCCGCCGAGCCGCCCGCATGGAGCAGCTTCAGCCGCAGCGCCGAGGCGGCGTCGCCGGCCTCGCGATAGGCGTGGAAGGAGACATGGCCGTGCGGGGCCTCGCCCAGCGCCTCCAGCCGAGCGATGTCGGCGAGCGCCTCGGCCGGGCGGACATGCTCGCGGTAATTGGCGGGGAAGGCATCGGCGTAGCGCGCCGCCAGCACCGGCGCATCGGCGGCGTTCGCGGCGGCCAGCGCGGCGGCCAGCGCATCCGCCCAGGTGACGGTCGCGAGCGCGATGTCGGCTTCCAGCCGCGCGATGTCGACGCCGTGCCCGGAAGGTCCGAGCTGGACGATGGTATCGACGCGGGCGACCGGCGACTCGCCGAAGGTCGGGCTGGAATGGGTGACTTCGCCGCCGAACGCGGCGCTGAGGATCTCGCCGATCTTCAGCCGCACCGCGCCCGAATAGCGGTCGCGCGGCATGTAGGTGAGGGCCGAGACGAAGCGGTCGAAGCGGTCGAAGCGCAGGAAGGTCTTGACCCGCGGCCGCTCCAGCACATGCATGATGCCGAGCGCCTGGGCGAGCAGTTCGTCCTCCGAGATCTGGAAGAGATCGTCGCGCGGGAAGGTTTCGACGACATGGGCGAGCGCCTTGCCGTCATGGCTGCGCGGATCGAACCCGGCGCGCTGGACGACGCGCGCCTCCTTGCGCCGCAGCAGCGGGATTTCGGACGGGAGCTGGTGATAGGCCGACGAGGTGAAGAGGCCGACGAAGCGCCGCTCGCCGATCAGCCGGCCTGAGGAATCGAAGCGCTTGACGCCGATATAGTCCTGCACGGCGGCGCGGTGGACGCGGCTGCGGCTGTTCGACTTGGTGATGACGACGGGCTGCGGATCGGTGAGGAAGCCCGCGACCTCCGGCGTCAATTCGGCGGCGGCGTCGGGCTTGCGGATGATGCGGGCGGCCGGATCGCGCAGCACGCCGAGCCCGGTCTCCTCGATCGGGCTGTGCTGGCGCGTCGCCTCGTCGTAGCGGTAGTCGCGCGCGCCGAGCAGCGTGAAGTGATTGTCGGCGAGCCATTTGAGGAAGGCGACCGCCTCGGCGAGTTCGGCCGGTTCGACCGGCGGGGGATTGCGCTTCAGCTCGTCGATCGACTCGGTGAGCTTCTCCAGCATCGTGCGCCAGTCGCCGACCGCCGCCGCGACGTCGGCGAAGACCCGCCGCGCCGCTTCCTCCAGCGCCATCAGCCGGGCCGGGTCGCGCTGGCGGGCGATCGCCATGACGATGACGCTCTCGCGCGCCTCGCCCGCCCTGTCGTTGGCGACGATGGGATGGAAGGCCGCCTCGACCATCAGCCCAGACATGCCGAGTTCGCCGAGGATCGAATCGTAGAGGAACGGCCGGTCGTCGTTGACGGCGACCATGATCGCCCCGTCATAGGCGAAGCCGTCGGCCGCCGGATCGGGCGCGAAGACCCTGACCAGCGTCTCGCCGGGCGGCCGCGAGGCCGAAAGGTCGCGGGCCAGCAGCGCCAGCCGGGCGAGCGTCTCGGGCGGGAAGCTGATCACGTCCTCGGGCGCGGCGGTCGCCAGGAAGGCGCGGGCGAAAGTGGCGGCGGACGGGCCGGCCAGATGGTCGGCGGCGCGGACGGCGGCGTCGCGCACGGCGGAGAAATCGGTCATGTCGCTCCTCGGGGCACGGGCCGCCGGGAGGCGGCCGCGCCGGGGGTCTGACGCCCCCGTGTCTGGCCGGTATACTTAACGTAAACTATGTCGATTGCGTTAGCCGATCCGGCCCGCCGGGTTTGAATCTTGTTTGAATCGAAGGCGATTGGACGCAGCCCCGATCCGGGCGCAGCCTTCCCCCCATGGACGTGCTGGCCGACCCTGCCTCGCTGACCGCCCGCTACGCCGATCTGGCGACGGCGAACGCCCGCCTTGCCGAGCGGCGGCGGGCGGAGGAGGACGACGCCACCGTCGGCGCGGCGGCCCAGTCCGCCGAGGTCCGCCTGCAGCGCAAGGCGGCCGCCGACGCGACGACCTTCCTCGACGCCCAGAAGGTCGTGTTCGTCAACGGCATCGTCGCCGCCGAAGGCGCGGCGGCCGGCACCACGGTCGATATCAGGGTCTGACCGCCTCGGCGATGAAGGCGCGCAGCAGCGCCTCGGTTTCCTCCGGCGCGTCGCGGAACGTGCCGTGACCGCAATGCGCCATCTCGACCAGCCGCGCGATCTCCGGCCTGAGCGCCGCGGCGATGTCGCGCGAGGCGGCGGCGGGGGTCACCGGGTCGCGGTCGCCGGTCAGCACCAGCGCCGGCACCTGGACCGCCGCCAACCCCGGCCTCAGATCCATGCGCCAGATCTCGCCGGCCGGCAGCGAGAAATGCCGGAAGACGTCCCAGTGGAAGACGACGCCGCGCCCCGCCGCTTCCTCGCGCGGGCGCGTGTTGTAGAGCGGATTGCAGACGCGGAAATAGAGCGCGATGTCCTCGTCGCGGCCATGGGTCCAGAAGGCGGCGGCGGCATGGCGCGCCTCGGCCCCGCCCAGCGCCTCGAAGCCGTCCAGCACGTCGTCGAGCCGCATCCGCGCGGCGGTCGAGGAGAAGACGAGGGCGCGGGCGTGTCCCGGATGCCGGGCGGCGTAGGCCTGCGCCACCATGCCGCCGAAGGACTGGCCGAAGACGATCGGCGCTTCGATGCCGAGCGCCTCGCAGAAGCCGAAGATGTCGTCGCCCCACTGCTCCAGCGTCCAGCGCGAGGGATCGGCGCCGTCGCCGCCGCGGCTGCGGCCGTTGCCGCGATGATCGAGATAGACGACCTGCGCGATATCGGCGAAGCGGTCGAAATAGAAGCGCATCCCCCAATGGTCGAAGCCCGGTCCGCCATGCAGGACGAGCAGCACCGGCTTCTCGTGCGGACCGTCCGGCGTGATGGCGAGCCCCGGCCCGGCGGTGTCGAAAAAGAGCCGCGCGCCGTTGACGGTCACGTACATGGATCGAGCCCCGCGCAAAGAAAATGCCGCCCGCCCCGGCCGGGGCGGACGGCATTATGCGGCGCGGATCAGGGCTGCGCCAGCAGCGCCTCCATCTCGTCCATGATCGCGTTCATGCGCTTGACGAGCGCCTGGTAGGGCTCCGGCGTCGCCATGTCGATGCCGGCCTTCTTGTAGAGCTCGTAGGGGTAGTCCGAGCCGCCCGCCTTCAGCAGATTGAGGAAGGTCTCGCGCTGGGCCGGATCGCCGGTTTCGATGCGCTCGGCGAGCAGCGCCGCGCCGGTCATCGAGGTGGCGTACTGATAGACGTAGAAGTCGCGGTAGAAGTGCGGGATGTAGGCCCACTCGATGCAGTAGGTCGGGTTGATCTTCATCACCCCTTCCGCCTCGCCGTGATACTTGCGCAGCAGCTCGCAATAGATCTCGCTCATCCGCGCGCCGGAGAGCGGATTGCCGGCCTCCGCCTCCTCGTGGATCTTCAGCTCGAACTCGGCGAACATCGTCTGGCGGAACCAGGTGCCGCGCATCGCCTCCAGCGCCATGCCGAGATAATAGAGCTTCTCCTCCTTCGAGGCGGCGTTCTTCGCCATGTAATCCTGAAGCAGCATCTCGTTCATGATCGAGGCGGTTTCGGCCGTGAAGGTCGAATAGTCCGACTTCTCGAACGGCTGGTTCTGCTTGGTCAGCATGGTGTGGACGGCATGGCCGCTTTCGTGCGCCAGCGTCGACATCGACTCGTAGTCGTCGTTGTGGTTCAGCAGCAGATAGGGATGCACGTCATAGGCCGCGCCCATCATATAGGCGCCCGAGGCCTTGCCCGGCTGCGGATAGACGTGGCTCCAGCGCGACGACCAGATCTGCTTCAGCGGCGTCAGGTATTCGTCGCCCAGCGGAGCGAGCGCGGCGAGCGACAATTCGCGGCTGGTCGCCAGGTCGAACTTCTTGTCGAGCTGAACCAGCGGCGGATAGATGTCGTAATATTCGAGGTCGCCCTCGATCCCGAGCATCTTCTTGCGCAGCTTGAAATAGCGGTGCAGCGCCGGAAGGTTCTCGTTCACCTGGGCGACGAGCGTGCGATAGACCGCTTCGGGCATCGCGTCCGGGAACAGCGCGGCGTCGAGCGAATTGGCGTAGTGGCGCGATTTGGCGTCGAAGACGTGGCCCGCCACATGGGCGGCGAGATTGGCGCCCAGCGTGCCCTCGAACTCCTTCCACTTGCCCCAGAAGGCGTCGAACACCGCCTTGCGGTCCTCGCGGTTCGTCTCCTGGCGATAGAGCGTGTAGGCGCTCTGGTCGATCTTCACCTCGCGCCCGTCGGCGAGCTTGATGGTCGGGAAGGGCAGTTCGGCCGCCGAGAAGATGTCGTAGGTGTCCGACGCCTTGGAGAGCACGTCGCCGGCCTGCGCCATCACCGCCTCGGTTTCGGGCGAGAGCGTGTGCGGCGCGGCCCGCAGCACGTTGTCGAGCAGGAAGCCGAAGACGTCGTTCAGCTTCGCCTGCTCGGCGCGGAAGGCGTCGATCTTCTCCTTGCCGGCGGCGAGCAGCGCCGGGTTGACCCACGAGGTCGCCGAACCGTAGGCGACGAACAGCGACTGCGCCGTCGACTTGCGCTCGGTGTTCTCGGCGATGCCCAGATTCTCGTCCGATTTCAGCATCGCGTAGGTGTAGAGGCGCAGGATCTGCTTCTGCGTCTCCGACATCTGCTCAAGGCAGGCGAGCATGGTGGCGGAATCGGCGGCGATCTTGTCCTTGCAGCCCTCGATCTTCGGGATTTCGCCCTTCAGCCGCTCGTATTCGGCGGTCCAGGCCTCGGGCGTCGCATAGAGGTCGGCAAGATCCCAGACCGCGTCCTCGGACTGGGCCGGCGCGGCGGCGGGCGCGGCGTCGGCGAAGACGGCGGGCGCGGCGGCAAGCGCGGCGGTGAAGGCGGAAGCGGCAAGCAGAACGGCGCGGAGCTGGCGCAGCATCGTATATCCCCGTGATGGTGATCCCCTGGCCCGCATACTGCCCGGCGAGGCCCGGGGCGCAATGCGAAGCCCGTCACGTCGGCGTGAAGGAATGCTGGTCCCCGGTCGCGTTTTCGTTATCGTGGCGGACGCCATCCACCCGGAGCCCCCATGATCCGCCGGCCGGCCGCGGCCCTTTCGGCCCTTCTGACCGCATTTCTGGCGCTCTGGCTGGCCGCTCTCGCGGCGGGGACGGCCTCGGCCGAAACGCTGCGACGGGGTAACGGGGCCGAACCGGACACGCTCGACCCGCACAAATACGGCCTGACGGTCGAGCTCAACATCCACAACGACCTGTTCGAGGGTCTCGTCGATTACGACGCCAGGGGCGAGCCGATCCCCGGCCTCGCCGAATCCTGGACGGTCTCGGAAGACGGCCGGGTCTATACGTTCCGCCTGCGGGCCGGGGCCAAATGGTCGGACGGCGCGCCGGTCACCGCCGACGACGTGATCGCCGGAATGCGCCGGGCGGTCGACCCCAGGACCGCCGCCCAGCTCGTCGATCTCGCCTTCACCGTGAAGAACGCCCGGGCCATCGCCGAGGGGCGGATGCCGGTCGAGGCGCTGGGCGTCGCCGCCCCCGATCCGCAGACCATCCGCATCGAGCTGGAAGCCCCGAGCGCGGTCTTCATCCGCCGCATCGCCGGCTTTCCGCTGTTCGCGCCGCTGCCGCTGCATGTCTATCGCACGGCGGGCGACGACTGGGTGAAGGCGGGGACGATGGTCACCAACGGCCCCTATGTGCTGGCCAACTGGACGCCGCAGGAAAGCGTGCGGCTGGTCAAGAACCCTTACTTCTGGGACGCCGCCAACGTCGCCATCGACGAGGTGATCTTCTATCCGACCGTCGACGAGAACGCGGCCCTCAAGCAGTTCCGCAACGGCGAACTCGATCTCAATCTCGGCTTCCCGCCCGGCCAGTGGGAATGGCTGAAAACCGAGATGCCGGGCAAGGCGATGCTCTCGCCGGCCTCGACCGTCACCTTTCTCGCCCTCAACCAGAACGAGGCGCGTTTCGCCGACGCGCGGGTGCGCCGGGCGCTGTCGATCGCCATCGACCGCGAGACGCTGACGGGGCGCGTGCTGGCGACCGGGCAGGTGCCCGGATACGATTTCGCGCCCGCTATCGCCGTCGGCTGGACGCCGCCGCCCGAGACCGATTTCAGCGCGACGCCGCTCGCCGAACGCCAGGCGGAGGCGCGCCGCCTGCTCGCCGAAGCCGGCTACGGCCCGGACAACCCGCTGACCTTCCGCTTCGACTACCGGGCCAGCGACGCCAACAAGCGCGTCGTCGTCGCCATCGCGGCGATGTGGGCGGCGATCGGCGTGAAGGCCGAATTGCAGGCGAACGAAGTCAAGGTCCACTACGCCAAGCTGCGCGAGGGCGATTTCGAGGTCGCCGATTCCGGCTGGCAGGGCACGCCCGAGCCCGAGTTCTTCACCAATCTGCTGCTGACCGGGTCGGAGACCAATTACGGCAAATGGTCGAACGCCGCGTTCGACCGCCTCGCCAACGCCGCGATCGTGGCGCTGGACCCGGCCGAGCGGCTGAAGCTGTTCCAGCAGGCCGACATCGTGGCGATGAACGACACCGCGATGATCGTGCTCTACTACGGCTCCAACCGCACGCTGGTGCAGGACTGGGTGAAGGGGCTGGAGCTGAACCCGATCCGCCAGCACCCGACGCGCTTCTTGAGGATCGAGAAATGAAACGCCTCCGGCTGGCCGCCCTCGCGGCCCTCGTCCTGGCGGCGTTCGCGCCGTTCGCCGCCGCCGCCGAACTGCGCCGCGGCAATCTCGCCGAGCCCGATACGCTCGATCCGGCCAAATGGTTCACCACCTACGAGAGCTGGATCATCGGCGACTTGTTCAACGGCCTGCTGCAGCTGGACGCCCGTGGCGACGAGATCCCGGGCGCGGCCGAAAGCTGGACGGTGTCGGACGACGGCCTCGTCCTCACCTTCAAGCTGCGCGCCGACGGCAAATGGTCGGACGGCGCGCCGGTGACGGCCGGCGATTTCGTCGCCGGCTTCCGCCGCTCGTTCGATCCGAAGACCGCCTCGGCCTATGCGAGCTTCGGCTATGTCATCGTCAATGCGCGCGACGTCGTCGAGGGGCGGATGCCGGTCGACTCGCTCGGCGTGCGGGCGATCGACCCGATGACCTTCGAGGTGCGCCTGACCGAGCCGAGCCAGACGCTGCTGCCGCTCTTCGCGCGCTATCCGAACTTCTTTCCGGTGCCCTCCCATCTGCTCGCCAGGGTGGGCGACGGCTGGACCGCGCCCGGCACGATGGTCTCGAACGGTCCCTACCGGCTCACCGAATGGGTGCCGCAGGATCATGTGAAGCTCGAAAAGAACGAAGCCTATTTCGACGCCGCCAATGTGAAGATCGATACGGTCTATTACTACCCGACCGACGACGACGCCTCGGCCGTCAAGCGCTTCCGGGCGGGCGAACTCGACCTCAACATGCGCTTTCCGCCCGGCCTCTATGCGATGCTGAAGCGCGAGCTGCCGGACGAGACGCGGGCCGATCCGGCCTCATGGATCGGCTACATCGTGCTCAACCAGACCGATCCGCGCTTCGCCGACAAGCGCGTGCGCCGCGCCCTTTCCCTCGCCATCGACCGCGAGACCATCGTCACGCGGGTTCTGGGCAACGGCGAGCTCCCGGCCTGGAGCTTCGTGCCGCCGGGCACGCGCCATTTCGTCTCCTCCGGGGCGGGCGACTTCTCGGCGATGCCGATGGCGGAGCGCCAGGTCGAGGCGCGGCGGCTTCTGGCGGAGGCGGGCTACGGCCCCTCCAATCCGCTCACCTTCACCTTCATGCACCGCATCGGCGAGGCCAACAAACGCGCCGCGCTCGCCGTCGCCGACATGTGGAAGGCGGTCGGCGTCGACGTGCGGATCGAGGCGAACGAGGTAAAGGTCCATTACGCCCGGCTGCGCGAGAAGGCCTTCGAGGTCGCCGATGGCGGCTTCTCGGCGGACCCGGACGCCGAATATTTCATCTATCTGCTGCGCAGCGATTCCGTCGAACTCAATTTCGGCGGCTGGTCGAACGCCGAATACGACCGCCTGGCGAGCGCCGGCAACCGCGAGCGCGATCCCGTCAGGCGCGGCGAACTCTACGCC
This sequence comes from Alphaproteobacteria bacterium, assembly GCA_046348585.1. Lineage (GTDB taxonomy): Bacteria > Pseudomonadota > Alphaproteobacteria > Micropepsales > Micropepsaceae > JADZAI01. The sequence goes on from JAXMDZ010000001.1 coordinate 505,506, forward strand.
GCCGCCGAGAAGATCGCGCTGGAGGAGACGGCGATGATCCCCGTCTATATCCCGGTCAACCGCGCGCTGGTGCATAGCTGGGTCAAGGGCTTCGAGCCCAACCCCAGCGACTCGCACCCGACCCGCTGGATGAGCGTCGAGCGCTAGCTGCCGATCGGCCCGCCGCCCTCGCGCGTGACGGCGATGACGCTGGGACGCGGCGGCAGCGGACTGTCCATGGGCGCCGGCCAGCGCGTCGTCGGATTGTCGAACGAGGAATCCGTCTGATCGCCCGGATGCTGGATCGAGACGAACAGCGTCTCGCCGTCCGGCGTGAAGCAGGGGCCGGTCACCTCCGCCCCGGTCGGCGAGGCATAGAAATGCCGCGTCGTCGCCCGCTCCGGCCCGGTGACGCAGCACGCCCAGATGCCGTCGGCGATGCCGATCTGCCGCCCGCCGTCGGTGGCGATCCAGAGCCGCCCCTGCGGATCGAAGACGAGATTGTCGGGATAGGCGAAGAAGCCCGCATCGCTGGTCCCCGGCCCATAGACGCCCTTCGCCGCCGCGTCGGCCCTCGGATGGCCGGCGAGCAGCAGGATGTCCCAGGCGAACGCCGTCGCGGTGTGATCGCGCGCGCCGTCCGCGCCGGGGCTCATGATCTCGACGATATGCCCGCGCTCGTTCGGGGCGCGCGGCATCGCCGGCCCCGGCTCCTTGCGATCGGTGCCGCCGGTGAAGGCGACATAGGTGCGCGAGGTGATCGGATCGGTCTCGATGTCCTCCGGCCGGTCGGTCTCGGTCGCGCCCAGCAGCTTGGCGGCCCGGCGCGCGTCGATCAGCACGTCGCCCTGATCGTCGAAGCCGTTTTCGGCGGTGAGCGGCCCCGTGCCGTGGACGAGCGGCAGCCACTCGCCCGTGCCGTCGTCGCGGAAGCGCGCGACATAGAGCGTGCCGTCGTCGAGAATGTCGGCGTTGGCCGCCGGATCGCCCTCCGCGAACGGCCGGCCGGAAACGAATTTATAGACGAACTGGAACGACTGATCGTCGCCCATGTAGCAGACGACCGGCTTGCCCGCCGCCGCGACGATGGTCGCCGCCTCGTGCCGGAAGCGTCCCAGCGCCGTGCGCTTCTTCGGCATCGCGGCCGGATCGTAAGGATCGATCTCGACCACCCAGCCGAAGCGGTTGAACTCGTGCGGCGTCGCGTTGACGTCGAAGCGCGGATCGAACTGGGCCCAGCTCGCCTTGGTGCGAGTGGCGAAGGATTCCGCGCTCGCCGCCTCGCGCGCGTGCTCGGGCGGCAGCTTGGCCGGGGCGCAGGCGAAGCGGTTCTGGATGTTCTCCTCGCACGACAGGAACGTCCCCCAGGGCGTCACCCCGCCGGCGCAGTTCTCGAACGTGCCGACGATCGTCTCGCCCGCCGGATCGGCGTCCGTCTTCATGCGGGCATGGCCGCGCGCCGGGCCGGAGATCGCGCAGGGCGTCTCGGCGCTGATCCGCCGCGCGAAGGGGCTGCCCTGAACGACGCTCCAGCGCCCGTCCGTGCGGGCGACCTCGATCACCGAGAAGCCGAGCGCGGCGCGCTCCACCGCCACGCGCTCGGCGGTCGCCGCCTCCGCCGCGGCGTCGCTGTCGGCGAGGCCGGGAAACATCATGTGCGGCTTGACCGCCTCGTGATTGACCCCGAGCAGGCCGCGCGCGCTGTTGCGCGAGGCGAGATGCTGCGCCACCGCCGAACCGGGTTCGCCGAGCGGCAGGTAGCCGATGAAATCGCAATTGAAGCCGAACTGACCGGCCTGCGCGGCGGCGGTCTGGGCCAGCGGATCGAAGGCGGGCGCGCCCGGCAGGATCGGCTCGCCCCACGAGATCAGCACGTCGGCGCGGTAGCCGGGGGCGATGTAGTGGTCGGGGTCGTTCTTCGGCGCGGCCGGTAGCTCGGTGAAGGTGAGCGAGGCCGACCCCTCGGCCCTGGCCGGCGTCGCGGTCAGCGCGCCGAGCGGCGAGGCGGCGAAGGCGGCCGCCGCCGCCGCGCCCTTCAGCAGCGCCCGGCGGGAGATGAAGCGCGCGGCGACGTCGCTGAAATGATCGGCTCGGGTCATGCGCATGTTCGTCCGGGCTTTGGGGGGCGGGCCTTCGCCCTACCCCGCCGCTATGACAGCACGGTGACGCCCGCCTTCAATATACGTCAGGCGCCGGGCGGGGCGGCCTGCGGGCCGAGTTCCGGCTTCAGCCGCACCGCTTCGCAGGCGGACTGGTCGCGCTTACCGTCGGCGGCGCTCGGCACATGCAGCGCGCGCGGCCCGGCATAGAGGAAGCCGCCCTCGGCGAGCAGCCCGGTCACCACCGGACGGGCAGCCATTTCCACCGAGAGGCAGCCGTCCGAGGTGCCGACCGCGCCGGTCGCCGGATCGGGCGTCATATAGGCCGCCTCGTGCATCACGATGGCCCGCCAGAAGACGCAGGAATTGGTGGCGTCGAGGCCGTGCAGGCGCAGCGAGCCGGGCCAGCGGCCGTCGTCGTAGATATTGGCCGCGACATAGGCCCCGACCGCCGACTCGTTGGAGTCGAGCAGGTTCGAGGCCCGCACCGCCCCGCCGGTCGCCGCCAGGCGGCCGCTGAGCGCGATGTCGCCCGCCGCGTCGGAATTGCGCCCGTGGGCGACGCGGAAGGCCGAAACCGAGCCATCGCCGAGATCGAGCACGAAGAGGCGCGGCTGCGTCGCGGGCAGGCTGAAATCGACCACCGCCATCACGTCGCGGCGGATCGGCGCGAGTTCCGCCTCCACCCGCTTCTCGGGGAAATCGAAGACCAGCGTCTCGCGCCGCACCGTGCCGAAATGCCCGGCATAGGAGGCGAGCGCCTCGGCGAGCAGCGCGGGGGCGATCTCGCCCGACGGGTCCATGCGCACGCCGTCCACGGTGAGCGCGGCGGGATCGACGACCGGCGGCGGCAGCGGCGCGCTGGCGCAGGCCGCCGCCAGCAGCGACAGCAGGGCGGCGAGGAAGCCGCGCGCCGGGGTCATCGGCGGATCGTGTCGCTGGCGTCGGCCATCCGGCGCAGGCCCGCCGGTTTCGGCGCGGGGACCGGCACGTCGGCCGCCATCAGGCGCGGCGCTTCGAGACTGCCGGGCTTGGCGCGCGGCTGCGGCGCGTCGGCGGCGAGAACCGGCGCGGGCGCGGCTTCCGGCGCGGTTTCGGCGGCGGCGAGGCTGGGTTTGAGGACCGGCACCGGCACGTCGCCGGCCAGGGCGACCGCCGTGGGGGCGGCGGCGAAATCCGGCTTGGCGCGCGGCAGCGGGGCCTCGGCCAGCCCCGCCGTCAGCACCGGCCCGGCATGAACGGGACGCACGCCGGCGAGGATGCGGCGCGCCGCGGCGAGCTGTTCCTCGGTGTCGAAGACCGGCTTGGCGCGCGGCTCGGGCGGCGTGAAGACGGCGGCGACGACGACCGGCGCGAGGCGCGGTTTGGCGCGCGGCGCAGGCCCCGGATCGGCGGCGACGGACGGCGGCGGCGCATAGGAGGCGAGCACCACCGGCGGCGCGGCGGGCTTCGCGGCCGGTGCGGGCGCGGGCGTATAGACGGCTCGTTCGACGGCAGGCGCGGCCTCCGGCGCGGAGGCCATCAGCGTCTCCGGCTTGCGGCAGCCGCCCGAGCCCAGACAGACCGGCCCGGCATAGAGGAAGCCGCCCTCGGCGATCACGTCATAGACGCGCGAGCGGTCCTCGACCGTCACCACGAAACAGCCGAGCGAGCGGCCGAACTTGCCGTTCGCCGGATCGAAATAGGGCGCGGTGTGGACGACGATCAGCCGCTCGTAAGCCGAGGCGTTGGAGCGGTCGAGACCGGCGAGGCGCAGCGCCGGGCCGTGCGCCGGGCTTTGGTAGCGATCGAGCCCGCGATAGGCGCCGATCGAGGTCATGCCGCTGCCTTCGGTGTCGCCGAAGCGCATCGCCACCTGGGTGTGGCCGGGATCGGAGCCGCGCCCGTGGGCGACATAATGCGGCTCGACCGCGCCGGTATCGAGATCGACGATATAGAGCCGCCGCGCGCTCGACGGCAGGCGGTAATCGACGACGACGATCTCGTGCCCCTTGAACGGGGCCTTGCCGGCATTGCGCGCATACGAGGCGAGCGCTTCGGCTTCGAGATCGTCGGCGATGAGGTTCTTGGGGTCGATCGGCGCGCCGTTGCGCGCGGTGGCGGCCAAAGCCTGGGGCACGGCGAGCGCGGCAAGGGCGCACGCGGCAAGAAGAGCGCGTCGTGTCATGGCCCGAGTAGAGCGCGACGCGGCCATCGGATCAACCGCCCGTGGGCCGGGGCGCGGGGACGGCGATCCCCGGCGGCTTCTGCGAGGGCACCGGATAGGTCTCGCCCGGCTCGACCACCGGCACGATGTGATAGGCGGGCTTGTCCGGGGCGGGTGCGGGCGCCGCGACCCCCGGCAGCGAGCCGACCGGATTGGCGTCGTTCGCCACCTTGCAGCGGTCCTGGTCGCCGCAGAACGGATTGCACTCGCGCACCTTCGCGGCGCTCTTCTTGTCGTAGAGCGAAATCGGCCCGGCATAGACGAAGCCGCCGTTCTCCAGCAGGCTGAGCAGGCGCGGCAGGTCCGTCGAATCCATCATGAAGCAGCCGCACGACCAGCCGAAGATGTTGCGCTGGCGGTCGAAGAACTCCTCGTTGGAGTGGAAGACGATGGTGCGCTCCAGCGCCCGGCTGTTGGTCGGGTCGAGGCCGCGCACCCTGAGCGCCCGGCCCCAGCGGGCGCTTTCGTATTCCTGGCCGCCGACGAAGGCCCCAACCGACGAGGTGCCCGAGCCGATCAGATTGGTGAAACGCTTGGCGAGATAGGAGCGTTCGCTCAGCGCCGAGCCGCGGCCGTGGCTGACGTGATAGGCCTCGACCGCCCCGGTCTTCAGGTTCACCGCATAGAGCCGCTTCTCGTAGGCCGGCTTCGAGAAATCGATCACCGTCATGTAGTCGGTGCGCAGCCAGTGCGTCGTGAAGGGGATCTGCACCTGGTCCTCGGTCACCGCGATCGACGGCCCGACCTCCATGACGTTGTAGTGCGCCTTGTACGAGGCGACCGCTTCCTGCAGCAGCGCGCGGTTGTCGATGACGCAGCCCGGATCGAGGCCGGCGACCGGCGTGCAGGCGGTCTGAACCGGCGCCGTCGCGCAGGCCGCGGCGAGACAGCACAGAACCCCCGCCGCGAGGGCGCGAAGGCGGCGGCGGAGACCGGTACGGGACATGAAGAACTGCGTTAGCGGATGGTTCAGATTGGTTAACGCATTAGAACGCCGGACGCGGTTAACAAAGTCCGAATCGGACCGTCTTTCGTGAACTTTCCGCAAGGGGGCCGGGGGCTTGCCCGTCCTGCCTTTCGCCCGCTTGACGCCGCGGCGCATCCGGCCGACAGGGAAACCATGAGCGATCCCCGCCTGCCCTTTCTGACGGCTCTGGAGCGCAAGGCGCTGTGGCTGTCGTCCTGGACCATCCACAACGCCAACCATCTGCGCGCCGGGGAGGCCGAGGTGAAGGTCGGCGGCCATCAGGCCTCGTCCGCCTCGCTCGCCACCATCATGACGGCGCTCTATTTCGCGGTGCTGCGTCCCGAGGACCGGGTCGCGGTGAAGCCCCATGCCGGGCCGGTCTTTCACGCCATCCAGTATCTGATGGGCCAGCAGAGCCTCGACCGGCTCAAGAATTTCCGCGGCTACAAGGGCGTGCAGTCCTACCCCTCGCGCACCAAGGACACGGACGACGTCGATTTCTCGACCGGCTCGGTCGGCCTCGGCGTCGCCCAGACGCTGTTCGCCAGTCTGGCGCAGGACTATGTGCGCGCCCATGGCTGGTCCGGCGGCCGCCGCGAGGGGCGCATGGTGGCGCTGATCGGCGACGCCGAGATGGACGAAGGGAATATCTTCGAATCCCTGCTGGAAGGCTGGAAGCACGGCGTCCGCAATCTGTGGTGGGTGGTCGATTACAATCGCCAGTCGCTCGACGCGGTGATCCGCGAGGGCCTGTGGGAGCGCTTCGAGAGCCTCTTCCGCAATTTCGGCTGGGACGTCGTCATCGTGAAATACGGCACGCTGCAGCAGGCGGCGTTCGCCGAGCCCGGCGGCGCGCGGCTGAAGGCCTGGATCGACGCCTGCCCCAATCAATTGTTCAGCGCCCTCACCTTTCAGGGCGGCGCGGCCTGGCGCAAACGCCTGCTCGACGACATCGGCGATCAGGGCGAGACGACGCGGCTGATCGAGAAGCGCAGCGATGCCGATCTGGCGGCGCTGATGGGCAATCTCGGCGGCCACGATCTGCCCGCGCTGCTGGAGGCGTTCGAGAAGATCGACCACGACCGCCCGGTCTGCTTCATCGCCTACACGGTCAAGGGCAAGGGCCTGCCCTTCGCCGGCCACAAGGACAATCACGCCGGGCTGATGACGCCGTCCCAGATGGACGGGCTGCGCGAGGCGATGAACGTCCGCCCCGGACATGAATGGGAGCCGTTCGAGGGTCTCGATCTGCCCGAGGCCGATCTCAAGGCGTTTCTGAAAGACGTGCCGTTCTTCGCCGAAGGACGGCGGCGCTTCGCTGCGCCCAGGATCGAGGTGCCCGAGTCGCTCGGCTTCCGCGCCGCGAAGGAGATGAGCACGCAGCAGGCGTTCGGCCTCGTCCTCGACGAGATCGGCAAGGGCTCGTCCGAACTCGCGCGGCGCATCGTCACCACTTCGCCCGACGTCACGGTCTCGACCAATCTGGGGCCGTGGGTCAACCGGCGCGGCCTCTTCGCGCGCGAGGATCTCGCCGATCTCTTCAAGGCCGAGCGCATTCCCTCGACCTTCAACTGGTCGTTCTCCACGACCGGCCAGCATCTGGAGCTCGGCATCGCCGAGATGAACCTCTTCCTCATGCTCTCGGCGCTCGGCCTCTCGCACAGCCTGTTCGGCGCGCGGCTGCTGCCCGTCGGCACGCTCTACGATCCCTTCATCGTGCGCGGCGGCGATGCGCTGAACTATGCCTGCTATCAGGACGCGCGCTTCCTGCTGGCGGCGACGCCGTCGGGCGTCACGCTCGCCCCCGAGGGCGGCGCGCACCAGTCGATCGGCACGCCGCTGATCGGCATGGCGCAGGACGGGCTGTGCAGCTTCGAGCCGGCCTTCGCCGACGAACTCGCCGTCATCATGCGCTTCGCCTTCGACTACATGCAGCGCGACGCGGCCAAGGACGGGGCCGAATCGGACGAGCGCACCTGGCTGCGCGACGAGACCGGCGGCTCGGTCTATCTGCGCCTCTCGACCCGCCCGCTGGAGCAGCCGCTGCGCGAGATGAACGCCGCCCTCGCCCGCGACATCGTGGACGGCGCCTATTGGCTGCGCCCGCCCGGACCCAATTGCGAGGCGGTGATCGCCTATACCGGCGCGGTCGCGCCTGAGGCGATCGCCGCGGCGGGGCTGGCGGGCGAACGGCTGCGCGATGTCGGCGTGCTCGCCATCACCTCCGCCGACCGGCTGAACGCCGGCTGGACGGCGGCGGCGCGGGCCCGCGAACGCGGGCAGAAGGGCGCAGCGAGCCTCATCGAGCGGCTGATGGCCCCGCTGCCGCGCCATTGCGCCGTCGTCACCGTGCTCGACGGCCATCCGGCGACCCTCGCCTGGCTGGGCGCGGTCGGCGGCCACCGCACCCGTTCGCTCGGCGTCGAGCATTTCGGCCAGACCGGCTCGATCGCCGAGCTTTACCGCCATTACGGCATCGACGCGGCCGGAATCGCCCGCGCCGCCTTCGCTGGAACCGGGCGCGGCTGACGCTGGGACAGCGCGCCAACGCTAACCCGGCATTAAAGCGAATGCGCTAATTTCCCCGCCGTGGGGAGAACATGAGAAACCTTCAATCGCGCGACGCGCTGCAGATGGCAAAGCTGGCGGCTGCGCCGTCGAGCTGGCGCATTCTCAATCTCTACCAGGCGACGCACGATCTGCGCGAACGCTTCAGCGACGGCGCGGGCACGTTCTTCCAGAACCGCCGCCTCGCCGAGTCGATCATCATCAAGCACACGCTGCGCGACCACGAGCGCGACATGTTCGACACGCCGCCCGTCGTGGCGACGAAAGTTCTGGTGCCGCTGCAGGGCGAGGTGATGGACAAGGGCGCGATCTCGTTCTTCGTCGGCGAGCGCGCCTATCAGAGCATCATGCGCCAGAGCTTCGGCATCCGCACCGGCGGCATCGGCGCCGATCTCGACGCGCGCATCCTCGGCCGCCTGAACGACACGCCCTCGCTCGATCTCTTCCTGCTGCGCGAATTGCTGGGCTCGCAGGAATTCCAGATCCCCAAGACCTACTTCCACGTCTCGCTGCTCGATGACGGCGCGATCCGCGCCTACATCACCAAGGAGCTGACGCCGCTGATCCGCATCGCGGCCGGCACGGTCGACGCGCAGAAGGTCAACCGCTTCGTCGATTCGATCTTCGGTCCGGAGATCGGCGCGGCGGCGGCCGATTTCTTCCGTTCGATGGGCCTCGCCGACACGCTGTGGGCGAGCGTCGTGTTCGCCTGGAAGGCGGCGCTGTTCTACGAGACGCGCTTTCTCGACACCCAGCGCCGCTTCGTCGCGATGCTGAACGATCTGGCGGCGCTCAAGACCTACGGCCACAGCGAACTCTATCCGCGCTCCTATGTGGAGGAGCACGTGACGATGCTGAAGGGCTTCATCGGCCGCGCCTATCAGCGCACGCTGCAAAGCGTGCAGAGCTTCAACTCCGGCCGCCGCAGCTCGATCATCGGCAGCGGCGACATCATGGATCTGAAGCGCTATCTGGAGAGCCTGCCGGAGAGCATCCAGGGCTTCGGCGGCTGCATCGCCATCATCGAGCATGTGCTGAGCTACTGGAACTTCCGCATGCGCGGCCTGACCATGGCGCGCATGCCGGCCGAGGTGCTGTGCCATGTCGTGGCGGACATCTGTTCGCTCGAACGCCAGTTCCGCTACACGCCCGGCTACGACCGGGCCGCCGAAGCCGGCTGAAGCCGCCTCAGAACAGATGCAGGCTTGAGCCGATGAGCGCGACCGGCCAGCGGCCGCGCTCGAACAACCGGTATTTCAGCGCGAAGGGATGATCGTCCTCGGCGCGCCCGGCGAGCAGCAACAGGGCCGCGTTGTGGCAGGCCTGCACGCCCGCCCCGGCGGCGGCGTTGACGAGGCCGAAATCGTCGAGCCCCCACACCCGCGTCGCATTGAGCGCCGCCTCGCCGATCGCCGGCCCGAGTTCGGCCGCGACATGGGTGAGGACGATCGTCACCGCATCTTCGCCGTGAATCTCGATGGCGTCCGTGGTGAGCGCGGCGCGCAGCTGTTCTTCCGCCTCGAAGGCGGGATCGTCGATGCCGGTGCTTTCGGCCGCCTCGGCGGCCTCGCGCCAGTCGCGCAGGGCGATCGGTGTGGCGTGCGGAAAGCCGAGCGCGCCGAGCCAGGCCCGTGCGTCGCGCCGCACCGGGGCGGCCAGCGGCTGGCCGACGGTCGAAAACCAGAACGGTCCGGCGGCGGCGGCGATGAAGCGCGGGATCAGCACCAGCGCCGTGTCGTCAGCGCCCTCGTCCGGCCAGTCCGCGTCGTCGCTCACAGGAAGGCCTCCGGAAAAAAAGGGCGTCCGTCCTGGGGGGACGGACGCCTCGCGCAAGACGCGCAAACGCCGGGAGGGGATAGTCCGGCGGACGAAGAAGGAAAACCCGCTAGCGGGGGGCAATGCAGGTCAACCGCCCTTCTTCGCACGTTAATATATGCACCAATGCCACAGTTTGCAACATTCGTCGTTAACGTGCTTCGGTGGCTCATAAATCGGCGTGACAGTAGCAAATTTGATACAATGTTGTCACGATCCTTGCTTGGCCCCCGCCGGAGAGGCGAGCCGGTCAGGCCCGCCCCAGATCGGCCGCCGTCAGGTCGAAGCAGCGCTTCGCCAGCGCGACCATCTCGTCGATCTCCGCATGGGTGATGGTGAGCGGCGGCGAGCAGACCATGGTGTCGCGGATCGCCCGCATGACGAGGCCCTCGCGGAAGCAGTGATTGCGGCAGATCGTGCCGACATCGCCGACTTCCGGGAAGAAGCGCCGCTCGGCCTTGTCGTCGACCAGCTCGATCGCCGCCAGCAGGCCGACGCCGCGCACTTCGCCGACCAGCGGATGATCCTTGAAGACGGTGCGCAGCGCGTTCTGAAGATAGGGACCGGTGTCCGAGCCGACGCGGGCCGGGATCGCGTCGCGTTCCATGATCTCCAGATTCTTCAGCGCGACCGCGCTCGCCACCGGATGACCGGAATAGGTGTAGCCGTGCACCAGCTCCTCGTTGGCGTTGGCGATCGCATCGCCCATGCGCGGCCCCAGCGCGATCGCCGAGATCGGCTGGTAGCCGGAGGACAGGCCCTTCGCCATCGTCATGACGTCGGGCGAAATGCCGTAGGTGTGGCTGCCGAACCAGTTGCCGGTGCGACCGAAGCCGGTGATCACCTCGTCGACATGCAGCAGCACGTCGTATTTGGCGCAGACCTTCTGGATCGCCGGCCAATAGGTCGAGGGCGGGAAGATGAGGCCGCCCGCGCCGTGAACGGGTTCGGCCGAGAACGAGGCGACGTTCTCCGGCCCCAGCGCCAGGATCTTCTCTTCCAGCTTCGCGGCGATCAGCTCGCCGAAATCCTCCGGCGAGATGTCGCCATAGCCCGCCGCCTTCGCCCCGTACCAATAGCAGGTCGGCACCTTCTCGAAGCCGGCGAGCGGCAGATCCCATTGCGGATGCATGGGGGTGAGGCCCGACAGCGAGGCCGCCGCCATGGTCACGCCGTGATAGGCCATCTCGCGGCTGAGATGGATCTTCTTCTTCGGCTTGCCCTTGAGGTTCCAGTAATAGCGGATGAGCTTCAGCGCCGTGTCGTTCGCCTCCGAGCCGGAATTGGCGAAGAGCACGCGCTCCAGCCCTTCGGGCAGAAGCTGGGCCAGCTTGGTGGCGAGCTCGATCGTCCACGGATTCGAGGTCTTGAAGAAGTGGTTGTAGTAGGGGAGCTCGCGCAGCGCCTTGGCCCCGGCTTCGGCCAGTTCCTCGTTGCCGTAGCCGAGCTGCACGCACCACAGCCCGGCCATGCCGTCGAGCAGCCGCGCCCCCTCGGAGTCGTAGACGTAGATGCCCTTGGCGTGGGTGATGACCCGCACGCCCTCGCGGTTGAGCGCGGCGGTGTCGCTGAACGGATGGATGTGGTGGGCGGCGTCGAGCGCCTGCCAGTGGCGGGTCTGATTGTGTACGGTCGGCGTCATGGCCTGGACCTCCGGATTTCTGGTCGATCTCGAAACGGACTGGAGCGCGCCAGGGCGCGCACGGCGCCTCAGCGCGGCGGGTTGAACCCGATCCGCGCGCAGAGCTGCAGCAAGGTCTGCTTGACCGTCATGGGCGAAGCCTAGCAGTGCATGTCCCGCGCCACAATCAACCCACCGCGAAGCGCACCGCCGCGGCGACGAGGACGCCGTCGCGCATGGTGAGATTGTGGCCGAGCCCTTCGGCCTCCAGCAGCCGCGCGCCGGGCCAGGCCGCGGCCAGCGCCCTTGCGCCCTCGATCGGCGTCATCTCGTCGTCGGACGAGTGGACGATAAGCAGCGGCTCTTTCCGGCCGGCCGCCTTCGCGCCCAGATCCATCGCATCCATGGTCGATCCGGCGGCGCGCAGACGGGCGAGCACCTCCTCGATCTCGTCGGGGGCGAGGCCGAACTTGCCGGCATGCCGCCTGAACTGGTCGATCTGGCGCAGCGGCGGCGCGAAGAAGACAAGCGCCGCGGTCTTGAGACCGCCCTCCAGGGCGACCACGGTCGACGGGCAGCCGAAGGAATGGGCGATGACGCATTCGAACGGACCCTCGCGGGCCGCGACCGCCAGGATCGCCGCCGCCGCGTCCTCGGCCGAAAGCGTCTCGCCCTCCGAGAATCCGTGCGCCGGCAGGTCGAGCGCCACCACCCGCGCCCCGGCCCGCGACAGCGCCGCCGCGATGTCCTGCATGTCGCGCGGGCTGCCGTCCCAGCCATGGACCAGCAGCACGGCGGGCCCGGCCCCTTCGGCGGTGTAGGCGACGCGGCCGCCGGGCGTATCCGCATAGTCGCCGTCGAAATGCCGGTGCGGGCGCGGCACCCGTCGCGGGCGGCCCATCTGGGCCATCACGGCGGCGATCTTCTCCTCGTCCATGGCGGCTTCCCTCCCCCGGTCCCCGTGGCGCTTAAGCATGGCCCGATTTGGGGGCTGCCGGCCGTCTTGCCGAATTGACGCTCAAGGTCGAGGATAGGCGTCACCTGCAGCCTTTGTCGAACCGCCATGAGCGCCCCTCCCAAGACCGTCCTCACCGCCAGTCCCGAGGAGGAAGCGGCGATCCGCGAAGCGGTGCGCACGGCAGACCCGGAAGGGCTCGGCCCCAATCGCGTGATCGCCGGGCCGGAGCATGTCGAGGCGCTTCTGGAATTGCTGCGCGACCCGGAAGTGTCGGAGGCGATCTACGACCTGCCGCGGCCGCTGACGGCGGAGAATGTCGGCGCCTGGATCGCCGACTTCGCCGCCAAGCGGGCGCGCGGCGAGGGCCTGCTGATGGTGACGCCCGATTTCGGCAAGGGCATCCTCTCCTACTCGCAGATCACCGTCTGGCCGGAGCGCGCCTCGGCCGAGATCGCGGGGGCCATGCGCGCCGACATTCAGGGCGCGGGCGGCGGCGGCGAAGGCGCGGTGCGCAGCTTCTCGTGGATGTTCGACGCGCTGAAGGTGCGTCTCATCGGCCTGACCGCCGCGCCCGACAATGTGCGCTCGATCAAGCTGATCGACCGCGCCGGCTTCGTGCGCATGGGCGAGCGCGAGAGCGTCCGTCCCGACGGCACGATCCGCCGCTCGCTCTATTGGGAGATGACCCGCGACGGCTGGGCGCAGCTTCAGGCGGGCATGGCCGACAGGACTTAGGGCCCGAGCGCCCGGGCGATATCGGCGAGCGACTCGATCGCGGCGGCCTGCTCGGCGTCGAGCGGCGCGCCGCGCTTCTCCTCGATGGCGAGCAGCAGACGCATATGGCCGAGGCTGTCCCACGCCTCGACGCCGCCCAGCCGCACATCGTCGGCGAGCGTTCCGGGCGCGACCTGCAGCGCCCCGGCGAGCAGGACCTTCGCGTCGGCGAGACTCATGGGGCGGCCTTCTTGCGCATGGCGATCCATTCGTCCTTCAACAGCCCGAACTGATACTGGTCGAGGCGCGGGCCGTTATACATCGGCCGGCACTGGCCCTTGAGGATGCCCTCCAGCCGCCAGCCCTGCGCCTTGTAATTGAAGACCGCCGGGAAATTGCGGGCGAGCGGCGCGCCGGTCGCCTTCTCGACGCCGCCGCGAAACAGATGATCGAGCAGCGCCGCGCGCGTCTCCAGCACCACCTTGCGGCCCCAATAGGATTTGTCGCCGACGATGACGTTGAAGGCGGCGGTGCGATGGGTTGGGCTGACGTCGATCTGGTAGAAGCCGACATGGAGGCCGTTGGCGCGGTCGAAGATGCCGATCAGCAGCCGGGTCTCCTGATCGAAGCGCGCGATATAAGCGGCGAGTTCGGCGCGCGACATGGTGCGCGGCGGCGTGTTGACCGGCCCCATGACCTCCGGATCGGCGACCCAGCCGCACCAGCGCTCCGACGCGTCGGCGGGAACGAGCGTGCGCAGCAGCCAGCGTTCGGTTTCGATGCGGATGGGACGCGGGCGGCGCTGCCCCGGCGCGTGCGGCGGACGGGGCATCATGGCGCAGCCTCGCCCAGCAGCGTGCGGCGGACCGCCTCGCGGCTCACCTTGCCGCGCGCCGTGCGCGGAATCTCGTCCACCGCGAACCAGCGTTCGGGCGTCGCCTCGCGGCGCAGCCGCTCGCGGCAGAAGACGCGCACGGCGTCGAGATCGCCCGCCGCGCCCGGCTTGAAGCGCACGGCCGCGCCGACGATCTCGCCGCTCACCGCATCGGGAATGGCGAAGGCGCAGGCCTCGGCCACGTCGGCGTGCTGTTCGATCAGCATGTCGAGTTCGGCCGGCTGCACCTTGAAGCCGGCGCGGTTGATCTCGTCCTTCAGGCGTCCCTGCACGGTGACGCCGCGCGCATCGACGACGCCCTGATCGCCCGTGCGGTACCAGCCGGCCTCCAGCACCGCCGCCGTCAGGTCGGGGCGGTCGAGATAGCCCTGCATCAGGGCGGGCGTCTGCACGACGATCTCGCCCTCGCCCGTGTCGAGGACGCGCCCGTCGTCGAGACGGACCGCGACGCTTCCGCCCCAGGGCCGCCCGACATAGCCGTCGGCGATGCCGTCCGCCCGCGAGGACGCGCCGCCGATCCAGTTGGCGGTTTCGGTGATGCCGAGGCAGTTGACCGTCTCCGCCCGGCTCCAGGCCGCGATGTCGCCCCAGAGCGCGGCCGACAAGGGCGCGGAGCCGACATGGACGCGGGCGAGCGTCGCACCCGAGGGCGGGCTGGAGAGCTTCAGCGCCATGCGCCAGAGGGTCGGCACCGAACTCATGAAGGTGATGCGCTCGGCGTCGATCAGCCGCCCCAGATCCTTGGCGAGGCCGAGACCGCGCGGCGCGAGCACGATGTCGCCGCCCGCGAGCAGGGGCGTCAGCGCATTGCCGATGAGGCCGTGCCCGAAATGGGTGGGCAGCGTCACCAGCGACCGGCCCCGAAGCGGCGCGCCGATCGCCGCATGGTTGAGCGCGATGCGGGCGAAGAGCGCACGGAACGTCAGGACCACGCCCTTGGGCGCGCCGGTCGTGCCGGAGGTGAAGAGCACCAGCGCCGCATCGTCGAGATGCGAAGCCGGATCGGCGGGCGTGTCGCCCCCCGGGGCTGCGCCGGCGAGCGACAGCGTTTCGACGCCCCAGCCTTCGGCCTCCGCCGGGCTGGAGACGAGCGCCAGGGCGGGCCGCGCAAAAGCGGCGACGGTGGCGCGCTCGCCCGGCGTCAGGCTGGAATCGATGCAGGCGGCGGTCGCGCCGCACGACCAGACGGCGAACAGATCGGCGAAGAAATCGGCGGTGCCGCCATGGCCGATGACGACCGTGACGCCGCGCCGCACGCCTTTCGTTTTCAGAACGGCGGCCCGTCCGGCGGCCGCTTCGGCGAGCGCCGGTCCGCCGATGGCGCGTCCGGCGGTGAGGTCGTGAATGACGCCGCAACGGGCGAGAGCGATCCGCATGGCTTGCTTCTGGGCGATGGCCGCACGCCGCGCAAGAGGGGCGCAAAAACGAGAGCGGCGCGGGATCGCTCCCGCGCCGCTTCAAGCCGTCAGGTTCCGCTTACAGGAACGGGAACGGCAGACCGGCCGTCGAGGACGGCTCCAGCGTCGTCGTGCGGTGCTGCTGGACGAGCGTGCCTTCGGTGCCGAAATAGACCTTGAGACGCGCCGAAACCGCCAGCGTGTCGAAGTCGGCGACCGTGAAGTCGGTGGTCCGGTACTCCAGGCCGCCGATCAGCGAGAGGTTCGAGTCGAGCAGATACTCGACGTCGCCGCCGACGCTCCAGGTCTCCGGCGTGAACGGCGCGGAGTCGATGTCGGTCGTCGACCCGCCGAGGCGCAGCGACAGAGCCGTCTTGGGCGCCGCGTAATAGGTCAGGAAGGCGTTGCCGTTCCAGGTGCGAAGGTCGGTACCCTTGCCCGAGAAGGCGTTGTAGCTGATCGCCGCGCCGTAGGTGATCGTATCGGAGGCGAAGACCTCGCCGCGCAGGCCGACCAGAACGCCGTCGAGAACCGCCGGGCCGACGTCCACCGAGGTGTAGGCGAGTTCGAAGCCCGCCAGGCCCTGCGACTGGTCGCGCCAGTAGGCCTCACCGCCGGCCCGCCAGCTGTCGAGGCTGACTTCGTACGACCCCATCGAGTCGATCGACAGACGGTCGGAGCGGAAGGCGAAGTCGCCCTGGATCGTCCAGTTCGAGCCGACGTCGTAACCGGCCGAGCCGCTCAGGTTGAACTGGTTCCAGTTGACCGACTTGCCCGAGAACACGTTGCTGTCGACGTCGATATAGGAATAGCCGGCCGAGACGTTGCCGACCGGGGCCGCGACCGCCGCGCCGGTGAGGGCGGCGAGGCAGACGCCCGCCGCGAGAAGTGCCTTGTTCATTTCAATCTCCCGTTGTGAACTCGTCTCGCTGGATTGTGGCAGTGCGCCGTAGCGGCGAACGAGTCAGCCACCCCGCGAGGGACAGCGGTCCCTTAATTGGCTTCGATAGTGGCAACAAGTTGGCCGCAGTCACAATCGCTGCTGTCCCACGCATCGGGACGGACAAGTGTTGCTGCAATGCCGCATAATCCGCCGGTCTTGGAGGGCGAAAGTCCGCTCCTGCAACGCAGGGTAGCGTAAGGTGCGGAAAAATCAGGAAAAAGTGACGCGACGGCCTCAAAAGACCGTCGCATTCAGGTTCGAGTAACCATCCCGGGCCGAGGGTTTTGGCGGGGAGGAGCGGAGCGTGACGCCGGGGCGCGAAAAGCGTTGCGGCAGCGGCATCCGGCCCCCCGGTCCGGGAGGTCCACCATGTCCGTTCCGTCCAGCGCCGGCACGCCCGACGCCAGCGAAGCGCCCTTCGGCATCGACGAGCTGTTCTTCTCGCGTACCGATCCGGGCGGCATCATACAGGCCGGCAACGCCGTCTTCCGGCGGGTCAGCGGCTACGAGTGGGACGAGCTCCTCGCCAAGCCGCACAAGATCATCCGCCATCCCGACACATGCCGCGCGCGGTCTTCCGCCTGCTCTGGGACACGATCCGCGAGGGCCGCCCGATCGGCGCCTATGTCCAGAACCGCGCGAAGGACGGCCGCCATTACTGGGTCTTCGCGGTGGTGACGCCGGTGGCGGGCGGCTACCTCTCGGTGCGGCTGAAGCCGGGCAGCGAGCTTCTCGGCGTGGTGAAACAGGAATACGCCGCGCTCGGCTCGGCCGAACGGGCCGGGGCGCTCGATCCCGGCGTCAGCGCGGCGGCCCTGCTCGCCCGCCTCGCCGAACTGGGGTTCCCCGATTACCCCGCGTTCATGGCGGCGGCGCTGGGGCAGGAGATCGCGGCCCGCGACGCGGCGCTCGGCCATGCCCCGGATGCGGCGGTGCGGATGTTCGCCGAGCTGATGCAGACCGCGCAGTCGCTGCTGCGCCAGAGCGCCATCATCGTGCGCGCCTTCGCCAGCTACGAGAACGTGCCGTTCAATTTCCGCGTGCTCGCCGCCCAGCTCGGCCAGGACGGCGCGGCGATCAGCATCATCTCGGGCAATTACGGCGCGCTCTCGGCCGAGATGCAGCGCGTGCTGGAGCGCTTCGTCGCCTCGGCGCAGGAGGTCTATCGCACCATCAACGACGGTTCGTTCCTGGTCTGCACGGCGCGGATGCAGCGCGAAGTGCTGGCCGCCTTCGCCGGCGAGGACGAAGACGATGGCCCGCCGCGCGAGGAAGAGGCGGCGATGCTGGACCAGCAGCAGCAGGACTATCAGGCGCGGGCCGCCGCCGGCCTCGCCGAGATCGCCCGCACCGCCGTCCAGTTCCAGTGGACCTGTCTTGAGATGACCCGCCTGGCCGCGGGGCTCGAAGTGACGCGGATCATGGGCAAGGTCGAATGCGCCCGCCACACGCTCGCCAAGGACCGCATGGACGAGCTGCTGGCCGAACTCGAAACCTTCCAGCGCACCGTCGCCACGGCGCTGAAGGAAATCGATTCCATGAACCGCGACATCCAGGACCGCGCCGACGATCTGCTCGCCGGCGCGGCCGAGGCCGCCTGAGGCGCCCGAGGCGAGGGCCTCAGCGCGGCAGCTCGCTGCGGCCCATCAGATATTCGTCGACCGCGCGGGCGCACTGGCGGCCCTCGCGGATCGCCCACACCACCAGCGACTGGCCGCGCCGCATGTCGCCGCAGGCGAAGATGCGCCCGACGCTCGTCTTGTAGTCGGCGACGGTGGCCGCGACGTTGCCGCGCGGATCGAGCGCCGCGCCGCATTGCTCGATCGCCCCGGCCGTCACCGGCCCGGTGAAGCCCATGGCGAGCAGCACCAGATCGGCCTTCAGGTCGAATTCGCTGCCCGCGACCTCGCGCATCTCCATGCGCCCGTCCGCGCCCTTCACCCACTCGACGCGGGCGCAGACCAACGCCTCGATCGCGCCGGCCGCGCCGATCGCCCGCTTGGTGACGACGGCGAAATCGCGCGTCGCACCTTCCTCGTGCGATGTCGAGGTGCGCAGCTTCAGCGGCCAGTCGGGCCAGGTGAGCGCCTTGTTCTCCTTCGCCGGCGGCTGCGGCATGATTTCGAGCTGCGTCACCGACGCCGCGCCCTGGCGGATCGAGGTGCCGATGCAGTCCGATCCGGTATCGCCGCCGCCGATCACGACGACATGCTTGCCCGCGGCGCTGAGCGTGCCCTTCGGCGCGGCCTGCGCTTCGCCGTCCCCGGCGACGCGCTTGTTCTGCTGGACGAGGAACTCCATCGCGAAATGGATGCCCGAAAGGCCGCGCCCCTCGATCTCCAGATCGCGCGGCCGCTCCGCCCCGCCGGCGAACACGATGACCTCGTAATCGTCGAGCAGGCGGCCGACCTTCACGTCGACGCCGATATGCAGCCCGGTGCGGAAGATGACGCCTTCCTGCTCCATCTGCCGGATGCGCCGGTCGATCAGGCGCTTCTCCATCTTGAAGTCGGGAATGCCGTAACGCAGCAGCCCGCCGATGCGGTCGGACTTCTCGAACACGGTCGGCGCGTGCCCGGCCCGCGCCAGTTGCTGCGCGCAGGCGAGGCCCGCCGGGCCCGAGCCGACGATCGCGATCCGCTTGCCGGTGCCGCGCTCCGACATTTCCGGCCTGATCCAGCCCTCGTCCCAGCCGCGATCGACGATCTCGCACTCGATCGATTTGATGGTGACCGGGTTGTCGTCGATGTTGAGGACGCAGGAGGCCTCGCACGGCGCCGGGCAGACGCGCCCCGTGAATTCGGGGAAATTGTTGGTCGAGTGCAGCCGCTCCAGCGCCGCCCGCCACTGGCCGCGATAGGCGAGGTCGTTCCAGTCCGGGATCAGATTGTTGACCGGACAGCCGTTGTGACAGAACGGAATCCCGCAATCCATGCAGCGCGCCGCCTGCTCGGCGGCCTCGGCCGAGGAGGGCCGCTTCACGAACTCGCGATAGGTGTGTGTGCGTTCCGCCGGCGGCTCGTAGCCGCGCTCCCGGCGCTCGATTTCGAGAAAGCCCGTCGGCTTGCCCATGGGTTCAGCTCCTTATGAAGGCCGGACCGGCGTTCATTCCGCGGCGAGCGCGGCGTTGCGTTCGGCGCGCAGGTCGAGCAGCGCGCGGCGATAGTCCTTGGGCGTCACCTTGACGAAATGCGCGCACTGCGCCTCCCAGTCGTCAAGGATGAGGCGGGCGCGGGCGCTGCCGGTGTGCAGCAGATGGCGCTCGATGAGAATGCGCAGCCGCTCCGCATCGAAACGCAGCATGTCGCCCATTCCCGCATCCTCGGCCGAAGGCGCGCGCTGGAGCGGCGCTTCGGGATCGCCGCCGGCGCTCAGCGAGGGATCGACCGACTCCAGATCGACCATCGCGGCGTTGCAGAGCGGCGCGAAGCGCTTGTCCGGGTCGTAGACATAGGCGATGCCGCCCGACATCCCGGCCGCGAAATTGCGCCCGGTGCGGCCGAGCACCGCGACGACGCCGCCGGTCATGTATTCGCAGCCGTGATCGCCGACGCCCTCGACGACCGCCACCGCGCCCGAATTGCGCACCGCGAAGCGTTCGCCCGCCACGCCTTCGAAATAGGCCTCGCCCGCGATCGCCCCATAAAGAACGGTGTTGCCGACGATGATGTTGTCGACCGCGTTGCGCCGCGCCCCCGGCGGCTGGCGCACCACGATGCGTCCGCCCGAAAGGCCCTTGCCGACATAGTCGTTGCCGTCGCCCGCCAACTCCATCGCGACGCCGCGCGCCAGGAACGCGCCGAGGCTCTGCCCCGCCGTGCCGGTGAGGGCGATCGAGATCGTGCCGTCCGGCAGGCCGGCATGGCCGTAGCGGCGCGCCACCTCGCCCGACAGCATCGCGCCGACCGTGCGGTTGACGTTGCAGATCGTCTCGGCGATGCGGACCGGCGTGCCGTTCTCCAGCGCCGGACGCGCCGCTTCGATGAGGCGGCGGTCCAGCGCCTTGGCGAGCCCGTGCTCCTGCGTCTCGCACTGGGCGATGGGCGCGGTTCCCGGCAGCGCCGGTTGATGCAGCAGGCGGCCGAGATCGACGCCCCTGGCCTTCCAGTGATCGACCGCCGCCCGCATGTCGAGCCGGTCGACCCGGCCCGTCATCTCGGCGAGCGTGCGGAAGCCGAGCCGCGCCATGATCTCGCGCAGCTCCTCGGCGACGAAGAAGAAATAGTTGATGACGTGTTCGGGCGTGCCGGTGAAGCGCTTGCGCAGCACCGGGTCCTGCGTCGCCACCCCGACCGGGCAGGTGTTGAGATGGCACTTGCGCATCATGATGCAGCCCGAGGCGATCAGCGGCGCGGTGGCGAAGCCGAACTCGTCGGCCCCCAGCAAGGCCCCGATAGCGACGTCGCGCCCGGTGCGCAGGCCGCCGTCGACCTGCACCGCGATGCGCCCGCGCAGCCCGTTGAGCACCAGCGTCTGCTGGGTTTCGGCGAGGCCGATCTCCCACGGGCTGCCGGCATGGGTGAGCGAGGTGAGCGGCGACGCGCCGGTGCCGCCCTCGAAGCCGGAGATCGTGAGGTGATCGGCGCGGGCCTTCGAAACGCCCGCCGCGACCGTGCCGACGCCGACCTCGCTGACCAGCTTCACGCTGATGCGCGCGCCCGGATTGACGTTCTTCAGATCGTGGATGAGCTGCGCCAGGTCCTCGATCGAATAGATGTCGTGATGGGGCGGCGGCGAGATCAGGCCGACGCCCGGCGTCGAATAGCGAACGCGGGCGATGTTCTTGTCGACCTTGTGGCCGGGCAGCTGGCCGCCCTCGCCGGGCTTGGCGCCCTGGGCCATCTTGATCTGGATGTCGTCGGCGTTGACGAGATATTCCGCCGTCACGCCGAAGCGGCCCGAGGCGACCTGCTTGATGCGCGAGCGCAGCGAGTCGCCGTTGGGCAGCGGGACATAGCGATCCGCCTCCTCGCCGCCCTCGCCGGTGTTGGAGCGCCCGCCGATGCGGTTCATGGCGATGGCGAGATTGGTGTGGGCCTCGCGGCTGATCGAGCCGAAGCTCATCGCGCCGGTGGCGAAGCGCTTGACGATCTCGGAGGCCGGCTCGACCTCGTCCAGCGGCACGGGCGCGTCGGCCCATTTGAAGGCCATCAGGCCGCGAATGGTCAGAAGGCGCTCGCTCTGCTCGTTGATCGAGGCGGCGAAGGCCTTGTACTCGCCCGGCAGATTGCCGCGCACCGCGTGCTGCAGCTTCGCCACGCTCTCCGGCGTCCAGGCGTGATCCTCGCCGCGCAGGCGGAAGGCATAGTCGCCGCCGGCGTCCAGCATGGTGCGATAGATCGGATCGTCGCCGAAGGCGGCGCGATGGCGGGCGACCGCTTCCTCGGCGATCTCGGAAAGGCCGACGCCCTCGATCGTCGTCGCGGTGCCGGTGAAATACTTTTCCACGAAGCGCGAGGAGAGGCCGACCGCGTCGAAGATCTGCGCGCCGCAATAGGACTGGTAGGTGGAAATGCCCATCTTGGACATCACCTTCAGCACGCCCTTGCCGATCGCCTTGATGTAGTTCTTCTGAACCTCATAGGGCTTCAGCGTCATGGCCGTGGAAACGCGGATCTCCTCCAGCGTCTCGAAGGCGAGATAGGGGTTCACCGCCTCAGCGCCGTAACCCGCGAGCGCGCAGAAATGATGCACCTCGCGCGCCTCGCCGGTCTCGACCACGAGGCCGGTCTGCATGCGCAGACCCTGGCGGATCAGCTTGTGATGGACGGCGGCGGTCGCCAGCAGCGCCGGCACCGGAATGCGCGACGGCGAGGCGGCGCGGTCGGAAAGGATAAGGATGTTGGCGTCGGCCAGCACCGATTCCGTCGCGTCCTGGCAGATGCGCTCCAGCGCCCGCTCCAGCCCCGCCGCGCCCTCGCTCGCCTCCCAGGTGATATCGACCGTCGCGGTGCGAAAGGCGCCGTCGAGCAATTCGTTGATCGCGCGGATCTTGCCGAGATCGGCATTGGTCAGCACCGGCTGCGCCACCTCCAGGCGGCGATGCACGCCCGCCTGCCGCCCCAGCAGATTGGGCCGCGGCCCGATCATCGAGACGAGGCTCATCACCAGCTCCTCGCGGATCGGATCGATCGGCGGATTGGTGACCTGGGCGAAGTTCTGCTTGAAGTAGTTGTAGAGCAGCTTCGGCTTGCGCGAGAGCACGGCGATGGGCGTGTCGGAGCCCATCGAGCCGATCGGGTCCTCGCCCTGCGCCGCCATCGGTTCGAGGAAGCGGCTCAGATCCTCCTGCGTGTAGCCGAAGGCCTGCTGGCGATCGAGCAGCGGCAACTCGGACGCGGCGCGCCCGCCCGCCGCCTCGGCGAGATCGGGCAATTCCTCCAGCTTGAACTGGGTGTCCTGAAGCCAGTCCTCGTAAGGGTGCGCGGCGGCGAGACGCTGCTTGATCTCCTCGTCCTCGATGATCCGCCCTTCCTCGAAGTCGATGAGCAGCATCTTGCCCGGCTGGAGCCGCCATTTCAGCTTGATGCGCTCGTCGGGGATCGGCAGCACGCCCGATTCCGACGCCATCACCACATGGTCGTCGTCGGTGACGATGAAGCGCGCCGGGCGCAGCCCGTTGCGGTCGAGCGTCGCGCCGATCTGGCGTCCGTCGGTGAAGGCGATGGCGGCCGGGCCGTCCCACGGCTCCATCAGCGCCGCGTGGTATTCGTAGAAGGCGCGGCGCTGCGCCCCCATCAGCGGATTGCCGGCCCACGCTTCCGGGATCAGCATCATCATCGCGTGGGCGAGCGAGTAGCCGCCCGCCACCAGCAGCTCCAGCGCGTTGTCGAGACAGGCCGTATCGCTCTGCCCGTGCGGGATCAGCGGCCACATCTTGTCGAGATCGGGGCCGAGCAGCTCGCTCTCCATCGTGCGGCGGCGGGCGTACATCCAGTTGACGTTGCCGCGCACGGTGTTGATTTCGCCGTTATGGGCGATGAAGCGATAGGGGTGGGCGAGCTTCCAGGACGGGAACGTGTTGGTCGAGAAGCGCTGATGCACGAGGGCGAGCGCGCTCTGGCAGAGCGGGTCGGTCAGGTCCTTGTAGAAGGTGCCGACCTGATGGGCGAGCAGCAGGCCCTTATAGACGACAGTCCGGGTCGAGAAGGACGGCATGTAGAACTGCGTCAGGTCGTCGAGCCCGCGCTTGCGGGCGATGTCGGCGAGCGGGTTCTGGGTCTGCTTGCGGATGGCGAGCAGCTTGCGTTCGAAGGCGGCCTGGTCGGGGGCCTTGCGGCCGCGCGCCACGATCGCCTGGCGGATCGGCGGCATCCCGGCCAGCACCGCCGCGCCGAGGCCCGTGGTGTCGATCGGCACGTCGCGCCAGCCGATCAGGATCTGGCCTTCCTTGGCGATGTATTTCTCGAACTGGGCGATTGCGGCGGCCCGCGCCTCCTCGCTCTGCGGCAGGAAGCACATGGCGACGCCATAGTCGCCCGGCGGCGGCAGGACATGGCCCTCGCGCTCGGCCCAGGCGCGCAGCAGCGGATCGGGAATCTGGATCAGCACCCCGGCCCCGTCGCCCATCAGCGGATCGGCCCCGACGGCCCCGCGATGGTCGAGATTGACGAGGATTTCCAGGCCCTTGCGGACGATCTCGTTGGATTTGGCGCCCTTGACGTTGGCGATGAAGCCGACGCCGCAGGCGTCATGCTCGTTGCGCGGGTCGTAGAGGCCCTGAGGCAGCGCCGTGGTCATGGGTGTACTCGTATCCGTTGCCGGCCCGCCGCGCCGAGGCGCGGCTGCGGACCTGTCGATGATGCGGGCCGGGCAGGCTGCTCGGCCCCGCGGCCAAGGCCGCCGGGCAAGGCCCCCGTCCCACCATTTCGGCGGCGCAGCGAAGACGAGTCAATACATGCCCCCACGACAGGCCCGCGCGAAAGCGGCACCCAGAGAACGCTCAGCAATCAGCAGAATTCCCGTCTCGGCGGACGAGAAACAAGCGAGCGCAGTTTGACTATTGCATCCAGCAAGCCGCCAGAAACTCGAAATTGCCAAAAGTGTTCGGAGCCTATATGATTTATAGTAGAGGGCTTGGGGCTCGATTGTTCGTGGAAATACGAAACATTCGCACCATGCATGGCATGGGAATTTTCGCGGATCGCTCTGCGAAATCTGAGAGCTTGGCCTTCAGAAAATATAATCTGATCTACGGGTTCAATGGTTCCGGCAAGAGTACCCTATCGCGCCTATTCGCAAGTTTGCAGTCGGGCAGCAGGCATCCGCGCTTGCCTGAGGATTGCGAGTTTGAAATTGAACTGGGTGATGGCTCTATTCACGCCTGCCCAGCCTCTCTAACGGGGCTAGAGCGCAACTTAGTAGTTTTCAACGGCGACTTTGTTGATGAGAATTTGCTTTGGGATACAGCCAAAGCGAAGCCAGTGTTCTACATTGGTAAGGAGCAGGCAGGGATAGCAGCTCAGCTAGCCGGCGAAGAAGCATTGCTGCCTGCGGCCATCGCACGGCAATCGACTGCTGAGGCAAATGTCAGAGCCGCGGAAAAGTCTCTCGCGACGTTCAAGCGGGAGCGCGCACGGAGCATTGCCGAGCGACTTGCTTTGCGAGGCCGGAAGTATGAGGCCCCCCAGCTTGCGAGCGACTACGAGAGCCTATCGCTCACCGAGAAGTCCGTCCTATCGGAAGAACTCTTAGCCCAAGCGATTGCTATCACCTCGTTGGATGCGCCGCCCCCTCAGCGCCAACTGATAGAGTATAAGTCGCTCTGCTTGCCACGACTGTTGCAGGCCGCACGAACGCTCGCCGGGAAGTCTATGGTCGCGTCAGCGCTTGCGGAGCTGGATCAACATCCGGCAATGCTGAACTGGCTAAAGGAGGGCCACGAGTATCACGTTCGAAACTCGCTCTCCGAGTGCCTTCATTGCGGAAACGCTATCACCGCAGAGCGCCGCGAGCTGCTCTCGGGGGCGTTGGATAGCCAGCTCCAAAAAGCAGTGAGCGACATTGGCGCGCTTCTGAGAGAACTCCATGCGGCTTCAATGTCGTTAGGGGCTTACCCCGCCGCTATGCCGCCTGGAGAGGTAATAGCGGCTAGCTCTCAGCAACAGTTTGTGAACGCGCGGGATAATTTGGTGGCGCTGTTGGACAAAGCCAGAGCGCTGCTTGAACCGGCCCTGTCGGCTATCGAAAGGAAACGAGAGCAGCCATCGCTTGCCACAGATGCGTCCAAGCTTGCCTCCGACAAGGAAGCGAAAGAGATCGAGGCTCAGCTATCAACGGCATTTGAAAATTTGAACCACGCGATAAAGGCTCACAACGCCTTGTCTGAGGAATTCG
This sequence comes from Alphaproteobacteria bacterium, assembly GCA_046348585.1. Classification (GTDB taxonomy): domain Bacteria; phylum Pseudomonadota; class Alphaproteobacteria; order Micropepsales; family Micropepsaceae; genus JADZAI01. The sequence goes on from JAXMDZ010000001.1 coordinate 531,004, forward strand.
ACTCTCGTCAGAAAGCCGCGCAGGACTCGATCAAGGGTCATTATCTTCAGGAAGCGAAGGCCGAGTACGACTCTCTCAAAGCAGATCGCGTAAAAGCAGGCTCGGAATCTGAGGCCGCTGACAATGCATTGAGCGAGCTTCGGCGGCGAATTGACGAACTAAGGTCGAGCATTCGCGAGCATGGCCCTGCAGCGTCACAGATCAACAAGCTCGTTCGCTCTTATCTCGGACATGGGGAGCTAACGATTGCTGCTGTTGACCAAGGATATGAAATCCATCGGCACGGGAAGGTCATTTCCGGAATGCCGAGTGAAGGCGAAAAAACAGCTATCGCACTTTGCTACTTCCTCTCGTTGATAGAGGCGGAAGGCCGCAAGATCAAAGACACGATTGTCGTGGTCGATGATCCCATATCGAGCTTAGATACGAAGGCATTGAACTTCGCTGCATCGCTGGTGAAAAGCAGACTATCCGGCGCAGCGCAGCTGTTTGTGCTCACGCACAATCAGAATTTTATGAACGAATTCAGGAAGGCGTGGAAAGGCAAGGCGGACCCCCCAAAGGGCGCTGATCCAACGGCAACAATGCTGTTCATTGACGTGACGATGCCAAAGGGTGAAGCTAGCCGAACTTCAGCGCTCATCAAAATGTCACGTCTCTTGCGAGAGTACGAGTCTGAGTACCACTTTCTAGCGCAGCACTTGTTCCGCTTTGCCGAAACGCCCTCAGGTGACAGTGAATACGCTCTCTTGATGCCGAACGTCATGCGGCGAGTACTGGATGTCTTCCTCGCATTCCGATGCCCCGGAAGCTCTGGGTTGCAAGGTAAGATTGAACAGCTTTGCAAGGTGCATACATCACTTGACGCAGACCGCTTGGCTGCACTCGACCGCCTTTCCCAAGTGGAATCGCATTCCGATAACATCGACGATCTCATATCTTTCTCATCGATGACAATCGAGGAGACGGAAGCCGCTGCGGCAGCTCTCTTGGACATGATGAAAACGGTCGATGAGCCGCACTACGAGGCTTTGAAAAAGCTCTGCACTAAGCCTTAGCGGGTTGTTTGCTGCCTCCTGCACGCTCTCGATTGGCATTCCTGAACGTGCCATCGAGCGCGCGGAATTCCATACACTGGCCATACACGCCAGGGGCCACGAGAGGTCCAAGGGGTGGGCCACCCGTAAGTTTCTGATATCAAATGAAAATGGAGCGGGCGAGGCGATTCGAACGCCCGACCCCAACCTTGGCAAGGTTGTGCTCTACCCCTGAGCTACGCCCGCTCACGAACCGCCGGCCAGATGGGTAATGGGCCGCCGGGAAGGCGGGCCTTATTGCCGAAATCGCCGGGCGATGCAAGAGAGCGGCGGCGGAAAAGCCGTAAAGGACCGAGCGCCCCATGATTCGCCCCGCCCACTCTGCCAGCCCCGCCTTCGCGCG
>JAXMDZ010000002.1:0-447805 GCA_046348585.1 Alphaproteobacteria bacterium
CATGAATTCGCGCCTTGGCGTCTATGTCATCAATCTCGATCGCGCGCCCGAGCGGCGCGCCTTCATGGAATCGCAGACCTCAAAGGCCGGTCTGGACGCGACCTTCGTCTCGGCCGTCGACGCCAAGGCGCAGGACTTCGCGCCGCGCGGCGGCCTCACGATCCGGCGCGACGACGTGCTGATCGAAACCAACTGGGATGGGCGCATCTACGTGCAGGGCGAAGAGGCCTGCTTTCAGAGCCACCTGAAGGCGCTGCGCCTCTTCCTCGAAAGCCCGCACGACGTCGCCCTCGTGCTGGAGGACGACGCGGAGTTCGCCCCCGACTTCCCGCAGGCGCTGGAGGCGATCCTCGGCTATCGCCGCCTCTGGGACATCGTGAAACTGGAAGGCACGCGGATGAAGGGGGCCCGGCCGGCGCTGAAGGTCGCCGAGGCCGGGCCCTACCGCCTGGTCGCCTCGCTCAACCCGTCCTCCGGGGCGGCGGCCTATCTCGTCACCCGCGCCGCCGCCGAACGGCTGCTCGCGCAGGCCGGCGGCATCTTCGAGCCCTTCGACAATTATCTCAGCGCCCATTGGCGGCACGGGCTGAAGGTCCTCGACTGCGCCCCGTTCCCGGCCCGCCAGGGCCTGCCGGTCAGCACCCGCAAGGAGAAGCGCGGCCCCTCGCCGCGTCAGGCGGGCGAGCGCTTCACGGCCTGGCGGCGACATTTGGGGGCCGACTTCTTCCGGCGCTATGTGCTGCGCTGGTTCAGCCAGCGGCGGCGCTTCGCCGGTCACACGCATGGCCTCACCCTCGCGCCCTGGGCCCGCGACTGGAGCGGCTGACGGCCGCCGCCCGCCCCCGCCCTTCACAAAACCGTGTTCGAGTGCCCGGACGCGCGCGGGAGGCTAGCCGGCCGGCGCGCCCCGGCTCCCTCCCCCGTTGACTGCGCGGAAGCCGCTGCTATGAGGCGCGGCACAACATGACGCGGCCGGCGGGCGGGCAAGGGGCTTCCGTTCACGGTCGAAGGGTGCGAGGGTCCTCTTTTGGGACGCTCGATTGGGTGTCGGGGGCCAATGCTGGGTTACATCGTTCGCCGCCTTCTGGGCGCCATACCGACCCTGTTCATCATCGTCGCCGCGACCTTTTTCCTGATGCGGCTCGCCCCCGGGGGACCGTTCGACGGCGAACGCCGCCTGCCCCCCGAAATCGAGCGCAACATCAAGGCGGCCTACAATCTCGACAAGCCGGTCTACGAGCAGTTCGGCATCTATGTCGGCAACATCCTGACCAAGGGCGATTTCGGCCCGTCCTTCAAGAACAAGGACTTCACGGTCAGCGAACTGATCATGCTGGGCGCGCCGGTCAGCCTGAAGCTCGGCCTCCTGGCGATGACGCTGGCGGTCATCATCGGCGGCTTCCTCGGCGTGACGGCGGCGCTCAAACAGAATACGCCGACGGACTATTCCGTCATGTCGGTCGCCATGATCGGCATCACCATCCCCACCTTCGTGACTGCGCCGTTCCTGACGCTGATCCTGGGCGTCTATCTGGGCTGGCTGCCGGTCGCGGGCTACGGCGACGGGGCGGCGCGCAACCTGATCCTGCCGGTGGTCGTGCTTGCGCTGCCGCAGATCGCCATCATCTCGCGCCTGGTGCGCGGTTCGATGATCGAGGTTCTGCGTTCCAACTTCATCCGCACGGCGCGCGCCAAGGGCCTCACCGACTCCCAGGTCGTGCGCCGCCACGCGCTTCGGGCCGGCCTGTTGCCGCTGGTGTCCTATCTCGGTCCGGCGATCGCCGGCCTGGTGACCGGCTCGCTGGTGGTCGAACAGATTTTCGGCCTGCCGGGCATCGGACGCTATTTCGTCCAGGGCGCGCTCAACCGCGACTACACGCTCGTGATGGGCGTGGTCATCCTCTACGCGACGCTCATCATCGTGCTCAACCTGATCGCGGACGTCATGTACCGCATCCTCGACCCCCGCGTGAGGCTCGGCTGATGGCCATCCCCCTCTCCAAGGACGCCAAGATGCAGGCGATGACCGCCGCGCAGGAGGTCAAGGGCCGCAGCCTGTGGCAGGACGCGCGCCGCCGCCTGTTCCGCAACAAGGCGGCCGTGGTCTCGATGATCATCCTTCTGATCATCGTCACGCTCGCCATTCTCGCGCCGTCGCTGTCGCGCCACGCCTATGACGCGCAGGACTACAACCAGGTCGGCTGCCCGCCCTCGTGGGCGATCGACATGACCAAGCTCGACGACCTCGACTACGCCGACAAGAACCCCGAAGCCGCGGTCTGCGGCCAGGGCATCGTCACCTCCTACGAGCTAGCGCTCTCCGACTGGGAGCTGTCCTGCGGCGAGGGCGCGTCGCCCGGCGACGGCGTGGTCTGCGGGCCGAAGCCCACGCTCGACGACTTCAAGCATTTCCTCGGCACCGACGCGGTCGGCCGCGATCTTTGGGTGCGCATCCTCTACGGCGCACGCGTCTCGCTGTCGGTCGGAGTGGTCGCCACCTTCGTCGCGCTGTTCATCGGCGTGCTCTATGGCGCGACGGCGGGCTATATCGGCGGCCGGGTCGATGCGATCATGATGCGTTTCGTCGACATCATGTACGCCCTGCCCTTCATCTTCTTCGTCATCATCCTGATGACGGTGACGGCGGACATTCCCTTCTTCAAGGATCCCTTCAACCGCTTCATCCTCATCTTCGCGGCGATCGGCGCGGTCGAGTGGCTGACCATGGCGCGCATCGTGCGCGGCCAGACGCTGTCGATCCGGCGCAAGGAGTTCGTCGAGGCGGCGGTGGCGGCGGGCGTCGGCAACGGCGCGATCATCCGCCGCCACATCATCCCCAACGTCATCGGTCCGGTCATCGTGTTCGTGACGCTGACCATCCCGGCGATCATCCTCGCCGAGAGCTTCCTCTCCTTCCTCGGCCTCGGCGTTCAGGAGCCGATGACCTCGTGGGGCGTGCTGATCTCGGAAGGCGCCAACGAGATGGAGACCAAGCCCTGGATGCTGATCTTCCCGGCGCTGATGATGGCGGTGACGCTGTTCTGCTTCAACTTCATCGGCGACGGGCTGCGCGACGCGCTCGATCCCAAGGATCGCTGAGCCCATGCCGGAACCGATCCTTCAGATCCAGGACCTCCACGTCCGCTTCAAGACGCCGGACGGCATGGTCCATGCCGTCAAGGGCGCGACCTTCGACATCGCCAAGGGCGAAGTCGTGGGCGTGGTCGGCGAGTCCGGCTCGGGCAAGAGCCAGATGTTCATGGCGGCGATCGGCCTCCTCGCCGGCAATGGCGAGGCGACCGGCTCGGTCAGGTTCAAGGGCCAGGAACTGATCGGCGCGCCGGCGAAGGTGCTGCGCAGCATCCGCGGCTCGAAGGCCAGCGTCATCTTCCAGGATCCGCTGACCTCGCTCACCCCGCACATGAAGGTCGGCCAGCAGATCGTCGAGATCCTGACCACCCACAAGCATGCCAGCCACGCCGACGCCCAGCGCCGCGCCCTCGACATGCTGGAGCTGGTGCGCATTCCCGAAGCGAAGCGGCGGATGCAGCAATACCCGCACGAATTGTCGGGCGGCATGCGGCAGCGCGTGATGATCGCGATGGCGACCGCCTGCGATCCCGACCTGCTGATCGCCGACGAGCCGACGACGGCGCTCGACGTCACCGTGCAGGCCCAGGTGCTGGAGATCATGCGCGATCTGACGCGCGAGCTGGGCACGGCCATCGCCCTCATCAGCCACGACATGGGCGTCATCGCCTCGATGTGCGACCGGGTCCAGGTGATGCGCTACGGCGAATTCGTCGAGGCCGGACCGGTCGACGAGATCTTCTACGCGCCCAAGCACGGTTATACGCAGATGCTGCTCGACGCCGTGCCGCGGCTCGACCAGCCCGACAAGCCGGGCCACCCCGTCCTGCCGCCGATCGAGAACTGGCAGGACCGCGAGACGCTGATCGACGTGCAGGACGTCAAGGTCCATTTCCCGATCCGCATGAGCGGCGGGCTGTTCGGCAAGACCAAGCCGCTCAAGGCCGTCAACGGCGTCAGCTTCGAGCTGAAGAAGGGCGAGACGCTGGGCATCGTCGGCGAGTCGGGCTGCGGCAAGTCGACGCTCGCCCGCGCCGTTCTTCAGCTCGTCGACCCGCGCCAGGGATCGGTCGTCTGGCTCGGCGGCAAGGACCTGATGAAGACGCGCGGCAACGAGCTGCGCAAGATGCGCCGCGAGTTCCAGATCGTCTTCCAGGACCCGCTCGCTTCGCTCGATCCGCGCATGCCGATCGGCAAGTCGATCGCCGAACCGCTCATCACCCAGGAGCCGCACCTTTCGGCCGCCGACGTGCGCGACCGGGTGAAGGACATGATGAAGCGGGTCGGCCTCGACCCCGCCTGGATCAATCGCTACCCGCACGAATTCTCCGGCGGCCAGAATCAGCGCGTCGGCATCGCCCGCGCGATGATCGTCCGGCCTCAGCTGGTGATCTGCGACGAGGCGGTGTCGGCGCTCGACGTCTCGATCCAGCGCCAGATCGTCGATCTGCTGATGAAGCTCCAGGCCGAGTTCGGCATGAGCATGATGTTCATCAGCCACGACCTTTCGGTCGTGCGCCAGATCTCGCACCGCATCATGGTGCTATATCTGGGGCGCATCGTCGAACTGGCGGACCGCGAGGAGATCTACGAGAACCCGCTGCATCCCTATACGCGCGGCCTGATCTCGGCCGTGCCGCTGCCGGACCCCAAGCTCGAACGCGCCCGCACCCGCATCAAGCTGCACGGCGATCTGCCCTCGCCGCTCGACTCACGCGCGGCGCTGACCTTCCTCAAGTCGAAGCTGATCGACGATCCGGATGCGGAGCAATACGTTCCGCAGCTGGTCGAGGCGAAGCCCGGCCACTTCGTGGCCGAGCACGATCCGGTCTGAAACCCTAGCGCACGCGCTCGACGGCGACCGAACGATTCTGCCCATCGCGGCTCAGGAAATAGCTTCCGAGCGAGCCCTGACGGATGCGCACCTTCACGCCCTCAATGTTGTGGGGGAGGTGGAGGTCGGTCATTTCCTTTTGGCGCCAGACCTGGCCGTTCTCAAGGACATAGACGTCATAGCCATCGCCGTTACGGGCGACTTCGGCGAGCGGCATGGTGATTTCGGTGACGATTCCGCCCGATTCCACCGTTTCCACGGGCGCGGGCAGGTCGCGCTTGCCGAAATCCTCGGGACGGGTCGCTTCGCCGCCGCCGCCGCCGGGGCCGAAGAGGTCGAGGCCGAAGAGCGTGACGCGGTCCTCGTCGGTCGCCACGTCGAGCGTCGCGCGGACCTTGGGGGCCAGCGCGTCGTAGCAGGCGAGGCGCTGGGCGGGCTCGGCGATCGCCCCGCAGGCGTTCATCTCCTCCAGCGTATCGCGCACCTCGCTGGCGGCGGCGAGGCCGCAGAGCAGCGCGGCGGCGGCGAGGGCGGAAAGGCTTGGCTTCAACATCGGCGCATCCCCTGGGGTTCGGGCCTTCAGAGGCCCTGATAGCCCCCGCCCGGCGCGTGGACAAGGCGGCGTTCATTGCCTATTCACGAGCCAAGGAAGCCTATCGGCCGGGACTGCGCCCGAAATGTGGCGCGTCCGGCGGCCCATGGCAGGAGGATCATCCATGCTCAAAATCAAGGCGCTTGCGGCCGCCCTCGCGGCGTGCCTCGCACTCGCGGCCCCGGCGGCCGAAGCCGCCGACCCGGTCGTGCTCTATCGCGGCAACGGCGCCGAGCCCGACACGCTCGACCCCCAGAAGGCGACCGGCCAGTGGGAGAACAACATCCTCGGCGACATGTTCATGGGGCTGATGACCGAGGACTCCAAGGGCGAGCCGCTCTACGGCATGGCCGAGAGCTATACGGTCTCCGACGACGGTCTGGTGTGGACCTTCAAGCTGCGGCCCGGAATCGTCTGGTCCGACGGCGTGCCGGTGACGGCCGGGGATTTCGTCTTCGCCTATCAGCGCATCAACAGCGCCGCCACCTCGTCGCAATACGCCTCGCTCACCCACGTCATCAAGAACGCCGCCGGCGTCCTCGCCGGCACGATCCCGCCCGACCAGATCGGCGCGCGGGCGATCGACGACGCGACGCTGGAGCTGACGCTCGAACACCCCGCGTCCTACCTGCCGCAGCTGCTGATGCATTATGCGCTCTACCCGGTGCCCAAGCACGCGATCGAGAAGTTCGGCGACGACTGGGTGAAGCCTGGCAATTACGTCTCGAACGGCGCCTACACGCTCGCCGAATGGCGGCCGAACGAATTTGTGCGGGTCGTCAAGAACCCCAAATTCTTCGACGCCGCCAACGTGAAGATCGACGAGGTCGTCTATTATTCGCAGGAAGACCAGCTGGCCAACGTCAAGCGCTTCCGGGCCGGCGAGACCGACATCTCGCAGGGCATTCCCGGCCAGCAGATCGACGAATTGCGCCGCTCGATGCCCGACAAGGTGCGGATCGCGCCCTATATCGCCAACTGGTACATCACCTTCAACCTGACCGAGGACCCCTGGAAGGACCAGCGCATCCGCACCGCGCTCGGCCTTGCCATCAACCGCGAGGAACTGACCGGCAAGATCCTGAGAGCCGGCGAAACGCCCGCCTATACCTTCGTCCAGCCGAACATCCCCAACTACCCGCATGAGGCGAAGCTGTTCTACGCCGACATGCCGATGGACCAGCGCCTGGCGCTCGCCCGCAAGCTGCTCGCCGAGGCCGGCTACGGACCGGACAACCCGCTGACCTTCGAGTTCCTGCATATGCAGTCGACCGATTCCAAGCGCATCGGCATCGCGTTGCAGGGCTTCTGGGCGCAGATCGGCGTGAAGATGACGCCGGCCGGGTCGGAGACCAAGACGGTCTACGCCAATCTGCGCAACCAGAACTTCCAGGTCGCGCTCGCCGGATGGATCGCCGACTACCCCGACGCCTCGAACTATCTCTATCTCGCCGAGACCAGCTCGGAGGAGATGAACTATTCCAAATACTCCAACGCCGCCTTCGACCAGCTCAACAACGACGCCGACAACGAGCCCGATCCGGTCAAGCGCGGCGAGATGCTGAACCGCGCAGAGCAGATGATGCTGGACGACGCGCCGATGGTGCCGATCTACAACGCGGTCTCGCGCAACCTGGTCGCGCCCTATGTGAAGGGCTGGGACGACGCGCTGACCAACAACCACCGCACCCGCTGGATCTCGATCGACGTCGAGGCGCAGGCGGCCGCCCGGGGCAAGACCAAGGCGGCGTCCGCCAGCCCGGCCGGAAGCCAGGCGGCGGGCGAAGGCGGCATGGGTCTCGCCCTGCCGATCGGCGGCGGCGCGGCTTTCGTCGCCCTCATCGCCGTCTTCATCGCCCGCCGCCGCCGGTCGTCCGCCGGCTGAACGGACCCTGACAATCCCGCGAGGCCCGGTGGAAACGCCGGGTCTTGTGCTATTGCTGCCCCAACGCTTGTCACAGAAGGACGCCCGCCCATGGCCCTGCGCGCCATCGCCGCCCTCCTCGCCGCCCTCTTCCTGGCGGCGGTCCCCGCTTCAGCCGAAGTCGTGCTCAATCGCGGCAATGCCGGGGGCGACCCCTTCTCGCTCGATCCCCACCAGACCCAGGGCACCTGGGAGAATTTCATCGTCGGCGACATGCTGGAAGGCCTGACGACCGAGGCCGAGGACGGCTCGCTCATTCCCGGCGCGGCCGAAAGCTGGACGGTCTCGCCGGACGGCCTTACCTGGACCTTCAAGATGCGCCAGGGCGCGGTCTGGTCCGACGGCACGCCGGTCACCTCCGACGATTTCGTCTATTCCTGGCGCCGCCTGCTGAACCCGGCGACGGCCGCGCAATACGCCTCGATCCTCTATGTGGTGAAGAACGCCGAAGAGGTGAACGCCGGCAAGAAGCCGCTTGAGGAGCTGGGCGTCGCGGCGCCCGATCCGCAGACCTTCGTGGTCACCCTCGCCCACCCCGCGCCCTATTTCGACGGCATCGTCGCCCATCAGGCGACCTTCCCCGTGCCGCGCTGGCAGATCGAGAAGGTGGGCGACGAGTGGATCAAGCCCGGCACCTATGTCTCGAACGGCCCCTTCATGCTGGCCGACTGGCGCGTGCAGGAATATGTGCGCCTGGTGAAGAACCCCAAATACTACGACGCCGCCAACGTGAAGGTGGACGTCGTCAACTGGATTCCGATCAACGACGTCAATTCCGGCCTGAAGCGTTACCGCACGGGCGAGATCGACATGTACGACAATTTCCCGACCGCCCAATATAAGCAGCTCGTGGCGGCGCTGGGCGACGAGGTGAAGCTCGCCCCCTATCTGGCGGTCAGCTACATCACCTTCAACCAGCGCCAGAAGCCGTTCGACGATGTGCGCGTGCGCAAGGCGCTGTCGTTCGGCTTCGACCGCAAGACGATCACCGAGCGCATCTATCAGCTGGGCGAGCCGGTCGCCTGCGCCATCGTGCCGCCCGAGACCGCGAATTACGAAAAGGGCGCCGTCTCGCCCGATTGCGCCATCGCCACCCAGGCGGAGCGCGTCGAGGCCGCCAAGGCGCTGCTGGCCGAGGCGGGCTACAACGAGTCCAACCCGCTGACCTTCCGCTTCTATACCTCGAGCGACAACGACTCCAAGCGCGCCGCCGCCGCCGCGCAGGCGATGTGGAAGACCATCGGCGTCACCGCCGAGATCGTCTCCAACGAGCCGGCGACCCACTACAACCAGCACCTTCAGGTGGCCAATTTCGAGGTCGCCACCGCCGCCTGGGTCGGCGACTACAACGACCCGGAAACGTTCCTGTTCATGTTCGAGACGAACAACAAGGGCTTCAACTACGGCGGCTGGTCGAACCCGAAATACGACGAGCTGATGGTGCAGGAGCGCCAGGAGCCCGACGGCGTCAAGCGCGCCGCGATCATGCGCGAAGCCGAGCAGATCCTGCTCGACGATTACGGCGTCGCGCCCACCCGCTTCCGCCTCAACCAGTTCCTCGTGAAGCCCTATCTGAAGGGCTTCATCGGCAACGTGCGCGGCGTGAACCGTTCGCGCTGGATGTCGATCGAGGGCCGCTGAGGGTGTTCCGCAAGACGCTCGTCGCGCTCGCCGCGGCCGCGGCGCTGGTCCTTTCGGCCGGCGCCGTCACGCTCCATCGCGGCAACCAGAACGATCCGGATACGCTCGATCCGCACAAGGCGTCGGGCAGCTGGGAGAGCAACATCCTCGGCGATCTCTTCCTCGGCCTGACGACCGAGGACATCAACGCCGATCCGATGCCGGGCGCGGCGGAAAGCTGGACCGTTTCCGACGACGGCCTGGTGTGGACGTTCAAGATGCGCGCCGGGGCCGTGTGGTCGGACGGAACGCCGGTGACGGCGCAGGACTTCGAATATTCCTTCCGCCGCCAGCTCGATCCGGCGACGGCCTCGCAATACGCCTCGATGCTCTACGACATCGTCAACGCCGAGCCGGTGAACGCCGGCACGATGCCGCTCGAGGCGCTGGGCGTGAAGGCGCTGGACGATGCGACGCTGGAAATCCGCCTGACCCATCCGGCGACCTATCTGCCGCAATTGCTGATGCACCAGATCACCTATCCGGTGCCGCGCCATGTGGTGGAGCAATACGGCGACGACTGGGTGAGCCCCGAACACTATGTTTCGAACGGCCCGTTCAAGCTGGTCTCGTTCCGCCCCAACGACAGCGTCGTGCTCGCCAGGAACGAACGCTTCTACGACGCCGCCAACGTGAAGCTGGACGAGGTGATCTTCTATCCGACCGACGACGGCGAGGCGGCGCTGAAGCGCTTCCGCATCGGCGAACTCGATCTCAATGTCGGCTTCCCCTCGGCCCAGATCGACCAATTGAAGCGCAACATGGCGGCCGAGCTGCGCGTCGCGACCGTCGTCAACGTCCGCTACATCGTCATGAACACGCTGCGCCCGCCCTTCGACGACATCAGGGTGCGGCAGGCGATCGGACTCGCCATCGACCGCGAGGTCATCGCCAAACAGATCCTCAGGGCCGGCGAGGTCGCCGCCTATTCCATCGTGCCGCCCGGCACCGCGGGCTACACGAACGGGCCGCGCCTGTCCTTCGCCGACCGGCCGATGGCCGAGCGGATCGCCGAGGCCAAGCGCCTGCTCGCCGAGGCGGGCCACGGGCCGGACAATCCGATCTCGTTCCGCTTCAACTATATCGGCGATGCCGACTCGCGCCGCATGGCCGCGGCGCTGCAAGGCATGTGGGCGGCCGTCGGCCTCAAGGTGGAACTCGTCGTCAGCGAGAAGAAGGTCCACTACAACACGGTGCGCGCTCAGGACTACGACGTCGCCGAGGCCAACTGGTTCGCCGATTTCAACGACGCCAAGAACTTCCTGTTCCTCGCCCAGCCTTCGGCCGGGGACATGAACATGTCGCGCTATGCCAACCAGGACTACGAGAACCTGGTGCGCGCCTCGGACCAGGAGCGCGACCCGGCCAAGCGGATGGCGATCATGCAGCAGGCCGAGGCGATGATGCTGGAGGAAGCGCCGCTGACCCCGGTGTTCTATGGCGTCAGCCGCAATCTGGTGCACACCTGGGTCACGGGCTGGGCGGACAATCTGCTGAACGTCCACCGCTCGCGCTTCATGACGATAGAGGGCCGCCCCTGACCGGGGCGGCCTGACGCCGCCGCTCAGTCCTCGCCGCGGCGGCGGCGCAGTTCGTCTTCCATCAGTTCGACGATGCGGTCCGAGCCGGCGCGGATGTCGAGCAGCGTGAAGATGAGGCCGGTGCCCACCACCGCCAGCAGGCAGCCCACCACGAAGCCGCCGAGCGCCCCCTGCCAGGGCAGCGCCATCACGCCGCCGGCGTGGATTTCGCCCAGCGTCGCCGCGTTCCAGCCGAACCATGTGGCGTAGGCGATGATGGCGACGAAGAAGAACCAGGCGAAGGCTTCGAACGCGCCGACGATCAGATTGCGGATCATGTCTCGATCTCCCACGGCGCGCTCCGCGCCCCGGCGACGAGGTTACAGCGTGAAGCGCAGTCCCGCCAGAAGGGCGCCCGGCAGGCGGACGCTGTCGAGCGTGCGGCCCTCATAGGTGCCGGGGTCGAGCCAGAGCGCCCGCTCGGCGGTCAGCGCCTCCAGCTCGCTGCCCAGCATCCGGTAGATCGTGTCGTCGAAGCGCATGACGTTCAGCGGCGCGACGATCTCGCCGTTCTCCACCCAGAAGCTGGCGAAGCGGGTCATGCCGGTCAGCCGCCCGCTGCTGCGGTCGGAGAAGTTGAGATACCAGAGGTTCGAGACATAGACGCCGGTGCCGAGCGCCTTGAGCACATCCGCCTCGGGCAATTCGCCCGCCGCCATGTCGAGCGAGGCCGGCACCTCGGCGCGCGAGGCGCCGTTGGTCGCAACGCCGTATTCGGCCGCCGAGCGCGGCGAGACGAGGCAGTCGCGATAGACGCCGCGTTCGATCAGGTTCACCGCGTCGGGCTTCAGGAAGCCCTCGCGCTGGAACGCGGGCGCGGCCCCGAGCGCCGTCGCCTCGGTCAGCGTCACGCGCTCGTTCAGCCGCGCGCCGCCCTCGATCATGCGCAGGAAGATCGTCGCGCGCGTGCGGTGCGCCGCCAGGCCGAAGCCGCCCCAGGAGAGCATGCCGAGGATCTCGCCGAGCGCGGCCGGCGTCAGATAGGCGCGCACCTCGCCAGGCGGAATGGTCATCGGCGGCCGCGCCAGCGCCGGCACGCGCGAGGCCGCGTCCTCCGCCGTGCGGGCGAAGGCGGCGGCGTCCCAGTCGAAGCCGGCATGGCTCGTCTTCACGGCCTTGTCGCCGCCGGCATAGAAGCTCCAGTCGGCGTTGAAGCTGTGCGACTCGTCCCAGTTGAACTGGCCGCGCGCATTGGCGAACCCGGTCCAGACCGGGCCGCTGGCGAAAAAGCCGACGAGGTCGCGTCCCCTGCCCGCCGTCAGCACGGCTTCGAGGATCCCGGCCGGGCTCGGCATCGCGCCGCCCATGCGGCGCTCGGAATTGCGCGGCGTCTCGTTGACCAGCAGATACGGGTCTTCCGGCGAGGCGGCGATCGCGGCGCGCAGCTCCTCCATCGCCCGGGCGATGCGCGCCGCGTCGTCATGCGCGCGGCCGGAGAGCGTCAGCATCTCCTCGGCCTGGCGGCGGCCGTCGATCAGCGTCAGCGCCAGCTCGATCTCGTGGACGTGGCCGCCCTGGCGCACGGCGCTCTTGTTGAAGCGGACGAAGGTGGAATCCTCGGCGCGGTAGTTGGCGAGGAAGTCCTCGCCGCCTTTCAGGGCGGCGGCGATGTCGCGGGTGACGGCTTCGAAGTGTTCGCGCATGGGATCAGGCTCCGCCGAAGACGTCGATCTGGGCGAACAGGCAGGCGGGCGTCGCGTGGCCGACCTTCACCGCCTGGTTGGGTTCGCCCTTGCCGCAATAAGGCGTGCCGGCGATCTCCCAGGTCTCGGGGCCGCCGACGCCTTTGAGCGAACGCCAGAAGGCCGACGAGATGCCGCGATAGTTCGGGTTGCGCAGCACGCGGCCGAGCCGGCCGTCCTTGATCTCGCGGGCGTATTCGCATCCGAACTGGAACTTGTTGCGGCTGTCGTCGATCGACCAGGAGCGGTTGGTCTCCATGTAGACGCCGCGCTCCACCTGGGCGACGAGGCCGGCGAGCGAGCCTTCGCCGGGCTCCAGGTTGATGTTGCCCATGCGGTCGATGGGCGGGCGGTTCCAGGAGCAGGCGCGCTCGTTGGCGACGCCCGCGAGGCCGGCGCGCGCCTGGCTGGTCGCGCCGCCGAGCGGGCGCTCCAGGATGCCGTCGCGGATCAGGTATTCGCGCTCCGCCCGCGCCCCGCCGTCGTCATAGGCGTAGGAGGCGATCTCGCCGCCGACGCCGGGATCGAAGGTGACGTTGAGCAACGGCGAGCCGTAGCGATACGTGCCGAACATGTCGGGCGTGACGAAGCTCGTGCCGGCGTAGTTGCGCTCGTCGCCGAGAATGCGGTCGAGTTCGAGCGGGTGGCCGATCGACTCGTGCACCTGCAGCACCATCTGATCGGGCGCGAGCACCGCGTCCATCGTGCCCACCGGGCAATTGGGCGCTTCGAGCAGGGCGATCGCCTCGCGCGCCACGCGCTCGGGCGCGGTCTCGAAGCCGAGCTGCTCCAGCACCTCGGCCCCGCCCGCCCGCATCGCGTTTTCGCCGAAGGTGCGGCGCTGGCTCTCGCCCTGGGCGCTCGCCGCCGCCCACAGCGCCGGCTGGAGATAGTGGAAGCGCTGTGCGATCCGCCCGCCGCCGGCCTCCAGCAGCACCTGCTCCTTGTCGATGGTCCAGACCGCCGCGCCCCAGTCGGAGATGCGCTCGTCGATCCGCAGCCGCCGTGAGGCGTCCGCCAGGCGGTCGATGCGCTCGCCGAGCGGCAGCTCCGCCCAGGGACGCAGATGCGGTCCGGCATAGAACGCCTCGCCCTCAAGCGGCGCGGGGCCGGGAAAGCCCGGCACCATGCGCCCGGCCGACAGCGCCGCCATCTCCACGGCGCGGGCGCAGGCGGCGGCGAGGCCGCGTTCGGCGAGATCGCTGGTCGCCGCATAGCCGAGGCCGCCGGCGTGACGCACCGTCACCATGGCCCCGAAACTCTCCGACGCGCGGCGCGGGACCGGGGCGTCACGCTCGACGCTCAGCCGCTCCTCGCGTCTGCGTTCGATTCGCAGGGTGCACTGGTCCACGGCCGGCGCGACTCGCCCGAAGCGGCGCTCGATTTCCTCGAACATGAGCCAAATCCCCCGTTGCCCCGCGGGCGCGAGCGGGCGGAACGGACCGTGACCTTCGCGCCGATTTCCGTTGTGCGGTAGCGAATCGACTCCTGCCAGAAAGCCCGGAAAGCCGTTCTGGCACAAGGTGTTAACAAGATCTTACCGGGCGGCATCCAAAGTGTGCGTGAAAGCACTGCACAAATGCCACAGTCGCCCGCGAAGGCGTCGCTAAAGCGTCAAATTGTTTGACCCCCCGGAGGCCGCTCAATAGCCTCGCGGTTAACGGCAAAGTGAGCCGGATGCCGCTTTTTTGAAGAGGGGCGTCCGGGTCTTGCCGATCGCTGGATGGTTCTGGGGCTGACCAGGTCTTCCGGCTGCTCACTGGAGGCCGGCGCCAAGTCCGGCTCCATCCGGAGAGATCATTTGAACCTTTTCTTCTGGGGGTACTCTGTGTCCACATCACTACTCGAACGGTCTCTGAAGGTCGCCTTGCTGGCCAGCGCCAGCGCCGCGATCCTTTCGAGCCAGGCGCTCGCGCAAGACGCTCCGGCCCCTGCCCCGACTCCCGCCGAGACGGTGGGCGAGGAGGAAGTCGTCGTCACCGGTTCGCGCATCCAGCGCCGCGACTTCGTCGCCACCAGCCCGATCGCGACCGTGACGGGCGAGCAGGCCGTCCAGAACGCGGACATCACGCTCGACACCTACCTGAACACGCTGCCGCAGGCGAACCCGGCGGGCACCTCGACCTCGAACAACCCCGGCAACGGCGGTCAGTCGAACATAAACCTGCGCGGTCTCGGCTCGAACCGTAACCTCGTGCTGGTCGACGGACGCCGTCCGATGGTGTCGGGCACCGACCAGACGGTCGACCTCAACACCATCCCGGCCGCGCTGATCGAGCGCATCGAAGTCATCACCGGCGGCGCCGGCGCGACCTACGGCGCCGACGCGCTCGCGGGCGTCGTCAACATCATCCTGAAGAAGGATTTCGAGGGGATCGACTTCCGCTCGAACTACACCAACACGTCGAACTGGGACGGCGAGGAATACTCGTTCTCCGGCGTGGTCGGCGGCAATTTCGCCGACGGCAAGGGCAACGCGGTCATCTCGCTCGACCGCTCGTACCGCGAAGCGCTGACGAAGGGCCAGCGCGAGTTCGCCCGCTACGCGACCTCGACCACCGGCACCAACCCGACCGGCGGCTTCATCCACCAGTCGACCAACCCGATTCCGCAGGCCTCCGTCGACGCGCTGTTCGCGCAGGCGTCCTACGGTTCGGTCGCGGCCGGCGGCGCGCTCAACAACCTGCTCGGCTTCAACACCGACGGTTCGCTGTTCTCGCGCGGTATCTTCAACAGCCCGATCGACGTCCAGAACTTCCGCTACGCGGTCAACTCGCCGGCGGCCCCGAATATCCGCTTCTTCCCCGACTTCTACTCGTACAACTTCGACGAAGTGAACCTGCTGGTTCTGCCGTTCGAGCGTAAGAGCCTGGCGGGCAAGGCGAACTACGAGATCGCGCCGGGCATCGACGTCTGGACGCAGCTGACCTGGACCGAGAACAAGGTCGCCGCGGGCGCGCTCGCCCCGACGCCGATCTCGCCCACGGTCTATGCCCCCGGCACGGCGCCGAGCGGCCTGTTCGCGACCTCTTCGCTGGTCGTCGCGGGCGGCAACAACCGCGCCAGCGGCCTGATCGTCCCGGTCACCAACCCGTTCATCCCGGCCGACCTGGCGACGCTGCTCGCCGCGCGCGTCGGCGACAACCCGCGTCTCGCCGGTTCGGGCGCCACGGAAGCCTTCGCCATCAACTGGCGTTCGCTGCCGCTGGGCCTGCGCCAGTCGAACACGGAACAGACCGTCGTCCAGTACATGGTCGGCATCGACGCCGAGCTGGGCGCGGGCTGGAGCGCCCATGCCTATGCCTCTGAAGGCACGACCGAGATCGACACGCTCTCGACGGGCAATTTCGACATCACCCGCGGCCTCCAGCTTCTGGCGGCGGCCGATGGCGGCGCCAGCATCTGCGCCGGCGGCTTCAATCCGTTCGGCATCAACGGTCTGTCGCAGGAGTGCATCGATTACCTGCAGGTCGACGCGAGCACGAGCACCGAGTTCACGCAGCAGATCTTCCAGGCCTACGCGACCGGTCCGATCGCCACGCTGGAAGCCGGCGACGTGGAACTGGTGATCGGCGGCGAGCACCGCTACTTCGAGTACAACTTCAACCCCGGCGGCCTGAATTCGCCGGTGGCCGGCTTCAACACCGCGAACGCCGCGGCGGGCACCAACAGCTTCACGGACTTCTTCTCCGAGTTGCTGATCCCCGTCGTCGCCGATGCGGAATGGGCCAAGCGCTTCGAGATCAGCCTCGGCTACCGCTACTCGGAGAGCCAGTTCATCGACGAAGAGAACGGCATCACCGGCGACACCCGCTCGGACAGCGCCTACAAGGCCGACATCCTGTGGGAGATCAACGACATCGCTCTGGTGCGCGCGTCGTACCAGCGCGCCGTCCGCGCGCCGAACTTCAACGAACTGTTCTCGGGCGGCAGCTCGTTCCCGCAGTTCTTCGACCCCTGCTCGCTGGGCACCAACGCCCGCAACACGGGCGGCGCGGCGTTCGACGCGCTCTGCATCGCGACGGGCGTGGCCAACTACGCCTCGTTCGTCGCCTCGCCGGGCGGCCAGTTCCCGCTATCGACCTCGGGCAACACCGATCTCGACCCCGAGACCGCGGACACCTGGACCCTTGGCGTCGCGCTCAGCTCGCCGTGGGAAGACGATCCGATCTTCGGCAACGCCCGGATGTCGATCGACTACTACAACATCAAGATCGAGGACGTTATCGCGACCCCCGACCCGAACCTGTTCGTGGCGGAGTGCTATAACTACTTCGGCACCAACCCGACCTTCGACCCGAACACCCTCGCCTGCTTGGCGGTGGCCGAAAGCCGGGCCGGCGGCGGCGGTCAGCTGCTGGGCCAGCTCGCGAACCCGCTCGATCCGGACGGCAACTTCGCGGGCGTGAACCAGGGCTACGTCAAGACCTCGGGCATCGACGTCCAGTACCAGATGGGCTTCGACCTCGAAGCGCTCGGCGCCGGCGCCGACAGCGGTTCGATCGCGCTCAACATCCTGCTGAACTACCTGATCTCCTACGAGGTCCAGGAACGTCCCGGCATCCCGGCGATCGAGTATGCCGGCACCGTGTCGTATTTCGGCCAGGGTCTGGGCTCGAGCTTCCCCGAGTTCAAGGTCACGACGAACATCGCCTACACGATCGGCGACTTCACGTTCGACACCCGCATCCGCTACATCGATGCGATGTCGAACCGCGCCGGCGCCCAGTTCGAGGGCGAGTCGTTCGGCGGCGTGCCCGCGACCTACTACATCGACCTGGCGGCCGAGTATCAGCTGCTGGAGAACGTGGGCCTGCGCATCGGCGTGAACAACGTCACCGATCAGGATCCGCGGACCTACTCGCCGAACGTCCAGTCCGGCACGGATCCGTCGACCTACGACATCTACGGCCGCCGCTACTTCGCGCAGACCAAGATCCGCTTCTGATCTTAGCGCGATACGCGACCAAGGTTTGAGAAGGGCGGCGCCAAGCGCCGCCCTTCTTCTTTGCGCAAAGGGCTTCTGCTATCGAAGCCCCATGGTTCTTTCCGCCGCCGAACAGGATCGGATGCTGCGCAGCGCGGTGACGGCGCTACGCAGCGGTGCGGCCGCGAGCGGCGAGGCCCTGCTGCGGCAGGTGCTGGACCACCACCCCGCCCACCCCGACGCCCTGCAGCTGCTCGGTCTTTCCGCCAAGACGGCGGGGCGGCTGGCCGAGGCGATCGACCTCTTCCGCCGCTCCCTCGCCGCCCGCGACGGCCAGCCCCATGTGCACAACAACCTCGCCAACACCCTGAAAGCGGCAGGCGAGACGGCGGAGGCCGAACGCCACTACCGCATCGCGCTGAAGCAGAAGTCCGACTATGCCGACGCGGCGCTCAATCTCGGCATTCTCCTCATCGAGACCGCGCGCTTCGCCGACGCCGAGCGCCATCTGGACGACGCCGCCCGGCGCTTCCCCGGCAGCGCCCCGATCGCCGAGGCGCTCGCCATCGCCCGGCAGGACGTCGGCGACGCCGAAGGCGCGGTCGCGGCCGCCCGGCGCGCCACGGCGCTCGGGCCTGCGCGCCTCACCGCCTGGCACGGGCTCGGGCAGGCCGAACAGGCGTCCGGCGACTTCCCCGCCGCCGAACAGGCGTTCCGCAAGGCGCTCGCCATCGACCGCCGCTCGGCGCCAAGCTGGGCGGGACTTTCCAATGCGCTGCGCTGTCAATTGCGCGACGCCGAGGCCGAGGCCGCGCTGCGGCAGGCGCTCGCCGTCAACCCGCTCGACCTCGCCGCGCATCGCAATCTCAACGCGCTCCTCTGGGAGCACGGCAAGGCGGACGAGCATCTCGTCAGCTACCGCGAGGCCGCCGCCCGCCACCCGAACGAGATCGCGGTGCGCCTCGCCTTCGCCGAGGAATTGCTCCAGGCCGGACGGACCGGCGAGGCCGAGCTTCCCATCGCCGAGAGCCGGGCGATGGCGCCGGACGATCCGCATGCGCTCGATCTCGCCGCCCGCCTGGCCGCGCGGCGCGGCGATCCAGAGGCGGCGCTCGCGCTGCACCGGCGCGCGACGGCGGCGGCCCCGGCCAGCGCCTTCGTCGTCAATCTCTGCGATACGCTGCTGCGGCTGGAGCGGGCGGACGAGGCGGACGCCGAATGCGTGCGGTTTCTCAAATCCGCACCGGACGATCAGGCGATCCTCTCGCGGCAAATGCTGGCGCTGCGGATGATGGGCGATCCGCGTTACCGCTGGCTGTTCGATCCGGACACGATGACGGCGCGGCTCGACGTGACGCCGCCGGACGGGTTGGATTCAGGGGTCTTTCTCGAACGCCTCGCGGCGCATTTGAGGGCGCTGCACATTTCGACGACGCAGCCGATCGACCAGACGCTGAAGGACGGCACGCAGACCTTCGGCAATCTCTTCGACATCGACCGCTCGCCGGAGATCGCGGGCCTGCGCGAAGGGATAAGGGATGCGGTCCAGCGTTTCGCGGCGGCCCTGCCGGACGATCCCGCCCATCCGTTCTTCCGCCGCAAATCCGGCCGCGTCCGCTTCACCGGGTCGTGGTCGGTCCGGCTGCACGCGCACGGCTTCCACACCAACCACTACCACCCCAAGGGCTGGATCAGCTCGGCCTTCTACGTCGTCGTTCCGCCCGAGGCCGACGACGCCGTCCGCCGCCCCGGCTGGTTCACCTTCGGCCAGTCCAACATGGACCTGGGGCCGGGCGACGTGGTGGAGCGCTATGTCAAGCCGGAGGCCGGCAAGCTGGTGCTGTTTCCATCCTATGTCTGGCATGGCACGGTGCCGTTCGACAAAAGCGCCGAGCGGATGACCGTCGCCTTCGATGCGGCGCCGCTCTGACGCGAAACGAGAAAGTCCGGATGCCCGTCTTCGCCGCCTATACCCTGGTCTTCGTGCGCGACATGCAGCGCGCCGTCGCCTTCTACCGCGACGCGCTGGGCATGGCCGTGCGGATGACGACGCCGGCCTGGAGCGAACTGGAGATCGCCGGCGCGACGGTCGCGCTGCATTCGGGCCGCGAAGGCGGCGGCGCGCAGGAAATCCCGCTCGGCTTCAAGGTGCTGAACATCGACGCGGTCGCCAATGCGGTGGTGGACGCGGGCGGCTTCATCCACGCCCCCAAGCGCCAGGCCCAGGGCGAGCCCGCCATCATCAAGGCGGGCGACCCGGACGGCAACGTCTTCTTCCTCTCCGAAGGCCCCGGCGCCTAGGCCGGGGGCGCCGGCCGCCTCTAGCGGATCTCCTCGACCGGGGCGCGGACGGTCTCGTCGGAGACGCGCTCGCCCTCGCCCATCAGGCGGATCAGCGTTTTCGCCGTCGCGCTGTCCAGCGCCGCCGACAGCGCCTGCAGCCGCTCGGCGGTCGTGGACGCGCCGCTCATCGACGACCAGAACACGTCCCAGGCCGAGATCTGCGGATAGATGCGGACGTTCACGCGCTTGGCGTTCTCAAGGCCCGCCAGCTTGATCGTTTCCTTCAGCGCATCGTCGAGGCCGCCGAAACGGTCGATCAGCTTCAGCTCCAGCGCATCGACGCCCGACCAGACATGGCCCTTGGCGATTTCGCGCACCCGCTCGATCGGCAGCTTGCGCCCTTCCGCGACGGCGGCGGTGAACGAGGCGTAGATCTGGTCGAGCCCGGCCTCGAACTTGGCGCGCTGTTCGGGCGTCCACACCGCGAACTCGGAATTGTAGTTGGCGTTGGTTCCGATGCCGATCTGGGCCGGATTGAGGCCGACGAGGCGATAGGTGTCGGTGACGATCAGCTTGCCCGACAGGACGCCGATCGAGCCGGTGATGGTCGCGGGGCTAGCGAAGATCTCGTCGGCATACATCGAGATCCAGTAGCCGCCCGACGCGGCGACCGGGCCCATGCTGACGACCACCTTCTTGCCCCGGCCCTGCGCCTTGCGCAGCTGGTCGAGGATGACGTCGGAGGCGAGGGCCGAGCCGCCGGGCGAGTTCACGCGCAGCAGGATCGCCTTGACGTTGTCGTCGTCGGCGGCGGCGGCGATGGCGGCGGCGATGGTGTCGCCGCCCATCTGCTGGCCGTCGAGATAGCTCTCCGACGAGCCGCCGTCGACGATCGCGCCTTCCGCCGCGACCAGCGCGATGGTGCCGTCATTGCCGTAGGGGTGATCGTAAGGCGACCCCTCGCGCTTGTAGTAGTCGGCGAGCGTAACGATGTCGGAGCCCGCGCCGGCGCGTTCCTTGGCGGCGTCCTTGGCGTCGTCCCAGAAGCCGGTCTTGTCGACCAGCCTGGCGTCGAGCGCCCCCTGGGAGAGATAGGGCGCGTTGTCGATCAGCGCGCGCAGGCCGGCGACGTCCATCTTGCGCCGTTCGGCGATGTCGGCGGTCAGCGTGTCGTAGACGGTCTGGAGCAGGCGGGTGGTCGCCTCGCGGTGGGCGGGCGTGTAGTCCGTTTCCGTGTAGACGTTGGCGGCGTTCTTGTATTCGTAGCGCTGGCCCATGTCGGCCCGCGCGCCGATCTTGTCGAAGACGCCGCGCAGGAAGACCGTCGTCGACAGCAGGCCGACGGCGTTCATCTCGCTGGTGCGCTGGATCCACACTTCGTCGGCGAGCGTGGCGAGATAATACTGGCCGATGCCGGGGCCCTGGAAGCTGCCGGCCTGGGCGATGACGAAGCGGCCGTCCTGGCCGGCGCGGAACTCCTCGATCGCCTTCTTCAGTTCCTGCGCATGGGCGCCCGCGATTCCGCCCGAACCGACGCGCAGCACCAGACCCTTCACGCGGGGATCGTCGGTCGCCTTCTTCAGCGCGAAGATCACCTCGACGAACGACATCGGGGCGTCGCCGAAGAGATCGGGGACCGGCGCGTCGAGGAAGCCGCCGCGGGCGTCCAGCGCCAGCACCGTCGCCTTGGGAATGCCCTTGTCGGTCAGCACGCCCCAGACGCCGCCGAGCACCGCGATCACGACGACCAGCGCGACCAGGGTGCCGAGCACCGCGAACGCGTTGCGGAACATGCGTCCGATCCAGCGGAAGACGGCGGCGAAGAACGTGAACATGGGCGGTCCTGCGGGTGAGTTGGCGGGAACCCTAATGGGCGCACTCTCCGCCGTCCATGCAGCGGCGGTCACGAGCCCGACACCTCAACTTGAAAATATGTCTTGACCGAAATGGAACTATATATAACTATTTCTACCAACAAGGAGGTGTTCCATGTCCAAGTACAGCCCTCTCACGACGTTCCTTCGGCGTCAGCCCGGTACGTCATTCCCCATGACATTCGCCGAGATCGAAAAGGTGGTCGGAACGCCCCTGCCGCCGTCCGCGTACAAGCACCGCCCATGGTGGTCCAACAACACGGGCAATAGCGTCCTGACCCAAGCCTGGCGCGAGGCGGGTTGGATCACCAGCAACGTCGATATGGCGGGCCGCAAGCTCGTCTTCCGCCGCACGGCCGAAGGATCCGCGGCCCAGGCGACGCCCAAGCGCAGCAGCGGGCAGAGCCTGATCGTCCAGGGCCTCAGCCCCGAGACGATGCAAGCCCTGCAGGTGAAGGCCGAAGCGGCCGGTCGCTCCGTGGCCGAGATCGCGGCGGAACTGCTGACCGTCCATGCCAAGCCCTCAATGGCCGAGCGGTTGAGTTTTGCCGACCGCATCCGCGCGGCCGGACGGGCCATTCGCGGCATCGACGTGCCTGGGATGATCCGCAACGATCGCGACGCGCGATGATCGGCGTTCTCGACGCCAATATCGCGATCGCGCTGCTTGTCGATCTCCCCTACTCCGCCGCGGCGCGCGATGCGGCTGCAAGACTGGGCTCGGCGATCGCGCCCGATCTCATCATCCACGAAGCGACGAATGCGTTGTGGCGGATCGCGGGAACCGGGAAGATGGACGTGTCGGATTGCCAGACCGTGCTGGCCCAGCTTCCGCTCCTGTTCGATGAAGTCGTTTCAGGGGCCGGCCTGGCGCAAGCGGCGCTGACGCAAGCCGCCGCCCTCGGGCATCCTGCCTATGACTGCTTCTACAGCGCGCTGGCGGCATCGCGGGAGGCGGCCTTGCTGACTGCCGACCGCAAGTTCGCGAGCCTCTTGCAGGGGCGGTTCGGCGTACCCGTCATCTTCGTCGAGTAGCCAGGCAAAAGGGCTGACGGTCGCCCGCCAGCCCCTTCGGCAGCTTCAACTCGGGAACGCTCAGGCGGCCTTGCGCAGGCTCGCGAAGCCCTTCTGGACCGGCTTGAAGGCGCCCTTGGCGGCTTCCGCGGCCAGTTCGCCGACCGTGCGGGCGTTCTTGACGCTCGTCTGGAACTGCGAACGGACATAGGCCGACTGGATCTCGAAGGCTTCCTTGACCGACTTCGCGGCCGCGACCTTCTTGAACGTGTCGAAATAGGTGTTGGCGTCGGCCTGGACGAACTCGATCACCTTCAGGTTCACGTCGCGGATGCCCGCGCCGGCGACTTCCAGCGACGAGCGCACGACGCCCAGCGCATCGCCGGCGTTCTCGCGCACGGCCTTCACGCGCTCCTGGACGTTCTCCCAGGCGCTCTTGGCGCCTTCGGTCAGCGTCTCGACGCGCTCTTCGATCGCTTCGCGCGCCTTGGCGACGAACGACAGGTCGATCGACTTCTCGGCGGCCTTCGGGGCGGCCTTGGCGGCGGTCTTCGGGGCGGCCTTCTTCGCGGTCGCCTTCACAGTACGGGGGGCCATAGCACTCTCCATCGTCTCACATGTTTCTTGGGCGTCTCGGCGGGACGAGGCCCGCGCGCGCCGTGAGGGAGAGATAGGGCGGTTTATGCTGCATTGCAACAAAAATCTTGCGGTGCAACATTTTTCCCGGAATTCCGGGCCTATTTCGGCCGCCGGGGAAAGCGCCGCCAGGCGGCGTGGCGCAGGCCTGGATGGAACGCCGGGGCGAGCGCCTTGCCCATCGGGCCGAGATAGGCCCGTGCGTCATAGGCCGTCCAGGCGGCCGGATCGGCCAGCAGCCGGTCGCAGATGGCGAGCAGCACGACCGGATTGACCGCCATGCCGCAATGCGAGCCGACGATCTCGATATTCTCGCGCGGCAGGGTGCCCTCGATGGTCAGGTCGCCCGCCGGGATGGCGGTTGCGGCCTCGGTGGCGACGCCGTCGAGGGCGCTGAAGATGGCGACCAGCGGCACCGGCGGCGGCGCGTGCAGCCGCTCGGCCGGATGGTCCTCAAGGTGATCCTCGGTGCGCTTGCCGGTCATCAGCCGCATGGCGATGGGCAGCATGGCGTTGAGATGCTCCAGCCCGTCCTTGCGCAGATAGGCCGGACTGCCGAGCGTGATGACCCGGTCGACCAGCTCCGGCATCTCGCGCGCGATCTCGCGGGCATAGATGCCGCCGAGGCTCTGCCCGACCAGCGAAACCTTCGCGCCGCCCTTGTCGGCCATGCGCTTCAGCTTCGGCGCGAGGCGCTCGATCATCTCGGGCAGCGCCGCCGCGTCGCGCGGCCCGCGATTGGTGCCGAGGCCCCAGCTTTCGGCCGCGAAGCCCTGACGGTTGAGGAAGGCGACCAACGGCTGGAGCGAGATCTCCGGCCCGCCGAATCCCGGCAGCGTCAGCACCGGCCGCGGCGTCGGCGCGCGCGGCGCGAGCCGGCGCAGCAGCGGGTCGAAGGCGACCTTCGAGGCGTATTCGCCGGTCGCCCAGCCGACATCCAGAAAGAAGCGCGCGAAATCGAACGCCGAACGCAAGGCCGCCATGTCGCCCCCCTTCAGCCGCGCGCCGCGATGTCAGGGCGGCGGCAGGTCGTCTCCCTTGACGCGGATCTGTTCGCCCGCGCCGTTGTTCTTTTCGCTGTCTTCCTTCACCCGGTTGCCTGAATCGGCGACGGCGACGACGTACCAGTCGCCGAACTGGGGCACGAGGTAGTTGTAGAGCACGCTGAAGACCGCGACGCAGCGCGCGCTGTCGCCGGGCTCCAGCTTGGGGATCGCGCAATTCGCCCCGGCGCCGTCGGTCTTGGCGACGACCTCGCCCTTCTGGACCGGCGCGCAGGTGGTCGGGCCACCTTCCTTGGCGGGCCAAGGGATGGTGCCCGCGCCGCATTCGTGCTCGCCGACCGCGATATAGCTGGCGACGTCGGCCATCTTCTTGCCCGGCTCGATCCGCAGCGTCGAGGGCTCCGCCGCCACGCTGCCCTCGTTCCTGACGGTGACCCGCACCGTGATACCGCGGAAGGCGACCTCGTTGACGATCCGCGCCTCGCCCTCGCCTTCGATGATGGCGTCGTAGCTCGCCCGCGCTTCCACCTTGCGCGTCAGATCGGGACGCGGCGGCGGCGGCGGCGGCCCCGGCGGCTGCATGCGGCGGACCGATTCCAGCGCATTGTTCCGCAGCCCGATGGCCCCGAGATCGGGATAGGCGCCCGGCCCGACCGTGATGCAGGTCGAGGTGTAGTTCTCGCCCTCGCAGAGCTGCCAGAAGCCTTCGATCACCTGGAACGAGGAGACGTTGTCGTCGAAACCGTATTCGTCGAGTTCGGGCACGTCGGCGATCACGTCCAGCGCGTCGCCGCCATAGCCGCCGCTCTTGTAGAGCACCAGACGCCAGGTCTGTTCCGGCGGCTTGGGTTTCGGCTTTCTCTTGGCCTCCGCGACGCCCGCCGACGCCGCCAGAACCATCACCCCCGCCAGCACGATGCGACCGATCACGACTCTCCCCCGTCCGCGCATTGCGTATCGGGCAAATCGTAGTCCACCGCCGCGCCCTTGGCGAGGGCGCTGCGCCCCCGCCCCGGCCCCGATCCTGGCCCGGATCGCAGCGCCGGCCCGTCAGGCGTAATCGTAGGTGAACGAGCCGTTTTCGGCCCTCACCGTGATCGACTTGACCGGCGTTCCCGACATCTGCCGGGTCAGCAGCTCGACGCTGATCTGCGGCAGCAGCGTGTTGGTGAGGATCGTGTCGATCATGCGCCCGCCGCTCTCCACCTCGGTGCAGCGGCTGACGATCAGGTCGATGACGTCCTGGCCGTATTTCAGCTCGATGCCCTGGTTGGCGGCGACCCGCTTGACGATGCGGTCGAGCTGCAAGCGGACGATCGAACCCAGCATCTGGTTGCTGAGCGGGAAATAGGGGATCGTCACCAGCCGCCCCAGCAAGGCCGGCGGGAACTTCTCCAGCTGCTTGGGACGCAGCGCCTTGGCCAGCGCCTCGGCGTCCGGCATCGTCTCCTCGTCCTCGCAGGCGGTGGCGATGACCTCGGTGCCGACATTCGAGGTCAAGAGGATCAGCGTGTTGCGGAAGTCGATCATCCGCCCCTCGCCGTCCTCCATGTGGCCCTTGTCGAAGACCTGGAAGAACATCTCGTGGACGTCGCTGTGCGCCTTCTCGATCTCGTCGAGCAGGACGACCGAATAGGGCCGCCGCCGCACCGCCTCGGTCAGCACCCCGCCCTCGCCATAGCCGACATAGCCGGGCGGCGCGCCTTTCAGCGTCGAGACGGTATGGGCTTCCTGGAACTCGCTCATGTTGATGACGATGAGGCTGTTCTGGCCGCCATACATGAGGTCCGCCAGCGCATGCGCGGTCTCGGTCTTGCCGACGCCCGAAGGCCCGCACAGCATGAAGACGCCGATCGGCTTGTCGGGATTGTCGAGCTTGGCGCGGCTCGTCTGCAAGCGCTTGGCGATGGCGTCCATCGCGTGATCCTGGCCGATCACCCGCTCCTTCAGCCGGTCGGCGATGGTGAGGATCGCCTTGAGGTCGTCCTTGACCATGCGGCCGATGGGAACGCCGGTCCATTCGGCGACGATCGCCGCCACCGCGTCGCGGTCGACGGCGGCGAAGACCATGGGGCTGTCGCCCTGGGCGGCCTTCGATTCCTCCAGCGCCGCGTCGAGCGCGGCCTGCTCGGCGGCGTCGTCCTCGCCGGCCTCGCGCTTCTTCACCAGCGCGTCGCGGGCGGCGGCGATCTTGGCGATGGCCGCCTTCTCGCTGGCGAGCCGGGCTTCCAGCTCGGCGACGCGGGCGCTCGCCTCCTCGCGGTCCTTCGCCAGCGCCTCCAGCTTCTCGCCGCCGGTGAAGCCCGACTGCCGCTCGCGCGTCGCCATCTCGATCTCCATGTCGAGAATCTCGATGCGGCGGCGCGCGTCCTCCAGCGCGGCGGGCGTCGCGTGCTGGCTGACGGCGACGCGGGCGCAGGCGGTGTCGAGCAGGCTGACCGCCTTGTCGGGCAATTGGCGGGCCGGAACGTAGCGCTGCGATAGCACCACGGCGGCGGCGATCGCCTCGTCCAGCACGATCACGTCGTGATGCTTGGCGATGCCCTTGGCGACGTTGCGGATCATCGCGACCGCGACGGCGGTTTCCGGTTCCTTGACGTTGACGACCTGGAAGCGGCGGGTCAGCGCCGGGTCCTTCTCGATATATTTGCGATACTCGGCCCAGGTGGTCGCGCCGATGGTGCGCAGATTGCCGCGCGCCAGGGCGGGTTTGAGCAGATTGGCGGCGTCGCCGGTGCCGGCCGTGCCGCCCGCCCCGACCAGCGTGTGGATCTCGTCGATGAAAAGGATGATCGGCTTCTCGCTCGCCTCGACCTCGTCGATGACGGCGCGCAGGCGCTTCTCGAACTCGCCCTTCATCGAAGCGCCCGCCTGGAGCAGGCCGATATCCAGCACCTTCAGCGACACGTCCTTCATCGAGGGCGGCACGTCGCCGTCGACGATGCGCTTGGCGAAGCCTTCCACGACCGCCGTCTTGCCGACGCCCGCCTCGCCGGTGAGGATCGGGTTGTTCTGGCGGCGGCGCAGCAGGATGTCGATCATCTGGCGGATCTCGGCGTCGCGGCCGATGATGGTCTCGATCTCGCCCTTGCGCGCCTTCTCGGTCAGGTCGATCGAATATTGGGCGAGCGCCTTGCCGTCGCCGCCTCCGGCCGCAAGCCCGCCGTCGCCGCTGTCGCCCGCCGGGGCGCTGGAGGCGGCGACATCGGCCTCGGAGGACGGCGCGACGATCTGCGCGAACTCGGCGCTCAGCGTCTCGGCGTTGATCTTGCGGAACTCCAGCGAAATCGACTGGAGCGCGTTGCGCAGCGAGGGCGTCCTCAGCGCCGCGACGATCAGGTGGCCGGTGCGCACCTTGGCGGCCGAAAAGGCGAGCGAGGCGTAGATCCAGGCGCGCTCGGCCAGTTCCTCGATCAGCGGCGAGAAATCCGAAATCGCGGTCGCGCCGCGCGGCAGGGCGTTCAGCGCCTCCACCACGTCCTGCGCGAGGCGAGCGTCGTCGATGCCGAATTTGGAGCGGATCGCGGCGAGGTCGTTGCGCTGGTCCTGCAGCATCTGGTGCAGCCAGTGCACCAGCTCGACGTAAGGGTTGCCCCGCATCTTGCAGAACGTCGTCGCGTTCTCGAGGCTCTTGAGAGCCGCCGGGTTGAGCCGTCCGAAGAGTGCGCCTCGGCTGATGTCCGCCATGTCCCACGTCCTTCCCCCGCGAGGTCCTTCCCTCGCGACCGCCGCCGCACTCTATGTCCGCCGCGTGACGGTTAGAATGCGCGCATTGACCCAGGCGGCGCGAGCCGCAGGTCGCGCCGCGGCGGCCCGTCCGGCCCGCCGCCCATCCAGCCCGTCCAGCCGAGCCGCGTCGTGCCGCCGAGCCGGGCGGGCTGGGTTTCGGCGCTGTCCAGTTCGTATTCCAGCCGCCAGTCGAGATGGGCGGGCACCAGCGCCGCGAGGATGCGGGCGGCGAGCGCGAAGCCCGGCGCGTCCGGCAGATGCGCCTCGAAATCGGCGAAGCGGTCGAATTTCAGCCGCACCAGACAGGCATCCTGCACGGTGTAGATCGAGGTTCCGGCGGTCGCGCCGCGGCCGAGGCCGCTGTTGAGCCCGCCCAGCCGGGTCGCGTCGGCGGGATCGAGCTTGCGCCACGCGCCGACGAATTCGTCGATCTCGACCTCGATCCCCAGCAAGGCGCGGGCCGTGTCGCCGATGGCGGCCGGGCTGCGGCGGGCGGCGGTCTGTCCGGCGAAGCCCATGAGGGCGAGCAGCACGCGGTCCGGCTCGTCGTGCGGCGAGGCGTCGGCGAGGCCGCCGAGTGCCCCGACATAGTGCTGGAAGAGATCGCCGCCCGGCCGGTCCTGATGGGCGACCGGCTCGCAATCCGCCCAGGCGCGGAAGAAGAGCTGGATCATCCGGTTGGACAGGACGTCCAGGAACGCGCCATAGGGGCGCTCCTTGGCGTAGCTGCGCTCGTAGATGGCGAGTTCCGACATCTGCAGCGGCATCGGGCCCATGGGGCCGAGCAGCCCCATGAAGAAGACGCGCAGCGCCACCGGCCCCGCCGCCGCCGCGGACGGCAGGCGTTCGAGGCTGGCGGCCGCGAAGCCCAGATGCGGGGCCTGCGCGAAGCGCACGATGTCGTCCTCGGCGCGCAGCGACTTGCCGATGCGCGGCTTGCCGGGGCTGGCGCGCTCCAGATCGCGCAGCAGGCCGAAGACGTCGGCCGAGGGGCCTTCGGCGGCGCTCATATGGCCGGCCGCTCGCCGCGGCGCGGACCCCAGGCGGCGATGCGCCCGCGCTGCGGCGTCACCAGTTCGGTCGCCACGAAGGAATTGACCGAGACGAACTCGGACAGGAAGAGGTCGATCGCCTGACCGAACAGGAAGGCCCCTCCGTCGGGGAAGCTGCGCTCGTCGAGCGTCAGCTCGACGCGGCGGCCGCGCGCGAAGGCGAGCGGGTCGGTCGAGGAGACGCGGCGGAAGACCGGCCCTTCTCTAAGGCCCGTCAGGCCGTCGATCTGCTGCTTGTCGGACGGGCTGTCGAGACGGGCGTAGAGCGCCAGATGCTCGCGCAGCCGCGTCGCCCCGGCGTCGTCGGCGAAGAGCGATTCGTAGTTGGGCCGCAGATGCGAGACGAGCCGCCACAGCCGGTCGCCGCCCGAGCGGCCGCCGTCCAGCACCCGCGCATCCTCGAAGCCGACCGGCAGGCGCGGCCGGGTCGGCCGCAGCACCGCCTTGATCGAGGCGAGATACGAGGCGTCGGCGAGCTGGAACTCCAGCTGCGCGCCGCTGCTGCGCAGCGTGTCGGCGATGTCGCGGTTGGTGCAGAGGGCGCGCACGCTCAGCTGGTCGGGCTGTCCGCGCGGCGACGGCGGATCGACCAGCGCCAGCCAGAGGTCGGTGCCGGCATAATCCGAGGCGCGGGGCGCGGGATGGAGCGTCGAAAGGCGCGTCGGCTCGCGCCGCGCCGTGCAGAAGCCGTTCTCCGCGCCGGCGCGCAGGCGCGGCTCGGTGCGGTAGATGGGGTGATAGGTGCGGCGCGGCCGGCCGGCCCCGGCCTCGGCATAGACGTCCAGCAGGCGATAGACCTCGAAGTCGAGCGGCCGCATCCGTTCCGGCACGATGCGGAACTCGTGCGCGCCGCTGTCGAGCAGGACCGGGTCGCAGCGCTTCTCGAAGAGATTGATGGCCGGCGCGCAGAAGAGGCGCATCGCGCCCTCGTTCAGCGCCCCGGCCAGGCGCTTGTCGACCGAGGAGGTGGCGATGAGGATCTCGGCGGTCTTGCCCTTCACCTGCGACAGCGCGGCCCTGAGGCCCGAGACGCGGACGAACTGGAAGCGTTCGGGGCAGGCGAAATATTCCTGAAGGATGCGATAGCCGCGGAACGAGCGGCCGTCCTGCGGCAGCAGCGCGGCGTCGTCGGCGAAGGCCGGCGTCGTGACGCGCTCCGCGCCGCCGACCCGCGCGACCTGACGGCGGCCCTCGACCGAGGCGACGGCGACCCCGTTCGCGTTGCCCGCGAGCTGTTCGTAGATGCGCCCGGCCAGCGATTCCGCGCCGCCCAGATAGAACGTCAGATCGTCGATCGCCAGCGCCGAGATCGGGGTCGCGCCGGTCGCCTCGATGCGCACCAGAATGCCGCCCTCGCCCGCAAGGCCCGACTCGCCCGCCGCCACCGCGACGGCGGCGCGGTTGGCGAGATAGTCGACGCGCGTCACCTTCAGCGGCCATAGCCGCACGTCGTGGCCGGTCGTGAAGATGCAGTCGTTGCGCTTCGCCTCCGGCGCGGGGATGCGGCAGGCGGTGCCGCGCGCGATGACGAGGCCCTCGTCGAGCGCCGGATCGCCCGCCTTGGGCTCGAACGAGAGCACGGCGATCGAGGGCGTCGGGGCGAGATAGTGCGGATAGACCGCGTCGATCAGGTGCTGGGTGAATTTCGGAAACTCGTCCGAGAGCTTCAGCTGCACGCGGGCCGCGAGGAAGGCGACGCCTTCCAGCAGCCGCTCGACATAGGGGTCGGCCTCGCCCGGCGCGTTGACGCCGAGCCGCGCGGCCAGCGTCGGATAGGCCGCGCCGAACTCGCGCGCCGTCTCGCGCAGATGTTTGAGTTCCTGGTCGTAGAACTCGACGAGACGCGGATCCAAGGGGGCCTACCTTCTCTGCTCCAGCCGGGCGTCGCCGGTCTCCACGTCGATTTCCGTCTTGAATCCGGCGCGCAACGGATCGTCATCCTGCCCGACATTGCAGGCGATGTGGAAGACCAGCGACTGCACCACGTCGTCGCGCATCAGCTTCTCGCCCTTCACGCTCAGCGAGCGCGGCTCGATGCGCGGCTCGAAGGTGCGGATCGTTCCGGCGAGCGTGGCGGCGGCCTCGAAGACGTTGACCTGCGCATAGGTCCGCACGGCGAAATCGGGAATGCCGAAATTGATCACCGAGCGCGCCACCTCCGGCGTGCCCGACAGGTTCTCCGTCTCCTCCAGCCGCACCGTGTTGAGCAGCCACGACAGATCGCGCCGCAGCGTGTCGAGGAACGCCGTCTCCGACATCCGGTCGAGGCTGTAGAGCCGCACGCCCGGAAACAGGGATTCCGTCTGCACCTCGGCCTCGTCCGACGAGGTGCGCGAGCCGGCGAGCAGCGTATCGAGCAGGCTCGGCCGGAACTTCGCCATGGCGTCAGCCGGCGAAGGAAAGGCGGCGCAGCGACAGCAGCGCGATCTCCGCCCCGTCGGCGTCGAGCACGCGTTGGCCGCGCCCGGCATTGCCGAGATCGCCGTGATCGTCCCACTCGGTCTTGCGGGCGAGGCGGATCAGCTGATCGGGATCGGCCGCCGCGCCCGGATAGCGGGCCGGCAGGAAGACATTGCCCGCCTGCCCGGTCTTCAACGTCAGCCGGGCCGGCAGAAAGACCAGATCGCGCAGGTCCGTAACGCCGTCGCAGGTCAGTTCGCTCACCGACTCGAACGGCACCAGGCCGTAGCGCCCGTCGAGAATGACCTCCAGCGCCGGCCCGAAGCGGGCGTCGGCGTCGGCGAGAAAGGCGAAGGACGTTCCGTCCGCCTCGCCCGGCGTATCGGGCGCGCCGTCGAAGGCGGCGCTGCGCAGCGACGCGGCGGCCGCGGCGTCGCCCTTCGCCTCGGCGGCGATCGCGCCCAGCAGATCGGCGAACCACGGCGCGGCGGTCACCAGCGGAACCGGCGCCGCCTTGCCGGCGAACACCGCCTCGCGCTGCTTCTCGGCGGCGATGGCGCGGTCGTAGGCGGTGAACAGAGTCATCGCCTCGGGCGACAGGCTGGCGATCGCCTTCATATGGGTGAGCGCCTTGTCCCACTCGCCCAGCACCATCAGCACCTGGCTGAGGAACATGCGGGCGCGCCGGTCGTCCGGCCGGGCGCGCACTTCCTCGACGAGCGCGGCGCGGGCGGCGACGGCGTCGCCCTGCCGGATCAGTTCGTCTGGCGACGCCATGAGGCCTCCTCGGGACGGCCGGGCCGCCTCACCGGTTTGCAGCGATGTCGTGTTCGTAGAAGACGTCGCCCTGGAGCGTGCCCTGGGCCGACTGCTCCTTGTAGGTCCAGGTGATCTTCTGGAAGCTGAGGACGACCGTCTCGACGGGCGTGACGCCGGTGCCTTCGCCCACCTTCATGTTGATGGAGCGGATGCGCACCTTCTTCATGTCGATGCGGAAAAAGCCTTTGGGATCGCCGCCCGCCTTGCGGCAGATGAGCGAGGCGGTGTCGGCGACCATGTTCCGCCCCAGCCGCTCCAGCAGCAGGGGCGAGGTCTTGTCGATGGGCTTGACGATCGTCAGGTCCGAGAACTGTGCCTGCCCGGTCGCCAAACGATTGACGGGGTCGGTCGGGCTGACCGCTCCATACGACCAGCCCCTGACCTCGATGGCGTCGGGGAAATCCTGATCCTTGGATTCGCCCCGCACCTTGTCGATCGTCAGCAGAAAATCGCTTCCCGCCATCGTCTGCCCGTTCCGCCCGGCGCGCTACGAGACCGGATCAGACGGTCTTGTTGGCCTTCAGGTCATACTTGAAGTTGGTCGGGCCGCCGACGGCGCCCTTGGCGTCCTGCACCTTGTAGGCGAAGTCGATCTTCGCGTAGTTCAGCGAGAACTGATCGGTCGGCAGGCTGGCGCTGCCTTCGTGGCCGCCGCTCTGATAGGAGGAGACGAGCAGATCCTCCAGGACGATCGTGTAGAAGTCTTCCTGCTTGCCGCCCGCCTTGCGCACGAACAGCGACGCCTTCTTCACGTGTTTGCCGATGGCGCAGAACTCGGCGAGCTTCGGCGAGGCCTTGCTGACCGTCGTCGTGAAGTGGATGTCCTGGAAGTTCGCCTTGCCGGAGCCGCCGCCGCCGCCCGACTGGAACGAGCCGGGATTGGACAGCCCCCAGGAGAACGAGGCGACCTCGATGGTCTCCTTGTGCTTGTCGTCCGCCGACTCTCCCTTGATACCTTCGATCTCAAGCAAATAGTCCGAAGCCATTGCCTAAATCCTCCGATTTGATCCGCGAACCTCGCGGCCGGCGCTCAGTGTGAACGGCCTTTGCGGCTAATTCTTGCCCTTGGGGAGGCGCGAGACCATCGAGATGCCGATGTCCATGCCTTCCAGCTGGTAGTGCGGGACGAAACGGAACGCGCCCTTGTAGTAGCCGGGGTTCTCCTCGTCGGCGATCACCGCGATCGAGGCGTCGCGCAGCGGCTGACGCGCCTTGGTCTCCTCGGTGGAGCTGTCGGGCTGCTGATCGACGTATTGCTGCACCCAGGCGTTCAGGTCGCGCTCCAGCGAAGCGGCGTCGGCGAACTTGCCGACCCAGTCGCGCACCATGCACTTGAGGTAGTGCGCGAAGCGGCACGAGGCGAAAAGATAGGGCAGGCGCGCCGCCAGGTTGGCGTTCGAGGTCGCGGCCGGGTCTTCGTAGCGCTTGGGCTTCTGCACCGACTGGGCGCCCAGGAACGCCGCCGCGTTGGTGTTCTTGCGATGGATCAGCGGCAGCAGGCCGGCGGCCGACAGCTCGGCCTCGCGGCGGTCGCTGATCGCCACTTCGGTCGGGCACTTCATGTCGACCGCGCCGTCGTCCGTCGGGAAGGTGGCGAACGGCAGGTCTTCGACCAGGCCGCCCGACTGGACGCCGCGGATGCGCGAGCACCAGCCATAGTCCTTGAACGAGCGGTTGATGTTGACCGCCATCGCATAGGCGGCGTTGTTCCAGGCGTATTTGCTGGCGTCGCCGGCGCCCGAATCTTCCTCGAAGGCGAACTCGTCGACCGGCTCGCTTTTCGCGCCATAGGGGCGGCGCGAGAGGAAGCGCGGCATCGCCAGCGCGACGTATTTGGAATCTTCCGACTCGCGGAAGGCGCGCCATTCGGCGTAGTCGATCGTATCGAACAGCTTGCCCAGATCGCGCGGATTGACGATCTGCTGCCAGTTCTCCATGCCCATCAGCGAGGGGCCTGCGGCCGAGATGAACGGCGCGTGGGCCGCCGCGCCGATCTTGGCGAGACCGGCGAGGATGTCGACGTCCGGCGGCGAGTGGTCGAAATAATAGTCGCCGATCAGCGTGCCGTAGGGCTGGCCGCCGAGCTGGCCGTATTCGGCTTCATAGACCTTCTTGAACAGCGGGCTCTGGTCCCAGGACTGGCCCTTGTACTGCTTGAACATCTTGCCGAGTTCGGACTTGGTGATGTTCATCACCTTGATCTTCACGTCCTTGCCCGTCTCGGAATTGTCGACGAGGTAGGAAAGGCCGCGCCACGACGATTCCAGCGCCTGGAAGTCGGGGTTGTGCAGGATCAGGTTGATCTGTTCGGTCAGCTTGCGGTCGAGTTCGGCCTTCAGCGCGTCGATCGTGGCGAACACGTCGCTGCCGACGACCTTGGCGTTGTCGAGCGCCTGCTGGGCCAGCGTGCGCACCGCCGCCTCGACGCGCTCCTTGGCGCGGTCGGTCTTGGGCCGGAACTCCTTCTGCAGCAGGGCTGCGAAGTCGTCGCCGCCGAAATACCCGGCTTCCTTGCCGTCTTCGCGTTTGGCTTCGGACATCGATGCGCTCCCGGGCGTCAGGCTTTGGGCTCGGCGTCGGGCTTGGGCGCCGACGTCAGCGATTTGAGCAGTTCAGGGTCGTTGAGGACTTTCTCCAGAAGGCCCTGCGCGCCGTCCTTGCCGTCCATGTAGGTCATCAGGTCGGACAGTTCCTGGCGGGCGTCGAGCAGCTTCTTCAGCGCGGGCACCATTTCGGCGATGCGGCCGGGCGTGAAGTCCTTCATCGACTGGAACGTCAGGTCGATGCCGAGCTTGCCTTCGCCGCTCAGCGTGTTGTCGACCACGAAGGCGGCGCGCGGCGCGATCGCCTTCATGCGGTCCTCGAAATTGTCGACGTCGAACTCGATGAAGTCGCGCTCGGAAAGCTCCTTCTTGGCGACTTCCGACTTGCCCGACAGGTCGGACAGGACGCCGGTGATGAACGGCAGTTCGATCTTCTCGCGCGAGCCGTAGGTCTCCACCTCGTACTCGATATGCACGCGCGGGGGCCTGTTGCCCTTGATGAACCGGGCGCCGCTCTTGGCCATCTGGTGTCTCCCTGGCAATGGTCCACGGGCGGCTCCATATGGCCGCCCGGCAGGAATGCGGATGGCAGGATCGCGCGCCGCCGCCGATCCTGCAAGCGCTTCCCCTGCGACAGATGCGACACCCCGGCCCCGGTCCGGAGCCGGATTTCAGGGGCCTTAATACGATTCCGGCGCGGCCTCGGGAGCGGCGGGTTCCAGCACCTTCGAGGCCTCCTCGACGCCGGTCGGCGCGAGGCTCTGGAGGATTTGAATGAAATCCATGCCGG
This sequence comes from Alphaproteobacteria bacterium, assembly GCA_046348585.1. GTDB lineage: Bacteria > Pseudomonadota > Alphaproteobacteria > Micropepsales > Micropepsaceae > JADZAI01. The sequence goes on from JAXMDZ010000002.1 coordinate 35,454, forward strand.
CCAGGCGGACCGCGCGATCGATCAGCAGCGGCAAGGGGCTGGAGGGTTCGGTCGCGGCGAAGAAGGCGCGCACCGCCTCCAGCTGCGCGAGCGCCTGGCCGCGCGAGCGGATCGGTCCGGTCAGCGCCGGTCCGCCGGTCTCGCCGCCGCTCTCCGGCGCCGCCGCGCCGCCATCGCCCGCCGCCGCCGCCTGAGGTGATTTATTTGTGACGACGGCCTGCGCGAACTCCGACATGCGCGCCACAAGCTGGTCGAAGGCGGCGAGGTCCGGGCCCTGCCCCGGAACGCGCTCGGCGAAGGCCCCGGCGAGCCGGGTCGAGGCCGCCGCCATCGCGCCCAGCGTATCGGCGAGCGCCTGCCAGTCCTCGACGGCGCTGTCGTCGATCGCCCGGCGGATCGGTTCGGGCATCTGGGTAAGAAGCTGCGCCGCCTTGTGCGCCGGGTCTGCGCCGCCGACGATGTCCTTGAAGGCGATCCGTCCCTTGGAGCGCAGCGGCGGCAGATAGAGCCGGTCGAGATGCTTCACCGAGCGGCCGATGCTGGAGATCTGGTTGCAGGCCTCGCGGCGGCCGCCGGCCGGGTCCGAGCCTTCGTCGAGCGCCGGGTGACAGGTCTCCCAGAAGCGTTCGGCGATGCCGGCCATGACCTCCAGCAGCCCGGCGCATCGCGTCAGATCGCCGCTGATGAGCGCGAAGCAGAAGCCGTGCGAGGCGATCCAGAGGTCCTTGGCGCGGCCGAGAAGCACGATCGCGGTCTCGGCGGCGGGGCCGACGTTCGGATCGTCGCCGGGCCGTTCCTTTTCCAGCGCGGCGTCGAGCTCGCGGGAAATGCGCCGGAAATCAGGGTCATAGCTGAGGTCGGGTCCGGCCGGCTCCTCCTCGGAGACGGGCGCCAGCAGCGCTTCGACGTCCAGGCTCATCGCAACACCCTCCCCCGCCGCGGCCCCATGGCCCGCCGCGCGGATTCGATCACGCGGGCCTGCCGCCTTCAAGGCCCCCGCGCCGTGGCATGGTGCATGGGGCGCGCCTTTATGTTTCCATGATCGGCGCGCCGACTGCGCGCCGGAGGCCCGCTGCATGCCACTGACCCAGGACACAAGGACGGCTCGCCTGACGACGCCGCTGGGCGAGGATGTCCTCGTTTTCGTTTCGATGACGACGTTCGAGCGGATCGGCGCGCTGTTCGAATATCAGGTGACCGCCCTGGCGGAGGACGGGAGCCTCACGCCGCGCGACATTCTGGGCAAGGAGTGCTCCGTCGCCTTCCACAACGAGGGCGGCGTCGTCCGGCACTTCCACGGCATCTGCGCAGGGCTAACCCGCCTCGGCACCGGACGGGGCGGCCATCTCTACCGCCTCACGCTGAGGCCCGAATTCTGGTTCCTGTCGCGCAACGCCGACTGCCGGATCTTCCAGGACATGACGGTGCCGGAGATCATCTCGGACGTGCTGAACCGCGGCGGCCTCAACCGGCGCGACATCACGCTCGACGGCTCCTACGCCAAGCGCGTCTTCTGCGTGCAGTATCGCGAAAGCGATTTCGCCTTCCTCAGCCGGCTGATGGAGGAGGAAGGCATCTTCTACTTCTTCCGCATGGAGGAAAACGCGCACCGCCTGGTGATCGCCGACGCCAGGTCCATCCACCGGGTCGAGCACGAATGCGCTCGCCTGCCCTTCTATCCGCCGGGCGGCTTCCGGAGCGCCGAGCATCTGGAGGAATGGACGCCGCATATCGGCCTCGCGCCCGCCGAGATCGCCATCACCGATTTCAATTTCGAGCAGCCGACGCCGATGTCGGCCTCGCACAGCGCCGTCTCCGAGCACGACCGCGACACCGCGCAGCTCCTCGACCATCCGGGCCACTACCTCCGGCAGAACGATGGAGCGCGCTATGCGCGGCTCCGCCTGGAGGCCGAGCGGGCGCTGCGCCATGTCGTCGCCGCCTCCGGCGACGCCGTCGGGCTGATGGCCGGCGCCAGGTTCACGCTCGAGGACCATTATTCCGACCTGGAGAACGGAGACTATGTGGTTCTGGAGTCGCGGCACCGGATCGAGGCCGACAGCTACCATTCCGGCGGCCTGGGCTCGGACGAGCCGCGGGTCGACATCCTGGCGATCCCCGCCGCCACGCCCTTCCGCCCGCGGCAGGAAACCCCGCGCCCCCGCATCGTCGGCGCGCAGACCGCCATCGTCACCGGCCGCGGCGGCGAGGAAATCGAGACCGACAAGTACGGGCGCATCAAGGTTTCCTTCCACTGGGACACGCACGGCACGCGGGACGAGAAGAGTTCGTGCTGGATCCGCGTCGGGCAGAGCCTGGCGGGCTCGTCATGGGGCGGATTGTTCACGCCGCGCATCGGCCAGGAGGTAATCGTCGAGTTCATCGACGGCAATCCCGACCGGCCGATCGTCACGGGCTGCGTCTATAACGGACACAATCCCCTGCCCTACTCGCTGCCCGGCGAGAAATCGAAATCGACCATCAAGACCAACTCCACCAAGGGCGGCGGCGGCTTCAACGAGATCCGTTTCGAGGACAAGGCGGGCAGCGAGGAGATCTACATCCACGCCCAGAAGGACCAGACGGTCGAAATCCTCAACAACCTCAAGACGACGATCAAGAACGACGAGACGCGCACGGTCCAGAGCGGCAACCGCCTCACGAAGCTGTCGAGCGGCGACGACACGCTCGAACTGACGGCCGGCAATCACACCGTGAAAATCGCCGCCGGCAAGCAGTCCACCGAGGCGATGCAGAGCATCGTCCTGACCGTCGGCGCCAGTTCGATCCGCATCGATCAATCCGGCGTCACCATCAGCGCGCCGCAGATCACGCTGGACGCTCAGGGGTCCGCCTCTCTGAAATCGCCGGCGACCGTCGTCGAGGGCCAGGGCGTTCTGGTCCTCAAGGGCGGCGGCGTGATGATCAACTGACGGGAATAGCCATGATGTGGGACGCCGTACAATGGTCTCTGGCCGGTCAGGTCGCCGACTTCGTCAAGTTGAGCGAGCGGGGCGCGGCCGCGCTGATCGAGGACGAAGCGCCTGAGGTCTTCTTCGACCGGCTGCGGGCCGAGGGCGCGCAGGACGATGCGCTCGCCTTCCTCGCCGCCGCGCTGCCGCGCCGGGCGGCGATCGCCTGGGGCCGCGACTGCGTCGGGCGAACCGCGCGGTCGGCCAGGCTGCGCCCGGCCGACATGGCGGCCTATTCGGCCGTGGGGGCGTGGCTGGAGGACCCCAGCGACGATCGGAGGCGGGTCGCCTTCGAGGCGGCCGGCAACGCCGAATACGCGACGCCCGAGGCGCTGCTGGCGCTGGCGGTCTTCCTGTCGGGCGGCTCGATCGCGGCGGCCGAGTGTCCCCAGCCCGCGCCCGTCGCCCCGGACATCTGCGGGCGCATCGTCGGGGCGGCGGTGACGCTGGCCGCGGTCCGCGTGCCGCCGGCCCTCATCGCCGACACCAAATCCGCCTTCCTCGACCGTGGACGCGCCTTCGCCACCGGCGCGCAGGGGGCTTGAACGCCGTGCGCCCGCAACCGAAATTCGCCCTATGCGCTTGACTCTGAAGATAGAAAACCAGGACGCCCTCCCCAACGGCCACCCCCTCATCCAGGTGTTGGACCGCAAAGGGATTCAGATCGGGCGCGCGGCGGATGTGGACTGGCAATTGCCCGATCCGCAGAAGCTGATTTCGTCGGTCCATGCGGAAGTGCGATTCCGAGATGGTGTCTTTCTGCTGCGCGACAAGAGCCGGAACGGGACTTTCCTCAACGGCGCGCGAATCGACACGGCGAACCGCGAAGCACCGCTGAACGACGGCGACCGCGTGGCGATCGGGCACTATGAGCTGTCGGTGAAGATCGACGGCGACGAGTCGCATCTGGCGCCGATCGAACGCGATGAAGCGCCGGCCGTCGACGGCGACATCTGGGGCGCCAACAAGTGGGACGATCTCGGATCGAAGCCCGAGCCCGTCGCCGAGGAAGAGGTCCGCACGCCGTTGCGCACCGAGGCGAGCCCGCTCGACACGGCCTTCCAGCCCGCCGCGACCGCCGGAGAAGCAGCGCCCGCTTTCTCATGGGGCACATGGCAGGAGAGCGCGCCGGCATCGCCGGAACCCGCCGCCGCTGCACCCGACATCCCCTCGCCGAGACGCGATGCGCCTGGCGCGGCCGCACCCGCCGATCCCGCCCGCTACGCGTCGTCCGGCGGCGATGCCGTTGCGGGGTTTGGGCGGGGGGCGGCTTTGCCGGGGGGATTTCTGAAAGCTGAGGATTCCAAGGGGTTTGAGGAAGCGGGCCGCAGCATGCGCGTGCTGGTCCACGGACTGTATGACCTGCTCAAACGGCAATCCGAGATGAAATCCGTGCTGGGGCTGGAGCGCACCGTCATCCGCCTCGCCGACAACAATCCGCTGAAATTCGCCGCTTCCGCCGACGAGGCGATGCAGCGCCTGATTTCGCCGCGCGAGGGCGACCTGCCCGGCCCCTCGGCGGCGCTGCGCTCGTTCGACGACGTGAGGCGGCACGAGGAGCGGCTGCTGACCGCGATGAACGAGGCGGTGCGCTCGATCGTCGAGCGGCTGTCGCCGCAGAAGATCAAGCAGCGCGAGACCGGCGGCGGCATGATGAAGATCATCCCCGGCTCGTCCAAGGCGGCCTGGTGGGACGAGCTGGAGCGCGAACATGCGCGGCTGCTGGAATCGGACGGGGCGAAGCTCGACGAGCTGATCGAGGACGAGCTGCGCGAAGCCTTCACGCGCCATCTTTAGGAGAGGGAGGACGGACCGCCATGTTCCCTGCCGCGCGCCTGACCGACGCCGTCGGCTGCCCGGTCTGCGGCACCGGGGTGATCTCGCTCGTCAAGCAATACAAGACGGTGATCGCCATGTTCCCCGCCGCCCGCGCCACCGACATCTGCATGTGCCTGCCGCCGGGCGCGCCGATCGCCAAGGGCTCGATGAAGGTGCTGATCTCCGGCTTCCCCGCCGCCCGCGTCACCGACATCGCGGGACATGGCGGGATGATCGCCAAGGGCGAGCTCAAGGTGCTGATCGGCGGCTGAGCCTTCAGGGCGCCTGGACGTATTCGGCCGCCTCGACGCGGAACTTGAGCGCGCCCGCCGCATCGGCGAGCGCCGCGATCCACGCCTTCAGCCCCGTGCCCGACGCCTTGGCGAACGCCTTTTCGGGCAGCGGGTCGCTGGCGAGGATGGCGACCAGCATCTGCGAGGCCGCCGAGGACGAGGACGAATAGGGCGGCAGGGTCAGCCGGTAATGCCCGCCGCCGTCATCGGCGAGAACGCCCTGGGCGATCCTGCGGTCGCGCACCGCCGGGTCGGTCAGATCGAGCAGCGGCCGCACGACGCCGCCCGCGTCGATCAGCACGACATAGAAATGCGCGAAGGCGGGGTCGAGGGTGAGGACCGCCTCCGAACTGCGGTCGGCCCGCCCGGTCGGCTTGGGCCGGGCGATGGCCGGTCCCTGCGACCCGGCATAATAGGGCGCGAGCCCTGCGAGCAGCCCGCAATGGCGCGACGCGACCTCCTCGCCGGCCAGCACGAAGGGAATTCCGGCCTCGGCGGCCGAGGCTTCCGCCGCCGCCTGAACCTTGGCGCCATCGCCCCACACGCCGCGCACCGTGACGGAGGGCGGCGCGCCGCCGGGACCGTCGAGACGGATCATCGCGCAGTCGAGCGCCGCAAAGCGCTCGATCGCCGCCGCGCCGAGCGGTGCGACGGCCGGGGTCGGCGCGGGCGTCGGGGTGGGCGCGGGCGTCGGCAAGGGCGTCGGAGCCGGGGTCGGAGACGGCGTTGGGGCGGGGGTCGGAGACGGCGTTGGGCCCGGTGTGGGGGTGACGCTCGGAGCCGGCGTCGGGCCGGATGTCGGGACGGGCGTCGGCGAGGGGACGGTCGTCGGGAACGGCGTGGGCGCGGCGGTCGGCGACGGCTGAGGCGTGGGGAAGGCGGTCGGTTCGGGCGTCGTCACGGGCGTCGGCGCCGGTGTGGGCGGCGGCGTAGGCATCGCCGTAGGCACCGGCGTGGGCACGGGGGTAGGCACGGGCGTCGCGGCCGGGGCGGGAGACGGCGCGGGCGAGGAAGCGGGCGACGGGGCGGCCGTGGGCGCGCCCTTGGGCTTGCCGCCTGGTTTGCCGAAGATGTCCTCCTCGAAATACATCAGCGCCGCCGTCGCGCCGCCGCCCAGCAACAGGGCGGCGAGCACCGAGGCGAGCCCGGTCCGCCGCCGGCGCGGCCGGGCGGCCGCTTCCTTCGGGCGTTCGCCCCGGCGGATTCCGGCGGCCTTGCCGGCCGGCTTCGGCGCGGGCGAAGGGGGCGGCGCAGCCGGACGGGGATTGCGTTCGGCCTCGTCCAGCAGGGCCAGGACTTCGCGCATGGATTGCGGCCGGTCCGATGGGTGCGGTTCGAGCATCCGGGCTAGCACCGAGGCGATGGCGGGCGGCACGCCGGCAAGATCGGGCACGCCGCGCCGCGCCTCCTGCGCCGAGGCGATGCTGGTTCCGAGCGGAATCGACTTGCCCCGCGCCGCGGCGGCGAGGACCAGGGCGAGGCTGTAGACGTCGGTGTGCGGGCCGATCCGCGCGCCGGGCACGAATTGTTCGGGCGCGGCGAAGGAGAGCTTGCCCGCGAACTGCGCGCCCGCAAGGCCGTCGGCTTCGCCGATCTTGGCGATGCCGAAATCGATCAGGGTCGCCCGTTCGAGCTGACTCTGCGGCAACAGCACATTGTCGGGCGCGACGTCGCGGTGGACGAGGCCTTCCTCGTGCGCCGCCTCAAGCCCCGCGGCGAGGCGGCGCGCCAGCGCGAACAGTTCCTTCTCGGAGAGCGGCCGGCGCGCGTAGAAATCGTCCAGCGGCTCGCCGTCGATGAACTCCAGCACCAGATAATAGGCCCCGTGCTCGCCCACCCGTCCATAGGTGCGATAGGGCACGACCGCGTCGTGCCGGACCCGCATCAGGGCGTTGGATTCGTCGAGCAGGTGCTTCTCGAAGCGCTCGCCCGCCGTCTCGTCCGGCAGGATCGTCTTGATCGCCACCCGTTCGGCGGCGTTGTAGATGTTGACGCCGGTATAGATCGCCCCCATGCCGCCGCGGCCCATCAGCCGCTCGACGCGGTAATTGCCGAGCACCGTGCCGGGCGGCAGGTCGCCGTCCGCCGGGGACGCCGACGCGGCGCGGTCCCAGACCGCCGCATCCGGCGGCGACGCGGCGGACCCTGACGGCCTCGCCGGCATGACCCGCGTGCGTTCCTCCTCGTCGTCGTCCGCTGGCTCATGGCCGGAGCCGAGCGGCACGACCACCGTCGTTTCTTCCGGCTTGTCGTCGGCGGGCTTGCCGCCCTCGGGATCGTCGGGTTCGCCGCTCACGATCTATCCCCAGGCCGGAACCGGCGCATCCTCGACGGCCGTAACCTCGTCGCAGATGACCGAGATGATGCTGACATTGTCGGGCGCGCCGCGTTCCAGACAGAGATCGAGCAGCTGGGTGCAGGCGCGCAGGCCCCCCGCGTCGCGCAGCGCCGCGACGATGTCGCCTTCCTCGGCGCAGGCCGTCAGGCCGTCGCTGCACAGAAGGAAGATGTCGTCCGGCTCCACGTCGATCGCCCGCATGTCGATGCGGACGATCGGATCGACCCCGATGGCGCGGGTGAGGACATGGCCCATCGGATGGTTGCGCGCCTCCTCGCCGGTGATCTGGCGGGTGTCGAGCAGATGGCGGACCTGGGTGTGGTCGCGGGTCAACTGCTCAAGGGCGCCGTCGCGAAAGCGATAGACGCGGCTGTCGCCGACCCAGAAGACGACGGCCTGCACGCCGTCGGTGTAGAGCGCGGCGAGCGTGGTGCCGATGGTCACGCCCTGCATGGTGGCGCGGTCGTAAACGATGCGGTTGGCGGCGTTGACCGCGCGCTGCACCTCGGACACGTCGTCGGCGAAGACGCCGGTCGTGGTGACGTAGGAGAGGCCGCGCGTCACGGTATCGCTGGCGAAGCGGCCGTGGAGATGGCCGCCCATGCCGTCGGCGACCGCCCACAGATGGCCGCCCTGATGAATCACGACGGAGTCTTCGTTCTCGCGCCGCCGCAGCCCCGGATGGGTTTCATGCGTGGTGCGAAACTTCAGGTTCCTCATACCGCCTCACTCGCCTGGCGCTTCGCCCGACGCTTCGCCGTCCGCCCCTCCGGGCGACTCGCCGGCCGGCGGCGCATCCGGCACGGCCGCGCCGCCGGACAGTGTATCAGCATCGGTTCCGCCGTCGCCGGGCGCAAGCGTCGCAGGGGACGCCGCCGCGCCGTCCTCGAACTCCCCAGCCGCCGTTTCCTGCGGCGCGCGGCGGAAGAGCGGCGCCAGCGCCTCGCCGGTCAGCGCCCCGTCGATCTGCAATCTCTGGTCCTCGCCGCCGCCCGCCACCCACCACAGCGATTGCGCGCGCCAGGGCGGCGATTCCAGATGACGCAGCATGTCGCCCGCGAAGACCGCGACCGGATCGCCCCGCCCCGCCGCCGCCGGTGCGAACAACCGGTCGGCGGTTTCGGCAAGGCGGCCGTGAATGTCGTCCACCGGCCGGGCTTCGAGCAGCGCGGAGCGGGCGATCGCCTCAGCCTCGTCGAGCGCCGAAGCGGTCACGTCCGGGCGGGCGAGCAGCGCCAGGGTCGGCGCGGAAAATCCGGCGAGCATCGGAAACTGGCGGCCGACCGCATCGACGGAGGCGAGAAAGATCCCGGCCAGCCATTCGCGGCCCAGCGATCCGGGCGAGGCGAGGAAGCGCCAGACCGGGGTTTCGACATAGACGTCGTCCCACGCGAAATCCCAGCGCAGCGCCGCCAGATCGACCGCCGCCGCGACCGCCGCATCGCCCGCCTCGATCGTGTCGTCGTCGAGGCCGCGGCTGACGAAATCGCCATGCGCGGGCATCTTGCCGAAAACGAAAGCGGCGATGGCGGCTTCGCCTACAAAGCCATCGGGCACTTGAACTTCCACAGCTTGGTCTTGTCGAAGGCCTCGCCGCTGGGCGGGCTGCCCGGCACGGTGAAGGCGAGCGTGATCGACAGTCCGCCCTCGCCGAACGTGTAGTTGCGCGTCTTCGAGGTGCAGGGCTGGCACTTGCCGGCGTCGAGCAGGCGGAAGATCGACCAGATGCCGTTCGGCGGCTGGACGGTGATGGGCGCAAGCGAGGGATCGCGCGGCGCGATGACCAGCGAGGCGGTATCCATGCCGGGGCCGGGAATCCACTCAAGACTGGCGGTCGCGCCCTGGGCGGCGAGGTCGGCGCTTTGAAGGCCGCCGAGCGAGAGCTTCGCCGAGGCGACGTCGGGGCCGATCGAGACCACCTGCACCTGCATGCGGAAGCCGAGCGCGCCGACGCCGTAGGGCGACAGGAACATCGCGCCGGAAATGTTGCGCGCGAGCTGAAGCGCGGCAACCGAGGCGGACGAGAGCGTCTGGGCGACCGGATCGCCGGCCTTGGGCTTCCACGTCTTGCCGCTGGTGTCGACATAAGGCGCGAGGCGGTTGTCGATGAAGGCGGTCAGCACGCCGCCGGGGCCGAAGATGCGCTGGAACTCGGTGACCGGAATGTCGGCGCCGCCGGATGCGAAGGGATAGAACTTCGTCGCGGCGCGGCAGACCGGCAGAATCTCGTCCTTGTAGGCCGTGGAGAGCGCGTTGCGCGCCTGATCGGCCGCGGTGTCGCCCGCCGAGTCGGTGAGGCCCGCGCCGATCGCCCCGGCATCGCCCGGCATCGACTGCACGGCGGCCGCGAGTTCCGCGACGGCCTGGGCGAGCGCGTCGCCGCCGCCACCGCCGCCGCCGCCACCTCCCCCGCCTCCGCCTCCGCCTCCGCCTCCTCCGCCGCCCTGCATGGCGTTGCGGAGGTTTTCGAGCGCGTTCTCGAGGCGCTTCACCTCGCCCGGCGCGTCGCCGACGCCGTTCATGTAGAGCGCCAGTTCGCCGAAACGCTTGGTGACGATGACGCCGGCCTGACCCTCAGCCCCGGCCTGCTGCTCGGGCGGCACGAGGCTCGTCTCCTTCACCACGGCGGCGAGGAAGGTGGAGATCGGCTGCGGCTTGCGCGTCAGTTCGACGGCGTCGCCGACGCCCTTCAGCGGCAGCGGCGCGACGCCGCGCAGCACCTCGATCCAATGGTCGATATAGGCGTTGGCGTAGGTCGCGGCGAGTTCGCGCTTGAGGACCGGGGCCTGCGCCTCGACCGCCACCTGCTTGCCCGCCTCGCCCAGCACCCATTGCTCGTCCTGGATGCGGGCGAGGATGTCGTTGGCGAACTTGACGTAGATCGTCTCGTAGCCGGCGCGCGTATAGAGGAAGGGCACCGTCACCGCGGCGAGGTCGGTGACGAAGGCCTTCTGCTGCACGGCGAGCATCTGATCGCGCAGCACCCAGTCGGGATTGCCGGCGGCCTCGGCCTCCATCGCGGTCAGCGCGCGGTCTTCGAGCGAGCGGCCGGCGAGCGTTTCCTGGGTCGACTTGATGAGATCCCAATCGACCGCCGGGTCCTTCCGGTCGGAGCCCTGGGTGTGCGATTCGATGCGCGCGACCGCGTCGAGCAGTCCGACGGGGTCTTCCAGCAGCGCGTCGAGATGCTGGGTGAGGCGGTCGCGCAGCGCCTTGTTCTCGTCGCCGGGGAAGTCCTTCTCCGCCCAGCGCCGGACATACCACGAGCGCACCCCTGCCGGATCGCGCAGGCCCGAAGCCGTCACGCCGTCCGGCGTCGCACCGATCTGGAGATAGACTCGCAGCGCCTCGTAGAGCTTGCGCCAGTCGCCTTCCTGCTCGGCGACGACGGCCCCCTCGGCCTGAAGGATGAGGCGCGGCAGCAGCATCCGGTAGAGGCCCTGGCGATAGGCCGAAACCGCCGAGGCGTTGAGCGCATGAGTCTGGCCGAGGCCGAGATCGCCGAGCGCCCCGCCTTCGGCCGCGGACGCCGCGTAGCCGCCGGGCAGCGCGCGCAGCAGGTCGAGCGGGGCGACGATGTCGCCGAGCGCCTGGTCGTCGACCTTGACGCGGCCGAGGTCGATGCCCGACTTGCCGCGCGCCTCGACATAGGGATCGACCGCGGCGGCGAGATCGTCCTGCAGGCCGCTGTTGCGCTGATAGGCGAGGAACCAGAGCGCCAGCATCCCGGCGGTCAGCGCGCCGAACGTCACCAGCCCCGCCACCAGAGCCATGCGCCGCCGCGCCCGGACCTTGGGGTCGGCGGCGACGAGGCCGGCCTCTGGGAACATCACGTCCTGCAGCAGGCGCTGAAGGAAATAGGCGCGCCCGACATTGGCGCGGCCGCGGCGCGGCGCGGCGATGCGGGCCGGCGACATGATGCCGAGCAGGCGGTCGATCGCCGCGCCGGTCTGGGTGCCGCTGGTGAGGTAGAAGCCGCGGAAGACCGGCGTCGGCTCCAGCGGGTTCGGCTCGAACATCGCGCCGAAGAAGGTTGCGAGCCGGGCCCGCGCCTCGGCCATCTGCACCGGGAAGCCGAGCACTTTGCTGCGGCGTTGGGAGTCGGCCTCGCTTTGCAGGCGGGCCGGGGTGCGCTCGCTGAGCGCCTTGATGGCGAGGTCGAACTCTTCGAGCAGGGCCTCGACCTGGAGCGGCCTTGCGCCGTCCCATTTCCAGGTCGCGCCCAGCACCTCGCGGCGGCCGTCGGCGGAGAGGTCGTCGAAGAACTCGACGAAGCCGGGCACCTGGTCGGCCTTGGTCAGCCAGACATAGACCGGCAGGCGGACGCCGAGCTCCTTGTAGAGTTCGTTCAGGCGGCGGCGGACGATGCCGGCGTGGCGTTTCAGCTCCTCGCCGGTCGCGTTCATCAGCGTGTCGAAGCCGAACGCCACCATCACGCCGTTGAGCGGCTGGGCCGGGCGGTTGCGGCGGAGCAGCGCGAGGAAGGAGAGCCAAGCCTTGCGGTCGCGTTCGGCGTCGGAGTCCTGGGTGGTGTAGCGGCCGGCGGTGTCGACCAGGATGGCGTCGTCGGTGAACCACCAGTCGCAATTGCGGGTGCCGCCGACGCCCTGGAGCGACTGTGCGGCGCCGTCGTCGGAGATCAGGAACTTGATGCCGGAATTGACGAGCGCGGTCGTCTTGCCGGCCCCCGGCGGGCCGATGATCATGTACCAGGGGCGGGCGTAGAGATAATCGGATTTGCGGGACTTGGCCCCCATCCGGCGCAGAGTCGCGAGCGCGTCGGCGAGGCGGCGCGAGAGAACCTCGGCCTCCTTCGCGCCCTGCTCGGCGGAGGTGAGGCCTTCCTGCAGGGCGGCGCTGCGGCGGCGGGCACGCAGCCACGAGACCAGCATCACCAGCGCGAAGACGAGGACCACCGCGCCGATCAGCGCGAGGCGGATCCATTCCGATTCGAGCGGCGCGTAGCCGCCCAGCTCCAGCAGCGGCCCGGCATACCAGATCAGCACGCCGATCAGGATCACGGCGGCCGAGCCGATGGCGAACCTGCCCAGAAGGCTTTCGATCAGAGAGGTCATGATCGCCCTACTCGCCTTCGCGCAGCGGCACGAAGATTTCGATGCGCCGGTTCTGGGCCTTGGCGGTGGCGTCGGTCTCCTTCACCAGAGGCTCGTTGGCGCCGCGCCCTTCGGTGTCGATCCGCGAGCCGTCCTTCAGCCCTTTTGAGAGTTCGCGCGCGGCGGAGGCGGCCCGCGCCTCGGACAGCGCCTGGTTGTCGGGGAATTTCAGCGTGCTCGACAGTTTGTCGGCGTCGGTGTGGCCGACGATCTGGATGCGGCAGACTTCCGGATCGAGCGATTTCGCGATCGCCGCGATGAACGGCACATGGTCGGGGTTGAGCTGGTCGGAGCCCGGCTTGAACAGGCCGCCGATGCGGGTGGTGATGCGGATGCGCGGGCCGATCGGCTCGACCGCGACGGTGCCCGCCGTGATCTCGTCGGCGAGCGCCGAGCGGATGCGCTGGAGCCGCGAGGAGGTGACGACCGGCGGCTGCACCACCGGCGGCGGCGTGTTGCGCTCGATGACCAGCGGCGCGGCCGGATCGTGAAGCTCCGCCAGACGGCCGCCGAGATCGGTGGTGCGGTCGGAGAGCGAGAAGAGAAAGAAGGCGTAGGCCCCCAGCAGCAGGCAGGCGCACAGCGCCGCGAAGGCGAGCAGCGGCCCGACGAGGCCGATCCGCTTGACCGGGGCGACGACGCCCTTCCAGTGCGGCACCAGCGGCTCGCCGGTCTTCGGGATGGTCCGCGCCAGTTCGGCGTGCATCGCCGCCATGCGGTCGGAAAGGCCACGATCCTGCCGCCCGGTGAGACGGTATTTGCCGAGGAAGCCGGCGGCGACGCAGGCGTGAAAGAGCTCGATCAGCTCGTCGCGGCCAGAGGGCCGGCGCAGCAATTCGTCGACCGTCGCCCAGAAGCGGTCGCCGCCGATATTCTCGTTGAAGGTCTGCACCACCATCGAGCGGCGCGCCCACTCGAAACCCTGGACCTGCGGGATGTTCTGCATCACGTCGTCGACCGTGGCGGCGACGGCGTAGGTGGCGTGATCGACGGTTTCGGCGTCGTAGCCGATATCGACGATGGCGTCCTTGTAGGCGGCGATCGCCTCGACCATTTCGGCGTGGAACTGGGGCGTGGTGACCGGCATCTGGCCGGTGCGCATGCCGGCGAGACGCACCAGAATGCGCGAGGCGAGCCAGACGAGCGGATTGCGCACGCTGAGCGGCGGCAGCGCCGTGTCCGGCTCGAAGTCCGGCGTCAGTTCCTGCGGCGGGACGGGAGGCTGGGCGAGCAGCGGCGCGTCGGCCGCCGCCTGGGGCGCGGGCGCGGGACCGAAGGCGGTGACGTCCGGCGAAAGCGGCGCTTCGGCCGGCGCCTGCGGCGGCTGGGACTGGGCGCGGCGGATCTGCGACAGCGGCGACTGCCGCACGACGATGGTGCGCTCGCGTCCCTTGTCGCCGCCGTCGCTGCTCATCCGCCCACCCTCTTCACGGCCCAGGCTTCGATCTTGAGTTCGGGCCAGTCGCCCGCCACGGCGAAGCCCATCGCCGGCGCGGCGGAGGCGATGTCGCGCCATTCCGGTCCGCTCTGGTCGAGCTGGAAATAGGTCAGTTCGTGGAAGGCCGGCATCTGCGGCGGCAGCGTGGTGACGTGCCGGATGGCGATGCCGCCGACCGCGGCGCGGACCAGCTCGCGCATCTGCGTGACAGAGCCGATCTTGATCTGCGAGGGAAAGCGGTCCGCGATCTCCTTGGGCGGGCGGCGGGCGGAGACGGCGATGAAGATGGTCGCGGTGCGGAACAGGTTGCGGTCGCGGATCGGGCAGATATAGGCCCCCGGCTGCGGCATCTCGAGATCGAGCTGCACGGCGGCCTGCGAGAACTGGATCGAGAAGGCGTTGATCAGGAAGTCGATCACCGGCGCGAAGCAGCGGCGCAGGTCGAGATGGTCGTAATCGGGAAAGACCGGCGGGCGGCGGGCCGCGGTGCTGAAGGTCGCCATCTCGCCCGCCACCTGAAGCAGCGTCGCGTAGAGCGTTTCGGGATGATGGCCGGTGCAGGTGCGCAGGTGCCGGAAGAACGGCGTCCAGCGGTTCAGCGCCTGGAGCATGAGGAAGCTGGTCAGCGTCTCGGTGCCGGCCTCGATCTTGGCGACCGCGCGCTTGGCGAGTTCGTCGGCGCGGGCCGCCGCGCGGCCGCCGATGTCCTCGACGATCCCGGCGAGCGCCGGATGCGCTTCGAGCGTCAGCGACGAGGGGATATGCGTGCGGTCGAGCACGACGAGCTGGTCGCGCCGTTCCAGGATGCGCGCGAGGCTGAGCAGCACGCGCCCGTCGGTCTGTTCGGCGGCGATGCCGAGGCGCAGATTGGGCTGCGCCGTCTCGATCGCCTCGGCGCTGCGCCCGGCGGAGAAATTGTCGATCGCCTCGTGCTCGGCGACCGCGTAGCGCACCGCGCCGGTGAGCGTGGCGGCGCGCGCGAATTCCTGCGCCCCCGGCTGGCGCGGCGGCAGCGTCAGATAGACGACGGCGCCGCGCGTGTCGGGCGGAATGTCGATGGGCGGCGGCAGTTCGGCGTCGGCGGGGGCGTTGACGACGGTGCCGTCCGGCATGACGGCGGTGACGCCCAGCAGCCCGAACTTGCCGACCGCCAGCAGATCCTCGTTCACCGCCAGATGGGTGATTCCCCAGGCATGGGGACGCAGCGGCATCGCCCGGCGCTCCAGCACGCTTTCCAGAAAGCGTTCCTGCTGCTGGAAATGCTGCGGCCTGAGGAACATGCCTTCAGACCAAGCCACTCGCCGAGATGACGTCATCGATGCCTGTCCGCCCCAATCCGGCCCACCCGAACGCTGCGGACACTACGCCATGCCCCCGCCAAGGCCAACAAAGCCGGGCCTGCGGCGTGTTGGCTCAGGCCGAACCGGGGCGGTTGGCGGTTGACCGCGAAGCCGCCGCGCGGCATCTGGACTCCATGAGCCGGACGCCGCCCTTCGCCTGCCGGAGCTCGAAGACCGCATGACCGACGGGAAGCCCGGCGGATTGGGTTTGTTCAGGCCTCAACGCAGCGTCCCGGCCGAGACCGGGTCGCTGACCCGGCGCGCGCTGTTGCAGCGCACCCCTGCGCCGACCGTGCGCGAACGCTTTCTCGGCTTCGACTGGGGCCGCTTCATGCGCCGCAGCTTCGTGGCCCTCGTGGCGCTGCCGGCCGCGGCCTTCCTTCTCTACGGCGAGCTGATCGCCGCGCCGGTCTATACCGCCGAAGCGCGGTTCGCGGTGCGCAGCGCCTCCGACCGGCCGCTGGTCGAGGCCTATCTGGCGACCGGCGCGATGGAGGGTCTGCCCTCGCCCAGCGCCGACCGGCGGGCCGAAAGCGGCGCCGACAAGGGCGCGAAGAAGACGCGCGCGCCCGACGGCATGGCGGCCGGGGCGCGCGCCTCGCAGATCGCCAGCCTGGCGCTCGGCGCGATCGTCGGCACGCGCTCCAACGAGCCCTTCATCGTCGCCAATTTCCTCAAGAGCGCCGACATCGTGCAGGCGCTCGACGGCGACGGCTGGCTGCGCAGCCGTTTCCGCGCCGGCGATCCGGACTGGCTGCACCGCCTGCCCGCCGACGCCTCGGCGGAGGAGCTTCAGCGCTACTGGCGCTCCTCGGTCACGGCGGCGATCGACATCAACACCGGGCTGATCGTGCTGGACGTTTCCGCCTTCACGCCCGAAGACGCGCTCGCCATCGCCGAACGGGCGCTCCGCCAGTGCGAGGCGCTGGTCAACCGGCTGGCCGA
Organism: Alphaproteobacteria bacterium; assembly: GCA_046348585.1. GTDB lineage: Bacteria > Pseudomonadota > Alphaproteobacteria > Micropepsales > Micropepsaceae > JADZAI01. Next base: position 51,712 of record JAXMDZ010000002.1, read on the forward strand.
GCGCGGCCGCCGCGACCGCCTGGCCGCCGCCGAGGATCTCGTCGCCCGCGCCGAGCACCGCTACCTGACGGCCGAGGCGGCGATGCGCACGATGCGGGCCGACACCGGCCTGATCGATCCGGTCGCCGAAGCCAAGGGGGCGCTGGAATTGCTGCTCCAGCTGGTTTCGGCCCGGGTCGAGCTGGACATGCAGCTGCGGATCTACTCCGAAAGCCTCGCCGACGACGCGCCGCAGGTGCGCAACCTGCGCAAGCGCATCGCCGCGCTGGACGCCGAGATCGCCAAGGCCAAGGCGACGCTGACCGACGCCGCCGGCGACGCCGACGCGGCGGCCAACTACATCGCCCGCTTCGAGGAAGCCGAGACCGAGCGGCGGCTGTCCTCGATGCTCTACAGCACGGCGCTGGACGGGCTGGAGCGCTCGCGGCTGGAATCGGAGCGGCAGGCGAACTACCTCGCAGTGTTCGCGCCGCCCTATCTTCCCGAAGGCGCATCGGGGCCGCGCGTTCTCGGCAATGCGCTCGCCCTGTTCGCCGCGGCGCTGCTGCTGTGGGGGCTTTTCGTTCTCGCGGTCGCCGCCGCGCGGCAGAAGCTGGGCTAGGCGATGCAGTTCAACATCGACGAGGATCGCGGCGACTATCTGTCGGGCTGGCTGCTGCCCGACAACCCCTCGCGCGAGCCGCGCATCGTGGCGGTCGCCGACCAGAAGCGCGCGACGATCGCGCCGAGCCTCGTCCATTCCAACATGGTCGATTCCGGGCTGCACGACACCGGACTGTGCGGGTTCGAGCTGCACGAGGCGGCGCTGCCCGGCCTCGCCAGCGCCCGCGACGTGCGGCTCTACGACGAGGATACCGGGCTGCTGATCTATGTGCGGCGCGGGCCGCGCGCCTATGTCGAGGCCAAGCTCTTCACCTTCGACAGCCGGGGCTCGGCGCAGTCGTGCTGCACGGCGGCGTTCGCGGCGGCCTTCCACATGGCCTATCCCGACGCCGACCAGATTCCGCACGAAACGCGCAAGGCCTGCATCGATCTGCGCTTCACGACCTCGCTGTTCGTCGGCGGGCCGGTGCAGTTCAGGGCGATCGAGCCGTTCCTGCGCAACAAGGGCTATCGCCTGACGGCGATGCTGGCCGATCCGGCCGAGCTTCTGTTCTCGCTGGTGATGCCGCCGCGGGCCGCCGCCGATCCGGATGCGCCGCGCCGCCTGGCCGCCGCGCTGAGCGGTCTGGACGAGCGCTCGCGCGCCGCGCTGCGCGATCCGTTGACCAAGCAGCTGACGCTGATCCACCGCGACGATGCTCTGGACCGCGACGCGGTGGCGCAGGCGCTCGACACGCTCTCCTATTTCGATGCGGTCGGCATCGAGGCGCGGGCCGAGGAATTCGTCACGTTGGTCGCGGCGGTCTGCGAGACCGAACCGCGCCTGCTCGGGCGGGTCGCGGCACGGCCGCCGATGCAGCTCGCCGCGGCGCTGCGCCGCGAGGAGACGGTGCGCGACCTGATCGGCCGCGATCTCGACATCTACGACGCGGTCGCCGACGCCCTCGCCGCCGTGCAGGACGGAAGCTGAGCGGCGTGGCCCCGGCGGCGCCCATCGCGGTCGACATCTCGCGCCTGCTGACCGGGCTGCGCTTCGCGCGGCCGACGGGCGTGGAGCGCATGGAGCTGGGCTATGCCCGGCGGCTCGGCATGGCGGGCGGCGGGGTGATCCTGACGCCGGCCGGGCCGCGTCTCGCCAGCGCCGCCGCTCGCCGGGCGATCGCCGAGGCCGCCGTCCGGCACTGGGGCGAGGAGAGCACGGCGGAGGACGCGGCGCGGGAAGCTGGGGCCGTGCTGGATTTCGTCGAGACCGGGCAGCGGCCGCCCGCGCCGCGCCGCAGCCGTTTGCCGCTCGGCGGGATCGCCGGCCTCGCGCCGGGGCTCGCGCGGGCCGCGTGGCGGACGCCAGAGCGCGCTCTGCCTCAGCGCGCGCGTTATCTCCATGCGAGCTTCTTCCGGCTGGAGCGCGCGGAACGGTTCGACTGGCTCGCGCGCCGCCGCGACGTGGCGGCGGTCTTTGCGATCTACGATCTGCTGCCGCTCGCCTTTCCCGCCTTCTTCCGGCCCGGCGAGGACGAGTTGCATCGCCGACGCCTGCTGACCGCCGCGCGCATCGGGCGCGCGCTGCTGACGCCCTGCGAGCCGGTGGCGGAGGAACTGCGCGAATTTCTGAAGCTGCAGGGTGTGGAGGCGCCGCCAATCCATGCCGTGGCGCTGCCGACCGAGGCGGCGTTCCGGCCGTCCGGTGCGCCGCGCCGCGCGGGACGGCCCTATTTCATCGTCTGCGGCACGATCGAGCCGCGCAAGAATCACGCATTGCTGCTGGAGGTCTGGCGACGCCTCGCCGCCGCGATGGGCGAGGATGCGCCCCGGCTGGTGATCGCCGGGCGGCGGGGCTGGCTCTGCGGGGAGATCGGCGCGGCGCTCGATGCGCCGGGGCCGCTGCGGCGGCTGGTGCTGGAAGCGCCGCAGCTGACGACGGCGGCGCTGGCGCTGTTGATGCAGGGCGCGGAGGCGCTGCTCTCGCCCTCGTTCGCGGAAGGTTATGGCCTGCCGGTCGCCGAGGCGCTCGCCTGCGGCACGCCGGCGATCGTGGCGGACAATCCGGTCTATCGGGCGCTGTGGAGCGGGCGGGCGCAATTGCTGCCGCCGGACGACGCGGAGGCCTGGGCGGCGGCGGTTGCGGGCGCGTGCCGGAACGGGACGCCTGCGCGATTGAACGGGGCCGAGGCGCATGCGATGAGGTGGCCTGAGCATATCGAGCGGATCGAGGGCTTGCTTGCCGCCGTCTGAGCCTCATCGCCGCCTGAGAGCGGGCGCGCCGCGATGAACCACGTCCGGGACCTGATGCGGCCCTCGGACGGCCGGAGCCTTCAGGCCCGGCGGCCCGATCACGTCCAGCTGCCCGAGCCGGTCGACGCCTGGCGGCCGTTCATCCGGAGCCTGTGGATCACCTTCGCCGCCTTCGTCGTCGCGCCGGTGCTGGCGACGTTCCTCTATCTGCTGCTCCTCGCCTCGCCGCTCTACGAGGCGCAGTCGCAATTCGTGGTGCGCGGCGACGTCAACCGGCCCGGTGCGGGCGGGCTCGGGGGCATCGTCGCCGCCGTGTCGGCGATCAACGTCAATCAGGAAAGCAGCATCCTGGTGCGCTTCGTGCCGAGCCGGGCGCTGATCGAGCGGCTGCGCGGCACGGTGGACATCGCGGCGATCTACGCCAATCCCGACATCGACTGGCTCTCGCGGCTGGACACGGAGGCCGACGCCGACGAGGTCGCGGCCTATTGGGAAGGCAAGGCGAGCGCCAGCGTCGATCCGATCGCGGGCGTCGTGACGCTGAAGGTGCGGGCCTATTCGCCCGACGAGGCGCTGATGCTGAACCAGGCGATCATGCAGGAGAGCGAGCAGATGCTGAATCTGCTGCTCGACCAGTCGCGGCGCGACGCCTTGCGCGTCGCCGAGCAGGACCGCGAGCGCGCCGCCGAGGCGCTGGAGGCGGCGCGGCGCGAGCTGGAGGCGTTCCGGCGCGAGGCCGGGCTGCTCGACCCCAACGAGGCGGGATCGCAGGCGGTCGATCTGATCTACGAATTGCGCGCCCAGCGCGCCGCCGTCTCGGCCCAGTTGCAGACCGCGCTCACCTCGCTGTCGCCTTCCGCGCCGCAGGTGCGGGCGCTGCGGGCGCGGCTCGCGGCGCTCGACGACCAGATCGCGGCGCTGGAGGCCGATCTCGTCTCGAACGCCGGAACCGAGGGGATGCCGGTCCTCATCTCGCGCTTCGACGAGCTGGAGCTGAAGCGGTCGTTCGCCGAAAAATCCTTCTCGCGTTCCGAACTGACGCTGCTGCGCACCCAGGCCGAGGTCGAGCGCTGGCATCTCTATCTTACCGTGTTCGACCCGCCGACCCTCGCCTCCGAAGAGGTGGAGCCGCGTCCGCTGTGGACGGCGGGCAAGCTGTTCGCGGCGCTGAGCGTGCTGTGGACGATCCTCGCGCTGCTCGCCGCCGGGACGATGGATCACCGGCAATGAGCTCGCCGACGCGCGGCGCCGCGCCGGCGACGGGCTGGCGGGCCCTGCCCCGCAAGGCGGTAACGGCGTTGCGGCTCGTCTGGCGGCGGCTGCGCAAGCTGCGGGCGCTGCCCGGATTCCTGAACGTCTGCTACGAGTCGAGCCTCGTGCCGCGCTGGAACGAGACCGGCGGACGCTGGGAGGCGCGTTTCGCGCCCGGACGCTACTTGGGTGCGCTCGGACGGGGACTGGCGGCGCTGCTGATCGCCAAGCCGGTCGTCTATCGCGCGAACCTTGCCGCCGCGCGGAGCGTGCGCCCGCGCCTGCTCCACGTCATTCCCAACGTCTTCGTCGGCGGCTCGACGCAGCTCATCTACGATATCTGCGGCGCGCTCGGCGCGCGCTACGACATGCGCATCCTCACCTCGGCGCTGCCGCAATCCGGCCGTCACGAGGGCGTGCCGATCGAGGTGCTGCCGCACAAGGCGAGCCTCGATGCGGCGCGCGCCGCCTTCGCCCGCTTCGCGCCGCAGATCGTCCACATCCATTACTGGGGCGATGTCGACCGCCCCTGGTACGAGACCATGCTGGCGGCCGCCGCCGAATGCGGCGCGCGCGTGGTGCTCAACGTCAACACGCCGGTCGAGCCGCTGCGCCATCCGGCGATCGCCGAAACCGTTTTCGTATCGGACTATGTGCGCCGGACCTTTGGGCCGGACATCGCGGCGGCGCGAACCATTCATCCCGGCATCGACCTCGACCGCTTCGGCCCGCCGCCCGCCTTCGACGCCGACGCGATGCGCTCGATCGGCATGGTCTATCGCCTCGAACCCGACAAGCTGCGCGCCGATTCGATCGATGTGCTGATCGAGGCCTGCAAGGCGCGGCCGCGGACGCGGGCCATCGTGATCGGCGGCGGCTCGCTGTTCGGAGCCTTCGTCCGGCGGACGCGGGCGGCCGGCCTGCGCGGGCAGTTCCATTTCACCGGCCCCGTGCCCTATGCCAATCTGCCCGGCCTCTATCGCCGCTTTCGAATCTTCGTCGCGCCGGTCTGGCAGGAGAGTTTCGGCCAGGTGACGCCCTTCGCCATGAGCATGGGCCTCGCCGTCGCGGGCAACAAGGTCGGGGCGCTGCCCGATATCCTCGGCTCGGACGATACGCTCGGCGGCGACAATGCGGCGACGGCGGCGCGGATCGTCGCGCTGCTCGACGATCCGGCGCGCATCGCGGCGCTCGGCGCCGAGAACGCCGTGCGCGCCCGCGCCGCCTATGACGTGAAGGCGATGGTTGCCGCCTATGACGCGCTCTACGCCGATCTGCTGGGCGAGGCCGTCGATCCGATGGCCGGATTCCCGCCCGCCCTCGTCTTCGCGGCCTGAGCGTCCATGCGCATCGCCGCCATCGTCCACCAGTTTCCGCCGCACTTCGAGACCGGCACCGAAATCCTCTGCCTGCGGACGATGCAGGCGCTCGCCGCGCGCGGCCACCAGGTGCGCGTCTTCGCCGCCGACCCGCTCCGGCCCGCCGGCGCGCCGCCGCGCGAGGAGAGCGTCGAAGGCGTCGCCGTCACCTTCATCGCCACGGCGCGTCCGCACCGCCTGGCGCTCGCCGCGCGGCTGACCGACGAGTTCGCCAATCCGAAGGCCGAGACAGCCCTGATCGAGGGTTTACGCCGCTTCGCGCCGGAGGCGATCCATGTCTTCCATCTGCGCCAATGGGGGCTTGCCGCCGCCCCGGCGCTGGCGGCGCTCGCGCCCACGGTCATGACGGCGACCGATTTCCATCTCGCCTGCCCGCAGGCGATCGGCGGCTATGAGGACGGACGCCCCTGCGCCGGGCCGGATGCGGAGGGCGGCAATTGCCTCGCCCACGCCGAGGCGCTGGAGGAGGCGCGGGCGCGCCGCTCGCCCGCCATCGCGCTGCGCGGGATCCTGTCGCGCCTGACGCCGGGACTGGACGGCAGGCAGGAACGCGCGGCGGCGGCCTGGGCGCGGCGCGAAGCATCGGCCCGCGCGCTGCGCAGCGCGGCGCGCCTGCTCGCCGGATCGGTACGCATCCGCGCCATGCTGCTCGCCGCGGGCGCGCGCCCCGAGCGGCTGTTCCTTGAGCCGCACGGCGCGCCGCCGCTCGATATTCCGGCGCGCGACATGGGGCCGGTTCCGGTCGCCGCCTTCTTCGGCACGCTCGCCCGCCACAAGGGCGCGCATGTCTTTCTCGACGCGCTGGCGCGGCTGCCCGCCGATCTGCCGCTGCGGGCGATCCTCGCCGGACCGCTGGGACCGGACGCCGCCTATGCCGATGACATCGCGCGCCGCGCCGCCGCCGATCCGCGCATCGAGATGCGCCCACCCGCCGCCAACGCCGCCTTCGGCGCGCTGCTGAGCGAGGCGGATATCGTCGTGCTGCCGTCGCTGTGGGACGAGAACCGGCCGCTGACCTTGCTCAACGCGCTGGAGGCCGGGCGCTACGCCGTCGCCTCCGATGTGCCCGGCCTCGCCGCCGAGATAACCCCCGGCCGCACCGGCGCGCTTTTCCCGCCCGGCGACGCGGACGCGCTGGCGGCGATCTTGACGTGGCTCGCCCGCGCGCCGGAGCCGGTGCGGACGGCGCGCGCCCATCCGCGCCCATCGGCCTTCGGGGCCTATGTCGATGCGGTCGAGCGCCATCTTCTCGATGCCGTGCGGGAGGCCGCACGGTGAAGATCGCGCTCTTCGTCCATTGCTTCTTCCCGCGCCACTATTACGGCACCGAGGCCTACACGCTGACGCTCGCCAAGGGCCTCATCGCCATGGGCCACGAAGTGACCGTGGTCAGCGCGACCTTCCAGGGCGAGCCGCGCCAGACCCGTCTGGTCGAGTCCTATGACTGGCAGGGCGTGCCGGTGCTGAGCATCGACAAGAACGCCGTGCCGCATGCGAGCGTCGCCGAGACCTATGCGCAGCCGCTTATGCGCTGGGTGCATGAGCGCATCCTGCGGTTCCTGCGGCCCGATGCGGTCCATGTCTGCCATCTCATCAACCACACGACCGCGCTGATCGACGCGGCGCGGGCGCTGGAGATTCCTCTCTTCGCCACGCTCACCGATTTCTTCGGCTTCTGCCTCACCAACCGGCTGGAGAGCGCCGGGGGCGGCTTGTGCGCGGGGCCGAGCACCTCGCGCGCCAATTGCATCGCCTGTCACCTGAAGGCGGCCGGCGGACAGGCGGGGGCGAGCGCCGCCTCGCGCCTGCTCGCCCGTCCGGCGATCCGCCCGGCGGCGGCGCATCTGCTGGCGCTGGCGGGCCGGGTTTCGCCGGGCCTCCGGGTCGGAACGCTGCGCCCCGCCGACATCGTGCGCCGCCCGGCGGCGCTGCGCGCGGCGCTCGCCGGATACCGCGAGGCGATCGCCCCGAGCAGCTTCCTGCGCGACGCCTATGCCGCGAACGGCTTTCCCGCGCCGTTGAGGCTCAGCCATTTCGGCATCGACATCGACCGCGCGCCGAAACCGCCGCCCGCCGATCCGAAGGCCTTGAGGCTCGGCTACATCGGCCAGCTCGCGCCGCACAAGGGCGTCGATCTGCTGCTCGGCGCGCTGCGGCGGGCGGGCTCGCCCCAGCTCTCGCTGCGCATCTGGGGCGACGAGAAGCAGGACGCGGCCTATGCGGCGCGGCTGCGCGCGCTGGCGGCTGGGCAGAAGGTTTCGTTCGAGGGCACGTTCATGCCGGAACGGCTCGCCGCCGTGCTGGCCGAACTCGACCTGCTGGTCATTCCCTCCACCTGGTACGAGAACAGCCCGCTGATCCTGCTTCAGGCGCTCGCCACCCACACGCCGGTCGTCGTCTCCGACGTGCAGGGGCTTTCGGAATTCGTCGAGCCGGGGCGCAGCGGCTTCACCGTCGCGCGCGGCGAGGAAGGCGCGCTCGCCGCCCTGCTCGCCCGGCTCGCCGCGACGCCGGGCGAGGTCCATGCGATGACGGCGACGACCGCCTATCCGCGCAGCGCCGCCGACATGGTGCGCGACGCGGCGGCGATGTATGCGGCGCACGGCCTCGCCGGTCTCGTCTGATGTCGGTCTTCGCCGGATTGCCGCCCCAATTCGGCCATCGGCGCACGGGAGGATTCATCGTCGTCAAGCTTGGCGGGAGTCCTGCCAAGCGGTAATCTTGCTGCGTCGCATGCGCCGCGCTTCGCCGCCGCGCCGCTGAGAAAGGTCATGCTCGCCTGATGGCATCCATTGACGGCGATACCGGCGAGCGGCCCGACGCCCGCGACATCGTCCTGCGCAAGGGAACGGCGGCGGCGGCGCTGATGCGGCGCGCGGCGCGCCTCGCCCGCGACGAATCCCTGCCCGTCTCGTCGCTGCCGGCGATCCTGCGCCCGCGCGGCACGGTCGCGGGCGAGGGCGGCGGCTGGATGAGCGTCTTCGTGCGGGTGAGCTTCCTGCTCGTCTTCGTCCTGCCGGCCGCGCTGTCGACGCTCTATTTCACGCTGATCGCCGCCGGCCTCTATTCGACCGAGGTGCGATTCGCGGTGCGCAGCGGCGAACGCTCGTCGCTGGAGCAGATGGCCTCGCTGGGGGCGGTGTCGAGCATGTCGCCGCTGTCGGCGGTGCAGGACACGCTGGTCGTCACCAATTTCATCAAGAGCCGCGCCCTCGTCGAGCAGATCGACAAGGAACTGAACCTGCGCCAGATGTTCTCGCGCGACGGCGTCGATTTCCTCTCCGCCTTCGATCCGGATGCGCCGGTCGAGGAGCTGGTGCGCTTCTGGCAGCACCATGTGAAGGTCGGCGTCGAAGCCGGCTCGGGCCTCGTCACCGTGACGGTGCGGGCCTTCACGCCCGAAGACGCGCTGGCGATCGCCAAGGCGATCACGCAGCACAGCGAGAACATGGCGAACGCGATGTCGTCGCGCGCCTCCGGCGACCTGCTGGCCGATACCGAGGCGGAACTCGCCCGCGCCGAGGCGCGGCTGAAGGAAACGCGCGGCAAATTGCAGGCGCTGCGCAACGCCGAAGGCACGCTCGATCCCAACGCAGCCGCCAAGGGGCTCAACGAGGTGCTGGCGGTGCTGCGCACGCAGCGCGCGCAGGCCGAGAGCCAGCTGGAGACGCAGAGCGCGGGGCTGTCGGCCAATGCGCCGCAACTGAAGCCGCTGCGCGCCAGGGTCGCGGCGCTCGATGCCCAGATCGCCCAGATCACCGACGAGATGGCGGGGCCGGAAGGGTCCGACGATCTTTCCGCCACGATGACCAAGTTCGACGCGCTGGAGCTCGACAACCAGGTCGCCGAGCGGCGCTACGCGGCCGCCGTGGCGGCGCTGGAATCGGCCCGCCTGTCGGCGGAGCGGCAGCGGGTCTATGTGAACACCTTCGTCGAAGCCTCGCTGCCGCAGGAGCCGACCGGGCCGCCGCGCTTCTGGTATGCGCTCGCCGGCATCGCCGGGCCGTTCTTCGCGTGGGCCGGTATGACGGGTCTGGTCGCCTTCCTGCGCAACCGGTTCGCGTGACGCGCGCGCCATGATCCGCCTGATCAACGTCAACAAGACCTATCGCGCCAATCGCGTGCGCAAGAAGGTTCTGGACGACGTTTCGGCGGTCTTCGATACGCGCCACGCCTACGGCATTCTCGGCCTCAACGGGGCGGGCAAATCGACCCTGATGCGGATCATCGCCGGAACGGAACTGCCCGACCGGGGGCGCATCTATCGCGGGGCTTCGCTGTCGTGGCCGCTCGCCTTCAACGCCGGGTTCCATCCCGGCATGACGGGGCGCGAGAACCTGACCTTCGTCGCCAATATCTACGGCGTCAGTCCGCGCTACGTGACCGACTTCGTGGTCGAGTTCGCCGAGCTTGGCGCCTATATCGACGCGCCGGTTTCGACCTATTCGTCCGGCATGCAGTCGCGGCTCGCTTTCGGCATGTCGATGGCGATCGAGTTCGACTTCTATCTGATCGACGAGGTGACGGCGGTCGGCGACGAGCGCTTCATCGCGCGCTGCACCCAGGCGCTGATGGAGCGGCGTCAGCGCAGCGGTCTGATGCTGGTCTCGCACGGCATCGGGGCGATCAAGACGCTGTGCGACCGGGGCGCGATCCTGAAGGACGGCAAGCTGACGCTGTTCGACGATGTCGATACGGCGATCGAGCATTACCGCCAGTCGTTCTGAGCGCCCTCAGGCGAGGCGGGGCGCTTCGCAGGCCAGCGAAAACGCCGGGTGGAAGAAGGGATCGTTGACGGCGAAATCGCCCCAGCGGGCGAGAAAGCGCGCGCGCTGATCGCCATGGCGGCCGCCGCCGGGGCCGGGCCGCCCGCGGCTCGCCGATTCGCGGTGGCTGAGCAGGGCATCCGGCGTCCAGACCGCCCCGTGGCCCGCGGCGGCGAGGCGCAGGCAAAGGTCGATGTCGTTGAACTCGACCGCGAAGGCGTCGGCGTCGAAGCCGCCGGCCGCCTCGAGCAGCGAACGCCGCACCGCGAGGCAAGCCCCCGTCACGGCGGCGACCGCGCGGCGGCGGAGAAGCGCGTCGCCGAGGCCGCGCGCTTCGGCCGGAGCGCCGCGATAGAGGTGCCCGGCCGCGCCGTTGAGGCCGAGCACCACGCCCGCGTGCTGCACTCCGTCATCGGGGTAGAGCAGCTTCGCGCCCACCGCGCCGGTGCCGGGCGACATCGCCTCGCGGACGAGGACGGTCAGCCAGTCCGGCGTCAGCGTCTCGACGTCGTTGTTGAGGAAGACAATCACTTCGCCGCTCCCCAAAGCGGCGGCGCGGTTGCAGATCGCTGCGTAGTTGAAGGGACCGGGGGCGGGCGTCACGGCGACACGCGGATCGCGGGCGGCGCGCGCCAGCGCCTGCCGGGCCGCCGGTTCGTCGCTGTCGTTGTCGGCGACGATCACCTTCAGCCGTTCGTAGGCGGTGCGCTCCAGAACGCTGGCGAGGCAGCGGTCGAGCAGATCGGCGCGGTTGCGGGTCGGGATGACGATATCGACCGCGGGCCAGACCTCCGGCGCGGCGGGCGCGGCGGCGGGCGGGCGCGCGGCGAGCGGCCGGGCGCGATGGAGCAGCACGCGCGGCAGATAGGCGTCCGGCCCCGGCCCGCCCGCCAGGGCGCGATGAGGCCAGTGGCCGGGCGCGCACGGCCAGGCGAAGAGCGGCCGGCGGCCGCCGCCCGGCGCCGGTTCGTCGGCGTCGAAGGCGACAAGGCGCGGGCGGGGTTCGGCGGCGCAGGCGGCGACGAGCGCGGCGACCGCCTCCGGCGCGAGCGTATCGCCCGGCTCCAATTCGACCGTGGCGAGCGCCCCGGCGACGTGTTCCGGGCCGAAACGCCAGGCGGATGAGGATTGCCGCGCGAGGCTCTCGTGCGTCGCGCCCCAGGCGGGATCGTCCGGCGCGGCCCCGCGAAAGACGATCGGCGGTCCGTCTGCGAGGCCGGGGGCGAGGCGGTCGAGCCCCTCCGGCTCGGGCGCGCGGCGTCGCGCGGCGCGCCAGCCCTCATAGTCCTCAAGCGGCGCTTCGTTGAGGACCGGCGCGAGGCGGCGGCGGGCGGACTCGCGCCGTCCGGCGAGACGATGCGCAAGGCCGAGCGCGACCGCGGCGGGGGTGCGCAGGCCGAGCGCGAGCCGCGTGCCCAGCGTCAGCGCCGCCACCGCCTCCACGCGGAATCCTTCGGGCGGAACGCCGGGGCCGGGGTCGATGGCGAGCGATGCGCCCTTCGGAACATGGCCGCGCCAGATCCCGCACCCCGCGACCGGGGCCGGCAGGACGATGCGCTCGTCGTCCGTTCCGGCGCGGCGGACCCGCAGGACCGGCCGCACGGGCGGAGCGAGAAAGCTCGCGGCATAGCGCAGTTCGATCCAGCCGCCCGCGACCGCGCCGCCGCCGAGCGGCAGCCATTCAGGCTCCCGCCCGGCGCGGACGCCGTCCATGAGGGGCGCTAGTCCTTGGTCGCGTTATAGACGCCGGCGCCGGTGAGAACCGGAGAGGTGAGCGTGCCGAACAGGCTGAGCACCTTCTGCAGTTCGTTGAGCGGGGCGTTGGAGACGTAGATCACGTCGCCGTTCAGCACCGCGAAGCGCTGCGCCGCGAAATAGCCGCGCGGGTCGGCGAGATCGAGGCGATAGACGACCGGCACCGTGCCGCCCAGTTCGGAAAGCGGGCTGCGCGGATCGAGGGCGCGGGCGATTTCGGCCGGTTCGTAGCGGAACACGAACACGCCCTCGGCGTCCGAGCGGCTGTCGATGAGGCCGCGCGACTTGCCGATCGCCTGGATGAGGTTCAGCGAGGCGGCCTCGAACGGCACTTCGTTGTTGTCGCCGGCCGCGCCCAGCATCACGAATTTGCGGGTTTCGCGCGACACGGTGATGAGGTCGCCGGGCTGGGCGTAGATGTTCTCGCGCGGATCGTCGAGCAGCGCCTTCAGCGGCACCGCCGCCGTGCGGCCGTTGCGGGTGAGCTGGATCGTCGTATCGTGGACCGGCGTCTTGATGCCGCCGGCCGCCGCGATCACGTCGAGGATGCGGTCGCCGCGCAGGCTGAGCGGAATGCGGGCCCCGCCCGTCACCTCGCCCATCACCGAGACGGTGCCGCTGACATTGTTGGTGACCGAGACGAGAACCTGCGGCTCCATCGCCTTGCCTTCCAGGCCCCCCCGAATCGCCGCTTCCGCCGCCTGCGGGGTCAGGCCCGCGACATGCACGCGGCCGACGAAGGGAATCGAGATCGCGCCGTCGCTGCCGACCACCTGGGGCGGGATTGTGGAGGAGGCCGAGCCGGGCTGCGCGGTTCCCGCGCCCGCCGCCGCGGCCGCCGCCGAGGACGGCGAGGCGCCGGAGAAGAGGCCGCCCGGGCCGACTTCCCAGATCGTCACCGCGACCACGTCGCCGACGCCGATGCGCAGCGCCGGCGCGGCGGTATCGGTGCCGAAGCTGTCATAGAGGCCGGAATCGCGGCGGGCCGACAATTGCTCGATGGTGCGCGCGTCGATATCGACCACGAGGTATTGCGACACGTCGTCCTGCTGGGCGCCCCCCCGGACATCGGACACGGTAGGCCCCGACGAGGGCAGACTGCCGCACGCGGCGACCAGCAACGGAGCAATCGTCGCCGCGACAAACTTGACCTTCATGTGAACCCGCTTGTGTCGAAATGGCCCCCGCGCAGACGACGGGGCCAGCCTCGGCCAGCCTTCGCGCCTCACAGTAAAGAAACAGTGTAGGCAGCCCGGCGCGGGAGTCCATGCGTCGCTTGGCGCGGCCCCCCTTCCCCTTGCCTCGGCCCGCCGGCTGTGGGGAAATCGGCCCTTCACCGGAGGAAACCCATGACGACCGCCGCCCAGGCCGGCCTCAATCCCGCCCGTCTCGCCCGAATCGACCGCTTCCTGACCGAGCGCTATCTCGGCCCCGGCCGCCTGCCCTGCGCCTTCACGGTGGTCCACCGGCGCGGCGTGACCGCCCATTGGAGCCCGCTCGGCCAGGCCGACGTCGAGCGCGGCGCGGCGCTGAAGGACGACACGATCTTCCGCATCTATTCGATGACCAAGCCGATCACCTCGATCGCCTTCATGATGCTGGTGGAGGAAGGCAAGGTGGCGCTCGACACGCCGGTGCACCGGGTCATCCCCGAATGGCGCGACCTCGGCGTCTATGCCGGCGGCTTCATGGAGACCTTCCGCACGACGCGCACCAAGCGGCCGATGATGATGGTCGACCTGCTGCGCCACACCTCCGGCCTCACCTACGGCTTCCAGCAGCGCACCAACGTCGACGCCGCCTATCGCAAGCTGAAGATCGGCGAGATCGAGAAGCACGGCACGCTGGACGAGATGGTCGCCAGCCTCGCCAGGCTGCCGCTGGAGTTCTCGCCGGGCGATGCCTTCAACTATTCGGTTTCGACCGACATCCTCGGCTATGTCATCGGCAAATTGTCGGGCGAGCCGTTCGAGGCCTTCCTCAAGCGCCGCCTGTTCGAGCCGCTGGGCATGGTCGATACCGATTTCCATGTGCCGCCCGAAAAGCACGCACGCTTCGCGGCGAACTACCAGCCCAGGCCCGGCGGCGGCATGGCGCTGTTCGACGATCCGGCGAAGAGTTCCTATCTGAAGCCGCCGAGCCTCATCTCGGGCGGCGGCGGGCTGGTTTCGACCGCCGCCGACTATCTGCAATTCGCCAAGATGCTGCTCGGCGGCGGGGCGCTGAACGGCGTGCGCTATGTCAGCCCCAAGACGCTGGCGCTGATGACCGCCAACCACCTGCCCGGCGGCCGGTCGCTTCAGGACATCTCGACCTCGATGTTCTCGGAAGTCTCGTATGCGGGCGTCGGCTTCGGCCTCGGCTTCTCGGTGACGACCGACGTGGCGGCGACGATGATTCCGGGCAGCAACGGCGATTTCGCCTGGGGCGGCGCGGCCTCGACCTATTTCTGGGTCGATCCGAAGGAGGATCTGGCGGTCATCTTCCTGACGCAGCTTCTGCCGTCGGACACCTATCCGATCCGGCGCGAGCTGCGCACGCTCGTCTATTCCGCCTTCGAAGACGCGAACGGGTGAGACGATGCGCTATCTGCACACGATGATCCGGATCAGCGACGTCGCGGCGTCGCTCGATTTCTTCTGCGACAAGCTCGGCCTCGTCGAGCGCCGCCGCTACGACAACGAGGCGGGGCGCTTCTCGCTGATCTTCCTCTCCGCGCCCGAAACGCCCGAGGCGGAGATCGAGCTGACGCATAACTGGGACGAAAAAGGCTATACGGGCGGGCGCAATTTCGGCCACCTCGCCTTCGCCGTGGACGACATCTACGCCGCCTGCCAACGGCTGATGGACGGCGGCGTCACCATCAACCGGCCGCCGCGCGACGGGCGCATGGCGTTCGTGCGTTCGCCCGACGACATCTCGATCGAACTGCTGCAGAAGGGCCCCGCCCTGCCGCCCGCCGAGCCGTGGGCGTCGATGCCCAACACCGGCGTGTGGTGAGCCGCCTTTGACCTGAATCAAAGCGGCCGGGCGCGGGCGGGACTACCAAGTCTCCATCGTCGTTGACATGCCCACCCGGACCTATCGGCGACGAGAGGAACTGCATCACCTTCCCGCGGTTCCGCAGACTTCATGGCCGGGAGCCGCCCTCCCGGCCATTTCTTTTGCCCGTTTGCGCCGCGCGCCGATTGCGGGAATGCTCCCCTTGACGCAGGGGAGGCCGCGATGACCGCAGAAAAGAAGAAACCCTATTCGACGGCGCGCGACAGCCTCGCCGATTTCGAGCGCCGCGACATCGCGCTGGACGGCAAGAGCAAGCCGGTCTTCGTCGCCGGCAGCGGCCCCGCCGTCATCGTGATGGCGGAGATGCCGGGGATCTCGCCGGAGGTCGCCCGCTTCGCCCGCTGGGTGCGGGATGCGGGCTTCACGGTCTATATGCCGGTGCTGTTCGGCGATCCGGGGCGGCCGGTCGATTCGCTGCTCTATGCCCTGCCGGTCCTGGCGCGCGGCTGCATCGCCCGCGAGTTCCACGCTTTCCGCGCCAACTCGTCCGGACCGATCGCCGTGTGGCTGCGCGGCCTCGCGCGGCTGGCGCTGTCGGAAGCGGGCGGCAAGGGCGTCGGGGCGATCGGCATGTGCTTCACCGGCAATTTCGCGCTGTCGATGATGCTGGAACCGGCGATGCTGGCCCCGGTGCTGGCCCAGCCCTCGCTGCCGATCGGCAAGGCGGCGGGCCTGCACATCGCGCCGGACGAGCTGGCGGCGGTGAAGGCGCGGATGGAGGCGGAGGATCTCACCTGCCTCGCCTATCGCTTCGAGGGCGACAGACTGTGCCGCGCGGCGCGGTTCGAGGCCTACAGCGAGGCGCTCGGCGACCGCTTCGTGCCGACGGTGATCGAGGACAAATACGCCGCCGAAGGGGCGCTGATGAAGAACCCGCACAGCGTGGTGACCCAGCACCTGGTGGACGAGGCCGGCCAGCCGACCCGCAAGGCGGTGGACGACATCCTCGCCTTCTTCGCCATGCGGCTGCACTGAGCGCCGCGCGAGGGCCGGATCGGGAAGGTCGAAGGGGAAGTGGTGCCTGGGGACGGAATCGAACCGCCGACACACGGATTTTCAATCCGTTGCTCTACCAACTGAGCTACCCAGGCCCAGGCTGCGCCGGTGAGGCGCGGCGGCCGGAGGCGGGCTTATAGGCGGCCCGCCAATTCCTGTCCAGAACGGCCCCGCCCGCAATGGGCGGGACAGCGCCGGAAGGCAGGGCGGATGGTGCTGCCAGTGAGGATTGAACTCACGACCTCTCCCTTACCAAGGGAGTGCTCTACCACTGAGCTACGGCAGCCAACCGTCCGGAAGGCGGGTGCTATACAGGAAGCCGCGCGGCGCGCAAAGGGCGCTGGCGCATTTCTGCGCCGCCGTCTATTCGAGGCCCCATGTCCGCCCCCAGCGACCGCGAACGCCGCCAAGCCGAGGCTCTGAAGGCCAATTTGCGCCGCCGCAAGGCGCATGCGCGCGGCCAGAGCGAGGCCGGGGACCGCCCGGCGCGCCCGCCTGCCGCGGCGTCCGGCGGCGATTTCGAGGATTTCGCCGCTCCTGCCGGGCCTTCGGGGCCGGCCGGCGATTCGACGGCGGCCAAGCCATGACCGCCCTGCTCCATCTCGCCGCCGAGGACGAGGACGACCTGAAGGCGCTGTCGGCGCTGGTGCAGGATTCGGTGCTGCATGTCGGCGACATGGCCTTCCTGCCCCGCGCCCGGCGCTTCGCGCTGGTGCTCAACCGCTATCGCTGGGAGGCCGGGCGGGCCGGCGGGCGCGGCGAGCGGGTGCGGGCCGGGCTGCGCGTCGAGGAGGTGGTCGCGGCGAAAGCCCAGCGAATCCGCCAGGACGCCAGGGAAATCGTGCTGTCGCTGCTGGCGCTGACCTTCGCGCCGGACGGCGCGGGCGGCGGGGTGCTGACCCTCGCCTTTGCGGGCGGCGGCCAGATCGCGCTGACTGTCGAGGCGCTGGAGGTCCATCTCGACGATCTCAGCGGCCCCTGGGCCGCCAGGGCGCGGCCCGAGCACCAGCTGGACTAGGGGCCGAGGCCCGGCGGTCAGGCGCTGATGTCGAGCGTCGCGCCGGGACGGAAGGGGTCGGTCGCCGTCAGCGGGCGGTCGGCCGCCATGGCGGACGGCCCGATATTCGCCAGCGCGCCGCCGAACCTGACCGCCTCGGAACGCCGCGAAGCCTCGGGCGCGTCGATGCCGAAGGGGCCCGCCTCGGGGCGGGCCGGATCGACATTCTTCTTGGCGAGGTCCACGTCGGCGCAGTTGCGGCATAGATAGCCGTTGACCTGCACCGGTTGTGCGTAGTCGCCGCCGATCGCCACTGCCAAGCTCCTGATGAGACCTCAGCCTAGCAAGGGCCTGCTTGCCGCTTCGTTAAGCGCGGCGGTCAGAGCTTCCAGACCTTGATGGAGCTGACCGTGTTGTCCCACCAGCCGCCGAGTTCGATCTGCTTGATGGCGTCGTAGTCCTCGTTCTTGATCTCCCAGCTTTTGCCGCCGAAATTCTTGTGCTGGTAGATGCGGACCTTGGTGCGCGTGCCGATGGTCATGCACGAGGCCTTGTCGTTGAAGGCGCTGCCGACATAGCTGTAGGTGACGCCCGGCTTGTCCACGAACACCATGTAGTCCTGAAGGGTCGGCGTGGTGCAGTCGGAGCGGTCATAGGCGACGACCTCGCCGGTGACCGGGTTCATCTTCTGCGTGTTGGAGTCCCAGCTGGCCGCCATCGCCGCGCCCGCCGTCAGGGCCGCAACGCCCGCCAGAATGCCAAGAGTTCTCATCGTCTCGTTCCTCGCCCTCAGCGCCGGCAGGCGGATGCCGCCCACCGTTCGCATGGCCTTTCTACGGGCGGCGGCCGGGGCGGTCCTTGACCGGCGACATGGCCCGCGAACCGGGGAAGGCGTAGCATCAGGGGGGGAAGCAACCCGGATACGCCCCAATTCGGGCATTGATCCGTGCCCCCTTCTCCGGCGATTGTCGCGCCGATCATGACTTTGCGCCTGTCCACTTCCGACGGCGGATTCGCCGCCGCCTTCGATGCGTTGCTCGGCCTCAAGCGCGAGGCGGAGGAGGACGTCGATGCCGCCGTCGCGGCGGTCATCGCCGACGTGCGGGCGCGGGGCGACGCGGCGGTCGTCGACTATACCGCGCGCTGGGACCGCCTGACGCTGACGCCCGCGACGCTGCGCATGAGCGCCGCCGAGATCGACGCGGCGGCTTCGGGCGCCTCGGTCGAGGCGCTGGCGGCGCTCGGCGTCGCGGCGGCCCGCATTCGCGCCTTCCACGAACGCCAGCTGCCGCAGCCCATCGGCTATACCGACAGCGCGGGCGTCGAACTGGGGGCGCGCTGGACGCCGGTCGGTGCGGCCGGGATCTACGTGCCGGGCGGCACGGCCTCGTATCCGAGTTCGGTCCTGATGAACGCCATCCCGGCCGCCGTCGCCGGGGTCGGCCGCATCGCCATGGCGGTGCCGACCCCGGACGGCAAGCTGAACCCGCTGGTATTCGCGGCGGCGAAGCTCGCCGGCGTCACCGAGATCTACCGCATCGGCGGGGCGCAGGCGGTGGCGGCGCTCGCCTACGGCACCGCCTCGATCCCCCCGGTCGACAAGATCACCGGCCCCGGCAACGCCTATGTCGCCGCCGCCAAGCGCCGCGTCTTCGGGCAGGTCGGCATCGACATGATCGCCGGGCCTTCGGAAATCCTGGTGGTGGCGGACGGCGGGAACGACCCGGCCTGGATCGCCGCCGACCTGCTCAGCCAGGCCGAGCATGACGAATCCGCGCAGAGCATTCTCATCACCGACGACGCGGCCTTCGCGGACGCCGTCGCCGATGCCGTCGAGCGCGCCCTTCAGGGTTCGCCGCGCGAGGCGACGGCGCGGGCGAGCTGGCAGGCCTATGGCGCGATGATCGTCGTGCGCGACCTCGCCGAAGCCCCGGCCCTCGTCGATTCGATCGCGCCCGAGCACCTGGAGCTTGCGGTCGCCGACCCCGAGGCGCTCGCCGACAAGATCTCGAACGCCGGGGCGATCTTCCTCGGCCGCCACACGCCCGAGGCGGTCGGCGACTATGTCGCCGGGCCGAACCACGTCCTGCCGACCTCGCGCAGCGCCCGCTTCGCCAGCGGCCTCGGCGTGCTCGACTTCATGAAGCGGACGACGACGGTGAAGTGCTCGGCCGCCGCGCTGGCCGAGATCGGCCCGGCGGCGGCGACCCTCGCCGAGGCGGAGGGCCTGCCCGCCCATGCGCGCTCGGTCACGATCCGACTGAACCGGCGTTAGGGCGCGGCGGCATGAGCGATCCCTACCGCCTGATCGAGATCGAACTGGACGAGGCCTCGATCCAGAGCCGCGGCCCCGACGTCGATCACGAGCGGCGCGTCGCGATCTTCGACCTGATCGAGCAGAACTCGTTCCGCCCGCTCGCCTCGCCGGGCGGGCCTTACGTGCTGCGCCTCGCGCTGGAGGACGGCCGCCTCGCCTTCGACGTGATGACCGAGGACCGCAAGCCGCACGGCAAGTTCATCCTGTCGCTCACCCCGTTCCGGCGGATCGTGAAGGACTATTTCTTCGTCTGCGACAGCTACTACTCGGCCATCAAGACCGCCCCGCCCTCGCAGATCGAGGCGATCGACATGGGCCGCCGGGGCCTGCACAACGAAGGCTCGGAGGTGCTGCAGCAGCGGCTGAAGGACAAGATCGAGCTGGATTTCGACACTGCGAGGCGGCTCTTCACGCTGATCTGCGCCCTGCACGCGCGGGACGATTCCGGGCGGCCATGAAAGGCCCGAACGGCGAAGACCTGCCGGATGCGATGCTCTTCGCCTGCACCTTCAACGCCGTGCGCTCGCCGATGGCGGCGGCGATCATGCGCCATCTCTACGGCAAGCACGCCTTCGTCGACTGCGCCGGGGTGAAGGCCGGAGAACTCGATCCGCTGGCCGTCGAGGCGCTGTCGGAGATCGGCATCGACATCGAGGGCTACAAGCCCAAGACCTTCGCCCAGCTCGACGATTCCTCGTTCGACCTGATCGTCTCGCTGTCGCCGGAGGCCCATCACAAGGCGCTGGAGTTCACCCGGGTGATGGCGGTGGAGGCCGAATACTGGCCGACCATGGACCCGACCGCCCACGAGGGCAGCCGCGAACAGCGGCTCGACGCCTACCGCGCCGTCCGGGACGGATTGATGAAGAAGATCAAGGCGCGGTTCGCGGCCTGAGCCGGGCCGCCCCCCGGATAGCTTGATCTTGCGGCCTTTTCCTGTCATTCCGCCCCGCCTGCCGCGCGGCGGCAGGGCTACCGACTACTGCCCCCGGTGAGGAATGGCGAAAGAAGAACTGCTCGAATTTCCGGGCACCGTCCTGGAACTGCTGCCCAACGCGACCTTCCGCGTGCAGCTGGAGAACGATCACATCCTGATCGCCCACACGGCCGGCAAGATGCGCAAGAACCGCATCCGCGTGCTGGCCGGCGACAAGGTGCTGGTCGCCATGACGCCCTACGATCTCACCAAGGGCCGCATCATCTTCCGCTTCAAGTGAGCGGAGCGGGCCTGCGCCTGATCCTGGCGAGCGCCAGTCCGCGGCGCGTCGCCCTGCTGGCGTCGGCCGGAATCGCGCCCGACGCCATCCTGCCCGCCGACATCGACGAAACCCCGCTGAAGGGCGAATTGCCGCGCGCCTACGCCAAGCGCGTGGCGCTGGAAAAGGCCGCCGCCGTCGCCGCGACGCAGCCAGGCGACTGCCTGGTGCTGGCCGCCGACACGGTGGTGGCGGCCGGGCGGCGCATCCTGCCGAAGGCCGCCGACGCGGCCGAGGTGAAGGCCTGCCTCGATCTGCTCTCCGGGCGGCGGCACCTCGTCCACACCGCGATCGCCGCGCAGTTTCCGGGCGGCAAGCCGCGCTGGCGCATCGTTTCGGCGCGCGTTTCGGTCAAGCGGCTGACCGCCGCCGAGATCGAAGCCTATGCGGCCTGCGGCGAAGGCGTCGGCAAGGCCGGCGGCTACGCGATCCAGGGCCGGGCGGCCGCCTTCATCCCGGCGGTGAGCGGCTCCTACACGGCGATTGTCGGCCTGCCGCTGGCCGAATCTGTCGCACTGATTTCAGGCTTGGGTTTCCGTCCCGGCTCTGTAAGCTGTGACGTAACGGAAGCAACGTAACATTCGAGTCGTGTTCGCATGGCGAACGACGTTCTGATCAATGTCGGCCCCGGGGAGACCCGGGTCGCCGTCGTCTGCGACGGCAGGCTGGAGGAGCTCTATATCGAACGGACCGCCGGCCTGCCCGAAGGGGAAGGCCGGGCCGGTCATTCGGTGCTGAGCAACATCGTGCTCGGCCGCGTGCAGCGCGTGCTGCCCGCGATGCAGGCCGCGTTCGTGGACATCGGCCTCGACCGCGCCGGGTTCCTGGGGGCGAAGGAGGCGCGCTGCCTCGCCGACCTGCCGGGCTTCGGCGAAGGCCTGCCGCCGATCACCAATTGCGTGCGCGAGGGCGAGGCGATCCTCGTCCAGATCATCAAGGACCCCATCGGCGACAAGGGCGCGCGGCTGTCGGCCAATGTCACCATCCCCGGCCGCCTGCTGATCCTAGTGCCCAACCAGAAGGGCGTCGCGATGTCGCGGCGGATCGAGGACGAGGCCGAGCGCGAGCGCCTCGGCGCCATCGTCGGCGCGTTCGACGGCCAGCCCGGCTGCCAGTCGGGGGCGGGCTATATCGTGCGCACCGTGGCGATCGGGGCGGGCGAGGCGGAGCTGCGCGAGGACGCCGAACGGCTCGCCCTCGCCTGGGCCGAGATCGAGGAAAAGGCGCGCGGCGCGCGGGTTCCGGCCACCGTCTATTGCGACCTCGATCCGATCGCCCGGGCGCTGCGCGACTGCGTCGGCGCGGACACCGACCGGGTGCTGCTCGACGACGCCGGCGCGCTCGACGAGGCGCGCGCCTACGCCGCCGAGGCGATGCCCGAAGTCCTTTCCAAGCTGGAGCTTCACGACGGGCCGGACATGTTCGAGCGGGCCGGCGTCGAGGAAGAAATCGAGGCGCTGCTCCAGCCGCGCGTGCCGCTCTCGTGCGGCGGCTGGATCACCATCGAGACGACCGAGGCGCTGACCGCCATCGACGTCAACTCGGGCAGCTTCACCGCTTCCTCGGGGCTGGAGGAAACCAGCTTCCGCATCAACCAGGACGCCGCCGCCGAGATCGGGCGGCAATTGCGCCTGCGGGCCATCGGCGGGCTAGTGGTGATCGACTTCATCCATCAGGGCGACCCGGAGAACGTCGCGCGCGTGCTGCAGACGCTGGCGATGAGCCTGGGGCGCGACCGGGTGCCGACCCAGATCTCGCCGATGTCGGAGTTCGGCCTGGTCGAGATGACGCGCAAGCGCGTGCGCGATCCCATCGTCAAGTTCCTGACCGAACCGGCGCGCGGCGTGCTGGCGGGCGGCCGGGTGAAGACCGCCGCCACCGTCGCCAACGAGTTCCTGCGCCGCATCGAGGCCGAGGCGCGGCTCAATCCCGGCCGCACGGTCAATTGCGCCGCCCATGCCGAAATCGCCCGCTGGATCAGCGAGCAGCCGGTCGTGCTTCAGCGCCTGCGCGAGCGGATCGGCAGCCGCTTCCGCATCGAGGCGCGCGAGGGCTGGCCGCGCGACCGTTTCGACGTCGCGGTGGAAGCGCCGCGCCCGGTCAGCGCCCTGCCCGCGAAATGAGCGCCGAACCGCGCGGCTGCGCGATCTGCGGCAAGCCGCAGACCGAGAAGTTCAGGCCGTTCTGTTCGGCCCGCTGCGCCGACATCGACCTGAACCGCTGGCTGAAAGGCGGCTACGCCATTCCCGGCCGTCCCGCCGGCGAGGACGAGGACGGCCCGGCGCAAAAGCCCCACGACGGGGCGTGAGCGCGTCCGCGGCCCCCGCGGCGACGTAGCTGAGGGTGCGGCGCTCTTGCCGCGTGCGCGCCGCGGGTCTTTGATCGAGGCCATCGATCGTCCGGCGGCCGATCCTCGAAGGGGGCCTTCCATGGCGGATGCGGAAATCGGACTGACCATCGTGCCGGCGCTGAGCTTCGCGCAGAAGGCGGCGGCGATCGGGGGCACGGCCCTCGCCTTCGTCCTGCTGGACGCGCTCTGGCTCGGCTGGGCCAGCCGCGACCTCTATACGGGCACGATCGGCCAGATCATGGTCCAGCCGCCGCGTTGGGACGCCGCCGTGCTGTTCTATCTTGTCTACCTCGCCGGCACGCTCCATTTCGTCGTGCTGCCGAATGCGGCTTTGGGAATCGGCTGGACCGCCCTACAAGGCGCGGCGCTTGGGGCGCTGGCCTATGCGACCTACGACCTCACCAATCTCGCCACACTCAGTGCGTTCACCTGGAGACTCGCCGTGATCGACATCGCCTGGGGCGCCTGCGCCACGGCCGTCGCGTCCGCCGCCGGCGCAGCCGCCGCACGGATCGTCTGACGGCTCGGCATGCGGAGATGGGCCTGCATCCTGATCGGGCTGGCGGCGCTGACCGCGCGCGCGCCGGCCCGCGCCGCGGAGGCCCCGCCCGCCGCCGACACGCTCGCCTATGAGGTGGCGCTGACGCCGCCGGAGGACGCCGACCTCGCCGAGCGGATCAGGGGCGATCTCGACCTCCTGAAGAAGAAGGCGGCGGGCGCGCCCTCGATCGGCGTGCTGGAATCGCGGCTTGAGCGCGATCTCGAACGCATCCGCCAGGCGCTGAAGGCCTATGGCTATTATGACGGGGTCGCGGAAGGCGCGATCTCGGCGGGAACGCCCGCCCGCGTGACCATCGTCGTGCGCCAGGGGCCGCTCTACCGGATCGGCGTCTTCCGCATCGTCTGGCAGGGCGCGGCCCCTTCGGCCGCCCCCGAAACCGTGGTCGAGGGCCTGCCCGCCTCCGGCCGCAACATCGTCGGGGCGGGCGACCGGCTGCTCGCCGCGCTGCGGGCGGACGGGCATTTCGACGCGGCCGTGGTCGAGCGCCGGGCGGTGCTGGACCGCGCCGCGGTCAAGGTGGACGTGACGCTGACCATCGCCGCGGGGCCGGAGGTGACGGTCGGCGCGGTGACGCCCACGGGCAGCGACGCCGTTCCGGCCGCCCGCATCGTCCGCCTGTCGAAGCTCGAAGCCGGCGAGCGGCTGACGCCCGCGCTGCTGCGCAAGGCCGAGGACAATCTCATGGCGAGCGGCCTCTTCAACGAGGCGCGGGCGGCGGCCGAAGGCGAGGCCCCGGCGCGCGGCATCGCGCTCACCGTCGCCGACCGCCTGCCGCGCACGGTCAGCGGCGCGATCAAATGGTCGATGTCGGACGGCTTCGCCATCGAGGCGGCCTGGGAACATCGCAACATCTTCGGCGACGCCGAACGGCTGCGCGCCGCGCTGACGCTCGGCAGCCTGACGCAGAGCCTCGATGTCGGCTACCGCGAATACGACGTGCTGTTCGACGGCCATACGCTGAACGCCTCGCTGACCATCGCGCACGAGGACGTGGACGGGCAGGCCTACGAGCAGGCGGCGCTGGTCGGCACGCTGGACACGAGGCTCGCCGAGATCTTCACCCTGCGCTATGGCGGCTCGGTCGAGTTCGTGCGCGACGAGGGCCTGACCGACGGCGGCGACTACGCGCTGATCGGCCTGCGCGGCGAGATCGGCTATGACGGCGCGAACGATCTGCTGGACCCGACCGAAGGCATCCGCGCGACGCTGCGCCTCAGCCCCTATGTCGGCTGGAACGGGGATCTGCGGAACTTCACGGTGCTGGAGGCGCTGGGGTCGGCCTATCTGCCGCTCGACGAGAAGAAGAATTTCGTGCTCGCGGGCCGCGTGCGGCTGGGGACCATCGTCGGCGACGCCCGCGACGACGTGCCGTTGCCCAAGCGGTTCTTCGCCGGCGGCGGCGGTTCGATCCGCGGCTTCTCCTACAAGCGGGCCGGGCCGATCGACATCGACGACCGGCCGCTCGGCGGCGCTTCGGTGATCGAGATCAACGCCGAGGCGCGCTGGCGGATCGACGAGGATTTCGGCGCTGTGCTGTTCGTGGACGGCGGCGGCGCGTTCGAAAGCGCGATCCCGGGTAAGGACGGCGACTGGTTCGTCGGCGCGGGGGTCGGCGTGCGCTATTATTCGCCCATCGGCCCGGTGCGGCTCGACATCGCCGCGCCGCTCAACGCCCGCGAGGGCGAGCCGGGCGTGCAGATCTACGTCTCCATCGGACAGGCGTTCTGATGAGCGAACCGGCGGCCCCTGCCCCTCCCCCCCGCGCGACGCCGAAGCGCCGCCGCAGCCGCGTGCGCGCCGTCCTCAAATGGACCGGCATCGCGCTTGCCGGGCTCGCGGTCCTCGTGACGGCCGCGCTGTTGTGGCCGGGCACGCGGCAATGGGCGTTCGAGGAAGGCCGCACGATCCTCGCCGATGCGGGCGTCAGGTCGTCGTCCATCGACGGCGGCTGGACCGAGATGACGCTGCACGATGTCGAGATCGCCGACGACGAAGGCGTCTGGGCGACGGCGCGCGAAGTGGCGCTGTCATGGTCGCCGCTCGGTCTGCTCGGCGGCGCGGCGGACCTGAACCGGGTGGAGGTGCGTGGCGCGCGCATCCTGCGCCAGCCCGTCTATGCCGCCGATCCGGCCGCCCCGGACGAACCCTTCGCCTGGCCCGATCTGCCGGTCGATGTGACGCTGGCGAGCCTCACCGGCGATCTTACGGTCGATGCCGCGGCCTTCGGCGAAGCCTTGAGCGCGACCTTCACCGCGAAGGCGGCGCTGACCTCGGGCGACGGGAAGGCCGAGCTGACCGTGGTCCGCACCGACGGCGTCGCGGGCGAAGCCTCGGTCGCGGTCGAAACCACGGCCGATCTCGGCGCGGTCTCGCTCGCCATCCATGCCAGGGACTCGCACGTCGCGGCGCTGCTGGCGGGCGACGCGCGGCTCGCCGGTCTGGAGGTCGCGGTGGACGCAAGCCGCGACGGGCCGTCCTGCACGGGCGCGGCGGCGATCGCGGCCGAGGCCGGACCGCTGGCGGCCGTCGCAATCGAACCCGACTGCACCTTCAAGGTCGCGCTGGCCGATGTGGCGCGGCTGCTGCCCGCCGATGCGGGGCTGGTGGGGCCGGCCAATCTGTCTCTCCAGCTTCTGGAGGACGGCAACGACAAGACGACCGAGGTGCGGCTGGCGGCCGATCTGTCGTCGCTGAGCGCCGCCGACCCGGCGCTGGCGCGGCTGCTGCCCGGCGCATCGGCAAGCGGCCGCCTGGCGTTCACGGCGGACGGCGTGCGGCTGAACGAACTGGCCGCGCGGCTCGCCGGCGGCACGCTGACGCTGACCGGGGCGGCCGAGCAGGCGGGCGATCGCGTCCGCGCGGCCGCCGACATCGCCGCCACCGACCTCTCGGCCCTTCGCCCCGACCTCAAGGGCGCGCTGACGGCCCGCGCCACCTTTGACAGCGCGGCGGCGACTCCCATCGTCGTCGACGCCTCGGGCACGAACGTCGCGGCCCGCGATCTCCTCTGGCCGACCCTCGCCCTCGACGGCGCGCTCGACGCCAAGGGCACCGGTCAGGTGAGCGTGAAAGGCGACGGCGCGACCCCCATCGACCTCGCCATCTCCCTCACCGAAGCCTTCGGCGACGCCGCCGCCGTCGACGCCAAGGGCGTCGTCGTCTCGGCCACCGTCGCGGCGAACGCCGTCCCGGTCGCAGGCGGCTACGACATCGCCGCCTCGATCGAGACCGAGCGCCTCGACCGCCTCGGCGCGCTGGCGGGCGTCGACGCCGCCGGACGCCTGAAAGCCGCGCTGACCGCCCGCACCGGCGCGGGCGCGAACCTGACGCTCGACGCCGCGCTGAGCGGCGGACGCTATGACGGCACCCCCATCGGCGACGCCAGCCTCAGCGCCAAGGGACCGCTCGACGCCCTCGCCCTCAAGGCCTCGGGCAAGGCCCCGGCGGCCGGCCGGACGCTCGCCTACGCCATCGACGCGACCCTTTCCGGCCTCAGCGAGGCCCGCGTCACCGCGCTGAAGCTCACCGCTGGCGACGCGGGCCTCACCGCCGCCGCGCCCTTCCGCATCGCCTTCGCCTCCGGCCTCGCCGTCGACGGCCTCGACGCCCGCCTCACCCGGAACGGCAAGGCCGCCGGCCGCATCGCCGCCAGCGCCACCAAAGATCCCGCCGGCCTCAAGACCGCGCTGACGCTGACGAAGCTCGACCTCGCCGCGCTGACGGCGATCCTCGCCCGCCCGCCCGTCAAGGGCCTCCTCGACGCCGAGGCGACGCTGGACGGCGGCGCGGGACGGGCGACGCTCGACGGCCGCATCGCGGGACTTGAGGCCGCCGGCAACGCCGCCCCGCCCGCCGACGTGACGCTGAAGGGCGCATGGAGCAACGGCCGCGTGAGCCTCAGCGCCGTGGCGAGCGCCCGCGGCCTGCCCGACGCGCACGCCGAGATCGCCTTCCCGATGGCGAAGGCCGCGGATGGCGGCCTCCCCTCGCCCGCTCCGGCCGCGACGCTGAGCGGCTCCGTCCGCTGGGCCGGACGGGTCGCGTCCGTCTGGCGGCTGCTCGACATCGACGGCCACGATCTCGACGGCGACGCCGACATCCGCCTCGCCATCGGCGGCACGCTGAGCGACCCGCGCCTCACCGGCACGGCCGGGCTTCAGAACGGCCGCTACGCGAACGACGATTTCGGCACGCGGCTCCAGAACCTCGACCTCGACGCGACGTTGAAGGGCGACGAGGTGCGGCTGACCGGTTCGGCCACCGACGGCGCGCGCGGCCGCCTCGCCATCGACCTCACCGCGCCGCTCGGCAACGCGATCGGCCGCGCTTCGGGCGGCGTCACGCTGACCGCGATGCGCCTGCTGGCGCGCGACGATCTCTCGGCGCGCATCGACGGCGCGCTGAAGCTCGCGCCCGGCGCCTCGGGTCCGGTGCTGGGCGGCACGCTCACCGTCACCGATCTCGTCGCCGGCATTCCCGAAGGCGGCCCGCCCGACCTCGTCGTCGTCGACGTGATCGATCCCGACGCGCCGCCCGCCCCGCCGCCTCAAACCGAGAGCGGCAACGGCGCGCCCGTGCCCGCCATCGCGCTCGCGGTCGATGTCGCCATTCCCGGCCCCGCCAAGGTCGGCGGGCGCGGCCTCGACAGTCTGTGGAAGGGCGCGCTGAAGATCGGCGGCGATCTCGCCGATCCGCGCATCGCGGGCAAGCTGACGCTTCAGCGCGGCACGCTGGCCTTCGGCTCGCGCAGCTTCGCGCTGACCGAAGGCCTCATCGAGTTCGACGGCGGGCCGTCGCTCGAACCGCGCCTCAGGATCGTCGCCACCCAGGAAGAGGCCGATCTCACCGCCTCGCTGATCCTCTCGGGCCGGGCGAGCGCGCCGGAAATCTCCGTGACCTCGACGCCCGCCCGGCCGCAGGACGAGGTCTTCGCGCTGCTGCTGTTCGGCCGCTCGGTTTCGCGCCTCAGCGCCATCGAAGGGCTGGAGCTCGCCAACTCGATCGCCGCGCTCTCCGGCGGCGGCGACATTCGCGGCGGCGTGCTGGGCGAACTGCGCCAGCAATTCGGGCTCGACGTGCTGTCGGTCGATCTCGGCGAGGACGGCCAGGCGACGGTGAAGGCCGGCAGCTATCTCGCCGACCGCGTTTATTTCGAGCTGCGCCAGGGCGGCCCGAACGGCGGCACGACCGGACATCTGGAGATCGAGATCGACGAGAACATCTCCGCCGAAACCGATGTCGGGCCGGACGCCTCCAGCAGCGTCGGGGCGCGCTACAAGCTCGATTACTGAGCCGCCGCCCGCAGGCCCGGTCAGCCGCGCGTGAAATTCGGCTGGCGCTTGGCGAGGAAGGCGGCCACCGCGGCGTGATGATCGGCGCTGGCGAGCAGGCGGTCGAGATCGGCGTCCTGGGCCGCCTCGGCCTCCGCCGCCGTCAGGTCGAAGGCGAGCCCTGCATGGCGCTTGGCCGCCTCGACCGAGAGCGGCGCGCGGGTGGCGATATGGCGGGCGAGATCGAGCGCCGCCGCGCGCAGCGTTTCGGCGGGATGGAGTTCGGTGACGAGGCCATAGGCGAGCGCCGTCTCCGCGTCGATCGGGCGGCCGGTCAGCAGCATCGCCTTCGCCCGCGCCGTGCCGATGAGACGCGGCAGACGGCGCACGCTCGCCATCAGCCCGACATTGACCCCGGCGGCGGCGAAGCGCGCGCCCGGCGCGGCGAGGCGGATGTCGCAGCAGAGCGCAAGCTCCAGTCCGCCGCCCATCGCCGGTCCGTCGATCGCCGCGATGACCGGCACGCGGAAATTCTCGATCCGCGCGAACAGACGCGCGAAATCGGCGAGCCGCTCCTTCATGCGGTGGTTGAGCGTCGCGACCTCGCGCAGATCGTCGCCCGCGCAGAACATGGCCCCCGCGCCGGTCAGCACGACGGCGCGCAGGTCGAGATCGGCCTCCAGCGCCTCCAGCGCCGACGCCAGCGCACCGCGCACCGCGTCGCTCAGCGCGTTGGAGGGCGGGTTGGACATCTCGACCAGCGCGACATGGGGCGCGGGGCGCGCAATGGTGATCGTCTCGCTCATGCCGTTCCGCCCGTGCCGACTCGATTTCGGGGGCGGCCGCCGCCCCACAGCCTCCTTAGTCGTGGCGCGGACGGGCAAGGTCAAGCGGAGCTTCACCATAGATTCACGCGCGGCCTATCGATCGCAGGCCCGCCGTCATGGTGCCTTCATACCGCGCGCCTATAGGGGCGCGACGAAGCAGGCGCGACGACACCTGCGTGCCCCGGGAGCCGCCATGACACAGGATGACTGCGTCTTGATCGAGATCGCCGGCGAGGACGCCGGCCTCGCCGTGCGCGACGCCGTCGGCGTGCGCTTCTTTTCGGGATCGGCCCGCTTTCATGCGCTCGACGGGCGGCGATTCGCCCGTCTCGCCGATCTGCGCCGGGCGGCGGCCGACCATGCGGCGAGTGTGGATTTCGGCCTCAGGGGACTGCGCGGGCTGAAACGCGCCTCGTGAGCGGCGCGCCCAAATCCGGCTTGATAGAACCGGCGGCGGGCGGATAAGTCTCGCATCCATGCTCGATCTCCTGTCCGACCCAAACGCCTGGGCCGCCCTTCTGTCGCTGACCGCGCTGGAAATCGTCCTCGGCATCGACAACGTCATCTTCCTCTCGATCGTTTCCGGCAAGCTGCCGCCCGAGCAGCAGAAAGCGGCCCGGCGCACCGGCCTCGCGCTGGCGCTCCTCATGCGCATCGGCCTGCTGATGCTCATCACCTGGCTGCAGAAGCTGGAAGCGCCCTTCCTCTATCTCGGCTGGTCGGGCGTTTCGCTCGGCGACGGCACCGAGGCGCAGGCGGCGCAAATGGCCGCCGCCCACATGTTCGGCCTCTCGTGGCGCGATCTCATCCTGATCGGCGGCGGCTTCTTCCTGCTCTACAAGGGCACGACCGAAATCCATCACATGATGGAAGGCGGCGACGAGGCCGTGCATGTGTCGGCCAAAAGGGCCGTGTTCTCCGCCGTCATCCTTCAGATCGTCGTGCTCGATGTCGTGTTCTCGCTCGACTCGGTGCTGACCGCGGTCGCCATGGCCCCCGGCATGATCGAGGTGATGATCCTCGCCGTCGTCATCTCGATGGCGGTGATGCTGGCGGCGTCGGAACCGGTGGCGGCGTTCGTCAACCGGCACCCGACTGTGAAGATGCTGGCGCTCAGCTTCCTCATCCTGGTCGGCGCGACGCTGGTCGCGGACGGCGTGCACTATCACATCGAGCGCGGCTTCATCTACGCGGCCATCGCCTTCTCGGTCGGCGTCGAAACGCTCAACCTCGTCGCCGCGGCGCGCCGCAAACGCGCCGCCGAAGGCAAGGACGGCGAGGGCGTTTGAGCACGGATACGGCGCCCACACCGCGGCCCGAAGACGCACCGCTCGTCGAGGCCATGCTTCACCTTCTGGACGGCAAGGCCGGACAGAGCGTGACGCTCGGCGAGTTCGTGGACGCCATGGGCGCGCGCGGCTTCGGCTTCGTGATGATCGTCTTCGGCCTGCTCTCGGCCATCTCGCTGCCGGGCGTCGGTTCGGTGATGGGTGCGCCGCTGGTGCTTTTCGCGCTCCAGATGATGGCGGGCATGAAGCGGCCCTGGGTGCCGGGCCTGCTGGCGCGGCGTTCGATGTCGGCCGACGCCGCCAGGAAGACTATCGAGCGCGGCTATCCGGTGCTGAAGAAGATCGAGATCTTCGCCAAGCCGCGCGTCTCGTGGCTGACCGAAGGTCCGATCCAGCGGCTCGTCGGCCTCTTCTGCCTGCTGCTTTCGGCAGTCGTCGTGATGCCGGGACCGTTCACCAACGCCCCGCCCGGCATGGCGGTCACGCTGCTCGGCTTCGCGCTCGCCGAGCGTGACGGCATTCTCCTGCTGATGGCCCTCGTCGCCTCGGTCTTCGCGTTCCTGCTGGGCCTTTCGGCCTTCATCGCGGTCGCGCTCGCCATCTGGGCCTGGGCGAGCGGCTATTTCTGATCCCCGCGCCGGGCGTCAGGCCGCCTTCGGCCGGCGCGCCGCGGCGATGCGGCCGCGCGCAATGGCGTCGGCGATCTCGTGCGTCGGGCGGCCTTCGGCCTTCGCGGCGGCGAAGATCTCGGAAAGCGTCGCGCCGATCCGCTCGGTCTTCGCCCGGATCGTCTCGTCGCTCCAATCGTAGATCTGGCCGCAGACGCGGATGATGCCGCCGCCGTTGATGACGTAGTCGGGGGCATAGAGGACGCCGCGCGCCGCCAGCATCGCGCCGTGGACGGACGGCACGGCGAGCTGGTTGTTCGCGCCGCCCGCGACGACTTTCGCCTTCAGCTCGGGAATGGTGCGGTCGTCGAGAATCGCGCCGAGGGCGCAGGGCGCGAAAATGTCGGCTTCGGCGGCGTGGACGGTTTCGGTGGGCGCGACCTTGGCGTCCAGCGTCTCCACCGCCCGCTTCAGGTTCGCCTCGTTCACGTCGGCGACGGTGAGGACCGCCCCGGCGGCCTTCAGGTGCCGGGCGGTCTCGTAGCCGACATTGCCCGCGCCCTGGATGGCGACGCGCACGCCCTTCAGATCGTCCGTGCCGAGGCCGGCCTTCGCCGCCGCGCGGATGCCGCAGAAGACGCCCCAGGCGGTCATCGGCGAGGGATCGCCGCCGGTCTTTCCTTTCTGCGCGAAGCCCGCGACATGGCGGGTCACGGTCGAGATCGTCTCCATGTCGGCCTCGGTCATGCCGACATCCATCGCGGTGACGTAGCGGCCGGCGAGGCTGTCCACGGCGCGGCCGTGGGCGCGCATCAGCGCGGGCGACTTCTGGGTGCGGGCGTCGCCGATGATGACCGACTTGCCGCCGCCCAGCGGCAGCTCGGCCATCGCGTTCTTGTAGGACATGCCCCGCGACAGGCGCAGCGCGTCGGTCAGCGCCGCGTCGGCGCTCGCATAGGCCCACATGCGGGTGCCGCCGCAGGCCGGGCCGAGCGTCGTGTCGTGCAGGGCGATGAGGCCGCGATAGCCGGTCGCGGCGTCGTGGAACCAGTGGACGGATTCGTGTCCGTCATAGTCGGGCATGTCGAACATGGGGCGTTTCCGGTCGGGTTACTCGGCCGCCTGCAAGGCGGGTTGCGTCTGCCCGGCGCGGAAGCGGGCGAGCAGCGCCTTCTCCTTCGCCTTGGCGGTTTCGACATTGGCGTCCTTGATGAAGCCGTAGCCCTTCATCTCCATCGGCAGGGCCGCGATCTGAGCCGCGAGGCGGAGATTGGCCGGCGTCAGCCCGGCGATCAGTTCGGCGGCGAGGGTTTCGAACTCGGCGATCAGGCGGCGCTCCACGCGGCGCTCCTTGGTGTAGCCGAAGACGTCGAAGGCGCCGCCGCGCAGGCCCTTCATCCGCGCCAAGATGCGATAGGCGGTCATCATCCAGGGGCCGAAGACCATCTTGCGCGGCCGTCCGGTCGCGGGGTCGGTCTTGGCGAGGCCGGGCGGCGAGAGATGGAACTTCATCTTCGTCACGCCCTGGAACTCCTCGCGCACGCGCTTCAGGAACGCGCCGTCGGTGAAGAGGCGCGCGACCTCGTACTCGTCCTTGTAGGCGAGGAGCTTCGCATAGGATTTGGCGAGGGCGATCGAGAACGCCTCGCTGCCGGGCTTCGCCTTCGCCTCGGCGGCGCGGGCCTTCTCCACCAGCGCCGTGAAGCGCCCCGCGAGCGCGGCGTTCTGGTAGGCGGTGAGGTGCGCGGCGCGGCGGGCGGCGATCTCGTCCAGCGTCACGGCGATGTCGGGCTTGGCGTCGCGCTCCAGCCCCGCCAGCTTCAGCGTCGCGGCGAGGTCGTGCGCGGCGAGGCGTCCGTAGCGGAAGGCGAGCTGGTTCTTCTTCACTTCCGCGCCGTTCAGCTCGATCGCCTTCAGCATCGCCTCTTCGCCGACCGGCACCGCGCCCATCTGGTAGGCCGCGCCCATCAGCAGCATGTTGGAGAAGATCGTGTCGCCGAGCAGGCGGGTCGCCAGTTCGTCGGCCGGGATTTCCGACATCGCGGCGGTGTTGTCGCGGATGCGGCGCTTCATCGCCGCGGTGTCGTAGTCGATCGCCCCGTCGGTGACGAAGGCGGCGGTCGGCGACAGATCGGCGTTGACGACGGCGCGGGTGCGGCGGTCGTCGGCGGCGTCGATGGTCTCGGGCTTGGCGGCGACCACCATGTCGCAGCCGAGGATGAGATCGGCGGTGGCGGTCGCGACGCGCGGGCCGTGGATGCGCACCCTGGCGTCGGCGACGCGCACGAACGAGGAGACGCCGCCGCCCTTCTGGGCGAGGCCCATCATGTCGAGCACGGTGGCGGCGCGGCCCTCCATGTGGGCGGCGGTGCCCAGGATCGCGCCCAGCGAGGTGACGCCGGTGCCGCCGATCCCGGTGATCACGACATTGAAGGTGTCCGCGGAAAGGGCGGGCAGTTCCGGTTGCGGAATGGCCGCGAAATCCGGCAGGCGCGGCACCGGGCGGGCCCTGACGCTCGCCCCCTCCAGCGTTACGAACGAGGGGCAAAAGCCCTTCACGCAGCTGAAATCCTTGTTGCAGTTCGACTGGTTGATGGTGCGCTTGCGCCCGAATTCCGTCTCAAGCGGTTCGACCGCAATGCAATTCGACTGAACCGAACAATCCCCACACCCCTCACACACCCCTTCATTGATGACGACGCGTTTGGGCGGGTCGATCATCAGCTTGCGCTTGCGGCGGCGGCGTTTCTCGGCGGCGCAGGTCTGGTCGTAGACGATGACCGAGACGCCTTCTTCCTCGGCGAGTTCGCGCTGCAACGCGTCGATCTCGTCGCGGTGGCGGTATTTCAGTTCGTGCGGGAAGGCGCCGCGCGGATATTTGTCGATGTCGTCGCTGACGAGAACGACGCGCGAGACCCCTTCGGCGAGAAGCTGGCGCAGCAGCAGGTCGAGCGGCAATTCGCCGTCGATCGGCTGGCCGCCGGTCATTGCGACGGCGTCGTTGTAGAGCAGCTTGTAAGTGATGTTCGCGCTTGCGCTTACCGCCTGGCGGATGGCGAGGACGCCGGAGTGGAAATAGGTGCCGTCGCCGAGGTTGGCGAAGATGTGCTTCTGCGTCGTGAAGGGCGCGGCGCCGATCCACGGCACGCCCTCGCCGCCCATCTGGGTGAACTGCGTCGTATGCCGCTCGGGCATGCGCGTCACCATGTAGTGGCAGCCGATGCCGGCGAGCGCGCGCATGCCCTCGGGCACCTTGGTCGAGGTGTTGTGCGGGCAGCCGGCGCAATAGAACGGCACGCGCTCGTGGATCGCGTTCATCGCCTGCGTCGCGCGGGTCTTGGCCTCGATGCGGGCAAGATCGCGCTCCATGAGCTGGGTCCAGCTCTCGCGCGGGATCAGCTTGGAGAGCGCGACGGCGATCTGCGCCGCGTTGAGGTCGAGCGTCTGGCGCAACAGCGGCTTGCCTTCCAGATCGTACTTGCCGATGACGCGCGGACGGCGGCGCTCGGGCAGATCGAAGACCGCGCTCTTGAACTGCGTTTCGATGAAGTCGCGCTTCTCTTCCACGACGATGACGATTTCGAGCCCGTCGGCGAAGCGGCGGACCGCCTCGTCGTCCAGCGGCCACGGCATCCCGACCTTGAAGACCCGAAGGCCCATGCCGGCGATCTCACGGTTGCCGATCCCCATGTCGAGGAAAGCCTGGCGCAGATCGAGATAGGACTTGCCGCTGGCGACGATACCGATGCGGGCCATCGGGCTGTCGAGCACGACGCGGTTGAGAACGTTCTCGCGGGCGAAGGCGACGGCGGCGGCCTTCTTGTGGATGCGCAGGCGTTCTTCCTGCGCGGCGGGCGTGTC
The DNA here is from genome assembly GCA_046348585.1 of Alphaproteobacteria bacterium. Taxonomy (GTDB): domain Bacteria; phylum Pseudomonadota; class Alphaproteobacteria; order Micropepsales; family Micropepsaceae; genus JADZAI01. The sequence continues at coordinate 87,094 of JAXMDZ010000002.1, forward strand.
CTCGACGCGGATCGAGAGGCCGCCCGGCGGCAGCGCGAAGCCCATCGGATTGCGGATCTGCACGCGGTCCGGCGCGACATCGACCGTCGCCGAAGCGTCCATGTTCTCGGCGAGCGCGATCATCGAGACCCAGGCGCCGCTGAAGCGGCTCATCGCCCAACCATAGAGTCCGTAATCGAGCACCTCCTGAATGCCCGCCGGATTGAGGATGGGGATTTCCGCATCCAGCATCGAGAACTCGGACTGGCTGGGCAGCGTCGAGGACTTGCACGCATGATCGTCGCCGAGCACGGCGAGAACGCCGCCCTTGTCGAAGGTGCCGGCCGCGTTCGCGTGCTTGAACACGTCGCCGGTACGGTCGACGCCGGGCGCCTTGCCGTACCACATGCCGAAGACGCCATCGTGCGTCGCGCCGGGATAGAGATTGGCCTGCTGCGATCCCCAAACGGCGGTGGCGGCGAGGTCTTCGTTTAGGCCGGGCTGGAAGACGATGTCGTGGGATTTCAGGTGCTTGGAAGCGCGCCACAGTTGCTGGTCGAGGCCGCCCAGCGGCGAGCCACGGTAGCCCGACACGAATCCGGCGGTGTTCAGGCCCGCCGCGCGGTCGAGGCGCTTCTGCATGAGGGGGAGGCGGACCAGCGCCTGGATGCCGGTGAGGAACACCCGGCCGCGCTCGACGTCGTACTTGTCGTCCAGCGACAGCGGCATAATCGTCATGCGCGAAAGCCTCTCTTGCGTTCGTCCCACGGGCGGCGCGGCGGCTTCTGCGTCCTGCCGCGCTAGGACAGCAATGTAGTCCTTTTACCGGACAATGAGCCGTCTATTTCCGCCATTTTTCGGACCGGACGCTGCGTCAGCCCCGACACGCCGCGACATTTTATGTCGCGGCCACGGGACCCTCTTTTCAAGACGATATCATTTTGATATCACACGCCCAACCTATCGAGGAGAGATCGAGATGAACGAACGTTCCTATGCCGCCCCGTCGGGCATCCCGGCCCTGCTGGTGCTGCTGACCGTGGGCATCGCCGACGGCGCCTGGCTGATCGTGAGCATCCAGCACAAGACGGTCTGGGCGGTCGCGGTCGCCGGCGTCGTGATGGGCGTGACGATCCTGATGATGGCCGGCTTCTTCACCGTCGCGCCCAACGAGAGCAAGGTGCTCCAGTTCTTCGGCCGCTATGTCGGCACCGCGCACGATGCGGGCCTGCGCTGGGCCAATCCGTTCTTCAGCAAGAAGGCGGTCTCGCTGCGGGTGCGCAATTTCGAGTCGAGCAAGCTGAAGGTCAACGACCTGGACGGCAATCCGATCGAGATCGCCGCCGTCGTCGTCTGGCAGGTGGTGGATACCGCCGAGGCGCTGTTCAAGGTCAACGACTATGTGGATTTCGTCCACATCCAGAGCGAATCGGCGCTGCGCCAGATGGCGCAGAGCTACGCCTACGACGCGCATCAGCCGGGCGGCGTCTCGCTGCGCAGCCACGGCACCGAGGTTTCCGACCATCTCCAGCGCGAGATCCAGGAGCGGCTGTCGAGCGCCGGCGTGAAGGTCATCGAGGCGCGCATCACCCACCTCGCCTACGCCCCCGAGATCGCCCAGGCGATGCTCCAGCGCCAGCAGGCCGGCGCGATCATCGCGGCGCGGACGCTGATCGTTGAAGGCGCGGTCGGCATGGTCGAGATGGCGCTGGACCATCTGTCGAAGCGCGGCGTCGTCAATCTTGACGAGGAGCGCAAGGCGGCGATGGTGAGCAATCTTCTGGTCGTGCTGTGCGGCGAACGCGGCACGCAGCCGATCGTCAACACGGGCACACTCTACTAGCCGGCCGGAGCATGGCGGAAAAAAAGGCCTATGCGCTGCGGATCAGCGCCGACGTGCTCGACGCGATCCAGCATTGGGCCGACGACGAGCTGCGCAGCGTGAACGCCCAGATCGAATATGTGCTGCGCGGCGCGCTGCGCGAGGCGGGACGGCTGAAGGCCGCCCCGCCTGTCGCCGTTGTGGAGGACGGCGAGGAGAGCTGAGGCGGTGGGGATGGGCGGTTGTGCGTCCTTCGAGACGCGGCCTTTGGCCGCTCCTCAGGATGAGGAGGGGTGGAGCGTTGGCCGTGGTGGGGTGGTGCTGGGCCGTTGTGCGTCCTTCGAGACGCGGCCTTTGGCCGCTCCTCAGGATGAGGACCGCTTAGGATCGACGTTGTGCGTCCTTCGAGATGGCCGCTTTGCGGCCTCCTCAGGATGAGGAGGGGTGGAGCGTTGGCCGTGGTGGGGCGGTGGGCGGTTGGCGGCGCGGTGGGGGGCGTGCGATCATCGGCCGTGTTGCGTAGGGGACGACGATGCCGAGCCTCGATCTTGCCGAAGTGCGGCGCGCCCATCCGGCGGTGCGCGACGACTGGACGATCCCGCAGGACTGGAGCCGCTTCTCGCCGGCCGAGCATGAGACCTGGCGCACGCTCTATCGCCGCATGATGATGGTGCTGCCCGGCCGGGCCTGCGACGAATTCCTGTCGGGTCTGGAGAAGTTGAAGCTCGCCGACGGGATTCCCGATTTCGAAACGCTGTCGGCGGACCTTCAGGCGATCACCGGCTGGCAGGTGGTCGCGACGCCCGGCCTCGTGCCCGACGACGTCTTCTTCGAGCATCTCGCCAACCGCCGCTTCCCGGCGGGCAATTTCATCCGCGCCGCCGACAGCCTCGACTATATCGAGGAGCCGGACGTCTTCCACGACGTGTTCGGCCATGTCCCGATGCTCGCCCATCCGGTGTTCGCCGACTACATGGAGGCCTACGGCAAGGGCGGACTGCGCGCCGAAGGGCTGGGCGCGCTCGACCACCTGGCGCGGCTCTACTGGTACACGGTGGAGTTCGGGCTGATCGAGACGCCGAAGGGCCTGCGGCTCTACGGGTCGGGAATCGTCTCGTCGCGGGCCGAGAGCGTGTTCGCGCTGGAAAGCCCCAGCCCCAACCGCATCGGTTTCGATCTGGAGCGGGTGATGCGCACGAAATACCGCATCGACGATTTCCAGGAGAGCTATTTCGTGATCCCGAGCTTCGAGGCGCTGTTCGCCGAGACCTACAAGGATTTCGGGGCGCTCTACGTGGCGCTGGAGCAGGGGCCGACCCACGAGGCGGGTGCGGTGCTGGCGAGCGACCGCATGCTCCATCGCGGCGACCGCTCTTATCGCGCGCACAGCCACGCGGCCGTGCCCGCGACCTGAATCTGGCCGGGGACTGGCGCGACGACGCCGGCCGGGACGGTCTCACCCCGCCAACCGGAGCGCGGCCCGCCGCCGCGCTGGATGGCCGCCCCAAGGGCGGCCATGAGGGGAAGCGGATACGGCCGCGTTCAGCGGCCATCGCCACGGTTCAATCGACGCGGACGACGACCGTGCCGACGATGCGGTCGTGGATGCCCTGGCGGCGGCGCGAGAAGAAGGCGACCAGGATGGCGACGGGGAAGATGAAGCTGGAGAGCACCTTGATCGCGTTGCGCCCCAGCGCCGCCGCGAAGCCGAGCGGGCGGCCGTCCTCGCGCGTCACCATGAGATCGAAGGACCGCTTGCCGATGGTCGCGCCGCCCCGGCCCGCTTCCATCGCCGCGAAATAGAGCGCCAGCACGATCAGCGTCAGAACGTCGAGCGACGGGCGGGTGATCTCCTTGCCGGTCGCCGGATCGAGCAGCCTTTCGCTGACCGAGGAGAAGGAGAATCCCCAGCCCTCGTCGTCGTCGTGGTTGATCGAGAAGGTGGTGGTTTCGCCTTCGTCGCCGGGCGCCGGTTTGACGTGCACGCCGCCGGCATCGATCACCACGTCGTTGGCGTCGCCGCCCTCGATGGTCACGCGCTCGCCGTCGATGCTGACTTCCGGCGGCGGGGGCGGCGGCGGCGGCACGGGCACGGCCCCCGGCGCGGGGACGGGGACCGGCGCGGGCACAGGCGCGGCGCCAGGCACGGGGACCGGTTCCGCCGATCTGTTCTCGGTGACGCGGCCGCGGGCGCGCTTCTGGCGGTAGGTCTGCTGGAAGAGGCCGAGATAGTCGTAGGTGACGATCCGCTCTTCCTCGATGACCTTCACATTGTCCTCGACCACAGTGCGGGTCGGCGCCCAGGGCGTGCTGTCGATCCGGTCGCCGTGATAGCTGACGAACGGCACGTCGAGGTCCATGCGGATCGTGGTCGGGGCGAGAAAGCTGTTGAGGGCGAGCGCGCCGCCGAAGCAGGCCGCGGCGACGATCGCGTAGTCGATCAGCAGCGCGAGACCGCGGCGGAAGAGCTTGCCCTTGCGCACCCGCCGTTCCGGCGGCTCGGCTGCTGCGGCGGCGGCCGGGGCATCGCCCCAGTTCGCCTGCGGCGCGGCGACGGTCTTCTGCGGCGTCACGCCCGCCATGGTCACGGCATAGACGCCGACTTCGCCGGAGATGTTCTTGACGGTCTGCGCGCCGAGCGAGGAGAAGCTCATCGAGAGCTTGCCGCGCACCTGCTCGTAGACCGAGGACGAAACGAGGATGCCGCCGGGCGCGGCCATCTGCTGAAGCCGTGCGGCGATGTTGACGCCTTCGCCGAAAATGTCGTCGCCGTCGGCCATGACGTCGCCGAGATTGATCCCGATGCGGAACGTCATGCGCGAGCCTTCCTCGCGCCCGTTGTTGCGGCCGCTGAGTTCGCGCTGGATTTCGGCGGCGCACTGCACCGCCTCGACGACGCTGGCGAATTCGGCAAGCAGCCCGTCGCCCGACCACGACACGACGCGGCCGTGATGGCGCTCGATGAAGCCCTCGATCGCCTCGCGATACTCCTTGAGCGTGGCGAGGGTGCGCGCCTCGTCCATCCCCATCATCCGGCTGTATCCGGCGACGTCGGCGCAGAAGATGGTGGTGAGCTTGCGTTTCATCGCGCGGCGGCGCCGCAACCTCCTCAAGGGTCGGACCCAAGCCCGATAGCAGAGCGGACCCTACACGCTCAACGGCCCAAGGCTGCGACTTGGATCACATTATGCCCCTCGCCCGGCGGGCGGCGCGGCTGTATTGGGATCACATCTTCATCCGCAGGCCGTTTACGGGTGCCGCATGAGCCTTGCGCAGCGCGTTCTGATCTGGGGCCACGGCTTCGGCCTGGAGCGCGACGTCGCCTACGGTCCCGAGCCGCGCCACCGGCTGGACATCTATACGCCGCGCGGCCGCGCCCCCGAGGCGACGGTGCTGTTCTTCTATGGCGGCACCTGGAAGAGCGGCACCAAGGCGCTCTACCGCTTCCTCGGCGAGGCGTTGACCCGGCGCGGCTTCCAGGCGGTGATCGCCGACTACCGGCTCTATCCGGCGGTGCGCTTTCCCGCCTTCGTCGAGGATGCGGCGCTGGCCCTCGCCTGGACCAAGGCGAACATCGCCGCCCATGGCGGGCGGGCGGACCGGATCGTGCTGATGGGCCATTCGGCCGGGGGCTACAACGCCGCCATGCTGTCGATCGATCCGCGCTGGCTGGCCCCGCACGGCCTTTCCCAGCGCGACATCGCGGCGACCGTGGCGCTGGCCGCGCCGCTGTCGTTCAATCCGCTGACCGCGGCTTCGGTGAAGGACATCTTCGCGCCCGCCGCGGACGACCCGGACGCGGCGCGCCCGGTGAAGCTGGCGGCCGGGGGCGCGGCCGCCGCCCCGCCCTTCCTGTTCCTGCACGGAACCGGCGACCGCACGATCGGGGCGCAGAACGCCTCGAACATGGCGAACGCGGTGAGCGCGGCGGGCGGCCGGGCGGCGACCCGGCTCTACGACCGGCTGGGGCATCTGGGGGTTGTGACGAGTTTCGCATGGCCGCTGCGCTGGCGCGCGCCCTGCCTTGATGACGCCGCTCTTTTCATGGCTTCTGCGCCCCGCGCGGCGGACGCCGCCTGAGTCACGCCAAGGAGACCGCCCGTGAAGACGCCGTTCGGACTGCTCGTTTCGCTTGCCCTTCTGGGCGGCACCGCCCTCGCCGACCTCGCGCCGCCGCCGCCCGCGCCGCCGCCCGCCGTCGCCGATCCCAACGCGGTCGATCAGCCGAACGGCATGGTCCGCGACCTCTACACGCGCTATTTCGAGGCGCTGACGAAATCGGACGAGACGCAGGCGCCGCTGCCCGCCGAGTTCGAATGGGCGGCGATCGCCGACGCCTATTTCACGCCGGAACTGGCGGCGCGCTTCAAGAAGGCGCTGGACGCCGACGAGCCGGTGATCGACTGGGACTTCTTCATCTCCGGTCAGGACTACGGCGATCTGAAGATCGTCTCGGTCGAGACGGCGACGATCGATTCGGCGAAGGCGACGGTGAAGATCGTCACCTCGAACTTCGGCACCGAAGCGGCGACCGAGATCAGCCTGGTCAACGGCGCGACCGGCTGGAAGATCGCCGACTTCGCGTTCCTGGAGAACGGCAAGCCGTCGAGCACGCTGACCGGCATCCTGAAAGACTCCGGGTACTGATCGATCGGTGACGACGCCGCGGGGTCCGGTCCTGGAGACCGCCCCGCTCAGGCGGCGGGCGGCGGGGGAAGGCCGAGCGCGTCGGTCACGATGCCTTCGGTGAGGAACTGCGGCAGGATCGCAGGCTCCGCCGCGCCCGGCGCGAAATAGAGATAGAGCGGAACGCCCGCCCGGCCGTGCGCTTCGAGCAGGCGCGAGATGTCGGCGTCGCGGTTGGTCCAGTCGCCCTTCAGATAGACGATGCCCGCCTTCTCGAAGGCCGCCGCGAGGCGGGGCGAGGACAGCGCCACCTCCTCGTTGACGAGGCAGGTCACGCACCAGGCGGCGGTGAGATTGACGAAGACCGGCTTGCCCTCGGCGCGCAAGGCGTCGAGGCGGGCCGGCGTGTAGGCCTCCCATTTCGGGCCGGAGCCGGGCTCCGACGCGGCGCTCGCGGCGGGCGCGGCGAGGCCGGGCAGGATCGCCAGCGCCGCGAGGACGGCGAGCGCCGCCGAGGCCGCCGCGCCGCGCGCGATCCAGCCGCCGCCGCTCTGCTGGATGACGCCCCACAGCCAGAGCGCGAATCCGGCGACGACGAAGGCCGCCAGCACGAGAGCGAGCGCCTGCGGTCCGGCCGAGAGCGAGAGCACCCAGACCAGCCACGCCGCCGAGCCGAACATCGGGAAGGCGAGCACCTGCTTCAGCCGGACCATCCAGAGGCCGGGCTTCGGCATCAGGCGGACGAGGCCGGGCGAGAGCGTCAGCGCCAGATAGGGCGCGGCCATGCCGAGGCCGAGCGCGGCGAAGATCGTCAGCGCTACCGGCACGGGCTGGGTGAGGGCGGTGAAGATCGCGCCGCCCATGAAGGGCGCGGTGCAGGGCGCGGCGACCACGGCGGCGAGGACGCCGGTGAGGAACGATCCGGCGAGGCCGTCGCCCGTGCGCGCGCCGCCCGCCGTCTGGAGCCGCGTGCCGACTTCGAAGACGCCCATCAGATTGAGGCCGATGGCGAAGAAGACGAGCGCCAGCGCCGCGACGACGAGCGGCGACTGGAGCTGGAAGCCCCAGCCCACCGCCTCGCCCGCGCCGCGCAGGGCGACCAGCGCGCCGCCTAGGGCGAGGAAGGAGAGGACGACGCCGGCGGTGTAGGCGAAGCCGCCCGCTCTGGCGCCGGCGAGGTCGCCGCCGCCCTTCTTCGCCAGCGCCAGCGCCTTCATCGAGAGCACCGGGAAGACGCAGGGCATCAGGTTGAGGATGAGGCCGCCGAGGAAGGCGAAGCCCAGAGCCGTCCAGAGCGAGAGCGCGCCTTCGCGGGGCGCGGCGGGCGCGGGGACGGGGCCGGGCGTGGCGGTCAGTTCGAAGGCGCGGGTCTGGCCGTCCTGACCGGTGAGGACGAGGACGGCGGGGATGGCGGCGACCTTGGCGGCCTTTTCGGGGGTCGCGAAATGGCGGCCCGCCTCGGCGGCGATGACGAGGCGGCCGTCGCGGATGTCGACCGTCTGGGGGGCGGCGTTCTTGATGTAGCCGGCGGCTGCCGGGAAGAGGATCGCGGCGGCGAGGTTCGCCTTGGCGAGTTCGGGGGCGTCGAGGGCGATGGCGAGCGCGCCGTTCTGGAGCGCGAAGGCGGCGGGCCAGGGGCTGGGGGCCGGGAGGGCGGCGCGGGTCGCGGCGAATTCGGCGGCGTGGGCGGCATCGGCTGGCGCGGGCGCTGCGAGGACGGGGAGGTCGAGCGTCAGGCTCGCTTCTTCCGGGATGCAGATGTCGTCGCAGACCAGCCAGACGGCGTGGGCCTTCAGCGGGATCGACGATCCGGGCGCGGCGTCGGCGGGCGCCGTGAGATCGACGAGGTGGAGGACCGTGCCGCCATAGCCGAAATTGACCAGCGGCCCGACCTCGATGCGGCTCGGATAGGGGAATTGCAGCGGTCCGGCGGCGACGCCATCGGGAAGCGTCCAGTCGATGGCGGTCGGCTCGCCGGAATCGCCGGGGTTCAGCCAGTAGGTGTGCCAGTGCTCGCGGATCTGGAGCCGCAGGGCCAGCGTCACCGTGCCGCCGGGCTGGACGCCATCGGTTTCGGCGACCAGCCGCGCTTCGACGTTGGGGGTGCGCACGGCCGCGCCTTCGAGGGCGGCGGCGGCGCCGGCCAGCCCCAAGGCTGCGACGAAGAGAACCAGCAACCGGCGCAAATCAAACCCCTGAGGCCAAGGCGGGCCGCACTATACTGTCCGGCGAAGGCGCCAGGCGAGCGCGCGCGCTGAACTTCGCGTGATCGCCCGGCGCCGCACAATTCATATGTGGGGAAGAAACATGACCGTCAACCGCCAGTGGAGATTGAAGAAACGCCCGGTGGGCGACGTCGCGCCGGGCGATCTGGAACTCGTCAGCGGGCCGGTTCCGGTTCCCGGTCCCGGCCAGGCGCTGGTCCGCAACATCTATCTCTCGCTCGATCCGACCAACCGGATCTGGATGAGCGACATGGACCAGTACATGCCTCCGGTCGAGATCGGCGACGTGATGCGCGGCGGCACGATCGGCGTGGTCGAGGCCTCCAACAATCCTGACCTGAAAGTCGGCGACATCGTGCAGCCGATGGACATGGGCTGGCAGGACTATGTGGTGACCGGCGCGGCGCAGAAGCTGATCGTGACGCCGCAGACGCCGATCCTCGCCTATATGAGCGCGCTGGGCATGACCGGCGTCACCGCCTATTTCGGCCTGCTCGACATCGGCAAGCCGAAGCCCGGCGAGACCGTGGTGGTTTCGGCCGCCGCGGGCGCGGTCGGCTCGATCGTCGGGCAGATCGCCAAGCTGAAAGGCTGCCGCGTGGTCGGCCTTGCGGGCTCGGACGACAAGTGCCGCTGGGTGGTGGACGATCTCGGCTTCGACGCCTGCATCAACTACCGCAAGGAAAACGTGCTGGAGGCGCTGCGCCGCGCGTGCCCCAAGGGGATCGACGTCTATTTCGAGAACGTGGGCGGCGAGATCCTCGACGCCGTGCTGACGCTGATCAATCTGGAGGCGCGCATTCCGCTGTGCGGCCTCATCTCCAGCTACAACGCCGACGGCCCGGTGCCCGGGCCTTACATGTTCCGCAACGTGCTGATGAAGCGCGCGCTGATCAAAGGCTTCATCGTGATCGACTATTTCCCGCGCATCGGCGAGTTCATGCAGGACATGCCGGGCTGGGTCGCCTCGGGCAAGGTCAAGTGGCGGGTCGACGTGGCGCAGGGGCTGGAGAACGCCCCGACCGCCCTGCAGAAGCTCTTCACCGGCGGCAATACCGGCAAGCTGGTCGTGCAGGTCGGGCCCGAACCGTGACACGCGCGAAGGCAGGCGCGGCGGCGAAGCCGCGCCGCATCGGCAGCTACCGGATCGGCCTCGAGGCCGGGCCGCTCGCCCCCGTGAAGAAGGCGATCGGCAAGGGACTGACCGAACACAACCTCGCCGCCACCGGCCCCTACCGCGCGTCCGGCTATGTGGTCGGGGTGCGCGACACGAAGGGCGAATTGCGCGGCGGCTTCTGGGTGGAGGTCTATTACGAGAGCGCCTTCCTGAAATGGGCCTGGGTGGACCCCAGGCTCCAGCGCAAGGGAATCGGCCGGGCGCTGATGGCGGCGGCCGAGGAGGAGGCGCGGGCCCGGGGGGCGCTCAATCTGTGGCTCGACACGTTCAGTTTTCAGGCGCGGCCGTTTTATGAAAAACTCGGCTACACTGTATTCGGGACATTGAAGATGGGGCGCGCCGGGGTGGAGCGTTACTTCCTGTCCAAGGACCTTTGAGCGCATGCGCCTGTCGGCTGTCGGCTTCCGCGACAAGGCGACGGAGGACCGCTTTCAGGCGGCCTTCGACGCCGATCTGCGCGTGCTGACGCGCGGCACCTCGTCGATCCTGGTGGTGCTGGCCGCCATCGCGGCGTTCGCGCATGGCGAGGGCGCGACGGCGTTCGGCTATTCGTCCGCGACGATCTCGACGGCCGTGACGCTGCCGCTGTGCATGCTGGCGGTCGTCGAGACGCTGATTCCGATGCCCCCGGTGCTGCGTCAGGGGCTGGCGGGGCTGACGCTGGCCGCCGCCTTCGCCAGCGCCGCGGCGGCCTTTTCCTATCTCATCGCCCGGCCGGACGGCGCGGGCCTGTTCGCGGCGCCGCTGGCGGTGGTGATGACCGGCATCGTCGCGGCGGGCGGCTTCACGGCGCTGGTCGCGGCGCTCGTGGGCGCGCTGCTCGCCGCCGCGCCGCTGGCGCTGATCCGCAATGGCGGCGGCGGCGAAGCGGCGGCCGTCGCGCTGATCGCCTTCGCCCTCGCCTGGATGATCGGGGCCTCGATCGCGCTGCTGGTCGAGCGGCTGAAGCGGGCGCAGTTCGTCGCCGAGGGCGCGGCGCAGGTCGAGGCGTCGAAGGCCGGGGCGCTGGTGTCGGCCATGCTGCCCGAGTTCGCCGCCGTGCGCCTGAAAGCCGGCGAGCAGCGCGTCGCGCAATCGTTCCAGAATATCGGCGTGCTCTTCGCCGATCTCGCCGGCTTCACGCAGATGTCGGGCCGGCTGGGCGCGTCGAAGACCGTGGCGGTGCTCGACGACATCTTCACCGCCTTCGACGACGCCGCCGCCCGGCACGGGCTGGAACGCGTCAAGACGATGGGCGACGGCTACATGGCGGTCGCCAACAAGAACCGCACCGCGCCGAACGATCTGCGCCCGCTCGCCGATTTCGCGCTGGAGATCCAGTCGATCGCCACGGATGCGGCGGCGCGCCACGGGCTGGCGCTGGGCCTGAGGGTCGGCATCCATTGCGGTCCGGCGATCGGCGGGGTGATCGGCCGCCACCGGCCGCAGTTCGACTATTGGGGCGAGACCATCAACATCGCCAGCCGCCTGGAGGGCCAGGGCAAGACCGGCGACATCATCGTCTCGCCGCAGGTCCATGCGCGGCTGCGCCTGACCCATGCCTTCGCCCCCGGCGGCTCGGCGACGCTGAAAGGCGTCGGCGCCATCGACATCCACAAGCTGACCGGCCGCGCCGACCCGAACGCCCACACCCAGCCCGCGCCGCAGGCCCAGCAGACGCAGGCCTGAACCCGCCCTTCCCGATCCGTCGAACCCGGAGCACTACGATGAGCGACACTTTCTGGACCCGCCTGTTCCTGGTGGCCGGCATCTATAACCTCCTCGCCGGACTGCCGCTGCTATTCGCGCCGTCGGCCCTCGCCGTTACGGCGGCCGGCGATTTCCTGTTCCTGCGGATGACCGGCGCGCTCGTCGTCACGTTCGGCATCGGCTATTTCATGGTGGCGTCCGATCTGGTGCGCCATCGCAGCATCGCGGTGCTGGGAACGATCGGGAAGCTGGCGGCGTTCGCCCTGCTCGCGATCTACATGGTCAGGGGCGCGATCCCGTTCCGCCTGTTCCTGATCGGCGTCGGCGACCTGATCTTCGCCGTCTTCTTCATCCGCTATCTCCAGACCTTCGCGGCGCGCTGACGCGCCGCTCCGCCGGTCCGTAGCGGCGGCCGCAAAGGCCGCCGCTTGACCGGCGCGCCCATTCGTGTCATATTCACTGACATGAATACAGAACCGCTGACATCCGGCTACGACAGCCCTCTGCGCGCCGCGCAGAAGGAGGAGACCCGCCGCCGCATCCTCGACGCCGCCGGGCGGCTGATCGAGACGCAGAGCCCGGCGGGACTTTCGTTCGGCGCGATCGCCCGCGAGGCCGGGGTGCAGGAGCGCACCGTCTATCGCCACTTCCCGACCAAGGACGCGCTGATGGCGGCGCTGTGGCAGTGGCTGGACCCGCGCATCGGCGCGCGCTCGTTCCCGGCCTCGGAGGCCGACCTCGTCGCCCTGCCCCTGTCGGTCTTTCCCGCCTTCGACGAACACGAGCACCTGGTGCGCGCCATGTGGACGACGCCGCAGGGGCGTGACATCCGCCTCGCCGCCAATCCGAAGCGCAAGGCGGCGATGCGCGCCGCGGTGGCGGCGGCGGTCGAGGGCCTTGCCCCCGGCGAGGCGGCGGCGATCACCGCGGCGGCGCAGCTTCTCTATTCCGCCGCCGCCTGGATGACGATGAAGGACTATTGGGGGATGGACGGGACGGCGGCCGGAAGGGCCTCGTCGCTGGCCCTCTCGCTGCTGCTGAAGGGGGCGCGCGACCGCGCCGCCGCATCGGCCGCCGCACCGCGGCGGCCCCGCAAGACCGGAGACGCCACATGATCCTGCATGCTTCCGTGCCCGCCGACGAGCCCGAGCGCGTCGCCCGCGTGATCGCCGAATTGTGGAACGGGGAGGCGGTGCCCTTCCCGCCGGTGGAGCGCACCTGGATGGCCATCGCCCATGACGGGCGCGGCTGCGAGATCGAGGTCAGCCCGCGCGACCTCGCCTTCCTGCCCGGTCCCGCCGAGATCGCCTGCGCCGCGCAGCCGGAGACGCCGCGCCATTCCTCGTCGCATCTTCTGGTCGCCTCGCCGCTGGAGGCGGAGGCCGTGCTGGCGATCGGGGCGCGCGAGGGCTGGGCGACGCGGGTGTGCCGTCGCGGCGGGCCGGACCCGATGGGCTTCGACCTGATCGAGATGTGGCTGGAAAACGCCTACATGCTGGAGATCGCGCCCAAGGGCTGGGCGGAGCGCTATGTCGCCTTCATGACCGGCGCGCCCGCGCGGGTCCTGTTCGGCTTCAGCCGAGCCGCTTGATCATCAGGAAGCGGCGCGAGCAGTCGAAGGCGCTGTCGAGCTGGTTGCGCCAGATGGCGTGGTGGCCTTCGCCCCATTCGTGTTCGGGATAGTGGACGAAGCCGAGCCGCGCATAGAACGGGGCGTTCCACGGCACGTCGACGAAGGTGGCGAGCGTCATGGCGGGCATCCCCTGCCCGCGCGCCCAGGCCTCGCCGGCCGCGATGAGGCGGCGGCCGAGCCCCCGCCCGCCGTGATCGGGATGGACATCGAGTTCGCAGAGATGGGCGAGGCCGTCGAACGGCCAGAAGGCGGCAAAGCCCACGACCTTGCCGTCCGGCGCGACGGCGACGAGGAGATTGCCTTCCTCGGCGTGTCCGGCGGCGTGGCCCCTCATATAGGGGTCGTCGGCGGTGATTTCGGCGACATCGGCCATGCCGATCGCCGCAAAACGCGAGGCGGCCGCGATCTCGACCGCCTCGCATTGCGCCGCGTCGGCCAGCGACGCGGCGCGGATGACGTAATCCGTCAGTTGAAGAACTCGAACAGGCCGGCCGCACCCATGCCGCCGCCGATGCACATCGTCACGACGCCGTACTTGGCGTTCTTGCGGCGCTGGGCTTCGAGCATGATGTGGCCGGTGAGGCGCGCGCCCGTCATGCCGAACGGGTGGCCGATCGAGATCGAGCCGCCGTTGACGTTCAGCTTGGCGGGGTCGATGCCGACGCGGTCGGCGCAGTAGAGCGCCTGGCTGGCGAAGGCCTCGTTCAGCTCCCACAGGTCGATGTCGTCGACCTTGAGGCCGTGGCGCGAGAGCAGGCGCGGGATCGCGAAGACCGGGCCGATGCCCATTTCGTCGGGCTCGCAGCCGGCGACCGCGAAGCCGCGGAAGACGCCCAGCGGCTTGAGGCCGCGGCGGGCGGCTTCCTTCGCCTCCATCAGCAGCACGGCGGCGGCGCCGTCCGAGAGCTGCGAGGCGTTGCCGGCGGTGACGTACTTGCCTTCCTTGACCTTCTGGCCGTCCTTGAAGACCGGCGGCAGGGACTTGAGGCCCTCCAGCGTCGTCTCGGGACGGTTGCACTCGTCCTTGGTGACGACGTAGTCGACCGATTTGGTTTCCTTGGTCTCCTTGTCGACGACGATCATCTTCGTCTCCATCGGGACGATCTCGTTGTCGAACTTGCCGGCCTGCTGGGCGGCGGCGGTGCGCTTCTGGCTCTCCAGGCTGAACTCGTCCTGGCGGTCGCGGCTGATGCCGTAGCGCTCGGCGACGATCTCGGCGGTCTCGATCATCGCCATCCACAGCGCCGGCATGCGCTTGAGCAGCTGCTCCTCGGTGATGCGGTGGCGGTTCTGCTTGCCCGAAAGCTGGTTCAGCGAGATCGACTCGACGCCCGCGCCGATGGCGATGTCGGTGCCGTCGGTAATGATCTGCTGCGCGGCCATGGCGACCGTCTGGAGGCCCGACGAGCAGAAGCGGTTGACCGTGACGCCCGAGGTCGTCACCGGGCAGCCCGCCCACATCGCCGCCAGGCGGCCGATATTGCTGCCGGTCGCGCCTTCGGGGGCGCCGCAGCCCATATAGACGTCCTCCACGTCGCCCGGTTCGAGCCCGGCGCGGGCGATCGCGTGCTTGATGGCGTGACCCGCCATCGCGGCGCCGTGGGTGTCGTTGAACCCGCCGCGCCCGGCCTTGGCGAGGCCCGTGCGGGCGGTGGAAACGATGACGGCTTCACGCATGGCGGGTCTCTCCCCTTTGATTGTGGGCGCGTTTTACGCGCTGGCGGCGGCTTTGGCGAGACTGACGCAATGTCAGCCGGGCCGGGGGCCGTCAGTCCGCCGGATCGGCGGCGGGCTCGGGCGGGCGCTTCTGGAGACGCAGGACGAGGAAGCCGAGGAGGCCGGCGATCAGCGAGCCGCCGAGGATGCCGAGCTTCGCCTCGTCCTGGAGGGCGGGCGCGCCGGCGAAGGCGAGGAGGCTGACGAAGAGGCTCATGGTGAAGCCGATGCCGCAGAGCAACGCAACGCCCAGAAGCTGCGCCCAGCTCGCGTGCAGCGGCATGTCGGCGAGGCGCAGGCGGATCGTCAGCGCCGCGAAGCCGAAGACGCCCACGAGCTTGCCCGCGACGAGGCCGATGGCGACGCCGAGGGTCAGCGGGTCGACGAAGGCCGAGGCCGGGATGTCGACGAGCCTGACGCCGGCATTGGCGAAGCCGAAGACCGGCACGATGATGAAGGGGACGAGGCTGTGCAGCGCGTGCTCCAGCCGGTGCAGCGGCGAGGCCTCGATGTCGTCGCTGTGGCCGGGCTTCATGCGCAGCGGGATAGTCATCGCCAGCGCGACGCCGGCGATGGTCGCGTGGACGCCGGCTTTGAGGACGCAGAACCAGAGCAGCGCGCCGAGCAGAAGATAGGCCCAGAGCTTCAGCACGCCGAAGCGGTTGAGGGCGATCAGCGCCGCCAGCACCGCCGCCGCCGCGCCGAGGAAGGCGAGCGAGATGCCGCTGGTGTAGAAGACGGCGATGATGACGACCGCGCCGAGGTCGTCGATGATCGCAAGCGCCGTCAGGAAAACCTTGAGCGAGACCGGCACGCGGCTGCCGAGCAGCGCCAGCACGCCGAGCGCGAAGGCGATGTCGGTGGCGGTCGGGATCGCCCAGCCGCCGAGCGTTTCGGGGTGGGCGCGGTTGAAGGCGACATAGATGAGGGCGGGAACCATCATGCCGCCCGCCGCCGAGACGCCCGGCAGGATGCGGCGCGGCCAGGTCGAGAGCTGGCCGTCGACGAACTCGCGTTTGATTTCGAGGCCGACCAGCAGGAAGAACACCGCCATCAGCGCGTCGTTGATCCAGTGTTCGACGCTCAAGGGGCCGAGATGGGCCTCCAGCGCCTCGAAATACCAGTGGGCGAGCGGGGAGTTGGCGACGATCAGCGCCGCCGCCGCCGCCGCCATCAGCACGATGCCGCCCGCCGCCTCGCCTTCCATGAACTCGCGCAACAGCGAGCGGGGCTTGTCGGGGTGAGCGGGCGTCATGGACGATTTCTCCTGGCGGCGTCGCGGGAACGCACGAAACGGGGGCCGGACACGATGAGGGCGCGCCGTCGCAGCGCGCCCCCTTCATTCTATCGACCCGCCGCGCGGCGGGTCCACCCCTGCCGGAGAGGAGAGGTCAGTAGCGAGCGGAGACCGCGAGCCGGATCGAGCGGCCGGGCCGGGGCAGTTCGTCCTTCAGGAAGGAGGAATGCACCCGCACCTCCTCGTCGGTGAGGTTGCGGCCGTCGAGCATCAGCGTCACGTCCTCGTCCGCGAAGGGCTGGAACGCGAGGCGCGCGTTGAGGACGGTCGATCCCGGCGTTTCGGTCTCGAAGGCCGCGACATGGCTCTGTTCGGCGATGTCGACCATTTCGACGCGAGCCGTCCAGCGGGCCGCTTCCGCTTCGAGGCCGAGCGTGACGGTGCGCGGCGGGATGCGCGGCAGGTCGCCGCCCACGTCGAATTCGGCGCGCACGAGGTCTGCCCCGGCGGTGGCGCGGACCGCAACGCCGGAAATCTGAGCGAGGCGGACGGAGAGCGAAACCTCGCCGCCGGTGAAGGTCGCGTCGCGCTGCACGAAGGCGAATTCGGGCAGCAGGTCGCCATCGTCCAGCATCACGTCCGCGCCGGTCGGCACCAGGGCGATATAGCCGTCGAAGCCGATGCGGTAGAGGCTCAGTTCCACCGACCAGGCGTCGGACACATAGCGCACCGAGGCTTCCAGCGAGGTCGCGGTTTCGATGTCGAGCGACGGATCGCCGACCTCGTAGGCCGCCGTCGCCAGATGGGGACCGTCGGCGAACAATTCGACATTGGTCGGCGCGCGTTCGGTGCGGGCGATGGTGAGACCCGCGAACCAGCCTTCCGCCGGGCGATAGAAGGCGCCGATCGATGCGCTGACCGGCGTGAAGTCGCGGCTGCCGAAGACATCGTTGTCGAGATCGCGGCGTTCGATCCGCAACCCGCCCTCGACGCCCCACACGCCGCTGTCCCAGCGCTGGACGGTGAAGATCCCGGCATCGCGGGTCAGCGTCGGCGCGATGAAGGACTCCTCGCCCTCGGCCGAGAAATCCGTGCGGGCGAACTGCACGCCGGTCGCGCCGGAGAGACGGCTGCTCTCGCCGCCATTGTGCAGTTCGAGACGCGCTTCGAAACCGTCGCTGTCGAAACGGGTGCCCGGCGTGCCGTCGCCTTCGAACTCGGTGTGGGTGTAGTCGGAGACCTGGGCCGCCCAGTCGAAGCGGGTGAAGGGACCGAGGCCGAGCCGCACGTCGCCGCGCAGTTCGCCGCGGGTCTGCTTCAGCTCGATATGGCCGCCCTCCTCGCCCGGCGCTTCGGGCGGCAGGCCGTAGGAGGTGCGGTAGTCCTTCACGCCGAGCCCGGCGAACCCCCAGGACTTGACCAGCGCCGCCCCGGCGGAGAGCGACCCCATCGTGGTCCAGGAGTTCTCGGCGAGGCCGAGCGGCGTTTCGTAATCGCCGGTGTCGCGGCCGGCCCAGTCGAGATTGACCGCCACATCGCCGAGGCCGAGGCTGAGGCCGAGCGCACCCTGCGCGCCCTCGTCGGCCGAGGACCAGGCGGCGAGCCCCCGCGCCCCGACAGCGTGCTCCGGCAGCTTCGTCGGGATGGTCTCGTCGATCACGTTGACGACGCCGCCGACCGCATTGCCGCCATAGGCGAGCGCCGCCGCGCCGCGCAGGACCTCGATGCGGCGGGCATCGACCGGATCGGCCCCGACCGCGTGATCGGGGCTGGCCGAGGACGCATCGATCGTGCCGATGCCGTTTTCGAGCACCCGGATGCGATCGTCACCCAGGCCGCGGATGATCGGGCGGCCCGCGCCCGCGCCGTAAAAGGTGGAGGAGATGCCCGGCAGGCCCGAGAGAAGCTCGCCCAGCGAGGTGTTGAGGCGGGCGACGATGGCGTCGCGGCGCAGCACCGTCGCGCCCTGGAGGCTTTCGATGCGTGCGCCTTCGAGCGGCGCGGTGACGACGACTTCCTCGCTGCCCGACGGCGGGGACTCGGCGGCGAGGGCGAGCGGCGCGGTTCCGGCGAGCAGCAGAGCGGCGAGGCTGAGGCGCATCGTGGGGATCTCCGAGGGGACGAGCGGCCCCTATACGGAATGTTATATCGTAACACAACAGGGTTGAGCCGCCCCGCCCGAGGGCATGGGAGGCGGCTTAATCCAGCATTAAGCTGGCCGGCGTCGCTCGGCAGGCCCGCCGCGTGGCATCGCCACGATCCGAGGCGCGCACCGCGCCGCACCCTGTGAGGACATGGCTTGGACCCGCTGCTCGAAGGCTTTCTGATCTTCCTCGCCGTGGGCTTCACCGCGCAGCTCATCGACGGCGCGGTGGGCATGGCCTATGGCGTGACGGCGGCGACCGTGCTGCTCGCCTTCGGCGTGCCGCCCGCCACCGTTTCGGCGAGCGTCCATGCCTCCAAGGTCTTCACCGGCGCGGCCTCGGGCGCGGCCCATGCGATGCACGGCAATGTCGAGCGGCGGCTGACGCTGTGGCTGGCGGCAGGCGGCGTGCTGGGCGGAGTCGTGGGGGCCTATATCGTCACCAGCCTGCCGGCCGCGACGCTGAAGCCCGCGATCATCGTCTATCTCGGCGTCATGGGCATCGTGATCCTGCTGCGCGCCGGGCGGGCGATCGAAGCCAAGCCCCGCCGGTTCCGCCTGCCCTTCCCGCTCGGCGCGATCGGCGGCTTCCTCGATTCCATCGGCGGCGGCGGCTGGGGCCCGACCGTGACGACGACGCTGGTCGGCTCCGGCGTCGAGCCGCGCATGGCGATCGGTTCGACCAACGCGGCGGAGTTTTTCGTCGCGGTCGCGGTGTCGTCGGCCTTTCTCGGCCTGCTGCTGACCGGGCACTGGGACCAGGCGGATCATCTCAGCGACAATCTATGGCCGGTGCTCGGCCTGATCGCGGGCGGCTTGCTGGCCGCCCCGCTCGCCGCACGGATCACCCGCGTGCTGCCGCCGACCCGCATGAGCTGGATCGTCGGCTGCGTGGTGATCGCGCTGGCGGCCTGGCAGGGACTGCAGCTCGCCAAGCTCGTCTGAGCGATCAGGGCAGCGCCAGCGCCAGCTTCACGTCGCGCCAGTCGACCAGCTTGTAGTTCTGCTGCCGCCCGTCACCGTCGTCGGTGTCGTGCATGGCGATCGCGCCTTCGAGATAGGGCCCGATGGGACCGGACCAGGCGTCGATGCCGTCGGTGACGGTGACGTTGTCGATGGACCCGCCTTCGACCGCGAAGCGTCCCTTGTAGGTATAGGCGCCGCCGTCGACCTGCCACACCGGATAGGTGCTGTCGCCCTGGCTGGAGGCGATGAGATAGGTGCGTCCGCCATCGCGCATGATCGTCAGGCCCTCGACGTCATCGGTCAGCACCTTGCGGTCCACCGCATAGACCTGAACCGGCGTCGCCGGGGCGGCGGGATCGAAGTCGAAACGCCAGATGCCGACGTCTTCCTCGCCGAGATAGAAGACCTGCGCCGCGTCGTCGACGACGCAACCCTCGGTCTGGCTGGAGACCTTGAGCGTGCGTTCCAGCTTGACGGCCGGTCCTTGCGGCCCGGCGGTCACGCGGTACTGGCGCGCCTCGCCCGCCTTGGTGTTGGGCATCAGGTAAATCGCGTCGCCGCGCCTGCCCATGCAGAAGCCGTAGGGCTCGCCCATGTCGGTCGGGATGAAGCCGTAGGGCTTCACCTCCAGCGTCGCCGGGTCGAGCAGATAGGTGACGATGCCGAAACGCGCCCGTTCCGCCGCCGCGATCAGCACATAGGACTTGCCGTCCACGACGAAGCCGTCGCGCAGATCGACATTGTTGAGCGGACCGTCCGGGAAGAACTGCCGCACCGTGCCGTCGAGATTGTGGACGTAGAGGCCGTCCGACTTGTCGGTGCCGATCCACAGCGCGCGGCTGGGATCGGCGCGGTCCGCCCAGAGGACCGGATCGTCGGCGTTCACCTCCGGATCGGTCGTCACGACGGTTTCGGCGACCGCGGCGACCGGACGGGCCGGATCGCCGAGCGCCGCCGTCCCTTGAGGAATCGCCGGTTCCGGCCCGCTACAGCCGGTCAGCGCGGCGAGCCCGAACGCCAGCGCCACACTCTGCACATTCATCGGCATCGCGGTCTCCCTTGCGCCGCCGCTTTGCCGCACGGCGCAGGCCCTGCCAAGGGCGCGAACGCCTGAAATCGCGCGGGGACCGCAACTTCATCAATAAGACCGACAATCGTCGCAACAGCTTCAACGTCCCGACTCGCCGGCGTCGCAGTGGACCCGTACCCGCCGCAGCAGCGGAACACGGGGGACTTCGGGACATGACGAGCAGACACACGCGGCGCTTCATGGCGGGCGTCGCCGCCGCCGCCATTCTGGCCGCCGCGAGCGCGGCGCTCGCCGCCGATCTGCGCGGCGCGGTGACCGACGCCGACACCGCCAGCGGGCTTCCGGCGGCGACGGTGCGCGTCGTGGAGACCGGCGCGACCGCGGTCGCGGGCAGCGACGGCCGCTTCACGCTGCGCGGCCTCGCGCCCGGCCAGTACACCATCGTCGTCACCTATGTCGGCTATCCCGACGCGACGCAGACCGTGACGGTCGCCGAGGACGGCGCCAGCCTTTCGATTTCGATGATGCGCGAAAGCGCCTCGGAAGAAGTCGTGGTCGTCGGCGAGCGCCGGGCGCAGGCGGTCGCGCTGCAGGACAAGAAGCAGGCCGACAACGTCGTCGAGACGCTCTACGCCAACGACGCGGGCAAGCTGCCCGACCAGAATATCGGCGAGTCGCTGCGCCGCCTGCCGGGCCTCACCATCGCCAACGACCAGGGCGAAGGCCGCTACATCCTGATCCGCGGCGTCGATCCGAACCTCGTCAACGTGACGATCAACGGCGCGACCACGGGCGCGCCCGAAGAAGGCGGACGGCAGGTCAAGTCCGACGACATTCCGACCGCGCTGGTCGCCTCGGTCACGGTCGTCAAATCGCTGACCCCCGATCTCGACGCCAACGCGATCGCAGGTTCGGTCGACATCAAGACGCTGTCGGCGTTCGACCGCGACGGCTCGTTCCTGTCGATCAGGGGCGGCGGCGGCTATTTCGCGCTCAATCACAAGGTCTCGTCGGACGCCGACATTTCGGGCGGCGCCCGTTTCGGCGACAATGACGAGTTCGGCCTGGTGCTGGCGGCGAACTATTCGGACCGCAAGTTCGAGTCGGAGAACGTGCAGACGCCGGGCAACTGGATCAACCGCAACGGCTATATCGTGCCGGACGATTTCCGCCTGCGCGACTACAATCTGGACCGCACGCGCTGGGGCCTGGTCGGCAATTTCGACTGGCGTCCCGACGAGGCGACCAAGCTGTTCGTGCGCGCCTTCTACGCCAATTACCGCGACTCCGAGACGCGCGACCAGTTCCGCATCGAGCTGACGCAGGGCGGCGGCAACCAGACCATCAACCAGACGCCGACATCGGGCACCTTCACCACCGGTCGCGGCACGCGGCTGGTGCGCCAGCGGGTCGAGCAGGAAGAGATCTTCTCCATCGGCACGGGCGGCTCATACGAATCCGGCGACGACGAGTTCTCGCTGGAAGCCTCCTACACCCGCGCCCGCAAGAAGGACCCGGCCCGCAACGAGTGGGAGTTCCGCTCGTCGAGCAACGCCGCGTTCGCCACGAACTACGATCTGTCGGGCGATATGCCCGTCGTCACGCCGGTGGGCGCGACGCCCTACGATCCGACCGCCTTCACCTTCCGCCGCGTGCGCTATGTCAGCCGCATCGCCGAGGAAGACCTGGTTCAGGTGAAGGGCGACTGGCAGCGCTGGCTGGAGATCGGCGGCGGCGAGGGCTACCTCAAGGCCGGCTTCAAGGTGCTCGATCGCCAGAAGACGTTCGACCAGACCGCCGACTATTACAACGCCGCCGGCGGGGCGCTTGCCTTCAACCTGAGCGCCGTGGCGGGCGCGGGCAAATACGCGATCTACGACGGCGATTACCGCTTCGGCCCGCGCGTCGACTATCCGCTCGCCCAGGCCTATTTCGCGGCGAATCCGGCGCGCTTCGTCCGCGACGTGAACGGCTCGGCCTACGAGTCGCTGTTCACCGACTACGAGGCGGACGAGCGCATCATCGCCGGCTATGTGATGGCCAACCTCAAGTTCGGCGACCTGACCGTCGTTCCGGGCGTGCGGGTGGAGAACACCGAGGCGACCTATCGCGGCCGCATCCTACAGCCCGCCGCGCCGGTCGACACCGGCTTCAACAATGTCGTCGATCGCAGCTACACGGACTGGTTCCCCAGCCTCAACGCCAAATACGAGGTGGACGAGAACCTGTTGTTCCGCGTCGCGGTCACCACGGCGATCGGCCGTCCGAACTATGAGGACCTGGCGCCCAACATCCTGATCGACGGCACGTCGATCACGCTCGGCGATCCGGGCCTCTCGCCCCTCAAATCCGTCAATTACGACGCGACCGTCGAATACTACATGCCGGGCCAGGGGATCATCGCGCTGTCGGCCTTCTACAAGAACATCGACGACCCGATCTATCGCCGCACGACGAACGAGACCGACTACGCGGTGCCGGGGCAGGTCTTCCCCGTCGCCACCGTCTCGGCGCCGTTCAACGCCGAGAGCGGCAAGGCCTATGGCGTGGAGCTGAACGTGCAGTCGCAGTTCACCTTCCTGCCCGAGCCGTTCGACGGACTGGGGATCGCGGGCAACATCGCCTATATCGAGTCCGAGGCGAACGGCCTCGCCGGCCGCACCGACGCCGTGCCGCTGTTCGGCCAGGCGCGCTGGGTGGGGACGATCCAGCTCTTCTACGAGAAGGAAGGCCTGGCGGCGCGGCTGGCCTATTCCTACCGCTCCAAGATCCTCGACTCGGTCGGTGCGACGGCCGCCACCGACATCTACTGGGACAATACCGGCACGCTCGACGCGCGCGTCAGCTATGCCTTCTCCGACAGCGCGGCGGTCTATGTCGAAGGCAGCAATCTGACCGACGAGCCGTGGCGGACCTTCATCGGGGTGAAGAACCAGCTTGGCGAGAACGAGCGCTATGGGCGGCAGTTCCGGGCGGGCGTCCAGCTGGCGTTCTGAGGGGGCCAATCCGAGGCGGGGCCCAAAAAGCAAAATCGGCGACGTGGCCCCGTCGCCGATCCGCCTCTGCTCTCCGGCGCCGCACCGCCGTCGCCGGCGGCCGATGCCCTATTCAGCTCTTCGCCATCCGAACCTTCCGGCAAACCCTGTTCGGATCCACCTTCCCGTCCCGACTGCCCCGGACTGACCCCTTGCGGGATTTTCATCCGAAGCTGAGCCGATGAACCGTTGCCAGCCCATCCTCTCCGAAGCTCGACCGTAGGGGCCAGACGTCGCGCCTCCGGTCTCGCCGCGCCGGCCTTGCGGCCCCGCTTGCGCCCTCTGAACGGCATTGGCCCGCCGTTTCGGGTTCATGGACCGATGCGTCCGCCTTGCGGCCTTCCGCACCGGAGGTCTTCCCGTCCGCCGACTACTTCAGGCTCGCGCCCTTTTCGCCGATGGCCGCCGGGAACCGTCGCCCCCGTGGACCTCAAAGGTTTCCCGCGCCAATCTCCGGCTTTCGCCAGCAGGTTTCGTTTCACCTCGAGCGAAAGGCTGTTCCTCATTCGCCAAGGCGTCAATCGGGCGATTCGGTTATGCACCACACTATCCACACAAATCTGTAATGGAGCGGAATCCGCCTTGACCGAGCCGTCCACAAACCGGCCTTAGTGCCGTCATATTGCGCGATCATCAGGACGACGTGACCGCACTCGCCTACGAGCATTGGCCGCAGACCGGGACGCGCGAGACGGCGCATCCGCAGCTTTCGCTGTGGGCGGCGGCGTCGGTGCTGGCGCATCTGCTGGTCGTCGCCTGGATTCTCGCTTCGCCCGAACCCGAGCCGATGCGCATGGCGGACCATGCCGTGCAGGACGACCGGCCGCCGGTGCAGGTCGTGGTGCTGCCCTATGCGCCGACCGCCGCGCCCGAACCGAACGCCGACGTCACCGCCGACCGGCCGAGCAATGCGCTGCCGCCGCCGGTGCGCAAGCTGGACGCCGAATCCGACATCGCCGCCTCGCCCGACGCGCCGCCGGTCGGCGGCGTCGGGCCGGTGGACCCGCGGGCGCTGGAGGAATTCGTCAAGCGCAACGAACGGGCCGAGCGCGAGACGGCGGGCGGGCCGGGTTCGACCTGGACGACGTGCAGCCGCCTGTCGCCCGAACGCCGCCTGCTGGAGCCGGCGTGCGACGGGCTGATGCTGAAGCGCGGTGAAGGGCCTGGCGTCGCGGCGAGCCTGGAAGCCCCCGACGCCGAGACGCTTGAGGCGATCGCCAAGCTGAACCCGCCGCCGACCGCCCAGGACGAGGCGGACGCCATCGGCAACAGCGACCGCAACACCGACCGTTCGTACCGCAATCAGGCGGACGAAGTGCGCGGCCCGCTGCCCTGGGAGTAAGGCGGCTTGGCGGAGCCGCGCCCGTTCGCTAGACAGGCGCGGTCATGACATCCCATTCCGCTCCGTCTCCCGCTCCGGCCGATCTTTCCGCCTACGTCCCGATGTCGGCGATGACCGGGTTCAACGCCTATATCGGCACGCTGCTGCGCCATCCCGGCAAGGCGGCGGGCGAGGCCGGGCGCTTCGCCTTCGTGCCGGGACCGCAGCACCTCAACGGCGGCGGCGCGCTGCATGGCGGCTTCCTGATGACCATCGCCGACAACGTGCTGGGCACCACCGTGCACGAGGCGACCGACGGGCGGATCGCCTCGACGGTGACGCTGAACACCGATTTCCTCGCCGGCGGCACCGCCGGCGCGCCGGTGCTGGCGACCGCCGCCATCACCCGCAAGACGCGCTCGCTGATTTTCGTGGCCGGCGAACTGACGCAAGGCGACCGCGTGCTGATGACCGCGAGCGGCATCTGGAAGATCATCGGCGCATGAGCGGGACCTGGCTGACCCAACTGCCCGAGACGTTTCACGGCATGAAAGTGCAGCGTCCGGCCGTCGCCGACGTGGCGATGCCGGCCGGCTATGACGGGCCGGCCGCGCTGGTCGATCCGTTCGAGGCCTTCGCCTTCCAGAGCTTTCAGCGCCGCAACGCCGACGGTTCGCTCAGCTACGCGCTGCCGCTCGATTCCCGCCACGAGAACGGCGTCGGCGTCGTCCACGGCGGGCTGCTGATGACGTTCGCGGATTCCGTGCTCGGCCTGGTGGCGTGGTCCGCCTGCGCCCCCGGCGCGTGGTGCGTGACGGTGAGCCAGAGCTCGACCTTCCTGCGCGCCGCGCGGGTCGGCGATCTGCTGGAGGTGACGCCGCTCGTCACCCGCGCGACGCGCTCGATGATCTTCACGCGCGGCGATTTCACGGTCGCCGGCGAGACCGTTTTCCAGGCCGCGTCGGTGTGGAAGGTGACGGGAAAATAGGGCGCGCCGCGCCTTAAGGTTCCGGCGTTGAACATGAAGACTTTGCAGCGTCCCGGCGAGGCGCTTCAGGCTTCCTAAACCCTTTTTCCGCATAGCAATTAACCGGGCCGCAAACGGATCGGCGTATGTTGGTCCCCATGAGCAACGACGTGTCCAGACTGGTCCTCGGTACCGTGCAGATCGGCGCGCCCTACGGCGCCGCGAACCGCACGGGAATGCCTTCCACGGAGCGCGCGATCCGCCTGCTGCGGCGCGCCCACCTCGCCGGCATCGCCGCGTTCGACACCGCCCGCGCCTATGGCGCGGCGGAGGAGCGCATCGGCGCGGCCTTCGACGGCGCCGACCAGCCCGACACCATCACCAAGCTCGATCCGCTGAGCGCGCTGCCCGAGGACGCCTCGGAAGCCGAAGCCGAATGCGCGGTCGAGGAAAGCGTCAGCGCCAGCCTCGTCAATCTGAAGCGGGCGCGGCTCGACACGCTGCTGCTGCATCGCGCGGCGCATCTGTCCTCGCACAACGGCGCGGTCTGGCGGCGTCTGGTGCGGTTGCAGAAGGCCGGCGTCATCGGCCGCCTGGGCGTTTCGGTGCAGACGCCGGAAGAAGCCTTCGAGGCGCTGAGCCTGCGCGCCGTCACCCACATCCAGCTGCCCTTCAACCTGATCGACCAGCGCTGGCGCGAGGCCGGCGTTCCCGCCGCCATGCGGGCGCGCGACGACGTGACGGTGCATGCCCGCTCGATCTACCTCCAGGGTATCCTCGCCGGCGACGACTCGACGCTGTGGCCGAAGGTCCACGGGGTCGACGCCGAGGGCACGCTCTACATGCTCGACACGCTGGCCCAGCTCTATGGCCGCCTCTCGATCGCCGATCTCTGCCTCGCCTATGTGCGCGGGCAGGACTGGATCGACGGCCTGGTGATCGGCATGGAGACCGAGGAACAGCTCGACCGCAATCTCGCGCTGTTCGGCGGCGAGGCGATGACCGCCGACGAGATCGCCGATATCGAACCGCGCCTGCCCCGCTTCCCGGCGGCGCTGCTGAACCCCGCCCTCTGGCCGCCGCGACGCACCGAATGAGCGAGGGCCGTCCCGCGCGCAGTTTCCGGCTCGACGGACGCACGGCGTTCGTTTCCGGCGGCGCGGGGCATCTGGGCGCGGCGATGGTGCGCGCCCTCGCCGCCGAAGGCGCGCATGTCATCGTCAACGGCCGCGACGCCGCGCGCCTCGACGCTTTCCGCGCGACGATGGCCGCAGAAGGCCGCGACGTTTCGACCGCCTGTTTCGACATGATGGACTTCGCCGCCAGCCGCGCCTTCTTCGGCGGACTCGCGCGGCTCGACGTGCTGATCAACAACGCCGTCACCGTGAAGCCCGGCAAGGTCGAAAGCCAGACGGGCGAGGATTTCGACATCGCCTATCGCTCGACCGTCACCGCCGCCTTCGAGGCGATGCGGGCGGCCGAAGCAGCGCTGGACGCCGCCGTGGCGGCGGCGGGCCATGCCAGCGTCGTCAACATCGCCACGATGTATGCGCATGTCTCGCCCGATCCGCGCATCTATGGCGAGAGCGGCCTCAACTCGCCGCCTGCCTACGGTCCGGCCAAGGCGGGCCTCGTGCAGCTCACCCGCCACATGGCGGCGCATTGGGGGCCGAAGCGCATCCGCGTCAATTCGGTCTCGCCCGGTCCCTTCCCCAATCCCTCGATCGCCGCGGCGAAGCCCGCCTTCGCCGCGCGGCTGGCCGAGAAGACCATGCTGGGGCGCATCGGCCAGCCGGAGGAGATCGCCGGGGCGGTCGTCTTCCTGGCCGGCGACAACGCCTCATTCGTCACCGGCATCGACCTTGGCGTCGATGGGGGCTGGCGCTCGTGGTGATCGCCGCCGCCCGCAATTCGGTCGCCCAGGCGATCGCGCAGATCGGCCGCGCCTTCGCGGCGCCGGCCACGGACGAAGACATCGTCCGCGAGAGCGGCCTCTACGACCGCATCCGCAAATTCGCGCTGTTCGAGGATTGCGACGATGCCTGCGTGTTGCGCATCGCGGCCGAGGCGACCTGGTTCGGCCTGCCCGGCGGCGCCGATCTCGACCGCTCGGGCGAGAACGACGAGGCGATCTTCCTGGTGGTGAGCGGGCGGCTCGCCGTCCATGTCGCCGACGACAAGGGCGTCGAGCACATCGTCGCGCATGTGCCGGCCGGAGAGACGGTCGGCGAGATGTCGCTGATCGCCGGGGACTCCCACAGCGCCCGGCTGGCGGCGGTGCGCGACACCGAATTGCTGCGCCTCACCAAGGCGGCCTTCCAGCGCATCACGGCGCGCGAGCCGCGGGTGATGACGACGCTGACCCGGCTCATCATCCGCCGCCTGCGTGCGACCACGGCCCGCACCGCCGCGCTGATGCGGCCCAAGACTTTCGCGCTGATCCCGCTGGAGCCCGCGGCCGACGCCATCGCTTTCGCGCACGGCCTCACCGAGGCGCTGGCGGCGATGGGGCTGCACTGCGCGGTCTTCGATCCGAGCCACCGCGAGGAGCCGTCGGAGACGCGCTACAACGCCGAGCATGCCAGCGACGTCGTCGTCTATGTCGGCGACGAGCCGGGCTCGGTGTGGTCGCAGCACTGCATCCGCCAGGCCGATCGCGTGATGCTGCTGGTCCCCGCCGGGGCGCGGGCCGAAAGCGCCGCCTTCCACGCGGTCGCGGCGGCCGGACGGCGCTACGAGCTGATCGTGCTGCATGGCGGCGAGGCCGATCTGTCGGCGGCGCGCAGCGGCACGCTCGGCCGCCACAATATCCGCTCGGCCCAGAAGGGCGACGTGGCGCGGCTGGCGCGGCTGATGACCGGACGGGCCGTCGGGCTGGTGCTCGCGGGCGGCGGGGCGCGCGGCTATGCCCATATCGGCGCGATCCGGGCGCTGCGCGAGGCCGGTCTCGTCTTCGACCGCGCGGCGGGCACCTCGATCGGCGCGATCGTCGCGGCCGGGGTCGCCATGGAGTGGGACGACCGCGAACTGGAGGAACGCATGCGGCGAACCTTCCTGCGCGAGAAGCCGCTGACCGACTATACGATCCCCTTCTTCGCGCTGCTGCGCGGCGGCAAGGTGGCGGCGCAGCTGCGCGGCCATTTCGGCGAGACGCGCATCGAGGACATGCGCCTGCCGTTCTTCTGCGTGACCTCCGATCTCACCAACGGCCACGCGGCGGCGCATCATTCCGGCCTGCTGTGGCGGGCGCTGAAGGCGAGCGCCTCGATCCCCGGCCTGCTGCCGCCGGTGGTGATGGACGGCCATCTGCATGTCGATGGCGGCATCATGAACAATCTGCCGGTCGATCTGATGGCCGCCGACGGGCGCGGGCCGATCGTGGCGATCGACGTGGTGGGCGAATCCGGCATCGGCTACGCCGACGAGGCCTATGGCGACGAAAACTGGTTCGCCGCGTGGAAGCGCCGCCGCTCGGGCGCGCCGTCGATGGCGGCGATTCTGGTGCGCTCCGGCACGGTCGGCAACGAATTGCAGCGCCGCCAGGCGCGCGACCAGGCCGATCTGGTGATCGACCCGGCGCTGAAGGGCGTCGGCCTCACCCACTGGAAGAAGTTCGACGCCGCGGTCGAGGCCGGCTATCGCGCCGTCGCCGAGACGATCGAGGCGAACGGCCTGCCCAAGGCGCTCAAGGCCGCCTGATCCGTCAGCGCGGGCCTTGCAGCCAGCGCCGCGCCGGCTCCGCGACGAAGCGGTGCGCGGCCCAGCCCGCCAGCACGATCACCACGAAGCGCAGGGCGATGTTCCAGCTGAAATACTGGCTCCAGAAGATCCACACATGCGGCGCCAGCGCCGAGCGTCCGAGCGCGTCGAACCAGCTGAGGATCGGCTGGTGGACGAGGAAGATGCCGTAGGAGACCGTGCCGAGCCAGACCATCGGCCGCGATCCCAGCACCGCGGCGACCGCGCCCCGGTCGTCGAGCAGCGACCACAGCAGCGCCGTCATCGCGAGGAGGATCTGCCAGTCGCGCCAGTAATGGTGCAGGCCCCAGAACATGAGCGCGGCGAGCGGCACCTGCAGCCAGCGCCGCCAGGACGGGCCGGGGCCGAGCAGCGCGACGCCGTAGCCGAGCGAGAATTCGAGGATGGCGCGCAGCGGCGACATGTCGTTGGGGGCGGGGAACATGTGCGCCTGAAACGCCATGTGGAGCGCGACCGTCGCGCCGCCCGCGATCAGGATGACGGCGGCGGCCCGGACGCGCGCATCGATCCGCGCCGCGCCCCAGGCGATGAACGGGAAGACGAAATAGGCGCAGATCAGCGCCGAGACGTACCAGGCCGGGATGTTCCAGACGAGTTTGTTGTGGAAGCCCCAGGACTGCACCATCGCCAGCGAGGTGAGGTAGTTCCACCAATTGGCGGTCGGCTTCTGGAAGGGAATGTGGCCGGGGTCGTACCAGCCTTGATTGAGCGCCGCGAGGTGGACGAGCTCCTGCGCGCCGAGGACCAGCAGCACGAAGAGATAGAGCGGATAGAGCCTGACGAAGCGGCCCCACAGGAAGCGGCCGTAGTCGTGCGCGGTGACCCGCTCGCGGAAGGTTTCGCCGTAGCCGAGCGCGACGCCGTAGCCCGAGACGACGAAGAAGAGGTCGAGCAACAGGAAGTACTTGCCGAACCAATAGGTCGTGAAGCCGAACTCCGGCGAATGGGCGAGCGCCGCCGACATGTGGAAGGTCACGATGCCGAGCGCGCCGAAGCCCTTGAGGCCGTCGATGGCGCGAATGGTTCTGGTCTGCCGCGCGGCCGTCACGTCGGATATCCCCCGTCTGTCCCCGGGGGATGGCTAGCACGCCAAAGGCCGCGGCGTCAGTCCTGCCGCGCCCGGACCGGGGCGATGGCGGGGAGCGCCTCGACCTTGAGGGCGATGGCGTGCAGCCTCGGCGCTTCGGCCTTGAACCAGTCGCGGCCCGGCCGCCACCAGGTCATCGGCCAGAGATAGAGGTCGATCGCCGAGAACGTCTCGCCGAGGAACCACGGCGCGCCCGCCCAGCTTTCGGCATAGCGCCACAGCGACTTGCGGTGATCGTCGGTCGTCTCGCGCAGAACCTTGCCCGCCCGCTCGTCGCCTTTCAGCCATTTGACCGGCGAGTCGCCATAGGTGAACGAGGGATAGATCGCCGTGTTGAGCAGCATCAGGAAGCGCAGGAACTCGCGCCGCATCGGGTGGCCGCTGCCGGGAATGAGGCCGGCGGCGGGCGCGATGTCGTCGAGATGCATGAGGATCGCGGCGCTTTCGGTCATGATCCGCCCGTCGGGGCAGACGAGGCTCGGCACCTGCATCAGCGGATTGACCGCGCGGATCTCCTCGTGCTCCAGGCCGAGATCGGTCCAGGAGAAATACTCGACGTCGAGAGGCAGTCCGGCGAGCGCGAAGGCGCCCTCGACGATCATCGAGCCGCCGCCCTTGGCGGCCAGCAGCTTGTAGGGCGGCATCGCAAGCTCCTTCGCGGGCGGGGGCGGCGCGCACTCTAGCCGCCGCCCCGGCGCGCCGCCACTTGAGCGACCCGTCAGCCGCGCTGAAGCCGGGCCGCGCCCGCACTGCCGCCCCGTCAGCGCCCCCGCTCTTGCCATCCGCCCCCGGCGGACGACAAAGTCGCCCGCCAGAACAGACACGGGAGAGACGCCATGGCCATCAGTTACGAGCACATCATGTCGCTGAAGTCGGAAGGGGTCGAAGCGACCTATGGCGACCGCGAGACGATGCTCTATGCGCTCGGCATCGGCTTCGGCCGCGACCCGATGAACGAGGCCGAACTGCCGTTCGTCTATGAAGGCGTCAACGATCCGAACTACCTGAAGACCGTGCCGTCCATGGCGACCGTGCTGCAATGGGGCGGCGGCGCGCTGCGCGAGAGCGGCATCAACTACCTGATGGTGGTGCACGGCGAGCAGCGCGTGCAGCTGCACCGGCCGCTGCCTTCGGCCGCCTCGATCGTCGCCGACGAGCGGGTGATCGGCGCGTTCGACAAGGGCGCGGGCAAGGGCGCGGTCATCGTGGTCGAGAAGAAGATCCGCATCAAAGGCACCAACGAGCCGCTGGCGACGCTGGTCTCCTCGACCTTCGCGCGTGGCGACGGCGGCTTCGGCGGCCCCTCGACCGGCGCGCCCGAGCCGCATCCGATCCCCGAGCGCAAGCCGGACGGCACGTTCGAGACGACGATCGAGGCCGATCAGGCCTTCATCTACGCCCTGTCGGGCGACCGCAATCCGCTGCACCGCGATCCCAAGATCGCCAAGATGGCCGGCTTCCAGAAGCCGATCATCCACGGGTTGTGCACCTACGGCACGACCTGCCGGGCGATCATCACCAACGTGCTCGACCACAGATCGGAGACGATCCGCGGCTACGACGTGCGCTTCTCCTCGCCCGCCTATCCCGGCGAGACGGTGCTGGTGGACGTGTGGAAGGACGGCAACGTCGTTTCGTTCCGCGCCCGCATCAAGGAGCGCGAGGTCGTCGTCATCAACAACGGCAAGTGCACGCTGACGGCATAAGCCGCTGACGGGGGACGGTCATGGAAAAGCGGCTTCAGGCCCTGCTGATCGCGCAGGGCGCGCTGGTGCTGCTCGCGGGTTTCGCCGCGGGCATGCCCTACGCCTCGACGGTGCTCGCCTCGCTGGCCCCCGACGCGCCCGCGACCGTCGGCGAGCAGCTGAGGGCCTGGCACATGGCGCATCTGGAAGGCGTGCTGAACGGCATGCTGATGATCGCCGGGGCGGCGGCCGGCGGGGCGCTGACGCTGTCGCGCGGCCAGCAGCGCGCGGTCTTTTGGGGTCTCGTCGTCGCCGGCTGGACCAACATCGTCGCCTCGACCGTATCCGCGATGACCGGCGGCCGGGGCACCGGCATCACCGGCTTCGACTGGAACACGTTCGATTTCCTGGTGTTCATGGCCGGCATCGCCGGTGCGGTCGCCGCCGCGATCGCGCTGGCGATGGGCGGCTTGCGGACGGCGCGCGGCGGCTGACGCGGTTGCGCCGCCCGGCGGCGCGCCGTAAGCCCGCCCGGTGGAAAACCCCGTCGATCTCGCCCATGACCTGATCGCGCTCGGCCACCCGGCCGAGGCGCTGGCGCTGCTCGAACCGCTGGCCGCCTCCGGCCGGATGGGACCGCTCGGCCAGGTGACGATGGGGCGGGCGCTGCTCGCCTGCGGGCGGACCGGCGAGGCGGTGGCGGTGCTGCGCGAGGCCGCAGCCCTCGCCCGCGACTGGCCGGACGCGGCGGTTTCGTTCGGCCGGGCGCTCGCCGCCAACGGCGCCCTGCCCGCCGCGATCGCCGAATATCAGCGGGCGCTGCGGCTCGACCGCGCATGCGGCGCGGCTGAACTGGCGCTCGCCGAAGCCTGGGCGGAGGCGGGCGAGGCGGAGAAAGCCCGCACGCATCTCGCGCGCGCCGAGGCGCTGGGCGAAGCGCCGGTCGGGCTGCGGGAACGGCTGGACGCGATGCAGGCGCAGGCGCGCAGCGATGCGGGCTATGTGCGTCACCTCTTCGACCAGTTCGCCGCCGACTACGACACGCGGATGCGCGGGGCGCTCGCCTATCGCGCGCCGGAGATTCTGGCCGAGTTGGGGGCGATGGTGTCGGGCGGACGGATGCGCAAGACGCCGACGCTCGATCTCGGCTGCGGCACCGGCCTCGCCGCGCCCGCCTTCCGGCCCTTCGCCACGACGCTGACCGGAATCGACCTCAGCCCGCAGATGATCGCCCAGGCGAAGGCGGGCGGGCTCTACGACGCGCTGGAGGTCGGCGACATCGAAGCCTGTCTCGCGGCCACGCGGCGGCGCTTCGGCCGCGTCGTGGCGGCGGACGTCTTCGTCTATCTCGGCGATCTCGGCGCGGTCTTCGCCGGCGTGCGGCGGGTGCTGAAGCCGGGCGGCCTTTTCCTTTTCACCGTCGAGCGGCACGAGGGCGAGGCGCCCTTCGTGCTGCAGGAGACGCGGCGCTGGGCGCATGGGCGCGGCTATATCGAGGAGGTCGCGGCGGCGCACGGCTTCGACGTGCGGGGGCTCGTGGAATGTACGCCGCGCGTCAACAAGGGCGTGCCCATCCCCGGACTCGCCGGGGCGCTGACGCCGATCTAGGAGAAGCTCTCCGCCGTCAGCTCGGCCTTCAGATAGCCGACATTGACCGCTTCGTCCGGATAGAGCGCGGCTGTCATTTCATAGGCGAAGCTGCGCGCCGCGAAGCCGCCGGCGGTGACGAGATTTCCGTCGCGCACGGCATGGCGCACGTCGCGGTACCGATCCGCGCCGCGATAGGCGGCCGCCTTGGCGAGCGTCGCGGCTTCGTTGCTGGTATGGGCGCGCGAATCCAGCAGCCCGGCCCGCGCGGCGGCGAGCGTCGCGCCGCAGATGAAGCCGAGCGTCCGCCCTGCCCCGTCCGCGGCCCGCACCAGCGCGGCGATGTCGGGTGCGTCCTCGCCGAACCATTGCGACGAGCCGATGACCGCGAGGCCATCGAAATCGTCCGGCGTCAGCGTCTCGATCGCGCCGTCGGCGAGGGCGCGCATCCCGCCCTCGGAGGCGACCGTGCGGCCGCCCGGCGTGTGGAACGTCACCTGCCCCCGGAAGAAATCGCGCACCGGCGCGGTGAGCCATCCATGTTCCCAGTCGGCGAAGCGGTCGATCAGGAGGACGGCGAGGCGCACCGGCATTGCAGGTCTCCGCGATGGTGGAGGCCGGAGCCTAGAGCGCGCAACCGGATGAGCCAACGGGCCGATTTGGGGCGTTGGCGGGATTCGTGGTGATATTGGCGTTTCCGCCACAGGCGGAGCGCATAGGATGCCGCCATGTCCGAGGATCGCTCTCCCCGCCGCGTGCTGATGCTCGCCTTCGAGAACTGCCAGATTCTCGACGTAACCGGGCCTTTGGAGATTCTCGCCTCCGCCAACGAGATCGATCGCGCCGGTCCGCCGGTCTATGAGATCGCGCTGGCGGCCGAGCGGGCCGGGCCGCTGGCGACGACGGCGGGGCTGCGGCTGGTCGCCGACCGCGCCTTCGCGGACATCACCGACGCCGAGTTGAAACGGGTTCACACTTTCATGGTGGCCGGCGGCGACGGCACGCTGAAGGCGCTGCGCGACGCCGCGCTCGTCGCCTTCGTCGCGCGGGCGGCGCGCCATGCCCGGCGGATCGCCTCGGTCTGTTCGGGCTCCGCCCTGCTCGCCGCCGCCGGACTGCTCGACGGCAAGCGCGCGACGACGCATTGGGGCGCGGCCGCCCAGATGGCGCGCGCCTTCCCCAAGGTGCGGGTCGAAGCGGACGCTATCTATGTGCGCGACGGCGATATCTGGACCTCGGCGGGGATCACCGCCGGAATGGACCTGGCGCTGGCTCTGATCGAGCACGACATCGGGCGCGAGGCGGCGCTTTCCGTCGCGCGCCGCCATGTCCTCTACATGATGCGGCCGGGCGGCCAGTCGCAGTTCAGCGCCGAATTGCAGATGCAGGGTTCGGGCGCGCGCACCGCCGCCGCGCGCCGCTACATCGCCGCACACCTCGACGGCGATCTGCGCAGCTCCGTGCTGGCCGCCGCTGCCGGCCTGTCGGAACGCTCGCTGCTGCGCGCCTTCCGCGACGAACTGGGGACGACGCCCGCCGACTATGTCGAGCGGATGCGCGTCGATGCGGCGCGGCGCAGGCTGGGCGCGCCGCGCGCCATCGCGAAACGGGTCGCCGCGCAATGCGGCTTCTCCAGCGCCGAGATCATGCGGCGCGCCTTTCACCGCACGCTGGGCGTCAGCCCGGCCGACTACCGCGCCCGCTTCGCCACCACGCAAAGGACACAGGCATGACCGTCACGCTCAAGGCCGGGCTGCTGCTCTATCCGGGCCTGACCCAGCTCGATCTCACCGGCCCCTATCAGGTGTTCGCCACGACCCCCGGCTTCGAGACCCATGTGGTCTGGAAGGACCGGATGCCCGTGGTCTCGGACACCGGCCTCGCCATCACGCCGACGACGAGCTTCGCCGACTGTCCGCAGCTCGACGTGATCTGCGTGCCGGGCGGCCTCGGCCAGGCGCCGATGCACGAGGACGCCGAGGTGCTGGACTTCCTGCGCGCCCAGGCGGCGGGCGCGTGCCTGATCACTTCGGTCTGCACCGGGGCGCTGATCCTCGGCGCGGCGGGCCTGCTGGACGGCTATCGCGCGACGACCCATTGGGGTTTCCGCGACCTTCTGTCTGCCGTCGGGGCGATCTACGCGCCGGGGCGCGTGGTGCACGACCGCAACCGGATCACCGGCGGCGGCGTCACCGCCGGGATCGACATGGCGCTCATCTGCGTCGCCGAATTGCTGGGCGAGGACACGGCGCGCTCGGTGCAGCTCGGCATCGAATACCGGCCCGATCCGCCCTTCGCGGCGGGCCATCCCGACGAGGCGCCGGAAGAGCTGACGGCGGCCGTTTCCGCATTCCTCACGCCGCTGGCGGCCGGCATGCGGCCGGCGCTCGAAGCCGCCCGCCGCGCTCACCTGGAGGCCGCAGCATGAACATCGCCGTTCTCGTCTTCGACGACGCCGAGGAACTGGACTTCGTGGGGCCGTGGGAGGTCTTCACCATGGCCGGCAACGTCATCGAGCTGCAGAAGCGCGAGGTCGAGCGGCCGCATGTCTATACCGTCGCCGAGAAGGGCGGCGCGGTGCGCTGCGCCAAGGGCCTGCGGGTCCTCGCCGACCACAGCTTCGCCGATGCGCCCAAGGCCGACATCCTGCTGGTGCCGGGCGGCATGGGCACGAGGCGCGAGGTCGAGAACCCCGCGATGCTGGACTGGATCCGCGCCCAGGCCGAGGGCGCGCGCTGGGTGACCAGCGTCTGCACCGGGGCGCTGCTGCTGACCGCCGCCGGACCGGCGCGCGGCAAGGCGGTCACCACCCATTGGGGCTATGTCGAGCAGCTGCGGGCGCGCGGCGAGGCACG
Source organism: Alphaproteobacteria bacterium (assembly GCA_046348585.1). Classification (GTDB taxonomy): domain Bacteria; phylum Pseudomonadota; class Alphaproteobacteria; order Micropepsales; family Micropepsaceae; genus JADZAI01. The sequence goes on from JAXMDZ010000002.1 coordinate 123,633, forward strand.
CGAGGTGCGGGCCGACATGCGCTATGTCCGCGACGGCAATGTCGTGACGGCGGCGGGCGTTTCGGCCGGCATCGACATGGCGCTGTGGCTGACCGGACAGGTCTGGTCGCCGGACCTCGCCCGCGCGACGCAGAAGGGCATGGAATACGATCCCGCACCGCCCTATCAGGCGATGGTCTGAGCGACGGGAAAGCGGGCGGCCGCCGTTCAAGTCGGGTTCAGGGACGGCGCGCCATCGTCGGCCCTTGATCGCCGCGCCGCCGCGTGGCTTGTGTGCCGCCGACCGCCTCCACCGGAGCCCGCCATGCGCCTTGCCGCCCTCTGCCTCGCCGCCGTCCTGCTGAGCCCCGCCGCGCTCGCCGGGACCGAGCGCTGTTCGGAGCCGTTCGCGCCGGTCATTCCCGACGGCGTGACCGCGACCGACGAGGAAATCAAGGAATCGAAGCGCGAGGTCGAGCAGTTCATCGCCGATTCCGACGAGTATCAGGCGTGCATCCTGGCGGTCATCGCCGACCCGGACGAGAAGATGACGCCGGAGCAGAAGCAGGCGGCGCGCCGGCTGATCGACGACAACCAGCGCGAGAAGGAAGACGTCGCGGCCGCCTACAACGCCGCGCTGCGCGCCCACAAGGCGGCGAAGGGCCGCTGACGGCGGGATCGCCCGCCCCTTTTTCGCCACGCCGCCGCCCTTCGGGCGGCTCATTCGGCGTCGAGCCTCAAATCCTCGGCTGATCACTCGCGTTACGGGGAATTCCATGGCTCACGCCAACGCATCCGGCCGGCTGCTGCCGGTCCTCATGATTTCAGCCGCCATGCTCGCCGCCTGCGGGCAGATCCAGACCGCCGGCAAAAACGAAGACGGCCGCGCCAAGACGACGGATACCGACGACCAACTCGCTGCGATCCGCGACGAGGAAAAGGCCGACAAGCCGGACGCGCGGTCGCGCGCGCCCATGCCGCTCGCCCCGGCGGGCGGCGTGGTGACCGAAGCCGCCATCGCCGCGCCGCCCCCCTATGCCGAGCCGGAGGACCGCGAGCGCTACCCCGACGCCAAGCCGAATCCGGTGAAGATCGTCGCCGACGAGCCGGTTTCGACCTTCTCTGCCGACGTCGATACGGCGAGCTATTCGGTCGTGCGCCGCTTCCTCAACGATGGCCGCCTGCCGCCGCGCGACGCGGTGCGCATCGAGGAGATGGTCAACTACTTCGACTACAACTACGCGCTGCCCGCGACCCGCGAGAGGCCGTTCGAGCCGAGCGTCGCCGTCTATCCCGCGCCGTGGAACGCCAAGACCGAGGTGCTGCACATCGGCATCCAGGGCTATGGCCTGCCGCAGGGCGAGCGGCCGCCGGTGAATCTCGTGCTGCTGCTCGACGTCTCGGGCTCGATGGAGGATCCCGACAAGCTGCCGCTTCTTCAGAAATCGCTGTCGATGCTGGTCAAGGAGATGACGGCCAGGGACCGCATCTCGATCGTCGTCTATGCCGGCAATGCCGGCGTCGTGCTGGAGCCGACGGCCGGCAACGAGACGCTGAAGATCACGCAGGCCATCGACAATCTGTCGGCGGGCGGATCGACGGCGGGCGGCGAAGGCATCCGCCGCGCCTACGAGCTGGCCGAGGCCAATCTCATCAAGGGCGGCGTCAACCGCGTGATCCTGGCGACCGATGGCGACTTCAATGTCGGCATCACCGACCCGCAGCAGCTTGAGGATTTCGTCGCCCGCAAGCGCGAGAGCGGCGTCACGCTGACCGTGCTCGGCTTCGGCGCCGGCAACTACAACGACACGATGATGCAGTCGCTGGCCCAGGCCGGCAACGGCAACGCCGCCTATATCGACACGTTGAACGAAGCCCGCAAGGTTCTGGTCGACGAGATGGCCGGCACTGTCTTCACCATCGCCGGCGACGTGAAGTTCCAGGTCGAGTTCAATCCCAAATGCGTCGCCGAATACCGGCTCATCGGCTACGAGACGCGCCTGCTCGACACCGCCGACTTCAACAACGACAAGGTCGATGCGGGCGATATCGGCGCGGGCCACCGGGTGACGGCGCTCTACGAGATCACGCCGGTCGGCAGCGACGGGCGGCTGACCGAGCCGCTGCGCTACGGCGCGCCGGCTTCGGGCGCGGCCGAGTGCGGCGAGATCGCCTATCTCAAGATGCGCTACAAGCTGCCCGGCGAGACCGCCTCCAAGCTGATCGAGCGGCCGATCGTGCAGAGCGACGTGCGCTCCAGCGTCGATGCGCTGCCCGGCGACTACAAGTTCGCGGCGGCGGTCGCGGGCTTCGCGCAGATCCTGAGGGCCGATCCCTACCTCAAGGATTTCGGCTACGACGACGTCATCCGCCTCGCCAACGCCGGCAAGGGCGAGGATGCGTTCGGATACCGCGCGGAGTTCGTGAGCCTGGTGCGACTGGCCGAGAGCGCGGCGGCCCTGCCGACGCTCGGCATGAACGGCGCGGGCGGCGAGTAGCCGCCGCGCCTTGCGGGTCGCGGCGGTTCCATTGTCCCGCCGCGGCGCCTCCTCCGGGCGATCATTCAGCCGAGCGCCCGGAGGGGGCCGACCGCATGCGGCCCTTCGCCGCTACCGGCTGACGCAGCGTCAACAAACATGCCTAGATGTCCCTCTCGAACGCCGATCACGGCGCAGGTCAGGGGGAGTTTCATGCAAGGCGTAGGCTTGGGCACCATCGTGGGTGTCATCATTCAGGCGATCCTCGGCTTCGTGCCGGGGCTCGGCGAAATCGTCGGCAAGCTCGGCATCAACGTCGCGGGCCTCGGCGCGGTCGGCGCGGCGAATGCCGGATCGGGCGCCGTGGCGGGCGCAGTCTCGGGCGCGACCAGCAGCGGCGACGCGATGACCCGCGCGATCGGCGGTCTCATCTCGGGCGGGCTGTCGAGCGGCCTCGGCGCGGCGCTCATCCCGATGATCCAGGGCGGCGGCTTCAACCTGATGCAGGTTCTGACCAGCCTCGTCGCCGGCGGCGTCGGCGGCGGCGTTCTGGGCGGGCTCATTCCCGGAAAGAAGGCCTGACCTCGCGTCAGGGCGATCCAGTAGCGGCGCACGCGGAATCGCGCTTAAGTCCGCGTGCGCCGAAGAGCACCACACCGCCGCGGCGCCTTGGAACGCTCCAGGGGGAGACGCCGCGTGCCGGTTTTCAGATCCGAGATCGACGTTCATGCGGCGCGTTTCGCCGAGAACCGCGCCGCGCATCTGAAACTGCTGGCCGAAGTCAGGGCGATCGAGGCGCGCATCCGCGCCCATGGCGACAAGGCGGCCGCAAAATTCGCCCAGCGCGGCCAGCTGCCGCCGCGCGACCGCATCGACCTGCTGCTCGATCGCGGTTCGGACTGGCTGGAAATCTCGACGCTGTGCGGGCTCGGTTGTCACGACGACGATGGCGGGGCGAACGCCAGCGGCGGCGGACGCATTTCGGGCATCGGCACGGTGGCGGGCATACGCTGCGCCATCGACGCGAGCGACAGCGCGATCAAGGGCGGCGCGGCGACGCCTTATGGCCTCGACAAGTGCCTCAGGCTCCAGCAGATCGCGCTCGAAAACCGCCTGCCCTATATCCAGCTCGTCGAGAGCGCGGGGGCGAACCTGCTGCGCCAGGCCGAACTGTTCGTCCGCGGCGGGGCGACCTTCGCCAATCTGGCGCGGCTGTCGGCGGCGGGGTGTCCGGTCGTCGCCGTGGTGCACGGCTCCTCGACCGCGGGCGGGGCCTATCAGCCGGGCCTCAGCGACTACGTCATCGTGGTGCGCGGCAAGACCAAGATCTTCCTCGCCGGGCCTCCGCTGCTGAAAGCCGCGACCGGCGAGATCTCGACCGACGAGGAACTGGGCGGCGCGGAAATGCACGCGACGGTTTCCGGGCTCGGCGAATGGATGGCCGAGGACGACCGCGACGCCATCCGGCTGGCGCGCGAGGTGATGGCCAAGCTGAAATGGGACCGCATCGGCGCCCCCGCCGCCGCGCCGCCGCCCGCCTATGACCCCGAGGAAATCCTCGGCATCGTGCCGCCCGACTATCGCAAGCCCTATGACGTGCGCGAAGTGATCGCCCGCATCGTCGACGCCAGCGACTGGCTGGACTTCAAGGCGGCCTACGGTCCCGCGACGGTCTGCGGCTTCGCCCGCATCGAGGGGCGCGAGGCCGGGATTATCGGCAATAACGGCCCGATCGACCCGGACGGCGCGACCAAGGCGGCGCATTTCATGCAGGCCTGCGCCCAGAGCGGCACGCCGCTCGTCTTCCTGCAGAACACGACCGGCTACATCGTCGGCCCGACCGCCGAGCGCGGCGGCATCGTCAAGCACGGCTCGAAGATGATCCAGGCCGTCACCAATGCGCCGGTGCCCAAGATCACGCTGCATATCGGGGCGTCGTTCGGGGCGGGCAACTACGGCATGTGCGGCCGCGCCTTCGGGCCGCGCTTCATTTTCGCCTGGCCCAACAACCGCATCAGCGTGATGGGCGGCGAGCAGGCGGCGAAGGTGATGACCATCATCGCCGAGGACGGCGCGCGCCGGGCCGGCAAGGAGCCGCCGCACGAGATGCTGGCGGCGCAGGCCAGGATGATCGTCGATCAATACGATGCGGAATCGACCGCGCTCTACGCCACCGCCCGGCTGTGGGACGATGGCATCATCGACCCGCGCGACAGCCGCAAGGTGCTGGGCCTGTGCCTGGCGATCGCCGCCGACGGCGACGCACGCGCCGTGCGGCCGAATACGTTCGGCGTTGGGAGAATGTGATGGCGCTCGTCAAGACAATGTCGCCTCTCGGGCTTTCAAGGACTCCTTCGCTGCATGGCGAAGTGGAAGCGAAGTTCCAGGTCTTTGAACGCGATGGTCGGCATATTCTCCAGATCAACACCTACGGGTCGCCGGAACGCGAAATCCCGGGGAAGGTCAGCCAGACTCTGCAATTTGGGCCAGAGGGCATCGCCCAACTCAAAGTGATCTTGAAATCCATCCCATAGGCAAACATGCAACTCACCGACCAGCACCGCGAACTGAAACGCTCGCTGATCCGGTTCATCGAGACCGAGATCAATCCCCATGTCGATGAATGGGAGGAGGCGCGCATCTTTCCGGCGCACGAATTGTTCGCGAAGATGGGCGCGCAAGGCTTCCTCGGCATCGGCAAGCCGGAGAAGTTCGGCGGCCTCGGCCTCGATTATTCCTACACGGCGGTCTTCTGCGAGGCGCTGGCGCACATCAATTGCGGCGGCGTGCCGATGGCGATCGGCGTGCAGACCGACATGGCGACCCCGGCGCTGGCGAAGTTCGGCAGCGACGAGTTGCGCGAGGAGTTCCTGAGGCCTTCGATCAGCGGCGAATACGTCGCGTGCCTGGGCGTTTCCGAGGTCGGCGCCGGCAGCGACGTCGCCTCGATCCGCACCGTCGCCCGCAGCGACGGCGACGATTACGTCATCAACGGCGGCAAGATGTGGACGACCAACGGCGCGCAGGCCGACTGGATGTGTCTGCTCGCCAATACCGGCGACGGCCCGGCGCACCGCAACAAGTCGCTCATCTGCCTGCCGATGAAGTCCAAGGGCGTCACCGTCGCGCGGACGCTGAAGAAGATGGGCATGCACTCGTCGGACACCGCGCAGATCTTCTTCGAGGACGTGCGCGTGCCCAAGCGCAACCGTATCGGCCAGGAGGGCCTCGGCTTCCAGTACCAGATGATCCAGTTCCAGGAGGAGCGCATGTATGCCGCGCTCAGCGCCGCCGAGGGTCTGGAGCGCACGATCAACGACTGCATCGCCAATACGCGCGAACGCAAGATCTTCGGCAAGAGCGTGCTCGACAACCAGGTCGTCCACTTCAAGCTGGCCGAACTCCAGTCCGAGGTCGAGGCGCTGCGGGCGCTCACCTGGAAGGCAGTGGAGCGCTATGTCGCGGGCGAGGACATGACGCAGCTCGCCAGCATGGCGAAGCTGAAGGCGACGCGGCTCGGCCGCATCGTCAACGATGCCTGCCTGCAATATTACGGCGGCATGGGTTTCATGGACGAGACCCGCATCTCGCGCTCCTACCGCGACGGACGGCTGGGCTCGATCGGCGGCGGCGCCGACGAGGTGATGCTGCAGATCATCTGCAAGGGCATGGGCATCCTTCCGGGACGGTCGTGATGAGCGCCCCGGCCCGCCCCTTTACGCGCGTCCTCATCGCCAATCGCGGCGAGATCGCGGCGCGCGTGGTGCGCGAGGCCCATGCGATGGGCCTCGTTCCCATCGCCATCTATTCCGACGCCGACGAATGGAGCGCCCATGTCGTCTCCGCCAAAGTGCGGCGGCGGGTGGGACCGGCGGCGCCGGCGCTGTCCTATCTCAACGCGCCCGCGATCCTCGCCATCGCGCGCGAGAGCGGCGCTGAGGCGGTGCATCCGGGTTACGGCTTTCTCGCCGAGAACGCCGACTTCGCCCAGAGCGTCATCGACGCCGGCATGGTGTGGATCGGCCCCTCGCCCGAGGCGATCCGGGCGATGGGCGACAAGGGCGCGGCCAAGCGCATCGCCCGCGCCGCCGGCGTGCCCTTGATCCCAGGCTATGACGGCGAGGATCAGGACGATGTGCGCCTCGCCCGCGAGGCCGCGGCGATCGGCTGGCCGGTGATGATCAAGGCGGCGATGGGCGGCGGCGGGCGCGGCATGCGCCGCGTGGAACGCGCGGAGGATTTCGCCGACGCGCTCGCCAGCGCAAGGCGCGAAGCGAAGAGCGCCTTTGCCGACGACCGGGTGATCCTGGAGAAGGCGATCGACTTCGCCCGGCACATCGAGATCCAGGTCTTCGGCGATGCGGCCGGCAATGTCGCCCATCTCGGCGAACGCGATTGCTCGGTGCAGCGGCGCAACCAGAAGATCATCGAGGAGGCCCCAGCTCCGGGCATGAGCGAGGAGCTGCGCGCCGCCATGGGGGCCGCCGCCGAAACGCTGGCGCGCGCGGTCGGCTATTCCAACGCGGGAACGGTCGAGTTCCTGGTCGACCGCTCCGGCGCGTTCTACTTCCTGGAGATGAACACCCGCATCCAGGTGGAGCATCCGGTCACCGAGGAGGTGACGGGGCTGAACCTCATCCGCCTGCAGTTCGACGTGGCGATGGGCAAGCCGCTTTCCTTCGACCTCGATCATGTGCCGCTCAGCGGTCATGCGATCGAGGCGCGGCTCTGCGCCGAGGACCCGGACGACGGCTTCAAGCCGCAGCGCGGGCCGCTCACCCTGGAGCCGCTGGGCGAGTGGCCGCAGGTGCGCATCGATTTCGCCGGAACGCCGGTCGTCAGCGGCGACTACGATTCGATGATCGCCAAGGTGATCGCGCGCGGCGAAACGCGCGAGGAGGCGCGGGAGAAACTGGAGGCGGCGCTCGGCGCGCTGCTGCCGCTCGGCATCCGCACCAACCGCGCCTATCTCCGCGCGATCCTGAACGATCCGGTGTTCATCGCCGGCGAGGCCGATACGGCCTGGCTGGGGCGGCGCGAGAGCGCGGCCCCCGCCCCCGACGGCGAACTTGCCGCCATCGCCGCCACCATACTGGCGCGCGGGACAGGCACGGGCTGGAGTTCGAACGGCGTGCGGCGGACGCCGGTGCTGCTGCAGGAGCGCGGCGCGACGGTCCGCGTCGATGTCGGGAGCGACGGCGATATCGTCCTTGCGCCGCGCGGGCACGACCGCGAGGGCAATGCGCTCTATGCGGCGGAGCTGGACGGCGGAGCGCGGCGCGTGCTCGCCAAGGTCATGGGCGAGACCATCCATCTGGGGATCGACGGGCGCGAGGCGCTGTTCGAGGACGCGACCTATGCCCCGCCGGAGGCCGGCGGCAGCGCGGCGAGCGGCGAGGTGCGCAGCCCGATGGCCGGCAAGCTGGTGGCGCTGAAGGCGGCGGTCGGCGCGACGGTCGCCAAGGGCGACATCGTGGCCATCCTGGAATCCATGAAGATGGAGCACGAGATCCGCGCCCGGACGGACGGCGTCGTCAGCGCCGTCTCGACCGCCGAAGGCGCACAGGTCGCACCCAACGCGCTGCTCCTGACCATCGCGGCGGCGTGAGGCGCACCATGACCGGCTTCACAACCATCGCCTACGAGGTCCAGGACCGCGTCGCGACGATCACGCTGAACCGGCCGGAGCGGTTGAACGCTATCTCCTCGCGCATGCCACGCGAGATCCGCGAGGCGGTGGAGATGGCGGCGCGCGACAACGGCGTGCATGTCATCGTCGTCACCGGCGCGGGCCGCGCCTTCTGCGCCGGTTACGATCTGGAGCAGGCGGCGTCCAGCCCGGACCGCGCCGCTGGCGGGCAGGACGTGACCGAGGGGCCGTGGGACCCGATGGTCGATTTCGCGATGATGTACCGCAACAGCCAGGATTTCGCGGCGCTGTTCTCCTGCCACAAGCCGACCATCGCCAAGGTGCGCGGCTTCGCGGTGGCCGGCGGCAGCGATATCGCGCTCTCCTGCGACCTGCTGGTGATGAGCGAGGATGCGAAGATCGGCTATCCGCCGGCCCGCGTGTGGGGCATCCCGTCGACCGGCTGGTGGGCGCACCGTGTGGGCGCGCAGCAGGCCAAGCGCATGCTCTTCACCGGCGACCTGATCGACGGCGCGGAGGCCGTGCGGATCGGGCTGGCGCTGGAGGCGGTGCCGGAGGCCGAACTCGACGCGCGGGTCGAGGCCCTCGCCCGCCGCATCGCCGGCGTTCCCAAGAACCAGCTGATGATGTCGAAGATCGTCGTCAACCAGGCTCTGGAGTCGCAGGGCCTGCATCAGAGCCAGGTGATGAGCGCCCTGTTCGACGGCATCGCGCGCCATTCGCCGGAGGGCACCTGGTTCAAGCGGCTGGCCGAGGCCGAAGGCTTCAAGGCGGCCGTCAAGGCGCGCGATTCCGGCGACCCCATCGCGCCCGGCGCGTCCAAGCCGTTCGGCCGCGTATGAGCGCGCTTCCCATCGTCTATCGCGGCTACGTCAATCCGTGGGACTGCGACGAGATGAGCCACATGAACGTGCAGTTCCATGTGGCCAAGGCGTCGGAGGCATTTTCCGGTCTGCTCGCGTCCATGGGCGTCTCGCGCGACGACCGCGCGGCGGTGCGCGTCGCGCGCCATCGCATCCGCTTCCTGAAGGAGATGCATGTCAGCGACCTCGTCGCCATTCATGGCGGCGTGACGCGGATCGCCGAGGGCGGGATGGAGGCCGTGCTGGAGGTCCGCAACGGCCACGGCGATCTCTGCGTGGCGGTCGATGTCGGCGCGGAAGGCCCGCTTCCGGCAAGCGCGGAGCTCGTCGCCGCCGGGCCGGACGCGCCGGGCCTCCCCGAAGGGGCCGAGGGCGAAGGCACGCTGGAGGCGGCGGCGGCGTTCGAGGAGACGATCCGGAACGTCGTTCAGGCGGCGCACTGCGATCCCGACGGCGGCCTCGCGCCGCGCGGCGTGATGGCGCGGTTCTCGGAGGCGCAGGGGCATCTGTGGGCGATGCTCGATGCGCCGCGCGCCTGGCAGCGGTCGCAGTATCTGGCGACCGCAACGCTGGAATACCGCATCCGCTATGGCGCGAGGCCGAAGGCCGGCTCGATCGTCCGTCTGCTGACGAGCGTCGCGGCGGCGAGCGCGAAAACGATCCGCTTCCGTCACTGGCTGTTCGACGCCGAGACGGGCGAGATGGCGGCGGCGGCGGCGGGCGCGGCGCTGTTCCTCGACCGGGCGAGCCGCAAGGCGGTGCCCCTGCCGGATCGCGTCGCCGCGGCTGCGGCCAAGCTCATCGCGCGCTGAGCGCCTCGCGGATCGCGGCGCGCACCAGGTCGGGTCGTTCCATGGGCAGGAAGTGGGTCGTGCCGGCTACGCGCTCGATGCGCGCGTCGGGGCGGCGGTCGCGTAGCCGCTCCAGCGCCTCGACGCCGGTGGTCGAGCCCTCGCCGGCGGTGAAGACGGCGATGGGGCAGCGCACCGCGTCGATCGCTTCCAGCACGCCGGCCGGTCCCATGATGAAATTGGCGGCCTCCCACAACGGGTCGCAGGCGAGGCGGACGCCTTCGGGATCGGGCTTGAGGCCGCCCTTCAGATAGGCGGCGATGGTCTCGTCCGGCCAGGTCTTGAACGCGCCGCGCCCGATATAGGCGGCGAGCGCCGCCGCGGCGTCCGGAAAGACCGGGCGGCGCTTGCGCGCGCCGGCGACCAGCGGCAGCGCCTCGCGGTCGATGTCCGGCGGGAAATTGGCGGCGACCGGATCGAAGAGCACGAGCGCGCGCACCAGATCGGGCCGCAGCGCGGCGGCGAGGAGGCTGCTGGTCGCGCCCATCGAATGCCCGGCGAGCACATAAGGCCCCGCACCCATCGCCGCCAGCAGCGCCGCGAGATCGGCGGCGAAGACCGGCCAGCCGGGATGAGCCTGCGGATCGGCGGGCAGCGTCGTGAAGCCGTGGCCGCGCAGGTCGGCGGCGAGGAGCCGCGCCTCGTCGGCGAGCGGCGCGAGGATCGGCGCATAGGTCGCGCCGTTGAAGCCGTTGGCATGCGCGAAATGGACGGCCGGTCCGCCGCCGCCCCAGTCGAGGACATGAACCTCGCCGCGGGAAAGCGCGATCATGCGGTGCTGAGGCTCGTTCATCGGCGCTCGCTGCAATGAAAAGCCCCGGACGCGGGCGGGCCGCATCCGGGGCGAAAGACGGGAACGCGCTTACTCGACGACGCGTTCCAGCGTGCCGGTGACTTCGCGCTGCAGCTGGCCGTCCTTGAAGCGCGCGAACTCCAGGCGCATCGCGTCGCCCTGCACGGTGCGGGCGTAGTGGGTCACGTCGTAGGTGCCGTTGGCGTCCAGCACCAGCGCGGAGACGTGCAGCGTGTCGCCCTCGATGCGCGCCCAGTAATAGGGCTTACCGATCCAAAGCTCCGGCGCGTTCTTCTGCTTGAAGACGCCCGCTTCCTTGGTCGGCGTGAAGGTGATGTGCGTCGAGTCCTTGATCTTCACGGTCGAGGGATTCTCGTCGTCGATGTAGAGGGTCGACCAGGTGATGGTGAAGCCCTCGCCGGCGGCGACGGTTTCGACCCGCGACAGGCGGCCCGACGCTTCGGCGGTGTCGGCCCCGGCCCCGCTGACGACCTTGGTCGGGCCCTGGAAAACGCCGACGAAGTGGGAAACCGGCATGGGTTCCCGCGTGGCGGCCGCTTCGGCGGGAGCCGCCTCGGGGGTCTGAGCGAACGCCGGCGCGGCGCAGAGCAGAACGGCGGCGACGGCCGCAACAATGGCTTTCATCTGAACAGTCATCTCCCAGGGGTGGTCCCGCAGACGGGCAAATCAGCACAGACCGCGCCGGAAGGAAAGTGATTGACGAGGGGAGACCCCACCGTCTTTGCCGCACCGCAGCACGGACCGGCTCAAGGGGCGGTGCGAACCGTCTCGACGCCCAGAATCTCCACGACATCGCCCGGCGCGCGGCCGGCGAGGGCTCCAACGTCCCCGGGCGACAGCGGCTCCGGCGGCGCCAGCCGGACGATCAGCGTACCGCCGCCGTCCAGCCAGTCCTTGACCGGCTGGATGAGCGCCAGCGCCCTGGGCGTGTTGCCCAGCATGCCCGCCGACATGTCGAGGCCCGCCTTCATCTGGGACCGCATCGCCTCCGGCGTCATCTGTCCCGCCCCGCCGGATTCGATATTGGCGGTCTCGGCGATCATCTCCAGGTATTTCTGGATCCCGCCCTCGTCGACCAGCTCGATGGCGGCGGCATTCAGCGTTATCTCGTAGGGGTAAGTCTCGGGCAGAAGGGGGAGGCTCGCGAGCGTCAGGCCGCCGACGGTCGCCGAAAAGTCGATCGAGCCGAAGCCGCCGAGCCGGAAGCGGTAATGCGCCAGCGTGCCGGTGCCGGCGTCGGGATCGTAGGCCCACTCCATCGTCAAACCGACTTCCATGGGCGCCTGGAAGTGGCGCGCGACATGCGGCGGCGCGATGAACGACTCCGGCGGCGCGGGCGTGAACGTGCCGGTCATGTCGAGCGCAATTCGCTGCGGAATCAGCCAGACGAAGCCGACCAGGTCAGTGCACGCCTCCGGAAAGTCCAGTACGCCAAGTCCCGGAGCCGTCAGGACGTAGGACGTCATGCAGGACCGCCCGGAGGAGACGAGACCTTCGCGTTCGACCGGCGGCCACTCGGCGCGCATCAGCCAGGGCAGGAGCTTCGAGACGTCGATCCCGTCCCAATATCCCCCCGCAATGCTGACCGACATCTCGCCGAGCGGCGGCAGAGGCGTATGCGACGACAAGTCTTTGAAATCCATCCGGCTCCAGCGGCCGCGGTCGAAACCCTCGGCTGAAATTTCGGCATAGTCGTACGTCGTGATGCCCCGCGAGGGCGGCGCCGGGACCCCCGGCATCATCGCCGCGGCCATGATCGCAGGATCGACCTCCACATGCAGGCCGGTGATCGATGACGGCCCAGTCCGCGTCGAGTCGAGCAGATTGCCGACGATCTTCGCCGCCATCTCCGCGTCCGATCCGAACTGGCTGCGCATGTCGGCGCCGGGTTTGAACCAGAACTGCTTCATCTCCAGCGACCCGGCCGACAGGCCGGCGATCGTCGCGACCGTCCTGCCGCCTGCGACGATGGCGACGCCGCGAAGATCGAGCCGGCCGAACAGCGCGCGGAAGGTCTGATCGGGCTGCGCCCCGTAGCGCGCGCCATCGAAGACGGTAAGGATCGCCTCGCCGTCGAGGCCGGCGGCTTCGACCCGTTCGATCGTCACCTTGTTGGCGTCGTCCGGAGTCCCGTCAGCCTTCTTCAGGGCGATGGTGAGGCCGTCGAGCGCCACGACGCCGCCCAGATCGGACTTCGCCTCATAGGTTGCGACCACGCCCGGCAAGGAACCCAGCAGCGCATCGATACCGGCAGGTGGCGCAACCTGTGCGGGCGTGGCCGCGACAAAGGCGGCGGCCACGACGGTGGCGAAAGCGAAGCGGCGCATGAAGATATCCCCGGTCCCGTTCGCGGGCAGTGAACACCAGGAAAGCGCCTCTTGTCATGCACGGCCGGGGAAGCCCAACGATCCCGATCTGCGCCGGACGATCTGCGAGATCGACGCGCCGGACCCATGTCCCGCCGCAGCCGCCACCCAATGAAAACGGCGCGCCTCGCGGCGCGCCGTTTCAGTCTGCGCGAAACAGCGCCGGTCAGGGCGTCGCTTCGACCGTGATGCCGAGCGCGTCGGCGGCGGCCATCGGGTCCATCATCGCGCCCATACCGTTCATGGCGTTGATCGGCTGGGCCGGCTGCATGCGGACGGTCAGCGTGCCGGGCGAAGCGATGTAGGATTTCAGCGCCGCGACGATGCCCTTCATGCGATCGCTGAGCGGCACCGGCTGGCCGTCGGGGCCGGGCATGCCGGATTCCATGGCGGTCAGCTGGGCGAGCATCTGCTCGCGCATCGCCTCGGGGGTCGAGCCCTGCTCCTTGGCGCCCATGGCGAGCATCTTGTCGAAGCCGCCATTGTTCTTCACGACCAGCTGGCCGCTGACGATGCCGATCTGCATCAGCGCCATCTGCATGGCGGCGGGGTCGGCGATCTGGGCGAGGTTGATGCCCGTCAGATCCAGCGAGAGGTTGGTGTTGAAGAGGCTCGACTCGTCGATCCGCAGCTCCTTGAGCTGGGCGGTGCCGGCGGCGCCGTCGAAGGCCCAGTCGATGCCGAAATCCAGATCGAGCTGGCTGAGGCCCATCGCCTGAAGCTCGGCCGCGTTGGCCGGCGCGGGCACGATCACCATGTCGCTGAGCGTCAGCTTCAGCGCCGTGGGGACCAGCCAGTAGAAGTTGATCGGCTCCACGCTATAGGAGGCGATCGTCACCTTCGTGCCCATGATGTCGTAGTCGAGGCCCGACACGGTGCCGCCGCCGATATAGAGCAGCGGTTCGGGCGAGACGGGCGGCATTTCGGCCTTCACCATCCAGGGCAGGATCTTCGAGATGTCGCCGCCCTCCGAGGTGGCCGACGCCATCTTGGTCGTGTTGCCCATGGAGGCCATTTCGAAGCCGGCCATCGACGAAGCGCCGTACTGGCCGCGCGTGAAGCCTTCCATGGCGAGGCTCGCCAGGGCGATCTTGCCGCCGTCCGCCTCGACCGAGAGGTTGGCGAGGCTGAGCGGTCCGGCGGTCGTGCTGTCGAGCAGCGCGCCGAGGAACTTGATGCCGTCGATGTCGGTCTGCGGCGCGCCGCCGAAGCCCGGCGGCTTCACCTGAAGCTGCTTCATCTGGACGCCGCCGAAGGCGAGGCTTTCGATCGAGCCGACCTGGGCGCCGTTGGCGGTGATGACGACGTTCTTGATGGAGACGTCGCCGAACAGCTGCTGGAAGGTCTCGTCCGGCGTCGCGCCGTACTTGGCGAAGTCGAAGACGTGCTCGAAGGCGGCCATGTCGAGGCCGCGGATGCCGACCTCGCCGAAAACGACGCTGTTGGCCGCCTCGTTCGCGGCGTCGGCGAATTTCAGGTTCTTGACGGTCGTGATCCCCGACAGGGCGTCATAGGACTTCGACTCGTAGCTCGCCTTCATGTCGGGCGGCGCGAGCTTCAGCAGCGCATCGACATCGACTTCGCCGGGCTGGAGCGCGGCGTCCTGCGCCTGCGCGACCGGCGCGATGGGGGCGAGCAGCACCACGGCGCCGGCGCCGAAGCCGGTGGCGAGGGCGGTGGACAGGAACAGGGCGGACAGCTTGAGACGCATGAAGGGATCTCCCCAAGAGGCGGGCCGGACGGCCCCGAACGCGCGTCTTCTTACGCAATTGCGGCGAAAAGCGGAACCGCCGAGCCGCCTGCCATGCGAAATCCCTCACATTAGGCATGAAAAAGGGCCGGGATTTCGCCCGGCCCTTCGCGCAATCGTCACAGTGCCGGGGTCAGGCGGCTTTCCGGCCGGATTTCCAATTGCCGTAGAAGGTCTCGCCCCTGGCGGCCATGTCGCGCAGAAGCTGCGGGGGGGCGAAGCGGGGGCCATAGGCCTGGGCCATGCGGTCGCACTCCTCGACGAACTTCGCCAGCCCGACCGTGTCGATCAGACTGATCGGGCCGCCGGTCCAGGGCGCAAAGCCCCAGCCGAGAATGGCCCCGACATCGCCGTCGCGCGGGTCGGTGACGACGCCCTCGGCGACGCAGCGCGCCGCCTCGACCGCCTGGCGATAGAGGAAGCGCTTCTTCAGTTCCTCCACCGCCGCCGGTTCGGCTTCGGTCACCTTGAGCGCGACGAGATCGGCGAGGCCGGGCCACAGCGTCTTCGGTCCCTTGTTCGCCGGATAGTCGTAGAAGCCCTTGCCGTTCTTGCGGCCGAGGCGGCCGTGCTTGACGACCAGCGCCTCGATGAGCGCGTCCGAAGGTCCGGCCACATAGGCGGCGCCGAGATCCTTCTTGGTCTGCTCGCGCACCTTGTAGGCGAGGTCGAGCGCCACGTCGTCGGCCAGCTCCAGCGGGCCGCGCGGCATGCCGGTCATGCGCCCGACATTGTCGACGATGGCCGGGGCGATGCCTTCGGCCAGCATCTCCTGACCTTCGGCGACATAGGTGCCGAAGCAGCGCGAGGTGTAGAAGCCGCGGCTGTCGTTCACGACGATCGGCGTCTTGCGGATCTTCTTCACATAGTCGATCGCCACCGCGACGGCGCGCGGCGCGGTCTTCTTGCCGAGGATGAGTTCGACGAGCCCCATCTTGTCGACGGGCGAGAAGAAGTGGATGCCGATGAAGTTCTCCGGCCGGCGGCTCGCCTCGGCGAGGCCGGTGATCGGCAGCGTCGAGGTGTTGGAGCCGAAGATCGCGCCGGGCGAAAGCTCGGACTCCGCCAGTCTGGTGACCGTCGCCTTGATCTCGCGGTTCTCGAACACCGCCTCGACGACGAGGTCCGATCCCTTCACGTCGGCGTAGTCGGTCGTCGGCCTGATCAGCGCGAGCACGGCGTCGGCCTTCTCCTTCGCCATCTTGCCGCGCTCCACCTGCTTGGCGAGCAGCGCGGCCGAATAGGCCTTGCCCTTCTCCGCCGCTTCGATGGTGGTGTCGATCAGGACCGTCTCGATGCCGGCCATCGCCTGCACATAGGCGATGCCCGCGCCCATCATGCCGGCGCCGATCACGGTCACCTTCTTCGCATCGCTCGGCGGCTCGCCTGCCGGGCGGCGAGCGCCCTTGCCCAGCTCCTGCATCGAAAGGAACAGCGAACGGATCATGTTCTTGGCGGCCGGGTGCATCAGCAGCTTGGCGAAGTAACGCGACTCGATGCGCAGCGCCGCATCCATGGGAACCTGGAGGCCCTCATAGACGCAGGACATGATGAACTTCTGGGCCGGATAGTTGCCGTAGGAGTTCTTGCGCAGCAGCGCGTTGCCGATGGTGAAGACGCCGGCCCCGCCGGGGCTGTGCGGCGTGCCGCCCGGCACCTTGTAGTCCTTCTTGTCCCAGGGCTGCACCGGATCGCCCTTGGTGCGGATCCAGTCCTTGGCGGTGGAGACTTCGGTGCCCGGCGCGGCGGTCGCATGCACGATGCCGAGCTTGACCGCTTCCTGCGGCGAGACGGGATTGCCCGCGTTGATCAGCTCCAGCGCCTTCTGCGCGCCGATGAGTCGGGGCAGACGCTGCGTGCCGCCGCCGCCGGGCAGCAGGCCGATCTTGGATTCCGGCAGGCCGAGCTGGATCTTCGGATTGTCGCCGACGACGCGGTAGTGGCAGGCGAGCGTCACCTCAAGCCCGCCGCCCAGCGCCAGGCCGTTGATCGCCGCGGCGATCGGCTTGCCGCAGGTCTCAAGCCCGCGCAGCACCTTGTTGAAGCCGTAGGCGCTGTCGAAGGCGCGCTGCAGCCGCTCCTGCTCGGAGAGACGGGAATCGCCGCCGGCGTTCTCGCCCATTTCGCCGAGGTCCGCGCCCGCGCAGAAGCCCGACGTCTTTCCCGAGGTGATGACCGCGCCCTTGATGGCGGGATCGGCGCCGATGCGCTCGGCGATCAGCGTGATCTCCTTCAGCACCGTGGCGGTCAGCGTGTTCATCGAACGGCCGGGGACGTCGAACACCGCGGTGGCGATGCCGTCGCTGTCGACCGAAAACTTGAAGGTCTCGTAGGCGGTCATGGCGATCCCTCCCTTACACGCGCTCGATCACGGTGGCGGTGCCCATGCCGGCGCCGACGCAGAGCGTGACGAGGCCGGTCGCCTTGCCGGTGCGTTCCAACTCGTCGAGCACGGTGCCGACCAGCATCGCGCCGGTTGCGCCCAGCGGGTGGCCCATGGCGATGGCGCCGCCGTTCACGTTGATCTTGTCGTGCGGAATGCCCAGCACCTTCATGTAGCGCAGCACGACCGAGGCGAAGGCCTCGTTCAACTCGTAGAGGTCGATGTCGGCGACCGACATGCCGAGCTTCTTCAGCACCTTCTCGGTGACGTAGGAGGGACCGGTCAGCATGATCGAGGGCTCAGAGCCGATCGAGGCCATGCCCTTGATGCGGGCGCGCGGCTTGAGGCCGAGCGCTTCGCCCATCTCCTTCGTGCCGAACAGCACCGCCGCGGCGCCGTCGACGATGCCCGACGAATTGCCGGCATGGTGGACGTGATTGAGGCGTTCGACCTGCGGATAACGCTGCTGCACGACGGCGTCGAAGGCGAACTCGCCGGGGCCGACGAACGAGGGCTGCAGCGCGCCCAGCGACTGCATCGTCGTGTCGGGGCGCATGTGCTCGTCGTGATCGAGCAGGGTCAGGCCGAGCTGGTCCTTCACGGGGACGATCGACTTGGCGAAGCGCCCTTCCGCCCAGGCGCGGGCCGCGCGCTTCTGGCTTTCGACCGCGAAACTATCGACATCCTCGCGGCTGAAGCCGTCGAGCGTGGCGATCAGGTCCGCGCCGATGCCCTGGGGCGCGAAGTAGGACTTGATCGCGATCTCGGGGTCGGAGGCCCAGGAGCCGCCGTCCGATCCCATCGGCACGCGGCTCATCGATTCGACGCCGCCGCCGATCGCCATGTCGGCCTCGCCAGTCATCACCTTGGCGGCGGCCATGTTGCAGGCCTCAAGCCCCGAGGCGCAAAAGCGGTTGATCTGCACGCCGGCGACGGTCTCGGCGAAGTCGGCGTTGAGCACGGCGATGCGGGCGATGTCGGAGCCCTGCTCGCCCACCGGCGCGACGCAGCCCAGCACCACGTCGTCCACCTTCGAGGTATCGAGGCCGTTGCGATCGCGGACCGCCTGGAGCGCCTGGGTGACCAGCGACAAAGCGGTCACTTCATGCAGCTTGCCGTCCTTGCGTCCCTTGCCGCGCGGCGTGCGCACGGCGTCGTAGATGTAGCATTCGGTCATTGGCCGATCTCCCTGACGGGGCCGTCCCCGGACAGATCGCCGGTCAGCCCTCGGATCTCTATGCTTAGCGACCTAGGCTTGGGCGACGCGGGCGTCAACATGACGTTTACGTCAACGAGAGATTTTTTGATTGTGCGGTGCAACAGCAAGACCGAAAGCCGCACCGTTGTCCGTGTTCTAAAATTGACGCCTTGTCTTCAAGAACGTAAGCCGACCCCTCGAATTGGGGGCACGATGACCGGCAAGCGCGAGCAGACGAAGAAGAACAATCGATCCGCGATCCTGGAGGCGGCGCGCGACGTCTTCGCCAAGCTCGGCTACGGCGCAACCACGGTGCGCGACATGATCCGCGCCACCGACCTGGCGAGCGGCACCTTCTATAACTACTTCAAGTCCAAGGAAGAGGTCTTCGAGGCGATCCAGGACGAGACCGCGCTCCGCGTCCGCCCGCGCCTGCGCGCCGAACGCATGCGAGCCCGTTCGGTCGAGGAGTTTGTGGCGGGGACTTTTGTTACGTTCTTCGAGTCGGTTGCCGAGGACCGGCGGGCGTTTGCGGTCATTCGCCGTAACGCGGACGCCATCCGCATACGTATGGACACACCCGAAGTCATCGCAGGCTTCGACGAATTACGCTCCGATCTCGTCGCCGCCATCGCCGACGGACTGTTTCCGCCGGTCGATGTCGATTTCCTCGTCGCCTCGTTCGTCGGGGTCGGATTCGAGATCGCCGAATACATGCTCAAGCGCGATCCGCTGGACACGCAGGCGGCGGCGGATTTCGCCACCGCCCTGTTCCTGAACGGGGTCCGCGCGCTGCCGCACTTGGCCGCAGCGACCGGGGAAGCGGCCTGACCTAGGGTCCGGCGGTCACCAGGGGGAAAAGCGATGTTCAAGAATCTTCTGGCCGCGCTCGGCGTCATGCTGGTCGGCGGCGTGCTCTGCTATGCGGGCCTCTACGAGCCGGTCCAGGAGATGGCGCGGGGCGACACTTCGATCTCGGTTTCCGACAAGATGACGGTCCTCGGCCCGTTCGTGGTGCTGGTCGGGATCGGCCTTCTGGTCGCCACCATCGCCGCGGCGGCGGCCGGCGGCGACACCAGGAAGCCGCTGTTCGAGCAGACCCGGTTCGCCAAGTGGATCGTCTTCGTCTTTTTCGGGCTTGGCCTCGCGGCCGGTCTCTATGCCGCCTTCGAGTGGATGCCCGAGCAGCAGGCCAAATACGGCTACACCCGCTCGCGCTGAACGGGCCAAGAAATCGGCGCGGGCTTGAACCGCGCCCCGCCGTCGGGTCTAGGGTGAGGCTCGACCACTCCCCGCGGCGAGTCCTGCCCGAATGCACGATCACGACCATGGCCACGCCCACGCCCCGGCGGATTTCGGACGGGCCTTCGCCCTCGGCGTCGCGCTCAACGCCGCCTTCGTCGCGCTGGAAGCGGCTGCGGGCTGGCTGACCGGCTCGCTCGCCCTGCTGGCCGATGCGGGTCACAATCTGTCGGACGTCGCCGGTCTGCTGCTCGCCTGGGGCGCGGCGGCGATGGCGAAGACCAGGCCGACCGCGACGCGCACCTATGGCCTGCGCCGCTCGACCATTCTCGCCTCGCTCGTCAACGCGCTGCTGCTGATGGCCGCCGTCGGGGCGATCCTGTGGGAAGCCGTCCATCGCCTGACCGCCCCGCAGCCCATCGACGGGCTGACGGTCGCCGCGATCGCCGCCACCGGCATTCTGGTCAACGCCTTCACCGCCTTCCTGTTCTTCGCCGGGCGCAAGGGCGACCTCAATGTCCGGGGGGCCTATCTCCACATGGCCGCCGACGCGGCGGTGTCGCTGGGCGTGGTCCTCGCGGCCGGGGCGATGATGGCGACCGGCTGGCTGTGGCTCGATCCGGCCATTTCGGCCGCCATCGCGCTGGTCATCGCCTGGGGCACCTGGGGCCTGCTGACCGAATCGACGCGCCTCGCGCTCGACGGCGTGCCGCACGGGCTGGACCAGCGCGAGGTCGCCGCCTTCTTAGGCGCGCGGCCGGGGGTTGCGGACGTGCACGATCTGCATGTCTGGGCGCTGAGCACGACCGAGACGGCGCTGACCGCCCATCTGGTGCGGCCCGGCGGAACGGCGGACGACGCCTTCCTGATCGACACCGCCGCGGCGCTGAAGACCGCGTTCGGCATCGCCCATGCGACGCTCCAGCTGGAGCAGGGACCGGGATGCGCCGATTGCAGCCTGCTGCACCTGGGAAGCGACGCCCACCGGCGCGAGACGCACGGCCACGAGACGCACGGCCACGGGCCTCACGGCCACGCGCACCACGCCCATTAGGCATTTCAGCCGAGGCGGATCACATGCCCCTCGTCGGCCTTGACGCGGCCGGCGACGAGATCGGCGAAGACCCGCGCCGCATCGGCGAGGCCCTTGCCTTCGACCACCCGCGTCGTCGCGGCGGCGACCGGCAGGAAGGCGCGCCAAGCATCCGCCGTCCTCTGGGCGAAGCCTGCCGGGCCCCAATCCTTGATCCGCTTGGCGACCTGGTTCGGTGCGAAGAACAATTGCGGTTGCGGCCCCGGCAGATCGCCGCCGCCGCCGCCGTGATCCCAGTGCGTCGCGCCGACCGCGCAGGAATAGGCCAGCGCATCGCGGAAATGGCGATGGACACGCCCGCGCACCGCCGCGTCGCCCGCGATATCGACGAAGACGCTGGGCGTCGCCGCATCCAGCGTTTCGATCGCATCGTAGGGAACGACCGCGCCGTAGCAGCCGAGATCCTTCACGAAGCCGACATTGCCGGGCGAGGTCAGACCGGCGACCGTCACGCCGCCGCGCGCCTTCAGCAGTCCGGCGGTCGCATAGGCGGTCTTGGCGGAGGCGCTGGAGAAGATCACCTGGCGCGCGCCGAAGAAGCCGTTGTCGGCGAGGAAATCGTCGATCAGGAACGAGGTCGTGAAGAGCGGACGGAACAGCATCTGCAACGCTTCGGTGTCCGCCGTATAGAGCGGGTCGGAGGCGGTGAAGACGTAATTGTTATAGACCGCCGCCAGATGCGCGCGATGCGCCGAGACGTCGGAGAACCCGCCCGCCTTCACCGCGCCCGGCCGCACGACCAGCGTGTCCGACATGGGCAGGTAGCCATAGACCCGCGCGCCCGGCGCGACGCCTTCGGCGCGGCTTTCCGTCACCGTCGCGAAACCCCAGACCGGCACGCGGCCGAAGCCTTCCGCCGCCGGGAAGAAGTCCCAGTATTTCATCGCCGTGCCGAAGACGCCGTAGGTGACGTTGTTGGCGGTGAGCGAGAAGGCGTCCACCTTCAGCCGCGCCTCGCCGTCCTCCAGCGCCCGCGCCGCAGCGGCGGCGATCCGCGTGGTCCCGAGCGCATCGCGCGCGACGAGAAGATCCTGTGTCATCGGTTCGCCCTTTCCGCCGTCAGGCCGCGTCGCGCGCGCCGCGCACCAGCCGCCCCGGCAGCGCGCCGGTCGGCTGGCCGTCGCGATAGACCGGACGGCCGCTGACGATGGTCGCGGTGTAGCCGTCGGCATACTGCATCAGCCGCCGCCCGCCCGAAGGCAGGTCGTAGAGGATGGTCGGCGCGTGCAGGCGCAGATTGTCGTAGTCGATGACGTTGATGTCGGCCTTGTAGCCGGGCTTCAGCAGGCCGCGATCGAGCAGGCCGACCGCTTCCGCCGTGGCGCGGGTCTGCTTGGCGATCATCGTTTCCAGCTTCATCTTCGGCCCGCGCGTGCGGTCGCGCGTCCAGTGGATGAGGTTGGAGGTCGGGAACGAGCCGTCGCAGATCGTCCCCAGATGCGCGCCGCCGTCCGAGAGGCCGAGCACCGTGTTGGGATGGTTCATCATCTCGAACGAGGGATCGAGCGAGCCATCGGCGTAGTTGAGGAAGGTGAGGTAGAGCGCGCCCCGCCCGTCGCCCGCCGTGATGACGTCGAGCGCGTATTCCTCCGGGCTGACGCCGCGCGCCGCCGCGCGGGCGGCGACCGAATGTTCCGGCAGCGGCTCGTAGTTCGGCGGATCGCCCAGTTCGAACATCGCGCCGAAGCCGCGCAGCACCGACTTGACGAAGGGATGATCGGCGCGCGGCGTTTCGGCCAGCAGCTTCGCCCGGAACCACGGATCGCGCAGCGCCGCCAGCCTCTCCTCGAAGCTCTTGTCGGCGATCTCCTTGTAAGCCGTGTGGGCGATGAACGGATTGAGCGTCAGCGCCAGACCGAGCAGCAGCCCGACCGGACGGCCCGCCACCTGGGCCCGCATCTCAAGCCCGTCGTCGTTCGCCTGTTTCAGCCAGCCGAGCACGTCCTTGTAGAGGCCGGGGGCGAGCGGCGACTGCGCGAGGCTGACCGAGAGCGGGCGGCCGGAGGCTTCGGTCATGCGGCGCAGCACGTTGAACTCCGCCTCGCCGCCGGGAAAATCGGTGACGACCTGAAGCACGCCCATGCCGGCCTGCTTCAGCCCCATGGCGATGCCGACCAGCTCCTTCTCGGCCGCGCCGTAGGACGGCGTGTTGTTGCCGTCGGCTGTCTTGTGGTTGAGCGTGCGCGAGGTGGAAAAGCCGAGCGCCCCGTCGCGCATCGCCTCGCGGGCGAGCGCCGCCATGCGGAAAATGTCCTGGTCGCTCGCCGGTTCCTGCTTCGCGCCGCGCTCGCCCATCACATAGACGCGCAAGGCCCCGTGCGGGAGCTGGGCGGCGAAGTCGATGTCGTGCGGCACAGCCTCCATGGCGTTCAGGAAGTCGCCGAAGCTCTCCCAGTTCCATTTCAGCCCTTCGGCCAGCACCGGATGGGGGATGTCCTCCACCCCTTCCATCAGGCTGATCAGCCGGTCGTGGTCCTCAGGCCGCACCGGCGCGAAGCCGATGCCGCAATTGCCGAAGACCGCCGTGGTGACGCCATGGAGCGAAGAGGGCGCGAGGCGGCTGTCCCAGGTCGCCTGGCCGTCATAATGGGTGTGGATGTCGACGAAGCCGGGGGTGACGATGCGTCCCCTGGCGTCGATTTCCTCCGCCCCCGCGCCCGGAACCTCTCCCACGGCGACGATCCGCCCCTTGGAGACGGCGACGTCGCCTTCGAACGGGGCCGACCCCGTGCCGTCGAAAATCGTGCCGTTGCGGACGACGAGGTCATGCGCGCTCATGGCGTTTCCTTGCTCTTGTCTTGATGGCCTTGCGGGGCGAGGCTAGCACAGTCGGCACCATACGAAATGCCCCCGGGGACAACGATGAGCTTTCAAACCTTCATGACGCGCCTGATCTTCGCCCTGCCGTCCGGCGTCATCCAGTCGATGGCCGGGCCGAAGACGACGATCGACGGCAAGACGCTCGATCCGCGCATCGCGCTGATGGCGAAGCAGGCGGCCAAGGGACCGGCGCTGGCGACGCTCACCCCGCCGATGGTGCGCGAGGGCATGAAGGCAGGCTTCGCGGTGATCGACGCCAGGCGCCGCCCGAGCGTGACGGTGAAGGAGATGACCGTGCCGGGCGGCGGCGGCGCGGCCCTGCCCGCCCGGCTCTACACGCCCGCCAACCCGACCGGGAGCGAGCCGCTGCTCGTCTATTTCCATCAGGGCGGCTGCGTCATCGGCGGCCTGTGGACCTGCGACACCTGGTGCTCGATCCTCGCCGAGGACGCGCGGGCGGTCGTGCTCAACGTCGATTACCGCCACGCGCCGGAGCACAAATTCCCGGCCTCGGTGGACGACGCCATCGCCGCCTACGAATGGGCCGTCGCCAACGCCAGGTCGCTGGGCGCGGACGGCAAGCGGATCGGGGTCGGCGGCGATTCGGCCGGCGGCTATCTTTCCAACGTCGTCTGCCACGCGATGAAGAAGGCCGGCAAAGCCCAGCCCGCGCTTCAGCTTCTGATCTATCCGGCGGTCGACTGGACCGCGACCGGCGGCACCATGGTTTCGATGGCGAACGCCTATCCGCTGACCTCGGAGATGATGGACTGGTTCGCCGGGCATTATCTCAACAGCCAGGACGAACGCAGCGACTGGCGCGTCTCGCCGGCGCTGGACGCCGACCAGTCGGGCCTTGCGCCCGCGCTCATTTACAACGCCGGGTTCGATCCGCTCACCACGCAGGGCGCCGAGTACGCCGCGCGGCTGAAGGCGGCGGGCGTGCCGGTCGTCTATCGCTGCTACGATTCGCTGTCGCACTCCTTCACCGCGATGTCGGGCGTCGTGCCGGCGGCGCGCAAGGCGCTGGCCGAAATAGCGGCCGACGTGAAGCAGGCCTTCGGACGCGGCGCGTGAAGGCGCTCGTCTGCCGCGCCATCGCCGAGGACATCTCGACGGTCCGCGTGGAAGATTGCCCCACGCGCGATCCCGGCCCCGGCGAGGTGCGGCTGCGCGTCCGCGCCGCCTCGGTCAATTTCCCCGACATCCTGATGATCCAGGGGAAATACCAGCACAAGCCGCCGCTGCCCTTCACGCCGGGCATGGAGGGCGCGGGCGAGGTGATCGCGGTCGGCGCGGGAGTGACGCGCTTCAGGCCGGGCGACCGGGTGGTCGGGGGCCTGCGCACCGGCGGCTTCGCCGAAGAAGCGATCGCCGCCGAAGGCGCGCTGCGGGCGATGCCGAAGGGCATGGACTTCGACGCGGCGGCGGCCTTTCAGGCGGCGTATCTCACCGCCTACGTGGCGCTCGTGCGCCGCGCGGCGATCGCGACCGGCGAGACGCTGCTGGTGCACGGCGCGGCGGGCGGCGTCGGCCTCGCGGCGGTCGATCTCGGCCTCGCCTTCGGGGCGAAGGTGATCGCCACCGCCTCCAGCGACGAGAAGCGCGCCTTCCTGACGGCGCGCGGCGCGCATCTGGCGCTGCCCCCGACGGGATTCCGCGAGGCGGTGAAGGCGTTCACCGGCGGCCTCGGCGCGGACGTGATCTACGATCCGGTCGGCGGCGACGTCTTCGACGAATCCGTGCGCTGCATCGCCTTCGACGGGCGGCTGCTGGTGATCGGCTTCACCTCCGGGCGCATCCCCGAGATCGGCGCGAACATTCCGCTGATCAAGGGCTTCTCGCTGATGGGCGTCAGGGCCGGCGAATACGGCCGCCGCTTCCCCGAGCGCGGGCGCGAGAATCTGGAGGCCATCGACCGGCTGGCCGAGGAGGGCGTCATCAGGCCGCATGTCTGCGCGCGCTTTGCGCTGGACGAAGCGGTCGAGGCGATGCGGATGCTTCAGGAGCGAAAGGCGATCGGCAAGGTGGTGGTGACTCCATGAGCGACGGCGAGGAACGGCGCGCGGCGATGACGATGCGGCAGCAGGCCTGGTTCTGGGCCGGCGCGGTGCTGGTCGCCTTTCTGGTGCTCTACGCCCTCGCCGACATCCTGCTGCCCTTCGTGCTCGGGCTCATCCTCGCCTATCTGCTGAACCCGCTGACGACGCGGCTGGAGCGGCTGCGGATCGGGCGCACGGCGGCGGCGCTGCTGGTCTCCGGCTTCATCATCCTCATCTTCGCGATCCTGGCGACGCTGGCGATCCCGTTTCTCGCCAACCAGATCGCCGAGCTGATCGCCAGCCTGCCGGAGGTCATCCGCAGCCTCCAGGCCTTCGCCGCCGAACAGGGCGCGCCGCTGATCGAGCGCATCGGCGGGCCGGAGGCGGTCGGCGAGGTGCAGCGCGCGATCGCCGACATGGTGCGCTCGGCCGGCGGCTGGCTGGGCGAGATCCTCGCCTCGATCTGGTCGGGCGGCGAGGCGATCATGAACGCCTTCATGCTGGTCGTGGTGACGCCGATCATCGCCTTCTACCTGCTGATCGACTGGCCGCGCTTCACGCAGACCATCGACGGCTGGCTGCCCCGCCGTCACGACGACACGGTGCGGCGGCTGTGGCGCGAGATGGATCACGCGATCGGCGGCTTCCTGCGCGGGCAGACGGCGGTGGTGCTGATGCTCGCCTCGTTCTATGCGGTGGCGCTGTTCTTCATCGGCCTCAATTACGGCGTGGTGATCGGGGTCGGGGCGGGGCTGCTCAGCTTCATTCCGCTGGTCGGGGCGGTGACGGGGTTCATCGTTTCGGGCGCGGTGGCGCTGGTCCAGTTCTGGCCGGAATGGTGGATGATCGCGCTGACCCTCGGCGTCTTCGTCTTCGGGCAGATCTTCGAGGGCTATGTCATCGCGCCGAAGATCGTCGGCGAGGCGACGGGCGTGCATCCGGTCTGGCTGATGTTCGCGCTGTTCGCGTTCGGGTATCTGTTCGGCTTCGTCGGGCTGCTGCTGGCGGTGCCGCTGGCGGCGATCATCGCGGTGCTCTGCCGCTTCCTGATGGAGAAATACCTCGAAAGCTCGCTCTATCTGGAGATGGAGCCGCCGCCGGACAAGGACGATCCGGTCACCTGACGCCCTTACCGTAGGCGCGCTCGATCAGGAAGCGGAAGGCGGCGGCGAGGCGGGCCTCGCCCGCCCGGCCCTTGAGGTCGAGCCCGGCGAAGCCGCCGAGCGTGCGCCGGCGCAGCGTCAGGTAATGGAGCGCGCCCAGAAGGATCGCGTTGACCGCCGGGGCGTCGACGCCGGCCGGCGCCGCCTCGCGGCCGCGAAAGGCCGGCATCGCCGCCTGCATCGCTTTGGAGCGCGCCGCGTCCAGGCCGCGCAGCGCCTCGGGCGTCTCGCTCAATTCCCAGGCGAGAAGGCGTTGCAGCAGCTCGTCGCCCGAAAGCTTCGCCGCATAGGCCTCGAAGGCGGCGGCGAGGCGCGCGGCATAGTCGCCGCCCTTCTCCGCCGGCGGCGGCGCGCCGGCCCAGACATCGACCCGCTCGCCCGCCGCCGCCAGCAGGCCGTCGATGCCGCCGAAATAGCGGTAGATCAGTTTCTTGTCGGCGCCCGCCTCGGCGGCGATGGCGTTGACGCCGAGCGCCGCCGCGCCGTCGCGCGCCAGCACGCGCAGCGCCGCGTCGATCAGGCGGGTCTCGGTCGCCTTGCGGTTGCGGCGCGGGGCGGCGGCTTCGGGCATGGGCGTCTCTCCTGCCCCGACCCCTAGAGAAGTCACCGGCCGGAGACAATGCTTGACTTGTCACCGCTCGGTGACTTATGTCCCCGTCCGGTGACAAAGAGGACCGCCATGACCGACCCCGCCCCCGCCGCCCGCGCCGTCTTCGCGGCCGGCCTCGCCCTCGCCGCCTTCGCCATCGCCGCGAACGGCCCCTATGCCGCGCTGATCGCGCTCTTCGACTATGACGACGTGCTGCGCCGTCCGGCCGGCGAGGTGCTGACCGCCTTCCGGGCAGGCGGCGCGGCGCTGGTCGCCGCCTGGTGGGGGTTCGCGCTCGCGGCGCTCGGCTTCACGGCGGCCGTCGGCCTGCTCGGCGAGGCGTTCCGGTCGGGGCTTGCCGCCATTCCGCGCTGGGTGACGGCGTTCGGCCTCGCCTCGGGGTTCATCCAGTGCGCGGCCCTGCTGCGCTGGACCTTCGTCGTGCCGGGCCTTGCGGAAAGCTATGCCGCCGCCGCCCCGGATTCGCCCGCAAGGGCGACGGCGGAGGCGATCTATCTCGCCCTCAACGCCTATGCGGGCGCGGGGCTCGGCGAGCATCTGGGGCAGATGCTGCTGGCGGTGTGGACCGCGGGCGTCGCGCTGTCGCTGTGGCGGCTCGGCGGCGCGGCCGGGGGGATCGCGCTCGCCGGCCTTGCGACCGTGCCGCTCTGGCTCATCGGCCAGAGCGAGATGCTGGCCCCGGTCCTGCCCGGCCTTCCGGTGATCGAGGCGGCGCCGCTTGCCTTCATGTCCTGGCAGCTCTGGCTGGCGGCGCTCGGGATCGCGCTCGCCCTGCGCAGCCGCGCCGCGCTCAGGCCGCGGTGAGGCCGAGCCTCTCGAACAGCGCCCGGTCGCGGTCCTCGCCGGGATTGGGCGTCGTCAGCAGCTTCTCGCCCCGGAAGATCGAGGCCGCGCCCGCCATGAAGCAGAGCGCCTGAAGCTCGTCGCTCATCTTCTCGCGGCCGGCCGCCAGGCGCACCACCGAGCGGGGCATCGCGATGCGGGCGACGGCGATGGTGCGCACGAACTCCAGCCCGTCCAGTTCCTTCGTCTCGGCGAGCGGCGTGCCCTTCACCCGCACCAGACGGTTGATCGGCACCGACTGAGGGTGCTGCGGCAGCGTCGCCAGCGCGACGATCATGCCGACCCGGTCCTCGCGGGCTTCGCCCATGCCGACGATGCCGCCCGAGCAGACATTGATGCCGGCGGCGCGCACATGGCCAAGCGTCTCCAGCCGCTCCTCGAAGGTGCGGGTGGTGATGATGTCCTTGTAGTATTCGGGCGAGGTGTCGAGGTTGTGGTTGTAGTAGTCGAGCCCGGCGGCGGCGAGGCGCTGCGCCTGATAGTCTTCCAGCATCCCCAGCGTCATGCAGCTTTCCAGCCCCAGCGCGCCGACGCCTTCCACCATCGCCACGATGTCGTCGAGATCGCGGTCCTTCGGCCGCGTCCACGCCGCGCCCATGCAGAAGCGCAGCCCCGGCCGCCTTGGCGGCGCGCGCCGCCTCCAGCACCTCGTCGAGGTGCATCAGCTTCGAGGCCTTGAGTCCGGTCTCGGCGGCGAATTTCTGCGCCTGCGGGCAATAGGCGCAGTCCTCGGCGCAGCCGCCGGTCTTGATCGAGAGAAGCTGCGAGAGCTGCACCGCGTTCGCCGCATGGTAACGCCGGTGGACCGCCTGCGCCTCGAACACCAGGTCCATGAAGGGCTGGTCGAACAGCGCCCGCACTTCAGCGCGCGTCCAGTCGTGACGGACGCCTTCGATGTCGAGCGCGTTCATGGGCGGACCTTGCGAGGAATGACGGCGATGCGTCCCGCTTAGTGAGCGCGGCGGACGCGGTCAACATTCCCCTTGCGTCATCACACCGCGCGTTTCGCGCGGTCCTTCTCGTTCGATGCCTTGATCATGCCGCGGATATTCTCCCAGTCGGCGTCGGTGAGACCGGACATGCGCGAGAAATTGCCGCCGGTCGCCTGATATTGCGCGCCGTCGATGGCGATGGTCTGGCCGGTGAGATAGTCGCAGCCGTCGGCCATCAGGAAGGTGGCGAGGTTGGTGAGTTCCTCCATCTGCCCGACCCGGCCGAGCGGATTGGCGCTCATGTCGCTATAGGCCTTCGCGCCCTGCCCCGGATTGAGCCGCGCCGACATGCCCTCGGTCGGGAACGCGCCGGGGCAGATCGAGTTGACGCGGATGCCGTAAGGCCCCCACTCGACCGCGAGGCTCTGCCCCATCACGTTGATGCCGGCCTTCGACATGGCCGAAGGCACCGTATAGGGCGAGCCGTTCCACACCCAGGTGGTGAGGATGTTGACGATCGAGCCCTTGAGGCCGTCGGCGATCCAGCGCTTGCCCGCCGCCAGCGTCATGTAGAACGTGCCGTGAAAGACGATGTTGGCGATGGCGTCGAAGCCGCGCGGCGAAAGGTCTTTCGTCCGGCTGATGAAATTGCCCGCCGCGTTGTTGACGAGGCCGGTCAGCGGGCCTTCGTTCCAGATGCGGGTCATCATGTCGTCGATGGCGTCGGCGACGCGGATGTCGCAGGCGATGGGCGTGCAGCGGCTTCCCGTTTCGCCCTCGATCTCCTTCGCCGTTTCCTGAAGCACCGCGAGGCGGCGGCCGCAGATCACCGTTTCGGCGCCGAGGCGCGCATAGGCGTGCGTCATCTCGCGGCCAAGCCCGGTGCCGCCGCCGGTGACGAGGATCTTCTTGCCCTTCAGCAGACCGTCTTTGAACACGGCGCAACTCTCCCTGACGTTCTTCGCGCCAGCATGGCGCGGGACGCGGATCAGGGCAACGGCGCGGCGCTCAACGCAGCATCGCCTCGACGCCCGCGAGCTGTGCGGCCTCGCCCGGCGGCCGTTCGGGGCGCACGCGCACGATGCGCGGCGCGGCGAGCGCGAGGCCGCATCTGCGGCGCGGCGCGCGCGCCAGTCCCTCGAAGGCGATCTCCAGCACCAGACCCGTCTCGGCCGTGTGCGTCACCTCGCGCACCGGACCGAAGCGGCCGATTGTTTCGGCGCGCACGAAGGCTTCGATGACAGCCTCGTCCTCCGCGCCGGCCGCCAGCGCGGCCTTGCCGAGCGGGACCAGCTCCGCGCCCTGCCAGACGCCGAAGGTGCAGAGCCACGCACCGTCCGCGCCGCGCTCGGCATACATCAGCACCGCCTCGACCGGCGGCGGGCGGTGCGCCCAGGCGAGCGCCGCGCCGTGGTCCCGACCGGGACTGTAGGGCGCATCCCAACGCTTCAGCACCAGACCCGTCGCGCCCGGCGGCATCGCGGCCTGCATCGCGGCGGGCGACGGGGCTTCCGCGAGCAGAGGCGACAGACCGGTCTCCGCGCCGCCGCCGGTCAGGAACGCTTCCAGCGCCGCCCGCCGCTCGCGGAAGGCGCGCGGGCGCAGGTCTTCGGTCTCCAGATGCGGAAGGTCGAAGGCGACGATGACGGCCGGTGCGGCGGCGAGCAGCGCCCGCGTCGGCGCGGTCCGCGCGAGCCTGCGGCGCAGCGCCTCGAAGCCCGCGGGGACGCCATCCCGGCGGACGATCAGCACGCCGTCGAGGGCGGCGTCGGCCTTCAGCAGCGCCGCCGCGTCGGGGAAGGCGGCGGTGATGTCCTCGCCGGTGCGCGCATAGAGCCGCGTCTCGCCGCTCTCGCGCACCGCCTGAACGCGCAGGCCTTCCCACAGCCACTCGGCGGCGAAATGCGCCGGATCGAACGCGCCGAACCCTGCATCCGGCAGCGCGGCGGTCAGCATCGCCGGGCGGAACGCGGCGCGCAGCCGTCCGGTCGGCCTGGGGCCGCGCCCGTCGAGCCAGGCGAACAAGTCCGTATACGGAGGAGCAAGCGCGGGCCAGATCAGCTCGACCTCATCCGGATCGACGCCGCCCAGCGCCGCGACGGCCTCGCGCACCAGACGCGGCGCAGCGCCGGTGCGCAGCGGGCCGCTCATCAGCATGAGCAGCGCCCAGCGGCCGTCGGCGTCCAGCGCGTCGAACCAGGTTTCGAGAAGCGCGGGGAGATCGGTCCTTGAGGCCGCCGCCAGCCCCTCGACGATCTCGCGCAGATCCGGCGGGCGGTTGGCGCCGTGCCGCTCCGGCCAGACCAGCGCGACGGTCTCGCCGAGCGCGCCGACATAGTCGAGCGACAGGTCGAGCAGCGCGGGATCGATCCGCGATTCGGCAAGCGTGCGCAGCATCGCCTTGGGGACGCGCGGCAGTTTCACCGCGCCGGTCAGCGCCGCCAGCGCGAAACCCCGGTCGGGGTCCGGCGTGTCGCGCAGATAGCGTTCGAGGACGCGCCGGCGGATATCGTCGCGCGGCGCATCGCGCAGCCGGTCGAGCAGCGCCGCGAAGCGTTTCATGGCGGGGCCTCGCCGCTTTCGCCGGTCTCGTCCTCGTCATAGCCCGCCAGGCTCAACGCCTCGGCGGGCACGCCCCGGGCGCGCGACCAGCGGATCAGCGCTTCCTCCGCGCCGTGGGTCACCCACAGGCGGCCCGGCCGCAGCTCGGCGATCGTCGCGGTCAGTTCGTCCCAGTCCGCGTGATCGGAGAGGATCAGCGGCAGTTCCACCTGCTGACGCGTGCGGCCGCGCACCCGCATCCAGCCGCTGGCGAAGCAGGTGACCGTATCGCCGAGCGCCCGCCCCCAGGCATCGTTCAGCGCATTGGGCGGGGAGACGACCACCGCGCCCGCCAGCATCTTGCGGGTCAGCGGCGCGGCCAGCATCTCGTCGGCCGGGCGCAGGTCGCCGAGCGGCACGCCCATCGCCTCGTAGAGCGCGCAGATCTTGCGCATCGCGCCGTGCAGATAGATCGGCGCGTCGTAGCCAGCCTCGCGCAACAGCGCGATGACGCGCTGCGCCTTGCCGAGCGAATAGGCGCCGACCGCGTGGCAGCGTTCGGGGAAGGTCGAGAGCGACAGCAGCAGCTTGGCGATCTCGTCCGCATCGGGCGGGTGGCGGAAGACCGGCAGGCCGAACGTCGCCTCGCTGATGAAGACATCGCAGGCGACCGGCTCGAAGGCGGCGCAGGTGGGATCGCGGCGGCGCTTGTAGTCGCCCGAGACGACGACCCGCGCCCCGCCCTTCTCCACCACCGCCTGGGCGCTGCCCAGCACATGACCCGCCGGGACGAGCCGCACATCGACGCCGCCGATGCCGACGCGCTCGCCATAGGCGAGAGCCTGCGACGCGCCGGCGAAGCGGGCGCCGAGGCGCGCCGCCATGATGGCGAGCGTTTCCTTCGTCGCCAGCACCGCGCCGTGCCCGGCCCGCGCGTGATCGGCATGGCCGTGGGTGATCACCGCCCGCGCCACCGCGCGGGTCGGGTCGATCCAGAAATCCCCCGCCGGGCAATAGAGCCCGCCCGGCATGGGGCGCAGCAGGGTTTCGGGGCGGAGGGTCATGGGCCGGGCCGGATACGCGTCCGCCCATAGATAGGGTGCCGGGGGCGCAAACGCGAACCTCGCGGGGCGCGTCCGAATCCTGTATCTGAGGGCTCATGACCGAGCGCCCGCCGTCAGAGCGACGCCATGGCTGACGACCCGTCAGAAGCCCGCGAGCAGCTGGCCGGATTGCTGCGCGCCGCCGCGGCGCGCGATCGTGCGGCCCTCAGCGAAATCTATCGGCGGACATCGGCGAAACTTCTGGGCGTGTGCCTTCGTATCTTGCCTCAAAGGGAAGAGGCCGAAGACGTGCTTCAGGAAGTCTACATCGCGGTCTGGGACAAGGCCCACACCTTCGATCCCCGGCTGGCGAGCCCGATGACTTGGCTCGCGGCGATTGCGCGCAACCGCGCGATCGACCGGCTGCGCGCGCTGAAGCGGCGGCCGGCCGCCGCCCTGCCCGAAGATTTCGAGATCGCCGACGAGACGCCGGACGCCCAGGCCGGGCTCGAACTGTCCCAGGATTACGCCAGGCTGCGCGGTTGCCTCGAAGGGCTGGAGCCTCGGACCCGGGGGGCGATCTCCAGCGCCTTCTTCGGCGGCCACACCTATGCGGCGCTGGCGGAAAAGGGCGGCGTGCCGCTCGGCACCATGAAGACATGGATCCGTCGCGGCCTCAGCGCGCTGAAGGAGTGCATCGGGCGATGAGCGGCGCGACGGACGACTGGAACGGCAGCCCCGACGACCTTCTGGCCGCGGAATACGTGCTGGGCGTGCAGGCGGCGGACGAGCGGGCCGCGACCGCCCGCCGGGCCGGGACGGACGCCGCCTTCGCCGCGCTGGTCGCGGCCTGGGAAGCCCGCCTGGTGCCGCTTAGCGAGGCGGTCTCGCCCGCCGACGTGCCTGCCCATCTGTGGCCGGCGATCGAGCGCCGCCTCGGCTGGCAGGCGGCGCAGGGCGGCGCGCCGCGCAAGCCGCTTTCGCTGTGGAACAGCGTCGGGCTGTGGCGCGGCCTCGCCTTCGGTTCGTCGGCGCTGGCCGCCGGGGCGCTGGCGCTGGCGCTGTTCGTCATGCCGGCCGGCGAACCGCCATCGATGCCGCCCGCCCCGCCGATGGTCGCCGCCATCGCCACCGAGACCGGCGATCCGATGTACATGGCGGTCATCGACGAGGGCAGCGCGACCATCACCGTGATGCCTATGAAGGCTCCGGCGTCCGGCGAGCGCGTGCCCGAATTGTGGATCATCGGCGAAGGCGAAGCGCCGATTTCGCTCGGCGTGGTGCCGGACAAGGGCATGGCGCGGGCGCCGTTTCCGCCCGCCCACATCGACCGCGCCCACCACGGCGCGATCCTGGCGATCACGCTCGAACCGCCCGGCGGCGCGCCGGGCGGCAAGGCGACCGGCCCCGCCGTCGCCAAGGGCGCGATCCAGATCCTCTGACGGCGGCGCAACCGGCCAGATACGCGCCGGAGGCCGCGGCGGATGCACGCCGCGAAGCGCAATCGGCAGATCGTGCGAAGCCGTCACACGCAGGGCGCTTTCCGCACGCGCCGCGCATCCGCGCGAAGCCTGCGCCGTAGCTCCTGCCGCGCTCCTCCCCGGACGCGAACAACATCCAGGAGAAAGACATGACTCGCTCGATCGCACGCCTGATGAGCTCCGCCTTCGCCGCCGGCATGATCGCCTTCGCCGGCCCGGCGCTCGCCGGCCAGGACGCCATGAAGACCGCATCCGTCGAGGTCGGCGGCGCGCCGATGATGGCGGACAAGCGCATCCCCGAGAACGCCGCCAAGGCGTCGAACCTGTCGACGCTCGTCGCAGCGCTGGGCGCGGCGGGTCTGGTCGAGACGCTGATGGGCGACGGCCCCTTCACCGTCTTCGCGCCGACCAACGCGGCCTTCGAGAAGCTGCCCGCCGGCACCGTCGAGACGCTGCTGAAGCCGGAGAACAAGGCGGCGCTGACCGGCATCCTCACCTATCACGTCGTCGCCGGTAACTACGCCGCCGCCGACCTCGCCGCGATGGCGGAGAAGGCCGGCGGCAAGGCGGAACTGACCACCGTCGCCGGGGGCACGCTGACCGTCACGCAGATGGACGGCAAGTGGGTCGTCGTCGATGCCGCCGGGAACGCCGCCGGTATCGAAACCGCCGACGTCGCCCAGGCGAACGGCGTCGTCCATGTCATCGACGCGGTGCTGATGCCCGCCAAGTAGGCGCCGCGTGCCCCCGCCCGGCCGTTCCCCCCCCTGAGCGGCCGGGCGGGCGTGCGCTTGCGGTTCTGGCCTGACGCATCATCGGCTAGAGTCACGCGCGATGACGCGGCCGCGCCCCCTTGTTCCCGACGATACGCTGCTGCCGCCCCGCTTCGCGGCCTGGTTCGCCGGGCGCGGCTGGGCGGCGCGCCCGCACCAGCTGGAGATGGTCGAGGCGGCCCGCGACGGCGCGCATGTCCTCCTCACCGCGCCGACCGGCGGCGGCAAGACGCTGGCCGGCTTCCTGCCGAGCCTCATCGCGCTCGCCGAACCGCGCCGGCCCGCGCCGGGGGAGCAGGACACACGGCGCAATGCGCTCTCGACCGAGGCCTGGAAGCCGTTTCTCAAGCGGTCGATCCACACGCTCTACATCTCGCCGTTGAAGGCGCTCGCCGTCGATATCGCGCGCAATCTGGAGATGCCGGTCGCCGAGATGGGGCTCGGCATCCGCATCGAAACCCGCACCGGCGACACCTCAGCCTCCAAGCGCCAGCGCCAGAAGATCGACCCGCCCGACATATTGCTCACCACCCCGGAGCAGCTCGCGCTGCTGCTGGCGAGCCGCGAGGCGGCGAACCTCTTTCGCGGCCTCGATACGGTCGTGCTCGACGAGCTGCACGCGCTCGTCGCCAACAAGCGCGGCGACCTCCTCAGCCTCGATCTCGCCCGCCTCGCCCGCCTTGCGCCGCAGCACCGGCGGGTCGGGTTGTCGGCGACGGTCGCCGATCCCGATCACCTGCGCCGCTATCTCGTGCCGCAGACGACCGAGGAGCCGCGTCTCGCCCGCCTCGTCACCGGCCAGGCGGGGGCGAAGCCGCGGATCGAGGTGCTGGAGTCCGAGGCGCATGTCCCATGGTCCGGTCACACCACGCGCTACGCGATCCCGGAGATCATGGCGGCGATCGCCCGCGCCCGCATGGCGATCGTCTTCGTCAACACCCGCGCCCAGGCCGAACTCGCGTTTCAGGAGATGTGGCGTCTCAACGACGCCAATCTGCCCATCGCCCTCCATCACGGTTCGCTGGACGCCGGCCAGCGGCGCAAGGTCGAGGCGGCGATG
The DNA here is from genome assembly GCA_046348585.1 of Alphaproteobacteria bacterium. Classification (GTDB taxonomy): domain Bacteria; phylum Pseudomonadota; class Alphaproteobacteria; order Micropepsales; family Micropepsaceae; genus JADZAI01. The sequence continues at coordinate 159,607 of JAXMDZ010000002.1, forward strand.
GCGGCGGGCAGATTGCGCGCCGTGGTCGCCACCTCGACGCTCGATCTCGGCATCGACTGGGGCGATGTCGATCTGGTGATCCAGATGGGCGCGCCCAAGGGCGTTTCCCGGATGCAGCAGCGCATCGGCCGCGCCAATCACCGGCTGGACGAGCCGTCGATGGCGCTGCTCGTGCCCTCCAACCGGTTCGAGGTGCTGGAGTGCCTGGCGGCGCGCGAGGCGGTCGCCGCCGGCAAGCAGGACGGCGAGACGCGGCGCGAGGGCGGGCTCGACGTGCTCGCCCAGCACATCCTCGGCATGGCCTGCGCCGATCCGTTCGACGCCGACGAGCTGTACGACGAGATCGTCACCGCCGAACCCTATCGCCTTCTCGCCCGCGAGACCTTCGATCGGGCGCTGGCCTTCGTGGCGACCGGGGGCTATGCGCTCAAGACCTACGAACGCTTCGCCAAGCTGCGGCAGACGGCGGACGGACGCTGGCGGGTCGCCAATCCGATGGTGGCGCAGCGCTACCGGCTGAACGCCGGCACCATCGTCGAGGCGCAGATGCTGACCGTCCGCCTGGTGCGTTCGGCGAGGGGCGGCAGGACGCCGATGGGCGGGCGGGTGCTCGGCAAGATGGAGGAATGGTTCTTCGAGCAGATGACGCCGGGCGACAGCTTCGTCTTCGGCGGCCAGATCCTGCGCTTCGAGACCATTGTGGAGACCGACGCCCTCGTCAGCCGCAGTTCGGACAGCGAGCCGACCGTGCCGAGCTGGCAGGGCGGCAAGTTCCCGCTCACCACCTATCTCGCACAGCGGGTGCGCGAGATGATCGCGCAGCCGGGACGGGTGAAGAACCTGCCCGCCCAGGTCGCCGAGTGGCTGAACCTCCAGGCCTGGCGCTCGGTCCTGCCGGCGGCCGACGAGATGCTGATCGAGACCTTTCCGCGCAACGCGAAGTTCCATCTCGTCTGCTATCCTTTCGACGGCCGCCTCGCGCACCAGACGCTCGGCATGTTGCTGACGCGGCGGCTCGAACGCATGGGGATGCGCCCGCTCGGCTTCGTCGCCGGCGAATACGCGCTTTCGGTCTGGGGCCTGCGCGACATGTCGCGGCTCGATCTCGGCAAGCTGTTCGCGCCCGACCTGCTCGGCGACGACCTTGAGGAATGGCTGTCGGAATCGATCATGCTGAAGCGCCAGTTCCGCAATTGCGCGATCATCGGCGGCCTGATCGAGACGCGCTTTCCGGGCAAGGAAAAGACCGGGCGGCAGATCACCTTCTCGTCCGACCTCATCTACGACGTGCTGAAGGCGCACGAGCCCGACCACATTCTCATGCAGGCCGCCCGGCACGACGCGCTGACCGGATTGCTGGACTTGCAGCGCCTCTCCGATCTGCTGCACAGAGTGCGCGGGCGACTCGTCGCCCGCCATCTCGACCGCGTCTCGCCGCTCGCCGTGCCGGTGCTGCTGGAGATCGGCAAGGAGCCGATCTTCGGCGCGGCCGACGAGGATCTGCTGGGCGAGGCGGCGGCCGAAACCCTGATCGCGGAGGCGACGCGCCTTGTCTGAGGCCGCAGCGGAGCAGAGGCTGAACGTCGCCGGGGCCACGGTCGCGGCGGATCGCAGCGGCGCGCTCCACTGGCCGGACGAGGGCGTGCTGATCGCCGCCGATCTGCATCTCGAAAAGGGCTCGGCCTATGCGGCGCGCGGCCAGATGCTGCCGCCCTACGACACGCAGGCGACGCTCGCCCGGCTGGAGGACGCGGTGCGGCGGCTTCGCCCCGCCCATGTCGTGCTGCTCGGCGACACTTTCCACGACGGCAGGGCGGAAGACCGCCTCGCGCCCGGCGACCGGATGCGGCTCGAAGCCCTGATCGCGGCGGTGGCGCGCTGGACCTTCGTGCTCGGCAATCACGATCCCGCGCCGCCGAAGGGGATCGGCGGCGAGGTCGCGGGCGAATTGCGCATCGGGCCGCTGACGCTGCGCCACGAGCCGCGCGCCCGGCCGGTGCAGGGCGAGATCGCCGGGCACCTGCACCCGGCGGCGCGGGTCAGCGTGCGCGGCCGCTCGATCCGCCGCCGCTGTTTCGTCACCGACGGCGAGCGGCTCGTGCTGCCGGCCTTCGGGGCCTATGCGGGCGGACTGGACGTTTTCGATCCGGCGCTGCGCGATCTCTTCGGCCGCCGCTTCCAGGCGCTGATGCTGGGCGAGCGCGGCGTGCACGCCGTCGCCAGCCAGCGCCTCGCGCGGCGCTGAGGCCTCAGTCGCGCTCGCGGAATATGAAGGCGGCGCCCAGCCCGATCAGCACGCCCATCAGGATGACCGCGACGCCGAAGAGCGCGCTGTAGGCGTGCGCGACGTCGAACAGCGTGCGCTCCAGGCCCGCCTTGTCGATGACGAGGGGGGCGGAATAGGCGCTGATCTCCTGACCGTTGCGGAAGAGATAGGCTTCGACCGTGTAACTGCCGACCGGCACGTTGGCGGGCATGGCGATGCGGGCCTGGAACAGCGCCGGCCCATTCATGGTGACGCCGCCGATATCCTCCGCATAGAGCGCGGCGGCGGTGCGGTTGCGGATCAGCGCCTTGCGGAAGCTGGCGGCGTCCTTGCGGGCCGGTTCCTCCAGCGCGAGGTTGTCGAGGCCGATGCTCTTGCGCTTCAGCACCGCCGGCGCGGTGATGCGGTCGAGCGGCGCGGTGCTGGCGACATGATAAAAGCTCGGCACGTTGCCGAAGGTGGCGGCGTCGGCGTTGATCCAGACGCCCGCGATGCGCTCGCGCCGCCGCACCGTTTCGGTGCGGTTCGGGCCGCGCACCACGATGACGATGTCGCGCTCGTCGGCGTCCTTGTAGGCGTCGGCGGTCTCGACCGTGCCGTACACGACGAACTCGGCCCCGGTGAAGTTCGAATTGATCTGAATGACGTCCTGCGTCAGCGCGACGACGAGCTGCTCGTCGGCCCGCGCGGCGGGGGCGAGCGCCAGCAGGAGGAGGAGCGCGAGGCGTCTCATCGCGCCTCCTGCGGCGGGGCGATCGAATAGAGATCGGCCGGCGGGGCGACCAGCTCGATGGCGAGGCGCAGCGCCATGCCGACGATCAGCAGCGCGATCAGGAAGCGAAGCTGGTCGGAGTGCAGCCGCGCGCCGACCCGCCCGCCATACTGCACGCCGACCACGCCGCCGACCATCAGCAGCAGCGCCAGCAGCACGTCGACCGTCTGGTTGATCCAGGCCTGCAGGAAGGTCGTGAAGACGGTGACGCAGAGCACCTGGAACAGCGACGTGCCGACCACGGCGGCGGTCGGCATGCGCAGGATGTAGATCATCGCCGGGACCATGATGAAGCCGCCGCCGATGCCCATCACGCCCGACAGCACGCCGCTGACGAAGCCGAGGCCGAGCGGCGGCAGCGCCGAGATGTAGAGCTTGGAGACGCGGAAGCGCAGCTTCAGCGGCAAGCCGTGCAGCCAGTAGTGATGCGCGGTCTTGGCCTTGGCGGGCGTCTTGCGGCGGGCGCGCATCAGCGTGCGCAGGCTTTCGGTCAGCATCAGCAGGCCGACCGACCCCAGCAGGATCACGTAGGCGAGCTTGATGACGATGTCGGTCTGGCCGGTCTGCTTGAGGATCGAGAGCACATAGACGCCGGCGATCGAGCCGGGCACGCCGCCCGCCACCAGCACGACGCCCATCTTGAAGTCGACCGCGCGCCGGCCGATCTGGGTCGCCACGCCCGAGACCGACGAGGCGACGATCTGCGCCGCCCCGGTCGCCACCGCGACGGCCGGCGGGATGCCGGCGAAGATCAGGAACGGCGTCATCAGGAAGCCGCCGCCGACGCCGAACATGCCGGTGACGAAGCCCACCGCCCCGCCCATCGCCAGGATCAGCCAGATATTGACCGACAGCTCAGCGATGGGGAGGTAAATCTGCATGTCACATCGCGGGCGGTCGGCGGCGCAGCCGGGCGGCCGGTCTGCGGAAACGAAACCGGCGCGCCGTCTTTAGGACCGCGCGCCGTTGATCGCCAGCCCGAAAGGCCGCCACCCCCTCACTCTTCGAGCGAGGGCACGTCGTTGGCGGCGGCGTTCAGGGGCTTGGCCTTGAAGTCGGCGGCGGCCTGACGGGCGGCGGCGGCGTCCGCCTCCGGCATCCGGCCTTCCAGGGCCGCGGCGCGGGCGGCGGCGTCGGTGTCGCCCTGGGCGGCGGCGGCCGCATACCACTTATAGGCCTCGATCAGGTTCACTTCGACGCCGAGGCCGCGCTCGTAGAGGATCGCGATGTTGAACTGCGAGTCCTTCAGGCCGAGTTCGGCGGCGGCGAGGAACCACTTGGCGGCGTTCTTGTAGTCCGGCTTGCCGGTCGAGCCGTCGGCCAGCAGCACGGCGAGGTTATACATCGCCTTGCGGTTGCCGGCGTTGGCGGCGCGCTCGTACCAGGTCTTGGCGAGCTTCATGTCGCGCGGCACGCCGAGGCCGCGCTCGTACATGACGCCCATGCGGTACTGGGCGGGCGGCAGGCCCTGCTCGGCGGCGAGCATCATCCACTTCGCCGCTTCCTTGTTGTTCTTCTTGACGCCCTCGCCTTCGGCGTAGCGCAGGCCGAGTTCGAACTGGGCGCGCGGGTCGCCCGCCTCGGCGTCGGCCTTCAGCTTCTCGATCCGGGTCATCGCCGGGGCCGGCTCGGCAGGCTCGGCGGCGACGGGTTCGCCCGGCGCCGGGGTCGCTTCCGGGGCGGCGGGGGTCACCGGCGCGCCGGCCTGCGGCTCGGTCGGGGTGGGGGTCGCTTCGGGCGCGGCCGGTTCGGCGGCGGGCGTGCCTTCGGGCGCGGCGGCGGTCGGACCGGCGATCGGCGGGGCCGGCGGCAGTTCCTCGAACGGCGTTTCGGCCGTCGGCTCGGCCGGGGCGGCGGTCGGTTCGGCCGGCGTCTCGACGCCCGCCGGAGCGGGCGTTTCGGGGGCCACCGGCTTCTTCACGACCAGGAAGTAATAGGCGGCCGCCGCCAGCAGCAGCAGGGCCATCAGCATCAGCGCGAGGCGCACCCAGTTCGTGCCGCCTTCGCTCTCGACGGTGCTGAAGCGGCCGCGTCCGTCCTTGCCGCGTCCGGCGAGCGCGTCGGCCTCGGCGGCGGCGGCGGCCTGGGCGGCGCGGCGCGCGGCGGCGAGGAAGTCGTCGGTCTTGCGGGTCGGCGGCTCGTCGGGGCGGCCGAGGACTTCGGCGATCGCCGCCTCGACTTCGGTCTCGGCGTGCGGCGGCGGCTCGGCCAGCAGATCGCCCTGCCCGTTGCGCTCCACCGCGTCGGCGGTCAGCGGCGCGAAGGCCTCCTCGTTCTCGAAGGGCGGCTCGTCGCCGATCTCGTCCTCGCCATAGGCCTCGTCGTCGAAGACGGGCGGCGGCGCATCGGCCGGACCGAAGCGCTGGGAGTCCGCTTCGGCCTCCAGGATCGCGGCCGGCGGCGGCTCGAACGCATCCTCGTCCGCGTCCGCATGAGCCTCGGCGGCCGGCGGCGGGGGAAGGTCGGCTTCGGCCTCGGACGGCGGCGGCTCGTAGGTGAGCTGGTCGTCGAAGCGCGCCGCACGCTCGAAAGCGGCGGGCGCGGCGGCGGCCATGACGGCGGGAGCGGGCGCCGGCGGCGGCGCCTGCTCCAGCGCCTCCAGGCGGCGCAGCGCATCCTCAAGCTGGGCCTGGATCGCGGAGAGTGTGTCGCGCTGGCGCTTCTCGGCGGTTTCGACCCGCGTGCCGACGCCGCGCAGCGCCTGCTCGACGGTCGAGGCCGCCTCGCCCTGGCGGCGTTCGGTGTGGCTGATCTGGGTGGCGAGCGTCTGGAGGTGCTGCTCGATGGCGGCGACGCGGCTCTGCGTTTCGGGATCGGGAACCGCCTCGCGCGGCGCGGCGGCGGCGTCCTTCATCGCCGCCAGTTCGGCGCCCAGCGCGTCGAGCTTCTCGGCGTGGCTCCTGAGACTCTCCGGGGCGCTCGACAGCGCCTCGACGCGCCCCTTCAGGTCGCCGACATCGCCGGCGAGGGCGGCGCGCAGCGCCTCCAGATCGGCGGACGAAGGCAGACCGGCCTTGAGCTGCGCCATTTCGTCGGCGACGTAGCCGCGCATCCGGTCGACATCGGCGTCCGACAAGCCGGCCGAAGCGGCGTCGGCGCGCGATTCCAGATCGTCGATCCGGCGGGCCGCCTCGGCGAAGCGTTCGGCCTTCGCCTTGAGGTCGGCGACATCGCCCGCGAAGGCGGCGCGCAAGGCGTCGAGATCGTCGGGGCCGGGCAGATCGCCCTTCAGCAGCGCCACCTCGTCGGCGACGTATTGGCGCATGCGGTCGATGTCGGCGTCCGAAAGGCCGGCCGCCTGTCCCTCGATGCGCGACTCCAGATCGTCGATCCGCCGGGTCGTCTCGGCGAAGCTTTCGGCCTTCGCCTTCAGATCGGCGATGTCGCCGTCGAAGGACGAGCGCAGCGAGTCGAGATCGCTGGCGGCAAGGCCGAGCGGCGCGGCGGCGGCGTGCGATTCCAGTTCGGCGATGCGCTTCTCGTGCGCGGAGAGCGTGCCCTCCTGCGCCCGCAGCGCCGCGATCTCGCCGTCCAGCTGCTCGCGCAGGCGCGCGGCGAGCCGGGCTTCGGCGTCGGCGAGACGGGATTCGGCCGCCCGCAGCGCCTCGTCGACCGAACCGAGGCGGCCGTCCTGCTGGCGGGTGCGGGTTTCGAGCGCCTTCAGCGCGTCGTCGTGGGTCTTGAAGAGGTTGGCATGGGCCTGGATCGTCGCGCCGATCGCCCGGGTCTCGTCGGCCTGGGCCTTCAGCGCCGCGGCGGCTTCGCGCTCGTCGCCGCGCTCTTCCCAGCGCTGGACCAGCTTGACCAGCGTCTCCTTCAGATTGCGCGCGGTTTCGGCGTTGCGCGCCTCCAGCGTGCTCAGCCGGTCGGCGAGCGCGCGGTATTCGCCGTCCTGACGGCCGCTGACCTGCGCGAGGCCGGTCTCGACGGTGCGCGAGGCGGCGCCGTGGCGGCCGTCGATGTCGTTCAGCCGCTCGGCCAGCGCCTTGATCTCGCTGGCATGGGCGGCCGAGACCTCGTCGATCGAGCGCTTGAGATCGCGCGCGGCGGTCGCCTGACGCTCCTCGAAGCCGGCGAGGCGCTCGGTGATCGAGGCGAGCGAGGCGTTGACCGTGACGGCGGCCTCGCCGGCGCGGGCGTCGGACTGGGCGGCCTGGGCCTTCAGCGAGGCGATCGACTGCTCGAAGGACTCGAAGAGACCGTGGGCGCGTTCCTGCTCGGCGGCGGCGGCGGCCTGGCGGTTCTCCAGCGCCGCCATGCGCTCGACGATCTGCGACAGCGACTGCCCCAGATCGCGCGCGCTTTCATGGGCGCGGGCCTCGGCCCCGGCGGTCTGGGCGCGCAGATCGCCGAGCGCGGTCTCCAGCGAGGCCAGGACTTCGCGCGCCCGGGCGCTGTCCTGACCGACGACGCCATAGCGTTCGTCGAGGCCGTTGAGGCGCTCCGACAGCGCGGCGAACGAGGCGGTGAGCGCGTTCGCCGATTCCAGCGCGCGCGCCTCAGCGGCGGCGAACTGGCCCTTCAGGTCGTGGAAGGTCGATTCGAGGGCGCTGTTCTGGTTCTTCTCCAGCGCACCCAGACGCGCGGCGATCGCCCCGATCGCCTTCTCCAGATCGGTGCCGGAGGCGGCGGCGCGCGCCGCGGCGGCTTCGATCTGGCCCTTCAGGCGGCCGATCGCCTCTTCCACGCCGGGCAGCGCGGCGGCGGCTTCGATCGCGGTCTCGGCCTTGGCCGAGGTCGCTTCGAGGCGCTGGACCATGCCGTCGACCGAACGCTCCAGCGATTCGAAGGCCGAGGTCTGTTCGCGGTTCGAGGTCTCGTAGGCTTCGGCGGCGGCGCGCATCGCGGTGTCGGCCGCCGATTTCAGGCTGTCGGCCGATTCCAGCCGGTCGGCGATCGCCGCCACCGCGCGGTCGAGCTGTTCGACGGCGGCATACTGGCGGCGCTCGGCCTCCTCGATGCGCCGGTGCAGATCGAGGAAAGCGCTGCCGGGATCGACCATGCCGTAGCCGGGGTCGCGGGGCTGGCCGTAACCCGCCTCGCGCGCCGGGCCGTAGCCCGTCTCGCGCGGCCGGTTGCCGGGCACCCGCGAGAAGGCGGACCACGGATTGTCGTCGCGACGCTGATACGATCCCGCACTCATGTCGGCGGCTCCTTGTTCGGACCAGCCGCCCCCCGTCGGGGCGTATCCGGCCGTTCGTTCGGCGATGACCCCCTCAAGCCACGCTTCGAGAGGCACGCCCGCACGCTCGGCGGCGCGGCGCGCCGCGTCCCGCAATTCCGGCGGTATGCCCGACACGTTCCATGGAACGCGCGATCTCATCGGCAGCCTTCAGGCCGGTCGCCCCGGCAGACAGTGGTTAAGAACGCTCCGGCAGCCGGACAGCCTGCGGCGCGCCGAATCGCGCGCCCGGGCCAATCCCCCTCCCGGCCGTGCCACGTTGGGACGATTGGCGTTAATGCGAGGTTAAAAGTTAACGCCCCCGATTAACCAAGATGAAGAAGCGTCAATCGGCGCCTTCTCAACCGCGCGGCGCTCTGGTGAGGTGCCGCCATGACGAACCCAGACGATCCCGAGACCGGCGCTCCCGAGAGCGGCGCGCCGGCCCAGCCGCCCGAACCCACGCCCGCTTCCGAAGCCCCGGCCGGAAGCGGGGCCGCCACCGATGACGGCGCTGCGCCGGATGCGCCGTCCGAGCCCGGCGCGGGCGAGGAGCCCGCCGAAAAGGCCCAGCCGGCCAAGGGCGGGCTGTGGTCGCGGCTGCAATCGACGGCCCAGAAGATCGCCAGCGCCACCAAGGACGCCGCCGCCAAGGCCGCCCATGTGACCGCCGAAGTGGCGCGCGAGACGGTCAACGTCGCCCGCGAGGGGGCGCAGGAAAGCGCCGAAATGGCGAAGCACACCGTTTCGCATTTCGACGAGGTGCGCCAGCAGACCGGGGCGGCGTTCAGCAAGGTCGGCAAGGCGGTGTCCGACAGCACCGTGTCGATCGCCCAGAGCGCCTCGAAGACCATCGCCACCGCCTCGACCGAGGCGGTCAAGTCGATCGTCGCCAACATCAACGAGGCGCTGCCGTTCCTGGAACGGGCGGGCTATCGCGTGTCCGAGATCGAACTGGGCCTTTCGGTGCCGCCCAAGGTGCTGCTGCACCTGGCGCTCGACGAGGAGATCAGCGACGAGGTGCGCGAGGCGCTGCTGAAGGACTGCGAGGGCAAGTGGTTCACCCGCCAGCTCATCGAGCGGCTGCACAATGTCCGCCAGATCCAGCGCGCGACGCAGTTCGTCGGCATGGCGTTCGACGAGATCGAGATCGAGATCGCGCTGATCCCGACCATCCTGCTGCACTACCGCAAGGTCCACGCGCACCGGAAGCTCGACGCCCTGACGCCGCTGGCCGATGCGGCCGAGGCCCGGGAGGACGCGGCGAAGGCCGAAAGCGCGCCGGACGGGACGGCCGAAGGGGCGACGCCCGGCGACGCGCCGCCGGCGAGCTGATCTGGACTCGGGAATCCAGCCCGGCAAGAAATGGGGTGTCGTTCACCATGAAACGAAACAACATTACGGACACGTCAAGCGGAATGAAAATAATGCATCCTTGACGTTGCCGCTTACGTCAGCGCGGTCTATACTCCCTCACGCTGCGGGCCTAAAGACCCGTGGAATGGTGTGGCCTAGGGAGCCGAAGCGGTATGAAGACGACTTTTTCGATCAGCGAGTTGGCGCGCGAATTCAACATCACGCCGCGCGCAATCCGGTTTTACGAATCCGAAGGCATGATCGCGCCTGCCCGCCAGGGTCAGACGCGCATCTTCTCGGTGCGCGACCGCGCCCGTCTCGGCCTCATCGTGCAGGGCAAGCGCGTCGGCTTCTCGCTCGCCGAGATCCGCGAAATGCTCGACCTCTACGACATCGGCGACGGCCAGGTGACGCAGCTCAAGGTCAGCCGCAAGAAATTCGCCGACCGCATCGTCGCGCTGGAACAGCAGCGCATCGACATCGACGCCTCGATCGAAGGCCTCAAGCAGTCGATCGCCTGGATGGACGAGCGCATCCAGGCCGGCGAGGAAGCCGAAGCCCGCGACAAGTCGATGAATCTCGTCGGCTACGGCGTGATGCCGCGCACCGGCACCTGACGGTCCCGGATCCCTCCAGACCATCCGGCGGGCCGCGCGCGAGCGCGGCCCGTCTGCGTTTCGCACGGCCTGTGGGCCGCGCCGGGGCTTGCGCTATAACGTCCCCAACAAGGACGACTCGCGGCGAGGCCGCGCCCCGGAGGAAAGAGATGCCGAGCTACACCGCGCCGCTGGCCGATTACCGCTTCATCCTGAACGACGTCCTCAACATCCAGGCCTATGCCGACCTGCCGGGCTTCGCCGATGCGACGCCCGATACGGTCGACGCCATTCTGGAAGGCGCCGCGCAGCTCGCCGAGGAAGTGCTGCAACCGATCAACCATTCGGGCGACCAGGAAGGCTGCACCCGCAACGCCGACGGATCGGTGACGACGCCCAAGGGGTTCAAGGAGGCCTATCGGCTCTTCGTCGAAGGCGGCTGGGGGGCGCTCACCTCCGATCCCGATTACGGCGGCCAGGGCCTGCCCAACGTGCTCGGCTCGTGCTTCAGCGAAATGGTCTCGGCCGCCAACATGGCGTTCGTGATGTATCCGGGCCTCAGCCACGGCGCCTATTCGGCGATCCACGTCCACGGCTCGCAGGCGCAGCGCGACACCTATCTGCCGAACATCGTGAGCGGCGCATGGACCGGCACGATGAACCTGACCGAGCCGCATTGCGGCACCGATCTCGGCCTCATGCGCACCCGCGCCGAGCCGCAGGCGGACGGCAGCTACAAGGTCTCGGGCACCAAGATCTTCATCTCGGCCGGCGAACACGACCTCGCCGAGAACATCGTCCATCTCGTGCTCGCCAAGATCGCCGGCCCCGATACGCCCGGCGGCATCAAGGGCGTCTCGCTGTTCATCGTGCCGAAATACCTGGTGAACGCCGACGGCACGCTGGGCGCGCGCAACGCCGTCACCTGCGGCTCGATCGAGCACAAGATGGGCATTCACGGCAATGCGACCTGCGTCCTCAACTACGACGGCGCGACCGGCTATCTCATCGGCGAAGCCCACAAGGGCATGCGCGCCATGTTCACGATGATGAACGAGGCCCGCCTCGGCGTCGCGGTGCAGGGCCTCTCGCAATCGGTCGCGGCCTATCAGAACGCCGTCGCCTACGCCAAGGACCGCCTGCAGGGCCGTTCGCTGACCGGACCGAAATTCCCCGACAAGCCGGCCGACCCGATCATCGTCCATCCCGACATCCGCCGCGTGCTGATGAACATCAAGGCGTTCAACGAAGGCGCGCGGGCCTTCATGCTGTGGACCTCGCTGCATGGCGATCTCGCCCACAAGGCCAAGGACGAAGAAACGCGCGAGGCGAGCGAGGACCTGATGGGCCTGCTGACCCCGGTGCTCAAGGGCTACCTCACCGACAAGGGCTTCGCCAACGCGGTCGATGCGCAGCAGGTCTATGGCGGCCACGGCTACATCGCCGAATGGGGCGCCGAGCAGTTCGTGCGCGACGCCCGCATCGCCATGATCTACGAGGGCGCGAACGGCATCCAGGCGCTCGATCTCGTCGGCCGCAAGCTCGCCTCGAACGGCGGCCGCGCGGTCTTCGCCTGGTTCAAGATCCTCGACGATTTCATCGCCGCCAACCGCGACGACGCGGCGCTCGCGCCCTTCGTCGCCGGCCTCGCATCGGTGCGCGGCCAGCTTGAGGACGGCACGACCTGGCTGATGAACAACTCGCTCTCGAACTTCGACAACGCCGGCGCGGCCTCGATGGACTATCTCTACCTCTTCGGCCTGTGCGGTCTCGCCTATGCCTGGGCGCTGATGGCCAAGGCCGCCGCGCCCAGGGCGGCGAGCGACGAATTCTGCGCCGCCAAGCTCGCGACCGGGCGGTATTTCGTCGAGCGCATGCTGCCCGACGCCGCCGCCCATCTCGCCAAGCTGAAGACCGGCGCCGGACCGGTGATGGCGCTGGCGGCGGAGGCGTTCTAGGCTCGCGCGCTTCGAGACATAACAAGACACGCAGGGACGAAATGACGGGTACAGGGCGAGAGCCGCGCGGCACCGCGGCGATGGCGGAGCGTTATGCCGCGCGGGCGGCGGAGGTGATGGCGCATCCCGAGGCGCTCGTTTCGCTCGGCGCCCGGCTCGGCCAGATCGCCGCCATCAAGGGCGAGGCGACCGCCGTCACCTTCGAGGACGAACGCATCTCGTGGGCCGCGCTGCACCGCCGTTCCAACCGCATCGCGCGGGGTCTGGCGGCGAAGGGCGTCAGGCAAGGCGATCTCGTCACCATCGCGCTGCCCAACGGCGTCGGCTTCATCGAGGTCTGCTACGGCCTGTGGAAAGTGGGCGCGACGCCGCAGCCGGTTTCCTCGCGCCTGCCGGAAGCCGAACTGAAGGCGATCGCCGATCTCGCCGGCGGCCCCATCGTCATCGGCGCACCGTTCGACACCGGCCGCCCGTCGGTGACGGTAGAGGATCTTCTCGCCCTCAGCGCCGACGACAGCGACCTCGCCGAGATCTTCTCGCCCTCGTGGAAGGCGCCGACATCGGGCGGCTCCACCGGACGGCCCAAGCTGATCGTCTCGGGCGCTTCGTCGGCCGCGACCGGGCTCATGGGGCTTGTCTGGCGCATCGGCCCGGACGACATCTGCCTGATGCCGGGGCCGCTCTATCACAACGGTCCGCTGATCACGACGTTCGCGGCGCTGGAGGCCGGCGCGCCGGTCGTGCTGATGCCGAAATTCGACGCCGAAAAGACGCTCGCCCTCATCGACCGCCACAAGGCGACGTGGGTCTATATGGTGCCGACCATGATGGGCCGCATCTGGCGTCTGCCCGACGAGGTGAAGGCGAAATACGACATCTCCTCGCTGAAGACGCTCTGGCACCTCGCCGCGCCCTGCCCGCCCTGGCTGAAGGAGGCGTGGATCGGCTGGATCGGCCCGGACGCCGTGATGGAGCTTTACGGCGGCACCGAGGGCATCGCCTCGACCATCCTCGACGGCAACGAATGGCGCGCCCATCGCGGCTCGGTCGGACGGGTGTTCGGCGGCGGCGAGATGGCGGCCTTCTCGCCCGACGGCGTGCGGCTGCCGCCCGGCGAGACCGGCGAGATCTTCATGCGCCGCGCCGAGGGCGCGCCGGAGACCTATCGCTATCTCGGCGCGGACTCCAAGCCGCTCGCCGGCGGCTGGGAGACGATCGGCGACATCGGCTGGCTGGACGCGGAGGGCTATCTCTATCTCGCCGACCGCCGCACCGACATGATCCTGGTCGGCGGCGCGAACGTCTATCCGGCCGAGGTGGAAGCGGCGATCGACGATCACCCGCTGGTGCAGTCGAGCTGCGTCATCGGCCTGCCCGACGAGGATCTGGGCAACAAGGTGCACGCCATCGTGCAGGCGAAGCCGGGGCTCGCCGAGGCCGAGCTTCTCGCCCATCTCGCCGAGCGGCTGGTCGTCTACAAGCGGCCGCGGACGATCGAGTTCACCACCGAACCGTTGCGCGACGACGCCGGCAAGGTGCGCCGCTCGCAGCTCCGCGAGGAACGCCTCAAGGCATGACGAGCACGCCCGCGCCTTCGATCCGCCCGGCGGCGAGGTCGTCGAGCGCGCGGTTGGCGTCGGCGAGCGCATAGCGCGTCACCTGCGGCTTCACCCCGGCGGCGGCGGCGCGCGGCAGATAGAGCGCCGCGTCCTCGCGCGTCAGGTTGGCGACCGAGACGATGCGCCGCTCGCCCCACAGATCGGCATAGGGGAACGAGGGGATGTCGCTCATGTGGATGCCGCCGCAGACGACCGTGCCGCCCTTGCGCACCGCCTTCAGCGCGCGCGGCACAAGCTCGCCCGCCGGCGCGAACAGGATCGCGGCGTCAAGCGCCTCCGGCGGCATCTCGTCCGCGCCGCCCGCCCAGACGCAGCCGAGGCCGCGCGCGAAGGCCTGACCCGCCGCGTCGCCCGGCTTGGTGAAGGCATGGACGCGCTGGCCTTCATGCACCGCGAGCTGGGCCAGCAGATGCGCCGCCGCGCCGAAGCCGTAGAGGCCGAGCCGCTTCACGGCGCGCGAGGCCGCCGCCATGCGCCAGGCGCGAAAGCCGATCAGTCCGGCGCAGAGCAGGGGCGCGGCGACCGCATCTTCCAGCGTCTCGGGCAGCTTCACGCAGAAGCGCGCGTCGGCGGTGCAGCGTTCGGCATAGCCGCCGTCGCGCGTCCAGCCGGTGAAGACCGGCGCGTCGCAGAGATTTTCCGCCCCTTCCGCGCAATAGGGGCAGACGCCGCAGACCCCGCCGAGCCAGGGGACGCCGACCCGCTCGCCGAGGCGCAGCGCGGTGACGCCCGCGCCCAGCGCCGCGACCGTGCCGACGATCTCGTGCCCCGGCACGATGCCCGGCCGCAGCCGCGCCAGATCGCCGTCGGCGATGTGCAGATCGGTGCGGCAGACACCGCAGGCGGAGATCTTCAGCGCCACCTCGCCCGGACCCGGCGCGGGATCGGGACGCTCCACCGCCGTCAGCCGCCTGTCGTCCCCCAGCAGCGCCATCGCGCGCATCGGCGCATCTCCCGTCCGTTTCGCCGCGCCGAGCCTGCACCGGCAGCCCGGTTCCGCCGTTGACGGGCGTCAACCGGGCGTGACGCCACGCCGCGTTGGCGGCCCATATGCGGAACCCTAGCATTCCCTTACGTCATCCGGAGCCTGCCTTCACCAGCCCCGTTCCCAGGAGGGCGCAGCCCATGTCGTTCACCGATTTCTCCGATGTCGTCAGCCACTCGGTCAGCGGCGACCTGCTGCTCGGCAGCGGCATGAAACTGACGACGGTGCCGATCGATCTGCTGCCCAAGACCTCGTGGTGGAAGCTCTTCATCGACAAGAAACACCACAAGAACGCGAATGCCTGCCTGCTGTTCGACCGTCAGCAGTCGAAGGGCTTCCACGCGGTGATGATGCGGGTCTTCAAGGCGGAGCTCGGCTCGTGCATGGCGCTCGGCGAGCGGCTCGACTACGCCGCCTACCGGCGCATCTATCTTGCCGTTTCGACCGATGTCGGCGGCATCGCCAATCGCGGGCCGTCGGGCACCGATGCGCCCAACGGCGCGACCCATTTCCCGACCGATCTGATCCCGAGCCAGGGGGCGATCAACGAGCTGGTCCAGGAGGGCGTCAGCTACAAGAACTACACCAACGGCGCCCAGCAGGTGGTGCCGAACGCCAAAGTGTCGCTACTGGTGACGGGCTTGGGCTGGCGCATCTATGTCGGCTACAAGATGGCCGAGGGTCCGGCGCTCGCCGACATCCTGTTCGATCGCTACTACAATCAGATGGCCCTGGCGGGCGGCAATGCGCGCCAGCAGCTTTTCGCTATCGTCCGGCTGATCCGGGCGCTGCACGTCTATCACTTCTTCCAGGACGCCAACGGACGCCTCAACACGATGGTGATCCTGAACAAGCTGCTCACCGAGAACGGCTTCCCGCCCTCCATCGTCTCGAATCCCGCGATCTTCGGCGGCGGGCGGACATTGCAGCAACTGTTCGACGACGTCCGCGACGGCATGAGGCCGGTGCTGCGCGAAATGGAAGCGCAATTGCGCCTCGGCTATCTCGACCTCGCCACCTGAAGCCGGCCCGGCGGAACGACCGATCTTCGCAGGTGCAGCACGCCGGCGAGCGAAAAATCGCTCCCGGACGCCGTCTGCCTGCCGCGATGGCACCCTTGATGCCGCCTGTCCGGGCGGACATGCTCGCGCCGCCAACACAAGCCGCCGGACGAGGAAACCACCATGAGCCAGGCCATCGAACGCCCCGACTGGATGACCGAGGATCTGCTGATCTTCGAGGACGCCGTCACCAAGTTCGCCGAGAAGGAATTGCTGCCCCACAACGCCAAGTGGGAAGCCGCCGGCCAGGTGCCGCGCGAGGTCTGGCTGAAGGCCGGCGCGGCCGGCTTGCTCTGCCCCTCGATGCCGGAGGAGTTCGGCGGCGGCGGCGGCTCGTTCGCCCACGAGGCGGTGCTGATCGACGTCTTCGGCAAGAAGGGCGTCACCGGCTTCGGCGCCTCGCTGCACAACGCCATCGTCGCGCCCTACATCCTCCACTACGGCACGCGCGAGCAGAAGCAGCGCTGGCTGCCCCGTCTGGCGACCGGCGAGCTGGTCGGCGCGATCGCCATGACGGAGCCGGGCACCGGCTCCGACCTCCAGTCGATCAAGACGACGGCGCGCAAGGACGGCAACGGCTACGTCGTCAACGGCTCCAAGACCTTCATCACCAATGGCGGCACGGCGAACCTCATCATCGTCGTCTCCAAGACCGACCCGGCCGGCGGCGCCAAGGGCACCTCGCTGGTGGTGGTCGAAACCGACGAGGCCGAAGGATTCCGGCGCGGCCGCAAGCTCGACAAGATCGGCCTGCACGGCCAGGACACCTCCGAACTGTTCTTCGAGGACGTGCGGGTGCCCGCCAATAACGTGCTGGGCGAAAGCGAAGGGCGCGGCTTCTTCTCGCTGATGGAGCAGCTGCCCTCCGAGCGCCTCCAGATCGCGCTCCAGGGCGTCGCGATGATCGAGCGGGCGATCGAGGAAACGGTCAAGTACACGCGCGAGCGCAAGGCGTTCGGCAAGGCCGTCATGGACTTCCAGAACACGCAGTTCGTGCTCGCCGACTGCAAGGCCAAGGCGGTCGTCGCGCGCGTCTTCTGCAACTGGGCGGTCGGCCAGCTGCTGGCCGGCAAGCTCGACGCCTTCACCGCCTCGATGGCCAAGCTCTGGGTCACCGACGAGCAGGTGAAGATCGTCGATGCCTGCCTCCAGCTCTTCGGCGGCTACGGCTACATGAACGAATATCCCATCGCCCAGATGTACCGCGACGCGCGCGTGCAGAAGATCTATGGCGGCACCAACGAGATCATGAAGGTGCTGATCGCCCGGTCGCTCTGAGCGGCCCGGGCGCGAGCGCGGATCGGAGGACCGGGACGGGTTTTCCGCATGGCCGGACCCGACCCAGCCATGAGTGCGCAGGGAACGCCCGGCCGGCAAAATCGGGCTCAGGCGCGATAGGAGCCCGATTTCGGGTCGCAGAAGGTCTCGATCCAGATCTCGGCGAGGCGGCGGCGGCGTTCCTCGCCGATCTCGGCGATCGCCGGGCTTTCGCGCGGCGCGTCCATCAGCGCCGCCGTCGCCATCAGGATCTCCGCCTGCACCAGCGGAAGCGCCGGTCCGCCGACGCCGCCGTCGAGGAAGTTCACCGGCGCGCCCCCGGCCAGCAGGTAGAGCGTGTGGCCGTCGCGGTCGTAGCGGTCGATATGGGGCGCGACCTCGCTGCGCTGATAGTCGCGGGCAAGCGCCGTCAGGTCGAATTCGTGCCGCTTGGAGCTGCACGAAATGAGGATCGCGCCGTTCTTCAGGCGCGGGAAATCGTCGGCGTGCAGGCTGGTCGCGCCGGTGCAGCCGAAGACGAGATCGGCGGTGGAGAGCGCCGAGTCGCGGTCCGGGATGCGGAAGCCGTCGCCCATGGCGACGGTGCGGCGGATCGGATTGATGTCGTAGACGGTCACCGAATTGTGCCGTCCGGCGAGCGCCGAGGCCGCGCCCCGCCCGACCTTGCCGTAGCCGATGATGACGCAGCGCCGCGCCTGGAGATACATGCCGCGCGACTTCAGCAGCTTCTCCGCCGAGAAGGCGCAGGCCGGTCCGACCAGCGCGTCCTCCTGCTGCTTCACCGGGCTGCGGGCCACCGACATCACCGGATAGGGCAGCGGCTCGGCCCGCAGATAGCGGCGATGGCCGGCCTCGGTGTCCTCGACGAAGCCGAGGATGCGCTCGCCGAACTCCGCCTTCAGCCGGGCGAGCGCGGGGGCGAAATAGCCGCCGACCTCAAGGATCGCCGTCCGCCCGGTCTGAAGATGCGGGCGAACGATCGCGGCCAGCGCCTCGTGGTCGATCAGCGTCTCCATGCGCGGCGTCTCGACCGGGAACTTCTCCATCAGCCGCGTCAGGACCTGGGCATTGACCGAATAGGGCACCGGCACGAACAGCGAGATCGGGGCCATCGCCTGCGCCGCGTCCAGAAGATCGGGCAGATCGGGCAGGCAGTGGTTGAGGACGATGAGGCGGATGTCGAGCCGGCCGATATCGGCCGCGACGCGGTTGAAATACTCGCGAGGATGTTCGCTGCCGAGGCTCATCGTGATCGCCGCCGCCTGTGAGATGTCATAGTGGCGCGCGCGCCCTCCCGGCCGCCAGAGATCACAATGCCGCAGCGTTCAGCCGGCGTCGCGCCGGACCCGCGCGAACAGGCGGGCGAACCATTCGTCGCGCAGATTGAGCGCGAAGGTCAGCGGCTTGCCGGAGGCGCGCCGCACCTCGACGCCGTCGTCGAAGGCCTCGAACGAGACGATGGTGTTGAGGCGGATGGCGAAGTTCTTGTCGCCGCCATTGAAGATGAGCCGCTTGGAGGTCAGCACGATGTCGCCCGCCCCATAGGAGTGGGTGAAGGCCTTCCTGCCGCGGGTCCGCGGCTCAAGAACCTGGCCGTAGCCCGCGAACAGGCAGGTCTCGGTGCGCGGCAGATCGATGGGCGAGGCCACCGGCTCCGGCGTTCCCGCCTCGATCTGCCACAGGCGGCGGGCATGGCGCAGCGTCTCCTGCATCTCGGGCGCGATCTCCAGCCGCGCGCCCAGGGCCTGGCCCAGCGCCTCGATGCGGGCCTCCTCCTCGGCGGTCAGCAGGCCGTCCGCGACCGCCGCCTCGATCTCGGCCTTCAGCCGCGCCGCGGCCGCCCCGGCGAGGATCGGCGCCACGGTCTCGGCCGTGAAGCCGCAGGCCTCGGCGGCGGCCGCGAACGAGGCGCGGTCGGCCTCGCCCAGCTCGTCGTCGGCGATGAGGATCGCGGCCGCCTCGGCGAGCGCCCGTTCGGCCCGCGCGTGCGCCACCGCCTCGGCCTCCGGCCCGACGCCCAGCGCCGCGCCCAGCGCCTTGAGGCGCGCGACGCCGCCTTCGACGATCTGCTGCGGCGACAGCGCGTCGGCGGCGCGGCAGACCAGCGCCATCGTCTCGTCGCGCGCATCGGCGAGCAGCGTGCCGCCGTAATTGGCCTCGATCGCCGCGATCGCGGCGCGCGGCACGGCGGCCCAGTCCTCGGCGTCGGCGAGCGCCGCCTCGACCTCGGCGAGCAGGCCCTCGCGGTTCACCCGCCCGAACAGGCGGCCGAAGAACCCCTGTTCGGGCAGTTCGCGTCTTTCGAACGGTGCGGCCATGGCGATCGCGGCGTCTGTTTGGCTCTCAAGGCAGGCGGACGACGAAGGTCTTGCGCGTGGTCTCCTCGACCCGCCAGACGCCCGTGAAGCCCGGTTCGATGACGATGTGATCGCCCGCCGCAAGACGCAGCGGCGCTTCGCCGTCGCGGGTCAGCGTGCTGACGCCATCGAGGATCGCGCAATATTCCCATTCGTCATAGACGACGCGCCAGGCCCCCGGCGTCGCTTCCCAGACCCCGGCGAAAGTCTTGCCGTCGGCGCTCTCGTTCAGCGTCCAGGAGCGAAAGACCGGCGCGCCCTCGACCAGCCGCCCGGGCGCCGGCGCGCCGGTTTCGGCGTCGGCCGGGTCGAGGCGGTCCAGATCGAAGCGCACGACGCCGTCCATCGGATCACTCCGGCGAGGGCCGCGGGGGCGGCGACGCCGCGCCGTCGACGCGGCATTGCAGCGCCGCATGTTCGTGCCCCGGCGGCGCATAGAGAATGTCGAGCCAGTTGGAGGCGCGCACCATGTGCCCTTCGCCGCGCAGCACGGCGGGCGGATCGCCCTCGTGGCGCTCCAGCGCGACGATGCCCGTCTCCAGCGCCAGGAAGCCGCGTTCGGCCGGACGCCCGCCGATCAGCGCGAGACGCACCGGCGGCCCGCCCTCGCAGGCATAGCTCTCCCACGCGGGGTCCGAGGCGGGCGGTGCGGCGACGGCGGCGGCGACGAGGACGAACGCGCTCAGCATGGGCCGGTTCCTACTGCATGATCGCGAGGCAATCCTGCATCACGAATTCGTCGTTGTAGTAGACGGTCGCGCGGTTCGCCATCGTGATCACGGTAAAATTGCCGCCGTCATAGCGCACGCCCGCCGTCGAGCCGGAGATCCGCATCGGGATCACGCCGCCGATGCCGGTCGAAAAGACGATCCCCCAGTCGAGATAGCCGAGCGTGAAATGCTTCTCGTTCGCGCAGATGAACGAGGTGACCTGGTCGCTGTCGACCTCGTAAGGAAGGCCGAGCGTGCCGACGGGAATGTCCGGCCCGCGCCGCGCCCCGCCGCCCGAACACGCCGCGACCGCGACGGCGAGCGCCGCGGCCAGTACTCCCCTCGCTGTCACGCTGGCCCCCTCAGACCCACGAACCCCGCCGTCCCTGCAGTTGGCGCGATCGCCTCCCGTCCGGCAAGGGGGCGACCGGCGGCGGCGGTCAGTCGGCGGGCGGCACGTTCATGCCGCGCTGGACGGCGGGCCGGTCGTGGATGTGTTTCAGCCATTTGTCGATATGGACATGGCTTTTCACGAGGCCTTTGAAATTCCTGACCACCACCGGCAGCGTCCCGGCGACCCAGGGATAGGCGGCCATGTCGGCGATCGAATATTCCTCGCCCGCCAGGAACTCCGCCTCGATCAGCCGCTTCTCCAGCACGCCCATGAGGCGCGCATATTCGTTGGAGTAGCGCTCGATGGCGTAGGGGATCTTCTCCTTCGCATAGACCGCGAAATGGTTGAGCTGGCCGGCCATCGGCCCCAGCCCCGCCATCTGCCACATCAGCCACTCGACCGCCTTCCAGCGCGCATCGCCCGACTTGGCGAGGAAGCGCCCGGTCTTTTCGGCGAGATAGAGCAGGATCGCGCCGGATTCGAACACCGTCGTGCCGGTCTCGCGGTCGACGATGGCGGGAATCTTGTTGTTGGGGCTGATCTTCAGGAAGTTCGGCTCGAATTGCTGGTTCATCGAGATGTTGACCGGATGAACGGTGTAGGCCAGTCCGCACTCCTCCAGCATGATCGCCACCTTGCGGCCATTCGGCGTGGTCCAGGTATAGAAGTCGATCATGCAGTCCTCCTTGAGAGCGGCCGGGATTAAAGCCTAGCACGCCGCCCCTGTCACCCGCGCGCGGCTCTTCCGCTGCGGCATCTGGAGCGACGGCCGCGAGTGCGCTATGCGGGGACCCATGGGTACGACCGGATCGTTCGGCGCGCATCTGCTCAGCGGCATCCCGCATGCCGAGGCGCTGGGCATGACCATCGTCGAGATCGGCAAGGGCACGGCGGTCGCCATGGTGCCCTATGCGGCGCATCTGGCGGGCGATCCGGAAACCGGCGTGCCGCATGGCGGGGTCATCACCTCGCTGCTCGACAACACCGCCGGCACCGCCATCCAGTCGCATCTCCAGGCCTTCGGCGGCATCGCGACCATCGATCTGCGCATCGACTATATGCGGCCCGCGACGGCAGGCGAGGACATCTACGCCTTCTGCGAGTGCTACCGCATGACGAAGTCCATCGCCTTCGTGCGCGGCGTCGCCTATCACACCGACCGCAACGATCCGATCGCCGCAGTCTCGGCGGCCTTCATGCTGGGCACCGGCGGCGGGCGCAGGCCGGAGGGCGCGCCGTGACGGCGGCGGCCCTCAGCACGCCGGGCGCGATCCTGCGCGCGGCGGCGGAAGCGGGAGCGAAGCCCGATCTGGCGGCGCTCGTCGCCGCCATTCCCTATGCGCGCTATCTCGGCATCGACGTCGAGCGCAAGGGCACCGAGATCACCACCATCCTGCGCTTCGGACGGCATCTCATCGGCAATCCGGTGCTGCCGGCGCTGCATGGCGGCGTGGTCGGCGGCTTTCTTGAGACGACCGCGATCATGCAGATCGTGTTCGAGGCCAATGCCGGCGTGATGCCGAAGCCCGTCGACATCAACATAGACTTTCTGCGCTCCGGCAAGCCGGTCGACACCTATGGCCGCGCGGTCATCACCAAGCTCGGCCGCCGCGTCGTCAACGTCCATGCCGAAGCCTGGCAGGAAGAACACGACCGCCCGGTCGCCACGCTGCGCGGGCATTTCCTGCTGCCGGTCGGGGACTGATCCGGCTTAGTCCGCCGGAGGCTGCAACCACAGCGCCGCGTCGCGGCCGCACAGAAGCTCCAGCGTCGTGTTCTCGCGCGCCAGGCGCTCGCCGAGGCTGCGGGCGATCCGCGCCGCCAGCCCCGCGCCCTCATAGACCATGGCGCTGTAGAGCTGCACGAGCCGCGCCCCGGCGGCGATCTTGACATAGGCGTCGTCGGCGCTGGCGACGCCGCCCGCGCCGATCAGCGTCAGCCGTCCGCGCGCCGCCACGAAGGCGGCGGCGAGCGCCCGGGTCGAGGGCGCGAAGAGCGGACGGCCCGACAGGCCGCCGGACTCCTTGGCGTGACGGCTCCTGAGCCCGGCGGGCCGGGCGATCGTCGTGTTGGAGACGATCAGCGCGTCGATCCGGTGCGCGACGCAGGCTTCCACGATCGCCGCGATCGCCTCGTCGTCGAGATCGGGCGCGATCTTCAGGAAGATCGGGCGCTGCAGGCCGCTGCGGCTGCGCGCCTCGGTCACGCGGCCGAGCAGGTCGGCCAGTTCGTCCGGGTTCTGCAGGCCGCGCAGGCCCGGCGTGTTGGGCGAGGAGATGTTGACGGTGACATAGGACGCGAAGGCGGCGAGCCGCTCGTAGCCCGCGACATAGTCGGCGGCGCGGTCGGCCGCGTCCTTGTTGGCGCCGATATTGATGCCGACGACGCCGCCCTTGGCCTGACGCTTGCGCAGCCGCTCCAGCGCCGCTGCGTGGCCGAGATTGTTGAAGCCGAGCCGGTTGACGATCGCCCGGTCCGGCGTCAGGCGGAAGATGCGGGGCCGCGGATTGCCGGCCTGGGGCAGCGGCGTCACGGTGCCGCATTCGGCGAAGCCGAAGCCGAGCCGCAGCATCGCGTCGGGCACTTCGACGTTCTTGTCGAAGCCGGCGGCGAGACCGATGGGATTGGGAAAGTCGAGGCCGAACAGGCGCTGGCGCAGGCGCGGCGAGGTGACCGGCCCCGGCCCCGGCGCGAGGCCCGATTTCAGCGCGCGGATGGTCAGGCCATGGACGCGCTCGGGATCGAGCGCGAACAGCGCCGGCCGCAACAGAGCGTAGAGCAGCGTCATGGGATGCCGTCCGGAAAGACATGAGCGCCACCAGGTCCGAGCGGCAGCTTCGTTTCCGAAACCGCGAGCGCCGGGTCGAGCGGCGCGTAGAGATGGGGGAACAGCGCGCCGCCGCGCGAGGCTTCCCATTTGAGCGGCGACAGCGCCGCCGCCTCGAAGGCGACGAGCAGCAGGCCCGCCTGCCCGGCGAAATGCCGCGCGGCGGTCTCGCGCACCTGGGCGGCGTCCGAGAAATGGATGAAGCCGTCGGCGAGATCGACCGGCGCGCCGGCGAACACGCCCTCGTTCTTCGCGGCCGCCCAGACATCGGCGGCGACGATCTTGTAGATTAATCCGCTCATGGCGATTTCGCCGGCCCCACCCGTCTTACGGCACTTGATCTGCGGCCCGATTTAGGCCTATTTTCCCACCAACGCACTCCGTTCCTAAGACCGAACCATGCTGTCGCACAAGCAAATTTGGGCCGCCATCGACGCGCTCGCCGCGCGCTATGGCATGTCGCCGTCCGGGCTCGCCCGGAAATCGGGTCTGGACGCCACCACCTTCAACCCGTCCAAGCGCATCGCCGACGACGGCAAGAAGCGCTGGCCGTCGACGGAGAGCGTTTCCAAGGTTCTGGCGGCGACGGGCGCCAGCCTCGACGAATTCGTGTCGCTGATCGCGCCGAAGCCCAGGCACACGCCGCCGGCCCGCGCGGTGCCGCTGCTCGGTCTCGCGCAGGCGGGCGCGGACGGCTATTTCGACGACGCCGGTTTTCCGGTGGGCAGCGGCTGGGAGCATGTGCGCCTGCCGACCATCGACGAGGACCACGCCTTCGCGCTCGAAGTGTCGGGCGATTCGATGCTGCCGCTCTACCGGGCCGGCGACATTCTCGTGCTCTCGCCCACCGCCCAGGTGCGCAAGGGCGACCGCGTCGTGGTGAAGACCAGGGAGGGCGAGGTCATGGCGAAGGTTCTGGCGAAAAAGACCGCCAGAAAGGTCGAGCTGCATTCGGTCAATACGGCCTACCCGCCGCGCACGCTCGACGCCGGCGACATCGACTGGATGGCCCGCATCGTGTGGGCCAAGCAATAGACGCCGGTTGAGCGTCAGACGGCTTTCAGGAACGCCCCGTTCAGCGCCTGGCGCAGCAGCGCGGCGGTCTTCTTCGGGCCGAACAGCGCCGCGAACGAGCCGAAGCGCGGCCCCTGCTCCTGCCCCAGCGCGACCTCGTAGAACGCCTTGAACCAGTCGCGCAGCCGGTCGGCGAAACCGTGCGCCTTGCCGATCTCGAAGCTGAGATTCTGCAAGGCTTCGCCGTTCGTCTCCGCCGTCGTCTCCAGCGCCGCGGCGAGGGCCTCCAGCCCGGCGCGTTCGGCCTCGTCCGGGGCGCGGAAGGTCTTCGCCGGCAGCACGAAGTCGAGATAGTAGCGCATCGCGTAGCCGACGAGGCGGTCGAGCGAGGGATAGGCCTCGGGCGTCACGCCCGGACGATAGGCCTGGATGAAGCCCCACAGCACGTCCTTGCTGTCGGGGTTCGAGGCCGCGACGAGATTGAGCAGCAGCGCGAAGGAGAGCGGCCAGGCTTCCTGCGGCGGCTGGCCGGCATGGATGTGCCAGACGGGATTCTCCAGCCGCTCTTCCGGCGACTGGCGCTGATAGGCGTCGAGGAAGGCGGCGTATTCGTCCACCACCTTCGGAATCGCGTCGAAGTAGAGCTTCTTGGCGGTCTTGGGCTTCTGGTACATGAAGAGCGCGAGGCTCTCCGGGGCCGCATAGGTCAGCCAGTCCTCGACCGCGAGGCCGTTGCCCTTCGACTTCGAGATCTTCTGGCCCTTCTCGTCCAGGAACAATTCGTAAGTCAGCACCTCGGGCGGCAGATGGCCGAGCGCCCGCACGATCTTGGACGACAGCTCGACCGACGGGATGAGGTCCTTGCCCGACATCTCGTAGTCGACGCCCAGCGCATACCAGCGCATCGCCCAGTCGGCCTTCCATTGCAGCTTGGCGCGGCCGCCGGTGACCGGCTGCTCGACCTTCGCGCCGTCCTCGTCCTCGAAGACGATGGTGCCCGCATCGGGATCGCGGTGGAGGATCGGCACTTCCAGCACGCGGCCGGTGGTCGGCGAGATGGGAAGGAACGGGCTGTAGGTCGCCCGGCGCTCGGGCCCCAGCGTCGGCAGCACGAGGTTGATCACGTCGTCATAGCGCCTGAGGACGTGCAGCAGCGCGTCGTCGAAGCGGCCGGACAGATACCAGTCGGTCGAGCTCTGGAACTCGTATTCGAAGCCGAAGGCGTCGAGGAACGAGCGCAGCATGGCGTTGTTGTGGGCCCCGAAGCTCTCGAACTTGCCGAAGGGGTCGGGCACCTTGGTCAGCGGCTTCTTCAGGTGCTGGGCCAGCATCTCCTTGTTGGGGACGTTGTCCGGCACCTTGCGCAGCCCGTCCATGTCGTCGGAGAAGGCGAAAAGGCGGGTCGGATAGTCGCTCATCTCCTGGAAGGCGCGGCGCACCATCGAGGTGCGGGCGACCTCGCCGAAGGTTCCGATATGGGGCAGGCCCGAGGGGCCGTAGCCGGTCTCGAACAGCAGATAGCCCTTGTCCGGCGCGCCGGCCGCCGGGCCGCGCTGCAACCGGGCGAGCAGCTTGCGCGCTTCCTCGAACGGCCAGGCCTTGGCCTTCAGGGCGGTCTCGCGCAGGGCTGTCACGATCGGCGGATCCTTAATCCATCGGAAAGGGGGCGGAACCTATGCTTCGGGGCCATGACTCGTCAACGCGATCCGGTACTCGGAGGCCGCGCGGCTTCGCGCCGGGCGCGGCTGCGTGCGCGCCGCGCCCGCTCCAATGCCGGCGAGCGGACGAAATCGGCCTTTCTCGCCATGGTCAGCCATGAGCTGCGCACGCCGCTCAACACGATTCTGGGCCAGGCCGACCTCCTGTCGGGCGACGGCCTGCCGGCCCATGCGCGCGAGGCGGTCGAGGCCATCCGGACGGCCGGCGAAGGCCTCTACACGCTGCTCAACGACGTCCTCGATCTCGCCCGCCTCGAAGCCGGCGAAGCGCCGGTCGAGCGCGCCGATCTCGACATCCGCGCGGTCGCCGACAGCGTCCGCCGCATCTGCCAGCCGCGCGCCTGGGCGCAGGCGCTCGACCTCGAAGTCGCGGTCGATCGCGCCGTGCCGCAGAAGCTGCGCGGCGACGGCGGCCGCATCCGCCAGATCCTCCTCAACCTGGTCGGCAACGCGCTGAAATTCACCGAACGCGGCGGCGTCTCCATCTCGGTCGAGATGCAGGCGGGCGCGCAGCGGGCGCTGCGCATCGCGGTCTCCGACACCGGCATCGGCATCGAGAAGCGCGACCGCGAACGGATCTTCGCGCTGTTCGAACAGGGCGAAGGCGTCCTCACCCGCCACCACGGCGGCCTCGGCCTCGGCCTCGCGCTCTGCCGCCGTCTGGTCCATTCGATGGGCGGCACGATCGGCGTCGAAAGCCAGCCGGGCCTCGGATCGACCTTCTGGTTCACCGCCCCCGTCCAGGCGGCCGAAGTCGAAATCGCCGACGCCGGACAGGATGCCGACGACGGCGGCCCCGACCCCGGCGCGCTCGCCCGCGTGCGCGGCCTCAGCCTCCTCGCCGCCGACGACAATCCGCTGCACCGCGCCGCGCTGGAGCGCATCTGCGTCGCCTGCAACATCACCCTCGAACTCGCCGCCGACGGGCTGGAAGCGATCGAGGCGGCCGGCCGCAGCCGCTTCGATGCGGTCCTCCTCGACGCCCAGATGGCGGTGGTCGGCGGCGTCCAGGCGGCGCGCATGATCCGCGCCCTCAACCAGCGCCACGCCGGTCCGGCGATCCTCATCGCCTGCACCGAGGGCGACCAGGCCGAGACCGACGCCGACGGCGTCGCCGACGCGATCCTGCACAAGCCCTATTCGGTGCGCTCGGTCTCGGCCGCCCTCGCCGCGGCGCTCTCCGACGGCGAGGAGGAGGGCGCGTTCGACACCGGCGCGATCCGCGAACTGGAACAGTCGGTCGGCCGCCCGGTCCTTGTGGACATCCTCAAGAGCTACATGACCAACGCCGCCGAACTCCTCACCCGCATCGAGGCGGCCGCGCCGGTCAACGACTCGACCGAGATGGAACAGGCCTCGCGCGACCTCGCCGGCGCGGCGAGCGGCCTCGGCCTCGCCGCCCTGACGGCCGCGGCCCGCGAACTCTCGCAGGCCGCGCGGCGCGGCGACGGCGGCGAGGCGCTCGGCCAGCATGTCCAGTCGCTGACGGTGCTGACCGAGGCGACCAATCGCCGCCTGACCCAGCTCTACCCGGACGCGGCCGCCGACGCCGCCTGAATCCGCTCGCTGACGGCGGCGGAGTTCACTAGGTTCGGCCCATGCCGCCGCCTGCCGAGCGAGCGCCCGTGGACGGCGCGCCGATCCGATTGTCTGCGATCGCCGCCGGGGCCGGCGGGGCGGCGCTGCATCACGCCGACGGCAGGCTGGAGCGCCTCTCCCGCCCGGCCGCGGCCGAGGCCTTCAAGGCCGGACCGCTGATCGTCTGCCACGCCGGCTTCACCGCCCGCCGCCTCGGCCTCAGCCAGCCCGGACGCCGCGCGGGCGGTCTGCCGCCCCATGCCGACGTCGCCGAACTGTTCGCCTTCGTCCACCCGGCCCGTCCGGTGATCCCGAGCCCGGCTGGCCTCGCGCGCGCCCTCGGCCTCGCCCCCCCGGCGACGCTGGAGGACGCCGCCGCCTGCGTCGCCGAGGCCGCCCGCATCCTGCTCGAAACGCTCAGCCTGCTCGGCGAGAAGGACCGCGACGAGTGCCGGGCGCTCGCCGCGATGGCGGGGCGATCGGGCTGGGCCTGGGCGGCGCCGGTCGAGGCCGTGCTCGGCCCGGCGGCCCAGCGCCTCGCCGCCTTCGAGACCTGGCGGCGGGTGCCCGAGTGGGAGGATCGCCCGCCGCGCGGCGCCCCCGGCTCGCGCCCGGTCGCGCCCGACGAGGCGCGGCTCTGGCTCGCCGAAATTCTCGGCCCCGGCCGCGAGCGCCGCGAGGCGCAGTTCGACTACGCCGCCGCCGCCGCTTCGGCCTTCGCGCCGCGCGTGCGCAAGGGCGCGGGCCACACGATCCTCGCCGAGGCCGGCACCGGCATCGGCAAGACGCTCGGCTATCTCAGCCCCGCGACGCTCTGGGCGCGGCGCAACGACGGCGCGGTCTGGGTCTCGACCTTCACCAAGAACCTCCAGCGCCAGCTCGACCAGGAGCTGACCCGCGTCTTTCCCGACCCGCGCGAGAAGCGCGAGAAGGTGGCGATCCTCAAGGGCCGCGAGAACTATCTCTGTCTGCTGAACTTCGACGAGGCGACCGGCGGCTTCGCCCTCGCCCCGACCCGCGAGGCGGTGCTGCTGGCGCTGGTGGCGCGCTGGATTCCGGCGACCCGCGACGGCGACATCGCGGGCGGCGATTTCCCCTCGTGGCTCGCCGCCGAATACGGCGCGACGGCGCAGCTGACCGACCGCCGCGGCGAGTGCATCTACGGCGCCTGCCGCCACTACCGGCGCTGCTTCATCGAGCGCAACAACCGCCAGGCCGGGCGCGCCGAGATCGTCGTCGCCAATCATGCGCTGGTGATGTCGCGCGCCGCCATGAACCCGAGAGCCATCGACGAGAGCGGCGCGGCCGACAGCGCGGCCGAACGCCAGACGCCCGTGCGCTACGTCTTCGACGAGGGCCATCACCTGTTCGACGCCGCCGACGGCGTCTTCGCCAGCCATCTGACCGTTTCGGAAGGGGCCGAACTCAGGCGCTGGCTGCGCGGCCGCGACGGCGGGCGCGGACGCAACGGACGGGCGCGGGGTCTGCGCGAACGGCTCGCCGAGGCGGTGGCGGGCTCCGACGAGACCGACGCGCTGCTCGATCGTATCGAGCGCGCTTCGGCGATCCTGCCGGGCGAGGGCTGGCTTCAGCGGCTGCGCGACGCTGTGCCGTTCGGGCCGTTCGAGCGCTTCGTCGCGGCGGTGCGCGACCAGGTTCTCGCCCGCACGCGCGACGGCCGCAGCGACTACGATCTCGAATGCGAACCGGACCCGCCGTCCGAAGCCGTGGCGCAGACGGCAAGCGCGCTCTCGGCGGCGCTGCGGGCGCTCGACGAACCGATGAAGGCCTTGTCCGAAGCGATCGCCGCCGCCCTTGAGGACGAGGAGAGCGAGATCGCGACGACCGACGCTTCGCGTCTCAGGGCGATCGCCCGCGGGCTGAAGCGGCGCTCGTCCTATATGCTCGAAGCGTGGGAGGCGATGTTGGCCCGCATCTCGACCGGCACGGCGGCCGAGGGCTTCATCGACTGGTTCGGCATTTCGCGGGAGGCCGGGCGCGAGGCCGATGCCGGCTTCTTCCGCCATCATCTCGATCCGACGCTGCCCTTCGCCGCCGAAGTGCTGACGCAGTCGCACGGCACGCTCATCACCTCGGCGACCTTGCGCGACCGCGGGGCGGAGGCCGAGGCCGGCGAGATCGACTGGCGTCATGCGGAGCTGCGCACCGGGGCGCAGCATCTGCCCGAACCCGCCGAGCGCGTCGCCTACGGATCGCCCTTCGACTATTCCGCGCAGTCGCGCGTCCTCGTCGTCACCGATATCGACCTCGACGAGCCGCTCGCCGTCGCCGCCGCCTATCGCCGGCTGATCGAGGCGTCGAAGGGCGGCGCGCTCGGCCTCTTCACCTCGATCCGGAGGCTGCGCGAGGTGCATCGCCATATCGCAGCGGGCCTGGAAGCCGCCGGACTGCCGCTCTACGCCCAGCATGTCGATGCGCTCGATCCCGGCACGCTGGTCGATCTCTTCCGCGAGGAGGAGAACGCTTCGCTGCTCGGCACCGATGCGATGCGCGACGGGGTTGACGTGCCCGGCCGCTCGCTGCGCCTCGTCGTCTTCGACCGCGTGCCGTGGCCGCGGCCCGACATTCTCCACAAGGCGCGGACCAAGGGGCTGGGGATCGCGAAGTACAACGACGTCATCGTGCGCCTGCGTCTGGCGCAGGCCTTCGGGCGGCTGATCCGCCGGGCCGAGGACCACGGCGTCTTCGTCGTGCTGGGCGCGGCGACGCCGACGCGCGTGCTGGCGGGGCTGCCGCCGGGTGCGGCGGTTCAGCGCGTGACGCTGGAAGAGGCCTGCGCGATCACGGCGGCCATTGCCGGATGACGAATCCCGGACGATAAGGCGCCGTCCGCGTCCGACGGAGTGCGACGATGAAGCGCCTGTTCCTGCTGCGACATGCGAAGGCCGTGCCCGGTCATGGCGGCCGCGACCACGAGCGGGCGCTCGCCGATCGCGGGCGCAGCGACGCCCCGGCGATGGGCCGGGCGATGGCGCGGCGCGGCTTCCTGCCCGACCTCGTGCTGTGCTCGACCGCGAAGCGCACGGCCGAGACGCTCGATCTCGTCCTGCCGTTCCTGACGCCCGCGCCGGAGTGCCGGCTGGAGCCCGGACTCTATCACGCCGAGGCGGCGGCGATCCTCGAACGCGCCGCGGCGCTGGACGGCGCGGTGAACGCGGCGCTCTTCATCGGGCACAATCCGGGACTTGAGGAGCTGGCGCTGAACCTGGCGGGCGACGGTCCGATCGCCATGCGGATCGAGGAGAAGTTCCCGACCTGCGCCCTCGCCGCCTTCGAAAGCGCCGCGCCGGACTGGCGGCGCGCCGCCGCCGGCCCCTGGACGCCCCTCGCCTTCCTGACGCCCGCAAGCCTCTAGACACCCACCAATGCTCAAACCCTCCTCATCCTGAGGAGGGCGCGGCACGCGCCCGTCTCGAAGGACGCACCTGGTTCTTCTCAAACCCTCCTCATCCTGAGGAGGCCGCAAAGCGGCCGTCTCGAAGGACGCACAACGGTGTTCGAGGCCTTCGTCTACATCCTGCGCTGCGCCGACGGCTCATACTATGTGGGCTCGGCACGCGGCGATCTCGACCGCCGGATCGGCCAGCATCAGAGCGGCGAGTTGGGCGGCTACACCTCTGCAAGGCGGCCTGTGGAGCTGGTCTGGGCGGACAATTTCCACCGCATCGTCGACGCCATTGCCGTCGAGCGTCAGATCAAGGGCTGGTCGCGCGCCAAGAAGGAAGCCCTGATCCGGCGCGACTACGACCGCCTGCCCGCCCTGTCGAAACGCCGTGCGTCCTTCGAGACGCGGCCTCCGGCCGCTCCTCAGGATGAGGAAGGTGAGAACTGAAGAGAAGCGGGAAGCCCCGTGCCTCCCCCATCCGCCAACGCTCAAACCCTCCTCATCCTGAGGAGGGCGCGGCACGCGCCCGTCTCGAAGGACGCACCGCGGTTCCCCCGAAGATTCCCAAACCCTCCTCATCCTGAGGAGGCCGCAAAGCGGCCGTCTCGAAGGACGCACGAACCTTCGGGAACCTCTCCCCGGCGGAACCGGGCGCGAACCGCCGCTCAGCCCGCCAGGCGCTGGTCGCGTTCGGACAGCGGCACCGCCTGCTCCATCGCCTCGCGCAGCGCGTCGATGCGGATCGGCTTGGAGACATAGCCGTTCATCCCGGCGGCCAGATAGGTCTCCATATCGCCGCGCAGCGCGTTCGCGGTGATGGCGACGATCGGGATCTTCGAGACCGGTCCTTCCAGCGCGCGGATCGCCCGCGTCGCGCCGGTGCCGTCGAGCACCGGCATCTGGACGTCCATCAGCACCAGGTCGAAATGGCGCGACTGCACGGCATCGACGGCGAGCTGGCCGTTGGCGACGATGGTCGTGCGGTGGCCCTCGCGCTTCAGCAGCGCGGCGATGAGCTGCTGGTTCACCGGATGGTCCTCGGCGACGAGGATGTCGAAGCGGCGGCGGGTGCGGGCGGCGACCGGCGCGGCGGCGGCGTCGGCGGCCGGCTCGCGGGCTTCCTCGAACGGCAGCTCGAACCAGAAGGTCGAACCGGCGCCTTCCTTGCTCGAAAAGCCGATCGTGCCGCCCATCGCCTCGACCAGCGACTTGGAAATGGCGAGACCGAGGCCGGTGCCGCCGGCCTTGCGGCTGGACGAGCCGTCGCCCTGCACGAAGGGCTTGAACAGCTTGGCGGCGGCCTCGGCGGAAATGCCGGCTCCGGTATCGCGAACCTCGAAGCGGACGCGCTTGCCCGCCGCCTCGCCGGCGAGATTGACCTTCACGTTCACGAAGCCGTCGGCGGTGAACTTCAGCGCGTTGCCGACCAGATTGAAGAGGATCTGGCGGATGCGCGGGGCGTCGCCCATCAGCCTGTCGGGCAGGCCCGGCTCGATCTCGGTCTCCAGCGTGTTGCCCTTCTTCTGGGCGATCGGCAGCAGGAGGGCGTTGACCTTGTCGATCTCGCCGCGCAGCGCGAAGGCCTCGCGCTCGATCTTCATCTGACCGGCCTCGATCTTCGAGAAGTCGAGAATGTCGTTGAGGATGAGCAACAGGTTTTCGGCCGACTCGTAGGCGAGCGTCGCATAGCGCGCCTGCTCGCCCGAAAGGCCCGAGCCGCGCATGAGGTCGAGCATGCCCATGACGCCGGTCATCGGGGTGCGCAGCTCGTGGCTCATCGTGGCGAGGAACTGGGACTTGGCGACGCTGGCGGCCTCGGCGGCGATCTTCGCCTTTTCGAGCTGCACGTTGGCGGCCGAAATCTCCTGTTCGTGACGGACCTGATCGGAAATGTCGCGCGTCACGGTCACGATGTAGCGCAGCGCCCCGGTCTCGGGGTCGTAGACCTTGCGGCCGCGCCGTTCGAGCCAGATGATCCCGCCGTCCTTGCGCACGCCGCGATAGCGGAAGGTCTCGCCGTTGCCGCCGGCATCCTCGCGGGCGACCGCCTCCATGACGAGATGGACGTCCTCGGGATGGGACAGGACGGCCTGACCCTGGAAGAACTCGTCGACCGTGTAGCCGCTCTGCTGCTCGCAGGACGCCGACAGATACTGCATCGAACGGTCGGGGCCGAAGACCGCGATGACGTCGATCGAATTGTCGACGATGGTCTGCAGCTTGGCGCGCGCCTCCAGCTGCGCCGCGGTCGCGGCGGCCAGATCGCGTTCGTGCGCGACGCGCTCGGAAATGTCCGAGATGATCGAGAGAATGGCGACGCCTTCGCCGAAATCGTGATCGAGAACGGCGCGGGCGCGCCGCTCAACCCAGATCCAGTGGCCGTCGCGGTGCCGCAGGCGGTAGCGCAGGCTCGGCGAGACGATACCCTTGCGATTGCGGGCGGATTCGTCGAACAGCGCCTGGCGGTCGGCCGGGTGGGCCATCGTGCCCAGCGGCATCTTGGCGAGGTCGGAGGGGCTGTAGCCCACCAGATTGGCGGCCGACGGCGACAGATAGGCGGTGCTGCCGTCGGGGCGGAACAGCGAGACCACGTCGCCGATATGGTCGGTGACGAGCTGGAGCTGGCTGCGGCTTTCGTCGAGCGCCCGGCGGGCGGCCTCCAGCTGCTCCTCGCGGCGCACCTGTTCGCCGATGTCGCGGGCGACGGCGATATACTCGCTCACGTCGCTGGAGCCGGGGCGGACCAGCGGCGTCAGCGACACTTCCAGCCACACCCAGCCGCCGTTTTCGTGCCGGAAGCGATGCCGGTACGTCTGCGGCAATTGCGTGTGATAGGCGTTGAGGAAGGCGGACTCGACGATCGGCAGGTCGTCGGGATGGACGAGATGGATGACCTGCCCGTCCTGGACGAGCGTCTGATTGCCCAGAATGCGCTCGTGCGACGGCGAGGCGTGCATGACGCGGCCGTCCACCGTGAAGCGCAGGAAGATCTCCGAACCCTGGCGGGCGAAGAGATCGTAGAGTTCGTTCTGCTCCTTGAGCAGCGCCTGGGCGTTGGCGAGCGCCTCTTCGGCCTCCACCGACGCCGTGATGTCGCGGACGATCGAGAGCACCGCGACGCCGTCGCCGAAATCGTGCTCGCGCACGATGCTGGCGCGGCGCTCCAGCCACAGCCAGCGGCCGTCCTTGTGACGGACGCGGTGGCGCAGCACGGGCGTGACGATGCCTTTGCGGTTACGCTCGCGCTCGCCGAAGAAGATGTCGCGGTCGTCGGGATGGACGTAGGCGCCCAGCGCGTCGCCGGCGATCTCGGCCGGCTCGTAGCCGACGATGTGGGTCACCGAAGGCGACACATAGGCCGGCTCGCCGTCCGGCTTCACCAGCGTGACCACGTCGGCGATGTTGTCGGTGACGAGCTGCAGCCGGGCGCGGCTGAGATCGAGTTCGTGGCGCGCGGCGGCGAGCTGGGCCTCGCGGGCGACCCGCTCGGTCACGTCGCGCGAGACGATGACGAATTCGGCGACCTTGCCGCTCTCCTTGTCGACGACCGGGTTCATCACCGCTTCCAGCGTGACCCAGGTTCCGTCGGCGCGCTCGGCGCGATAGCTGAAGAGATGGGGCTTGCGGGTCTTGAGGCAGGCGCGCCAGGCCGCGTCGATGGCGGCCAGATCGTCCCTGTGGATGCGGCCGAGCGCGGTGTGGCCGACCCGGGCCTCCGAATCGAAGCCCATGACCCGCTTGGCCGAGGGCGACTGGTAGAGAATCCGCCCGTCCAGCGTCACGCGCGAGATCAGGTCGCTGCTGTGCTCGGCCAGCACGCGGTACTCTTCGGTGTGCGCCTGCAGCTCGCTGCGCGCTTCGATCTCTTCCGTGACGTCGTGGATCGTCCCGATGCCGTACTGGCGATCGCCCGTAACCCCCCGGATCAAACGGAAATGATCCCGGAACCACCGCCACTCCCCCCCCGCCACCCTCAACCGGCGGTCGGCGATGGCTGTGCCGTTGCCTCGGGCGATCTCGACCGAACGCGCGACCGAGGCGCGGTCATCGGCATGAATGATGGAGGTGAGAAAGCCGGGCTGTTCCGAGAAGCGTTCCGCCGGATAGCCAAGGACGGTCGCGACCGCGTCCGACACGAAAACGATCACAGGTTCGCCGGTCACGTCGACGACATAGGTGATCGCCGGCGATTCATTGAGGATGGCGAGGGCGTCGAGCCCAAGCGGCGGCGAACTTGGCATGACTTCGTGGGCACACGAAACGAAGGAAGCGTGCCCCTATGTATTCACACCAGACTTTCGGCTTGCTTAACTGAACCGCAGAGTCGGACAATTTACCTAGTCGTAACCAAGCCTTCGGAACTGCTCCGCCGGCGCTTCGACTTCCGTCAGCGCCGATTTCAATCTCCCGTTAAGCCTGTCGCTCAATTTCCTGTCGTCCAGATTGGTCTTTTCGTCCGGATCGGACTGCAGATCGTAGATGTGGTCGCCCGAGAAACTCGTCCATGCCCAGAACGGAACGCGGTCGCCTTCGGTCCAGGTCTGATGGATGACGGGAACGTCCGATCCGGGCATGCGCGACAGCCGCGCCCGTTCGTCAGGCAGCGGCAGTTCCTGCGCGCGGCGCAGTTGATGCGTCGGCATGGTGGACCAGCGGTTCGAGAGCATCGGCAGCGGGGCGTTCGGTCCGACAGGCGCCCTGACGAGCTTTTGCCGTCCGTCGATGAAGTGCACTTCGCGTCCCCAGACGCCGGCCAGAACGTAATCGCGGATCGACTGCGCGCCGCCAGACAACAAGGGAAGTATCGAGCGGCCGTGGGTGCGTTGGCGCACATGGCGCGCGGCGTCGAACACGTCGACAATGGTCGCGAACAGATCGACGCTCGTGGTCAACGCATCGCAGGTTCCGGCCTGTACGCCGGGGGCCGCCACCATCATGGGAATGTGGGCGATCGTCTGAAACAGCGGAACGCCCGGCTTCCCCCAGATGTCCTTCTCGCCGAGATAGTGGCCGTGATCGGTGGTGACGGCGATCAGGGTGTCGTCCCACAATCCGTTCCTGTCCAGGGCATCGAGAACCTTGCCGAACCATCTGTCGATCATGGTCAGCTTGGCGCCGTAGCGGGCGCGGATCTGCCGGCCCTCGCGCTCGGTAATGACGCCGCGACGGATGCAGTCCTTGCCGTAAGGCGGCCAGATCAGCGGCGGTCCGTCCCAGTCCGGATCGTAGAGGCGCGCATATTCGTCCGGCGTGTCGAACGGTTCGTGAGGATCGAACTCGTCGACGAACAGGAAGAAACGGTCGTGCTTGCCGGCATTGTCGTCGAGCCAGCGGGCGGCTGATGCCATGGTGCGCGGGCCGGGGAAATCGGCCTCGCCGCGAAACCAGCCGCGCGACTTGTCATAAGGCATGGCCTTGCGCCCCATGAGCGGCGCTCCGGTCCAGCTTGGATCATGCGCCGTCTTCCAGGCGTCACCCTCGTGTCCGCGCTGATAGTCCCAGGCCGTGAAGTCGACGTGGTAATTCTCGCCGCCCGTTTCGAACAGGTGCGGGTGGTCGGTGACGAGCTGACTGACGACGCCTTCGCGCGCGAGCGGCGCGGCGATGCCGTCCTCCCACAATTCCACCGAGCCCCAGGCCTTCCAGAGAAAATCCCAGGCCCCGCACAGAATGTCGTGCCGCGCCGGCATACAGGGCAGCGCGCCGACATAGTGGCGATCGAACCGCAGGGCGCGCGCAGCGAAGCGGTCAAAATTGGGCGTGGCGAACTCGCGCCCCCCATAACTGCCGAGCATGTGCCTGTTGAGGCTGTCGAACAGCAGGACGATGGCGTTCCGGGCGTGCGGCCGGCCTGAAGACGTGGGGCCAGTCGGATCAGCCGACACGCGCACCCGAGGCCGACGCGATATCGGCGAATCCGAAGGCGATTTCGCGCACCGGCTTGCCGGCGATCGCGCCGGGGCGCTCGGCGACGAGCCGGCCGCCCTCGTTCTCGTAGAAATAGCGCGCCGGATTGCCCTTCAGCGCCCAGACCACGGCGGAGCGGAAGCCGTCGGCCGTCAGCCGGGCGAAGGCGGCCCGGATGAGCGCATGCCCGACCCCGCCGCCCAGATGATTGGGATCGACATAGATCGTATAGACCTCGCCATCATAGCCGACGGCGCTGTCGCGCGCCGGGCCGAAGCTGGCGAAGCCGATGACGCCGTAGGTTTCGTGCTCCGCCACCACCACGCCGTCGCGCGGCCCGGCATGGACGATTTCGCGGGTCCACAGCAGGCGTTGGCGAACCTCCGACAAGCGGACGAGGTAGTTGGCGGGGAGGAGGCCGGCGTAGGATTCGCGCCACGATTCCACGAAGATGCGGGCGATCGCCGTTGCATCGTCACGCAGGGCCGCGCGCACACAGAAGGCGTTCGCAGACATCCTAGGGCAATCCCACCACCATTTTGTGCGCGAAGCCTAGCGCGGCTTCGCGGCGGGGGCGAGAGCTTCCTTAATACGGCGTTAAGACACCCGTCCGGGCGGCTCAGATGTCGAGCCCGCCGGCCTTGCCGGCATAGTCGATGAGCGTCCCCAGAAAGCCGATCGTCGCGTCCCAGGCGCTGAGGGCGGCCTCGATGGTCAGCGCGAAGAAGTCCCCCGGCCATTCGAGCGGGGCTTCCGCGGCGGCCGCCGGCGGCGCCGCGTCGCCGACCACCGCCACGGCATGAACGACCCGCGCATCCCCGCACTGGGCGGGCGCGCCGGCCGCCATCGCCTCGGCCGAGAACACGCAGGCATCGGTCATCACGCCGGCCGGTTCGGCGACCGCGATGCGGACCTCGATGAAGCCGCGCGTGGCGGCGGCGTCCAGGCGCACGCCGGTATCGACGGACCCGGCCAGCAGCGCCGCGCCCATCGCGATCGCCGCCGCCGGAATGGCAACCCATGCCCTCATGACCGACCCCAAGCCGGAAGGAAATCAGATTGGTAAACTAGCAGAATTCGCAGCCGATAACCTGACGTTTTCGTCAGGTTCCGCAAAACGTGATCATGGTCACAAGCGAAGGCGCGCACGGGCCGGTGGCGGGCGATGGACTGGAGCGGGTGAAGGGAATCGAACCCTCGTCGTAAGCTTGGGAAGCTTCTGCTCTACCATTGAGCTACACCCGCGCGGGCGTCTGGTTAGCATGGCGGCCGCCGCGAAAGGAAGCGCGACCTCCCCGCCATGGGCCGAAGGTGCGGCGCACAAACTTGATCTTAACCCGGCGATGAAATAATTGGACTGGACAGTCCAGTCCAAGAATTCAGAAAGCCAGCCATGCGCCGTTATGCGCTCTTCGCAGCAGCCGCCATCGTGTTCGGCCTGGCCGCCTATTACGGCTTCACCTACCTCACCTACGGCCAGTACATCGAGTCCACGGACGACGCCTATGTGAAGGCCGACACCGCGGCGATCGCGCCGCGGATCAGCGGCCATGTGGCCAAGGTGCTGGTCGCCGACAATCAAAGCGTGCGGGCCGGCGACGTGCTGGTGAGCATCGACGACGCCGACTTCCGCGCGGCCCTGGATCAGGCGCGCGCCGCGACGGCCTCGAAGGCCGCGGGCCTCAAAGGCGTCGAGGCCAATCTGGTGCTCGAACAGAAGCTGATCGAGGCCAAGGTGGCGGCCGTCGACAGCGCGCTGGCGCAGCAGAAGCTCGCGGCCGCCGAATTGCAGCGGGCCCGCGACCTGCGCGCCAACGGCTCCGGCTCGCGCCAGGCGCTCGATGCCGCCATCGCCGCGGCGGCGCAGGCCGACGCGGCGGTGCAGAGCGCGGTCGCGGCGCTGGCCGCCGAACGCGAGCGGCTGATCGTCCTGGAGAGCAGCCGCATCCAGGCGCAGGCCGATCTCGACGCCTCCGCCGCCGCGCTCAAGCAGGCGGAACTGAACCTCAGCTACACGCTGGTCCGTGCGCCGTTCGACGGCGTGGTCGGCGCCAAGACGGTGCAGGACGGGCAATATGTCCGCGCCGGGGCGCAGATGCTGGCCGTGGTCCGCCTGCCCGACGTCTATGTCGTCGCCAACTTCAAGGAGACGCAGGCCGGCGAGATGCGGCGCGGCCAGGAAGTCGCCATCAAGGTCGACGCCTTTCCCGATCTGAAGCTCAGCGGCCGGATCGACAGCTTCTCGCCCGCGACCGGATCGGAGTTCTCGCTGCTGCCGCCGGAGAACGCGACCGGCAATTTCACCAAGATCGTGCAGCGCCTGCCGGTCAAGGTCCTGATCGAAGGCGACGCCGCGCTGCGCGCGCTGCTGCGGCCCGGCATGTCGGTGAAGGTTTCGGTCGATACGCGCGGCGAAGGCGAAGGCGCGTCCGCGACCCTCGCGCCCGCGCCCCGCCCCGTCGAGGCCGCAGGACCCTGAGCGCCGCGATGAGCCAGACCGCCGAGGCTCCCAACGCGATGTTCGCCCGGCCGCTGTTCGAGGAGCGCGGCCCCATCATCGTGGTCGGCTTCTTCGCGATGGTGCTGGGCATGTTCATGGCCACGCTGGACATCCAGATCGTCGCCTCCAGCCTGTCGCAGATCCAGGCCGGGCTGTCGGCCTCGTCGGCGGAGGTGAGCTGGGTCCAGACCAGCTATCTCATCGCCGAAGTCGTGATGATCCCGCTGTCCGGCTATCTCAGCCGCATGATGTCGACGCGGATGCTGTTCGTGATGTCGTCCGCCGGCTTCACGATCACCAGCCTGATGTGCGGCACCGCGACCACGATCGAAGAGATGATGGTCTATCGCGCGATGCAGGGCTTCATCGGCGGCGCGATGATCCCGACGACCTTCGCCACCTCGTTCCTGGTGTTCGGCGCGAAACGGCGGGCGATCGCCTCGTCCTTCGTCGGGCTGACGGTGACGCTCGCCCCGACCATCGGACCGGCGCTGGGCGGCTACATCACCGACGCCGTGGGCTGGCACTGGCTGTTCTTCGTCAACGTCATTCCCGGAATCGTCGTCACCAGCGTCGTCTGGCTGATCATGGACATCGACAAGCCCGACTGGCGGCTGTGGAAGAATCTCGACGTCGCCGGTCTCGTCTTCCTCGCGATCTTCCTGGGCACGCTGCAATACGTCCTTGAGGAAGGCGCGAAGAACGAATGGTTCCGCGACGCCGAGATCAGGGACCTGACGGCCATTTCGATCGCCGCCGGCATCGGCTTCTTCTGGCGCACGCTGAGCCGCGAGACGCCGATCGTCGATCTGACGCCGTTCGCCAACCGGACCTTCGCCATGGCGACGTTGCTGGCGTTCATGGTCGGGCTCGGCCTGTTCGGCGTGACCTATCTGCTGCCGCTCTTCCTCGGGCGCATCCAGGGCTATTCGAGCATGCAGATCGGCGAGACGCTGTGGGTGACGGGCATCTTCATGTTCATGACGGCCCCGACCATGGGCCTGCTCGCCACGCGGGTCGATCTGCGCATTCTCGCCTTCGCCGGGTTCGTCTTCCTGGGCACGTCCGCCTGGCTTCTGAGCGGGCTGACGTCGGAGAGCACCTATTGGGACATGTTCCTGCCGCAGGCGCTGCGCGGCATGGGGCTGATGACGACGATGATGGGCGTTCAGACCATCGCCATCCAGGCGTTGAGCCCGCATCAGGTGAAGGGCGCGTCCGGCCTGTTCAACCTGATGCGCAACACCGGCGGCGCGTTCGGGCTGGCGCTGCTCAACACGCAGCTGATCGACCGCACCAATCTCCACTGGCATCGCCTGCGCGAAGGGCTGCAGGCCGGAAACGCGACCGCGACCGCCTTCATCGACGGCTTCGCGGCGCGCTATGCCGAGCTGGTGCCCGGCGGCGATCCGCAGACCGCGGCGCTGAAGATCCTCGGCCAGCTGACCTTTCAGCAGGCGACGGTGCTCGCCTTCAACGATTTGTTCCTCATGCTGGCGACCGGCTTCGCCGTGACGATGCTGCTGGTCTTCGTGCTCGGCAAGCCGGTCAACCGGCTGGCCGCGGAGATGCACTGATGGCCGCCGATCCGTTCACCGACGAGGGCGAAGGCCGCCAGGCGCGCGGCCCGCGCAAGCGGCAGGCCGTGCTGGACGCGGCCCGGCGGGTCTTCACCGAGAAGGGCTACAACGCCTCGGTGGAGGAGATCGCCTTCGAGGCCGAAGTCTCCAAGCAGACCATCTACAACCAGTTCGGCTCCAAGGAGCAGCTGTTCCTGGCGATGGTGGATGCGCGCGTCGAGGAGGTGCTGGCGCCGCTGGCCGGCGCCGACGCGGACGCCGATCCGCGCGAGGTGCTGATGCAGATCGGCCGCGCCTATCACACCAAGGTCATCGCCCCCGACAACGTGAAGATGCTGCGGGCGATCATCGCCGCGCCCGGCGCTTCGAACATCCTGCGCGATCTCTATTCGCAGGGGCCGTCGCGGTTCACGCGGGTCTTTTCCGCCTGGCTGGCGGCGCTGGACGCCGGCGGCAGACTGAGCATCCCCGACCCGGTGCTCGCCGCCGAGCACTTCGTCTCGTCCACCTTCGGGCCGCTGCATCTGAGGCGGCTGTTCGGCGTGGACGCCCCGCTGGACGAGGCCGACGTCGAGCGGCGGGTCGGCTATTGCGTCGAGAGCTTCCTCAAAGCGCACGCGCGCTGAGCGGTCAGCTCCGCTTGAAGTGCTTGGAGAGCGCGAGTCCCTGGCGCTGATAGTTGGAGCCGATGCCCTGGCCGTAGAGGCGCTGGGGCGGTTCGATCAGCCGTTCGAACATCAGCCGTCCGACCGTCTGGCCGTGCTCCAGCACGAAGGGCACTTCGTGGCTGCGCACTTCGAGCACCGCGCGGCTGCCCGCCCCGCCCGCCCCCGAATAGCCGAAGCCCGGATCGAAGAAGCCCGCGTAGTGGACGCGGAACTCGCCGACCAGCGGATCGAACGGCACCATCTCGGCCGCCCATTCGGGCGGGATCGAAACCGCCTCGCGCGAGGCGAGGATGTAGAACTCGCCGGGGTCGAGAATGATCGAGCGGTGCTTGCGGATATGGACCGGCTCCCAGAAGTCCTGCGGATCGGCGGCCGCGACCTTGTCGATGTCGATGACGCCGGCATGGCGCTTGGCGCGGTAGCCGACGAGGCCGGTCAGCGGATCGCCGTCGAGGTCGATGGAGAAGCCGACGCCCTTGTCGATCTGCGCGTCCTCGACGCCGGAGACGATGCCGATTTCGGCCTGGAGCTTCTTGAGCTGGGCGTCGGTGACGGTCGGCGAGCCGCGGCGCAGGCGGAGCTGGTTCAGCCGTGAGCCGGTGCGGGCGAGGATCGAGAAGGTGCGCGGCGAAATCTCGGCCCAGAGCGGGCCGGAATATTGCGAGGGGATGGTGTCGAAGGCGCGCGCGCCGTCGGTGACGAGGCGGGTGAAGACGTCGAGCCGCCCGGTCGAGCTTTTAGCGTTGGCCGAACCCGACACGCGGTAGCCGAGATCGAGGTGCTCCATCAGCGGGCAGAGATAGACGCAGCCCGTCTCCAGCACCGCGCCCTTGGTCAGGTCGATCTCATGCATCACGACCTGCTCCAGCTTGTCGCGCACGCTCGCGCCTTCGCCCGGCAGGAAGCTGGCGCGGATGCGATAGGCGACCTGGCCGAGCCGGAGGTCGAGGCTGGCGGGCTGGATCTGCTCCTCGCGGATGTCGGCCGCAGCGGTGATCTCGTGCGCGTGGATCATCGCGCGCAGGCTCTGCCCCGGCAGGAGGCCGGTGGAGAATTTCGGCCCCGCCTCGGCCGCGGCCGCGTCGAGGCCGAATAGCGTATCGTCGTCCGGCGTCATGCGCCCCACGCAATCCCAGAGAATCTCGACTGTTATAGCCCACAAGCGGCTTGACGGAAGCAAGGGGGACGCCTATCGGACAAGGGGCATGCGAGGATTTGAGCCGGCCGGCTTGCGGGTCGCATGCGGAATGAGCGACCGCTAAAATGGCCGGGAGAGCGGAAGCGCCGCGCGCGCCTGACCCAGCCCCGGACCCGATAGCGGTCGCGGGGTTTTTCTTTGCGGGGTCCGCCGATGAGCGACGAGAGCAATCCGAAGTCCTGGCGCCCGCGCACGCGGGCCGTGCGCGGCGGCACCTGGCGGTCGGCGAGCGGCGAGACCAGCGAGGCGATGTTCGTCACCTCCGGCTTCGCCTATCCCGATGCCGGTTCTGCCGAGCGGCGGTTCAAGAACGAGGAGCCGGGCTATATCTACAGCCGCTTCTCCAACCCGACCGTCGCCATGTTCGAGGAGCGTCTGCGCCTGCTGGAGGACGCGCCCGAGGGCGTCGAGTGCCGGGCGACGGCGACCGGCCTCGCGGCCATCAACGCCTCGATCATCGGGCATCTTTCGGCGGGCGATCATGTCGTCTCGGCCCGGGCGCTGTTCGGCGGCTGCCGCTACATCGTGGAAGAGCTGGCGCCGCGGCTCGGCATCGCCTCGACGCTGATCGACGGGCGCGATCTCAAGGCCTGGGAGGCGGCGGTCCGCCCGAACACCAAGGCCTTCTTCCTGGAGACGCCGTCCAACCCGACGCTGGAGATCTGCGATCTGAGGGCGATCTCGGCGCTCGCCCGCAGCGTCGGGGCGTTGCTGATCGTCGACAACGTGTTCGCGAGCCCGGTGTTCCAGAAACCCTTCGCGCTGGGGGCCGACATCGTCGTCTATTCGGCGACCAAGCACATGGACGGACAGGGCCGCGTGCTGGGCGGGGCGATCCTCGCGCACAAGGACCTCTTCGCCGACAGGCTGGGCGTCTTCCTGCGCAATACCGGGCCGACGCTCAGCCCGTTCAACGCCTGGGTGCTGCTGAAAGGGCTGGAGACGATCGATCTGCGCGTGAAGGCGCAGGCCGCCGGGGCCGAGGCGCTGATGGGGTTCCTCAAAGGCCAGAA
The DNA here is from genome assembly GCA_046348585.1 of Alphaproteobacteria bacterium. GTDB lineage: Bacteria > Pseudomonadota > Alphaproteobacteria > Micropepsales > Micropepsaceae > JADZAI01. Next base: position 203,529 of record JAXMDZ010000002.1, read on the forward strand.
GGGCGTCTCCAACGCGCGCTATCCCTTCGACGCCGGCCATCCGCAGGCGGCGCTGGCGAAGAGCCAGATGAGCGGCGGCGGCACGATCGTCACCTTCGACATCGATGGCGGGCGCGACAGGGCGTTCCGCTTCGCCGACGCGCTGGAGCTGATCGACATCTCGAACAATCTCGGCGACGCCAAGTCGCTGCTGACCCATCCGGACACGACGACTCACGCGAGGCTGCCCGAGGTGGAGCGGCGGATGCTGGGAATCACCGAGGGCATGTTCCGCCTGTCGGTCGGCCTGGAAGACCCCGAGGACCTGATGGACGACATCGCCCGGGCGCTCAAAGCCGCCGGTTAACCGCCCCCCTTCATGGTGAAGACGCGACGGCCCTTGCGGGCCTCGCAAAACGCGCCCTACAACAAGTCCGCAGATCGTGAATCGCGCGCTTACCATAGCGAAACGGGGCCCGGGCCATGTCGAACTACATCAGCACGACCAGGAACATCATCGTGTCGGTGGAGCCGATCTATCTGTCGGACCAGAGCGCGCCCGAGGACGACTATTACGTCTGGGCCTACAAGGTGGAGATCGAGAACAAGGGCGTGGAGACGGTGCAGATCCGCTCGCGCTTCTGGCGGATCACCGACAGCTTCGGCCGGACCCAGGAGACCCGCGGGCTCGGCGTCGTCGGTGAGCAGCCGGTGATCCGTCCCGGGGAGAAGTTCGAGTACACGAGCGGCACGCCGCTGCAGGCCCCCTCGGGCATGATGGGCGGCAATTATCAGGTGCAGACGACCGACGGCGACCTGTTCGAGGTCGAGATTCCGCTGTTCTCGCTGGACAGCCCGCACGACATCAAGCGCATGCACTGAGCCCGGCCCCCAAGGGCTGGGCCTGGTCTATCGGTGCTGGCGTCGCGGCCCGACACTACCCATATTGTCCGGACGGCGCGCGGCACGATCGTCCCCGCGCGCCCGCATCCGTCCGGGCTCCGCGCTCGTAGATGCCGGAGGGACGACGCCCCGGCGCGAATCCACGCGCCGATAACGCTGCGGGGAGACAGGTATGGCAGCCAGAGGAAAGGCGGGACCGAAGGTCCTGCCCGCGAACGATGCGAGACCCAGCCGCGACCAGGCGGAAGACGCGGTGCGGACCCTGCTCGCCTGGGCGGGGGACGATCCGGGCCGCGAGGGCCTGCTCGACACGCCCAAGCGGGTCGCCAAGGCGTTCGAGGAGTGGTTCGCCGGCTACGCCGAAGACCCGGAAGTCTATCTCGCCCGCACCTTCGAGGAGGTCGAGGGCTATGACGAGATGATCACGCTGCGCGACATCCGCTTCGAGTCGCATTGCGAGCATCACCTCGCGCCGATCATCGGCAAGGCGCATGTCGCCTATCTGCCGACCAACAAGGTGGTGGGCATCTCTAAGCTCGCGCGGGTCGTCGATACCTACGCCAAGCGGTTGCAGGTGCAGGAGAAGATGACGGCGCAGATCGCCAATTCGATCCAGACCGTGCTGCAGCCCAAGGGCGTCGCGGTGGTGATCGAGGCGGCGCATCAGTGCATGACGACGCGCGGCGTCCACAAGGCCGGGGTGAGCATGGTGACCTCGACCATGCTGGGCGAGTTCCGACGCAATCCGCTGACCCGGCGCGAGTTCCTGTCGCTGATCGGCAACCCGAGCAGCAGCTTCGAGGGCTGAGGCGGCTTGCCGCTTCGCGGGGGCGGCGCGAGGCTGTAGGCTTCGCGCATGACCCCACCGCGCCTCTCCTCCACCCAGATGCTGGCGAAGCTCGTCGCCTTCGACACGACGAGCCGCAACTCCAATTTGGAGCTGATCCACTTCGTCGCCGGCTATCTCGCCGATCACGGGATCGCCAGCGAGCTGGTGCACGACGAGACCGGCGCGAAGGCCAATCTGTGGGCGACCATCGGGCCGGCGGCCGATGGCGGGGTGGTGCTGTCGGGGCATACCGACGTGGTGCCGGTCGACGGCCAGCCCTGGACCTCCGATCCCTGGACGCTGACCGACAAGGGCGACGGGCGGCTCTATGGCCGCGGCACCTGCGACATGAAGGCGTTCAGCGCGGTGGCGCTGGCGCTGGCGCCGGAATTCCTGGCGGCGGGCCTCAAAGCTCCCGTCCATCTGGCGCTCTCGTATGACGAGGAGGTCGGCTGCATCGGCGTGCATGGCCTGGTGAAGCGGATCGGCGAACTGGGCGTCAAACCGCGCCTCGCGGTGATCGGCGAGCCGACCATGATGCGGGTGGTGGACGCCCACAAATCGATCCGTTCCTACCGCGTGACGGTGACCGGGCACGAGGCGCACTCGTCCAACGTCCACAAGGGCGTCTCGGCGGTGATGGTGGCGGCCGAACTGATCGGCAAGCTGGCCGAGATCGCCGCCGATCTGCGCGCGGCGGGCGATGCGACCGGGCGGTTCGATCCGCCGTTCTCGACGGTCATCGCCAACACGATCGACGGCGGCACGGCGCAGAACATTCTGGCGCGCTCGTGCCGCTTCACCTACGAGATCCGGGGACTGCCGGGGGCGGACGGCGACGCGGTAGCGGCCCGTTTCGCGGACCATGCGCTCGGCGTCGTGCTGCCGCGCCTGCATGCGATCGCGCCGGGGGCCGACATTCAGATCCGCCAGCGGGCGATGTCGCCGCCGCTCTTTCCCCATCCGGGCTCGGACGCGGAGAGCTTCGTGATGGCGCTGGCCGAGCGCAACGCGGCGGAGGCGGTGTCCTATGCGACCGAGGCCGGGATCTTTCAGGCGGCCGGCATTCCCGCCCTCGTCTGCGGCCCCGGCGACATCGCCGAGGCCCACCAGCCGGACGAGTTCATCGAGGCCAGCCAGATCCCGCTCTGCGAGGCCTTCATGCGGCGGCTGATGAAGCGCCTGTCGGCCTGACGCAGACATTTTGTTGCGGCCCCGCGACACAAAGCATCTTCGTTCCTCATTCCCTCCCTCGGGGGGAGGGGGTAGGCGCGCGACGAGGGCCGGCCTGCCCACCGCCCCGGCCGGCAGTGATAAGCCTATGGTCCTATAGGAATATTGTCAAGATCGGCGCGGCGTGCCGGTCTGGATGGCCGCCTCGAGGGCGGCCATGAGGGGCGCGGGTGGGCGCGGGTGGCGGGTTCCGCCCCCTCCGCCCCTTCGGGGCACCTCCCCCGCACGCGGGGGAGGAAAGGGGGAGCGGGGCGCGGGCCGCTACATGCGGTCGGGGATTTCGAGGCCGAGGAGGCCGAGGGCGGTTTCGAGGGCGCGCAGCGTGAGGCCCGCAAGGGCGAGGCGCGAGGCGCGCAGGACGGCGTCCGGTTCCGACAGGATGTGGTGGGCGGCGTAGAAGCTGCTGAAGCGCTGCGCCAGCGCGAAGGCGTAATCGCACATGACGTTGGGGGCGCGCAGGCGGATGGTTTCCTCCAGCGCGTCGGGGAAGCGCAGCAGCGCGAGCGCGAGGTCGCGTTCCTCCGCCGCGCGGATGGCGACCGCGCCGGACCCCGCGCCCTCGTCCGCCGCCTTGCGCAGCAGCGATTTCACGCGCACCGCCGCGTATTGCAGATAGGGGCCGGTCTTGCCCTCGAACTTGGTGAAGCGTTCGAGATCGAAGATGTAGTTGGTGAGGCGGTAGTTCGACAGATCGGCGAACTTGATCGCCGCGAGGCCGACCTGGCGGGCGATCTCGGCCCGCTCCTCGGCCGGATAGTCGGCCCCGATGCCGTGTTCGACCAGGCGCTTTTCGGCCTCGGCCTTGGCCATGGCGATGAGGTCGAAGAGCTTCAGACGCCGCCGGCCCGGGTCTTGAACGGCTTGCCGTCAGGCCCGTTCATGGTGCCAAAGCCGACATGTTCGAGCGTCGCGCGCCCGGCATAGCCGGCGCGGATCGCGGCGCGGAAGACTTTTTCGAAATGCTCGTGCTGGCGCTGGTCGACCACGTAGAGGATGAGGTCGGGGTCGAGCGATTTCACGCGGTCGACGATGGTGGCGACGTCGGTCGTCTCGTAGAGGACGCCGCCGTCGCGCTTCACCAGAATGAGCGGCGGCGATTCCTTCTTGTCGTCCGCTTTCGCCACGCGGACGATGAGCGCGCCGTCATCCAATTCTGCGATGCCGCGGGCTTTGAGATCCTCCAGCATCGGGGCGATCAGCGGATCGACGTCGGCCTCGCCCTTCCACAGATCGAAGGTGACGCCGAGCGAGGCGAATTCGCGCTGCACCCCGGCGATCGAGACGTCGATGAAATGCCGCCATAGCGCGCGGTAGCCGGGGCGTCCCTGCTGAAGCTCCATGGTGGCGGCGCGGGCCGCCTCGTCGCGCGCCGGGTCCGCCTTACAGGCGGCGGCGGCGACGGGATAAAGCTCCTCAAGGTTATCCATCGTGACCGGCGACTGCGCCGGATACGGCCCGGCGAAGGCCGCGTCGAAATAGGGAAGGTCCGGGCGGCGGGCCTGAAGCTCGGTGATGAGCATGCCCATCGGCTTGCCCCAGTCGCCCAGGTGCACGTCGCCGACCGCCGCGAAGCCCGCGAACTTCAGATGGCGTTGCAGCGCGTCGCCGATGATCGAGGAGCGCAGATGCCCCACATGCATCGCCTTGGCGACGTTGGGGCCGCCGAAATCGACGACGACGCGGCCGCGATCCGCAACCGGCGCGGGGGCGAAAACGGCGTCGGGCGCGGCGAGCGCGGCGTCGAGCACGCCATCGGCGAGGACGAAATTGAGGAAGCCGGGGCCGGCGATTTCGACCTTCGCGAAACGAGGGTCGGCGGCGAGGCGCGCGGCGATCTTTTCGGCGAGGGCGCGCGGATTGGCCTTGGCGGCCTTGGCGGCGGCCAGCGCGCCGTTCGACTGGAACTGCGCGAGGTCGGGCCGGTCGGAGACCTGGACGCGGCCGAGGGCGGGGTCGAGGCCTTCGGCGGCGAAGGCCGCGCCGACGGCGGCGGTGAGATCGGCAAGCAGGGAGGGACGCATGGGCGGCGCTTCTAGCAGCCGCACACCGGCAGGGACAACCGGCGGCGGGCGGCCGGCCGTCCTAGGGCTGGACGATGCCGGCGACGATGCCGAGGCCGCCCTCGTCCATCTCGTCCTCGGTCCCCACCACGAGGCCGCGGATGACGATGTGGTCGGTGACGCCGGGGCTGTCGTTGGGCGGGTTGAGCGTCGAGCGGGCCGATTTCTGGCGGCCCGCCGCCGCGCCGCCGCGTTCGGCGTCGGCGAAGACCTCGACCACCGTCTTGCCGCGATAGAGCGGGCCGGGCTGAGCCGCGTAGGTGATGGTCACGTCGGCGATGACGTTGTCGTCGTCGTCCACGGTGCAGACCGCGCTCGCCCCGATCGCCACGGCGATGAAGTCGTAGTCGAGCCGGTTGCGGCCCGGAACGCCGCCCGGATAGACGGCGAGGCGCGAGGCCTGCGGGTCGAGCTTCACGGGCGGGCAGTCTTCGGCCAGCGCCACGGGCGCGCCGAGACCAAGAACCAGAAGGCCGGACAGAAACGCGGAGACGCGCAGCATGATGTGATTCCCCTTGGCCGCCCGCGCTTGACCTTTCGCGCAGCCGACGCCTATCTCAGCCCTCATAGCGGGAGGCTGCGCCCCGCTCAAGCACGGCCAGGACATGACCGCCAATCCCGCCCCGCCCAGGCTGACGCTGCGCCTCGCCGCGCCGCGCGGTTTCTGCGCGGGCGTGGACCGGGCGATCCAGATCGTCGAGCGGGCCATCGGGCGCTATGGCGCGCCGGTCTATGTCCGCCACGAGATCGTCCATAACCGGACCGTGGTGGAGCGGCTGGAGCGGTTGGGCGCGGTGTTCGTGGACGAGCTGGACCAATGCCCCGCCGACCGGCCGGTGGTCTTTTCCGCCCATGGCGTGCCCAAGGCGGTGCCGGCCGAGGCCGAGCGGCGGCGGATGATCTATCTCGACGCGACCTGCCCGCTGGTCTCGAAAGTCCATATCGAGGCCGAGCGCCATTACCGCGACGGCCGCCACATCCTGCTGATCGGCCATGAGGGCCATCCCGAAGTGGTCGGCACGATGGGCCAGTTGCCGGGCGGGGCGATCACGCTGATCGAGACGGTGGCGGACGCGGAGCGTTTCGAGCCGTCGGACCCCGGGCGGCTGTCGTTCGTGACGCAGACGACGCTGTCGGTGGACGACACGGCGGAGATCGTCGCGGCGCTGCGCCGCCGCTTCCCCGCCGTCGCCGCGCCGCGCAAGGAGGACATCTGCTATGCGACCTCGAACCGGCAGGACGCGGTGAAGGCGATCGCCGAGGGCTGCGACCTGTTGCTGGTGATCGGCGCGCCCAATTCGTCGAACTCGCGCCGCCTGGTGGAAGTCGGCCTCAAGGCCGGGGCGAAGGCGAGCCATCTGATCCAGACGGCGGCGGAGATCGACTGGGGCTGGTTCGAGGGCGTCGCGGTTGCGGGCCTGACGGCGGGCGCTTCGGCGCCGGAGGATCTGGTCGAGGGCGTGATCGCGGCCATCGGCGCGCGCTTCGATGTGGAGGTCGCGGAAGTGACGGTCACCCGCGAGGACGTGCAGTTCAAGCTGCCCCGCGCGGTGGCGGGCTGAACGCATGGCGGTCTATACCGAGATCGGCGACGAGGAGCTGGCGGCGTTCCTGGCGGCCTACGACATCGGCGGGGCGCTGTCGCTGAAGGGCATCGCCGAGGGCGTCGAGAACTCCAATTATTTCCTGGCGACCGAACGCGGGCGCTACATCCTGACGCTCTACGAGAAGCGCGTGGCGGAGGGCGACCTGCCCTTCTTCCTCGGCCTGCTCGACCATCTGGCGGCGCGCGGCGTCAATTGTCCGCGCCCGGTGCATGGCCGCGACGGGGCGATCGTGCGCCGCCTCGCGGGGCGGCCGGCGGCGATCCAGAGCTTTCTCGACGGCGTCTCGCCCAAGCGGCCGGGCGCGGCGCATTGCGCCGAGGCGGGCGCGACATCGGCCCGGCTGCACCACGCGGCGGCGGGCTTCGCGCTGTCGCGGCCCAACGCGCTGTCGCTGGAGGGCTGGGCGAAGCTGGCGGCGGCGACGCAGGCCGGAGCCGACTTCGTGCAGGGCGGGCTGCGCCAGGCGATCGCCGCCGAACTCGCGCATCTGACGGCGTTCTGGCCGAAGGGCCTGCCTGCAGGCGTCATCCATGCCGACATGTTTCCCGACAACACGCTCTTCGTCGGCGAGCGGCTGACCGGGGTCATCGATTTCTATTTCGCCTGCAACGACAGCTACGCCTATGACGTGGCGGTGAACCTGAACGCCTGGTGCTTCGAGCCGGACGGCAGCTTCAACCTGACCAAGGGCCGGGCCTTCCTGCACGGCTACGAGGCGGTGCGGAAGCTGTCGCAGGCCGAGCGCGACGCCCTGCCCTTGCTGGCGCGCGGCGCGGCGCTGCGCTTCCTGCTGACGCGGCTCTACGACTGGATCAACCGCGATCCGGCCGCGCTGGTGAGGCCCAAGGATCCGCTGCAATGCGCCGGGTGGCTGCGCTTCCATCAGCATGTCGAGGGCGCGGGCGATTATGGCCTCTGAGGCGAAGCGCGTGGCGATCTATACCGACGGGGCGTGTTCGGGAAATCCCGGCCCCGGCGGCTGGGGGGCGATCCTCGTCTATGGCGCCGTGGAGAAGGAATTGTCGGGCGGCGAGGCGGAGACCACCAACAACCGCATGGAACTGACCGCCGCCATCGCCGCGCTGGAATCGCTGAAGCGGCCCTGCGCGGCCGACCTCTATACCGACTCGCGCTATGTGATGGACGGGATCACGCAGTGGATCCACGGCTGGAAGCAGCGCGGCTGGAAGACCGCCTCGCGCGAGGCGGTGAAGAACGCCGATCTGTGGCGGCGGCTGGACGAGGCGCGCGAACGCCATACCGTGCGCTGGCACTGGGTGCGCGGCCATAACGGGCACGACATGAACGAGCGCGCCGACGCGCTGGCCCGCGCGGCGATCGGCGGGAAGTAGGGCGCCGCGCGGATCGCGCAGCGCCCGGTCCGGGTCTTCAGAGCTGGCCGAGCAGGGTTTCGGCGCTGGAGGCGGAGAAGGCGCCGGGGTCTTCGACGTTCAGCTTCTCGACGACGCCGTCCTTGACCAGCATCGAATAGCGCTGGCTGCGCGCGCCCATGCCGAATTTCGAGCCGTCCATTTCGAGGCCGAGCTTCTTCGTCAGTTCGGCGTTGCCGTCGGCGACCATGGCGATCTTGGAGCCGACATTCTGGTCCTTGCCCCAGGCGTTCATCACGAAGGCGTCGTTGACCGAGAGGCAGACGATCTGGTCGACGCCCTTGGCCTTGAAGTCGTCGGCGTGCTCGACGAAGCCCGGCAGGTGCTTGGCCGAACAGGTCGGGGTGAAGGCCCCCGGCACCGCGAACAGCGCCACGGTCTTGCCCTTGAAGAGCTCGCCGCTGGCCACCTGCTGCGGGCCCTTCTCGCCCATGACCGCGAGGGTCGCTTCGGGAATCTTGTCGCCCACCTTGATCGTCATGCCGTCCTCCTTCGGTTCAGGCCGATTGCGCGCCTGACATGGGGGATGGGGCTGGCCGTGTCCAGAGGGCCTCAGCGCGGTTCCATCAGAACGCCGGCGATCGCGGCGGCATGTCGCGACCCGGCGGGCGGCACCTCGGCGGGGGCGGCCGAAATGCGGATCGCGTGGACCGCATAGCCGGGGCGGCAGACCTCGCCGCAGACCGCGTAGCTGACGGTGAGGCCGACGCGGATGTCGCGTTCGGGTTCGAGCGGGGAGACCGAGATCGGCAGGATGACGTGGCCGGTCCAGGCCTTCACCGGCTTGCCGCGGTCGTCGACGACGGCCGGCGACGGCCAGCGCAGCACCGGCGGAGCGAGATTTTCGGAGCCGGTCCAGCCCAGCGCCAGCCCGGCGGCCGAGCTGGTGGGATCGGCATAGACGAACCAGCCCTTGGCGATGTCCATCTCGATCGCCATCCAGAGCGGGCCGCCGTAATTGTGGCTGGGCGAGACGAGGATGAGGCGGGTCGGCGCCTTGGCGTCGCCGCTCCAGGCGGTGGAGACCGAGGGCGCCTCGCCGCCGGAGCAGCCGCCGGTGCATCCGGCGAAGGCCGCGCCCGAGAAAAGCGCCGCGAAGGCGATGGCGGCGAGATGTTTCATGGCCCCCCTTAACCCGAGGACCGGGCGACCGCCAGTCAAGCCGGAGTGACCGGTCGCCGCGCCCCCTGCCTTACCCCGCCGAAAGGCCGCGCCGGGGCGGTTGCGGCGGCGCGGGGCGGGCGGCTAACCTTGCCCCATGACCCGCAAGGCAGAGCAGCGCGGCGACGGCGGCTTCCTCGACGGGCGGCTTCTCATCGCCATGCCGACGATGACGGACCCGCATTTCGAGAAGGCCGTGATCCTGCTGTGCCACCATACGCCGGAGACGGCGATGGGGCTGGTGCTCAACCGGACGATGCCGGGCGTCGCCTTCGCCGACATTCTCAAGCAGCTGAAGGTGCGCCGGCCGGCGAGCGCCGCGCCGGAGCTGACCGTGCATTACGGCGGGCCGGTGCAGACCTCGCGCGGCTTCGTGCTGCATTCCGACGATTACCGCGCCGACGACGCGACGATGCGGGTCGCGCCGGGCATCGCGCTGACCGCGACCATGGATGTGGTGAAGGCGCTGGGGCGTCCGGGCGGGCCGGCGCGCGCCTTCTTCGCGCTCGGCTATGCCGGCTGGGGCGCGGGGCAGCTGGAGAGCGAGTTGCAGGACAATGCCTGGCTGGTCGGCGAAGCGGACGAGGCGATCGTCTTCGGCGCGGAGCCGGAGCTGAAATGGGCGCAGGCGCTGGCGCGGATCGGCGTCGATCCGGCGATGCTGTCGGGCGCGAGCGGGCACGCCTGAGGCGCTATTCCTCCGCCGAGACGGGTTCGGCGAGGGCCGCGAAGAGGCGCTGCGTCGCGGCGGCGTCGGCCGGGCGGCCGCAATGGAAGCCTTGCGCGTAGGGACAGCCGGCGGCTTCGAGGAAGGCGAGATCCTCGTCCGATTCCACGCCCTCGGCGGTCGCATCGAGGCCGAGATCGTGCGCGAGGCGGATCAGACCCGAGAGCACGCCGCGCGTCGCCGGGCCGCCGATGAGGAACGAGGCGTCGATCTTCACCGCGTCGAAGGGCAGATGCGCGAGGCGGCTGAGGGTCGAGTGGCCCGCCCCGAAATCGTCCATCACCAGGCCGAAGCCCGCCCGCCGCAGGCGTTGCAGCGCCGCCGCCGCCGCGCCCGCATCCTCGATCGCCCAGGTCTCGGTCACTTCCAGCCTGACCTCGGCGGGGACGACGCCGTGGTCGAGCGCCAGCGCTCGCAGGCGTGCAGGAAGCCCTGATCGACGATCTGGAGGGCCGAGACGTTGACGTTGACGAAGAGCGGCGGCTCGGAGGGCGCCATGCGCCGCCAGCGCGCGGCGTCCTTCAGCGCCGTTTCCAGCACGAAGCGGCCGATGCCGTCGATGAGGCCGCTGTCCTCGGCGAGCGGGGCGAACGCTTCGGCGTTGAGCAGGCCGCGCTGCGGATGGTTCCAGCGGGCGAGCGCCTCAAGCCCGGCGAGGCGGCGTCCGGCGAGGCTGAGGATCGGCTGGTAGTGGACGACGATCTCGCCGCGCGCGACCGCGCCGGCGAGGTCGTGTTCGAGGCCCGCGCGCTCGGCCCGCGCCTCGCGCAGCGCCGGAGCGAAGATCGCCAGCGCCGGAGCCCCCGGCCGCCGCGCCTCGGCGAGCGCGGTTTCGGCGTCGGCGAGGAGGCCCGCCGCGTCGCGCTCGCCATGCACCGCGAGCACCAGGCCGCCGCGCACGCCGAGCGCCGTCGCGCGGCCCTTCAGCTCGATCGGCACGGCGAGCGTGTCGATCGCGAACTTGGCGGTTTCGGCCGCCGCGTCGGCGTCCGCCGCGAGCCAGGCGAGGCCGAACACGTCGCCGCCGAGCCGCGCCGCGAGCGCGCCTTCGGGCGCGGCGGCGCGCAGCCGGTCGGCGAGACGGGCGAGCAATTCGTCGCCCGCCGCGTGGCCGAGGCTTTCGTTGATGGTGCGGAAGCGGGCGATGTCGAGCAGCAGCAGCGCGAGGTGCCGCGCCGGACCGGCGAAGGCGAAGCGATGGCCGAGCGCCTCGGCGAACCAGGCGCGGTTGGCGAGGCCGGTGACGGCGTCCTGCCGCGCCGAAGCGAGCAGCAGCGCCTCGCCGTCCTTCTGGGCGCTGACGTCGGAGACGAGGCCGATGCAGCGCGCCGCGCGGACGCCGTCGGACATGAAGCTGGCGCGCAGCTGCACCCAGCGCCAGGCCCCGTCATGGCCGCGGGCGCGGAAGTCGAGCGCGAAGGAGACGTCGCCGATGGCGCGGTATTCCTCAAGCGCGCCGGTGAAGGTGGCGAGGTCGTCCGGGTGGACATGCGGCGACCAGTCGCGGTCGGAGGCCTGAAGCTGGCCGGGGCGCGCGCCCAGCAGCACTTCGACCGAAGGCGAGAGGAAAAGGCGGTCGCGCTTCAGATCCCAGTCCCAGAGGCCCTGATGGGCGGCGGCGAGCGCCAGGCCATAGCGCGCCTCCTCGGCGGAGGGCGCGGCGGGTGGCGGGGGCGGCGGCGGGGCGTCGTCGCGCCCCTGCCCCAGCACGCGCTCGACGCGCTGGCGCAGCGCCGGCACAGATCCGCCCGCGACCGAGAAGGCGGCGACCAGCAGCGCCGAGGCGAGCAGGCCCGCCGCCGCCAGCATCGCCACGCGGCCGCCCGCCACCACCATTTCCTGCATGGCGAGCGGCGCAAGGGCGAGGAGGACGAGGATCGCCGCGAGGCCGAGGCGGCGGGCGAGCGTATCGCCGTCCCAGGCGCGTCCGAGGATCGTGAGCGCCGCGAAGCCGAGCGCCAGCGCCGCCCCCGCCTTCGCCAGCACCGCCGCATAGGGCGCGTTGAAGAGCGCGAGCAGGCCCGCCGCCGCGACGATCCAGGGCGCGATCCCGCCCAGGCGTCCGACGCCGCGCCAGCGCCCTTCCGGGGCCATCGCGTGAACGACGAAGCCGAGCGCCAGCGCCGCGGCCCCGGCGAAGGCGGCGAGCGCGAGCCCCGCATGGGTGACGATGCCGGCGAGCGAGAACGGCCCGGCGAGGCCGAAGCCCGCGATGAGCGCGACGAAGGCCATGGCGAAGAGCGCCGCCAGACGCCACGCCATGGTGTCGCGGCGCAGCACCGCGAGGCCGGCGAGCCAGGCGCCGATCGCGGTGAGCAGCCCGAGCAGCGCGCCCTGAAGCACCAGCGCCGCCGTGGTGAAGCGGGCAAGGTCCTGCTCGTCCCACATCTCGACCGCGAGCGCGGGGAGCGGCGCGGAATAGCGCAGGCCGAGCGTCACCGTCGCGCCGGCCGGCAGTTCGACGCGGATGCGGGTGCGCACGCCGGTCTCGACGATCTCGACCGGCGCGGCGGCGTCGGACGAGAAGACATGGGTGAGCGTCGCGGCGGTGAGCGCGGCGGGCGCGCCCGCCCCGCCATAGGCGCCCGGATCGAGCACCAGGATGCGGCTCTGGCGGGTCGGGGCGCGGTTCACGAAGTCGATGAGATAGGTCGCGAAGGCGGCCTCGCCCGGCGGCACATAGCGCGCGATGGCGTTGGAAATATCGACCGCCGGCTGGCCCTGCTCGACGATGACGCCGCCGACGCCGGAACGCGGCAAGACCGGAGCGGCCTCGTCCTCATCGAAGGCGGGCGGCGCCGTTTCGGGCGCGGCGTCGGCGGGCGCGGCGTCGGCGGGCGCGTCTTCGGCGGGGGGCGTCGCGGCGGGGACGCCGATCACCTGCGGCGCGGGCGCGGCGGGCGCGACGCCGGCGGGCTTGGGCGCGGGTTCGGCGGGCGGTTCGGCCCGCGCGGCCGTCGCGCCGCACGCCAGCGCAAAGGCGGCGGTCAGAACGGCGATGCGGGCAAGCCGAGTCACGTCGCGGGACGTCCGTTAACCAAACCGGGAGTCGCGTATCGCAGATGCGCGGCGCGGCGTCGAGGGCCGCGCGTCAGGCGATGCGGTTCACGCCGCGCGATGCCGCCCGATCCTCGTCCAGCACCGCGAAGAGGAGGTGGTCGCGCCATTGGCCGTCGATGCGCAGATAGGCGCGGGCGCGGCCTTCGGGCTGGAAGCCGGCGGCGGCGAGGACGTGCTGCGAGGGCAGATTGGTGTCGAGGCACGCCGCCTCGACCCGGTGGAGGCCGAGCGGTCCGAAACAGAAGGGCAGCACGGCGCGCACCGCATCCGAGATGAGGCCACGTCCGGCGAAGCGTTCGCCCGCCCAATAGCCGAGCGAGCAGGCCTGCGCGACGCCGCGCCGGACATTGGACAGCGTGAGGCCGCCCGCCAGTTCGCCGCTCGCCGCCTCGAAGATGAAGAAGGGATAGGCGCGGTCCTCGCGCACGTCGCGGGCATAGCGGCGCAGGCGGCGGCGGAAGGCCGGGCGCGTGAGATCGTCATGCGGCCAGGTCGGCTCCCACGGCGCGAGGAAGGCCCGGCTGGCGCCGCGCAGTTCGGCCCAGGCGGCGAAATCGCCGGCCACGGGATAGCGCAGGCGCGTCTTCGCGCCGGTGAGGTCCGGCGGGGTGTCGAAGCGCGACAGCGATCCGATCAGCGCCATCGCCGCCGCGTCAGCCGAAGCGCGCCGCGAAGCGGTCGTAGGATTCGAGCCCCTTGACCGGGCCGAGGGCGGCAAGCGAGGGGCTGCCCGACTTCAGCAGGCGCGCCGCGAAGCGTCGCAGCGCCGCCGCGTCCACCGCCTCGATCTTCTCGGCGATCTCCGCCTCGCTCATCACGCGGCCATAGGCGAGAAGCTGGCCGGCGATGTGTTCGGCGCGGTTGGAGGGGCCTTCCAGCCCCATGAAAAGGCCGGCCTTGGCCTGGGCGCGGGCGCGCGCCGCCTCTTCCTCGGTCGCGCCGTCCGCCATCGCTTCGAGCTGGCCGACGACGACCGGGGCGATCTCGGCGCATTCCTTCGCGCCGGTTCCGGCATAGACGCCGAAGAAGCCGGTGTCGGCGAAGAGATGCGCGAAGGCATGGACCGAATAGGCGAGGCCGCGCTTCTCGCGCACCTCCTGGAAGAGGCGCGAGGACATGCCGCCGCCGAACGCGGTGGCGAAGACCTGCGCGGCGAAAGCGTCCTCGTCGGTGTAGGACGGGCCTTCGACGCCGAAGGTGAGATGGGCCTGTTCGAGCTTCTGCGCCTTGCGGCGGTCGCCGCCCCGGTAGCGGGCGCGCAGCGGCGGCGGCTTGTCCGCCTTGGCGATGGGCGCGAACTTTTCGGCCGCCAGCGCCACGATGCGATCATGATCGACATGGCCCGAGGCGATGAGGGTCATCGACGGGCCGACATAATGGGTCGCCAGATGCTTGCGCAGGGCGGCGCGCCCGAGGCGGTTGACGGTTTCCTCGGTGCCGAGGATCGGACGGCCGATCGGCTGGTCCGGGAAGGCGGCGGCCTGGAGGTGGTCGTAGATGATGTCGTCGGGCGTGTCTTCGCTCTGGCCGATCTCCTGAAGCACCACCTTCTTCTCGCGCGCCAGTTCGTCGGCGGAGAAGGTGGGGTTGATGAGGATGTCGGAGAGGATGTCGGCCCCGAGCGCGACGTCGTCCTTCAGCACGCGGGCGTAGAAGCAGGTCTGCTCGCGCGCCGTATAGGCGTTGAGATAGCCGCCCGCCGCCTCGATCTCCTCGGCGATGCGCAGGGCCGAACGCTTCTTCGTGCCCTTGAAGGCCATGTGTTCGAGCAGGTGCGAGATGCCGTTCGTCGCCGCCGTCTCGTGGCGCGCGCCGGCCTCGACCCAGACGCCGATGGTCGCCGTCTGGATGTGGGGCATCGGGTCGGTGACGACCGTCATGCCGTTGGGAAGCGTCTCGATCCGCAGGTTCATGTCTTCGCGCCGATGAAGGCCTCTATATAGGCCTTCACCGCGCCGGTTTCAGCAGGAAGCGTATCGCATCGTTCCGGAAGCGTTTCCATCGCCGCCAGGACCGGGGGAACCGGGGCGGCATGGCCGAGCGCCGCGGTCACGGCGGCCGGGAACTTGGCCGGGTGGGCGGTCGCCAGCGCCACCATCGGGACGCCCTCGCGCCGCCGCCGCCGCGCCGCGACGACGCCGACCGCGGTGTGGGGGTCGAGGATCGTGCCGCGCGCCTTCTCCGCCGCCTGCATTTCGGCGGCGGCTTCCGCGCCGCTCACCCGTTCGGCGTCGAAGCGGGCGCGGATGAAGGCGAGCATCGCCGGCGGCAGATCGAAGGCGCCCTTGGTCTTCAGATCGTCCATCAGCCGGGCGACCATCGCGCCGTCGCGGCCGGCGGCTTCGAACAGCAGACGCTCGAAATTGGAGGAGACCTGGATGTCCATCGAGGGGGTCGCGGTCGGCACGACGCCGCGCGGCTCGTAGCGGCCGGAGGCAAGCGTGCGGGCGAGGATGTCGTTCTCGTTGGTGGCGATGACGAGGCGGCCGTCGAAGACGCCCATGCGGTGCGCCGCATACCCTGCGAAGATGTCGCCGAAATTGCCGGTCGGCACCGCGAAGTCCACCGGGCGGTCCGGGGCGCCGAGCTTCGCGGCGGCGACGACGTAATAGACGGTCTGCGCGGCGATGCGCGCCCAGTTGATCGAATTGACCGCCGCGAGGCCGTGGCGGGCGACGAGGTCCGCATCGGCGAACAGCGTCTTCACGATCGCCTGGCAGTCGTCGAACGTGCCCTCGACCGCGACATTGCGGACGTTTTCGTCGAGCACCGTCGTCATCTGGCGGCGCTGCACCGGCGAGGTGCGGCCCTTGGGGTGCAGGATCACGACATCGACGCTGGCGAGGCCCCTGAGGCCCTCGATCGCCGCCGTGCCGGTGTCGCCCGAGGTCGCGCCGACGATGAGGGCGCGCCGGCCCGAGCGCTTGAGGCCCCAGTCCATGAGGCGGCCGAGCAGCTGAAGCGCCACGTCCTTGAAGGCGAAGGTCGGGCCGTGGAAGAGCTCCAGCAGATGGACGCCGCCGCCCAGATCGGTGAGCGGCGTCACCTCCGGCGCGTCGAAGCGGCGATAGGCGGCGATGATCGCCGTGTAGAGGTCGGCGAGCGGGATGGCGTCGCCCGAAAAGCGCTTGAGCACCTGGAGCGCGACTTCGGGATAGGTGCGCGTGGCGAGCGCCTTCACCTCGTCCGGCGCGATCTGCGGCCAGAATTGCGGCATGTAGAGGCCGCCGTCCGGCGCGAGGGCGGAGAGCATCGCCGCGTCGAAGGCGATGGGCGCGGCATGACCGCGTGTGGAGATGTAACGCATGGCCCTATTCGTCGCGGCGCTTCAGATGGAGGGCCAGATAGACCACCAGCGCCACGAAGGCGAGCGCGAACCAGGTGAGCGCGTAGGCGAGGTGGTTGTCGGGCAGGTCGGGGCGGAAAGGGACCGGGCGCGGCAGGCCGCCCGCATTCGGCGATTCCGACTGGAGGACATAGAGATGGACCGGGCCGAGGCCGAGGGCGGCGGCCATCGCCGGGACGTCGCGGACATACCAGCGATTGGCCTTGAGATCGGGCGCGGGCGAGAACCAGCCCGGCGCTTCGGACGGACGCAATATGCCCTCGATGTGGACGAGGCCGGTCGCGGCTTCGGGGACCGGGGTCTTCAGCGCCGCCTTCTCCGCCTCGGTGACGGTGCCCAGATCGACCAGGATGAAGCGGCCGCCGCCATAGTCGAGCGGGGCGATGACGCGGTAGTCGGCCGCCCCCTGCCCCGCCGGCGCGAAGAGATGGACCGCTTTGTCCGGCGCGATCGTGCCGTCGGCCTCGACCCGGGCGTAATCGGCCTCGACGCCGGAAGCGGTGAGGACGCCGACCAGATCCTGCGGTTCGGCCTTCAGGTTCGCCTCGATGCGGGCGACGAGATCGTGCTTCCAGGCGCGGCGTTCGAGCTGCCAGACGCCGAGCGAAAGGAGGATGGCGAGCGCGAGAACCGTGAAGACGCTCGCCCAGAGGCGGGGACGGAAGACCATCAGCCCGTCGGCCCGCCGGGCGGCCCGTCGTCGAGCCGTCCCTCGGCCGCCTTCATGCGGAACTGCTGAAAGACCATCGCCGATTTCAGCGGCCGCAACAGGCCGAGGGTCAGCGCGAGGATCAGCGGGCCCCAGAGGACGACATGCACCCAATAGGGCGGCTCGTAGGTCACCTCCACCCACAGCGCCAGGGCGCAGACCACGAAGCCGGCGATCAGGATAATGAAAACGGCCGGACCGTCGCCCTGGTCCAGCCGTTCATAGGAGAGGCCGCAGGCCGTGCAGGCCGGCGCGAGGGTGAGGAAGCCCTGAAACAGCTTCCCCTCGCCGCAACGGGGGCACCGTCCGGCGAGGGGCGATGCCATATCAGTGGCCGCCGGCGTGCGCCCCGGCGCCCCAGACATAGATGGTGGCGAACAGGAACAGCCACACCACGTCGACGAAGTGCCAGTACCAGGCCGCCGCCTCGAAGCCGAAATGGCTCTTGGGCGTGAAATGCCCGGCGAGCAGACGGCCGAAGCAGACGATCAGGAAGATCGTGCCGACGATGACGTGGAAACCGTGGAAGCCGGTCGCCATGAAGAAGGTGGAGCCATAGACGATCGGCTCGACCACCGCGTCGGGCGAGCCGGCGACGAAGGAGAGCGCCGAAGCGGCCTCGCGCACGTCGCCCGACGCGCCGAAGAAGAAGGCGGCGTGCGAATACTCATAGGCCTGGAGCGTGGTGAACAGCAGGCCGAGCAGGATGGTGATGGCGAGGCCCCAGATCGCGCCCGAGCGGTCGCCGGTCTGCACCGAATGGTGCGACCAGGTGATCGTCGTGCCCGAGGTGAGCAGCACCAGCGTGCCGACCAGCGGCAGGTGCCAGGGGTCGAAGGTCTGGATGCCGTGCGGCGGCCAGGAGGCGAAGCCGTGGTCGGTCGGGAAGAAGGCGACCGCGAAATAGGCCCAGAACCAGGCGACGAAGAACATGACCTCGGACGCGATGAAGAGGATCATGCCGTAGCGCAGGCCGAGCTTGATGACCGGCGTGTGTTCCTTGGTGACGACGCTTTCGCGCACCACGTCGCGCCACCAGCCGATCATCGTGTAGAGGACCAGCGCGAAGCCGCCGATCATCACCCAGGGCTGGCCGGCGATGGGGCCGAAATCGGCCGCCGCGTCCTTGTTCATCCACAGGACCGCGCCGACCGCCAGCGTGAACGCGCCGAGCGAGCCGATCAGGGGCCACGGGCTGGGGTTCACCAGATGATAGTCGTGTTTGACGTCGCCAGACATTGTTCCGTGCCCCTCGTGACTCTCAGTTCGTTGCGGCGGTCGCGGGCGCTTCCGCCGACGCCGTCTGCCCGTCCTGCGCGAAGAACGTGTAGGACAGCGTGATCTCGGTGATGTCGTCGGCCCGCGGATCGTCGAGGATCGCCGGGTCGATGTAGAAATTGACCGGCATCTCGCGGCTCTCGTTCGCCTTGAGCGGCTGGTCGGTGAAGCAGAAGCAGGCGACCTTCACGAAATACTTGCCCGCCTTGTCCGGCGTGACGTTGAAGGTCGAATGGCCGCGCGTCGCGACGCGCCCGACATTCTGGGCGAAATAGGAGGTGATGCCGACATCGCCGACGCGAATGTCGATGTAAGGATCTTCGGGTCCGAAATTCCACGGCAGGCCGGGCGCGACATTGGCGTCGAAGCGCACGCGGATGACGCGGTCGGAGATGCCGGAGGCGGCCGGCGCGGCGTCGGCGCGCTGCGTCGTGCCTTCGAAGCCCGTGGTCTCGCAGAACCAGCGATAGAACGGCACCGCGGCGTAGCTCGCCCCCACCATGAGGGCGGCGACCGTGGAGCAGATCAGCGCGGTGCGGGCGTTGCGGTCCATGACGGTCAGAACCGCTGCGAAACGGCGCCGCCGAGGCGCACGATGGTCATCGCGAAGAAGAGGATCACCAGCGCGCCGAGCGTCACCGCGAGCGCGATGTTGCGCGAGCGGCGGGCGCGGGCCTGCTGCGGCGTCAGCGCCGGGATCTGGTCCGGAGCGTCGTTCATGGCGCGGCCATCAGCGGCGCGAGGCCGAGCGCGGCTTCCGCAATGACCGCGGCGAACAGCGCGAAGAGATAGAGGATCGAGAAGCCGAACAGGCGCATCGCGACCTTGTGCCGGCCCGGCGCGCGATAGACCGCCGCGGCGAGCCACAGGAACAGCACGCCGCCGATCAGCGCCGCCGCGCCATAGGCCGCGCCGGCAAAACCGAAGGCGACGGGCAGGAGCGAACAGGCGACCATGGCGATCGCGTAGAGGACGATCTGGCGGCGGGTTTCGGCCTCGCCCGCCGTCACCGGCAGCATCGGCACGCCGGCCTTGGCGTAGTCGCCGCTGCGATAGAGCGCGAGCGCCCAGAAATGCGGCGGGGTCCACAGGAAGATGAGGGCGACGAGCAGGACCGGATAGAGATCGACCGTGCCGGTCGCCGCCGCCCAGCCGATGACCGGCGGCATGGCGCCCGCGAGGCCGCCGATGACGATGTTCTGCGGCGTGCGGCGCTTCAGCCACATCGTATAGACGCCGGCGTAGAAGATAATGGTGAAGAGCAGCAGCGCGGCGCTGAGCCAGTTCACCAGGACGCCCATCACGCCGACCGAGAAGGCCGAGAGCGTGAGGCCGAAGGCGAGCGCCTCGTCAGGCCGGACCCGGCCCGAGGGAATGGGGCGCGACGCGGTACGGGCCATGACGGCGTCGATGTCGGCGTCGTACCACATGTTGAGCGCGCCCGAGGCGCCCGCCCCGACCGCGATGCAGGCGAGCGCCGTGAAGGCGGCGATCGGGTTCATGGCGCCCGGCGCGGCGACGAGGCCGGCAAGCCCGGTGAAGGCGACCAGCGAGATGACGCGAGGCTTCAGAAGCGCGAAGAAATCGCCCGCCGTCGCCACCGATGCGCCGAGCGCGGGCACGGACAGAACGGGCGCGGCCTCAGCCGCGCCGTCCCGTCCGTATCCGAGGCTCACATCGCTCACGGTGCGCCGGCGCGAACGCCGCCCTTAGTGGTGATCCGCCGCCTTGATGTGCGGCAGTTCGTTGAACTGGTGGAACGGCGGCGGCGAAGGCAGCGTCCATTCCAGCGTCGTCGCGCCCTCGCCCCACGGATTGGCGGCGGCGGCGCGGCGGCGCACGAAGGCGTCGACCAGCATGACGAGGAAGATCAGCACGCCGACCGCGGCGATGTAGCTGCCGATCGACGAGATGTAGTTCCAGCCCGCGAACGCGTCCGGATAGTCCACATAGCGGCGCGGCATGCCCTGGAGGCCGAGGAAGTGCTGCGGGAAGAAGATCAGGTTCACGCCGACGAACGTGACCCAGAAATGCAGGTGGCCGAGGAACTCGGAATACATGTAGCCGCTCATCTTCGGGAACCAGTAGTAGAAGCCCGCGAAGATGGCGAACACGGCGCCGAGCGAGAGCACGTAGTGGAAGTGCGCCACGACGTAGTAGGTGTCGTGCAGCGCGGTATCGATGCCCGCGTTCGACAGCACGACGCCGGTGACGCCGCCGACCGTGAACAGGAAGATGAAGCCGATCGCCCAGACCATCGGCACCTTGAACTCGATCGAGCCGCCCCACATCGTGGCGATCCACGAGAAGATCTTCACGCCCGTCGGCACCGCGATGACCATCGTCGCGAAGACGAAATAGGCGCGCGTGTCGACGTCCATGCCGGCCGTGTACATGTGGTGCGCCCACACGATGAAGCCGATGAAGCCGATCGCCACCATGGCGTAGGCCATGCCGAGATAGCCGAAGACCGGCTTCCTGGAGAAGGTCGAGATGATGTGGCTGATGATGCCGAAGCCCGGCAGGATCAGGATGTACACCTCGGGGTGGCCGAAGAACCAGAAGAGGTGCTGGTAGAGCAGCGGGTCGCCGCCGCCGGCCGGGTTGTAGAACGCCGTGCCGAAGCGGCGGTCGGTCAGCAGCATGGTGATCGCGCCGGCCAGCACCGGCAGCGAGAGCAGCAGCAGGAAGGCGGTGATCAGCACCGACCACACGAACAGCGGCATCCGGTGCAGCGTCATGCCCGGCGCGCGCATGTTGAAGATCGTGGTGATGAAGTTGATGGCGCCCAGGATCGAGGAGGCGCCCGCGATGTGCAGCGAGAGGATCGCCAGATCCATCGCCGGGCCGGGCGAGCCGGTGGTCGAGAGCGGGGCGTAGAGCGTCCAGCCGCCGCCGACGCCGTGGCCGCCCGAATCGCCCTCGACGAACATCGAGAGCACCAGCAGCGTCAGCGCGAAGGGCAGCAGCCAGAACGAAATGTTGTTCATGCGCGGGAACGCCATGTCGGGCGCCCCGATCTGCAGCGGCACGAACCAGTTGCCGAAGCCGCCGATCATCGCCGGCATCACCATGAAGAAGATCATGATGACCGCATGGCCGGTGACGAAGACGTTGAAGAGGTGCGCGTCGCCGAACCACTGGAGGCCGGGTTCGGCCAGCTCCATGCGCATGGCGACCGACATCGCGCCGCCGACGATCCCCGCGATGATCGCGAAGATCAGGTACATCGTGCCGATGTCCTTGTGGTTGGTCGAGAACAGCCAGCGGCCGAGGCCGCTCGGGTTGTGATGCCCGTGATCGTGTTCGGCGTGGAGATCGACGGCTTTTGCGGCGGCCATGTGAGCGAACCCTGATCGATAAAACGCTTAGCGGACGGACGAGCCGGCGGAGGCCGCGGCGAGCGAAACGGGGGCCTGGTCGGCCTTGCCGAATTCCTGCTGCGCCTGCGCGACCCAGGCGGCATATTCTTCCTTGGTCACGACCTTGACGCCGATCGGCATGAAGGCGTGGTTGGCGCCGCACAGCTCGGAGCACTGGCCGTAATAGATGCCGGGGTCGCGCGCCTCGAACCACAATTCGTTCAGGCGGCCGGGCACCGCGTCGATCTTCTTGCCGAAGGCCGGCATCGCCCAGGAGTGGATCACGTCCGAAGCGGTGACGATGAGGCGGACCTTGGTGTCCTCGGGCACGACCATGAAATTGTCGACCGCCAGCAGGCGCGGCTGGTCGCCGCGCGCGTCGTCGGCGAGCATCGTCGCGTCGAAAGTGAAATTGCCGTTGTCGGGGTATTCGTAGGTCCAGAACCACTGCTTGCCGATCGCCTTGATGGTGAGGGCGATGTCGGAGGGGATCTTCTCGTTGGCGTAGAGCAGCTTGAACGAGGGCACCGCGATGACCACCAGGATCATCACCGGCACGATCGTCCAGATCACCTCGATCAGCGTGTTGTGGGTCGTCTTGGACGGCACCGGATTGGCGCGGCGGTTGAAGCGCACCATCACGATGATCAAGAGCGCCAGCACGAACAGCGTGACGCCGATGATGATGTAGAGCAGCAATTCGTGGAACGAATGGATCTTGTCGGCGCTCTCGGTCGCCGCCGGCTGGAGGTCGATGCCCCAGGGCTCGGGCGCCGCCCAGGCGGCGGGCGCGGCCAGAAGGAACGCGGCGGCGGTTGCGAGCTTCGCAAGACAGGAGCGCATGTATCGACCCTACAGCACAGTTCAGAATGCGACGGCGCAAGGCGCGCCCCGGAACGGGCGGCCCCCCAGCCGTTTGCCGTTACCCGGACCGTGTAACAAGGAGCGCAGAGGATTTCCAGACATTCCCAAGGGCTTTCTTGAGCGCTTGCCGTAACGCGGCGGCAGGCCCACATTCGGCAGAGAACGGATCGCAAGAAGCACTGGGGACGGCCATGAGCGCCACCGCCGAACGCCTGTTTTTCGCCGACGGAAGCCTGGACCCCCAGGGGGTGCAGCGAATCGTCGACGGCACCCTCGCCGGGGCCGACGACGGGGAGCTGTTTCTGGAATACCGCGAATCGGAGGGGTTCTCGTTCGACGACGGGCGCTTGAAGGCGGCGACCTTCGATTCGGCGCAAGGATTCGGCCTGCGCTGCGTGGCGGGCGAGAGCATGGGATATGCCCACGCCACCGAATTGACCGAGGCGGCGATCCGCCGGGCCGCCGAGGCGGCGGGGAGCGTCCGCAGCGGCCATAAGGGTGACGCGGCGGAAGGGCCTGCCCCGACCAACCGGCGGCTCTACAGCGACGCCAATCCGCTGAGCGCCGTGCCGTTCGGCGTCAAGACCTCGCTGCTCGCCGAGATCGACGCCTATGCGCGGGCGAAGGACCCGCGCGTGAAGCAGGTGTCGTGTTCGCTGGCCGGCGAATGGCAGGTCGTCCACATCATGCGGGCGGGCGGCCAGGCGGTCGGCGACATCCGCCCGCTGGTGCGGCTGAACGTCAGCGTCGTGGTCGAGCAGGACGGCCGGCAGGAATCGGGCAGCTACGGCGCGGGCGGGCGCGAGGGCTATGCCGCCTTCATCGATCCGCGCACCTGGAAGACCTATGCCGACGAGGCGCTGCGGCAGGCGCTGGTCAATCTCGAGTCGCGCCCCGCGCCGGCCGGCGAGATGCAGGTCGTGCTGGGGCCGGGCTGGCCGGGCATCCTGCTGCACGAGGCGATCGGGCATGGCCTGGAAGGCGATTTCAACCGCAAGAAGACGAGCGCCTTCGCCGGGCTGCTCGGCAGCCGCGTCGCCGCGCCGGGCGTCACCGTGGTCGACGACGGCACGATCGACCAGCGCCGCGGCTCGCTGTCGGTGGACGACGAGGGCACGCCCACCAACCGCACCGTGCTGATCGAGGACGGCATCCTCGTCTCCTATCTCCAGGACCGGCAGAACGCCCGGCTGATGGGCATGGCCCCGACCGGCAACGGCCGCCGCCAGTCCTTCGCCCACCCGATCCAGCCGCGCATGACCAACACGCTGATGCTGGGCGGCGACAAATCGCCAGAGGAGGTCATCAAGGCGGCGAAGAACGGCATCTACGCCGTCAATTTCGGCGGCGGTCAGGTGGACATCACCAACGGCAAGTTCGTGTTCTCGTGCACCGAGGCCTACCGGATCGAGGACGGCCGGATCGGCGCGCCGATCAAGGGCGCGACGCTGATCGGCAACGGCGCGGACGCGCTGACCCGGGTGAAGATGGTCGCCAACGACTTCGCCATGGACCCCGGCATCGGCACCTGCGGCAAGGGCGGACAGGGCGTGCCGGTCGGCGTCGGCCAGCCGACCATGCTGATCGAGGGCCTGACGGTCGGCGGCACCGCGGCGGCCTGAACCGCCGCGCCGCCGTCACCCTCAGGGCGCGGCCTTCGTCAGGCGGGCCATCACCCGGCCCGCCGCGTTGGTGAAGACGAGTTCGGCGTCGGCCATCGAGGCGCTGTGGGTTTCGGCGAGCGCCTGCTGCACGGCCATCTCGACCGCCATGAGGTCCGGCTCGCACATCATCTTGGTGCTGCCGAGGCCCGAGAAGGAAAGCCCCGCGCCGGTCTGGACATAGCTGCCGGTGAAGCTGTTGCAGCCCGAACGGCCGGATACGAGGCCGCCAGGGGCGAAGACGATCGTCGCTTCGACCGCCGGGGGGACGGGCGTGCCCGCCACCTCGATGAAACGCCAGTCGCCCTCAAGCGCGGGCGCGGCGGCGGAGGTCCAGCTTTCGTGCACCCAGCCGGTCCAGGCAAGGCCGCCGACCGGGCCGCCGGCGATCACGAAATCGCCCATCGGGGTATCGGCGGGGGCCTTTTCGGGCGGATAGGCGACGCCGTCGCCGGTCAATTCGCCGCGCCAGGCGAACGCGCTGCCCACGCCCGCCTCGCGCCAGACGCTGAAGACCCAGGCCGTGCCGTCGATCTTGTTGAAGACCGGGCCGGTTTCCATCCAGGCCGCCATGTCCTCGCGGATCAGCCCGCAGGCATCCCAGAGATGGACGCACTCGACGCTGACGAACGAGCCGAGCGGCGTCGTGACGTGCTCGCCCGGCGCGACTTCGAGCGGCGCGCCCGATTCGTCGTAGAGGATGCCGCGCCAGCCCTGGCTTCTGGTGCCGGGGTTCGTCACCACGAGCTGATAGGCGAGCTGCGGCGCGGGCGGTTCGGCGACCGGCGCGATGGAGGTCGCGCCGAGCGCGAGGCCGAGGGCCGAGGCCAGAAGGGCGATCATGGGCGTCTCCCTGACGGATCGCGAGAAGGCTTGATCCTGCCGGACGGCGGCGTCAATGCCGTTGACGGACCTCAAGGTCGGGCGCGCGGCGGGGCGCGAAACTGAAAGACGGCCGATGGGGGCACCGGACAAGAAGGATCAGATCATGCGCACCCTCCTCACCGCGACGTTCGCCGCCTCCGCCTTCCTCGCCGCCGCGGCCGCCGATTCCGGCGCCGCCATCCGCCTCGCCCAGGGCAATGCCGAGGAGGACGCCTGCATGGCGCAGTGCGACCGCGACTTCGCGCAGTGCGATTTCGCCGTCACCAGCATGGAATACGATTGCGTCGAGGCCGGCGCGGCGGCCTGCGAGGCCGACGACTCCATCCCGACCGACCAGATCGGCGCCTGCATGCAGGCGAGCGAGGCGCAGTGCCATTCCAAATACGCCGAGGGCCATGCGTCCTGCGAGAGCGGCTTCGGCGAGCAGTGCTACATGCGCTGCTGAGGCGCGAAGGACCGCGACTTGACACGATCCGGCCGCAATGGTCGGTCATTCGGGCGACGCCCGTCCGGGCCGTCACCCGCACCGAAGATCGGAGTTCAGCCTTGCGCTTCCCGACCGTCCTGATCCTCGCCGGCGCGCTGCCGCTGTCGGCCGCCGCCTTCGCCAACGCGCCGCCGCCGATGGCCGAGCCCGACGCGCCGCAATGGGAGGTCGAGGACAGCCCGGTGCTGGCGCTGCGCTTCGGCCCGGACGGCGACGTGCGCATCGCCTGCGAGGAGGGCCAGAAGACGTTGCGGGTTTCGATCGCCCCCGACTGGGAGCGCGGCTACGCCAAGGACGACGGCAGCGTCTTCGACGGGCCTTACGACAAGGCGACCGTGACCTTCGGCGACAAATCGTTCCCGGCGACGCTGGACCCCAAGCCCACCGACGACGGCATCGGCACGACCTATCTCCTGCCCGCCGACGCCGATACGGTGACGGCGATCATGCTGGGCGCCAACGCCCGAATCGCGCTCGACGCCGACGGACAGGTGCGCGAAGGCACGCCCGACACGGACGGCGCGTTCGACATGTTCGCCACCACCTGCGCCCAGATCAACGGGCTGCGCTGAGCCTCACGCCTTGCGGGCGAGGCCGAGGCGGCCGGCGATGATGCGGTCAAGCCGCCGCTTGGGCAGGAGACCCATCATCAGGTTCTCCACCCAGGACGGCACGATGGCGTAGCGGACCTTGGGATTGCGGCGGGTCAGCACGTCAGCGATGAGCGCGCCGACCGCTTCGGGCTTCAGCCCCTTGGCGCCCAGATCGAGCATGTATTTCTTCACCGCGTTCAGCGCCGCCGCATAGTCCGTGTTCGCATAGCGCGTCACGTCGACCTCGTCGGCCTTTTCCCAGATGGGCGTGGCGATGGCGCCGGGGCCGATGACGATGACGTCGATTCCGTAGAGCATCAGTTCGCGCCGCAGCGCCTCGGACAGGCCTTCGAGGGCGAATTTCGAGGCGTTGTAGGCGCCGACGAAAGGCGAGGCGTTGCGGCCGCCGACCGAGGAGATCATGACGATCCGCCCCGGTTCGCCCTTGAGGGCGCGGTCGGCCCCGAGCAGCGGCGCGAAGGCCTGCGTCACCGCGAGCTGGCCGGTGAGGTTGACCTCGATCTGGTTGCGGAATTCGTCGAGCGACAGATGGAGCAGCGGACCGGCGACCGCGATGCCGGCATTGTTGACGAGGCCGAAAAGCGTCTCGCCGCCAAGCGCGGTGCGGACCTCGGCCGCGGCGCGCACGATCGCCGCCTCGTCGGTCACGTCGAAGACGAGCGGGACGAACTGGGGACCGAACTCGGCCCGCAGGCGCTCGGCGTCGGCCGCCTTGCGCACCGAGCCGAAAACGCGAAAGCCGCGCGCGAGGAGTTCCTTCGCGGCGGCATGGCCGATGCCGGTGCTGGAGCCGGTGACGACGACGGATTTCATATGGCTGCCCTTCCCTTCGTCCCTGCCGCCCGCTGCGGACCCGGGGACGCCCTGGGGCGATATGGGGACCCCCGGGCGGTTTGTCACCGTGGCGGCGGCGCGTGGGCGACGACGGCGAAGGCCGGCACGGGTTCGAGCGGCAATTCCTCGATCCTGAGATCGGTCAGTCCCGCCGCGCGGCAATCATCGGCGCAGCTTTTCGCCCAGGCCTCTCCGGCTTCGCGCGAGACCTTGCCGCTGCGCGGCTGAAAGACCGTGACGATCCGCCCGCCCGGCTTCACCGCCGCGCCCAGCCGCCGCAGCACGGCCCCGCGGTCGGCGACGAATTGCAGGACATTGCAGGAGAATGCCGTGTCGAAGGGGCCGGGCAGATCGGCGGTTTCGACCGGCCCCGCGACGAAGCGCGCCTTGCCCGCGCTGACGGCGGCGCGGAGACGACCGGCCGCCTGGCGCACCATCAGATCGGAATGGTCGATGCCGACATAGGAGGCGGAGGGAAAGCGCGCCAGCAAACGTCCCGCCGCATAGCCGGGGCCGCTGCCGATCTCCAGCACCCGCGCCTCAGGCGTCAGGCCGAGGAGGTCGAGCGCCCAGTCGTTGCGCTGGCGGTTCGAGGCGCGGGCGAACATGATGCGCCCGGCGAGCCGTCCGAGCAGTCCGCGCGGGCGGCGGAACTGCGCGATCAGGGCCGATCTGAATCCCATGGCTGGCGCCTCCCATTTCGTTCGCGCGCCGCGCGGGCGGCGGCCGGGCGATCAGGTTTCCGGTTCATCGCGGCCCTGCTCCAGCATGGATCTGAGGATCGCGGGCAGATCGCCGAGCACGGCGGCGGCGGCGGCTAGGTCCGCCTTGCGGAGCCGGGCGACGATGGCGCGCATCAGCCGGGCCTCGCGCCGCCTGACCTCGGCGAAGATCTTTCGCCCGCTCGCCGTGAGATCGACCAGCGGCGAGCGGCGATGGGCGGGATTGTCGGCGAGGCGGATCAGCCCGAGCCGGACCGTCTGATCGACCAGCGCCTGAATCGACTGGCGCTTGACGTGCTTGGCGACGGCGATCTGGGGCACGGTCTGCGGTCCGTGCTCGGCGGCGTGTTCGAGGATGGCGCGGGTCGCGGCGGTGAGGCCGAGATCGGCGAGCGCCTCTCCCGACAGCGCCGAGAGCAGCCAGAACGACCGCCGGACGCCCTCGATCAGCTGCCTCAGATCGGCGAAACCGGAATCGGGCATGGGGCCTCCGATTGACAGGTGCACTGTCAATACGGACTGACAGGATGCCTGTCAAGTGGAGGCGCAAGGCTCCGCGCGGCGGACGGGGCCGCGGCGCGCGCTAGTAGGCGTAGTCGGCGAAGACGCGGCGGACGTCGCCCGCCCATTCGGTGCGGAACTTCTTCAGCATCTCGTCGGCGCGGGTCTCGCCGCTGTCGACGATGCGGCGCAGCGTATGGAGGAAGCCGTCCTCAGACGCGCCCATGCCGTCGAGCCGGGCGCGCGACTTGAGGCCGGCCGAGGCGATTTCGAGCATGTGGTGGGCGTAGTGCTTCACGCTGCGGCCGCGGAAAGGCGTGGCGAGGCCGAGCACCGGCACGCCGTGGCGCAGCGCCACACGCTCTTCCTGGGTCCAGTCCTTCACCAGATCCCAGGCCGCATCGAGCGCCGACTGGTCGTAGAGCAGGCCGACCCAGAGCGCCGGGAGCGCGCAGAGGCTTTTCCACGGGCCGCCGTCGGCCCCGCGCATCTCGATGTATTTCTTCAGCCGCACCTCGGGGAAGATCGTCGTGAGGTGGTCGGCCCAGTCGGAGAGGGTCGGCTTCTCGCCCGGCAGCGCCGGCAGGCGGCCGTCGAGGAAGTCGCGGAAGGACTGGCCGGAGGCGTCGATATATTTGCCGTCGCGGTAGACGAAGTACATCGGCACGTCGAGCGCGTAGTCGACGTAACGCTCGAAGCCGAAGCCGTCCTCGAAGACGAAGGGCAGCATGCCGGAGCGGGCGTTGTCGGTGTCGGTCCAGATCTGCGAGCGGTAGGAGAGGAAGCCGTTGGGGCGGCCTTCGCGGAACGGCGAGTTGGCGAACATCGCGGTGGCGATCGGCTGGAGCGCGAAGGCGACGCGCAGCTTCTTCGCCATGTCGGCTTCGTTGGCGAAGTCGAGATTCACCTGCACCGTGCAGGTGCGCAGCATCATGTCGAGGCCGTAGCCGCCGACCTTGGGCATATAGGCGCGCATGATGTTGTAGCGGCCCTTGGGCATCACCGGCGTTTCCTCGCGGCTGGCGAGCGGGTGGAAGCCAAGGCCGAGAAAGCCGATGCCGAGTTCGGTCGCCACTTCGCGGACCTGTTCGAGGTGGAGATTCACCTCCTCGCAGGTCTCGTGGATGGATTTCAGCGGCGCGCCGGAGAGTTCGAACTGGCCGCCGGGCTCCAGACTGATCGCGCCGAGGCCGCTTTTCAGGCCGATCAGCGTCTCGCCTTCGAAGACGCCCTCCCAGCCGAAGCGCCTCATGCCCTCCAGCAGCGCCCTGATGCCCTTGGGGCCGTCATAGCCGGGCGAGGCGAGGGTTCCGGCGTAGAAGCCGAACTTCTCGTGCTCGGTGCCGATGCGCCAGGCGGTCTTCGGCTTCGAGCCCGATTCGAGAAGGGCCGCGAGCTGGTCGCGGTGCTCGATCGGACCGCCGCCCTGTTGCGGTACGGACATGCTCTCTCCCCCCGCCGGCCTTGCGGCCGGTCCGGCCCTTTTGGCGTTCCCAAGGGCTGCATGTGGAGCACCGGACGCCCGGCCGCAAGGGGGCTAGCCCAGAACCGCCTGCCAGATCGCCAGCGCCGCCAGCGCCGCGGTGTCGGCCCTGAGAATGCGGGGGCCGAGGGTCGCCGGCACGGTCTGCGGCAAAGCGCGGATGGCGGCGCGCTCCTCGGCATCGAAGCCGCCCTCCGGGCCGATCAGCACCGCCCAGGGTCCGCGCGGCGCGGCCTTCAGCGCATCGAGCGCGGGCGGCGCGCCGGCCTCGTCGCAGAAGAGCAGCGCCCGCCCGGCCGGCCAGGCGGCGAGCAGCCAGGGCAGCGCCGCCGGATCGTGGCATTCGGGCACGTCGAGCCGGTCGGACTGCTCGGCCGCCTCGATGGCGTTTGCCCGCATCCGTCCGGTGTTGACGCGGTTGACGATGGTGCGGCGGGTCAGCACCGGCTTCAGCACCGAAACGCCGAGCTCGGTCGCCTTCTGGGCGATGAAGTCGGCCGGGGTCTTCTTGATCGGCGCGAAGCAGAGCCAGAGGTCCGGCCCGTCCTGCTGCGGCCGGGCGAGGCTGCGCGGCGTCGCCCCGGCGCGGCGCTTGCCGGAAAGGTCGAGCGTCGCCCGCCATTCGCCGTCGCGGCCGTTGAAGAGCCGCACGCTGTCGCCCGAACGCGCCCGCATGACGTTGCGCAGGTAATGCGCCTGGCCCTCGGTCAGCGCCACCGCGTCGCCCGCGTTCAGCCCGTCCTCGACGAAGAGGCGCAGTTTGCCGCCGGGTTCGGCGAGATCGCCGGAATCGTCCCTTTCGCCCATCGCCGCCAAACTCCCCTTCTCAGGTTCCCCATGCTAATATCTTCGACAAGGAGAGATCGCCATGGCGCACGACCGTATCGTCCGCGACCCCAGGATCATGTCGGGCCAGCCCGTCATCGCGGGCACGCGCATTCCCGTGGCGGCGATCCTCAACGAGTTCAGCGTCGGGGAAACGGAGGTCTCGATTCTGGAGGCCTACCCCACCCTGACCCGCGAGGACATCCGGGCCGCGCTCGCCTATGCTTCGCGGTGGATCAGGGACGAACGCCTGATCGCGGCGGAATAGACTGTGCGCCTGCTGATCGACGAGGCGGTCAACGGCTTCGTCGCGCGCGCCATCGGGGACGCTCATGATGCCATTGCCGCGACGGCGCTGGGCCTCGGCGGCGCTCCCGACGATGCCGTCGCGGCGCAGGCCCGCCGGATGGACCGGCTCGTCGTCACCGAGGACCGGGGCTTTCTTTCGGGCGTTGCCGGGCCTCATCCGGGGTTGATCGTCCTGCAGTTCGACGGCATGACCCGCGCCGAACGCATCGAACGCGCGCTGGCGGTCCTCGCGGACCCGGGCGTGACGTTCGCGGGCCATCTGACGGTCATCGGCCGCGCCGCCATCCGCCAGAGGCCGCTGTGACGCCATCCGCCAAACCCGCCGACGCGAGGCGGTCCTTCGTGGACCGGATGCCGCGGGGCGTGCAGCCTTATCTGAGGCTGATGCGTTTCGACCGGCCGATCGGCTTCTGGCTGCTGTTCTGGCCGTGCGCCTTCGGGCTGGCGCTGGGGTCGGCGGGCGAGGTCTGGGCCTGGGAGCGCGTCGTCTGGTACGGCGCGCTGTTCGCGGTCGGGGCGATCGCCATGCGCGGCGCGGGCTGCGTCTGGAACGACATCGCCGACCGCGACATCGACGCGAAGGTGGCGCGCACGCGGGGGCGGCCGCTGCCCTCCGGCGCGGTGAGCGTGACGGCGGCGTTCGTGTTCCTGATCGCGCTGGCGCTGACCGGCCTTGCGGTGCTGCTCCAGTTCAACCGCTTCGCGGTGCTGCTCGGCCTCGCCTCGCTGGTCCCGGTCGCCGTCTATCCCTTCATGAAGCGCATCACCCACTGGCCGCAGGCGGTGCTGGGAATCGCCTTCAACTGGGGGGCGCTGATGGGCTGGGCGGCGCTGCACGGCGGGCTGGAGCTGGCGCCCTATCTGCTGTTCTGCGGCTGCGTGCTGTGGACCATCGGCTACGACACGATCTACGCCCATCAGGACAAGGAGGACGACGCGATCGTCGGGGTGAAGTCGACGGCGCTGATGTTCGGGACGGCGACCAAGCCGATGCTGTGGCTGTTCTATGGCGGGGCGATCGGCTGCTTCGTCGCCGCCTGCCTGATGGTGCGCGTCCATCAGGCCGCCTATATCGGCCTCGCCATCCTCGCCTTCCAGTTCGCCGGCCAGATCGTCACCGTGAAGCTCGACAACGCGGCCTCGTGCCTGAGGGTCTTCCGCTCCAACCGCGACGCCGGGTTCATCCTCTTCCTCTCGCTTGCCGCTGGGGCAATGCTGGAGCGGTCTGTGATGGATCAGTTCGGGTTCTGAGACTTCTAAGAACCGGGATTCGAGGCTAGGCTTGCCCCATGAGCGTCTTTCACAGGGTCAAGGCCAGCGACATTCTCGCGCCGGCCGAACTGGAACGGGTCCGCCACGCCTCGGACCTGCTGGGCACGCTGTGCGTGCTCCACGCCTGGGCGACGATCGCCGGGGCGATGGCGCTGACCGCCTGGCAGTGGTGGCTCGCCCCCGTGAGCATCGTCCTCATCGGCGGGCGGCAGCTCGGCCTCGCGATCCTGATGCACGACGCCTCGCACGGCGTGCTGACCCGCACGCGCTGGCTCAACGAGTTCCTCGGCCAGTATCTGTGCGCCTATCCGGTCGGGGCGGAACTGGTCGGCTATCGCAACTACCACCTCAAGCATCATCGCAGCACCCAGCAGCCGGACGATCCGGACCTGGAGCTGTCGCGCCATTTCCCGATCACGCGCGCGAGCTTCCGCCGCAAGATGATCCGCGATTTCACCGGGCAGACCGGGTACCAGCAGCGCAAATCCTCGATCCTCGGCGCGATCCGCCGCAAGCAATGGACGATGCTGGCGGGCTGGGCCGCGAGCAACGCCGTCATTCTCGCCGCCTGCATCGCCAGCGGCTTCTGGTGGCTCTATCCGGTGCTGTGGCTGGCCCCGCTGCTGACCTGGTACCAGGTCATCACCCGCATCCGGAACATCGCCGAGCACGCCATCGTGCCCGACAACGACGACCCCTATCGCAACGCCCGCACGACGCTGACCAATCCGCTGATGCGGGCGATCCTCGCGCCCTACTGGGTCAATTATCACGTCGAGCATCATCTGCTGTTCTGGGTGCCCTGCTATCGCCTGCCGCTGATGCACCGCCTGCTCGCCGCCAACGGCACGACGGCGCGCATGGAAGTGCGGCGCGGCTATCTGGAGGTGCTCAAGGCGGCGACGGCGCGGCCGCCGGGCAGCGGCGGCGCGGAAGGCGGGCGCGGACAGCGCCGCCGCAACGTCATGATCGAGGGCGAGGCCGCGACCGGCATCGCCGCCTGAAGTTCATTCATCTGCAATCGGGGACACGGGACATGCGGACCACACGCGCAACGGTTTTGATGCTCGCTCTCGCGGCGGGCGCGCTCGGCGGCTGCGCCGGCACACGCGCCGCGGCGCCCGTGGCGGCGGCGCCAGCCCCCGCGCCCGCCCAAATCGCGTCGGCGGAAGACCCCGCCGATCCGATCGTCTGCAAGGAAGAGGGCGACAGCACGACGCGGGTGCGCAAGCACAAGACCTGCCTGAAGAAGAGCGAATGGGAGGCGCAGTCCGACGCCGCCCAGCGCGGCTTCGAAGGCACCCGCGCGCCGATGACCAACAAGGACGGCGCCAATCCCTGATCCGCGCGCCGTCCGGTTCATCGAGGCCAATACCGACTGGCTGTCGCCGCCGCATGTGCCCGAGATCCGGCTGAGGCTCGCCAGCGAGATCTATCCGATCTGGCGCATGTCGGAGGAAGCGCTGGAAGCGGCGGGCGTGCCGCCGCCCTATTGGGCGTTCGCCTGGGCGGGCGGTCAGGCGGTGGCGCGCTACCTGCTCGATTCCCCCGAAACCGTCAGGGGCAAGCGCGTGCTCGACGCCGGCAGCGGCTCGGGCCTTTGCGCCATCGCGGCGGCGATGGCCGGGGCCGCCGAAGTGACGGCGAGCGACATCGACGCCTTCGCGCTCGACGCGATCCGCCTCAACGCCGCCGCGGCCGGCGTGACGGTGACGCCGACGGACGCCGACATGGTGGGCCGCGACGAGGGCTGGGACGTCGTGCTGATCGGCGATCTCTTCTACGAGCAGCCGCTCGCCGGGCGGGTGGAACGCTGGGGCCGGGCGCTGGCGGCGCGCGGCGCGCTGGTGCTGGCGGGCGATCCCGGCCGCTCCTATGTGCCCAAAACCGGAATGACGCGGCTCGCGCTCTACGAGGTGGCGACCTCGCGCGAGCTGGAGGACCGCGAGGTGCGGCGCACCCATGTCTTCCGGCTTGAGGCGGCGGGCGGCGAAACAGGCTAGAACCGGCTCAACCCACCGGATTCGGAGCGCCCCGCCATGCTCGCAACCCCCATCCAGGTCTTCGCGCTCTATGCCGCGATCAACGGCCTAATCGTCCTCGTGCTGGCGCTGCTGACCGTGCGGGCGCGGCGCAGAGCCAAGGTCGGCCTCGGCGACGGCGGCGACGCGATGCTGCTGCGGGCGCAGCGGGCGCACGGCAACGCCGCCGAATACGTGCCGCTGGTCCTCGTGCTGCTGCTGGCGCTGGCGCTGGTCAAGGCGCCCGCCGTGCTGCTGCACGGCGTCGGCGGCGGGCTGGCGGCCGGGCGCGTTCTCCATGCGATCGGCCTCTATCAGTCGTCGGGGGCCTCGGTCGGGCGGATGCTCGGCATCCTGCTCACCTGGGGGGCGCTGCTGGCGGCCGCCGCGGGCCTCCTCCTCTTCGCGCTCGCGGCCTGAGCGATGGCCGCGCCGCCGGTCGCCGACATCGCCATGCTTGCCTTCCATGCCGGAGCGATCGGCCTCGCCGCCGCCGCCGCGCTCGGCCGCGACGCGCTGGAGCGCCGTCCGCCGGGCAGCGGCCGCGAGAGCCTCGTCGCCACGCTCGCCGTCGCGGCGCTGGTCGCGGCGCTCGCCGCCGGAGCGGGATCGCGGCTGCGGCTGCTCGCCGGGGCGCTGGCGCTGACCGGCCTCGTGCTGATGGCCGCCGCGCCGCGCGATCCGGCGCGGCCTTCGCCCGCCCGCCGGATCGGCGCGCTCTGCGCCGCCGCCGGGATCGCGGTCGCGCTCGCCGCATCTTTCCTTCCGGCCGCCGCCGGGTCAGAACAGTCGCCATGAGCACAGACCAACGCCTCGACCGCCTGACCGATCTCATCGCCGCCGCGCGCAAACTCGGCGCCGACGCCGCCGACGCCATCTTCGTGGAGAGCGCCTCGCTGGGCGTCTCGTACCGGATGGGCAAGCTGGAAGACGTGGAGCGGTCGGAATCGCTCGACATCGGCCTCAGGGTGTTCTTGGGCAAGCGCCAGGCTGTCTCCTCGACCACCGATCTGCGCGCGCCGTCGCTCAAGGCGCTGGCCGAGCGCGTGGTCGGCATGGCGCGCACCGCGCCGGAAGACCCCTATTGCGGCCTCGCCGATCCGGCGCGGCTCGCCCGCAGCTTTCCGGCGCTCGATCTGGAAGACCCCGTCGATCCGGGGGCAGAGGTGCTGAAGGCGCGCGCCGCCGCCGCCGAGGGCGCGGCGCTGGCGGTGCCCGGCATCACCAATTCGGAAGGCGCGAGCGCGAGCTGGGGCCGTTCGGCGGTCGCGCTGGCGACCTCGGAGGGCTTCGCGGGGAGCTATGGCGGCACCAGCCACAGCGTTTCGGTCAGCGTGCTGGCGGGCGAAGGCACCGGCATGGAGCGCGACGACGATTTCCTGTCCTCGCGCCACGGCGGCGACCTCGGCGATCCGGCCTCGGCCGGGCGCGAGGCGGCGGCGCGGGCGCTGAAGCGGCTGAACCCGCGCAAGGCCGAAACCTGCGCGGTGCCCATCGTCTATGACCCGCGCGTCTCGATGAGCCTCGTCGGCCATTTCGCCGGGGCGATCAACGGCGCCTCGATCGCCCGCGGCGTCTCGTTCCTGAAGGACGCCATGGGCAAGCAGGTCTTCGCGCGCGGCATCGAGATCGTCGACGATCCCCATCGGGTGCGCGGCCTGCGGTCCAAGCCCTTCGACGGCGAGGGCGTCGCCAACGCCAGGCGGGCGCTCGCCAACGACGGCGTGCTGACCACATGGATCATGGACAGCGCCTCGGCCCGCCAGCTGGGGCTCGCCACCACCGGCCACGCGGCGCGCGGCACCGGCGGGCCGCCCTCGCCCGCCGTCACCAATCTCTACATGCAGGCCGGAACGCTGACCCCGGCCGCGCTGATGGCCGACATCAAGCAGGGTTTCTACGTCACCGAGCTGATCGGCATGGGGGTCAACGGCGTCACCGGCGACTACAGCCGCGGGGCGAGCGGCTTCTGGATCGAGAACGGGCAGATCGCCTATCCGGTCAACGAGATCACCATCGCCGGCAATCTGAAGGAGATGTTCCTGCATCTGACGGCGGCGAACGATCTGACCTTCCGCTATGGGACCAACGCGCCGACCGTGCGCGTGGAAGGCATGACGATTGCCGGCGCGTGAGGACGACCTCGCCGATCTCGCGCTGCTGATCGCGGCGGCGCGCGAGGCGGGCGCGGTGCTGATGCGCCACCACGGAACCGGCGTGAAGGTCTGGAACAAGGGCGGCACGCCGGTCACCGAAGCCGACCATGCCTCCAACGCGCTTCTTGCCGAGCGCCTGCGCGGCGCGCGACCCGATTACGGCTGGCTGTCGGAGGAGACGGCGGACGATTCCTCGCGGCTTTCGGCGCGGCGCGTCTTCGTCGTCGATCCGCTGGACGGCACCGTCTCGTTCATCAAGAACAAGGACGACTTCACCGTCTCGCTGGCGGTGGTGGCGGACGGCGCGCCGGTGGCGGGCGCGGTCTTCAACCCCTCGCGCGGCGAGATGTTCGCGGGCGTCCTCGGCGGCGGAGCGACGCTGAACGGCGCGCCGATCGCCTGCAGCACCGTCGCGGCGATCGAGGGCTGCCGGATGGTCGCGCCGCGCGGCCTCATCGCCCATCCCGCATGGCCCTCGCCCTGGCCGGAGATGGAGATCCTCAAAGTCGGCTCCATCGCCTATCGCCTCGCGCTGGTGGCGAGCGGGCGGGCCGACGCGACGCTCGCCATGACCACCAAGAGCGACTGGGACATCGCCGGCGGCGAGATCATCGCCCGCGAGGCCGGGGCGCTGGTCACCGCCCATGACGGCGGGCCGTTCCGCTACAACCGCCCCGACACGCATCAGGCGAGCCTGCTGGCGGCGGGAAAAAACCTCTACCCCGCCTTGTCGGCGCGCGTCGGCGGCGTAAAGCTGACGCCAAGGCAAGCGTGAGGATTCGATGGCCGTCGCGAAGAAGACCGCATCCAAGGCGACCAAGAAGGAACAGTTGCTGCACCTGGTTCTGGGCGGCGAGCTGACCGGGCTGGACGGGGTGGAGTTCAAGGACCTCGCCAAGGTCGATATCGTCGGGCTGTTCCCCGACTATGACAGCGCCCACAAGGCCTGGTCGGCGGCGGCGCGCCAGACCATCGACAACGCCCATATGCGCTATTTCATCGTGCATCTGCACAGGCTGCTCGATCCGGACGGCGCGCCGAAGCCGAAACGCGCGAGGAAGTGACGCGCCTTCAAGGGCTTAGGCCGCTTCAGGCGGGTCGCCTTGCCTCTTGACGGGCGGGGCGATAGCTACCCGCCGTGACGAACTCCCCCCCACGGTCGATCCTCGCGCCGGCGGTCCGCCGCCTCGCCGGGGACTATCTGCCGCCGCACGCGCGCCGTCTGGCGCTGGCCGGCGTCTGCATGATCGCCTCGGCCGGGGGCACGGCGGCGCTCGCCTGGCTGCTCGATCCGGCGATCAGGCTGATCTTCCTGGAGAAGCGCGCCGACTGGGTGGTGGCGCTGCCGCTGATCGTCGCCGCCGTCGCGCTGGTGAGCGCGGGCGTCGCCTATCTCGCCTCGACGCTGCTCGCCGCGACCGGCCAGCGGGTCGTCGCCTCGCTGCAGGGCCGCATGGCGCGCAGCCTGGTGCGCGCCGATCTCGCGGTGCTGGAGGCCGACCACTCGGCCGCCCAGGCGGCGCGCTTCACCTATGACGCGACGCTGGTGCGCGACATGGTCACGCGCGGCACCGCAGGTCTCGCCAAGGACCTGCCGACCGTCGTGCTGCTGATTGGGTTGATGTTCTGGCAGGACTGGTCGCTGGCGCTCGCCGTGCTGGTGGTGCTGCCGCTCGGCGGCGTCGCCATGCGGCTCATCGCCACCCATGCCCGCCGCGCCGCCGAGAGCGGCATGAAGGAGACGGGCGCGCTGTCGGCGGCGATCGGCGAGGCGGTGACCGGGCGGCGGGTGATCAAGGCCTACGGGCTTGAGGACCGCGCCGCCGAACGCGCCGAGGCGAGCGTCGCGCGGCGTCTCGCCTCGCTGATCGCCGGCGAGCGGGCGAACGCGGCGACGGTGCCGGTCTCCGACGCGCTGGGCGGCATCGGCATCGCGGCGGTCGTCGCCTATGCCGGCTGGCGCGGGCTCGCGGGCGAATTGCCGCTCAACGCCTTCATGTCGTTCATCGCCGCCGCGCTGATGGCCTTCCAGCCGATCCGCGCGCTGTCGTCGCTGACGTCGGTGTTCGCGCAAGGCGGCGCGGCGCTGACCCGCATCTATGCGACGATCGACGCCAAGCCCGCGATCGCCGATGCGCCCGGCGCGCGGCCATGAACCTCGCCGCGCCGGGTCCGCCTGATCCGCTTCGAGAACGTCTCGTTCGCCTATGCGCCGGGCGCGCCGGCCTGAGCGAGGTCACGTTCGAGGCGAAGCGAGACGGTCGCCCTCGTCGGGCCGAGCGGGGCGGGCAAGAGCACGGCGATCAATCTGCTGCTGCGCTTCTACGATCCTCGGCGGGCCGGGTGCTGGTGGCGGGCGAGGACATCCGCGCCGCGACCATCGCCTCGCTGCGCGCCGCGACCGCTGAAGGCGCGAGGAGCCGTTCCTGGCCGACGCACGATCGCCGCCAACATCGCCTGCGGCCGCGAGGGCGCGAGCCGAGCCGAGATCGAGGCGGCGGCAACCGCCGCCGAGGCCTGCAGCTCATCGCCGCGCTGCCCGACGGCGCTACGAGACGCGGGCCGGCGAAGGCGGGGCGCGGCTATCGGGCGGCCAGCGCCAACGCATCGCCATCGCCCGTGCGATCCTGCGCGACGCCCCCATCCTGCTGCTCGACGAGGCGACGAGCGCGCTCGACGCCGAGAGCAGGCGCGGGTGCAGGCGCTGTCTCACCTGATGGCCGGGCGCACGACGCTGGTCATCGCCCATCGCCTCTCGACCATCATGTCGGCCGACCGCATCCTCGTCTTCGAGGCGGGCCGCATCGTGGAATCGAGGCGCCCATGGCGAGCTGGTGGCGCAGGACGGGCTCTACGCCCGGCTGTTCCGCACCCAGTTCGCGCCGGTGGAAGGCCTGAGCGTCCATGGGCCTGATGAAGCGCATCGGCCGCAGCGCCCCGGTGAGGGCCGCCGCCTGTTTCATCGCCGCCGCCTATATCCGGCTCGTCCACGCCACCTCGCGCTGGAGACGGTCAACCGCTACGCGGCCCCCGAAGCATTCTGGAAGGCGGGCAAGCCCTTCATCCTGTCGTTCTGGCACGGGCGCATCCTGATGATGCCGTATTGCTGGCCGGGCGATAAGCCGATGCACATGCTGATCTCGCCACCGCGACGACGCGCTGATCGCCGACACGATCGGCTGGTTCGTACAAGGCCGTGCGACCGCCAAGCCGGGGCGCGAGCGCGACAAGGGCGCGACCGCCGCGCTGATGGACATGCTGCGCAAGCTGAAAGCCGGGGAGTATGTCGGCATCACCCCGGACGGGCCAGGGCCGCGGATGCGGGCGAGCGGGGCGTCGCCGCCGTCGCCCGCCTGTCGGGCGCGCCGGTGATCCATGCGCCTATTCGGCGCGGCGGCGACCTTGCTCTCGTCGTGGGACCGCTTCGTCGTTGCGCTGCCGTTCACGAAGGGCGTGTTCGTCTGGGGCGAGCCGATCCATGTCGGGGCCGAGGCCAGGGCGCGGCGCTGGACGCGGCGCGGCTGAAGATCGAAACCGAACTGACGCGCGTGACGCGCGAGGCCGACCGGCTGGCGGGGCACGGCCGGACGCCATCCTGCCGGCCGATCCACAGGGGACCGGCGTAGCGGCATGAGCGGCAGGGCTTCACCTACGGGGTCTATCGCGCAGCGAGCGCCGCCCTTGGGGCCGACAACTGCGCGGCTATCTGGCAGCGCGGCGGCGGACGAAATCCCCCGACGGCTCGGCGAGCGCCCCGAGCGCGAGCGGCGGCCGGCGCGAGGGCGCCCGCGAACAAGCGCTCGCCCGGTGATCTGGACGTGCGCACGCGGCGAGCGTCGGCGAATCCATGTCAGCGCTGCCGCTGCTGCGGGAGCGATCCTCGACGCCAACCCGGACGCCCATGCGCTGTTCACGACCGGCACCGTCACCTCCGCGGCGCTGCCGCCGAGCGGCTGCCGCCGCGCGCCGATCCATCAATTCGCGCCGCTCGACCAGCCCGCCGCGGTGCGGCGCTGCTCGATCACTGGCGGCCAGGCGGCGCTGTGGGTGGAATCCGATCTCTGGCCGAACGCGCTGGAGGCTGCGCGCGGCACCGGCGGCGCTCGTCAATGCGCGGCTGAGCGAAGAGCTTCGCCGGCTGGCGGCGCGCTGGCCTTCGCGGCGCAGGTGCTCTCCACCTTCCAGACGGCGCTCGCCCAGACCGGCGAGACGGCCGGGCTGACGGCACTGGGCGCGGCGGGCGTCGTCGTCACCGGCAATCTGAAAGCCGCCGCCTCGCCCTGCCCGCCGCGCCCGAGGCGCTCGCCCAATTGACGCAGATGATCGGCGCGCCCGGTCTTCGCCGCCGCCAGCACGCATGGCGAGGAAGAGCGATGGAGCCGAGACCGCGCCTATGCCGCGCTGCCCCGAAGGCGTCGCGGCCCGAGCTTCTGCTGCTGCTCGCGCCGCGCGCGCCATCGAGCGGGCCGAATCGCCGGAACGCCCGCGGTCTGGGCCCTGGCCGTCTCGCGCAGAGGCGCTAAGGTGCGGATCGTGGCGGATGTCTATCTGATGGACACGATCGGCGGCGAACTCGGACTGCTTTATCGCTCGGCGCCGTTCGCCTTCGGCGGCAGCCTGGTGGCGCATGGCGGGCAGAACCCGCTGGAGCCGGCGCGGCTGGGCGTCGCGCCGCTGCCGCACGGGCCGCACGTCTTCAACTTCCGCGCCGAATACGCCAGATGGACGCCGCCGGAGAGGCCGTGCCGGTCGCCGACGAGGCGGCGCGCTGGCGACTGTGGCCACCTTCCTGGACGATCCGGACGCGGCGCGCGCCGCCGGAGCCAAGGCGCGGGCGATCACCGAAGCGGGCGCGGGCGCGCTCGACGCGGCGAAGGCGGCGCTGGCTCCGGTGCTGGCGAGGGCGGGTCTCCGCGCCGCCCGCGCAATTCTGGTCGCGTCCGCCGCAGCGGCCGGGCCTCTTCGCCCGCCTGCTGTCGCCGCTCGCCGCGATCTACGGCTTCGTGGTGCGCACGCGGCTGGAAGCGTCCGCCGCAGATGCGCCCCGCCGTGCCGGTCATCTGCGTCGGCAATCCTGACGCTGGGCGGCGCGGGCAAGACGCCGGTCGCCATCGCCATCCTGGAGCGGCTGACGGCGATGCGCGCCTCGCCCGTGGCGTTGAGCCGGGGCTATGGCGGCAGTCTTTCCGGGCCGGTGATCGTCGAGCCCGATCTGGCCGCCGAGGTCGCCAGGCGACGAGCCGCTGCTGCTCGCCCGGCACGCCCCGACGATCATCGCCAAGGACCGCGCCGCCGGGGCGCGCGCCTGCCTGACGGCGGGCGCGGGGTCATCGTGATGGACGACGGCTTCCAGAACCCTTCGGTCGCCAAGGACCTGTCGATCGCGGTGGTGGACAACGAGACGGGTTTCGGCAACGGCCGGGTCTTTCCGGCCGGGCCGATCGCGGACGGCGCGCGACGGCCTCGCCCGCGCCGACGCGGTGATCCTGATGGGCCGCGGCAAGTTCGATCCGGGCCATCCGCGCACGCTGCGCTACCTCGCTGCGCGCGCCGCTGGCCGGAGGCCTTCGACGGGCGGCGGGTCGTCGCCTTCGCCAGCATCAGGCGGCCGGAGAAATTCTTTCAGACAGCGAGCGGGCCGGCGCAGAAATCGTCGCGGTCTTCGCCTATCCCGACCATCACGCCTATGAGGACACCGATCTGGAGCGGATGCGGGCGCTGGCCAGGCGCGCGGCGCCGATCTGGCGACCGCAAAAGGACTTCGTGCGCCCTGCGCCGCGTCTGGGCGGGAATCCTCACCCTGCCCGTCGAGGCGCGTTTCGAGGACGAGCGGGCGCTCGACGCGCTGCTGCTGGACGCGCTGGCGCGGGCGCACAGCGCAAGCTTCAACCGTCTGCCGCATGAGCAAGATCCTCCGCTGGCCGCTCTGGCTGCTCGAAGCCATACCGTTCTTCCTGGCGATGGGCGTCTTCCGGCTGCTCGGGGTCGACGTCGCATCGGCGGCGGGCGGCTGGCTCGCCCGGACGCTCGCCCCGCTCGCCCGCCCGCTCGGCGAAGCGCAATCTCATGCGCGCCTTTCCAGAAAAGAGCGAGGCGGAGATCGCCGCGATCTGAAGGCATGTGGGACAATCTTGGCCGCACCTTCTGCGCCGAATATCCGCATTTCCGCCTTCTCCGGGCTATCCAACGCGCGCATCGCCCTGTCGGGTCTCGACGTCGCGCAAGCAGGCGCGAAGGCGGCCGGCAAGGGCGTCATCGCGCTGTCCGGGGCATTGCGCGAACTGGGAGCTGATGGCGCTGACCGCGCATCAATGCGGGATGCACGGAGCGGAAATCTATCGGCCCATCAACAACCCGCTGGTCAATGCCTGGATCGTGCGCCAGCGCTCGCGCTACGCCTATCCTTGCAGATCTCCAAGCTCGACGGACAGGGCGCGCGCGACCTTGCGCACGCTGAAGAGCGGCGGCACGATCGCCATGCTGACCGACCAGAAGCACCGCGAGGGCATGGCCATCCCCTTCTTCGGCCGCGACGCGATGACCGTGACCGGGCCGGCGGTGCTGAGCCTGCGGACCGGGGCAGCGCTGACGCCGGTGACGATGAACACACCAAGGGCGCGCGTTTCGCCATGGCGTTCCACGCGCCGCTTCAGGTGGCGCGGGTGGGCGAAAAGGAGGCCGATATCCGCGCCATCCTCGTCGCCATCTCAAAGGCGCTGGAGGAGGCGATCCGCGCCCATCCCGAGCAATGGCTGTGGGCGCATAACCGCTGGATGGACAGCCTGAGCCGCGCCCTGCCCGGGTCTTCAGCCGGGCATCGGCGGGGCGGCGAGCTGCGGGTCGAGGCGTTCCTGGAACCAGTTGAGCCGCCAGCAGCGATGCGGCCCGGTGGCGCGGCCGGTCTTGCCGATCGCCCCGATGACCGCGCCCTTCTCCACCGTGTCGCCGACCTTCACGTCGAGCCGGCTCTTCCTGGTGCAGGTAGGTGGTGATATCGCCGCCATGATCGAGGATCGTGCCGCCGGTGAAATAGAGATCGGCCTCGGCCATGCGGACGATCGCCTTCTGCGGCGCGTGGATCGGCTCGCCCTC
Organism: Alphaproteobacteria bacterium; assembly: GCA_046348585.1. Taxonomy (GTDB): domain Bacteria; phylum Pseudomonadota; class Alphaproteobacteria; order Micropepsales; family Micropepsaceae; genus JADZAI01. Next base: position 246,900 of record JAXMDZ010000002.1, read on the forward strand.
GCCGCGCGCGATGTCGACGCCGAAATGCGGCCGGCGCGGCCTCGCCGTTGAGGATGCGCTGGTTGCCATAGACGCCGGTGATCGGACCGACGACCGGCCAGTCGAGGCCGGAGGCGAACCAGATCTCCGCCGTGTCGTGGCTGCGGGCCTCGGCGATCAGCTTGTTGTCGCGGGCGATGCGGTCGACGGCGTCGTCGGCGGCGTCACCTTGTCGCCGGGCAGGTGTCGATGCGCTGGATCTTGTATTCGCGCTGCGATGGCGAGCGCTTCGGTCTGCGCCTCGCGGCCGGGAAGCTCGATCTTGTACTGCGCGCCGGCCTGGTCGCGGCCGAAGCCGAAGACGTAAAGGCCCTCCGGGCTGACGCGCAGCGGCGCCGTCGAGCCAGACCTTCGCCCCCGGCTCGGTGCGGCCGACGATCATGCCGCCCTGCTCGAAATCGCCGGTGAGGCCGGGCGCGGCGGCGCGGGCGGCGCGCAGCGGCACGGTGAGCGCCGCCGGCCGCCACCAGAAGGGTGAGGAAGCGGCGGCGGTCGAGCATCAGACCTGGCCTTCGGCCTTGAGCTGTTCGTAGCGGGCGAAGGCGATGTCGGCGCTGGCGTAGGCTCCTGCACCTCGGCGCTCCAGCAGCGCAGATCGTCGAGCGGGATCACCTGGCCCGACACCGCGCAGCGCACGAAGCTGCCCGGCGAGAGCACGAGATAGTCGCCCGGCAGATAGCGAAGCCGGGCCTCGCGGCGCCGCCTCGGGGCGGGACTGGAAATTCATCGGCGTCGCGGCTCCCGCGTCTGGGTCGTTCGATTGCATCTAGAATAGCGGCCTCGCCGCCGCCGCCATCGCGCGCGGGCCGCGCTTCGGTCGCGCGGGGTTGCGGGCGATGGCATGGGCGCGGCCTCGCCGGTCGCGGTGGCGGCGCGTTCGCCGTCATGGAACTGGAGGGTCAGCGCCGCCGGGCGCGACCGACGCCGCTTCGCGCACCAAAGCGCGCCCGATGCGGTGCGGACCAGCGCGAAACCGCGCTTCAGCGTCGCCCGGGCGGCTGAGCGCCTCCAGCAGCTTGGCCGGCTGGGCGAGGGCGCGCTCCGCATCGGCGAGGCGGCGGCGTGCGGCGAGGCCGAGGCGGCGTCCGGCCTCGCCCGTGCGCTCAAGCCGCGCCGTTTCGGTCTGGAGCAGCGCCGGGCGGAAACGTCCGGCGGCGGCGGCGAGACGCCTGCGCGCGCGTTCGACGAAGACGCCGAGCGCCCCGCCGAGGCGCGCCGCCGCGCCGTCGAAGCGCTGGGCGGCGAGGGCCAGCAGCGATCGGCGCAGGCCGCGGGCGAGATCGACCGGCGCGGCGCCTCGCGCGCCCGCGCCATCGCCCTGGACGAGACGGCGCTCCAGTCCCAGCGTCTCGGCGACGAGATCGGCGCGCACCGGGACCGCCATCTCGGCGGCGGCGGTCGGGGTCGGGGCGGCGCGGTCGGCGGCGTGGTCGATGAGCGTCGTCGGTCTCATGGCCGACGGCGGTGGAGATGAGCGGATGGCGGCTGGCGGCGGCGGCGCGCACCACCGCCTCGTCGGAGAAGGGCAGCAGGTCCTCGACCGAACTGGCCGCCGCGCGCGACGATGAGAACGTCCGGGCGCGGATCGCGCCGCCGGGTTCGAGCGCGTTGAAGCCGGCGATGGCGGCGGCGATCTGCGCGGGCGCCCGCCCTGCACGGCGACCGGCCAGACGAGGACGCGGCGCGGGAAGCGGTCGGCGAGGCGGTGCAGGATGTCGCGGATGACCGCGCCGGTCGGCGACGACGCCGATCACCTCCGGCAGATGCGGCAGCGGCTTTTGCGGGCGGCGTCGAAGATCTCGGCGGCGAGCCGGGCGCGCCGTTCCTCCAGCATCTTCATGATCGCACCGACGCCGGCGAGTTCGAGCCGCTCGATGACGATCTGATACGACGATTTGCCCGGATAGGTGGTGAGGCGGCCGAGGCGATGACCTCCATCCTCCTCCGGCTTCACCTTGAGCTTGGCATACGAACCGTGCCAGACGACGGCGGCGTCGATCTTCGCGCCCGTCCTTCAGCGCGAACAGGCGTGGCCCGAGGAATGGACGCCGCGAAAGCCCGAGATCCTCGCCGCGCACCCGACATAGCCGAAGCGGTCCTCGACGGTGAGCGCCTGCGAGAGTTCGCTGACGGAAAATTCCAGCGGCGTTGGGGGCGGGCGACTCGTCTGGTGTCGGTCATGGGGGCTTGATAGCCCCGCCGCCGCCGCTGTCGGGGCGGCGGCGCGGCCGCGGTCCCGGGGATCGGCGCGCGCCGGGCACGCGGCAGGTGCGGATGCCGAGCAGGGCATGAAGCCGGCAGAAGCCGGTGATGCCGGTGAGCAGCGGCACTAAAGCCGAACCAGTCCCGTGGGGTCTGCGGCCCGGACAAAGGCGAGCGAGAGGATGGCGAGGCCGGCGACGACGCGCAGGCCGCGGTCGAGGACGCCTTCATTGCAGGGCGGGGATCTCCTTCGGCGTGGCCGAGGATCGTCCGGCCTCCCTCCTCGCATGCGCGGGCGCGTCGGTGACCAGGCCGCCGCCGCCTCGCCCGCCAGCGCCTTGAGGGCCGGGGCGGCGAGGATGCGGGATAGGCCGCCGCGCGTGCGGGCGATGAGGCCGCGCCGGGCGAAGGCGGCGAGCTGGCGGCTGATCACGGCGCGGGGTCGAGCCGACCCCGGCGGCGAGGGCGTCATGGGTCGCGTGGTCAGCGCGCCATCCGCCGAAGCGAGGCGCAGAAGGGCAAGGGCGAGACGGGCTTCGAGCCCGGTGAGGGCCACGTCCTCGACCAGCCGCTCGAAATCGGCGCCGTGCCGGCGGGCGACGGCGGCGAAGACGATCGCGGGAAGGCGGCGTCGCCCGAGACCTTCTCGCGGAAGGCGGCCGGGGACCATCTCGGCCTCCAGCGCCGTCTCGGCCACGCCCTCGGCGGCGTAGGGGTGGCCCTCGATGAGGTGCAGTTGAAGGTCTGCAGGCAGATCTCGCCGGGCCGGGATGTAGAGCACGATCCGCGCCCGTTCGCGGCGGTGAGCGAGACGCGGACTGCGCCGCGCCGGACGACGACGAAGCCCCGGCAGGGATCGCCGGGCCGGGTCAGCACCTCGCCCGCCCGGCAGACGAACGGCCGCCCCGGCGGGGGCGTAGCGGCGGGACGGGCGCGGCGGCATCGGTCATGCGGCCTTGATAGACCGGACGGACGCAAGGTCATGCCTTGCCGCGTTTGCGGGCCTGCCGGGGCGGACGTAGTAGGTGCGGCGGGGACGGCTTTGCGGGAACGGGCGATGCGCATTTCTGGACGTGGGCGGCGCGAACATGCGCTGGCCCTGAAGATCGCGGCCAGTCCGCTGTGCGAGGCGCTGATCTGTGCGCCGGGCAATCCCGGCATGGCGCTCGGCGCGCTGCGTCCCGGTCGATGTGATGGACAACGCTGCCGTGGTGGAAGCTCTCGCCAAGCCGAGCGGATCGATTTCGTGGTGGTCGGGCCGACAACCCGCTGGCGAACGGCGTCGTCGAGCGCTGGAGGCGGCGGGCATCGCCGCTGGGCCGAGCAAGGTGGCGGCACGGCTGGAGGCCAGCAAGGGCTCTGCTCGGCGACCTCTGCGCCGAATTCGGCATTCCGACCGGATCGCCGCTTCACCGATGCGGCGGCGAAGGCCTACAGTTGCCACCCATCCGGTGCCGGTGGTGATCAAGGCCGACGGCCTCGCGCTCGGCAAGGGCGTTTCGTCGCGCCGACCGGGACGCGGTCGCCGAGATCGACCTGATGTTCGGCGGGGCGTTCGGCGAGGCCGGGCGCTCGATCGTCATCGAGGAATTCCTGCACGGCGAGGAGGTCAGCGTCTTCGCCCTGTCGGCAAGGAAGCGCTGTTCTTCGGCACGGCGCAGGACCACAAGCGGGTCGGCGACGGCGACGGTGGGCCGAACACCGAAAGGCGGCATGGGCGCCTACAGCCCGGCGGCGATCGACCCCGGCGCTGATCGACGACATCATGGCGCGCGGATCGTCCTGCTCGACTGTCGCGGCGATGGCGGCGCGCACGCCGTTCAAGGGCGTGCTCTATGCCGGCCTCATCCTGACCGCCGAGGGGCCGAAGCTGATCGAATACAATGCCCGCTTCGGCGATCCGGAAACCCAGGTGCTGATGCCGCGCCTGACGAGCGACCTGGTGCCGATCCTGATGGCCGCGGCCGAGGGCCGGCTGGCCGGGGTCACGGCCGACTGGCGGGACGAGACGGCGCTGACCGTGGTGATGGCGGCGAAGGGCTATCCGGGCGGTCGAGAAGGGGTCGCCCATCGAAGGGCTGGAGGCGGCCGAGGCGGCGGGCGATCGTCTTTCAGGCCGGCACGGGGCGCAGGGCCGGCGTGCTGACCGCCCAAGGCGGGCGGGTGCTGAACGTGACGGCGCTGGGCGCTAACGTACGGAGGCGCAGGCCCGTTTTCCATGACGCCGTCGGCCGGATCGACTGGCCCGAAAAAGTTTCGCTGCCGCGACATCGGCTGGCGGGCGGTCGAGCGGGAGCGGGGTTGGAGCATCCGCCGCCGCAGATCGCTGGCGAGCGCCGCGTGGCCGCGTTCGGCGGCGATGTCGGCGGCGGTCTTGCCGTCGGCCGAGCGGGCCGTGGGGGCCGGCGCCGATCAGCGTGTCGCAGAGTTGCCCTGTTGTTCCCCCGCGACGCCGCCGCCAACGCAGCGGTCCAGAGGCTGCCCGCCGCATAGAGGCGTCGGCCCCGGCCGCGATCAGCGCCGCGACGACATCCGGGTCGCCGCGTCCGGCGATGGCGGCGTGCAGCGGCTGGTTCTGCCATGGCGCTGCTGGAAATACCGCGCCGTGATCGGCCCCGGCCGCCAGCGCAGCGCCGTCGCTTCCGGGCGGCCGAGTAGGGGCGGCGAGGTGCAGCGCCGTCCAGCTGTCCGGGCTGCGCAGCGAGAGGTCGGCGCCGGCATCGCAGTGCAGTTCGGCTGCATCGCCCATCGCCGCCGCCCGATGAGATCGGGCGCATAGCCGCGCGCGACAAGTAGGAACCTGCTCCATGCCGTCGATAGAGCGCCTGGAGCAGCGGCGAATCCGCCGGACGCGGTTCGGCCGCCGGGTCGAGCGCCGCGATCGCGGCCAGGGCGGCGGCTTCTTGTCGTTCGCGGCGATGGCCGCCATGACGTTTGCGTAAGGCATGGCCTTCGTGGCCGCAAAACAGTAGCGCGGCGGGCGGAGCGCCGCTAATCGTAAATCCATCGCCATTGAAGCTGTCGCCGCAGAAAGCGGCCGTGACAAGATGAGGATGCGCCCATGAGCGAAGCGGCACCGTCGCGCCAGGAACAGTTCAGCGGCACCAAGGAGGTGACCGAGCAGCACCGCATCGACGAGGTGGCTGGCGCAATGGCTGGAGGGTCATGTCGAGGGCTATGAAGGCCTGTTGAGCGTGCGCCAGTTCAAGGGCGGCCAGTCGAACCCGACCTATCAGCTGGTGACGCCGAAGCGCAAATACGAGGCGCTGCGCCGCAAGCCGCCGGGCGTCGAGTTGCCCTCCGCCCACGCCGTCGACCGCGAGTTCCGCGTCATCTCGGCGCTCTACCCGACCGGCTTTCCGGTGCCGCGCCCTACGCGCCGTGCACGGACGAGAGCGTGATCGGCACGATGTTCTACGTCATGGATTGCGTCGAGGGCCGCGTGCCGTGGGAGCCGCTGCTGCCCGGCGATGGAGCCGGCCGAGCGCTGCGCGATCTGGGAGACCCAGAACGAGACTCTTCGCCCGGCTGCACAATCTCGACTACGTCAAGATCGGGCTGGAGGATTTCGGCAAGCCCGGAAACTACTTCGCCCGCCAGATCAGCCGCTGGGCAAGTACACCGCTTCCGTCACGGCGCAGATCGACGAGATGGACCGCCTGCTGGAATGGCTGCCCGCCAACATCCTGCCGGGCGAGCGGGCTCGCGTCGTCCATGGCGACTACCGGCTCGACAACATGATCCTGCATCCGGTGAGCCGCGCTGCATCGCGGTGCTGGACTGGGAAATCTCGACCATCGGCGATCCGCTGGCCGACTTCACCTATCACTCCTCCGCGCAGTGGCGCATGCCCGACTGCTGCGGCGGGGACCGCGACGCTCGCCAATGCCGATCTCGCGCTGGGGATCCCTGAGCGAGGAGGAATACGTCGCCATGTATTGCGCCCGCACCGGGCGCGACGGCATCGAGCAGCTCGACTACTACTTCGCCTATAATTTCCTTTCCGCCTCGCCTGCATCCTGCAGGGCATCGTCGGGCGGGTGCGCGACGGGACGGCAGCCAGCGCCCATGCCGCCGCCAACGAGGCGGCGGTGCGCCCGCTTGCCGAGCGCGCCTGGTTCTACGCCCAGAAGGCGGGGGCGGTCTGGATGCTGGCCGGACTGGGGGCGCTCGCCCGACGCGAACGCGGGCGAGGGTCTCAAGGTGGAGGTCCATCGCTTCGACGAAGCGCGGCTGAAGGACTTCCTGAAGGACCATATCGAGACCGGCGCCGCATTCTCGCGCGCTGCTTCAGGCAGTCGAACCCGACCTTCCTGATCGGCGGGGCGCAAATACGTCCTGCGCAAGAAGCCGCCCGGCAAGCTGCTGCAGAGCTTCCATCAGGTGGACCGCGAATACCGCATCATGAAGGCGCTGGCCGCGACCGACGTGCTGGTGCCGATGATGCGCGCGCTGTGCGAGGACGAGAGCGTCATCGGCACGGCGTTCTACGTGATGGACTTCCTGGAGGGCCGCATCTTCCGCGATCCGTGCCGCCGGGCCTTCAGCCGTCCGAGCGGGCTGCCATCTACGACGAGATGAACGCCGTCATTGCGCGGCTGCACAAGGTCGATTTCGAGGCCGTGGGCTCGGCGATTTCGGCCGTCCGGGCACTACTTCCAGCGCCAGATCAAGCGCTGGATCGCCCAGTACCGCGGTGCCGAGACCGGGCGGATCGAGGCGATGGAAGACCTCATCGCCTGGATGCCGGACAACATCCCGCCCGACGACAGCGTTTCCATCGCCCATGGCGACTACCGGCTGGAGAACACGATCTTCCACCCCGCCGAGCCGCGCATGATCGCGGTGCTGGACTGGGAGTTGTCGACCATCGGCCATCCGCTCTGCCTAGATCTGGGCTATAACCGCATGGGCTACCGGTCAACAATCCGCGCCAAGGCGGGCTGGTGGATGTGGACGGCGCGGCGACCGGCATTCCTGCCGAGGAGGCCTATGTGCGGGCCTATTGCGCGCGCACCGACGCGCCTTCCCCATTCCCGACTGGGACTTCTACATCGCCTTCGCCATCTTCCGCCTCGCCGCGATCTCGCAGGGCGTCTACAAGCGCGGCCTCGACGGCAACGCCAGTTCGGCGAACGCGGCGACCTTCAACCTCTGCGGCTTCCTGAGCGAGGCGGCGGCGAAGATGGTAGCGATTCGTTAGGATCGGCCGCGAGGTCCCAACGGGAAGCTGAAAGGCGACCCCCGCCTGTCGATGAATGCCACAAAGGAGCCTTAAACGTTCCTGCCCAGGATGACGCACAAGAGCCGGAAAATCCGGCCGGTGTGGGGCTTCATCGTGCTGTTTACAGCGCTTCGCGGACCTGTCTGCGCTAACCAAGGAAGAGGCCATCGAACGGCTCTCCAGCCTGGAGGCGCGCGTATCGCTGTCCGAGCGCAAGGCCGGGATGGGTTCGTTCCGCTGGTCGATCGGCGACGACATGCCTGCCTGGTCGCCCGGCCTCTATCGCATTCTCGGGCTCGACTCCGAAAAGCCGCGCATCCCCTACGGCCTCATCGCCCTCGCCCACGAGGACGACAAGGAAATCCTCAAGACCGCGATCGACAGCGTGGTGATGGCCCTGGGCCTACTATCTGCGCTACCGCATCGTGCGGCCCGACGGCGCCGAGCGCCATCTGGAGATCAGCGGCGACACCGAGACCGACGAGAACGGCACGATGATCGCCATGTCGGGATCGTCACCGACATCACGGCGGTCGGGTCGAAGCCGAGGAGCAGCTGCGCGGCGATGGACGCCTCCGCGTGCTGACCGAGGAAGCGACCGACCTCATCTGCCGCCACGATACGGCGATGAACGTGCTCTATTGCTCGCCGGCCCTGACGCGCATGCTGGGCTACGACGCGGCCGGACATGCTGGGTCACCCTTCGTGAAGATCATCCACGAGGAAGACCGCCAGATCTCGCCCGCGCGCACCGCGAATTGCTGCGCCCCGGCACGACCAAGACGATCACCATGCGGATGAAGCACAAGGACGGCCGCGTCCTGTGGATCGAATCCGTCTGCCGTTCGGTCGGCGACCCGCTGACCGGGCGCGTCCACGATCATCACCGTTTCGCGCGACGTGAGCGTGCGCAAGGCGGCGGAGGCCGAGATCAACAAGGCCCGCGAAATGGCCGAATCGGCGAACTGCACCAAGTCGCGCTTTCCTCGCGACGATGAGCCGGCACGAGCTGCGCACGCCGCTGAACGCCATCATCGGCTTCTCGGACATGCTGAAGCTGCTCTTCGGGCCGCTGGGGCCGCGCAACAAGGAATATTCCTTGAGCTGATCCACGAATCCGGCACGCTGCTGCTGACCTCACCAACGACATTCTCGACATGTCGAAGATCGGGCCGCTTCGAATTGTCGCCCGAGTCCTTCAACGCCGCGGAAGCGGCCAGGGCCTGCGCGCGGCTGATGAAGCAGAAGGCCGACCTTCAGGGCCTCAGCGTCGAGGCCGACATCGCCTCGGACACGACCGTCATGGCCGACAAGCGCGCAGTGAAGCAGATCCTGCTGAACCTGCTGTCGAACGCCATCAAATTCACGCCGCGCGGCGCGCATCACCGTGGCGACGGCGCGTCCAGGGCGACAAGGTGTTGCTGTCGGTCGCCGATACCGGCATCGGCATTCCGGCCGCCGACCTGCCCCGGCTGGGCAAGCCGTTCGAGCAGGCGACGCAGGACAGCAATCTCGCCAAGGCCGGCACCGGCCTCGGTCTCGCGCTGGTGCGCTCGCTGGCCAGCTCCATGGCGGCGATCTGAAGATCGAGGGTCGACGCCGGGCCGCGGCACCACCGTGACCGTCATCACACCCGCCGCGCAGGTCGCCGCGGCCGCCTGAACGGGCGGGCGCGCACTCAGGCCGGCTGCAGCTCGACCAGGGCGGCGGCGAGGCGACGGAGCAGACGCCGCCGTTGCGCCAGCGGCACCATTCGTAGAGAAAAATCTCGACGGGCCGCCAATTGGCGACCCAGCCGGAGATGAAGGCCTTCGGTCGCCACCCGCGCCACATAGCCCTGCCCGGCCAGCGCCGCAGTAGGCTGGCCGCCGGCGATGGCAACGGCGAGCGCCCCCACCCCGATCGCCAGCGAAGAGCGGCGGCCGACGCGGAACAGCTCCTTCAGGTCCATCCCCACCATCTCCGCCCGTTCGGCGTAATAGCGCGCGAAGGCGCTTTGCAGCATCTCGCGCTCACCGGAACCGCAGGCGGCAGCCGGCATGTGGACGACGAGGCGCAGCGGCGCCCGGCGGCAGCTCGCGCGCCCAGCCGACGACAACTCGTCGACATTGCAGGCGAGATCGCGGGCCCGGCACCGGAAAGGGATCAGGCGTATCGAAGAGATGCGCCGCCTGCTCGACGCGCAGCTCGATGAAGTGCGGCGGCGCGGCCGCCGGTCGTCCGGTCATGTCCGGCCCTCGGGGCGGAGCGCAACAGGTTCGCCGCCGGGGGCAAGGCGCAAGACAAAGGCCCCGGCGTCAGCCGGGGCCTTCGAGAGCGGCGCCCTGCGGCGGATTGTTCCGCGGCGGCCTTCAGCATCTGGCCGGCATATTTGCCGTATTCCAGACGCGCGATGGTGCGGGCGTGAACCTCGTCGGACCGTCGGCGAGCACGGCGTGCGCTGGCCGGCATACATCTTGGCGAGGCCGGGATCGGTGGCGGCGCCGGCCCGCCCCAGGCCTGGATCGCGTCGTCGATGACCTTCAGCGCCATGCTGAGGGCCGCCACCTTGATCATCGCGATCGGTGCGGGCGACCTTGTTGCCGGCCTTGTCCATCATGTCGGCGGCCTTCAGGCAGAGCAGGCGCGTCATCTCGATATTGATGCGGGCGTCGGCGACACGCTGTTCCACCGAATGGTCGGCGATCTTCTTGCCGAAGGCGACGCGGGTGAGCAGGCGCTTGCACATGCTCTCCAGCGCCCGCTCGGCGACGCCGATGGTGCGCATGCAGTGGTGGATGCGGCCCGGCCCGGGCGGCCCTGGGCGATCTCGAAGCCGCGGCCCTCGCCGAGGATGACGTTCTCGACCGGCACCTCGACATGCTGGTGATCTCGCCGTGGCCGTGCAGGGCGTCGTCATAGCCGGAGCAGGGGAGCATGCGGACGATCTCGACGCCCTTGGCGTCCATCGGCACGACGACCTGGCTCTGCTGGCGGTATTTGTCGGCCGACGGGTCGGTCTTGCCCATCACGATCATCACCTTGCAGCGCGGATCGCCGACCCCCGAGGACCACCATTTGCGGCCGTTGATGGCGTATTTGTCGCCCTTGCGCTCGATGCGCGCTCTCGATGTTCGAGGCGTCGGACGAGGCGACGGCCGGTTCGGTCATGATGAAGGCGGAGCGGATCTCGCCGGCGAGCAGCGGCGAGGTATTTCTCCTTCATCCAGTCGGCGCCGTAGCGCTCGAAGACTTCCATGTTGCCGGTGTCGGGGGCCGAGCAGTTGAAGACCTCCAGGCGAAGCCGACACCGACCCATGATCTCGGCGAGCGGGGCGTATTCGAGATTGGTGAGGCCGCCGCCCAGATGGCTTTCGGGCAGGAAAAAGGTTCCACAGGCCCGCGGCCCGCAACTTCTCCTTCATTTCCTCAACACCTTCGACGATCAGGGATTGCCGGCCTTGCGGGCGGCCGCCATCTCGGCGTTGTAGGTCTCCTCGGCCGGATAGACGTAGCGGTCCATGAAGTCGCTGACCCTGGCGATCAGATCCTTCACCTTCGCCGTGTGCTCGAAATTCATGGCTCTCTCCCTTGGTTTCTCGCCGAACCTTGCCGTGACGGCGCGAACTCTAGACCCGCGTGCGGCGCACGCGCCAGCGCAACCCGCCGGGGCGCCGGATCTGACTGAGTAGCCGAGCAGGCTTCTCGGCGGAAGTTTGTGTGAATGTCCATCATCACGAACGGTGATGAAGATGGCCGCCGCCCCTTCCGCCTGAAACTGACCGGGATCGATCTCAACCTGTTCGTCGCGTTCGAGGCGATCTATGCCGAGCGCAATCTGACGCGGGCAGCCGACATCCTGAGCGTCACCCAGCCGGCGGTGAGCAATGCGCTCGCAGGCTGCGCGCGACCTTCGGCGATCCGCTGTTCGAGAGGCGCGGCGGCGCGATGGTCCCGACCGCGGTGTCGCAGAGCCTGATCGGCCCGATGCGCCAGGCGCTCGCCGAGAGCTGCGCAGCAGGCTCGACCAGCGCACCGCCTTCGATCCGGCGATTTCGGACCGCGTCTTCCACATCGCCCTGCGCGACACCTCGGCCGCCATGCTGCTGCCGGCCCTGGCGCGCGGCGGCTGGCGGCGGCGGCACCGCATGTCCAGGTGCAGTGCCATCTGGTCGATCGGGCCGAGATCGCGCCGGAACTGGCGGCCGGGACGCTCGACCTCGCCATCGACATTCCGCAGATGGCGCGGTCCGACCTGTCCAGCGCGCCGCTGATCGCCGACCGTTATGTCTGCGTGCCGCGGCGCGGCCATCCGGCGGGGCGCGGGGCGATGACGCTGGAGCGCTTCGTGGCGCTGCGCCAGATCGCCATATCAGGGCGGCGGCGCGGGCCGGACGCTGATCGAGGCGGCGCTCGCCCAGTTGGGCCGCGCGCCCTCGATGGCGCTGCGTGTGCCGACCTTCCAGATGGCGATGGAGGTGGTGAGGACGAGCGATCTTCGCCTGCGCGCCACGGCGCTGCTCGCCGAAGGACAGGACGTGACGATCAAGGAACTGCCCTTCCCCGCCCCGACCGTCGAGTCGCTGCTCTACTGGCACCGCAACGCCGAGAGCGATCCGGGCAGCCAGTGGATGCGGGCCGAATTGCTGCGCCTGTTCGCCGGGGCGGCGAGGCCGGTCAACCGCGCCGGGCGCGAAGAAGCCTTGAGCAGATCGGCCGAGGCGTGGGCGAGATGGCCCTGCTCGATTTCCGGCCGGTGATGGCAGGTCGGCTGCTCAGGCACCCGCCATGGAGGACGCCGCCCATCTTGGGGTCTGACGCCGCGAAATGGAGGGTGCGGATGCGGGCGAACGAGATCGCCCCTCGCGCAGGGCTCCAGCGTCACGCATAGAGGTCGCAGCCGGTCAGCCGCTCGTTGTTCAGCGCCGCGGCCGCCTCGCGGATCGCCAGCATCTCGGCATGGGCGGTCGAGGTCTTTCAGTTCGAGCGTGCGATTGCCGGCCTGAGCGACGATCTTGCCGTCCGGCCCGACCGTACCGCCCCCACCGGGACCTCCCCCGGGCGGCGGCGGCGCCGAAGGCGGCGATCATGGCGATGTGCATCGGGTCGTGCGGGTCGGTGGTCATGGGCGAAGTCTGCTGGGGACGAAGACGGCGGCGATGAACAAGGCCGCGATCCTCTGCTACAAGCGCGCCATGACGGACGAGAGCAAGACGGAAGCGCCGGACGGCGGCGAGCGCATCGCGAAGGTGCTGGCACGGGCGGGCGTCGCCTCGCGGCGGGACGCCGAGAAGATGATCGCCGAGGGCCGGGTGAAAGTCGGGGGCGAAACGCTGACCACCCCGCCTTCAAGGTGCCGCCGGGGGCGATCATCCAGGTCGACGGCAAGGTCGTGGCCGGGGCAGAGCCGACACGGCTGTGGCGCTATGCACAAGCCGCCGGGCCTGGTGACCACTCACCGCGACGAGAAGGGGCGGTTGACCGTGTTCGACAGCCTGCCGCCGGGGATGCCGCGGTGATCTCGGTCGGGCAGTTGGACCTCACTTCGGAAGGCCTGCTGCTGCTGACCAATGACGGGGCGCTCGCCCGCCGGCTGGAACTGCCGGAGACCGGCTGGCTGCGCCGCTACCGCGTGCGCTTCTTCGGCAATGTCGGCCAGGACGAACTCGACAAGCTGGAAGCACAGGATCACCGCCGACGGCGTGCGCTACGGCCCCATCGGACGGTGCTGGAACGCTCAAGGGGCGAACTCGTGGGCGATGGTTTCCTTGCGCGAAGGCAAGAACCGCGAAGTGCGCAAGGTGTTCGAGCATCTGGGGGCTGAAGGTCGCGGCTCATCCGCGTCGCCCTACGAGGCCGTTCCAGCTGGGCGATCTCGGCGAGGGGAAGTCGCGGAGGTGAGCGGCAAGGTGCTGAAGGAACAGCTCGGCCTCCGCCAGAACCCGAGCCGCATGGCCGGCGCCGAGACGCCGCGGGCGATCGCCCCGGTCGCGGCCGCCAGTGCAGGGTGGCCCCGCGCCCCGTCCGCGAGCGGGCCGAGCGCACGCCGCACGCGCTGGACACGCAGCGGCCCCGAGCGCGAGCGGGGCAAGCCCGGCGGCCATGGCGCGCCGCCGCGCGGCAGCCGGTGCACAAGGGTCCGACGCGGCGCGACGGGCCGGGCGCGAAGGACACGCGGGGACCCAAGCCCGGACGCCGCGCTGATGCGCATCGTCGGCGGACGGCTGCGCGGCAAGGGGCTGGTCTGCGCCCGCCGATCTGCGCGCCGCCCGACCTCCGACCGGGTGCGCAAGAGCCTCTTCAACATCCTCGCCCACAACGATTTCGGCATCGGCTTCACGCTGGAGGCGCGGGTGCTCGACCTCTTCGCCGGGACGAGGGCGCTCGGCTGCGGGCGATCTCGCGGGGGCGAAATGGTGCCTCTTCGTCGATGCCGACGCCGACAGCCGCGCCCTGCAGCGCGAGGATGTCGAGGCGCTGAGCCTGACCGGGGCGACCAAGATCTGGGCACGACCGCGACCGATCTGGGGCCGATGCCGGGCAATGCGGGCGGGCCGTTCGGGCTCGTCTTCTGCGACGCGCCCTATCGCAGGAGCCTGACCGAGGAAGGCGCTGGCGAGCGCGCGGCGGGGCGGCTGGCTGGCGCCGAACGCGCTGATCGTCGCCGAGACAGCGGCGGACGAGCCGGGGCTTGCGGTGGAAGGCTTCGAGACGCTGGACGACCGCGTCTATGGCGAGACGCGGGTGACGACGCTGAAGGCGGGGTGACGCTCAGCGCCGCCCAGGCAACCGGTGATGTCGGCGAGCTTCAGTTCCACATAGGTCGGGCGGCCGTGGTTGCACTGGCGAATGCGGCGTCGCCTCCATCTCGCGGAGCAGCGCGTTCATCTCCTCCGCCGTGAGGCGGCGGCCTGCGCGCACCAGGCCGTGGCAGGCCATGGTGCCGCAGATCTCGTCCAGCCTTTCCTTCAGGCCGAAGGCCTGGCCGTGTTCGGCGATCTCGTCGGCGAGGTCGCGGACAGGCCTTGCACGTCGGCGTCGCCGAGCAGCGCGGGCGTCTGCCGCCAGCGCGCCGGGGGCCGAAATCCTCGACCACCAGGCCGAGCCGGGCGAGATCGTCCGCATGCTGAAGAACGCGCTCGGCCGAGGCGGGATCGAGTTCGACGATCTCCGGCGTCAGCAGCATCAGCGCTGCGCCGCCCTCGGCGAGCGCCGCCTTCATCTTCTCGTAGACGAGGCGTTCGTGCGCCGCGTGCTGATCGACGATGACGAGGCCGTCTTCGGTTTCGGCGACGACATAGGTGTTGTGCACTGCTCGCGCGACGCCGAGCGGATAGCGAAGCTCGCCCGCCGCCTCGCCCGCCACCCGCGCGGCAGGGCTTGAAGTCGCGCACCATCTCCAGCACTTCGGCGGGCGGCGGCGGCGCGGCCTTGACCAAGGCCGTCTCCGCCAGACCGGCGCGCGGCGGCAGCAGGCCGTAGAGGCCGGAAAGGCCGGTTGCGGCGGCAGCGAGGGCGTGCGGAAGGCCTCGACCACGGAGGCCGACACGGTGGTCGCGGCGCGGTGTCCGGCGCGCTCCAGCGTCTGGCGCAGCGCGTTGACGATGAGGCCGCGCACCGAGGGCCGTCGCGGGATCGCACCTCGGCCTTCGCCGGATGGACGTTGACGTCGACATCGGCGGCGCGGTTTCCACGAAGACGACGGCAGCAGCGATCATGCGCCGAAATCGGCATAGGCGCCGCGCACGCGCCGGTCAGCAGGCGATCTTCACGGCGCGGCCGTTGACGAACAGGAACTGGTGCTGGGCGTTGCCCCGGTTGAAGGTCGGCACGCCCGCGAAGCCGAAGACCCGCGCTTCGGTCTTGGCGATGTCGAAGCCGAGCGCGTTGGGGCGGAAGCTGGGGCCGAGGATCGCCGCGATGCGGGCGAGCCAGCCGTCGGGGCCGGGCCGTTCGGCCGGCAGGTCGAGGATCGTGCGGCCCTCGTCCTCCAGGCGGAAGGCGACTTCGGGCGCGGCCATGGCGAGCGCTTCACGGTGTCGGCGACGGCCTGCGATTCGGTGCGCGGCGATTTCATGAACTTGAGGCGCGCGGGCGTCGCAGAAGAGATCGCGCCTCGACCCGCGTGCCGTGGCCGCCGGCCCCCGGGGAAGGCGACCGGCTGCAGCGCGCCGGTCGCGCCGCCGTCGACCGCGATGCCGCCAGGCCTCCGCGCTCCCGGCCGTGCGGCTGTCGATGGTGAGGCGGGCGACCGATCCGATTGAGGCCAGCGCCTCGCCGCGAAAGCCGAGCGTGGCGATCTCGGTGAGGTCGTCGGCGCCGTCGGCGGCGACGGGCAGCTTCGAGGTCGCGTGGCGCAGCACCGCGAGCGACAGGTCCTCGTCAGCCATGCCCTTGCCGTCGTCGGCGACGCGGATCAGCGTCAGGCCGCCGCCGGCGTGCTTGATCTCCGTGCGCCGCGCCCCGGCGTCGAGCGCGTTTTCGACCAGTTCCTTCACCGCCGCGGCCAGGCGCTCGATCACCTCGCCCGCGGCGATGCGGTTGATCGTGCCTTCGCTGAGCCGGCGAATGGTCATCCGGCGCGGGCCTGCGCCAGATAGGCGCGCGCCAGCCCTTGCCTTCCTCGACCGCCGGCTGGTCGAGCGGATCGACCTCCATCAGGCGGGCGGCGAGGATGGTTTCGAGCATGAAGTGCATGAAGAGCGCGCCCATGGCGCGTTCGTCCGGCTTCTCGACGCTCATGGTGCGGACCGGGCGGCCGCGCCAGGGCGAGCGTTTCGGCGGTCGCCCGGGTCTGCGCAGGCGAGATCGCCGAGCGCGTGGCCGCCGAGATAGCCGACGCCGAGGCGCTCGGCGAAGGCGACGTCGGGACGGCCCTCGCCGCTCTGCGCCGCCGACAGCACGGTGAAGGCGCGCACATTGGGGCCGTCGAGATAGAGCTGGAGCTGGCTGTGCTGGTCGACCGGGCCGAGCGCGGTCGAGGCCGCCAGGCCCTTGCCGTCCTTGCCGACGCTTTCCGCCCAGAGCCCGGCGCCACCAGGCCCAGAAGCGGTCGAAGCGATCGCCATAGGGCATCAACACCAGCTCGCCGAACAGTATCGGCCGCCGCGATGGCGAGGGCCGCGCCGGCGACCGGCTCAGCGTCGTCGGCGGCGAGGACGCGGTCCCACACCGCCTCGGCCCCCTCGCGGAAGGCGGCGGCGTCGAGGCCCAGCAGCAGGGCGGGCAGCAGACCGACCAGCGTCAGCACCGAATAGCGCCCGCCGATGTCGAGCGGATGGTCGAGCGCCGGCGCGCCGATCTCCTCGGCGAATTTGCGGGCCGGGTTGTTGGCGGTCGGCTCGGTCAGCACGGCGAAATGCTGGGCGAGATATTTGCCGCCGCCCGCCGCCTTCAGCGCCTCGGCGGCGGCGAGGGCCTGCATCATCGTCTCGCCGGTCGAGCCGGACTTGGAGACGACGAGAAATCGGGTGGTCCTCAGATCGAGCGCCGTCAGCGCGTGGGCGAAGGTCGCGCCGTCGAGATTGTCGAAGACGTGGAAGCGCATGTCGCCGATGCGATCCATCACGCCGGGGGTGCGCCAGCCCTTGAGCTGCGCCACCGCCTGCGCCCCGAGGCCGGAGCCGCCGACGCCAAGAAGGCAGAGGTCGGTCGTGTTCTTCAGCAGATGCGCCGACCACCGGTTCGGCGACGGCGAGATCGTCGCGGCGGCGGACAGGCCGTAGAGCGGCTGGCCGCCGGCCCGGGCGCTGTCGCGCGCCTGGAGATGCGGCTTCAGCGCCGCCAGATGGGCCTCATAGGCCTCGTGGCCGAGCGGATGCGGCCCGGACTGGGCCGGGAAGCAATGGCGGAGATCCTGGACGTAGGGGAGAGTCATGGCGCGAGTTTAGAGCGTTCGGGGACGCGGGGAAACGCCGTGGCTCTTCGAGACGCGATCCTTCGGATCGCGCCTCAGGATGAGAACGGCACGCCCACCTCGCCGCTATTGCAGGCCCTGGGGCTTGCCGACGACCACCCAGTAGAAGGCGTCCAGTTCAGGCAGCCGCTTGGCGACGGCGGTCACCTGATCCTTGGTCACCGCCTCGATCTCGCTGTTGCGGCGGTTGACGTAGCCGGTGTCGAAACCGGCGAGATAGAGGCCGAGCAGCCGGTCGGCGATCTTGGCGTTGGAGTCGAAGCCGAGCGCGTAGGAGCCGGTGAGATAGGCCTTGGCGTCGGCGAGTTCCTCGTCGGTCACGCCGCCGTCGCGCATCTTCACGATCTCGGCCTTGGTAATGTCGATCGTGTCCTTCACGCGGGCATTGTCGGTGCCGACCGTGCCGGTCAGCGTGTCGGCGAAGCGGTAGCCCGCAAGGCCGGTATAGGGCCGTAGGCGAGGCCGCGCTTGACGCGCCTTCCTTCATCATGCGCGAGGCGAAGCCGCCGCCGCCCATGACGTAGTTCATGACCTGCGCCGCCGGTAGTCGGGATCGGTCATCTTGAGGCCCGGCGCGCCGAAGACGACGACGCTCTGCGGGATGTCGTGGTCGACGATCTCGACTTGCCGCCGTTCTGCATCGCCGCCTCGCCCGGATCGGTGCGGCGCGGGTCGCCGGGATGGCGGCGAACAGCATGTCGAGCAGCGGCCGAGTTCGGCGGCCGAGATGTCGCCGGCCTTGACCTTCGTAGTCCTTGGCCAGGCGCGGTACCGCGGAAATCCGACGGTGTCGTCGCGGGTCCCCGGCGGCGAGCGATTCGGCGGTGCCGCTGACGCGGCGGCCTTGGTGGCCGGGGAAGGCGCGTTCCGACCAGGTGTTCGGCGGTGAACTGGATCTCGTCGGCCTCTTTCTTCATGCAGGCATCTGCGCCTTCATCAGTCGATCGCTTCCTGACGAAGCGCGGGCTGGCGACGGCGAGGCGGCGCATCGTTCGAAGGCGTCCGCCTTGTTGGCGGTCAGCGTCGTCAACGACCGATGAAGGCGTCGTCCTGGCCCAGGCCGCCAAGCTGGTCTGCCGTGCACCATCTTCTTCCTGGGCGAGCACGGTGCAGGATGTCGATGCCGCGCCTGTTCATCAGCGTGAGGCCGGCTTGCCGAAGCCGCCGCCTGCCGTCGGGATAGGCCGCGCGCCGCCGTCGAAACCGGCCTCGATCGAGATGATCGGCAGGCCGTGTTCCTCCACCAGCCAGGCTTCGATGCCACCGGGGCTTCTGACCGACTGGATGTCCATGGCCGCCGCCGGCCAGAGCAGCGCGAGCGCCCCGGCGAGGATTGCGGCCGAACGGGCGAGCAGGCTCATGGCTGGCCTCCGGCGGCGGGTTCGGCGGGAGCGGCTTCGGGTTCGAGAATGCCGGTGACCGAGCGGGCGGGCGTAAGATATTTGGCGGCGACGGCCTTCACCTGATCGGCGGTGACGGCCTGGATGCGATCGGCCCAGGCGTCGAGATCGGCGACGGTCAGGCCCTCCGCCAGCCCCTCGCCGTAATAGTTCGCCATGCCTTCCTGACTGTCGCGGGCATAGATGGCGTTGGCGACGAGGACGCTCTTGGCGCGGGCGATTTCCTCCTCGCTCGGTCCTTCGGCGAGGAACTTGGCGAGTTCCGCATCGACCGCGGCTTCCAGCTCGGCGGCGCTCTTGCCGTCGGCGGGCTGGCTGTAGAGGCCGACCATGCGGTCGTCGAGGCCGTCGCCGTCATACCAGGAGGAAATCGAGGTCGCGATCTTCGACCCCTTCACCAGCGCGAGGCCGAGCCGGGAGGTGTCGCCCGAACCGGCCAGCACATAGGCCATGACCTGCAGCGCATAGGCCTCGCCGTCCTTGGCGGAGGTGTAGCTGGGCGCGAGATAGAAGCGCGCGAAGGTCGGCACCGCGACGCGCGGATCGCGCATCGCGACGCGCCGGGCGGCGATCGGCGGCGGCTCCTGCGGGCGGACGCGGGGCGCCAGCGTGCGGGCCGGCAGCGGACCGTAATACTGCTCGGCGAGCGCCTTCACCTCGTCGACCGTGACGTCGCCCGCGACCACGAGGATTGCGTTGTTGGGGCCGTAATGGGCGTCGTAGAAGCTGCGCGCCTCCTCGGTCGTCAGGCCCTCGATCTCGCTGCGCCAGCCGATCACCGGAATGCCGTAGGGATGGGCGACATAGAGCGTCGCCTGCATCTGCTCCCAGAAAAGGCTCTCGGGATTGTTGTCGGTGCGCTGGTTGCGCTCCTCGAGGATCACCTGGCGCTCGGAGGTCACCGTCGCGTCGTCGATGATCAGGTTCGCCATCCGGTCGGCGTCCAGCTCCATCATCAGGCCGAGCCGGTCCTTGGCGACGCGCTCGTAATAGACGGTGCGGTCGTAGGAGGTGTTGGCGTTGTTCTGGCCGCCGTTGCGGGTGACGATCGCGTCGAACTGCTGGTCGGGCACCTTGGGCGTGCCGCGGAACATCAGGTGCTCGAAGAAATGCGCGATGCCGCCGGCGTCGCGCGGATCGTCGGTGCTGCCGGTGCGGAACCACACCTGATGGGTGACGACGGGGGCGCGGTGGTCGGGGATGACGACCACCTGCATGCCGTTGGCGAGGCTGAACTCGTGCGCCTTGAAGGCATCGTCCTCGGCCGCGGCGGGCGCGACGAGGAAAGCGGCCGCGAGCGCGAGCGCCCGCCCGCGCGTCAGGATGCGGCCGGCCACCGCTTACTGACCCGTCGGCGGGGTGGTGGTCATCACGCGGCCCGACTCGTCGGTCTCGGGCGGCGGGGCGGCCGGGGTTTCACCGGCGTTCTGGCCGGAGGTCGCCAGCGCCTGCGCGGCGACCGAGCGCGCGTCGATGTCGGCGGCGGCCGGGGCGCCCGGCTGCGGCGCGCGCAGTTCGAGATCGGGCGGCATGGCGAGCGGGCGGCGCGGGGCGACCGCGTATTCGTCGGGCGGCAGTTTGCCGATGCCCATCGCCTCCGACACCGTGTCGCAGGCGCTGAGGGCGGCGGCCGCGCCGATGAGGGCGGCGGCCAAAGCGAATTTCGACGGGGTCAGACTAACGCGCATCGTCGGAGACACCTTCCAGTTCCGGCGCCTTGGCGGGCCGGGCGATAAACAGGGCGTCGATCAGAATGCCCACCACACCCATCACGATGGCGGCGTCCGCGACGTTGAAGACATACCAAGATTTACCGAAGGCGTGGAAATGGAAAAAGTCGGCCACCGCGCCATAAACGAAGCGGTCGATCACATTCCCGAGCGCCCCCCCGACCACCAGGCCGAGGCCGAGGGCGAGCCAGCGGCCCTCCGCCCGGAACAGCCACCAGGTCAGGACCACGCTCATGCCCAGCGAGAAGCCGATCAGCAACCAGACCCCGAGCGGACTGCCCGCCGGCAGCAGGCCGTAGGAAATGCCCCGGTTCCAGACCATCGTCAGGTCGAAGAAGGGCGCGATCTCGACCGGCGCGCAGACCGGGCAGTCGATGAAGCGGAGGCCGTAGAGGACCCAGGCCTTCGACGCCTGGTCGGCGGCGAAGACGAGGGCCGCGACGGCGAGGCCGAAGGCGGCGAAGCGGTGCGACCGGCGGGCGGCGGCGGTCACGCCCCCTCCCCGGCCGGCGGCAGAAGACGCACCGCCTCGGCGCAGCGGCCGCAGAGTTCGGGGTGGTCGGCCTCGGACCCGACTTCCGGCAGCACGCGCCAGCAGCGCACGCATTTGCCGCCCTCGGCCTTGGCGAAGCTGACCCAGGCCCCCGGCACGTCCTCGAGCGCAAAGCTGCCCTCGCCCGCCGGTCCGGCCGCGACATGGGCGGCGGAGGTGATGGCGATCTCGGCGAGATCGACGCCCTGAAGCAGCGCCGCGTCGGCGGGATCGGCAAGAGAGAGCGTCGGCGCGGCTTCGAGGCTCGCCCCGATCGTCTTGTCGCGGCGGGCGATTTCGAGCGCGCCGGTGACGACGCGGCGGAGCGTGCGGATGCGCTCCCACCTGGCGGCGAGCGCCGCGTCGCGGCTGCCCTGAGGCGCGGTCCAGAAGGTACGCAGATGGACGCTGTCGGTCTCGCTGGGGAAGCGGGTCAGGAACGCTTCCTCGGCGGTGAACGGAACGATCGGCGCAAGCCAGGTGACGAGCGCGTGGAAAGTCAGGTCCATGACCGTGCGGCTCGCCCGGCGGCGCAGGCTGGAGGGCGCGTCGCAATAGAGCGCGTCCTTGCGGACGTCGAAATAGAACGCCGAAAGGTCGTTGGTGGCGAAGACGCCGACCGCCTTGGAGACGCGGATGAAGTCGAACGAGGCGTAGCCGGCGCGCACCTCGTCCTCCACCTCGGCGAGGCGGTGGAGCATGTAGCGCTCGAGCTCGGGCATGTCGGCCGGGGCGACCGCCTCGGCGGCCGTATAGCCGTCGAGCGCGCCCAGCAGATAGCGCAGCGTGTTGCGCAGCTTGCGATAGGCCTCGGCGCTGCCCGCCAGGATCGTCTTGTCGAGCGGCGGGTCCATGCCGTAGTCGGCGCTCGCCGCCCACAGGCGCAGAATGTCGGCGCCCTGCTCGTTGCATACATCGACCGGCGAGATCGTGTTGCCAAGCGACTTCGACATCTTCAGGCCCTTGCCGTCGACGATGAAGCCGTGGGTCATGATCGCGCGGAAGGGCGCGCGGCCGCGCGTGCCGCAGCCCTGCAGCAGCGAGGACTGGAACCAGCCGCGATGCTGGTCGGAGCCTTCGAGGTAGAGATCGGCCGGCCAGCCCTTGGTCCAGCCCGGCTCGATCGGCTCGTCGAGCACGAAGGCGTGGGTGGAGCCGGAATCGAACCAGACGTCGAGGATGTCCTTCACCTGCTCGTAGTCGGCGGCGGCGTAGGCGTCGCCCAGGAAGTCCTGCGGGTCGCGCACATACCAGGCGTCGGCCCCTTCCGCCTCGACCGCCGCGAGGATGCGGGCGTTGACCGCCTCGTCGACCAGGATCTCGCCGGTCGTCTTGTGGACGAAGAGCGTCAGCGGCACGCCCCAGGCGCGCTGGCGCGAGAGCACCCAGTCGGGCCGCGTCTCGACCATCGAGCGCAGGCGGTTGCGGCCCTGTTCGGGGAAGAACGCCGTCGCATCGATCGACTCCAACGCGCGCTGGCGCAGCGTCCTGGCCGCGCCCGCCTCGCCGGGGATGGCGAAGGGCTTGTCCATCGGCGCGAACCATTGCGGCGTGTTGCGGAAGATGATGGGCGCGCGCGAGCGCCAGGAGTGCGGATAGGAGTGCTGGAAGCGGCCCGACGCGAAGAGCGCGCCGGCTTCCTTCAGCTTCTCGATCACCGCGGCGTTTGCGGGTCCGTCCTTGCCGTCGTCCTTGAGGATCTTAAGGCCCGCGAAGAGCGGCACGTGGGCGAGATATTCGCCCTCAGGCCCGACCGTGTCGGGGATGTCCTTGGACGAGCGGCCGGACTTCAGCCAGACCTCGTAGTCGTCGACGCCATGGCCGGGCGCGGTGTGGACGAAGCCGGTGCCGGTGTCGTCGGTGACGTGCTCGCCGGAGAGCAGCGGCACGTCGAAATCGTAGCCGTGGCCGCGGAAGGGATGGGCGAGCACGACGCCATCGAGCGCCGGGGCGTCGGCGACGCGAACGAAGGCGACGCCGCCGTCCTTGGCCATCTGCCCGGCCAGATTGTCGGCGACCACCAGCCGTCCATGGCCTTCGGCCTCATAGACGCCATAGGCGATCGACGGCGAATACGAGACGGCGCGGTTGCCGGGGATGGTCCAGGGCGTCGTCGTCCAGATGACGACGCGGGCGCCGAGAAGCGCCTCAGGCCCCTTCACGACCGGGAACTTCACCCAGATCTGGGGCGAGTTCTTGTCGTGGTATTCGATCTCGGCTTCGGCGAGCGCGGTGCGCTCGACCGGCGACCACATCACCGGCTTGGAGCCGCGATAGAGCAGGCCGTGGCGGGCGAAGGTCAGCAATTCGCCGACGATGCGCGCCTCGGCGCGATAGTCCATCGTCGTGTAGGGATGGTCCCAGTCGCCGGTGCCGCCGAGGCGGCGGAACTCGCCGCGCTGCACGTCCAGCCAGTGGCTGGCGAAGGCGCGGCATTCGGCGCGGAACTCGGAAACCGGGATGTCGTCCTTGTTCTTGCCCTTGGCGCGATACTGCTCCTCGACCTTCCACTCGATCGGCAGGCCGTGGCAGTCCCAGCCATGCACGTAAGGCGCGTTGCGGCCCAGCATGTTCTGCGAGCGCGAGACGAAGTCCTTGAGGATCTTGTTGAAGGCGGTGCCGAGATGGATGTTGCCGTTGGCGTAGGGCGGGCCGTCATGCTGCACGAACAGCGGACGGTCCTTCGCCGCCGCGCGCTGGCGGGCGTAGAGGTCGGTCGCCTTCCAGCGGGCGAGCCATTCGGGTTCGGATTTGGGCAGACCCGCCTTCATCGGGAAGGCGGTCTTGGGCAGGAAGACGGTGTCCTTGTAGGGGTTCGGCTTCTTTTCGGGCTTCGGGCTGTCGGTCATGTGAGGCGTGCGACCCTGATCTGGGGTCTGTCCTTGAAGGGCTGGCGATAAGGGCGTGCGGGTGCTCCCCGGCCGGCGTCAGAGCGCGGCCGGGCCGGTAATTCGCAGCGCGAGGCGGCCGAAGCGGTCCATGGGCGGCTTGTAACAGGCCGGATTCCGTGGAGTCAAAGCGGCGGCACGCCTTCGGTGGCGGCGAGGATGCGGCGGGCCTCGGCCCCGTCCGCCTGGATCTGGGCTTTGAGGCTCTCCAGCCCGTCGAAGCGGCGCTCGGGGCGGATATAGCCGACGAAGGCGACATCGACCTGACGGCCGTAGAGATCGCCCGCGAAGTCAAAGAGATGCACTTCCAGCAGCGTGTCCTGCTTGTCGAAGGTGGGGCGGCGGCCGAAATTGGCGACCGCGTCGAAGCGCCCCTCGCCCGCCGTCACCCGCACCGCATAGACGCCGAGCGCCGGTTCCAGATAGCCCTTGAGCGAGACGTTGGCGGTGGGAAAGCCGATGGTCCGGCCGCGCTTGTCGCCGTGATGGACGTGGCCGGAAACCGTCCACCAATGGCCGAGCAGACGCGCCGCCTCGGACGGGCGGCCCTCCTTCAGCGCGGTGCGGATGTCGGTGGACGAGATCTTGGCCTCGCCATGGGCCGCGACCGGCGTGAAGATCGTGACGCCGAAGCCGTGCCGCGCGCCCGCGGCCTTCAGCGTCGCGGCGGTGCCGGCGCGGTCCTTGCCGAACTGGAAGTCGGCGCCGATCAGCACATGGCGGACGGCGAGGCGGCGCACCAAAATCTCGTCGATGAATGCGTCCGCGGTCATCGCCGCGATGGCGGCGTTGAAGGGCAGCGCATAGAGCGCATCGACGCCCAGCGCCTTCAGCGCGCCGGCCTTGGGGCGGAAGGGCGTCAGGCGGAACTTTTCGGTGCGGCGGCGGAAGAAGTCCTGCGGGTGCGGCTCGAAGGCGAGGACGCCGAAGGGCGCGCCGATGGCCCGCGCCTCCGCCTGCCCGGCCGCGATCAGCGCCTGATGGCCGCGATGCACGCCGTCGAAATTGCCGATGGCGACGACGCCGCCGCGCGCCGCTTCGGGCAAGGCGTCGCAGTGGCGTGCGACGATCAAAGGGTCAGGCCTTGGGGCGGGCGGGGGCGAGCAGCACCGCCTCGCCCTCGGCGACGACCGTCTCGCCGACCGTGGCGACGCAGGCGAGCGTCACCCGACGGCGATCCTTCGCCGTCACGGTGCAGGTCGCCGTCACCGCGTCGCCGATGCGCACCGGCGCCTTGAAGGCGAGCGTCTGCGCGACATAGACCGACCCGGCGCCGGGCAGCTTCGTGCCCAGCACGGCGGAGAAATAGCCCGCCGTCAGCATGCCGTGGGCGATGCGCGTCTTGAACGGCGTCGTCGCGGCATAGGCCTCGTCGAAATGGACGGGATTCATGTCGCCGGTCGCCTCGCCGAACAGCGCGATGTCCTTCTCGGTCACGGTGCGGGCATAGCTGGCCGACTGGCCGATCTCGATGTCTTCGGCGTAAACGGTCACGCGCGTCTCCGATGGCGAATGGCGATAGGGCGGCGGACCCTATCGAAAGCCACTCACCACTTCAAACGGGGCTGGAAGGCGACGGCGAACAAATCCTCGCCGTCGAGTTCCGCCGCGACACGCCGGGCTTCCGGGGCGTCAGGGGCCGCGCCGAAGCGTTCGGCATGGATGCCCGACGAGATCAGCAGCGCGTCGATGCCGGTGCGGTTAGCGCCCAGAATGTCGGTGTGCATGCCGTCGCCGACGGCGAGGATGCGCGTCGCCTCCAGCGTCCGCCCGGCGAGATCGCCGAGCCGGGCGAGCGCCTGGGCGTAGATCGGCGGGTGCGGCTTGCCGAAATAGACGACATGGCCGCCGATCGCCTCGTAGGCGGCGGCGACCGCTCCGGCGCACCAGATGAGCCGCGCGCCGCGATGGACCTTGATGTCCGGATTGGCGCAGATCATCGGCAGATCGCGGGCCCGCGCGGCGGCGAGCAATTCCTTGTAATCGTCCGGGCCTTCGCGCTCGTCGTCGGCGAGGCCGGTGCAGAGCAGCACCGACGCCGCGTCCAGCTTCGTTTCCACGGCCGGCAGGCCCGTCCAGACCACACGGTCGCGCGGCGGGCCGAGGTGGTAGAAGCTGGCCGCGCCCCGGCGCGCCATCTCGGCTCTCGTGGCGTCGCCGGAGGTGAGGATGCCGTCATAGGCGTCGCGCGGGACGTTCAGATGGTCGAGCATCTCGATCACCGACTCGCCCGGGCGCGGCGCGTTCGACAGCAGCAGCACCGGACCGCGCTCGGCGCGGAACCTTGCGAGGGCGGCGACGGCGGCGGGAAAGGCGGACTTGCCGTCATGCACCACGCCCCAGACATCGCAGAGGATGGCGTCGTAGCCGGCGGCGATATCGCCCAGCGAGGCGATCTCGGAGATCGTCGTCATAATGGAACAGCGGCTCGCACGAGGCGGGCGGGCGCGTCAAGCCAAGCCTTGATGAAGGCGGGCGTCCCTTGATGAAAGCGGCGTCCGGCGGGCGGCGGTCAGCCCGCGGCGCGGCGCTGGGCGCGGGCCTGGAACAGCGCCGACATGCCGGCGGCCTGGGCCGGGGCGGTCTGCGGCGCGGCGGACCGGTCCTCGGCGGCGGCGACGGCGCGCGGCGGCGCCGGTTCGTCGTCCTTCAGCGGGCGCGGCTCGCCGAAGAGATAGCCCTGGCCGTAGTCGATCGAGAAGTCGAGCAGGTCCACGACCTGACGTTCGGTCTCGATCTTCTCGCCGATCAGCGCGACGCCGTTGCGGGCGAGAATCTCGTGCAGGTCCTCCAGGCGGACGCCGTGTCCGCGCTGCGCCGCCGGGTCGAGCAGCACGGCGGGCGAGACTTTCAGGAAGCGCACGCCGCGCCGGCGCAGCGCCTCGATGTCGAGATCGAGCGAGGCAACGCGGTCCATCGAGAAGGCGAAGCCGAGGGAGGACAGCTCCTTCAGGTTCTGCTCCTCGGCCGGTCCCATCGCGTCGAAGGCGGCCTGCGGCAGTTCGAAGACGATCTGCGCGGCGAGGTCGCGGTGGGCGCGCATGAAATCGACGAACTGGGGGAAGAAGGCGAGGTCGCTGAGCGAGGCGAGCGAGATGTTGCAGAAGACGCCGACGTCGCGCTGGCGGGCGGTCAGGCGGCGGATGAACTGCACGCAGCGGAACAGCAGCAGATTGTCGACGGTCGACATGAGGCCGTGCGCCTCGGCCACCTGAAGATATTGCGCCGGCATGATGAGCGCGCCGTCCGGCGTGCGCAGCCGCGTCAGCGCCTCGTAGAAGCGCAGCTTGCGCTGGGGCAGGCTGACGACCGGCTGGACGTGGAGATCGACACGGTTCTCGATCAGCGAGCGCTGCACCAGATCGAGCAGGCGGGCGGCGTCGGCCGCGTCGCGGGTAGGCAATTGCGCGACCTCGGCCGGAACGGGTCCGGCGCTCAAGCGGTCGTGCAGGCGGCGGGTCTGGCCGGCGGTTTCGGCGAGCGCGGTCTCGACCGACTGGACCCGGCGCACCATCGATTCGGCGAACTGGCGCAGCAGGGTTTCGAGCAGCTTCAATTCGGCGGTGAGCTTGCTCTCGCGTTCGCTCTGGCCGGCCTCGGCTTTCGCGAAGCTCTCGGCGGTGCGCTCGCCCGCCAGCATCAGCTGGTCGGAGAGAATGAGGTCGGCGCGCTTGAGGGCGATCAGTTCGCGCTGCACCGCGCGCCGGTCGCGGCGGCGGATGCCGACATTCTGAAGCTGCGAGCCGACGCCGAAGGCGGCGATGCCCATCACCCCGGCGACCGCCGGGGTTCCGCCCATGTTCAGCGTCGCGAGCGCGGCCCCAGCGCCGGCGGCGGCGCAGCACAGCGTCACGAGCGCATCCGTGAGGTTCGACATTCTGTCCCCTGCGGCGCTGGCCTCCGGTTCGCGGCGGCCGCCGTCGTCCGGAGACTGTCGCGGCGATGGTTTATGGAGCGTTAACCTTGGTGAACGTACGCAGTTGCCCTAGGGTAAGGAGCGCAGCTCCCGGGAGAGTCCATGACCAACGCGCACGATTTCAGTTTCACCTCCATCGAGGGCCAGCCGCTCGACCTCGCCGGGTATGCGGGCAAGGCGGTGCTGGTGGTGAACACCGCCTCGGCCTGCGGCCTCACCCCGCAATACAAGGGGTTGCAGGCGCTCTGGGAGGCGCGCAAGGACGACGGGCTCGTCGTGCTGGGCGTCCCCTCCAACGATTTCGGGGCGCAGGAGCCGGGCAGCGAAGGCGAGGTCAAGGCGTTCTGCGAGATGCGCTACGGCGTCAGCTTTCCGCTGACCTCCAAGAACCAGGTGACCGGCCCCGGCGCGCATCCCCTCTATCTCTGGCTGGCGGAAACGACCGGCGAGGCGGGCCTGCCGCGCTGGAACTTCCACAAATTCCTGATCGGCAAGGACGGGGCGCTGAAGGGCGTGTTCGGCTCGCGCACCGAACCGGACGCGCCGGAGCTTGCCGCCGCCATCGACGCGGCGCTGAAGGACTGAGCGCCCTTCCCCACCCGTCATTTTGACAAGGCCACGGCGGGGCGGCAGTGTCCCGGCCGCCTTTGAGGCCGATGCAAGAACCTGCGTGGGGAGACGCCGATGCCCGAGAACCTGTTCGATCTGACCGGCAAGGTCGCGCTCATCACCGGCTCGACCAAGGGCATCGGCAAGGCGATCGCCTATCGCATGGCGCAGCACGGCGCGAAGGTCGTCGTCTCCAGCCGCAAGGCCGACGCGGTCGAGGCCGTCACCGCCGAGATCAACGCCGACTTCCCCGGCGCGGCGATCGGCATTCCCTGCAATATCGGCTACAAGGAACAGCTTCAGCAGCTGGTCGACAAGACGCGCGCGGCGCTCGGCAAGATCGACGTTCTGGTCTGCAACGCGGCGATCAATCCCTTCGCCGGCTCGATGGCCGACTGCCCGGACGAGGCCTTCGACAAGATCATGGCGACCAACGTCCGTTCGAACGTCTGGCTCTGCAACATGGTCATCCCCGAAATGAAGGCCCGCAAGGACGGGGCGATCGTCATCGTCTCGTCCATCGGCGGCCTCAAGGGCTCGAACATCCTGGGCGCCTACGGCATCTCGAAGGCGGCGGACTTCCAGCTGGCGCGCAACATCGCGGTCGAATACGGGCCGCACAATATCCGCGCCAACGCCATCGCGCCCGGCCTCATCAAGACCGACTTCGCGCGCTATCTGTGGGAAACGCCCGAGATCCTGAAGGCCTCGACCGCAGGCGCGCCGCTGCGCCGCATCGGCGAGCCCGACGAGATCGCCGGCATGGCGGTGTTCCTCGCCTCGAAGGCCGGGGCTTTCGCCACCGGCCAGGGCTTCGTCATCGACGGCGGCTCGACGATCAGCTGAGGGGCGGCCGAGGGTTAGAAGCCCCGGCCGCGCGCCTCGACCGGCCAGATGGCGACGAGCGTGTCGCCCTCGACCACATGCAGGGCGTCGTAGAGGTTCACGGTCGGGTCGCAATGCGGCACGACGCAGGCGAGCACGTCGCCGACATAGGGGCGGTCCCCGGCCTTCTCGCACAGCACGCCGCCTTGCTCGTCGCCGAAGAAGAAATACGAGGCGCTCGGCCCCGCCCCGCGCGCCAGCTTTGGCGGGCCGGCGTCGCAGGCGAAGGATTTGAGGCCCGCATCGGTCGTCGCCAGCTGCGGCAGGGCGGCCGAGATCACCGTCGTCTGGACGTAGAGCGAGGTTTCGAACGGCGCGCGCTCGCCGCCCTTCTCCCACACGTCATTGTATTCGCGGTCCATGAAGACATAGGAGCCGGCCTGGAGTTCGGTGAAGACGCCGCCTTCGGGGTCGATCGCCACCGTGCCGGTGCCGCCGCCGGTGACGATGCGCGGCGGCAGATTGCGCCGGGTCAGTTCGTCGCGCGCCTCGGCGACGAGCCGCGTCACCGCCGCCGCCTTCGCCGTCCGCTCGGCCGCGTCGCCGATATGCATGATCTGGCCGGCATAGGACTGCACGCCCTCGAAGGCGAGATGCGGGTCGGCGGCGATCAGCGCGGCGAGCGCATAGGCGTCCTCGCCGGGGCGGATGCCGGTGCGGTGCAGGCCGGGATCGAGATCGACCAGCACCTTGAGCGCCCGGCCGCTGGCCCGCGCGGCGGCGGAGAGCTTCGGCACCAGCGCCGGATGATCGGCGACCACCATCAGCCCGCCGATCGCCGCGTTGAGCGCCGCCAGCCGGGTCAGCGCCTGCGGGGCGACGACCGGCGCGGTGATGAGGATGTCGGCGATCCCGGCCTCGGCCAGCGCCTCCGCCTCGCCCAGCTTGGCGCAGCACACGCCCACCGCCCCGGCCGCGAGCTGCATCTTCGCCAGCGTCGCGCATTTGTGGGTCTTGGCGTGCGGGCGCAGCGCGATGCCGGCCTCCGCGCAGAGCGCCGCCATCGCCGCGATGTTGCGCTTCAGCACGTCCAGCTCGACCACGAGCGCGGGCGTCGCCAGCGCCGCGCGGCCGCCGGGAACGCCGATCAGGGCGGCGTTGAGCTGAAGGGCGGGCGTGGCGCGGAAGCTCATGGCGGCTCTCAGGTGAGGAAGGCCGGGCGGCCGGCGATGCCCTTGAGGCGCGGGCGGCAGGCCTCGGCGTCATAGAGCGCGGCGGCATCGACCGTGCGCGCGCCCGCCCCCGGCGTCGCGGCGGGCAGCGCGACATAGCGCCCGCCCTGCACCGCGCAGAACTTGCCGAAGTCGCGGGCCTCGACCAGCTCCATGGCGAAGGTCGCAAAGGCGGTGGCGAGCATCCGGTCGAACGAATCGGGCGGGCCGGAACGCATCATGTAGGCGAGGCGCTGGACGATGGTGTCGAGGCCGGTGCGGGCCTTGATCTCGTCGCTGAGGACCTCGCCGATCCCGCCGAGCTTGCGGCGGCCGTAAGGGTCGGGCTCGCCGTATTCGATCTCCCCGCCGCCCGTCAGCTTCGCCCCTTCCGAGACGACGACGACGGCGTAGCGCGAGGGGTTGGCGGCATGGTCGGCGGCGACCAGCGTGGCGAGGCGGACGGGATCGACCGCGACCTCGGCGATGAGCGTGCGGTCGGCGTCGGCGAGGAGCCCGGCGAGCAGCGCGGTCTCGCCCGAACGGCGGCCGAAGAGTTCGACCACCAGCACCCGCTCGTGGCTGCTGGCCGTGGTGCGCAGCGCGGTGATCGCCTCGACCGAGCGGGTGACGGCGGTCGAGAAGCCGATGCACATGTCGGTGCCGAAGACGTCGTTGTCCATCGTCTTGGGCACGGTGACGATGGGCACCCCCTCGGCCGCCAGGCGCGCGCCGTAACGCAGCGTGCCGTCGCCGCCGATGACGATGAGGGCGTCGAGCCCCAGCGCGGCGATGGCCTCCAGCACATGGGGCGTCGTGTCGAAGGTCGCGGCCCCCGCCGGAGCCTTCGCCGCCAGATGCGGCGGCAGGTCGGCGACGGGCAGCATGTGCGGGTCGATGCGCGAAGTGTGCAGGATCGTGCCGCCGGTGCGGTCGATGGTGCGCACCCGTTCGGGCGTCAGCGTGGTCAGCCAGGCGGCGCTCGCCGGATCGGCCTGGTCGAAGCGCACCAGCGCCTCCCAGCCGCGCCGGAGCCCGAGCACGGACCAGCCGCGCCGGGCCGCCTCGCGGACCACGGTCTTGATCGCGACATTGAGGCCGGGCACGTCGCCGCCGCCGGTCAGCACGCCGATACGCATGTCCCTGCCTAGCGCGGCCGGAGCCGCACGGCAAACATCCTGTCAAAGCGCCGCATGGCTGGGCGGCGGCAGGCATGATGATCTCCCCGCCGCGCTGAGGCGCACGAAGGGATTCCTGGATGACGACGATGAAGACGGCGGGATTGGTGTGCGGCGCCCTGGCGGGGCTGGCGCTCGGCGCGGCGGCGCAGGCCGAGGAGACGGACGCCGCGATGCCCTACAAGACATCGTTCGAGAAGGCCCGCCAATATCTGCTAACCGACGCCGAACCCGTGCCGGAGGACGCAGCGGAGCCCGTCGCGCTCTACATCCTCGGCAACATCGCCAACACGATGTTCCACGAATTCGGCCACGCGCTGAAATCCGAGCTGGAGATCCCGATCCTCGGCAAGGAAGAAGACGCGGTCGACACCTTCGCCAACGTGATCATGGTGAGCAAGGAGTCCGATCCCGTCCTCGACGCGATGATCCTGGCGGTCGCCGACGACTATTTCGCCGCCGGCCAGTTCTCGGAAGAAGACGGCGGCGAGGCGACCCCCTGGGACGAGCACTCGCCCGACGAAGCGCGGGCCTACAACGTCATCTGCATCCTCGTGGGCGCCGACCCCGAGGGCTACAAGGAGGCGGCCGACAACGCCGGCATGCCGGCCGAACGCCAGGAATCCTGCGCGACCGACTATGAGGACGCGGTCAACGCCTGGGACAAGCTGCTGGAGCCCTATTATCTCGCCGAGGGCGAGACGCCCAAGACGAAGATCTCCATCGTCTACGGAAAGCCCGCCGAGGGACAGGAGGCCATCGCCGGCTTCATCAAGACGTCCGGCATGGTCGAGGTCGTGGCGAACGAGGTGCGCGCGATGGTGCGTCTGCCGCACGACATCTCGATCGGCGTCGAGTCCTGCGGCGAGGAAAACGCCTACTGGTCGCCCGAGGACCGCAAGCTGACCTTCTGCTACGAGATCGCCGAGGGCTATTACCGCCACGCGATGGAGAGCGCCCAGTAGGCGGCCCCCTGTCGCGGCCCGAAATTCCCGCTCGCCGCGGCGGGTATTCCGTGCACAGATGAGCGGCGATGAAGACGGTCTACAGTCCGCTGCACCTCGCCCATGCCCATGCGCATGAGTTCGAGGGCGGGCAGCTCATCCCCGCCAAGGACGTTCCGGCCCGGGCCGAGCTGGTGCTGGACGCGGTGCGGGCGCGCGGCCTCGGGCCGATCGTCGAGCCGCTTCACTTCGGCATGGAGCCGGTGCTGCGGGTCCATGCGGCCGAGTTCGTCCACATGCTGGAGCAGGCCTGGCCGCGCTGGGTCGCCAAATACGGCTACGAGGTGCGCGAGGCCTTCCCCTCCGCCTGGCCGGCGCGGGGCATGAGCCCCGCCCGCGTCGAGGACATCGAGGCGCAGCTCGGCTATTACGGCTTCGACACCGCGACGCCGATCGTGGCGGGCACCTGGACGGCGGCGCGTCAGGCGGCCGACGCGGCGCTGACCGCCGCCCAGTTCGTGCTGCGCGGCGAGCGGTCGGCCTTCGCGCTCTGCCGTCCGCCCGGCCACCATGCGGCGTCCGAGCTCTATGGCGGCTATTGCTTCCTCAACAACGCGGCGATCGCCGCCCAGAGCATGATCGACCGCGGCCACCGCGTCGCCATCCTCGATGTCGACATGCATCACGGCAACGGCACGCAGGCGATCTTCTACGCCCGCGCCGACGTGCTGACGGTCTCGATCCACGGCGATCCGGCCGCCTTCTACCCCCATTTCAGCGGCTTTGCGGGCGAGACCGGAGCGGGCGCGGGCGAGGGCTTCAATCTGAACCTGCCGCTGCCCGCCGACACGCTCTGGCCCGCCTATGCCGAGGCGCTGGCGGCGGGGGTGGAGCGGGTGCGGGCCTTCGCGCCCGACATGCTGGTGGTGGCGCTCGGCGTCGATACCTATGCGGGCGATCCGGCGGGCGGCTTCCGCCTGGAGGGCTCCGACTACACGCGGCTGGGCGCGGCGCTCGGCCGGCTGAAGCTGCCGACCCTCTTCACGATGGAGGGCGGCTACCGGCTCGACACGCTGGGGCCGGCGGTCGGCGACGTCCTCACCGCCTTCGAGGGGGCCTGAGCCGCCCCGCCGGACCCCGACCGGGAGGGGCCGCTAACCTTTTGATGCGGAATCGGAATTTGCTGCGGCGCGGCGGCGCTTTTCGGCCCCGTCCCGCCCTTGACAGGGCCGTCCGGCGGACCTACATGCCCGGCGCCTGCTAGCACTCCCGCCGGGTGAGTGCCAGTGCGGTTCATAACCGAATTCACCTGAACTCAGGAGAGAGAGCATGGGTTTCCGTCCGCTCCACGACCGCGTGGTGGTCAAGCGCATCCAGGAAGAGGCCAAGACCGCCGGCGGGATCATCATTCCCGACACCGCCCAGGAGAAGCCGCAGGAAGGCGAAGTCGTCGCCGTCGGCCCCGGCGCGCTGAACGACAAGGGCGAGCGCGTGGCGCTCGACGTCAAGGCGGGCGACCGCGTCCTGTTCGGCAAGTGGTCGGGCACGGAAGTGAAGGTCGACGGCCAGGACCTCCTGATCATGAAGGAGTCCGACATCATGGGCGTCATCGACGCCCCGGCGAAGTCGAAGAAGGCGGCCTGATCCCCCGAGGATCGGCCGTCTTTATCATTTGAAGAGACAGGAAGACTGAAATGGCAGCTAAGGAAGTCCGCTTCTCGGCCGATGCGCGCGAGAAGATGCTCAACGGCGTCAACGTCCTCGCCAACGCGGTGAAGGTGACGCTGGGCCCCAAGGGCCGCAACGTGGTGATCGAGAAGTCGTTCGGCGCCCCGCGCATCACCAAGGACGGCGTGACGGTCGCGAAGGAAGTCGAGCTCTCGGACAAGTTCGAGAACATGGGCGCGCAGATGGTGCGCGAAGTGGCCTCGAAGACCAACGACCTGGCCGGCGACGGCACCACGACCGCCACGGTGCTCGCCCAGGCGATCGTCCAGGAAGGCCACAAGGCCGTGTCGTCGGGCCGTAACCCGATGGACCTCAAGCGCGGCATCGAGATGGCGGTGGAAGTCGTCGTCGGCGACCTCAAGAAGCGCTCCAAGAAGGTCAAGTCGAACGACGAGATCGCCCAGGTCGGCACGATTTCGGCCAACGGCGAAGCCTCGATCGGCAAGATGATCGCCGAAGCGATGGCCAAGGTCGGCAACGAAGGCGTGATCACGGTCGAGGAAGCCAAGACCGCCGAGACCGAGCTGGAAGTCGTCGAGGGCATGCAGTTCGACCGCGGCTACATCTCGCCGTACTTCATCACCAACGCCGAGAAGATGGTCGCCGAGCTGGACGAGCCCTACATCCTCATCCACGAGAAGAAGCTGTCCTCGCTTCAGCCGATGCTGCCGATCCTGGAGTCGATCGTGCAGACCGGCCGTCCGCTGCTGATCATCGCGGAAGAAATCGAAGGCGAAGCGCTGGCGACCCTCGTCGTCAACAAGCTGCGCGGCGGCCTCAAGATCGCCGCCGTGAAGGCCCCGGGCTTCGGCGACCGCCGCAAGGCGATGCTGGAAGACATCGCCGTCGTCACCGCCGGCCAGGTCATCTCCGAAGACCTCGGCATCAAGCTTGAGAACGTCAAGCTGCCGATGCTCGGCCAGGCCAAGAAGGTCCGCATCACGAAGGACGACACCACCATCGTCGACGGCGCCGGCAAGAAGACCGAGATCCAGGCCCGCGTCGCGCAGATCAAGGCGCAGATCGAGGAGACCACCTCGGACTACGACCGCGAGAAGCTGCAGGAGCGTCTGGCGAAGCTGGCGGGCGGCGTCGCCGTCATCCGCGTCGGCGGCGCGACCGAAGTCGAGGTGAAGGAGCGCAAGGACCGCGTGGACGACGCGCTGAACGCCACCAAGGCGGCGGTCGAGGAAGGCATCGTCCCCGGCGGCGGCACGGCGCTGTTCTACGCCATCCGCGCGCTCGCCAAGCTGGAGCCGGAGAACGAGGACCAGAAGCAGGGCGTCGCCATCGTGCGCCGCGCGCTCGAGGCCCCGCTGCGCCAGATCGCCGAGAACGCCGGCGTCGAAGGTTCGGTCGTGGCCGGCAAGCTGCGCGAATCGAAGTCGACCAATTTCGGCTTCGACGCCCAGAAGGAAGAGTATGTCGACCTCGTGGAGCGCGGCATCGTCGACCCGACCAAGGTCGTGCGCGTCGCCCTGCAGGACGCCTCCTCGGTCGCGGCCCTGCTGATCACCACCGAAGCCATGATCGCCGACAAGCCGGAGCCGAAGGGCGCCGGCGGCATGCCCGGCGGCATGGGCGGCATGGGCGGCATGGGCGGCATGGACATGTAAGCAGCCGCCGTCCGGCTGTCAGCGCTTCGAAAGGGCCGGGTTCACCCGGCCCTTTCTCTTTGCTCCCTCGCACCGGGCCTTGCCCGGGCGGGACATCGGCTCTTCAATGGTCCGGTGCCGATCCCGGCCCCAACACATACAGACCGTCGGTTTTTTATCATGGCGACTCAGGCCCAGCGCCGCGCCGAGACGATCAGGGCGATCGTCGCGGCGGCACGCGGTCTCTTCGGATCGGACGGGTTCGCCGCGACGACGATCGACCGGATCGCCGCCGCCGCCGGCGTCGCCAAGGGCGCCGTCTATCACCACTTCGCCGCCAAGGACGAGATCTTCGAGCGCGTCCTCGACACGGTGCAAGGCGAGCTTGCCGCCGGGACCGCCAAGGCCGCCTGGGGCGCGAAGTCTCCGGTCGAGGCGATCGAACGCGGCACGCGCGCCTTCCTGAAAGCTTGCACGGCGCCTGAAGTCCGGCGGATCGTGCTGTTCGACGGCCCCGCCGTGCTCGGCTGGAAACGCTGGCGCGAAATCGACGAAGCGCATTTCAGCGCGCTCCTCGCCGCCTCGATCGCCGAGCTGCGCCGATCCTCGCCGGATACGCGCGGCGCGCGCGCGCTCACGCGGCTTCTGCTCGGAGCCGTAACGGAAGCGGCGCTCGCCTGTGCGTCGGCGGCGGAGGCCGGCGAGGACGCCGATGCCGCCGTCGCCCTCCACATGCGCGCGCTGTCGCTGCTGCTGGCAGGCGCCTCGGGTTGACATACCGACTATCGGTCTGTAAGTTGTCTGCATCTTCGGACCGGCAAGGATGCAACGCATGAAAACCGCCCTCGAGAACGCGCTCTACTACGCGGCCCGCAAGAGCGAGCAGAACATGGCCGCGGCGCTGGACGCCTGCACGGCCGACTTCGTGCTGCACTCGCCGCCCTTCGGCTCGACGCTGCGCGGTACGGAGGAGAACCTCGCCGGCATGGCGCAGTTCTTCGCGCTGTTCCCGGACTACACCGTCCATGCCGAGCACACCGCCGAGGGGCCAGGCTGCCTCATCATGGCCGGGAAAGTGTCGATGACGCCCCATCTCGCCTATCTGGGACTGCCCGGCGTTGGGCGGCGCGCCACCGTCGAATTCACGGCGACCTTCGAGACGCGCGGCGAGCGCCTCGCCCGCGAGGTCTTCCTTCTCGACATTGTGGAGTTATGCAACCAATCCGGTCTCTCGCTCGCCGCGCTGCTGGATGTGCTGAACCGCAGGCACGATCTGGCCGCCTGAGCGCGGGTTTCCGCGCCCGCCACTGCCGCCCGTTCTGGGGGAAGAAGGCGCCGGACCCTGCCGAAATCGATGAAGGCCCCGGAGCGATCCGGGGCCTTCTTCTTTTTTGCGATTGAAGTCCGCGCCGCTCTCCGTCACATGAACCCCGTTTCGCCGCATTGCAGCAGGGACGACCAATGGACGATCTCATCGCCGGTTACCGGCGCTTCCGCGCCGGCTTCTACGAACAGAACCGCCAGCTGCTCGAACGCCTCGCCGTGCGCGGCCAGCGCCTGCTGATGATGATCACCACGTCGGGACGGCGTCGATCCGGCGATCAATTTCGACACCGCCCCCGGCGACGCCCTCATGGTGCGCAACGTCGCCAACGTCGTGCCGCCCTACGCCCCTGACGACGACCAGCACGGCACCAGCGGCGCTGGAATTCGCGGTGAAGGGGCTGGAGATCTTTAACATCGTCATCCTCGGCCACGCCAAGTGCGGCGGCACGGCGCGCTGGTCGACGCCGAACCGGGGCCGAGGCAAGATGGACTTCCTCGATCTGTGGATGGCGGTGGCGCGCCTGCTCGGCGCGCCGCCTTCGCCAAGGCCGAGGCGGTGAACATGGCGCACGACCGCGAGCATGTCTGCTGCCTGTGCGAGCGCGAGAACGTGCGCGTCGGCCTCGCCAATCTGCGCACCTTCCTGTGGATCGCCGAGCGCGTAGAAGGCCGGCCGCCGCCCGCCCTGCACGGCTGGTATTTCGACATCACCAAGGGCGAGCTGTACCGTCTGAACGCGCTGGACGAATTCGAACTGGTCCCGCCCAGGGGGAGTGACCGCTGATGGACTATGCGAGCTATCTGAGGCTCGACACGCCGCTGTCGGCGCAGGCCCCCGAGAGCGCGCGGCGCGGGCGGAAGCCCATGACGAGATGCTCTTCATCGTCATCCATCAGGCCTGTGAATTGTGGCGTTGTCTGGCAGATCCTGCACGAGCTGGAGCGCGTCGCGCGCATCTTCTCCGGCCGGGTGGTGACGACGCCGAACTTTCCGGCGCGGTGCACGGGGCCGAGCGCGTGGTGCGCATCCTTCAGCTCGTGGTCTCGCAGATCGACGTGCTGGAGACGATGACGCCGATGGACTTCCTGGAGTTCCGCGACCTGCTGGTCCCGGCCTCCGGCTTCCAGAGCGAGCAGTTCCGCACGATCGAGACGCGGCTCGGCCTCACCCGCGCGGCGCGCTGCGCTTCGACGGCGCCGATTTCGACGCCCGGCTCGACGCCGGGCGCGGCACTCGATCGAGGCGGCGGAGGCGCGCCCTGTGCCCGCGCGCGATGCGGTGGACATCGGCTGGCTCGCCCGCACGCCCTTCGTCGAGATGGGCGGCTTCGATTTCCGCGCCGTTCATGACGCGGCGATCGAGCGGATGCTGAAGGCCGACATCGACGATCCGCGCCCATCCGCAGCTGAGCGAGGTCGAGAAGCAGATCCAGATCTCGAGTCCGAGCGTCGGCGGCGATGTACGACGCGCTGCTCGACGATGCCCGTTCCGAGGCGCTGCGCGAAACCGGGGCGTGGACCATGTCGCAAGGCGCGCCTCCAGGCGGCGCTCTTCATCTTCCTCTATCGCGACGAACCGGCGCTGCAACTGCCCTTCCGGATGCTGCGGGCGCTGATGGATATCGACGAGCAGATGGCGCTGTGGGCGGCTGCGCTGCTGTGCGCTGATGGTCAGCCGATGACGGCCGGCAAGTCGGCATCGGCGGCTCGTCCGGCTACGACTATCTGCGCGGCAGCGCCGAGAAGCACCGCGTCTTCACCGCTGATCTCTTCGCCATCGCGACGCCTCATCCCGCGCCCGACCTGCCCCGCCTGCCCGAAACGGTGTGCGGGCGCAGATGCGCTACCGCTACGAAGGCTGATGCCGAACGCGACCTGGCGGAGGCCGCCTCCGCCGTCCGGTTCCTTTCATCGGCCCTCGAAGGGACGCGGCCTGCGCGACGCCGGGGCGTTGCCGGGGCGGCCGGGTGATCGCGGTCCAGACCTTGTTCGCTTCGCCCAGGACGTATTGGCGATCGGCCTCGACGTCGCTCTCCTTCAGATTGTCGGCGAACGAGGCCGGCCGTTGGCGGCGAGCGCGCCGTCCAGCACGATGTCCTTGTACTGGCTGAAGACGTCGGGCGTGCTCAGGCGCAGATCGGGCACCACGCCGGCGCTTTCGGCGAAGAAGCCGTGGCAGACCGTGCAGGTCTGGTGGAACAGCACGAAGCCCTTCTCGATGGTCGCGGCGTCGCCGGTGACGGCGGGCGGCTTTTCCTGCGGGCCGCGGGTCGGGCGTGGAGCGCCGCGACGGTCTGACGGCTGCCCAGCTTGAAGACGAAGCGATGGCCCTGATTGGTGCCGGTCTTCACCGCCGCGGCGGTCGGGTCCTTGAGGCTTGCAAGGCCCCAGGCGCCGCCCCAGCCGGCCAGCAGCGCGACATCGCTCGCCGTCCACCGAGAAGGTGACGGGCGGCGCGAGGATGCCATCTTCAGGTCGATCTTCCACAGTTGGTCGCCGGTTCCCGGCGTCGTAAGCGCCGAAGACGCCGTCAGCGCCGCCGAAGCCGAAGACGAGGCCGCCGGCGGTGGTCAGCAGGCCGCCGTTCCAGGCCCCGGCCATCGGCACCGACCAGCGTTCGGTCTGCGTCACCGGATCCCAGGCGCGGATGAAGCCCTTGGCCGGCGGCGGCGGGTTGCCGATCTGCACCGCGCGACGATCGCCTTGGTGACGCCGGCGAAATCGACGCCGGTGTTCCACTTTCCCGGATGTAGGCGTAGGGCTGCCGGTTCACGAACAGCGCCGCCGCGTCGATGGTCGGGATATAGACGAGGCCGGTTTCCGGATTGAAGGCCATCGGCTGCCAGTTGCGGCCGCCGACCGGGCCGGGAACACGACCTTGCCCTTCCGTGTAGTCGACGTCCGGTTGGGGATCGGCTTGTGGGTGACGGGGTTTGAGCCCTCGTCCAGTTCACCGCGACATAGGCCTGGGCCGAGATGAACGCGCCGGTCTTGGCGTCGAGCACGTAGAAGAAGCCGTTCTTGGGGCCTGCATGACGACGCGCAGCGGCGCGCCGTCGATCGTCAGGTCCGCCAGCATGATGTGCTGCGTGCGGTGAAGTCCCAGGAATCGCCGGGCGCGCCCTGGAAGTGCGCCAGACATATTCGCCCGTCTCGGGCTTCAGCGCGACGATCGAGGAGACGTAGAGATTGTCCCCGCCGCCCGGCGAGCGCATGTCGATTCCACGGGCGAGCCGTTGCCGACGCCGATATAGATGAGGTCGGTGCCGGGGTCGTAGACGATCGAGTCCCACACCGTGCCGCCGCCGCCGACATCCGGCCAGGCGGCCTTGGGGTCCTTGCTCCAGGTCGGCAGGGCCTTTTCCAGCGCGCCGCGCTCTCCTGCGGCTTGGACGGATCGCCCGGCACCGTGAAGAAGCGCCATTTCTGCGCGCCGGTCGCCGCGTCATAGGCGGTGACGTAGCCGCGCACGCCCAGTTCCGCGCCGCCATTGCCGATCAGCACCATGCCCTTGGCGATGCGCGGGGCGCCGGTGATGACATAGGGCCGGCATGGTCGATCAGCGTGTTGACCACCCAGTCGGGCTTGCCGGTGCGCGCGTCCAGCGCGATCAGGCGGCCGTCGAGCGAGGCGCACATAGACGCGGCCCTGATAGACCGCGACGCCGCGATTGACGACGCCGCAGCAGGCGTTGCGCGCCCACCGCCCGGCACTTCGGGGTCGTAGGTCCACAGTTCGCGGCCGGTGCGCGCGTCGATCGCCTTGACGACGCTCCAGCTGAGCGAGACGAACATCGTGCCGTCGATGACGATGGGCGAGGCTTCGAGGCCGCGCACCGTGCCGGTCTCCATCTCCCAGGCGACGCCCAGCGAGGCGACGGTGTCGCGGTTGATCTGGTCGAGCGGCGAGAAACGCTGTTCGTCGGTGGTGCGGCCGTGGGCCATCCAGTTGCCGGGTTCGGCGTCGGCGGCGGCGATGCGCGCCTCGGTGACGGCGGACGCCTTGGCGAGCTGCTCGGCGTCGGCGGGCGACGGCGTGCCGGTGGTGACGCCGCGCCGCGTGGCGCTTTCGGCCCCGGCGGCGGCCGGCGTGCCGGCGGATAGGTGGGGGCGGCAGGGGCCGCCGGGGTCGCGGTCGGAGCGGTCGCGGCGGCGACCGCCGAGCCGCGCCGTGCGGCGCGAAGAGATCCAGGATGTCGGCGCAAAATAGTAGAAACCGGCCGCCGCGATCAGCACTGCCGATCCGACGCCGACGAAAGGTCCGCCCAGCCCGCGCATCACGTCTCTCCCTCAAAGCCCTGTTCTTGAATTGCCGGAACAAGACCGCGTTCGCGCCGGTCGCGCAAGACCTCCCTTTACGTCACCCCGACCGCGCCCCGGCTCAGTTCCAGTCCTTCGTATAGACGAAGCGCGGTATCCCCCAGGCGAAGCGCACCGCGAGCAGGCGCAGCGGCCGGCCGCCACGGCGGCGACCGCCACCGCGTCCGGCGCGAAGCCGAGGTCGAGGCCGCCCACAGAGCGTGCCGGTGACGATCGAGACGCTGGCGTAGAGTTCGGAGCTGAACAGCAGCGGGATCTGGTTGCACAGGAGATCGCGCACCACGCCCCCTGGCGCAGCCGGTGATCATCCCCGCCAGCACGGCGATCGCCATCGGATGACCTATCCGGCGGGCCATCTCGCAGCCGACGATGGTGACGACCACCAGGCCGATGGCGTCCAGCAGGATGAAGGCGTTCTTCAGCCGGTGGATGAAGCGGGCAAAGGCCATCGCGGCCAGCGCCGAGGCGGTGGTGACGCCGAGCAGCCAGGGCCGCTCCACCCAGGAGAGCGGGTAATGGTCGAGCAGCACGTCGCGCATCGTGCCGCCGCCGAGCGCGGTGACGGCGGCGAGGATGAAGACGCCCACCCAGTCCATCGAGCGGCGGCCGGCGGCGAGCGCCCCGGTCATCGCCCAGGCGACGATGGCGACGAACGAGAAGATCTCGATCAATGGCGTCGCGTGCATCTCAATCCCCCCAGCGGCGCAGCAGATTGGCGGTCGCCTTCGAAACCAGATCGAAGGCCGGGCCTTTGCCGTGCTCCTGGAACAGGGCGCGGCGGGCGCGCTCCAGGTCGAACAGGATCTCGCGCGCGCCGGGATCGCGTACCCGGCTTTCCACCCAGCCGGCGCAGGCGAAGCGGACGCCGCGCGTCACCGGCCGCACAAGGTGCAGCGTCGTCGCCGGATAGACGATCGCCGCCCCGGCCGGCAGCTTGAAGCTCTGCTCGCCCGCCGCCGTCTCGACGATCAGTTCGCCGTCGTCATAGTCGGCCGGGTCCGACAGAAAGACGGTCAGCGACACGTCCGTGCGGCGGCCGTTCACGAAGGCGTCGTCGACGTGGCGGCCATAGGACTGGCCCTCGCCATAGCGGTTGACGAGAAGCTGGATGGTCCTGGCTGCACGGCGGCGGCGAAGCACCGGATTGCGCCGCAGCGCCGCGTCGATCTCGGCGCGGATCGCCTCGGCAGCCGGGTCGTTTCCCGGCGAGTTGCGCACTGTCCTTGACCAGCCGGGCGTGCCAGCCGGCGGTCGCCTTGCCGTCGCCATGAAGGCGGCGTCCTCCAGCCGGGCGCGGATCGAGCGCACCGTCCGGGGTGAGAATGCCGTCCAGACCCAGAAACATGCCGACCTCCGTCAGAGCCGTCTTGCGCGGCCCCAGATTGCTCGCGGAATGACTGCATTCCAAGAAACTCCCCGGGCCACCGTCTCAGGTAGATCATGCCGACCTCAAGACCATCTCCTGCTCGGCGCGGGCGTCCTCGCCCTACCCAGACCCTTACCCTGTGGAACGGGGC
Source organism: Alphaproteobacteria bacterium (assembly GCA_046348585.1). GTDB lineage: Bacteria > Pseudomonadota > Alphaproteobacteria > Micropepsales > Micropepsaceae > JADZAI01. The sequence goes on from JAXMDZ010000002.1 coordinate 289,977, forward strand.
TTCTGGCGCCCGACGCCGCCGCCGCGCCCATCCTGACGGCCGAGGGTGATGAGGCCGGGGAAGGCGGCGAAGGCGGAGAGGGCGGCGGCGAAAGCGGCGGGGCGCCCCGCTCCTACGCGCTCGGTTCGACCGATCCTAACAAATGGTCCTACGACGCCGCCGCCGCGATCGACGCCTATATCGCCGGCGCGCATGGCCAATACGCCGAAGCGGCCGCCGCCGCCCGCACGCTGCAGGCGGAAGTCGACGCCTTCCTCGAAGCGCCCGCGCAGGAGACGCTGGACGCGGCCCGCGCCGCCTGGGTCGCCGCCCGGCCCGCCTATCTGCGCACCGAGGCTCATCGCTATTACGACGGCCCGATCGAAGAGGTCGAAGGCGGCCTCAACGCCTGGCCGATGAACGAGGCCTTCGTCGACGCCAACACCGTGACGCGCCGCAGGGCGGCCTCATCAACGACCCCGCTTTCGAGGTCTCGAAGCTGCGATCATCGCGCGCAACCAGGCGACCGACGAGGCCGACGTCACCAGCGGCTGGCATGCCGCCGAATTCCTGCTCTGGGGCCAGGATCTCAGCGCCGAGGGGCCGGGCGACCGGCTCCTTCACCGACTACGAGCGCCGGCGACGCCGGCCGCCGACAAGCGCCGCGCTCATTCGAAGGCGACGGTCGACCGGATCGTCGCCGACCTCGACGGTCTCGCCGCCGCCTGGGACATCGCCAAGTCCGACAGCTACGCGGCGCTTCAAGGCGCTGGCCTCGCGCGAGGCGGTCGGGCGGATCGTCAACGGCATGGCGATCATGACCGGCCACGAAATGCGCACCGAGCGCATGGCCGTGGCGCTCGACAGCGGCGACCAGAAGCACGAGCAGTCCTGCTTCTCCGACACCACCAAGCAGGATTTCGTGCACGATCTCGAAGGCGTCGCGGCGGTCTATTACGGCCGCTACGGCGCGGACCCGGCGGCAGGCATCGACACGCTGATGAAGACGCTGAACCCGAACGCGCGGCCCGGCTCGACGCGCTCTTCGCCGAGGCGCGAAGGCGCGCGCCTCGATGCGCTGGGCGATCCGTGGGACAAGACGCTGGCGAGCCTGCCGGGCAGCCCCGAACGCGCCGCCGGCGAAGCGGCGGTCGCGGCGCTCGGCGCGCTTTCGGGCGAGCTGAAGGCGTCGGGCGTCGATCTCGGCGTGCTGGTGCAGGTGCCGGGCCTGCAACGTCATGGCGCGCGGGACGATGGCGGCGGCCGGTCTCGCCGCGACCGCCATACTGGCCGCGGCGCTCGCCGCCGGTACGGCCGCGACCGGCCCCGGCGCGGCGGAGGGCCTGCGGCCGCGCTGCTGGCCGAAAAGGTAACGCCGATGCTGGGCGGCGACACGACGCGCGGCTCGCCACCACCGGCAGCTCCTTCACCTTCCTCATCGAGAACGCCGGAACCGACGGTTGCGCGTCTTCCAGTTCGGCAACCGCCTCTTCAACACCAACTGGGTGCAGGCGCCCGGTTCGGTCAAATCCTTCGACGGCTTCGGGCCGGTCTTCAACCGCATCTCCCCATGCGCCGGCTGCCATACCTTCGACGGACGCGCGGCCGCCGGAAAAGACCGGCGACCTGATGGAGTCGATCCTCGTGCGTCTCGCGTGCCGGGCGAGGACGATCATGGCGGGCCGAGGCCGCATCCGGCCTATGGCGACCAGCCCGGCGACCGCGCCATCCACGGGGTTCAGCCGGAAGGCCGCGCCCTCATCGCCCGGGAAGAGGTTCCCGGCGTCTATGGCGACGGCACGCCCTACAGCCTGCGCCGTCCGGCGCGTGACCTTCGCCGATCTCGCCTTCGGGCCGCTCGACGACGCGCTCATCAGCGTGCGGGTCGCGCCGCAGATGATCGGTATGGGGCTGCTGGAAAGCGTGCCGGAGGAAACGCTCGCCGCGCTCGCCGATCCGGACGATGCCGACGGCGACGGCATCTCGGGCCGCGTCAACAGGGTGTGGAGCCCGTCGGCCGGAAAGATCATGCCCGGCCGCTTCGGCTGGAAGGCGAACGCGGCGCGCTCGATCGACCAGACGAGCGGCGCGGCGCTCGGCGACATCGGCCTCACGACGTCGGTCCGTCCGGCACAGAACTGCGCCGAGCCGCAGGCCGCCTGCCTTGCCGCCTTCGACCAGAGCGCCGGCGAGGGGCCGGAAATTTCGGCCACCTTCCTCGAAAGCTGGTGATCTATGTCCAGGCGCTCGCCGTGCCGCGCCAGCGGCGAGGACGATCCGGCGGTGATGCGCGGCGAGGCGCTGTTCCGCGCCGCCGGATGCGCGGCCTGCCACATGCCGACCCTGGAAGACCGGGGCGGAGGCGGTGCTGCCCGAACTCGCGGGCCAGACCTTCCATCCCTTAACCGACCTGCTGCTGCACGACATGGGTCCGGGCCTCGCCGACGGACGCCTGGATTTCGCCTCGGGCAGCGAACGGCACGCCGCCGCTCTGGGGCCTCGGCCGCGCCGCAGGTGAACGGCCACGACCTGCTGCTGCATGACGGCCGGGCGCGCGGCTTCGCCGAAGCGATCCTCTGGCACGGCGGCGAAGCGGAGGCCGCGAGGGAAGCCTTCCGCACCATGGACAAGGCCGACCGCGAAGCCTTCGTCGCCTTCTCGGCTCGCTCTTAGCCGAAACCGCGCGGCGGCGGCGAGAAGGCGCTGGCGGCGGGCGCGATCTGGCCGGCTTCGGCCGCGCGGGCCTGAGGGAGATCCCGGCTGACCCGACCGCCCGAACCTACCCGGCCGCCCTGCATCGGCGCACGGCGCGCCATGTCGTCTATCATGGCAAGGCCGGATGCCGGGGCGCTGGCCGCCGCCGGGGCCTTCGCGGCCGCGACAGCCGCCGGGGCCGATGCGGCGATCCGCATGCTGACGGCGGGCGACGCCTTCTTCGCCGTCTATCTCTTCATGCTCGGCTGGACCGCGCGCAAGGCGGACGCCGAAGCGACGCGGCGGCACGCCCGCATCGACGATGACGGCCTCGCGCTGATCGCCGTCCTCACCGCTTCGGCGCGGCGCCTGGCCTCGGGGCGATTTTCTGGATCGTGCTCCCGTCGCGGGGCCAGACCGGGATCGGCGGCCCCGCCGCGGCGACCGCCAGCGTGCCGCTCGGCTGGGCGACCATGCATGCGGCGGTCGCGCTCCATTATGCGCGGCCCTATTACGCCGACGCGGGCGACGGCGCGGTGCGCGGGCGGCCTCGCCTTTCCCGGCGAGGACAAGCCGGACCTCTGGGACTTCCTCTATTTCTCGTTCGTGATCGGCATGACGGCGCACTCGGACACCGCCATTGGCGCGTTCGATCCGCTGCCGTCTGGCGCTGGCGCACGGCGTCGTCTCGTTCTTCTACAACACGGTGATCGTGGCGCTGACCGTCAACGTCGCCGTCCAGATCGCCTCCTGAACGCGCCTGCACGCGCCCCCGCGCCGGGGTTCAATTCATGCGGGCGGATCGCCGGCCGCCGCGCCCCGGATTTCCGCGCCATTCCGACCGGCCGGAAGGCCGGACCCTGGCCGTCCGCCTTTCGGACTTCCGGCCGTCAACCTGGACGGCAAGGGCTGATGGCGTCTGTCTTGAACTGCACTAGGCTTTGCCGCGCTCCGGCGGCGGAGGCTTGAGGATCGAGGGAGGGCGCCCGCGGCGCACGCGAACCGGCCGAACGCGGCGCGCCGCCTGCCCGCGCTCAACGTCCTCGGCGGATCGTCGCCGCCGCAGCCGCGAGCCGATGACCGGCTTCTTCCCGCGACGGCTGCTGCAATACCGGCCGGAGGATCGCGGCGTTCACACGGTCTGCGCCGTGATGACGGCGGAGTTCCTCGCCTTCTCCAAGGCCGCCGGCAACGACCTTTCCACCCCGCGCCCCGAATACGGCTTCGCCGGCCTTCAGCCGGGCGACCGCTGGTGCCTGTGCGCGGCGCGCTGGGTCGAAGCCTTCGACGCCGGCGCCGCCCCGAACTGGTGCTCGCCGCGACCCATATCGTGCGTCAGCTCGCCTGGCCGCTGCCGGCGCTGAAGGCCCATGCCATCGACCCGAACTGAGATCATGCCGACCAAGACGAGAAGCCCGCCCGCCAGCCTGCCGCCGGCCGCTCCTGCGCCGCGCACCAACCACGCCCAGATGGCCGCCAAGGCCTATCGCCCGCGGCGCTCGACCAGGACTTCCCGCTCGCCGACCGCAGCGCGGTGCGCTTCCTGCTGAACGCTGGTGCTGCCGAGCAACCCCAGCGCCTGGGGCGTGCGCACCACCATCGTCGTCTTCGGCAGCGCCCGCGTCAGCCCGGACGGCCCGCCGCACCATCGCCGCTGGTATCAGGAGGCCTGCACCTGGCCGCACGCCAGAGCGCGGCGTGGCGCGATGGATGTCGCCGACGGGCTGCGCGACAACGTGGACGCGACCGGCGGCGGACCGGCGTCATGGAGGCCGCCAATCGCGGTGCCTACGACGCCGGCGCGCCCTCGATCGGCTTCAACATCGAATTGCCGCATCGAACAGGGCCCCAACCCCATTCGACGCCGGACCTGACGCTGTAATTCCACTATTTCGCGATGCGCAAGATGCATTTCGCGATGCGGGCGAACGCGCTCGTCGTCTTCCCGGGCGGCTTCGGCACGCTCGACGAATTGTTCGAACTGCTGACGCTGCGCCAGTGAACGCCAAGCTGGCGCACGATCTGCCCATCGTCCTCTTCGACCGCGACTATTGGCGGCGTCTCATCGACTTCCTGCACGGCAGGAGGCGGGCATGATCTCCGCCGGGATATCGACCTCTTCGCCCATGCCGACACGGCCGAGGAAATCTGGGTCGACGCTGATCGCCCGGGGCCTGCACGACGTGCTGGCGCAGCCTGTCCGCAGGCTGCGCTCGCATCCGCGCGGGTACGTCCGGCGCCGGAACTGAAACGGGGACATCGATGCTGCGTATCGCGAAATGGGCGGGCCTCGCCTGCTGGGCCTGATCGTTCTGGCGGCCGGGGCCGGCAGCTATCTCCTGTTCATCAATCCGTCGGTCTCAACGACGCTGAACAAGCAGACCTTCTGGATGCTCACCATGAATCCGGAGCTGCTGACCCGGCTCGGCGCGATCGAGGGCACGATCCTCGACTTCCATTCGAAGCTGAGCGACAGATCGTGGGGCACCAAGGCGAAGGCGACGCGCGAGCTTCAGGACAATCTCGCGCAGTTCCGCGCCTACGGCCCCGCGACGCTGACCGGGCAGGACAAGCTGACCTGGCAGGTGATGACCTGGCTCTATGAGGATGTGCTCGCCTTCGACGCCGTGCCCTGGCTCTCGCCCGGCAGCATGCTGGGCAGCGGCACCGCCTACCCATCAACCAGATGTTCGGCGAACAGAGCCGCTTTCCGCGCTTCATGCAGTCGCAGCACGTCGTCATCAACGCCAAGACGGCGCGCAACTATGTCAGCCGCCTGAACGCGGTGGGCCTTAAGTTCGACCAGGTGATCGAAGTGATCGGCGAACAGGCGAAGCTCGGCGTCGTGCCGCCGACCTTCGTCATCGACCGCGTGCTCACCGAGATGAAGGGCTTCGTCGCCAAGCCCGCGATGGAGAACACGCTCTATACCGGCTTCTACGCCAAGCTCGCCAAGCTCGATCTCAGCGCCGAGAAGGCCGAACTCGCGGCCGCCGCCCAGAAGGCGATCGATACGGTCGTCTATCCCGCCTATGGCCGCCTGATCGCGGCGGTCGAGGCGCTGCGGCCGCAATCGACGCCGGACCCCGGCGTCTGGAAATACCGGGGGGCGATGCCTATTACGCGCTCGTGCTGCGCGAGGAGACGACGACCGACCTGACGCCGCAGCAGGTCCACGACATCGACCTTTCCGAAGTCGCGCGCATCGACGCCGAGATGGACGCGATTCTCAAGCGCCTCGGCCGCACCGAAGGCACGGTCGGCGAACGGATGATGGCGCTGGGCGAGGACCCGTCGCGGCTCTTCGAGGACGATGCCGGGCGGCAGGCGATCCTCGACGAATACAAGAAGATCATCGGCGAGATGCAGTCCGCGCCCTGCTGACATCTTCGCGGCGCTGCCCGCCCAGCCGGTCGGGGTGGAGCGGGTGCCGTCTTCGCCGAGGTCGGATCGGCCGGCGCCTATTACGAGCAGCCGGCGCTCGATGGTTCGCGGCCCGGCCGCTTCTTCGCCAATCTGCACGACGTGAAGGAGACGCCGCGCTTCTCGATGAAGACGCTTGCCTATCACGAGGCGATTCCCGGCCACCCTTCCAGATCGCCTCGGCGATGAACCTGAACCTGCCGCTCGCCGCTCGTTCCTGCCGTTCACCGCCTATGTCGAAGGCTGGGCGCTCTACGCCGAACGCCTCGCCTGGGAGATGGGCGAATACAAGGACGGCCCCTGGCGATCTCGGCCGGCCAGGCCGAGATGTTCCCGAGCCGTGCGGCTCGTGGTCGATACCGGCATGCACTACAAGCGCTGGAGCCGCGAGCGGGCGATCGACTACATGGTCGCCAGGACCGGCATGACGGTCAGCGACGTGACGCGTGAGATCGAGCGCTATGCGGTGATGCCGGGGCAGGCCTGCGCCTACAAGATCGGCATGATGAAGATCCTGGAGCTGCGCGAGAAGGCGAAGGCAGCGCTCCGGCGACCGCTTCGACCTCAAGGCCTTCCACAGGGCGGTGATCGAGAACAGCGGGCCGCTCCCGCTGACCGTTCTGGAGCAGGTGATCGACGCCTGCTCGCCGAGCAGAAGGGCTGAGGCTTCAGCCCGGCGGCGTCAACGCCGCCGGGTCGAAGGGTAGAGCGCGCCGCAGAACTCGCACTTGGCCTCGATGAGGCCTTCCAGGCGTCAATCGAATTCGGCCAGCTCCTCCGCCGTGTAGCTCTTCGGGATGTTCTCCACCCGCGCCGACGAGCAGCGGCAGCGAAGCCGATGGGCTGGGCGGCGAACACGCGCACGCCGTCCTCGTTGAAGAGGCGATAGAGCAGGTCCTCGCCGCCGAGCATCGGGTCGAGCAGTTCATCGTCGGCGCCGACCGTATTGAGCAGCGCCCCGAAGCGCCGCCAGTCGTCGTCGTCCGGGTCGAACGGGCGATGGCCGCCCTCGCCCGCCACGCGCTGGGATGATGCCGCCCGCCCGCCATTGCGGCGCCTCGCCGAGGGTCTGCACCTGGCCGACGACGATCTTCAGCCGGGTCGGGATCTGTTCCGACCGCTGGAAATGGTCAGCGCCGCCTCGCTCAGCGATCCGGCCAGCTCGACGATGCCCTGATAGCGGTTGCCCTCGTCGGGGTCGATGGTGAGCGCGAACGAGCCGTTGCCGAGCAGCGGCGTCGGGCTCGGCGTCGCGTCTGGCGCTGACGAAGCTTGCGGACATGGCCGGGGGTGACGAAATCGGCGACGACCATCGTGGCGCGGCCGTCGCCCCTCGTCTGGAGCGTCAGCGTGCCCTCGAATTTCAGCGACGAGCCGAGCAGCGAGACGATGGTCAGCGCCTCGCCCGCCAGCCGCGCGGCGTCGCCGCGATAGCCGTGGCCCGAAATGACGCGCTCCGCCACCGGCCCCAGCCGCACGATGCGGCCGCGGGCTTCGGCGCCTTCGATGGCGAGGCAATGCGATGTCGTCGGCCGGGCGGGTCACGGGGTCTGAGCCTTGTTCGGGAAGGCCCTTGTTGGGGTCGGTCAGCGCCCAGACAAGGACCGCCTTCTGGGCGTGCAGGCAGTTCTCCGCCTCGTCCAGAACCGCCGAGCGGGGGCCGTCGATGATCTCGGCGCGACTTCCTCGCCGCGCTTGGCGAGCAGGCGAAGTGCATGAAGATCGCGTCCTTGCCGGCGGCGTCCATGAGCCTTGAGTCGACCTGATAGGGACGCAGCAGATTGTGGCGATACTCGCGGTCGCTGTCGCCCATCGAGACCCAGCAATCGGTGATGACGCAATCGGCGGCGTCGACCGCTTCGTAGGGGTCGGTAGTCAGCGTCAGATCGGCCTTCTCGCGGGCCGCCCAGTCGAGGATCTCGCGGCCCGGCGCGAGCTGTTCGGGCGTCGCGATCTTCAGCTTCACGTCCAGCCGGGCGGCGGCGATGGATCCACGAGGTCAGCACGTTGTTGGCGTCGCCCGTCCAGGCGACCGTGCGGCCGCGGATCGAGCCCAACCGCTCCTCGAAGGTCTGGATGTCGGCCAGCACACCTGGCAGGGATGCGACTTCCAGGTAGAGCCGTTGATGACCGGCACGCTGGCGTACTGGGCAAGCTCGCTCAGCTCCAGATGGCTCAACATGCGGATCATGATGGCGTCGACATAGCGCGACATGGCCGCGCCCATGTCGGCGATCGACTCGCGCTGGCCGAGTTCGATTTCGTCGCCGAGACGATCAGCACATGAAGCGCCCAGTTCGTTGATGCCGACGTCGAACGACATGCGGGTGCGCAGCGAGGGGCTGCTGGAAGACCAGCGCGATCTTGCGGCCGAGCAGCGGCAGGTAGTCGCCGAGGTCGCCCTTGCGGTGGCGGGCCTTCAGCGCCTTGGCGCTGGCCAGGAAGAGCCTCGATCTCGGCGGTCGAGAAATCGGCGAGGTCGAAAAATGCCTGGGCTTGCCGCCCGCTTGGCCGGTCATGCGGCTGCGTCCTGTTTTCTGGCGATGGCGGCGCAGGCGGCGGCGATCGCCGCGGTCGCCTCGGCGATTTCGGCGTCGCCCGCGACGAGCGGCGGGATGATCCGCACGACATTGTCGCCGGCGCCGACGGTCAGCAGATGCTGCTCGCGCAGCGCGCACGAACTCGGTGTTGGGAATGCGCATCTTGAGGCCGAGCAGCAGACCTTGCCGCGCACCTCCTCGATGAGGGCGGGATATTCGTCCCTTCAGCATGGCGAGCTGCTGCTTGAGGCGCAGCGAAACCGCCTGCATGTTCGAGGAAACCCGGCTCCAGCACCGCGTCGAGCACTGCGTTGCCGACCGCCATGGCGAGCGGGTTGCCGCCGAGAAGGTGCTGCCATGCGTGCCGGCGGTCATGCCGGCGGCGGCGCGGCTCGGTGGCGAGGCACGCCCATCGGAAGGCGCCGCCGATGCCTTTGGCGATCGCCATGATGTCGGGCGCTGGCGCCGGTCCATTCATAGGCGAAGAGCTTGCCGGTGCGCCCGACGCCGGTCTGCACCTCGTCAAAGATGAGGACGGAGATCGTTGGCGTCGCAGATTTGGCGCAGCGCCCGCAGGAACTCCGGCGCCGCATTGCGCACCCCGCCCTCGCCCTGGATCGGCTCGATCAGGATGCCGGCGGTCTCGGGCCCCACCATCGCCTTCGCGACTCCAGATCGCCGAGCGGAACCTGGTCGAAGCCTTCGACCTTGGGGCCGAAGCCTTCCAGGTATTTCGCCTGGCCGCCGGCCGCGATGGTCGCCAGCGTGCGGCGTGGAAAGCGCCCTCGAAGGTCACGATGCGGAAGCGTTCCGGCCGCCCTTCGTGGCTCTGGGCTGCGCGCGCCATCTTGATCGCGCATTCCAGCGCCTCGGCCCCGGAATTGGTGAAGAAGACCGTGTCGGCGAAGGTCGCGGCGACCGAACGCTCGGCGAGCCGCTCGCCCGCCGGAATGCGGTAGAGATTGGAGGTGTGCCACAGCTTGCCGGCCTGCTCGGCGAGCGCCGCCGCCAGCCGCGGATGGGCGTGGCCCAGCACGTTCACCGCGATGCCCGCCCGAAGTCCAGATATCGCTGGCCGTCCGCGGCGAACAGATAGCAACCCTCGCCCCGCTCGAAGGCGAGGTCGGCGCGCATAGGTCGGCAGAACCGGGGTGATCACGGCAGTCGCTTTCGGCTGGAAACGGCACCAAATCGGAGGGCAGGGAAATACGGGATTTGCGCCGCGATGCGAGGCAGTTTTGCCGTCCGGAGTGGGGAGCCTTGCGATTCTCCGTGTACGGAAAGCCGCCGAAACGGCTCGAAAGACGGCCTGATTCGCGGGGAATGTTCCGCAACTGGGCGGGCCTTAACGAACTGGCATGCCACCCCGGCCTTCATGGTCCATATTTGGTATGCGGTTGGGGTGACGGGAAGCGCCGACACAACCGCTAGGGAATCATTTCTCAAAATCGAAGGGGACGGCATGTCCTGGACAGACGAACGGATCGAGCGTCTGAAGCAGATGTGGGGCGAGGGCCTGAGCGCCAGCCAGATCGCGCGGGCGCTCGGCGAAGTCACGCGCAATGCGGTGATCGGCCAGGTGCACCGGCTCGGCCTCGCCGGGCGGGCGACGGCGCCCAGGTCGAACGTCCCCGTCCCGCGCCGCAGCCCAGGCTGCACGCGCCGCGGGTCGCCGCCATGCGGGCCGAGCCGGTGGTCGAGGAGCCTCTGGAGCCGATGCCCGAGAATGCGGTGACGGTGGTCGATCTGTCTGCTTCGGTCTGCCGCTGGCCGATCGGCGATCCGGCGACCGCCGATTTCCGCTTCTGCGGCCGCAAGACAAGGCCGGCGCGCCCTATTGCGAGGCCCATGTCCGCATGGCCTACCAGCCCGCGCAGAGCCGCCGCGACCGCGACCGCGAACTGGCCCGCCGGAAGCTGAATTTCGGCTGATCCGCCTTTCGGGCGGCGAACCTAGCCTGCGGCGCGGGCGGGTTCGTCGGCCTTGAGGGACTCGTCCAGCGAATAGCCGGCCGAGCGCACCGTGCGGATCGGGTCGCGCTCGCCATTGGCGATCAGCGCCTTGCGCAGACGCCCGATATGCACATCGACCGTGCGCGCCTCGACATAGACGTCCGAACCCCACACCGCGTCCAGCAGCTGCTCGCGGCTGAAGACCCGGCCGGGATGCTGGATCAGGTGATCGAGCAGCTTGTATTCGGTCGGCCCCAGGTGGATTTCGCGCGCCCCGCGGCGGACGCGGCGGGCGACGCGATCGATGGCGATGTCGCCGAAGGTCGCCGTCTCCTCGGCGAGGGCCGGGCGGATGCGGCGCAGCACGGCGCGGATGCGGGCCGACATCTCGGTCACCGAAAACGGCTTGACCACATAGTCGTCGGCGCCGGTGTCGAGGCCGCGGATGCGGTCGGATTCCTCGCCCCGGGCGGTCAGCATGATGATCGGCGTGTTGCGCGTCTCCGAACGGGTGCGCAGGCGGCGGCAGACCTCGATGCCCGACAGATTGGGCAGCGCCCAGTCGAGCAGGATCAGGTCCGGCGTCTCCTCGGCGGCGACGATCAGCGCCTCCTCGCCGTCACGCGCCTCGACGATGCGATAGCCTTCGCGCTCCAGATTGTAGCGCAGCATGGCGATGATCGCGGCCTCATCCTCGACGATCAGGATGGTGGGTTTGGCGGACATCGCAGTTCGATCCTAAGGCGCGGACTCGTAGGGGACGGCCGTGGTGCTGGTCTCGTCGCCCTTGGGGCGATCTTCGCCCAGAAAGGTGCCGCCAGCCAGATAGGCCACTTGTTCGGCGATGTTGGTGGCGTGGTCGCCGACCCGTTCGAGGTTCTTGGCGACGAACAGAAGATGCGTCGCCAGCGAGATCGTGCGCGGGTCTTCCATCATGTAGGTCAGCAATTCGCGGAACAGCGAATTGTAGAGTTCGTCGATCTCCTCGTCGCGGCGCCAGACCGCCTCGGCGGCGGCGACATCGCGGGCGGCATAGGCGTCGAGCACGGCCTTGAGCTGGGAGAGGCACTCGCGGCCCATGCGGACCAGGCCCTGCGTGAGGCGCAGCGGCTGTTCGCGGTTGAGCACCAGCGCCCGCTTGGCGAGGTTCTTGGCGAGATCGCCGATGCGCTCCAGCTCGTTGGCGATGCGCAGGGCCGAGACGGTCAGACGGAGATCGACGCCGACCGGCTGGCGCAGCGCCAGGATCTTCACCGCCTCGCCCTCGATCTGGCGTTCGAAATCGTCGATGCGCCGGTCGGTCGCGATGGTCCGGTCGGCGAGCGGAGAGTCCCGCCGCGCCACGGCGTCGATCGCGCCCTGGAGCACGGCTTCGACGACCCCGCCCATCTGGGCGACGTGAGTGGACAGCGTTTCGAGTTCGCCCTCGAAGGATTTGACGAGATGTTCCGGCACGGCCGCCCCCACATGGTTGAGCCGCTCTTACGGCCCGGACTGTGCGCCTATGTAACGGATATATGACAGTTTTATGAAGTCGCACGGGCCGGGAGGACAACCGTGAAGCGGCTGCCCTGCCCCGGTTCGCTCTCGACCTCCAGCCGGCCGCGATGGCGGTTGAGGATATGCTTGACGATGGCGAGCCCGAGGCCCGTTCCGCCCCGTTCCCGGCTGGTCTTGGCGTCCACCCGGTAGAAGCGTTCGGTCAGGCGCGGCAGGTGCTCGCGGGCGATGCCGGGGCCGCGATCGGCTACGGTGAGGCGCAGGACCGGGCCGGACGGCTCCTGCCCGGGCGCGATCCGCACCGTGATGTCGCCGCCCTCCGCGCCGTATTTGACCGCGTTGTCGATGAGGTTCTGCACCACCTGGATCAGCTCGTCGCGCTCGCCGGCGACCGGCGGCAGCGGCCCCTCGACGACGATCGGCACGCGCACGCCGGCGCGGGCGAGCTGCGGCTGCACGGCATCGACGACGTCATGGGCGATGGCCGCGAGGTCGGCCTTGCCGGTGGGCGGGACGTGCTCGTTCAGCTCGATGCGCGACAGCGACAGCAGATCGTCCACCAGGCGGCGCATCCGGTCGGCCTGGGTCTGCATGATCTCCAGGAAGCGGCCCTGCGCTTCCGGATCGTCGCGGGCTGGACCTCTGATCGTCTCGATGAAGCCCGCGAGGCTGGTCAGCGGGGTGCGCAGTTCGTGGCTGGCGTTGGCGACGAAGTCGGCCCGCATCCGCTCGACCCGGGTGATGGCTGTCGTGTCGCGCAGCAGGACGAGGGCGTGAACCGCGAAGCCGGCGGCATGGACGGCCGCGATATGCGCCTCGATGGTGCGCTCGACCGGCACCGGCAAGGTGTATTCGATATCCTCGGCGGGACCGGCGGCGACGACGCGCTCGATCGCCTGCAGGACGGCGGGAACGCGGAACGAGGCGACGAGCGGCTTGCCCTCGACCGCGCCGGTCAGTTCGCCGGCGGCGTCGTTGCGCATGACGACGCGCCCCGCGGCGTCGACCACGAGGCAGGCGTCGGGCAGCGCCGCCAGCGCATGGCGCAGCAGATCGAGCGTCGGACGCACGCCGCCCGCGCCGCCGCCCTCGACCACCGTCCGCGCGCTGCGCCGCCGCCCGACGCCGAAGCCGAGCAGCGCCGCCGCAGCCAGGGCGGCCAGAGAGACGACGGTGATCGCGGCGGCGTCCATGCGATTGCCTAGGCGGCGCCGTTGGCGGCGAACCAGGCCAGCATCCGCGCCCAGGCGTCGGCGGCGGCGGCGGGCGTGTAGCTCGGCCGGTAGTCGGCGTTGAAGCCGTGCGGCGCGTCCGGATAGACGACGATCTGGGAGCGCGACCCGGCGGCGGCGAGCGCCGCCTTCATGCGCTCGACCATCTCGAGCGGAATGCCGCTGTCGCGCCCGCCATAGAGGCCGAGCACAGGGGCCTTGAGGTCGGCCGCCACGTCGATGGGGTGTCTGGGCCGCAGGGCGTTGCGCTCGCCGTCCAGCACGCCGTACCAGGCCGCGCCCGCCTTCAGCGCGGCGTTGTGGGCGGCATAGAGCCAGACGATCCGTCCGCCCCAGCAGAAGCCGGTGACGGCGAGCCGCGCCGCATCGGCCCCTTCCGCCCCGGCGAAGGCGGCGGCGGCGTCGAGATCGGACATGACCTGTTCGTCCGGCACCTTGGCGACGATTTCGGCCAGCAGCCTGTCGATCTCGGTATAGGCGGCCGGATCGCCCTGGCGCGCATAGAGCGCGGGCGCGATCGCGTAGTAGCCTGCCCGCGCGAGGCGGCGGCAGAGATCCTTGATGTGCTCGTGGACGCCGAAGATCTCCTGCGTGACCAGCACGACGGCCTCGGCGCTCCCGCCGGCCGGGCGGGCGCGATAGGCCGGGATCGTTCCGTCGGCGACCGGCACCATGACCTCGGCGACGTCGAGCCCGTCCGCCGGCGTCGAAATGGCGGTCGCCGCGACCGGCGAGACGGCGGCGGCGAATCCGGCGCCCAGCGCCGTGATGGCGAAAGTGCGGCGGCTGACGACAAGGGTCATGGCGTCTCTCCCTGCATCCCCGGACCGGAGCCGTCCCTCCCGCCCTGCGAAAGAGGCGGGCGGATCGCTCCGCCCGCCTCCGTTAGTCCCAACCGGCCCGCCGGATCAACCGCGCCGCTGTCACTGAGGCGCGCACTGATCGGGGAACGCTTCCGCGTGGGCGGGATTGGCGCAGTCGAGCGGACACTGATCCCCGACATTGGCCGGATCGTTGCAGTCGGGCTCGGGCAGCGGCTCGGGCGTCGGTTCGGGCGTGGGCTCCGGCGTCGGCTCCTCGGTCGGCTCCGGCGTGGGTTCGGGCTCCGGCTCGGCGACCGGTTCGGGTTCCGGTTCCGGCGCCGGTTCCTCGGTCGGCTCAGGCGTCGGCTCTTCGGTCGGTTCGGGTTCGACCACAGGCTCGGGAGTCGGCTCCGGTTCGACGACCGGCTCGGGTTCCGGTTCCGGCGCCGGTTCCTCGGTCGGCTCCGGAGTCGGTTCCTCGGTCGGTTCGGGCTCGGCCACCGGTTCGGGGGGCGGCTCGGGCTCGACGACAGGTTCCGGCTCCGGCGTGGGTTCCTCGGTCGGTTCGGCCGTGGGTTCCGGCGTCGGCTCCTCGGTCGGTTCGGCCGTGGGTTCCGGCGTCGGTTCTTCGGTCGGTTCGGCCGTGGGCTCCGGCGTCGGTTCCTCGGTCGGCTCGGCCGTGGGCTCGGGCGTCGGTTCCTCGGTCGGTTCGGCTGTCGGCTCTGCCGTGGGCTCAGCCGTCGGCTCGGGCGTCGGTTCCGGCGTCGGCTCGGTGACCAGACCTTCGGTCGCCGCCGCGCCCGGCACGCTCTGCGGGCAGGCCTCGGGATTGGCCGCCGCCTGCGCCGGATCGGCGCAATCGGCGACCGGCACCGAGTCGGGGTCCAGCGGCTGGCCGGCGTCGTCGGTGCCCTGCACCGGCGGCGCGGTCTCGACCTCGTCGGTCGCCGCCGGATCGACGGTCTCGACGGGCACCGGAGGCGCTTCGTCGGGGGTCGGCGGGGCGATGGCGGTTTCGGGCTCGGGCGGCGTGAAGCCTTCGCAGGCCAGCTGTCCGTTCTGGTTGACGATCGGCTTGCCGCCGCAATCGGCGACCGGCAGCGCGGTCGGAATCCAGGCTCCGCCCTCGTTCAGACACTCGGCCGAGAGAATGCCGCCCGAGACCGTGCCATTGCGGCAGGACGACACCCAGTCGCCCGCCGGCAACGCCTCGGCGGCGATCTCGGCGGCCTTCTCGGGGGCCAGCGGCGCGCCGTCCTCGGCGACGCCGGGCGCGAGATCGGCGACCGCCACGTCCGGCGCGAGCTGCGACGCGACGCCGGAACAGCCCAGTTCGCCGTTCTCGTTATAGATGTCGCCGTTGCACTGCGCGTAGGGCAGCGACGTCGGGTTCATCGTGCCGTCGGGCCTGGCGCAATCGGCGGTCAGGTAGTCGGCCGTCACCGCCGCGTTCTGGCAGGAGAGCTGATACGATCCGCCCGGCAGCGGCAGCGAGATCGGCAGCGGCACCGGCGGCTCGACGCCGGCGCAGGTCAGGAAGCCGCCAGTGTTGGCGATGTCGCCGGTGCAGGCGCGATAGTCGAGCGCCGCCGGCACGAAGACGCCCGCACCGTTCGAGCATTCGGCGCTCAGCACGCCGCCCGCCGCCGAGGCGTTGCGGCAGCTCTGCTGATAGGAGCCCGGCGGAACGTCCTCCACCTCGACGACCGGGGCCGGCGGCGGCGGTTCGCAGACCAGCACGCCGTCCCTGTTGTCGACCGGCAGATCGCAGGCCGCCGCATCGATCGCGGCGGCGCGCCAGCCGCCATTGGCGGTCTGGCATTCGGCGTTCAGCACCGAGCCGTTCATCGCGGCGTTGCGGCAGCTGCGCGCCCAGCTGCCCGGCGGGAAGGCCTGGGCGGGCGGGTTGCAGGCGAGTTCGCCGTTGCGGTTCTCGACCGGGGCCGAGCACGAGCGCGTGTCGAGTTCGGTGTCGCGCCACGCGCCGCGGCCGTCGCGGCACTGGGCGACCAGCCAGAAGCCGTCCCACGAGACGTTCCGGCAGCCGTCGACCCAGGCGCCCTGGGGCTGCTCGGGCCGCACGATGCCGCAGGTCAGATCGCCGTTGTCGTTCTCGATCGGATAGGGGCAATAGCGCACGTCGATCGAGGTATCGCGCCAGCGGCCGCGCTGGGTCCGGCATTCGGCGCTCAGCGTATAGCCGTCGAAGGTCGCCGCGCGGCAGGTGTTCGCCCAGCCGCCCGCCGGCAGCACGAAGTCGTCGGAGCGGCGGCGGTCCGGCCGCCACGAACTGTCGCAGTAGAGCTCGCCGCCATAGTTGAAGATCTCCGACGAGCAGTCGGTCCAGCGGATCTCGGCATAGCGCCATTCGCCGCGCCAGCCGATGCACTGGCCGTAGAGCCAGTCGCCATAGACCGTGACGTCGCGGCACGATTCGTACCAGGTGCCGACCGGCAGATAATAGAACTCCTCCGGCAGCGGCTCGTAATAGGGCTCGTCGTCATAGGGGTCGCGCGGCGGCGGCGCGGGGCGGCGCGGCGGCGGCGGCACGCGCACGACGACCGGATCGGGCCGCTTGTAGTCGCGGGCGCAGACCAGGCGGCCGCCGTCGTTCTCGACGCCGGTCGGGCATTTGCGCCAGTTGATCTTGGTGACCTTCCAGCGGCCGCGCCGGTCGCGGCACTCGGCCGAGAACACCGAACCCGTCACCGAGGCGGCGCGGCATGAACGCTGCCAGCCGCCGCGCGGCGCATAGGGACGCGAGGCCGCGGTCAGCGGCACCGGCAGGTTGATGCGGGTGCGCTCGATATCCTTGTCGCAGACCAGCGTGCCGCCGATGTTCGAGATCGTGGTGCCGCACTTGCGCCAGTTGACCAGCGTGATGCGGGTGCCGCGGTTCCAGTCGGCGCAGCGCGCCGCCAGCAGATCGCCCGCCACGTCGAAGCTGTCGCAGGTCGCGGCCCACGAGCCGCGCGGCACGAAGCGCTTGCGCTCGCAGGCGAGCCTGCCGTCCGCCGCGACGCCGTAGCCGGTGCGGCAGGCGTTGTCGCGCAGCGAGGAGGCGATCCAGCGGCCGCGCGAGTCGAGGCACTCGGCCTGGAAATTGCCGCCCGCAATGGAGAACAGGCGGCACGAGCGCGCCCACGAGCCCATCGGGCGCTCGCCCGGCAGGTCGCAGACCAGACGGCCGTCCTTGTTGAGCAGCGCGGTCGGGCATTCGGCGACGCTGACGCGGGTCTTGCGGAAGCGGCCGTCGGTGCGGCGGCACTCCGCGCCGAGCACCCGGCCGTCGAAGACGAAGGCGCGGCAGGCGCTGGTCCACAGGCCCGCCGGCAGCGCCGAGCGGCGCACGCAGACGAGCTTGCCTTTTTCGTTGCGGATATCGCCGAGGCAGTCTGCGACGCGGGTCAGCTTGACCGCCTTGGCCTTGCCGTTCTTGTCGCGGCAGCGCGCCGACAGCGTGCCGTCCTTGGAGACCGAGGCCTTCTCGCAGGTCTTCAGATAGGAGCCGGGAGGAACGGCGGGCTTCGCCTCGGCGACGCCGAAGGACAGGATCGCCGCGCAGAGGGCGGCCACAGCAAGACGAAGTCGCATGGACTCAAACTTTCCAGGGGGCGATGCGCGGCAACTAAGTGCAGGCCGTCCGGTTTCGCGCAAGAGGCGATCGGCGCGCGAAGCGGATTGCCGCAGCGGATTTCGGCCCGCGCCGCTGAACGCGAGGTGAATGCGACTCAGCAGCAGGCCTCGGCCGCCAGCAGCGCCGCCGCCTCGCCCAGCGCGTCGATGTCGGCGGGGCCGATCTCGGCCATCGGGCGCAGGATGCGGAAGGCGATCTGCGCGGCCGGATGCAGCAGCGCGACGACCGTCGAGCGCCCGGACCCGTCCGTCCGGCCGCAGGCCTCCTCGGTCACCAGCCAGACCTCCTCGCCCTCGCCGAATCGGGCGACGGCGAGCGCCTTGATGCGGGCGGCGTGCCGCGCGGCGTGCGGCACGGTGCTCAGTTTCATCGCCATGAGGGCGTGCTAACACGGCCGGGCGCGCGCCGGAAACGCGCCGCGACCGGATCGGGACGAGGAGCGCCGCCGCATGAGAGGTCTGATCGCCGCCGCCGCATTGGCCGCCGTCCTCGCCTCGGCCGGCGCGCCCAGCGCCCAGGACGCGCCGGCGGCCGGCGCCGTGCCTGCCAACACCACGCCCGCCACCGCCCAGCCGATCGGACTGGACGGGCGCGCCGAGGCGATCGTCGAGCGCAACGAATACGGCAACGCCGTCAGCCGCTATTACCTGCTGGAGATCGACGCCGCGTCGGCCGAGGCGCGGTTCGACGTCGTCGTCGCCAATCCGTCGAACGCCAGACTCAATCTCGAATATGTCGACGCCAACGACTACGGCATCGGCCGGGCCGACCGGGCCGAGAACGGCGAGCTGCGCCTGCGCTCCTATGTGCTGGGGCAGGGCCGCCACATGCTGCGGGTCAGCGCCCAGCTTGAGGAAGGCGATCCCCTGCCCTCCTTCACGCTCTCCTTCGAGCGCAAGGGCGTCTGGCGGCCGGGCGAGGAGCGCGAACCCAATTCCGACATCAAGCTGGAGACGGCGGCCCCGGTCGCCGCCGGCATGAAGGGCGAGATCTCGGGCGAGGACGACCGCGACTATTTCGCCCTCGACGTCACCGGGCCGCTTCAGCTCTGGACCGTCGAGGCCAAGGGCGCGGCGGTCGGCGGCCTCATCCTGACCGACGCGGGCGGGTCGGACATCAAGCGCGCCAGCGTCCCCAGCGAAGGCGGGACGACGCAATTGTGGAGCGTGCTGCTGCCGCCGGGCCTGGCGCATTTCCGCATCGCCGCCGACCCCGGCCCCTGGGAGGTGACGGCGACCCCGCAAGGCCCCGCACCGATCGAGGTGCTGGGCGGCAGCGCCGCGCCGCGCAAGCCGGGCGAAACCGACGAGGTCGAACCCAATGACGGCAAGGACCGGGCGCTGATCCTGCCGATGGGGGGCAGCCGCTCCGGCCAGATCGAGACCGGCGAGGACATCGACGTCTATCGCTTCACGCTGGACGGCGAGACGCGCGTGCGCCTCACCTTGTCGGGTCCGGCCGACCTGCGTCTGCGCTCGATCCTGACGCGGGTGAACTCCTCCTGGGAAGCGGGACGGCTGGTGGTCGCGCCGCCGCCGGAGGCCGAAGGCCCCGACGCCCCCGCCGATGCGTCGGCGTCGGCGGACTATCTGCTGCCGCAGGGCGACTATTACGTCGAGATCAAGGGCGACCGGCGCGAGAAGCGTCCCTACGAACTCGCGCTGGAACGGCTCGCCTATTTCGGCCCCGACGCCGACCTCGAACCCAACGACGACGTGCTGACGGCGAAGCCCGTGCCCGCCTCGCTCCGCCTGCAGGGCACGCTGCTCGCCGACGATGTCGACTGGTACAGGCTGCCCGATCTCGACCGTCCCTCGACGCTCACCGTCACCGCCGCCGCCGCGCCGCGCGATCTCGAACTGCGGGTCGGCATTCTGGCGATCGAGCAGCGCGCCAACGGGCCGCAGCGCTGGAGCGCCAATGACGGCGACGGCAGGCTGCAACGGGCCGAGGACGGCAAGACCTACACCATCGAGCTGCCGGCCGGGCGCGACCGCTATCTGCGCCTCGTCGGCGGACCGCCCGGCCCCTACGACCTTCAACTGGCGTTCGGCGACGGCCCCAAGCCCGTGCCGCCCGAGGACAGCCTGACCGCGACGTTGAGCGCCGACGCGCCCGCCATCGCCGCCTTCAGCGGCTGGGCGCAGCGCCTGCACGCGAAACTCACGGTGAAGAACGCCGGCGGCGCGGCGGCCGAGGCGACGCTGCGCTTCCACCTCTCGGACGACCGCTGGTCGATCGAGGGCGCGCCGGAAACGCTTTCCGTCGCGGCCGGCGCGAGCGCCGAAGCCGAGGTGACGCTGATCGCCCCCGCCATGCTCCAGGCCGGCGGTGCGGTCATCGTCAGCGCCGAGGCGCGAGCGGGCGGCGCGGCCGCCGCCGCCGAAACCTCCATCGGCGTCGACAACGACGCAGCGCCCGTCGCACCCGAACATCGCTGGCCGCTGCCGGATGCGATGCTGGGCGGCATCAACGTCGCCTGGCGGGCGCTCGGCGGTTCCGCCCCCGACTCGGCGGCGCGGCTGATCGACGGCTTCGCCACCAGCGGCACCGCCGAACGCATCGACGGCAGCGACGATCCGGCCGACATCGCCGTGCTCGACCTCGCGGGCGACGCGCCGCTGAACCTCACCGGCGTCACCGTCAACACGACCATCGGGCCGGAGATGAACAACCAGGTCCGGCGCATCGCCATCGAGACCTCGGCGGACGGCGTCGCCTACACGCGCCAGTTCGAAGGCGATGTCGGCTACCGCCAGCGCGAATACGTCATCCCCTTCGCCGCGCCGGTCGCCGCGAAATACGTCAAGGTGCTGCCGCTGCTGCCGCAGGGCATCAGCTACGCGACGCCCGAAATCGGCGAGGTCAAGGCGTTCGCCGAACCCGGCGTCGCCGCCGCGCTCGCGCCGCAGGGCTTCAACATCGCCGACCCGCTGCTCGGCGGCTTCGTCGTCGATTTCGCCCCGTCCGACGTCGAGTTCAACCAGATCCTCACCGGCGCGGAGAGCCCGCCCGAGGCGCGCATCGAGACCGAAGCGCCGCGCACCGTATTCTGGACCGTCGGCTTCCGCGACCGGCGGGCGGCGCGGATCGCGCGGGTCGAATGGACCGACCGGACCGGCCTCGACCCCGAAAAGGCCATCGCCCGGGTGACGGTCGAAACCGCGATGGACGCGCGCGGCCCCTATGCCAAGGCCGGCGTCTGGGAACTGACGCGCGGCCCCGACGGGACGATCGCCCCCTTCGCCTTCCCGAGCCCGCTCTGGGCCCGCTATGTCCGCTTCACCGCCGAAGTGCCGCCGCCGCGCGAGAACAGCTGGGCGGTCTATCTGGCGCTGCCGCAGAAGCTGGCGATCTTCGAGGCCCCGCCCGGACCGGACGGCGGCTCGATCGTCGGCGAATGGGGCGAGGGCAATCCCGAAGGCCCCTACGAGCGGCTGAACCCCGCGCCGCCGCCGCAGACCGCCGCGGCGATGGCGGCCGGCGGCGCGAGCCGCGACGAGGCCCGTCCGCTGCCGCCGGACGAAGCCCGCCCCGGCCGCGTCAGCGCCGGCACGCGCGTCGACTGGTGGGCGATCGAGGTGCCCGCCGAGGGCCAATCGCTCACCCTCACGCTCGACGGCACGCCGAGCCTCGGCGTCGTCGCCGCGCTGGAGGACGCTTCGGGCAAGGCGGTGCCGCTGGTCGTCTCCACCGACGACGGCCGCACCCGCATCGCCACCGCCAAGGTCGCGCCGGGACGCTACTACCTGCGCGTCGAGGAGCCGCCGCGCTCCATCGCCATCAGCTGGGACACCTCGGGCAGCGTCGGCCCCTATGTGCCGACCATCATCCAGTCGATCCGCGGCTTCGCACGCTTCCTGACGCCGGGGCGCGACGAGGTGAACATGGTGCCGTTCCGCGACCCGGAATCCGTGCCGCTGCTCGAAACCTGGACGGGCGACCCGCTGACCGCCTTCTCGACGCTCAACGCCTATAACTGGGCGGACCAGTCCTCCAACGCCGAAAGCGGCCTCATCGGTTCGCTGAAGGCGCTCGACGGACGGCCGGGCACGCGCGCCGTCATCCTGATTACCGACTACGCGACCGGCAAATCGACCGAGATGCGGATGCAGGCGATCGGCCTGCTGCGCAAGACCGGCGCGCGGGTCTTCAACTTCGCCATCCCCTCGGGCAGCGAGACCGACGGCGCGATCTTCGAGCGCGGGCTGATGCTGAGCTTCGCCGGCTTCTCGAACGGCACGGCGACCTATGCCGGCACGCCCTCGGATCTGGAGCAGGCCTTCGCCCGCACCGCCGCCGCGCTGCGCGCGCCGAAGGACTACACCGTGACGGCGGCGATCGGCTTCAAGCCGCCTGATCCCGGCACCATCGAGATCGCGGTGCCGGAGGCCGAAGACGCGCCCGCCTCGAAGGAACGTGCCGTTCTGGTGATCCTCGACGCCTCCGGCTCGATGCTGAAGAAGCTGGGCAAGAAGCGGCGGATCGAGATCGCCAAGGACACGCTGAACGAGCTGACGCAGAAGATGCTGCCCGAGGGCACGCCGCTCGCCATGCGGGTGTTCGGCGACACCAAGCCGGACAGCTGCGAGACCAATCTGCGCCTGCCGCTCGCCCCGCTCGACCGCGCGGCGGCCAAGGCGGTCGTCGACAAGATCGTCTCGATCAACAAGGCCAAGACGGCGATCGCCGCCTCGCTGGCGGCGGCGGCGTCCGATCTCGCCGAGGCCAAGGGCCAGAAGCTGATCGTGCTGATCACCGACGGCGAGGAGACCTGCGACGGCGATCCGGCCGCCGAGATCGCGGCGCTGCGCGAGGCGGGCATCGACGCGCGCGTCTCGATCGTCGGCTTCGCGGTCGACGACGCGGCGCTGAAGGATACGTTCGCCGCCTGGGCGTCGGCCGGCGGCGGCGGCTATTTCGACGCGACCAAGCCCGACGAACTGGCCCCCGCGGTGCGCCGCGCGCTGCTGCCGCCCTTCGAGGTGGTGGCCGCCGACGGCACGGTGGTGGCGAGCGGCGTGGCGGGCGGCGATCCGGTCGCGGCCCCGCCCGGCACCTATACGGTTCGCGTCCTCTCCGATCCGCCGCGCGAGTTCACCGGCGTCGTCGTCGAATCCGGCGGCGCGGTGCGCCTGACGCTCGGCGAGGACGGCAGGTGACGCTCGCCCGCCGCGCCATCTGGACCGCCTTCGCCGTCGCGGCGGCGGCGGTCGTCTATCTCTCGCTGAAGCCGGGGCCGAGCGGCACGGCCTTCCTGTGGTGGGACAAGGCGCAGCACTTCACCGCCTATGCGACGCTCGCCTTCCTGGCGGGACTGGGAGCGTCCGGCCTCCCCCGCGCGGCGCTCTATGCCGTGCTGCTGGCGCTCGCCGGCTATGGCATGGAGCTCTTGCAGCTTCAGGTCGGCCGCAGCTACGACCTCTATGACGAGGCGGCGAATGCGCTGGGCTGCCTCGCGGGTTTCGCGGCCAGCGCGCTCGTTCGCAGGATCGCCCGGCATGTATGAAGGACAATTGGGAGCCTGGCTGGTCACGCTGGGGGTCGAAGCGGCGGTCGCGGCGGCGCTGGCCCGCCAGTTCGCCATCGCGCCCTGGAAGGCGGCGGCGGCGGCGTTCTTCGGCAGCCTCATCACCCACCCGATCGTCTGGTGGACTTACTTTCAGGTGATCGCCACGCTCGGCTACTGGCCGACCTTCGCGCTGGTCGAAGGCTTCGCGGTCACCGCCGAGGCGGTGCTCTATCGCGCGGCGGGCGCCTGCTGGGGGTCGGCGATGTCGATCTCGTTCGTCGTCAACGCGGCGTCGGTGCTGGCGGGCTTCGCCCTTCAGTCGCTCGGCTGGATCTAGGCCGGGCGAGCGCGAAGCCGCCGCCGAGCGCCATCAGGAAGATCGGCAGCTCGATCCACGAATGCAGCGTCGCGGCGAGGCCGTAGGCCGCGCGCGCCCCGCCGTAATCGGCGTAGTAGTAGGCGGTCGAGATCAGCCCCGCGACGGCGAGCGCCGCATAGAAGACGCCCCAGGACGGCCAGGCCACCAGACGCCCCTCGCGGGCCGCGCCCCGTCCGAGCAGGCGGGGCATGAGGACGATCACCGCGACATAGTGCATGACCTGCGCGACCACCGCCGCCTGGAAGAGCGGCAGCGCATCGTTGAGCCGCATCGTGGCGGGCAGGAACGCCTGGATCGGCTTCGCGCCCGCCCCGAAGGCGCTCGCCGCCAGCGCGGCGTCGTGACCGGCCAGCGCCTGCGCCGCCCAGTCGAGCGCGCCCAGCGCGATGGCGGAGGGCAGCACGAAGAAGGGAATGCAGAGCAGCGCGATCGCCGTCAGGCGGCGGCCGCGCGGCAGCGCGTCGGCGACGAAGCCGAGCGGCGTCAGATTGTGGACCCAGGCCCAGACCAGAAAGGTCATGTAGGGGTAATAGAGCGCGCCGAAGACGATCAGCGCGGCGATCGCCAGGCCCGCCAGCCGGAAGCGCCGCATGAAGAACGACCCCGCCAGCGCCAGCGCCGCGCCGAAGGAAAGCTCCATCGGCCCGCTCACCGTCCCGGAGAGGACGCCGTATGTGCCGAGCATCCGCGTCGTCGCAAGCGCGGCGAGCAGAAGGCCGATCAGCCCGAGCGCGAGGCCCGACGAACGGCCCGAGAAGCGCTCGTCGCAATAGCGCATCTCCGAGACGACGTGCGGAATGCCGAAAAGGGCGATCAGCCAGACATAGGCCGCGAGCGGGGCGATCGCGACGGCGGCGGAGCCCGCGACGGCGGCGGCCGCGAAGATCGTCGCCCACAGAACCGGCTCGCTCAGTCTGGGCGTTTGGGGGGCGAAATCGGGCGTCGTCGCGGTCATGGCGGAAATGTCGCCCGGAAATGCGTCCGGCGCGAGGCGGAAATTCGCCGCGGCGGCGGGCTTGCCCCGGACCGAGAAACCGGCCAAAGGACGGCGAAGCGCCTTCGGCGCACCCCAGCAGAACGGATCGCGCCCTTGTCCAATGGATCCTCGTCCGCCCTTCCCTGGGCGATCGCCATCGTCACCACCGCCATCGCGGCGGGCACGCTCGGCTATTTCGCCGGGCAGTACACGGCCCCTCCGGCCGCCCCGGTGCCGACCGCCGCCGCGCCCAAGGAGACCGGCGATCCGGGCCAGCTGCCGCCCGGCGTGACCGCCGAGAAGTTCGGGGCCTGGACGGTGCTCTGCCAGGAAGCGCCGAACGGCCCCAAGAGCTGCTCGGCGATCCAGGACGTGGCGAACGAGCGCGGCCAGATCGTGCTCAGCATGGTCGCGGGCTACGACGTCAACGGCCAGCGCGCCCTGCTCGTGCGCGTGCCGCTCGGCATCGATCTCGGCATGGGGCTGGAGTTCAACCTGCCCGGCGACAAGCCGGTGGCGTTCGAGTTCAGCGCCTGCGACCAGATCGGCTGCAACGCGATCCTGACGGTCCCGGAAGAGAACTTCGCCAAGCTGGCCGCCGCCGGCTCGATCGAACTCGGCTATACGCGCGGCGACGGCGTACATGTCGCCGCCAGCGTCAAGACCGACGGCATGACCGAGGCCTATGCCAAGGTCGAGCGTCCCGCGCCGCGCCCGGCTCCGGCCGCGCCGGCCGATGGCGCGCCGGCCGCCGGCGAACCGGCGGCGGAGACGCCGGCCGCGACCCCCGCTCCGGCCGGCGAGACCGCGCCCCAGCCGACGCCGAAGCCGACGACGCCCTGATCCGCATCCTCCGGGGAGGCCGCGCATGAGCGAACTGATCGTCGCCGCCACCCAGATGGCGTGCTCGTGGGACCGCGACGCCAACATCGCGAACGCCGAGCGGCTGGTGCGGGCGGCGGCGGCGAAAGGCGCGCGGCTGATCCTGCTGCAGGAATTGTTCGAGACGCCCTATTTCTGCAAGGACGTCGACTACGCGCACATGCAGCTCGCCCGGCCGGTCGGCGAGAACAGCGCCGTCCACCACTTCCAGAGCGTCGCGCGCGAGCTGGGCGTGGTGCTGCCGATCAGCGTCTACGAGCGCGACAACAACGCGCTCTACAATTCGCTGGCGATGATCGACGCCGACGGCGAACTGCTCGGCGTCTATCGCAAGTCCCACATCCCGGACGGGCCGGGCTATCACGAGAAGTTCTACTTCAATCCCGGCGACACCGGCTTTCCGGTGTGGGAGACGCAGGCGGGCAAGGTGGGCGCGGCGATCTGCTGGGACCAGTGGTTCCCGGAAGTCGCGCGCATCCTGGCGCTGAAGGGCGCGGACATCATCTGCTACCCGACCGCGATCGGCTCGGAGCCGCACGACCCCTCGCTCGATTCCTCCGGCCACTGGCAGCGCACCATGCAGGGCCATGCGGCGGCCAATCTGACGCCGGTCGTCGCCTCGAACCGGATCGGCCGCGAAACCGGCAAGAACGCCGAGATCGTCTTCTACGGCTCGTCCTTCATCGCCGGCATCGACGGCGCGAAGATCGCCGAGGCGAACCGCACGGACGAGGCGGTGCTGACGGCGGCGTTCGACCTTGAGGCCAATCGCCGCGTCCGCCTGAACTGGGGCGTCTTCCGCGACCGCCGCCCCGATCTCTACGCCGAGCTCCTGACGCTCGACGGCCGCCACACCCACGCCGCGCGGCGCTAGAGCCTGTCGACAAAGCGGAGCCAGACTCCGAACGAGAC
This sequence comes from Alphaproteobacteria bacterium, assembly GCA_046348585.1. GTDB lineage: Bacteria > Pseudomonadota > Alphaproteobacteria > Micropepsales > Micropepsaceae > JADZAI01. The sequence goes on from JAXMDZ010000002.1 coordinate 316,398, forward strand.
GAGCACGTTTTCGGCGGTCTTGTCGTAGCGAGCGGCCGAGACTGCGGCGCTGCGCTTCCGACACCGCCAGAAGCTCGGCCAGCGGCAGCCGCCCCGCCGTGCCCGTGCCGTTGCAGGCGGGGCAGCCGGAACGCGCTCTATGTGTGGAGCGGGACGACGCCTGCGGGCAATTCGACGGTCAACGGATTGAACCAGACGGTCAGCGCGCCGGGGACGGCGCTCGCCTATGACGGGCGCGGCAATCTCACGACGGTGGGCGGGGTCGCGACCTATGGCTACGACGCGGCGAACCGGCTGACCTCGGCCGCCGGGGTGGCGACGCTCAGCTACGATCCGCTCGGGCGGCTCTATCAGGTGAGCGACGGGGCGACGACGCGGTTCGGCTATGACGGCGGCGAGATCGTACTGGAGACGGACGGGTCCAACGCCGTTCTACGGCGCTATGTGAAGGGCGCGGGCGCGGACGAGACGATCGCCTGGTACGAAGGGGCGGGCACGTCGAGCCGCCGCTGGCTGATGGAGGACGAGCGCGGCTCGGTGGTGGCGGTGGCCGACGACACCGGCGCGGCGATCGCCATCAACACCTACGACGAATACGGGCGGCCGGGCGCGGGCAATCTGGGGCGGTTCCAATACACGGGGCAGGCCTATATCGCCTCGCTGGGGCTCTACACCTACAAGGCCCGCTTCTACGCCCCCAGCCTCGGCAAATTCCTCCAGCCCGACCCCATCGGCTACGCCGGCGGCATGAACCTCTACGCCTATGTGGGCGGGGACCCGGTTAACTGGAACGATCCTTCGGGCCTAAAGAAGGATTGCCCTGCAAAAGATCCGTCTTGTTCCGCGAAAGAGGAGAAAGTTAACGACGGGGATAATGTAGTTATGGTGTGGGGCCACAGGCCTCAACGAGGAATGACTTTTTCATACGGCGGTAGAGGCTGGCGTGTTGATACGGTGTGGCAATCCGGGCCCACGAGTTATGACATAACTGTAGTGGGAGACAGGGCACCTAGATATTCACAATATACCGGATATCGTAGCTGTTTTGTTGGGTGTGATCTGCCTGAGGGATTTCATCATGATTTCGATCCAATCGGAGAGTGGGTGTCACTTGTAGTTCAGAATGGTGTATTGTTGGGCGTAGGGATGGCAGTAACTCCTGTAAAGCTAGCGGCAACCGCAGGCGAAGCGGTTGCTGTCGATGCAAATAAGCTCGTTCACATTTTCGGCAACGCACGCCAAGACCTCGGCCCACTTACTCTGATATTTGGTTCTCAAGAAGTTGTGTTCGCGGCTGTGCAGAGCGCGGCGCAATCTGCTGTCCGGAGCCAGAGCCTTTCCGGCGTCTTCGAAACGACGGTAAATGTGGCAGGTCAGAATGTCGTCGTCCGGGGCAAGGTGATCGATGGCGTCGCTCGCATCGGTACGTTCTTCATTCCCTAGTCGGAGTTGGCATGGAAGATCTGAATAGACTCGAGAGCGCCGTACTCGCAAAGCTGCTCGCGGGCGATCACCCTTTACTGACTGCGCTCCGTTCGCAAGCTGAAAGGGGCCGCGTGGCTTCGCGCGAGTACACCGGTACAGGCTTCTTCTGCACCTTTGCGATGCCACCGGATGCGCCGCTGCTGTCAGAGCATTCGGATTTTCAATTTGGCGACGTGAACGCCAGGATCAGTGGTCTGAAGCATGGGGCGGGCTTCGTCATATTCATCCGTGGCGGGCGCTTGGACACCTTGGAAGGCTACACCTACGATGAGCCTTGGCCGGAGGCTCTCGATGACTTTGATCTGAGCTATCAAAGTGAGCCACGGAATCCCAAGCTCCCCAATGCGTAGATGGACATGGCGATGCATTGGCAGTCTCTTCCCGTGGGTCCGTGATGCGCCTGCGTGCAACACTCCGCAGCATCAGCGGAAAGACGACCAACTGACGTGTCCCCCGTTTCTCATCCAGCGGGGACTGGAATCCGGTCGTCATTGAGCCTGCCCCCGACGGGCGTCCTCCACGGTCTTCGTTCTGCACCCACCGCGCTGCGTCGCCGGGCGGGGGCTGAGTAGAAGTCCGCGCTGAGTGCACTGTCACCACAGTTGTCGTGGTTTCAACTTCCCGCATGCACCGCCCGTCGCGCCTCGGCTTCCGAGATCGACCCGGCATGCGCCGCCCGCGCGGCCGCCTCCGCCAGCGGCGTCATGCCGTCGAATCGGGCTTGGGCCTCGAAGGCGGCGGGATCCGATTTGGCGGCGATGAGGCGGCGCTGCGCTTGCCGTACCACAAGAAGCTCGGCCAGCGGCAGCCGGCCCGCCGTGCCTGTGCCGTTGCAGGCGGGGCAGCCGGGCGCGCGCCATGTTCCGTCCGGCGCTTGCCGCTTGCACGCATCGCACAAGCGCCTCGCCAGCCGCCGCGTCAGGCGGCGCTCTTGTGGACGATCATCCGGTCCCCCTCCGGGGCTGATACGGCTTCGACACCTTCGGCTTCCCCAGGGACAGGCCGGATGAACAACCCATTGAACGCCCGTACCTGGAGCATCGCCCGAGGAAGCGGACCGCGGTCCTTCGGGCGATGCTCAATCGAGGGACCGGTGCCCCGTTTCCCAATCCGCCGGAACGGGGCTCCGGGCTTCAGTCGGCGTAGTTCGCCGCCCGCTTCTGCAGGTTCGACATGATCGCCTCGACCTGGTTCGGGCTGCCGATCAGGGCGATCTGCTCCACGGATTCGGCCAGAAGGATCTCGGCCGAACTGCCATGCGCGGCGAGGTTCATCAGCCGCTTGCCGGCGCGGATCGCGGTCGGGCTTTTCGAGGCGATCTCGCGGGCGAGCGCCAGCGCGTCCTCGCGCGGGCTCGCGGTGACCTTCGTCGCGAAGCCGTAAGCGCCCGCCTCCTCGCCCGAAAAGATACGGCCCGTATAGGTCAGCTCGCGCACGATGTCCTCGCGGGCGAGGCGGCGCATCAATTCGACGCCGCCCATGTCGGGCACCAGGCCCCATTTGATCTCCATGACCGAAAGGCGCGTGTCGGGCGCGACATAGCGGATATCGGCCCCCAGCATCAGCTGGAAGCCGCCGCCGAAGGCGACGCCGTGCACCGCCGCGATCACCGGCACCGGCACGTCGCGCCAGACCATGGCGACGTATTGCGCGCGGTTCGACTCGCCGTGGCTGCGTTCGGCGAGATTGCCGCCCGCGCTGCTTTCGCCCGCCTTGCGCGAGCCGTCGGCCATCTTGCCGAAATTGCCCATGTCGAGCCCGGCGCAGAAGGCCTTGCCGTCGCCCGAAACGACGGCGGCGCGCACGCCCTTCTCGGTCTTCAGCCGCTCGCCCGCCGCGACCAGCGCCTTGAACATGGCGTCGTCCAGCGCGTTCATCTTGTCGGTGCGCGTCAGGCGCACGTCGGCGACGCCGTCCTCGATGACGATCTTGACCCGGTCCTCGCTCATCAGAAATTTCCTCCGTCGATATTGATCTTCTGTCCGTTGGCGTAGGGGTTGGCGTCCGAGACCAGCCAGACGACCGCCGCCGCCACGTCTTCAGGCTCACTGACGCGGCCGAAGGGCGAGGTGGCGTCGAGGTCGTGGATGTCCTTGGCGCCGCGCGCCTTGCTGAGGCGGCGGCCCATCTCGGTCACCGTCAGGCTGGGGGCGACGATGTTGCAGCGTATGCCGTTCTTCTGTTCTTCCTTGGCGATGGTGCGGGCGAGCGCCTCCTCGGCCGCCTTGCCCATATTGTAGGGCACGCCGCCCGCCGACATGTAGAGCGTCGCCACCGACGAGATCATCACGATGTCGCCGCGCCCGGCCTTGCGCAGATGCGGAATGGCGAGCTTGGAGAGCACGAAGGGGGCGATCGCGTGCACGCCGACGACGCGGCGCAGCTCGGCCGGGTCGGTGTCGGCGACGCTCTGGCCGCGGCTGGCGATGCCGGCATTGTTGACGAGGATCGAGAGCGAACCGAAATCGGCGGCGACCGCCTCGATCAGTCCGGCGCAGGCGGCATCGTCGTCGACCGCGGCCTGGTAGGTCTTCGCCCGCCGTCCCATCGCGCGGATCGCCGCGGCGACCTCTTCGGCGTCGGCCTCCTCGCGGCGGTAATTGACGGCGACGTCGGCCCCCGCCCCGGCCAGCGCCAGCGCGATCGCCCGGCCGATGCCGCGGCTTCCTCCGGTGACGAGCGCGACGCGCCCCTCCAGCGAGATCTTCATGGTCGTTTCGTCCCTGTCTTTCTTGTTGTCGATTATGGGGCGCTGCGCTCCGGCAGGCGATAGAGGCTGGCGGGGCCGGGCGGCCCGTCGGTCAGGATGCGGCGGTCCTCGGTCATGGCGAGGATGTGCGAGAAGACGCTCATCGCGGCGGCCGGATGCAGCCGCCTGTCGATGTCGGCATACATCGCCGCCACCATCTCGGGGATGCGGCCGAGGCCGCGCGCCAGGCAGTCGAGGATCTGCGCCTCGCGGTCGCGCCGGTGGGCGATCAGGGTTTCGACATAGACGCGCGGATCGCGGCCCATGGCGTCGTGCGGACCGCCGATGGGCGCGCCGTGGGTCGGGTAGTAAACGCGCTCGCCCCGCGCCGTCAGCCGCTCCAGCGAGCGCAGATAGGCCCGCATATCCCCATCCGGCGCCCCAACCACAGTGGTCGACCAGCCCATCACATGATCGCCGGGAAAGAACGCGCCTTCCTCGATTAGCGCGAAGCACATGTGGTTCGAGGTATGGCCCGGCGTGAAGACCGCCTCGAAGGTGAAGTCCGCGCCGGCGATGCGGTCGCCGTCGCGCACCGCCTCGTCGGGCACGAAGGCGGTGTCGCCCGCCTCCTCGAGCCGCACATGGTCGCCGCCGCGCAGCGAGCCGTGCGGCCCGTAGCCATAGGTCGCCGCGCCCGTCGCCGCCTTCAGCGCGGCGGCGAGCGGCGAATGATCGACATGGGTGTGGGTGACGAGGATATGGGTGATCGGCGTTCCGCCCGCCGCCTTGAGGATCGCCGCCAGATGGTCGTCGTCGGCAGGGCCGGGATCGATCACCGCGAGGGCCGCGCGCCCGACCAGATAGGTGCCCGTGCCGTGAAAGGTGAAGGGCGAGGGATTGCGCGCCAGCACGCGGCGGACGAGCGGCGAAAGCGCCACGGCTTCGCCATAGGCCGGATCGTAGTCGCGATTGACGGGGACGGTTACGGGCATGGGGCCACTCTTGCGGAGGCCGGAGCGAAGCGCCAGTCTCGCCCGGCGTCAATCCAGCCATCAGAATACCAAGGAGGAACCCCCATGAAGTTCTATAATTCGATCGGCCCCAATCCGCATGTCGTGCGGGTCTTCGCGGCCGAGAAGGGCATCGCGCTCGACAAGGTCGAGGTCGATCTGATGAAGGGCGAGAATCGCCAGAGCGACCACCTCAAGCGCAATACCGCCGGCCAGCTGCCGAGCCTCGAGACCGACAGCGGGCAGTTCGTCAACGAGATCACCGCGATCTGCGAATATCTGGAGGAGAAATTCCCCTCCCCGGCTCTGATCGGCGCGACCCCGGAAGAACGCGCCGAGACGCGCATGTGGGTGCGCCGGCTCGACGAGAACGTCCTCGTGCCGCTGACCACCGGCTTCCGCTGGGCGGAGGGCGAGAAGCTCTTCACCGGCCGCATCCCCGTGTTCCCGGAGGCCGCGCCGTTCCTCAAGTCCCTCGCCAAGGACCGCCTCGCCTGGATCGACAAGATGCTGGAAGGCCGGACCTGGTTCTGCGGCGACCGCTTCACGCTCGCCGACATCATGGCGGGCGTCTTCCTGGTGTTCGGCACGATGGTCGGCCAGCCGCTGGACCCGGCCAACAAGAATCTCGCGGCGATCGTCGAGCGGGTGAAGGCGCGCCCGAGCTTCGCCGCCTGAGGCCTCGCGCCCCGCACCCGGGGGCGGGCCGGCGTCAGATCGCCCGGCCCGCCTTCTCCCAATAGGGATCGCGCAGCTTGCGCTTGAAGATCTTGCCGCTGTCCTCGCGCGGCAGCGTCGGCTGGAAGTCGATGATCTTGGGGATCTTGTAGCGCGCCAGATGTTTGGCGAGTTCGGCGCGCACGAAGGCCGCGTCGATCCGCGCTTCGGGATAAGGCTGCACCACGGCGCACAGCGCCTCGCCGAATTCCTCGTCGGGCACGCCGAAGACCGCGCCGTCGGCGACGCCCGGCACCTTCAGCAACTCGGCCTCGATCTCGGCGGGATAGATGTTCACTCCGCCGGAGATCACCATGTTGTTGCGGCGGTCGCAGAGATAGATGAAACCGTCCTCGTCCTGATAGCCGACGTCGCCGACCGAGATCAGCCCGTCGACCTCGGCCTTGCGGCGCTTCTCGTCGTCGCCGTGATAGGTGAAGTCGAGCCCGGTGGTGAGGCGGACATAGATGTCGCCGGGCGTGCCGCGCTCCACGTCCTTGCCGTCCTCGCCGAGGATGCGCAGCTTCACGTTGGGCAATGGCTTTCCGACCGTGCCGGGATGGGCGAGCCATTCCTGCGCCGTGCAGAAGACGACCGCGCCGGTTTCGGTCGCGCCGTAATACTCGTTGATGATCGGTCCCCACCACTCGATCATCGCGCGCTTGACGTGCGGCGGACACGGCGCGGCGGCGTGCACGATGAACTCCAGCGACGAGACGTCGTATTTGCGCCGCGTCTCCTCGGGCAGCTTCAGCAGGCGCACGAACATCGTCGGCACCATCTGGATGTGGGTGACGCGGTGCTTCTCGATGAGGCGGAGCATGTCCTCCGGATCGAAGCGCGGCTGAAGGATCACGTCCGCGCCGGCCCTGACCGCAAGGCCGCTATAGGTGTTGGGAGCCGAGTGATACATCGGCCCCGGTATGATCGATGAGATCCGCTTCGCGCCGGGATTGGCGAAGGCGGCGGCGAGGCCGAAGACCGTGCCGATGGTGACGGCGCTGGAAGCCGCCTGTTCCGCGGTCGGCGGCGCGCGCTTGACGCCCTTGGGCCGTCCGGTCGTGCCGCTCGTGTAGATCATCGCGCCCGGCGGGTCGGCGACTTCCGGGGCGCGGCGCTCGAAGCCTTCCAGCCAGGCGTTCCAGTCGGTCCGGCCTGCGGGAACGGCCGCCTCCTCGGGCGAGACGCGAAAGGCGGCGGCGATCTCGGGCGGCGTCGCCACGACCAGCACCGGCACGCCGGGCGGCAGCGCGGCCTCGACGGCGCGCAGCAGATCGGCGTGAATGACGATCGCCTTGGCCCCGCAATTGCGGAAGAGATAATCCGCCTCGTCGACCGTGTAGTGCCAGTTGACCGGCACCGGGTAGCCGCCGAGCTGACCGATCGCGGCGGAGGCCTCGAAGAACGCGAAATCGTTGCGCAGCATGATCGCCACCGCATCGCCGCGGCCGATGCCGAGCGTGGCGAACCCTGCGGCGGCGCGCTCGGCGCGCGCCTGAAGGTCGGCGTGGCTCAGCGTGCGCGCGCCCGAGATGATGCTGGCCGTCATGGCGTTCTCCCCGAATTTCTTTGGGGCGATTGAGGCCCGGCGGCGGGTCTCGCGCAAGAGGCGGCATGGGACGCCCGTTCGCGCCCCATGCCGCTACGTCAGAACCGGCCGCGATGGCGGGTGAGGTATTCGAACCGCCAGGTCATCAGCGACGCAGCGACGGCGAGGCCGGCGGCGAGGCCGATCCACACGCCCTGACCTTCCAGATAGGTCCAGAATCCGAGCGCCGCGCCGACCGGGAAACCGACCGCCCAATAGGAGAGGCCGGCGATCCACATCGGCACGTTCATGTCCTTCAGGCCGCGCAGCGCGAAGGCGGCGGCGACCTGCTGCCCGTCGGCGAGCTGGAAGACCGCCGCGACCATCAGGTACTGCGCGGCGAAGCCGGCGGCGACCACCGCCCTCTGATCGCCCAGATCGAGATAGAGACCGGCGATGAAATACGGCCAGGTCCACATCACGAAGGCGGTCACCGCCATGCAGGCGAAGGTGAGCAGCATGCCGGCATGGCCCGCCCGCCGCACCGCCGCCCAGTCGCGCGCCCCCGCCGCATAGCCCGTGCGCACCGTGGTGGCGAAGGCGATGCCGAGCGGCACCTGGAAGGTGAGCGAGGCGATGTTGATGGCGATCTGGTGACCGGCCAGCTCCGCCGTGCCGAACAGCCCGACCAGCCACAGCGCCGCGTTGAAGACCCCGCCCTCGAAGAACAGCGTCATGCCGATCGGCAGGCCGAGCCAGACGAAGCGCGCGATACGGCGGGTTTCGAAACGAAACAGGCCCTCGAACGGACGGATGCCCCTGGTCGCCGGATGATAGACGACGCACAGCGCCAGCGCCGCGGCGCTGACGATGGTGGCGCAGCTCGTCGCAAGCCCGGAGCCGACGACGCCGAGGGCTGGAAAGCCGAACGGGCCGAAGATGAAGATCCAGTTGAACAGCGCGTTCACGCCGATCCAGGCGATGGTGACGTAGAGCGCCGGGCGCGGCCGGCTGAGCGCCGAAAAGAGGTTCCGCATCACGCCGATCAGCAGCATGAAGGGCAGCGCGGGTATGAGCGCCAGCACATAGATCGAGGCCGTCGCCGAAGCCTGCGCGTTCTGACCCAGCAGGGCGAAGAGCGGCCGCGCGAAAAGCAGAAGGACGATCGCCGGCACGGCGGCGAGCGTCACCGCCCAGAGCGCGGTGCGCAGCTGCGCCCGCAATTCGTTCGCGGTGTCGGCGCGCCGCCGCGCCGGGTCGAGCCCATGCGGATCGGCGCCGATCGCCTGCGACAGCAGCGGCGAGACCGCCGAGGAGAGGCCGAAGCCGAACATCATCGGCAGATAGAAGAGGCTGAGGCCCAGCGCCGCCGCGGCGAGCGCGTCGGGGCCGAGGCGGCCCAGCATCAGCACGTCGGTGGTGCCGATCGCCATCGAGGCGAGCTGCGTCAGGACGAGCGGCCAGGCCAGACGCAGCGTCGCTGCGATCTCGCCGGAAAAGGTCTGGGGAAGCTGGAGGGCGGAAGACGGCCGATGGGCGGCCTGAACTGCGTCTGCGGTCATTTTCTGGCGGGTCCTGAGGAGGTCAGGGGAAGCGGCCGCCAGGCGTTCCGGCGGCAGATCAGGCGGGCGGGTTATCCATCGAACGGGTCATCCTTGGGTCCGTGATTTGAAGTGGTCGGAGAGAGAGGATTCGAACCTCCGGCCCCTGCTTCCCGAAAGCAGTGCTCTACCAGGCTGAGCTACTCTCCGACGCGGGAGGCGAGGGTGTAACCGCGCCGCCGGGCGAAAGCAAGCGGGCGATGGCGATTTGGCGAAAAGCCTTTCCGGCGAGGCGCGAACGCCACAACGGTGGCCGCAGACCGCGCCGCAGCCAAAGAAAAACGGCGGGCATTTCTGCCCGCCGTCTTCGATGGAATGATCCGATCCTTCGAGGATCAGAAGCCCTTGGTGACGTTCAGGAACACCTGGCGGCCCACATAGTCGTAGCCCGAGTAGAGCGGCGCGTTGCCGACCAGGTTGTAGGCGCCCGACGACACGGTCTGCGGCGGGTCGACGTCGAACATGTTGCGCACGCCGAACGTGGCGCTCCAATCCGCCTCCTCGTCCATGTACTGGATCGAGGCGTTGTGCACGTAGTAGTTCGGCACGCGGAACTGGAAGCCGGTCGTCGCCTCGTCCAGACCCAGGTACTCGTAGCTGTCCATGCCCTCGATCCACTCGAGGCCATAGCGGATCTTGAAGCCTTCGATCGTGTAGGTCAGGTCGAGCGTGCCCGTGTATTCCGGGTTGTTGAGCGAGCCGTTGTACTCATCGAACGGATCTTCGGCGAACAGACGATCCTTCTGCTCCAGATACTGGGTCAGCTGCGCGTTGACCAGCAGCGTGCCGGGGCCGACTTCGCCTTCCCAGCGCAGGTTGTAGTCGATGCCTTCGACGATCACCGTCGCGATGTTGGTGTAGCTGTCGTACACCGTCAGCGCGTTCGACGACGGATTGCGCGGATCGATGAAGTTACACCAGCTGCCGCCGGCGCGGAAATCAGGATCGTCATAGCAGAGCTGCAGGATGTTGGCGGCGCCGACGCGGCGGACGCCGTTGTCGATCTCGATGTTGTAGTAGTCGATCGCGAGCGACAGACGGCCGAACTCCTCGCCGAAGTCGTAGTCGAAGATCGCACCGACGGTGAGATTGTCCGACGTCTCGGCGGCCAGGCCCTGCGCCGCGCCGCCGGCCGTGATGACCTGGACCGACGAGGTGGCGGTGAAGCCGGCCGGCAGACCTTCCGCCTGGCAGTTATCGCGGCGGAAGTCGCCCACCGGCAGCGCGTCCCAGTTGTTGCAGGGATCGTTCGTGCTCGACAGGAAGCCGCTGGTGCCGCCCTGGAACTGCTCGAACAGCGCCGGGGCGCGGTACGAGGTGCCGTAGGTGGCGCGGAGCGAGAACCACTCGACCGGCTTGTAGAGGCCGCCGACCTTGTAGGTCCAGTCGGAGCCGTACGAGTCGTAGTCGGTGTAGCGGCCCGACACGTTGATCGTCAGTTCCTGCGCGCCCGGCTTGTCCCGCAGCAGCGGCACTTCGAATTCGCCGAAGACTTCCAGAACCGAGTCGTCGCCGCGGGTGACGGCGGCCGAGGTCAGGTTGTAGAGGTTGCCGATCTGGCTGTTGATGTTGGGCGTGTCGTCGATCTCGGCCGTGCGGTATTCGAGACCGAGGAAGCCGGTGACCGAGTTGCCGTCCCAGATGTCGAACAGCGTGCCGTTGACGCCGGCCGAGAAGACCAGTTCGTCATAGGTCGTGGTGCTCCACACCGGCACCCAGGTGTAGTTCACCCAGTCCTGCGGCAGCACGCCGCCGATCACCTGGCTCGACAGCGCCGGCGCGGGGATGCAGTTCTCGGCCGGGTTGATCAGGTTGATGGCGCAGGTCAGGCCGCCGCGCACCGGGCCGGTGAAACCGACAGGGGCCGCGACGACGTTCAGCGAGTTCGCCAGCTTGTCGGTGAGCCAGGAGTCGAACTTATACTTCGCGTCCGACTTCGAGTACGACAGGTTGACGTCGTATTCCCAGTCGCCGAAGCCGAGCTCGCCCTTCACGCCGCCGGTGAACTTGTAGAAGTCGACCTGCTGCTCGCTCTTGTCGTTGCCGAAGCCAATGAAGGCGCGGATGCCGACATCCTGGCCGTTCGAGATCGCGGTCGGGCCCGAGAAGCGGGTCGGGAACACGAGGTTCGCCGGAATCAGCGGGCTGCCCATCGCGTAGTCGAGCGAGAGCTGACGGAAGCCGACCTGCTCGGAGTCGCGGCGGTTGACCAGCGCTTCGAAGTAGATCTCGTGGGCGCTGGAGATCTCGTACGAGCCCTCGACGAACGCCGTCATGACGCGCTCGCCCGAAATCAGCGAACGGTTCAGCGTGCGCGGATCGAACGTGTCGCGGACGTTGAGGTTGTTCGCGCCGCCGCCGACGCCTTCGAAGCCGACGACGCCCGAGACGACCGCCGAGTTCGGACGCCAGCGGTTGAACGACCCGCCGACCGAACCGGCCGCGCCGACGCCCGCACGGGTCGGGGTGCCGATCGTGTTGATCGTGACGCCGTTCGAGCCGGTGCCGGTGATCGGATAGCACTTCGGACGGCCGGTGATCGGGTCGATGAAGTCGGTCAGCGCGCCGGTGGCGCGGTTGATGCGGTTATCGATGTTGCATTGGGTCCAGTCGCGGTCCTTCAGCGACAGGCCTTCGCGGTCGTAGATTTCGGCCGAACCCGAGATGCTCCACTTGTCGCCGTTCGCGCCGCCGACGAGCGAGGCGCGACGCTGGTCGCCGCCGCCATTGGTGGCGTAGTTGTACTGGCCCTCGATGACGAGGCCATCGACGTCGCGGCGGGTGATCACGTTGACGACGCCGGCGATGGCGTCCGAACCGTAGATCGACGAGGCGCCGTCGCGCAGCACTTCGATGCGGTCGATGATGGCGCTCGGCAGCACGTTGAGGTCGGCCGAACCGACCGCACCGCGGGTGCCGGCGGGGGCGACGCGACGGCCATTGATCAGCACGAGGCTGCGGCCGGCGCCGAGGCCGCGCAGAGAGAGCGTGTTGGCGCCCGGACCGCCATTGGTGACGAAGCCGCCGAAGGCGTTGTTGATCTGCGCCGAGCCGCCGGTGACGGCGGTGCCCTGCAGGGCGGCGGTGGTCGAGGAGTAACCGGCGAGGGTCGTTTCCTGACGGGTGATCACCTGGATCGGCGACGGCGAGTTGTAGGTGTCGCGGCGCAGGCGCGAGCCGACGACGACCACTTCCTCTTCGCCTTCGGGAGCCGCGGCGGCGGCCGCTGCGGCAGCGGCCTCGGCCGCCTTTTCTTCCTCGGTCTTTTCGGTGGTCGCGGCCGGTGCGGGCGTCTGAGCGAACGCGGTCGCGCCGAAGGTCAGCGCGATAGCGGCAGCGCCGGACAGCAGCAATGAGTCAAGAATCGTCTTTGAGCGCACGAGTTAGCCCCCTGTGTGCATAGATGGCGGGCGCGCGCAGCCCCCTGCGCAACCCCTTGGGCGGCAACCTTCATGGAACGGTCAAACAGGTCAAATCTTATCGGTCTGTGATCGTTATCGCAGAGCAATATGTTGCCGTCCGGCCACAGCCCGCGCCTGCGCGATCTTGTCACGATTCCGAAATAATACCTGCATTTTGCGCTCAAGCGGAGCAGGCCGCTTCAGGCGCACGCCCTGTCGATATTGTGAACCGGGATTTCTCAGCCGTCGTCGCCGAGATAGGGCGTGAGCGAGCGGGCGGCAAAATGCTGCCGTAGCGAACGATTCAACTCCGCCCCGAACAGGATGAGGATGGCGGTGAAATAGAAGAAGACCATCGCCGCCGCGATCCCGCCCAGCCCGCCATAGACGACGTCATAGCTGGCGAAATTGGCGAGATAGGCGGTGAACCCGGCCGCCAAGGCGAGCCAGAGCAGGGTCGAGACCAGCACCCCCGGAACGACGTCATAGAGCTTGCGCCGCCCGCCCGGCAGCCAGAGATGGGCGATGCAGAGCGCCAGGAACAGCGCCGCGCCCGCCGCCATGTAATGGGTGAGGATGTTGTTGGCGACGGTCCCCGCCGCCTCGCGGGCATAGTCCGGCAGGTTGGTCATCGCCACCGTCGAGACGATGGTCAGATAGCCGAGCAGCACGGCGAGCGCGACCACGCAGGCGATGATCCCGAGGCTCTCCAGCCGGCGGCGCACGACCGAGCGCTCCTCTTCCGCGTCATAGGCGCGGTTGAGGCCGGTGCGCAGCGCCTCCACCCCGTTCGACGACGACCACAGCGCGACGATCGCGCCGACGGTCAGCAATTGCGGGCTGCGGATCGACAAGGCCTCCGAGAACGGCCGCGAGATCGCCCCGGCGATCTGTTCGGGCAGCGCCCCGAAGGCGAGGGTCACGGCCTCGCGCGCCTCGCCCTCGGCGTCGAAGAAGGCGGCGAAGGCGATGAGGAAGATCAGGAAGGGGAAGAGGGCGAGCAGCGTCGAGAAGGCCATGAACCCGGCAATCTCGAAGCCGTCATGCAGCAGCAGCCGTTCCAGCGCGTTCCAGACCGGCGCGAAGAACCCCCACAGACGCCGCAGGACGTTGCGCCAGCTTTCCGGCAGGATGTGACGCGGCGTTCTGAGGCGCATGTCTTCAGTCTATCCGGTCCGCCGCGCGTTTCGGAAGGCGGCGCACGAACCATTCGCAGACGACGAGCGCGCAGACGGACAGGGCGATCGCCATCAGCGTCAGCCGCAGGGCCTGCCACTCGCCGCCCGGCGTCTGGATCGCGGCATAGATCGCGGAGGGAATGGTCTGCGTCTCGCCGGGGATGTTGGAGACGAAGGTGATCGTCGCCCCGAACTCGCCCAGGCTCTTGGCGAAGGCCAGCACCGCGCCCGCGATGACGCCCGGCATGGCCAGCGGCAAGGTCACCGACAGGAAGGTCCGCAGGCGTCCCGCGCCCAGGCTGCGCGCCGATCGTTCCATCGCCGGATCGACCGACTCGATGGCCACCCGGATGGTCCGGACGGCGAGCGGGAAGGCCATCACCGCCGAGGCGACCACCGCCCCCGTCCAGCGGAAGGCGAGGACGATGCCGAACCAGTCCTCGAGCCAGGCCCCGACCGGCCCGCGCCGCCCCAGCAGGATCAGCAGCAGATAGCCGGTGACGACCGGCGGCACGACGAGCGGCAGATGGACCAGCGCGTCGACCAGCAGCTTGCCGGGAAACCGCGTCCGCGCCAGCAGCCAGGCGCAGGCGACCGCCGGCGGCACGACGACGAGCGTGCACCAGAAGGCCACCTGAAGGCTGAGCGCGATGGCGTCCCATTCGGCCGTGCTGAAAGCGTCCATCAACTCGCCGGTCTGAGGAATCCCGCCTTGGCGAAGATCGCGGTTGCGCCAGGGCCGCGCAAGTAGGCGAGGAAGGCGGCGGCCTCGGGCCTGGCCTCCGTCGTGAGCGCGGCGGGATAGAGAATGGCGGGATGGCTTTCGGCCGGAAAGACGCCGAGCGTCTTCACCTTCGGCTCGGCCCGCGCGTCGGTGACATAGACGATGCCGGCGGGCGCTTCGCCGGCGGCGACCAGGGCCAGCGCGGCGCGGACGTTTTCGGTGCGGGCGATCCTCGGCGCGACCGCGTCCCAGACGCCGAGCGCGATCAGCGCCGCCTTGGCATAGCGTCCGGCCGGCACGGCGTCGGGGTCGGCCATGGCGAGGCGGCCGTCGCCCAGCGCCGCGGCGAGCGCGAAACCGGGCGCCGGCGCAATCGTCAGGGCGCTGTCCGCAGGGGCGATGAGCGCGAGTTCGTTGGCGAGGAGGTCGGCGCGGCTCTCCGGCCTGACGAGGCCCTTGGCGGCGAGGTCGTCCATCCAGGCCTCGTCGGCCGAGATGAAGAGGTCGGCCGGCGCGCCTTCCTCGATCTGTTTGGCGAGGGCGTTGGAGCCCGCATAGGAAATCGTCACCGCGATGCCGCTTTCGGCCTCGAAGGCGGCGGCGGCCTCGTCGAGCGGACCTTTGAGGCTCGCCGCCGCGAAGACCAGCGGACGGGTCTCATCCGCCGCCCGGGCGGGCGCGGCGGCGAACAGCGCGAGGGCCAGGACGGCGAACAGGGTCTTCATCGCAGGGCTCCGAAACGCTTGCCGCTATATACGGCCGGATATAGCGTCTCCTTATGACATCGCTTTCCATCCGAGTCGATCTTGGCCCCGGCGCGTCGTTCGGTCCGGGCAAGGCGCGCCTGCTGGAGCTGATCGCCGAGACCGGCTCGATCTCGGCCGCGGCGCGGGCGATGGACATGTCCTATCGCCGGGCCTGGCTGCTGATCGACGATCTGAAGTCGGTGTTCGGCGAGCCGCTGGTGGAGGCCGCGGCCGGCGGCAGGCAGGGCGGCGGCGCACGGCTGACGGCGCGCGGCGCGACGGTGCTCGCCGCCTTCCGCCGGCTGGAGCGCGCGGCGGCACGGGCGGCGGCGCGCGAGATCGCCGCGATGAGGGAAGCCGCATGAAGGCTCTGACCCTTCTCGCCGCTGCGGCGGCGCTGGCCGGCTGGGCGATGGCGGCCGAGACGCCCGCCAAGCCGCCTTGCGAGAATTTCGCCTGGCCGATGGCGCGTGAGGCGGCGGCCTTCGCCGCCGCCCCGGAAGCGGCCAGCCCGTCCGGCACGGTCCTGACGGCCTGGCCGGAGGGCGCGACCCGGTTGGCGCTCGGCCCCTTCGACGCGACGACCTTCCCCGTCGCCCCCGGCCGCGCGCCGAAGGAGGCCGCGAACGCCAAAGGCGGCTGGGTCGTTCTGCCCGCCCCGGCGAAGGGCGGTCTCTATCAGGTGACGATCGACGGCCGGCTCTGGGTCGATGCCGTGCAGGACGGCCGGACGCTTTCCTCCGAAGCCCACACGTCGGACGCGACCTGCACGCTCTTCCACAAATCGGTGCGCTTCCGGCTCGCGGACGGGCCGGTCACGCTGCAATTCTCAGGCAATGACGCGGCGAGCGTCGTCTTCACCATCCTGCCCGCCGAGTAAGCCGCGGCGGCGGCGCTTTCTCCGGCGCGGCGCTCTCCCTAGACTGGGCGCATCGCCATCGACAGGGACCGCGCCGTGACCGGAAAGATCGCCATCATGTCGCCGATGCTGGCCGGGCTCGCCCGCCACGCGGCGGCCGGGTTAGACATCGTGCAGCGCTCGGCCTTCGACAGCGACGCGGCGATGGCGGCGGCCCATCCCGACATCCAGGCGCTGGTGGTGATCGGCGGCAACCGCCTCGCCCATGCGACGGTCGAGGCCCTGCCCCGGCTCGGCCTCATCTGCTGCTTCGGCGTCGGCTATGACGGCGTCGATGTCGCTCACGCGCGCTCGCGCGGCGTCGTCGTCACCAATTGTCCGAACGTCAACAACGAGGACGTCGCAGACCACGCGCTCGGCATCTTCATCGCGTTGGTGCGCGACATCGTGCGCGGCCACGGACGGGTCGTCGGCGGCGGCTGGGCGCAGGGCGAGCGCGGCGGCGTCGGACCTTCGCTGCGCCAGCTCAAGGCCGGGATCGTCGGCATGGGGGCGATCGGCCGCTCGATCGCCGCGCGCCTGCCGGGCTTCGGGATCGCCGTCTCCTGGTGGGGGCCGAATCCCAAGCCCGACCTCGCCTTGCCCCGCGCGCCAAGCCTGCTCGATCTCGCCCGCGACAGCGACGTGCTCTTCATGGCCGGACGCGCCGACGAGACGAGCCGTGGCCTCATCTCGGCCGAAGTGATCGAGGCGCTCGGCCCCAAGGGCTATCTCGTCAACGTCTCGCGCGGCTTCACGGTCGACGAGGACGCGCTGATCGCCGCGCTGAAGGCGGGCCGCCTCGCCGGCGCGGCGCTCGACGTCTTCACTCAGGAACCGACCCCGGCGGCGCGCTGGCAGGGCGTGCCCAATGTCGTGCTGACGCCGCATGTGGCGGGGGCTGGGCGCGGGGCGATCGAGGCGCAGACCCGGCTGGTGCAGGAAAACCTCGCCCTCTTCTTCGCCGGACAGCCGGTCAAGACGCCTGTCGCGGCCTGAGCCGCACGGTATAAGGCGGCGATCGCCATTGACGGAGCTGCCATGACTTCCACCGACGGCGCGGCCGGCCCCCGCGCATACGAACTCGACCTGTCGCTGCATCTGACGCATGGCGAGGACGGAACCTGGCAGGGGGCGACCAGCCCCGGCTACGGCAACCGCGTCGGCCCCTATGGCGGCTGGATCGCGGCGCTGCTGCTGAAGGCGATCCTCGACCGCGCGCCGCAGGGCGATCCGCTGGCCCTGACGGTGACGTTTCTGGGCGGCTGCGCCGACGGCGCGCTGAACGGCGTCACCCGGCTGCTGCGGCGCAGCCGCACCAACGAGCACTGGACGGCGGACTTTTCCGACAGCACCGGAGCCGCCGTCGCCCATGCGGTCGCGACCTTCGGCGTGCGCCGCGCGACGGTTCCCATCGGCCGCATCGCCCCGCCCGCCCCCGCGCCGGCCGCCGAGGACGTGCCCGAGCGGCCGCAGTTCGGCGACCGCGGCCCCGCCTTCTTCAATCGCTACGACGTGAGGCAATTCGTCGGCCTGCCGTTCAAGAAGAACCCCACCGCCGAGAGCCGCGCCTGGGTGAAGGACGCCGACGGCCGCCCGCTCGACTGGATCTCGCTCGCCGCCCATGCCGACGCGCCGGTGCCGCGCGCCTTCCTCGTCAGCGGCGCGCCCAGCGGCATCGCGACCATGTCGATGTCGATCTATTTCCACGCGACGCCGGAGGCCTTCGCCGAAGCGGGCGGCGGCTTCATCCTGGTCGATGCCGATTGCCGCGCCGGGCATGACGGGTTCCACGACCAGACGGCGGTGCTGTGGACGGCCTCGGGCCGGCTGCTGGCGACCACCGAACAGCTCGTCTGGTACAATCTGAAGTCCGACGCTTGATTATTGCAAAGCGATAATTTATATACTCCCTCCGATAACGACTTTCGGGGAGACAATCATGCGTGGATCGTGGGACGAAACCGCCGCGCGGGCGGCCGAACAGGCCCGCTCGCTGCGCCCCCTGGCGCTCGTCCTGTTCGCGGCGGGCATGGCGATGATCGCCGCCGAGGTCGCGGTGGTCGGCTATGACTGCGTTGTCCCGGCGGACGGGCCCCGGGGCGTCTCGACGCTTTGCGTGGTCCGCAGCATCGGATCCCGGCTGGTGCTCGCCGGCCCCGCCATCGCCCTCGTCTGGGCGCTGTGGGAGGCGCAGGCCTATCTGAAGCGGCTTGAGGACGGCGCGGTCTGGGCGCCGCAGACCATGCGGCTCTTCGGGCGCATCGGCGAATGCCTGACGGCGGCGGCGGCGTGGAGCGCCGTGATCGCGCCCACCCTCACCGCCTGGATCGCCGGAGACGGCAGGCTCGACTGGCATCTCGACGC
The DNA here is from genome assembly GCA_046348585.1 of Alphaproteobacteria bacterium. Taxonomy (GTDB): domain Bacteria; phylum Pseudomonadota; class Alphaproteobacteria; order Micropepsales; family Micropepsaceae; genus JADZAI01. Next base: position 334,745 of record JAXMDZ010000002.1, read on the forward strand.
CTCGATCGTCACGCTCGCCGGCCTCGGCACCGTACTGATCGCCATTTCGCGCGTGCTGGGCGATGTCCTGGAGACCGCCGGACGGCTCAAGTCCGACGCCGACGAGATCGTCTGAGGCCGTGGCGATCGTCGTGCGCCTCGATGTGATGCTGGCGCTGCGCAAGCGGCGGGCGAAGGATCTCGCCGCCGAGATCGGCATCACCGAGGCCAATCTGTCGCTGCTGCGCACCGGCAAGGTGAAGGGCATCCGCTTCGAGACGCTGGACGCGCTCTGCAAGGCGCTCGATTGCAGTCCCGGCGATCTGCTCGACTACGAGGCGGACGATCCCTCAGAGCCGGGGGCTGCGCCGCTCACGTCAGGCGGATCTGACCGCTGACCACGGCGATCAGCAGCAGCGCGTGGGTCAGGAAAATCAGCCGCGTCATGTAGCGGAAATAGAGCTTGCGGGTCTTGTGGCGGAAGGCGTGCTGGGCGAAGAGGCCGCCCGCGATGCCGAACAGCGCGTCCGACAGGTGCATCGACATCTCGCGCACCCGCAGCCGGCCCTCCACCGCGTAGCGCTTGTCGAACCAGTAGAGCAGGCCCGAGACGAGGCCCATGCCGACATAGAGCCCGGCGAACCAGACCGGGGCGCGGCCGATCGCCGCCGCGACGAAGGCGACCGTCAGCAGCGCCGTCGCCGCCGCGAGGCGCGACACGTCGACGGCCGTCAGGCGAGCGCGCGCCGGCTTCTCCGGCGGGCGCGGCGGAGGCGGCGGAGGCGCCCCGACGATCTCGATTTCCTGCGCCGCCGGACGGCCGTTGCGTCCCTCCGCCAGGCGGAAGCGCACGCGGTCGCCGATGGCGGGGCGGACATGGCGGGAATTCAGGAACTTGACGTGAATGAAGACGTCGCCCCCCGCCTGCGGTGCGGCGGCGAAGCCAAAGCCCTTCTCGTCGTCCCACGAGACGACGACGCCTTCGATGCGTGCGGTTTCTTCTGTCACGGCGCGGGCTGCATAGCCGAGTGCGGCCCGCGCGTCGATCTTGGAAGCTTGACGATTGTGTCAGGCCCGCGCCGCACGCGGCCCGGCCATGTTGCAGCGCGAGACAGGATCGCCGCGACGGCTGGCGCCCTGCCGTCCGGCGCGTCTAAGCTGACGCATCGACATCGCACAAAACCCAAGGAAACGCCGCCATGGATTTCTCGATTCCGCCCCACGTCAAAGAGCTGCTCGACCGGATGGACGCCTTCATCGAGGCCGAGATCAAGCCGCTCCAGGCGGAGGGCGACAACGAGCGCTTCTTCGACCACCGCCGCGAACACGCCCGCACCGACTGGGACAATGACGGCAAGCCGCGCCACGACTGGGAGGAGCTGCTGCGCGAGATGCGCCGCCGCGCCGACCGCGCCGGCTTCCTGCGGCTCGCGCTGCCCGAGGAATACGGCGGCAAGAACATCGGCAATCTGGCGATGGCGATCATCCGCGAGCATCTGGCGGCGAAAGGCCTCGGCCTCCACAACGACCTCCAGAACGAAAGCTCGATCGTCGGCAATTTCCCGCAGATCCTGATGTTCCGCGATTTCGGCCGCCCCGGCCAGGCCGAGGAGTGGATCAACGGCGCGCTGGCGGGCACCCACCGCGCCGCCTTCGGCCTCACCGAGCCCGATCACGGCTCTGACGCGACCTGGATGGAGACGGCTGCGGTCAAGGACGGCGACGGCTGGATCATCAACGGCGCGAAGATGTGGAACACCGGCGTCCATGTCGCCAGCCACGACATGGTGTTCTGCCGCACCAGCGGCAAGGCGGGCGACGCCAAGGGCATCTCGTGCTTCCTGGTGCCGATGAACGCGCCAGGCGTGAACGTCGAGTTCTATTACTGGACGTTCAACATGCCGACCGACCACGCGCATGTGACGTTCAAGAACGTCCGCGTGCCCGACGAGGCGCTGTTCGGCCCGCTCGACGACGGCCTGCGCCTCGCCCGCCATTTCGTGCACGAGAACCGCATCCGCCAGGCGGCCTCCTCGCTGGGCGCGGGCGTCTATTGCCTCAACGAGGCGATCGACTACGCCAATGTGCGCAAGCCCTTCGGCAAGAAGCTGTCGGCCAATCAGGCGATCCAGTTCCCCACGGTCGAGCTGATGACCCAGGCCGAGATGCTGCGCCTGCTGATCCACAAGACCGCCTGGGAGATGGACCAGATGACCGGGCCGGAGATTCAGGTCCAGCTCTCCGACAAGGTCTCGATGTGCAATTACTGGGCGAACCGCTTCTGCTGCGAGGCGGCCGACTGGGCGATGCAGGTGCATGGCGGCATGGGCTATTCGCGCCACAAGCCGTTCGAGCACATCTACCGCCACCACCGCCGCTATCGCATCACCGAAGGATCGGAACAGATCCAGATGCGCAACGTCGCCGGACACCTGTTCGGCTTCCTCGGCAAGAATGCGAAGCGCGAGCACTAGGCGCAAGGCGGGGCGGCGCGCGCCGCCCCGCTTGGCCGTCAGCTCACCAGTTCCTCGCGGATCGTGCGCCGCGCCGCCCAGAAGAGGACATAGGCGGATGCGCCCACGATGTAGAAGGCGATCAGCGACCAGCGCAGGCCCTCGTTGACGCCGAGGCCGAAGCCGTGCGCCATCAGATCGCTGATGATGCCGATCCCGAGCGGTCCGAGCCCGAGGCCGATCAGGTTGATGATGAACAGCAGAACCGCCGCCGCCGTCGCCCGCGTCTCGGGCCGCACCAGGCCCTGCACGGTCGCATAGACCGGCCCGTACCACAGCGTGTTGAGGATCGGCGGGACCGCCAGCACGACCAGCGCGACCACGAGGTCGTTCGTCAGCAGGCCGAAGACGTAGAACGGGATCGAGACCAGCGTGGCGATCGCCGGCATCGCCATGTTGAAGCGCTGGTCGCGGCCGCCGAAACGGTCGCCCAGCAGGCCGCCGAGCCAGGTGCCGAGCGCCCCGGCGATTCCGGCGACGAGGCCGAGCACGGTGGCGATGAAGCCGAGCGGATTGAGCCCGAAGGGCGCGGCCATCTCGGCGAGCTGGACGGCGTGATTGCGCAGGAAGAACGAGACGATGAAGGCGGCCGAGCCGTAGCCGATGAAGGCCTTGATCGCGGCGGCGAAGGCGGCGAGCCAGAAGGTCCGCTTGGTGGAGAGTTCGCGCAGCGCAGCGCCGAGACTGGGCGCGGCGGCGCGCTTGGCCTCCAGCGCGGCCTTGAGGCGGCGGCGCGGCTCGACCAGCGTGAAGGCCGCGACCAGCGCCATCACCACGCCGGGCGCGCCGGCGACCATGAAGGCGACGCGCCAGCCATAGGCATCGGCGACCAGCCCGCCCAGCACCATGCCGATCAGCCCGCCGAGCGGCGTGCCGAGCGAGTAGAAGGCGAGCGCCGAGGCGCGCTTTTCCTTCGGCGTATAATCGACGATCAGCGAATGGGCGGGCGGCGTGCAGCCGGCTTCGCCGACGCCGACGCCGATGCGGGCGGCCACCATCTCGACATAGGACCGCGCGAAGCCGCAGGCGACCGTGAAGGCGCTCCACACCGCCGTCGCGGCGGCGATGATGAGCGGCCGGTTGCCGCGCTCGGCGTAGCGGGCGATCGGAATGCCGAGCACGGTATAGAAGACCGCGAAGGCGAGCCCGGTCATCAGCCCGAGCTGGGTGTCGCTCAGATGGAGGTCGTGCTTGATCGGCTCGGCGAGGACCGACATCACCTGCCGGTCGAGGAAGTTCAGCGTGTAGATGACCAGAAGGACGCTCAAGGCATAGCGGCGATACCCGGCCGGCACGAGCGCGGGCTGGGACGCGGATTGGGGCGCGGACTGGGATGCGGATCCGGCCTCCCCATCCGCTGCGGACTGGCTCGTCACTGGCGTCTCCCCGGTGTTATCGTTGCGGACCGCTCTCGATGGCGGCTCGCCCGCAGGTTCGGCGAGCGGGCGGGCGGACGCAACCGCTTTGATGGCCGCGGGGGCATGGGGCGGGGAGCGGCCCCGCTTGCGACCCCGCGGCCCGGCGGTCTATTGGACTGCGCCGGGCACGGACGATCGGCCCAACACTCCATCGGCGGCGGCCAGGACCATCATGACGCTGGATCAACTCGAGAAGGGCGCGGTCGCCAGGATCGCGTCGATCGGCGTTCTCGACCCGGATCTGGAGGTCAAGCTGCGCGAAATGGGGTTCTGCGAAGGCGACGAGGTCGAATTGCTCGCCACCGGCCCGCTCGGCGGCCAGCCGCTCGCCGTGCGGCTCAACCGGCGCATCGTGGCGCTGCGGCGCGGCGAGGCGGCCTCCATCGAGATCGAGCCCGGCCGATGAGCACCGTGCGTCTGGCGCTGGTCGGCGCGCCCAATTGCGGCAAGTCCACCCTTTTCAACGGCCTGACCGGCGGCCGCGCCAAGACCGCGAACTATGCCGGCGTGACGGTCGAACGGCGCAGCGGACGGTTCGAAACCGGCTCCGGCACCGAAATCGAACTGCTCGATCTTCCGGGCATCTACGGCCTCTCCGCCCGCTCGCTCGACGAACAGATCGCCCTCGACACGATCGCCGGGCGCGTTCCCGGCGAGCGCCCGCCCGAGGCGCTGATGATCATGGTCGATGCGTCCGACCTGCGCACCAGCCTGCACTTCGTGCTCCAGGCGCGGGCCCTCGGCCTGCCGATGCTGGTCACGCTCAACATGATCGACCTCGCCGAGCGCGACGGCGTGCGCATCGACCTCGACGTCCTGCAACGCCGCCTCGGCGTGCCGGTGGTCGCGGCCCGCGCCACGCGCCGGGCCGGACGCGCGGCGCTGCTGGGGCGCCTCGATGCGCTCATCGCCTCGGGCGAATGGCTGCACCCGCCCCGACCCGTGTCCGCGCCCGATCTGAAGGCGCTCCAGCGCGAGGCGCGCGACATCGCGCGGGCGGCGATCCTCGCCGAGCCCGTCCTCAACAAGGTGACGCGGGCGCTCGACCGCGTCGTTCTCCACAAGGTCGCCGGGCCGCTCGTCCTGGCGGCGATCCTCTTCTTCATGTTCCAGGCGGTGTTCGCCTGGGCGGCCTGGCCGATGGACGCGATCGACGCGGCGGCGACGGCGCTCGGCGACTTCATCACCCGCATCACGCCCGACGGCTGGCTGCGCAGCCTCCTCGTCGACGGCGTCATCGCCGGGGTCGGCAGCGTCGTCGTCTTCCTGCCGCAGATCGTCATCCTGTTCGCGATGATCCTGGCGCTGGAAGCCTCCGGCTACATGGCCCGCGCCGCCTTCATGATGGACGAGCTGATGCTGCGCGTCGGCCTCAACGGCCGCGCCTTCATCCCGCTGCTCTCCAGCTTCGCCTGCGCGATCCCCGGCATGATGGCGGCGCGGGTGATCGAGAACGACCGCGACCGGCTGACCACGATCATGATCGCCCCGCTGATGACCTGCTCGGCGCGGCTGCCGGTCTATACGCTCATCATCTCCGCCTTCATCCCGCCGGTCGCGGTCGGGCCGTTCGGGCTTCAGGGTCTGGTGATGTTCGCGCTCTACGCCATGGGCATCCTCAGCGCCCTCGTCGTCGCGCTGGTGCTGAAGCGGACCATGACCAAAGGCCCGCCCCAGGCGCTGATCATGGAGCTGCCGACCTACAAGCTGCCGGACTTCCGCGACTTCGCGCTCAATCTCTTCTCGCGCGCCTTCGCGTTCCTGCGCCGCGCCGGCACGGTGATCTTCGTCGTCTCGATCGTGCTCTGGTTCCTGGCGAGCTTCCCCGAAGGCGCGCCGACGATCCGCGAGACCTATGCCGGCATGATCGGCGGGGTGATCGAGCCGATCCTGCGCCCCATCGGCTTCAACCTCGAGATCGCCATCGCGCTGGTGCCCGGCATGGCGGCGCGCGAGGTCGCGGTCGGGGCGCTGGGCGCGGTCTATGGCGTTCAGGGCGCCGAGAGCGGACAGGGTCTCGCCACGACGCTCAGCGGGGCCTGGCCGCTGCCGACCGCGCTCGCCTTCCTCGCCTGGTATGTCTATGCGCCGCAATGCTTCGCCAGCATCGCGGTGGCGCGGCGCGAGACCAATTCCCGGTGGCTGACGGCGTTCATCGTCGCCTATCTGTTCGCGCTGGCCTACGCGGCGGCCGGTGCGACCTACTGGATCGCCGTCTGGGCCGGGCTCTAGCGCCCGGCGCTCAGCGCCACGAGCCGTCCAGCAGCTTGATGATGGCGCTGAAATCCCTGGCCGCGCCGCCGAGCCCTGCGAACAGCTGGTAGAGCGCCTCGGCCTGCGCGCCCATCGGCACGCTCGCCTCGACGCCCTGCGCCGCCTCCAGCGCGAGCTTCAGATCCTTCAGCATCAGCGCCGCCGCGAAGCCGCCCTCGTAGTCGCGGTTCGAGGGCGCGGCCGGCACCGGACCCGGCACCGGACAATAAGACGTCATCGACCAGCACTGGCCCGACGCCTTCGACGAGATGTCGAAGAAGGTCTGGGCGTCGAGGCCGAGCTTCTGCGCCAGCGTAAAGGCTTCGCAGGTGCCGATCATGCCGATCGCGAGCAGCATGTTGTTGCAGATCTTGGCCGCCTGCCCCGCGCCGCTCGCGCCGGCCCGGATGACCGCCTTGCCCATCTCGGCGAGATACGGCTCGGCCCGCGCGAAGGCGGCCTCGCTCGCGCCCACCATGAAGGTCAGCGTTCCGGCCGAGGCCGCGGCGATCCCACCCGAGACCGGCGCATCGACCATGGCGAGGCCGCGCGCTTCGGCGGCGGCGCCGACCGCCTTCGCGGTCGCCACGTCGATGGTCGAGCAGTCGATGAGGATGGCGGCCGGATCGGCGGCGGCGAAGATGCCGTCCTCATAGACCGCCTTCACGTGTTTCCCGGCCGGCAGCATGGTGATGACGGCCTCCGCGCCCCGCGCCGCGTCGGCGGCGCTGGAGGCCATGGCGGCCCCCGCCTTCGCCGCTGCGTCGAGCGCCGCCTGCGACAGGTCGAAGGCGCGCACCGTGCGGCCCGCCTTGATCAGGTTGGCGGCCATGCCCGAGCCCATATTGCCCAGGCCGATGAAGGCGACGTGCGGCATGGCCGGCCTCACTTCATGGTCGGGATGACGAAGCTCTGGTCGGAGACCGGCCCGCCGGCCGGCCAGCGCTGCGTCACCGTCTTGATGCGGGTGAAGAAGCGGAAGCCCTCCGGCCCGTGCTGGTTGACGTCGCCGAAGGCGCTGCGCTTCCAGCCGCCGAAGGTGTGATAGGCGAGCGGCACCGGAATTGGCACGTTGATGCCGACCATGCCGACCTCGACGCGGGCGGCGAACTCGCGGGCCGCCTCGCCGTTGCGGGTGAAGATGGCGACGCCGTTGCCGTATTGATGCTTGCTGGGCAGCTCCAGCGCCTCCTCGAAGGTCGAGGCGCGCACCATCTGGAGCACGGGGCCGAAGATCTCCTCGTGGTAGGTCTTCATGCCGGGCTTCACATGGTCGAACAGCGTCGGGCCGACGAAGAAGCCGCCTTCCAGGCCCTGCATCCGGAAGCCGCGGCCGTCGACCACCAGCTCCGCGCCTTCCTTGACGCCCAGCTCGATGTAGTTCTCGATCTTGGCCTTGTGCGCGGCGGTGACGACCGGGCCGTAATGGGCGTCCTTGTCGGTCGAGGCCCCGACCCTCAGCCCGGCGATCGCCGTGACGAACTTGGCGCGCAGCGCCTCGGCGGTCTTCTCGCCGACCGGCACGACCACCGGCAGCGCCATGCAGCGTTCGCCGGCCGAACCGAAGGCCGCGCCCATGATGTCGGCGACGGTCTGGTCGAGATCGGCGTCGGGCAGGATGATGCCGTGGTTCTTGGCCCCGCCCATCGCCTGCACGCGCTTACCCGCCGCGACGCCGCGCTGATAGACGTAGTGGGCGATGTCGGACGAGCCGACGAAGCTCACCGCCTTGATGTCGGGATGGTCGAGGATGGCGTCGACCGCCTCCTTGTCGCCGTGGACGACGTTGAGCACGCCGTCGGGCAGGCCCGCTTCCTTCATCAGCTCGGCGAGGCGCACCGGCAGCGAGGGATCGCGCTCGGACGGTTTCAGGATGAAGGCGTTGCCGGCGGCGATCGCCGGGCCGAACATCCACATCGGGATCATGGCGGGGAAGTTGAACGGCGTGATGCCGGCGACGACGCCCAGCGGCACGCGCATCGAATAGACGTCGATGCCGCTGCCCGCGTTGCCGGTGTAGTCGCCCTTGAGCAGATGCGGCGCGCCGCAGGCGAACTCGATCACCTCCAGGCCGCGCTGGATGTCGCCCTTGGCGTCGGCGATCACCTTGCCGTGCTCGGAAGCGAGCATCAGCGCAAGCTCGTCCATGTTGGCTTCGAGCAGGCGCTTGAACTCGAACATGACGCGGGCCCGGCGCTGCGGGTTGGTCGCCGCCCACTCCGGCTGGACGGCCTTGGCGGCGTCCACCGCCGCCGCGATCTCGGCCGCGCCGCCGAGGCGCACGCGCGCCTGAACCCGGCCCGTATTCGGGTCGAACACCTCGCCGAAGCGATGGCCGCCGCCCGCAAAGGCCTTGCCGGAAAGATAGTGTTCGATGTCGCGCATCAGGCGCCGCTCCCATCCCATGATCGCAATCGCGCGCCGGACGCTATCACCGCCGCGCAGAGTGCAGATATTGCATTCTCGCCGGTTCGTCTCTGCGCAAATGCAAGGGCGGCATGACCGCGGGCCGCCGCCTCGTTTCGGCCTTCACGGAAGCGTTCCGTCGCGGAAGCGGCGCGCCCTGCCCTGAACGTAAACTTCCGGGGAAGCCGAAGAATATCCGGGAGAGCGACGGATTGACGCCTCGTCAAAACCGTTTTCTGCGCCTTCCATGGCAAGGACTGTCTATTGTGACAGTCTTGTGACACCCGAGGCCGCGTGATGGTGCATCGCACTTGGACCCCGGATCGGTGAGCGCACGGGCCAGACCCCGGGCATCGAAGGGCGCGAGCGGCCCGGCGCAGCGCGTCCCCAAGGGCGCGGAGCGTCTGGCGCGCGACATCGTGCGGCGGATCTACGAAGGCCAGCTCAAGCCGGGGGACAAGTTCCTGTCCGAGGCCGAGGCACTGGCCATGTATGGCGTCTCGCGCGCGACGCTGCGCGAGGCGCTGCGCCATCTTCAGCTTCAGGGCGTGCTGCGGATCCGCACCGGACCGGGCGGCGGCCATTTCGTCAGCCGCCCGCGCCCCGAAAGCCTGGCGAGCGCCATCGCGCTGCTGCTGCAGTTCGCCGGCGCGCCGATCAACGACATCCTCGATGCGCGGCGGGTGATCGAACCGGCGATCGCCGGCGAAGCGGCGCGGCGGCGCAGCCCCGAGCACGTCGCGGCGCTCGACGCGACGGTCGCCGCCATCGCCGCGGCCGGGGAGGACCGGCCCTTCTTCGCCGCCTATACCGCCTTCTGGGACGCGGTGACGGCGGCATCCGCCAATGCGCTGTTCCGCCTGCTCATCCCGGCGCTGGTGGCGATCGGACGTTCGGGCGGCTTCGCCTCGACAGAGGACGGACGCCGCCGGGTGCTGGACGCCTGCAGCCTGATCCGCGACGCCATCGCCGCGGGCGACGCCCCGGGGGCGAATCGCGCGGTCGTCGGGCTGCACGAGATGATCGCCGAGTTCCTGACGGAGCGTTTTCCCGAACGGTTGCCGCTCACCGTCTCGTGGGCCGACGTTCAGGACATCCTCTGATCCGGCTCAGCGGGCGAAGAGGCGGCTGCGGTCGCGGAACGCCTTGAACTCCAGCGCATTGCCGGACGGGTCGCGGAAGAACATCGTCATCTGCTCGCCGGCCTCGCCCGCGAAGCGCAGATAGGGCGCGATGACGAAGGCGGTCCCGGCCTCTTCGAGCCGCCGGGCGAAATCGTGGAACCGCTCCCATTCCAGCACGACGCCGAAATGCGGCACGGGCACGTCGTGCCCGTCGACGGGATTGTGGTGGGCGCGGGCGGCCGGGTCCATCGACGGGTCGAGATGGGCGACGATCTGGTGCCCGAACAGGTCGAAATCGATCCAGTCGGCGGCGCTGCGTCCTTCGGGAAGGCCCAGAAGCCCGCCGTAGAAGCGGCGCGCCGCTTCGAGGTCGTGGACCGGAAAGGCGAGATGGAAGGGATCGAGCGCGGCCATCGCCGTTACTTACGGCGCGCGGACCGGCGGCTCAACCGGCGGCGCTTGCGGCGGCTCTCTTAAGGAAACCGCCCCGCCCGCGCCAGCGCCGAGGCCGAGGCGCGGCCCAGCTTCTCGCCGATCCAGCGGCCGGTCTCGATCAGCCGGTCGAGATCGAGCCCGGTCGAGAAGCCGCCGCGCTCGGCCATATAGACGAGATCCTCGGTCGCGATATTGCCGGTGGCGGCGGGCGCGAACGGGCAGCCGCCGATGCCGCCGCAGCTCGCGTCGAGGATGGTCACGCCCTCGTCCAGCGCGGCGGCGGCGTTGGCGAGTCCGGTATTGCGGGTGTCGTGAAAATGGACCCGCAGCGCGGTCGCGGGCGCGGCGCGGCGCACGGCCGCCAACCGGGCGCGCACCGCCCACGGATCGGCGACGCCGATCGTGTCGGCGAGGGCGATTTCGCCGATGCCCGCCCCGGCGCAGACCTCCGCGATCGCCGCGACCCGCTCCGGCGGCACTTCGCCGTCGAACGGACAACCGAAGGCGACGGCGATGGTCGCCGAGAGCTTCGGCCCGCCCGCCGCCGCCAGCGCCGCGATCTGGCGCACCCCGCCGAGCTGATCCTCGACCGAAGCGCCCTGGTTGCGGATGCCGAAACCGTCCGAGGCGCAGACGACCAGATTGACCTCCTCGCAACCGGCCGCGACGGCGCGGTCCCAGCCCCGGCGGTTGAGCGCGAGGCCGATGCGGACCCGGCCGGGATGGGGCGCGGCGAGACCGGCCATGACCGCCTCGGCGTCGGCCATCTGCGGCACCCGCACGGGATTGACGAACGAGACCGCCTCGATGCGCGTCACCCCGGCCGCTTCCAGCCGGGCGATGAAGTCCAGCTTCTCGCCGGCCGTCAGCACGGTCTTCTCGTTCTGCAGCCCGTCGCGCGGGCCGACCTCGACGATCTGGATGGGATGAGACATGGCGGGGCCTTTGGCGAACCCTATTTGGATACATTATCGAAGGCCGCTTGGCCAAGACGTTGCCTCGCCGGCCGATCGGAGGCTAAATTGCATCCAATCACAATGCAGGCCAGGCCTGCCGCCCAGGGAGGCCCCATGCCCAGACTCCGCCAGGTTCCCCGCGCCGAGGTCACCTCGCCGGTCGTCAAGGAATGGTACGACCTGCTCTTCGGGCCGGAGCGCGATCCGGTCGCCGAGCCGGGCACCCGCACCGGCACCTCCGGCAATTGGTGGACTGTCTTCGCGCTGGTGCCCGACATTCTCGACCATGCGGGGCGCGGCTTTCGCTACTACGCCAATCCCAAGCGGCTGCTCGACCCCAGGCTGCGCGAGCTGGGCCAGACGCGGGCCGGCTGGGCGGTCGGCAGCCAGTTCGTCTATTCGCAGCACTGCAAGTCCTGCCGCGGGCTCGGCATGGCCGAGGACAAGATCGACGCGATCAAGGAATGGCAGGTCAGCCCGCTCTTCGACGATCAGGAGCGCGCGATCCTCGCCTATGTCGATTATCTGGTGCTGATGCGCGGCCGCATGCCGGAAGCCGTGATGAACAATCTCAAGCGTTTCCTCGACGACGCGCAGATCCTCGAACTGACCTACACGACCTGTCTCTACGACATGCATGCGGTGATGAGCCGGGCGCTGCGGCTGGAGTTCGACGACCGCGACGACCCGATCGTCGAGGTCGCCGCGCCCGAAACCTTCACCGGCCGCAGCTTCCTCGATCCGGCCGGCCCGCCGGCGCAATCCTGAGGCGGCGCGGGCGATGACGATTCCTCCGCGGCCGTTGCCGGCCGGGCTCGCGCCGCGCGCCCTCGACGGCGTCACCGTGCTCGATCTGACGCATATGCTGTCGGGGCCGTACGGCACGATGCTGATGGCCGATCTGGGAGCGCGCACCATCAAGGTGGAGCCGCCGGGCCGGGGCGAGGGCACGCGGCGGCTGCTCGAAACCGATCCCGACCATTCCCGCGACGGCATGGGCGCCTATTTCGCGACGCTCTGCCGCAACAAGGAAAGCGTGGCGATCGACCTCAAATCGGCGGCCGGGCGCGCGGTCTTCTACGACCTCGCCGCGGCGGCCGACGTGGTGGTCTCCAATTTCGGCGTCGGCGTGCTGGAGCGGCTGGAGATCGACTATCCGCGCCTGGCGGCGCGCAATCCCGGCATCGTCACCTGCGCGATCTCCGGCTTCGGCGAGACCGGCCCGTGCCGCGACTGGCCTTCGTTCGATCTGGTCGCCCAGGGCATGGGCGGCGGCATGTCGCTGACCGGGGTCGAGGGCGGCGACTATCTGCGGGCCGGCATTCCGATCGGCGACCTCGCGGGCGGCCTGTTCGCGGTCATCGGCATCCTCTCGGCGCTCCAGGCGCGCAGCCGCACCGGGATCGGCCAGCATGTCGACATCTCGATGTTCGACTGCCAGCTCTCGCTGCTGAACTATATCGGCACGATGACGCTGATGTCGGGCAAGCTGACCGGGCGCAACGGCAACGGCCATTTCGTCCACGTCCCCTACAACACGTTCCGCACCACGACGCGGCCGATCATCGTCGCGGTCATCACCGACAATTTCTGGGCGACGCTGGTCGAGATCCTCGGCGACGACGCCCTGCGCGATCCCCGCTTCCTGACCCAGCCCGGCCGCTTCGCCGCCAAGGCCTTCATCGAGGAGCGGGTGCAGCGGGCCTTCGCGCGCGAAAGCTGCGAGCACTGGATGGCGGTGCTGGCCGAGGGGCGCATCCCGGCCGCCCCGGTCAACGACGTAGCCCAGGCCTTCGCCGAGCCGCAGACCGCGGCGCGCCATATGAAGGTCAGCGTGCCCCTGCCCGGCGGCGGCACGCTGGAGGAGCCGGGCAACCCGGTCAAGCTGTCGCGGACCAACGGCGAGGCCTTCCTAGCCCCGCCCGCGGTCGGCGCCGACACCCGCGCCGTCCTCTCCGGCCTGCCCGGCTATGACGAGGCCCGCCTCGCCGATCTCGCCGCCTCGGGGGCCATCGGCCTTACCGATGACTTCGGGTTATCGGGGCGCGGGAGCCGCTAAGGACTCTCGTCACATGGATGCAATCATGCCACGCTGACATGCGGCGCGAATCCTATTGATCTGCGTCAATTGCGCAGGTGCGAGATCGGCGCACAAGCGGACTCGGGACGGCAGAGGCCGTCCGGGCGCTGCTTTGGCGATCGTCGATACGCCTGCGCGCAATTTCGGGGGCATACATCCGTGACAACATCCGGATCGATTGAACATGGCAAGACGCCGCCCGGCGTCATCGCCGCCAGCGTCGCGCTTCTGGGCGCGGCGATCGTCGCCATCTTCGGCGCGCGCTTCGCAGTGGACGGCAATTTCGCGGCCCATATGTGGGTCTTCGCGGCCGCCTTCCTCGCCGGCATCATCTGGCTGCTGCGCCGCTACGCGGCCGGCGCGCCGGCCGACGACCGCGCGACCTACGCGAACGACATCGTTCGCTGGGGCGTCATCGCCTCGATGTTCTGGGGCATCGCGGGCTTCCTGGTCGGCGTGGTGATCGCGCTCCAGCTCGCGTTCCCGAACCTCCTGTTCTTCCCCGACCTGCCGTTCACGAATTTCGGCCGGTTGCGCCCGCTCCACACCTCGGCGGTGATCTTCGCGTTCGGCGGCAACGTGCTGATCGCGACGTCGTTCTACGTGGTCCAGCGCACCAGCAAGGCGCGCCTCTTCGGCGGCCTGCTGCCCTGGTTCGTGTTCTGGGGCTACCAGCTCTTCATCGTGATCGCCGCGACCGGCTATCTGATGGGCGTGACCCAGGGCCGCGAATACGCCGAGCCCGAATGGTACGCCGACCTCTGGCTGACCGTCGTCTGGGTCGCCTACCTGCTGGTTTTCGTCGGAACGCTGTGGAAGCGGCAGGAGCCGCACATCTACGTCGCCAACTGGTTCTACCTCGCGTTCATCGTGACGATCGCGATGCTGCACATCGTCAACAACCTGGCGGTGCCGGTGTCGTTCCTCGGCACCAAGAGCGTTTCGGCCTTCGCCGGCGTCCAGGACGCGCTGACGCAGTGGTGGTACGGCCATAACGCGGTCGGCTTCTTCCTGACCGCGGGCTTCCTGGCGATCATGTACTACTTCGTGCCGAAGCGCGCCGAGCGGCCGGTCTATTCCTACCGCCTGTCGATCGTGCACTTCTGGTCGCTGATCTTCATCTACATCTGGGCCGGTCCGCACCACCTGCACTACACGGCGCTGCCGGAGTGGGCGCAGACGCTGGGCATGACCTTCTCGGTGATGCTGTGGATGCCGTCCTGGGGCGGCATGATCAACGGCCTGATGACGCTTTCGGGCGCCTGGGACAAGCTGCGCACCGACCCCGTCCTGCGCATGCTGGTGGTTTCGGTCGCCTTCTACGGCATGAGCACCTTCGAGGGTCCGGTGATGTCGGTGAAGGCGGTCAACGCCCTCTCCCACTACACCGACTGGACCATCGGCCACGTCCATTCGGGCGCGCTGGGCTGGGTCGGCTATGTCAGCTTCGGCGCCCTCTACTGCCTGACGCCCTGGCTGTGGAAGCGCGAGCGCCTGTACAGCCTGAAGCTGGTCGAGTGGCACTTCTGGATCTCGACCATCGGCATCCTCTTCTACATCACCTCGATGTGGATCAGCGGGATCATGCAGGGCCTGATGTGGCGCGCCTACAACGACTTCGGCTTCCTCAGCTACTCGTTCGTCGAGACGGTCGAAGCCATGCACCCGTACTACATCATCCGGGCCCTGGGCGGCGCGCTGTTCCTGATCGGCGCCCTGATCATGGCCTACAATCTCTGGCGGACGGCGCGCGGGGATCTGCGCGCCGAGGCGGGCAGCGCCCCCCTCGTTCCGGCCGCCGCCGAGTAAGGACGCAAGCTCATGTGGAACCACGGAACCCTTGAACGCAACTCGATCATCCTGATCGTTTGCATCCTGCTCACCGTCGCCGTCGGCGGCCTCGTCGAGATCGCGCCTCTGTTCTATCTGGAGAACACGATCGAGAAGGTGCAGGGGATGCGCCCCTACTCGCCGCTGGAGCTGGCGGGGCGCAACATCTACATCCGCGAAGGCTGCTACAACTGCCACAGCCAGCAGGTGCGGCCGCTGCGCGACGAGGTGGAGCGCTACGGCCATTACAGCCTGGCGGCCGAGAGCATGTACGACCACCCCTTCCAGTGGGGCTCGAAGCGCTCCGGTCCCGACCTCGCGCGGGTCGGCGGCAAATACTCCGACGAATGGCAGCGCAACCACCTGATCAACCCGCGCTCGGTGGTGCCCGAGTCGATCATGCCGCCCTACGCCAATCTGGCGCGTAACGAGCTGCATGTGCCCGACATCAAGGCGCTGCTGGAGACCAACGCGCTGGTCGGCGTGCCCTACACCGACGAGATGATCGCCAACGCCGCGGCCGACCTGATGGCCCAGGCCGACGCGAACTCGGACGGCGCGGAGGCGGTGGCCGCGCGCTACCCCAAGGCGCAGGTCCGCGACTTCGACGGCGACCCCAAGAAGGTCTCCGAGATGGACGCGCTCATCGCCTATCTTCAGATGCTCGGCACGCTGGTCGATTTCTCGACCTACGAGCCGGCCTCCAAAGACAACATCCGGTAGGCCGCCATGACCTATCAGGACGCATCTGAATTCGCCCGTTCCTGGGGCCTGGTTTTCCTGATGCTGATGTTCGCCGTCGCGGTGATCTATGCGCTGTGGCCGAGCAACAGACAGACGTTCAACAAGGCAGCCCATATGCCGCTCGATGAGGAGCCGGAGCTGTGAGCAAGAATCGCGAAAAGGACGACGTCTCGGGCGTCGAAACCACGGGCCACGAGTGGGACGGCATCCGTGAGCTGGACAATCCGCTGCCCCGCTGGTGGCTGATCATCTTCTATGCCTGCATCGTGTGGTCGGTCGGCTACTGGATCGCCATGCCGGCCTGGCCGCTGATCAGCGACTACACGCGCGGCGTGCTCGGCCACTCGCAGCGGCTCGACGTCGACGCGGCGGTCGCCGCGCTCAAGGCCGACCGCGCGGGCCTCGGCGAAAAGCTCGCCAAGGCGACGCCGCAGGAGATCGAGGCGGACCCCGAACTGCAACAGGCGGCGCTCGCCTGGGGCAAGTCGGCGTTCGGCGACAACTGCGCCACCTGCCACGGCGCGGGCGGCGGCGGCAATGTCGGCTTCCCCAACCTCAACGACGATATCTGGCTCTGGGGCGGCACGCTCGACGACATCCGCCAGACCATCAAGGTCGGCGTGCGGACGGCCAATCCCGAAACCCGCCTCTCCGAAATGCCGGCCTTCGGCCGCGACGGCATCCTCGATGCGGCCCAGATCGCCGATCTCTCGGAATACGTGCTCAGCCTCTCGGGCAAGAGCACCGACGCCGAGGCGGTGACCCGCGCCACGCAGGTCTTCGCCGACAATTGCGCCGCCTGCCACGGCGCCGACGGCAAGGGGATGCGCGAGTTCGGGGCCCCGAACCTGACCGACGCCGACTGGCTCTACGGCGGCGACAAGGACACCATCGTCGCGACGATCACCAATGCGCGTTACGGCGTGATGCCCACCTGGGAAGCCCGTCTCGACGCGCCCACGATCAATGCGCTCGCCGTCTACGTTCACTCTCTGGGAGGCGGCGAGTAAGCTGCGCCGCCGCCGGTTATCCGGCGGCGCGGCCTAACCCGAAGGTTTGACATGAATACCGAAGCACCCGACCGCTCGCCGGCCACACATGCTGCCGAGGGCGTCCTGCGGTCGGACGTGCAGGCGGTCAACAGCGCGGCGCGGCGCGTTCTCTACAAGGCGCGCGAGCCGATCTACCCCAAGGCGGTCCACGGCACCTTCAGAAAGGTGAAGTGGGCCGCCATGGCGATCCTTCTGGCGATCTACTACATCGTTCCCTTCATCCGCTGGGACCGCGGCGTCGGCAAGCCCGACCAGGCCGTCCTCGTCGATCTCGACCGGACGCGCTTCTATTTCTTCTGGATCGAGCTCTGGCCGCAGGAAGTCTATTTCATCGCCGGCCTGCTGATCGTCGGCGCGCTCGGCCTTTTCCTGTTCACCGCGCTCTTCGGCCGCGTCTGGTGCGGCTATGCCTGCCCGCAGACCGTCTGGACCGACCTCTACATCGCGGTCGAACGCTGGATCGAGGGCGACCGCAGCCAGCGCATCCGCCTCGCCAAGGAACCCTGGTCGGCGGCCAAGATCGGCAAGCGGGTCTCCAAGCACGCGATCTGGCTGCTGATCGCGGTGGCGACCGGCGGCGCGTGGGTGCTCTATTTCTACGACGCGCCGACCTTCCTTTCGGAAGTCTTCACCGGCAGCGCGCCATTCATGGCCTATGTGTTCGTGGGCGTCCTCACCTTCACCACCTATTCGCTCGCCGGCTTCATGCGCGAGCAGGTCTGCACCTATATGTGCCCGTGGCCGCGCATCCAGGCGGCGATGGTCGATGCGGAATCGATCTCGGTCACCTATCTGAAGGCCCGCGGCGAGCCGCGCGGCCCGCACAAGAAGGGCTCGTCGTGGGACGGGCGCGGCGACTGCATCGACTGCAACCAGTGCGTCGCGGCCTGCCCGATGGGCATCGACATCCGCGACGGCGACCAGCTCGAATGCATCAATTGCGGTCTGTGCATCGACGCCTGCGACGAGGTGATGGACAAGGTCGGGCGGCCGCGCGGCCTTATCGCCTACGATTCCTCCGAAAACGTCTCGCGGCGCCTCGCCGGCAAGGCGCCGCGCTTCCGCTTCGTGCGCACGCGCACGATGTTCTATGCCGTCGTCCTCGCCGCGGTCGGCTCGGTCATGCTGTTCGCGCTGCTGACCCGCTCGTCCATCGACCTCAACGTCATCCGCGACCGCAACCCGGTCTTCGTCCGCCTGTCGAACGGCGACATCCGCAACGCCTACACGGTCAAGATCATGAACCGCACGGACGTGGCGATGACGGTCAAGATCGACGTGCTCGGCCTGCCGGACGCCGTGGTGCGCGAGGCGGGCGGACCGGCCGATGCGCCGGCCGGCGACGTGACGGTCGCGGTCAACCCGGACGAGATCCGCTCGGTGCGCGTGCTCGTCACCATCCCGCAATCGGCGGCGACCGACGCTTCGCTGCCCTGCACGGTGACGGTCAGCGATCTCACCTCGGGCGTCTCGACGCAGAACAGCACCGTCTTCATCACCGGGAGCGAGAAATGACCGCGCCGCGCCTGACCGGCCGCCATGTGCTGTTCCTGTTCGGCGGCTTCTTCCTGACCGTCATCGGCGTCAACGTGGCGATGGTCACGCTGGCGCTCGACACCTTCACCGGCACCGACGTCGACGGCGCCTATGTCAAGGGCCTCAACTACAACGCCGCGATCGAGCAGCGGGCGAAGGAGGCGAGCTACGGCTACGAGGCGGCGCTCGAGGTGACGCGCGACGCGGCCGGCAACGCCCGCATCGCGGCGCGCTACGCCCAGGGCGGGGCCGCCGCCGACGGGCTCAGCGTCGAGGCCCTGCTGCGCCATCCGGTCAACGCGCACCTCGATCGCACCGTGGCGCTCGCCGCCAAAGGCGGCGGTCTCTACGAGGCCGAGACGGCCGATCTTCCGGCCGGCCAATGGGACGTCGCGCTGACCGCGCGCGACCGCGATCGCATCGTTCTGGAGGCTAAGAAGCGGGTATGGCTGCGCTGACGAAAGGCGCCCTCGCGCCGGTTCCGGCCGCCGAGAGGGCCGATCCCGCTCCCTTCGTCACCCGCACGCCGGAAGGCGCGCGCCGCCTCGAATTGTCGGTTCCCGAAGTCCATTGCGCGAGCTGCATCCGCGCCGTCGAAGGCGCACTGAAGCGCCTGGAGGGCGTCGAGACGGCCCGGGTCAATCTCGGCACCCGCAAGGTCGCCGTCACCTGGCGCAGCCCCAAGCTGACGGGCGGCGACATCGTCGAAGCGCTCGACCGCGCCGGCTTCGAGGCCGTGCCCTTCGACACCCGCGCCGATCAGGCCGCCGACGACGGCGAAGGGCGCTTCCTGCTCCGCTGCCTGGCGGTCGCCGGGTTCGCGGCCGGCAACGTGATGCTGTTCTCGGTCGCCGTCTGGTCCGGCCTCGGCGGCGAGATGGGCCACGGCACGCGGCTCGCCTTCCACATCCTTTCCGGCCTCATCTCGGTCCCGGCGACGCTCTATGCGGGCCAGCCCTTCTACCGTTCGGCCTGGCGGGCGCTCAGCGCCGGGCGCGCCAACATGGACGTGCCGATCTCGCTGGGCGTGCTGCTGTCGCTGGTGCTCAGCATCTACCAGACCGCCGCCGGGGCCGATTACGTCTATTTCGACGCCTCCGTCTCGCTGCTCTTCTTCCTGCTGATCGGGCGGGTGCTCGACCACAATCTGCGCAACCGGGCGCGCGGCGCGGCGCGGGCGCTCCTTGCGATGCAGAGCGCCGGGGCGCGGCGCATCGTCGGCGAGAACGAGGTCGCCCCGATCACGGTGCGCGACGTCAGGGTCGGCGATCTGCTGCTGGTCATGCCGGGCGAGCGCATCCCGGTCGATGCCGAGGTCGCAAGCGGCGTCTCGGAAGTGGACGTGTCGCTGGTTTCGGGCGAGTCGCTGCCGATCCATGCCGTTCCCGGCGCCCGCCTCGGGGCGGGCGCGCTCAACACCGGCGACCGTCTGACCGTGCGGGCGCTGGCCCGGGTCGAGGATTCGCTGGTCGCCGAACTCGCCCGCATCGTGGAGGCGGGCGAACAGAGCCGCAGCCGCTATGTCCGGCTCGCCGACAAGGCGGCGCAGCTCTATGTGCCGGTGGTGCACACGCTGGCCTTTCTGGTGTTCGTCGGCTGGTGGGCGTTCTCCGACGGCGGCTTCGCCGCCGGCCTCTACAACGCCATCGCGACGCTGATCATCACCTGCCCCTGCGCGCTCGGGCTCGCCGTGCCGGTCACCCAGGTGGTCGCGGTCGGGCGGCTGCTGCGCAGCGACGTGCTGGTGAAGTCCGGCGACGCGCTGGAGCGTCTCGCCGAGGCCGACACCGCCGTGCTCGACAAGACCGGCACGCTCACCTTCGGGCGTCCGGCGCTCGCCGGCGAGCCGCAGGCGCGCGACCTCGCCGACGCCGCCCGCCTCGCCCGGGCGAGCCGCCATCCGCTGGCCCGGGCGCTCACCGCCGCCGCCGGTCCCGGCATCGTCGAGGCGACGGCGCGCGAGGTGCCGGGCTTCGGCGTCGAGGCCGAAATCGGCGGCGAAACCTGGCGGCTGGGGCGCGGCAGCTGGACCGGCGCCGCTTCGGCCGCCGACAGCGGCATGGAATTGTGGCTGCGGCGCGGGTCGGAACAGCCGGTGCGCTTCGCCTTCGAGGACCGGCTGCGTCCCGACGTCGCCGAGCTGGTCGAGGGCCTGCGGCGGCGCGGCCTCGAAGTCCATCTCCTCTCCGGCGACCGGCGCGCCGTCGCCGAACCGCTCGCCGCCTCGCTCGGCATCGAGGGCTGGCGGGCCGACACGACGCCCGCCGAAAAGGTCGCCTATCTCACCGATCTGGCGAAGGCCGGGCGCAAGGTGCTGATGATCGGCGACGGCCTCAACGACGCGCCCGCCCTCGCCGCCGCCCATGTCTCGATGGCCCCGGCCTCGGCCGCCGACGCGGCCCAGGCCTCGTCGGACTACGTTTTCTGCGGCGAACGCTTGGCGCCGCTCTTGGAATGCGTCGATGTGGCCCGCAAATGCCGTCGCCGGGTGCTGGAAGGCTTTGGATTCGCTGCCCTCTACAACGTCTTCGCCATCCCCTTCGGCGCCGCCGGCCTCGTCACGCCGCTGATCGCGGCGATCGCGATGTCGGGGTCGTCGCTCGTGGTGACGCTGAACGCGCTGCGTCTGATGAAGGGCAAGGCCGCATGAACGCGCTCGTCATC
Organism: Alphaproteobacteria bacterium; assembly: GCA_046348585.1. Taxonomy (GTDB): domain Bacteria; phylum Pseudomonadota; class Alphaproteobacteria; order Micropepsales; family Micropepsaceae; genus JADZAI01. Next base: position 355,735 of record JAXMDZ010000002.1, read on the forward strand.
CTCATCCCCGCCGCGCTGGCGCTCGGCATCGGGGCGCTTGTCGTCTTCATGTGGACGCTGAAGTCGAACCAGTACGAAGACCTCGACGGCGCGGCCTGGCGGATCATCGAGAACGACAACGAGGACGACGCGGCCTGAGATCAGGCGCGGCGGCGCATCCAGACCGGACGGACCGCGAAGGCGAGACGGCGGCGCATCTCGCCCGCCGCGCGGCGCGAGCGGGCCCGCCCCGGATTGTGCAGGACGCATGCCCCGGCCAGCACGCCGCCGGCGCAATGGCCGATCAGCTGACGGTCCTCGGGCCGCGCGCCCCCGCCGGACGGCACATTGACCGCGCCGGCGATGGTGCAGATCACGTCGACGACCCCGCCGCCGGCCGCCGTTCCCGCCGGCGACAGCCCGGTCAACAGCGCCGCATAGAGGCAGAGCGCCAGCCCCCATCCGGGCTGACGAAGGCCGCGGCGGCTCTGTCCGGCAGCGATCATGCGCAAGGCTCCATGGCCTCTTTGTTGCGGTGCAGGAGACCGCACGCCTTGATGGAGGTCAATCGCCGCGGCTTGACGCTAGGGAGGGATTGACCTGCCGCGCCAAGGATTCCCTCATGTCGCCCGCAAGAAGACCCGAGAAACGGGACATCCGAGGGGAAACGCATGGCCGCCACCGACACGCCAGAGCTTGCCGCCTTTCGCGCCGAAGCGCGGGACTGGCTGGCGACAACCTTCCCGGCGTCGCTGAAGGGCCGCGCGGCCATCATGGTGAACCTCAACGTCGAGACCGACGAGCCCGACTTCCTCGCCTGGAAGCGGGCGATGGGCGCCAAGGGCTGGGGCGTTCCGACCTGGCCCAAGGCCTATGGCGGCGGCGGGCTTTCGAAGGACGAGGCCCGGGTTCTCTCGCAGGAGATGGCGAAGATCGGGGCCTTCAGCCCGATCGGCGGCATGGGCGTGATGATGTTCGGGCCGACGCTGCTGGAATACGGCACCGAGGCCCAGAAGCAGCGCTTCATGCCGGGCATCGTCAACGGCACGACGCGCTGGTGCCAGGGCTTCTCGGAGCCGGGCGCGGGGTCCGACCTCGCCTCGCTGGCGACGCGCTGCGAGGACAAGGGCGACCATTATCTGGTGAACGGGCAGAAGATCTGGACCTCGGGCGGTCAGTACGCCGACTGGATCTTCTGTCTGGTGCGCACCGACACGACGCGCAAGCACGAGGGCATCTCGTTCCTGGTGTTCGACATGAAGTCGCCGGGCGTCGAGGTGCGGCCGATCCAGCTCATCTCGGGCAACTCGCCCTTCTGCGAAACCTTCTTCACCGACGTGAAGGTGCCGAAGGATCAACTGGTCGGGCCGCTGAACGGCGGCTGGTCGATCGCCAAGCGGCTGCTGCAGTTCGAACGCCAGAGCCTGTCGGGCGCGGGCGGCGGCACCGCGGGCGGCACGGCCCGTTTCGGCGCGCCGGACCTTGAGCGGATGGTCGACAAATATGTCGGGCGCGACGCGGCGGGCCGCGTCGCCGACGCCGATCTCCGACAGCGCCTGATCGCCCATCACATGGAAGCGCGGGCCTTCGCGCTGACGCTGTCGCGGGCGGCGGCGGAAGCCAAATCCGGGTCGGGACCGAGCGCCGCCACCTCGATCATGAAGAATGTCGGCGCGAAGATCGCGCAGGACCGCGCCGAACTCTCCATGGAGATGATGGGCCATCAGGGCCTCGGCTGGGAAGGCGAGGGCTTCAACGCCTACGAGCTGGGCATGGTGCGCGGCTGGCTGGGCGGCAAGGCCGTCACGATCTACGGCGGCAGCACCGAGATCCAGAACAACATCGTCGCCAAGCGCATGCTCGGCCTGCTCGACCACCAATAAGACGGGAAAACGCCAATGGCCGTGCTGAGCGAGGAGCAAACCATCCTGCGCGATTCCGCGCGCGAATGGGTGAAGGACAAGGCGCCGGTGCAGGCGCTGCGCAAGCTGCGCGATTCGGGCGCGGCCCTCGGCTACGACCCCGCCCTTTATGCCGAGATGGCGGCGATGGGCTGGGCCGGAATCGTGGTGCCGGAAGCCTATGGCGGGTCGGAGTTCGGCTATCTCAGCCTCGGCCTGGTGCTGGAGGAGACCGGGCGGACGCTGGTCGCCTCTCCGCTCGTCAGCTCGGCGCTGGGCGCGGCGAGCGCGCTGATGCTGGGCGGCACTGCGGCGCAGAAGGAAGCCTGGCTGCCGAAGATCGCCTCCGGCGAAGCGGTGGCGACGCTGGCGATCGAGGAAGGCCCGCGCCACGAGCCGCTCAATACCGCCCTCGCGGCGAGCCGCGCCGGGCAGGGCTTCACGCTGACCGGCGTCAAGAGCTTCGTCCCCGACGGCATGGCGGCCGATGTCTTCATCGTCGCGGCGCGCAGTTCGGGCAAGCCGGGCGAGGCGGCGGGCATCAGCCTCTTCCTCGTCCCGGCGGGCGCCAAAGGCGTGACGCGGACGGCGCTCAAGCTGATGGATTCGCGCGGCGCGGCCGCCGTCACATTCGACGGCGTGACGGTCGGCGCGGATGCCGTGATCGGGACATCCGACAAGGGCTTCGAGGTTCTGGAGCCGGCGCTCGACCGCGTGCGCGCGGGGCTGGCGGCCGAAATGCTGGGCACGGCGCTTCAGGCCTTCGAGACGACGATCGACTATCTCAAGGTCCGCGTGCAGTTCGGCCAGACTCTGGGCAGCTTCCAGGCTCTCCAGCATCGCGCCGCGAAGATGTTCACCGAGCTTGAGCTGACGCGCTCCTGCGTCGAGGCGGCGCTCACGGCCATCGACACCGGCGCCAACGACATCCGCGAACTCGCCTCGCTCGCCAAGGCGCGGGCGAACGAAACGCTGCATCTGATCTCGAACGAGATGGTGCAGATGCATGGCGGCATCGGCATGACCGATGCGCACGACGCCGGACTCTATCTCAAGCGGGCGCGCGCCGCGGAGGCGGCCTATGGCAACGCCGCCTATCACCGCGAACGCTTCGGCCGCCTGCACGGCTTCTAGTTTTTCAACCGGACCCCATCCCCAAGGAGACGCGCCATGGTGGCGATCAACAACGTGACCACGCTTGAGGTTCAGGACGGCATCGCCGTGCTGACCATCGACTCGCCGCCGGTGAACGCCCTCTCCGGGCCGGTGCGGCAGGGCCTCTATGACGGCATCCACAAGGCGCTGGCCGATGCGGAGGCCAAGGCGATCGTCCTCATCTGCGGCGGGCGGACCTTCATCGCCGGGGCCGACATTTCCGAATTCGGCAAGCCCGGCGGCACGCCGACGGTCGGCCTCAACGAGACCTTCGAGGCGATCGAGAACGCCACCAAGCCGGTCATCGCCGCCATTCACGGCACGGCGCTGGGCGGCGGCCTGGAGGTCGCGCTGACCTGCCACTACCGCGTCGCGGTGCCGAGCGCCCGCGCCGGACTGCCGGAGGTGAAGCTCGGTCTTCTGCCCGGCGCCGGCGGCACGCAGCGCCTGCCGCGTCTGGTCGGGGCCGAGAAGGCGCTCGCCCTGATGACCTCGGGCGACCAGATCTCCGCCGCCGAGGCGGTGAAGTCCGGCGTCTTCGACGCCGTGGTCGAGGGCGATCTGAAGACCGGAGCCATCGCCTTCGCCAAGTCGGTGATCGGCAAGCCGTCGCCGCGCGTGCGCGACCGCGACGAGAAAGTCGCCGCCGACCGCGGCAACGCGGAGCTGTTCGCCGCCTTCCGCAAGAAGAACGCCCGCGCCTTCCGCGGCCAGAAAGCGCCGGAGCTGATCATCCAGTGCATCGAGGCCGCCGTGAACCTGCCCTTCGACGAGGGCATCGCGGTTGAGCGGACGCTGTTCGGCAAGCTCATCGTCAGCCCGGAATCGGCGGCGATGCGGCACATCTTCTTCGCCGAGCGCCAAGCCGCGAAGATCCCCGACGTTCCAGACCAGACGCCGGTCCTGCCGGTCAAGAAGGTCGGCGTCATCGGCGCGGGCACGATGGGCGGCGGCATCTCGATGAACTTCCTCAACGCCGGCATCCCGGTCGCCATCGTCGAGATGAAGCAGGAAGCGCTCGATCGCGGCATGGGCGTGATGCGCAAGAACTACGAGAACACCGCCAAGAAGGGCCGCATCACCGAGGCCGACGTCGAGAAGCGCATGGGCCTGCTGACCGGCTCGCTGGAGCTTGAGAGCCTGAAGGACTGCGACCTCATCATCGAGGCGGTGTTCGAGAACATGGCGATCAAGAAGGACGTCTTCGCCCGGCTCGACAAGGTCGCCAAGCCCGGCGCGATCCTCGCCTCCAACACCTCCTATCTCGACGTCAACGAGATCGCCTCGGCGACCTCGCGGCCGGAGAGCGTGATCGGCCTGCACTTCTTCTCGCCCGCCAACGTCATGCGGCTTCTGGAGATCGTGCGCGGCGACAAGACCTCGAAGGAGGTCATCGCCACCTCGATGAAGCTCGCCAAGACCATCGGCAAGGTCGGCGTGCTGGTCGGCGTCTGCCCCGGCTTCGTCGGCAACCGCATGCTCTCGCAGCGCCAGCAGCAGGCGAACGCCCTCGTCAACGAAGGCGCGATGCCGTGGGACGTCGATCGCGTGCTCTACGATTTCGGCTTCCCGATGGGTCCGTTCGCGATGAGCGACCTCGCCGGGCTCGACATCGGCTGGTCGAAGGAGGCCTCCAGCAGCTCGACCATCCGCGAAGTGCTGTGCGAGATGGACCGCCGCGGCCAGAAGACCGGCGCCGGGTTCTACGACTACGATGAGAACCGCAACGCCAAGCCCTCGCCGGTGACCGAGAAGATCATCCGCGAGTTCGCCGCCAGGAGCGGCGTCAACCCGCGCGAGATCTCCGACCAGGAGATCCTGGAACGCACGATCTACCCGATGATCAACGAGGGCGCGAAGATCCTGGAAGAGAAGAAGGCGATCCGCGCCTCCGACATCGATATGGTCTGGGTGACCGGCTATGGCTGGCCGATCTATCGCGGCGGCCCGATGCACTACGCCGATCATGTCGGCCTCAAGACCGTGGTCGAGCGGCTGAAGGCCTACCAGGCGCAGATGGGCGACTTCTTCAAGGTCTCGCCGCTCCTGGAGAAGCTGGCGGCCGAGGGCGGCAAATTGTCATCGGTCTCCAACTGAAGTCGGCAACGCCCGGCGCTTGCACGGCGCCGGGCGGACGCCCATGTGGACAGGAACCGCAACCAGGGCCGCCCGACCATGACCGACCTCGCCTCGCCGCTCGCCTTCCCGCGCGGGCCGGCGATGAAGAACCGCTTTCTGCTCGCCCCGCTGACCAATACCCAGAGCCATGCCGACGGCACGCTGTCGGATGAAGAGTTCCGCTGGCTGACCATGCGCACCGAGGGCGGCTTCGGCCTGACCATGACCTGCGCCGCTCATGTCCACAGGCTGGGTCAGGGCTTTCCCGGCCAGCTCGGCATCTTTGACGACAAGCACCTGCCGGGCCTTGCGCGTCTCGCCGAGGCGATCCGGGCGAAGGGCAGCCTCTCCGCCGTCCAGCTCCACCATGCCGGGCCTCGCGCCCCTGCCGGCCTCATCGGCGAAGCGCCGGTCGGACCGTCCGAGGATGCGGACACCGGCGCGCGGGCGCTCAGCACCGCCGAGGTCGAGCAGCTGACCGAAGACTTCATCGCCGCCGCCCTGCGGGCCGAGCGCGCCGGCTTCGACGGCGTCGAGATCCACGGCGCGCACGGCTACATCCTCTGCGCCTTCCTCAGCCCCGAGCTGAACCGCCGCACCGACCGCTATGGCGGCTCGGCTGAAAACCGCGCCCGCCTCGTCCTCGATATCGTGGACGGCATCCGCGCCCGCTGCCGGTCCGACTTCCAGGTCGGCATCCGCCTCTCGCCCGAACGCTTCGGCCTGCGCCTCGCAGAGATCGTCGCGCTGGCGGCGCGCCTGACCGCCGAGGCCAGGATCGACTATCTCGACATGTCGCTCTGGGATGTCTTCAAGGAACCGGCCGAGGACGAGTTCAAGGGCCGCAGCCTGCTCTCCTATTTCGCCGAACTTCCGCGCGGCGGCGTGCGCCTCGGCGCGGCCGGCAAGATCACCAGCGGCGCGGCGGCGCATGCCGCCCTCGCGGCCGGCCTCGACTTCGTGGTGGTCGGACGCGGCGCGATCCTGCACCACGATTTCCCGCGCCTTGTGATGGCCGATCCCGATTTCGTGCCCGTCGCCCTGCCGGCGAGCGAGGCGCATCTGAGGGCCGAGGGCCTCAGCGACGCCTTCCTCACCTATATGCGCGGCTGGCAGGGCTTCGTCGCCGATTGAGGCGGCGGCAGGAGGGACGATGACCGAGCCCCAGTTCAGGACGATCGAGGGCGCGGGCGTGACGCTGCGCGCCGCGATGGCGGGGTCCGGCCCGCTCGTAATCATGGTCCACGGCTTCCCCGAGTCCTGGTATTCGTGGCGACACCAGATCGGCCCGATCGCGGCGGCGGGCTTCACCGCCTGCGCCGTCGACGTGCGGGGCTATGGCGGCTCCGGCAAGCCGCACGAGATCGAAGCCTACGACATGGCGCACATGATCGCCGACGTGATCGCGGTCGCCGACGCGGTGCAGCCGGACGCGCCCGCCATCCTGATCGGCCACGACTGGGGCGCGCCCATCGTCTGGAACACGGCGCTGACGAGGCCCGGCCGCATCGGCGCGGTGGCGGCGCTCTCGGTTCCCTATACCGGCGTCCCCGAGCGTCCCTTCAACGAGATTTTCGACGCGCTGTTCACGAAGAAAAACCGCTTCTTCTATCAGGCCTATTTCCAGAAGCCGGGCGTCGCGGAAGCCGAGCTGGAGGCCGACCCGCGCCGCTTCCTGCGCTGCTTCCTCTATGCGATTTCGGGCGATGCGAAGGCCGACAGCTGGCCGCGCGACAAGACCGCCGGCGCCGCGCTGCTGGACGGGCTGGAAGATCCCAAGGTCTTCCCGGCCTGGCTGAGCGAGGCCGATCTCGACTATTACGCCGGCGAGTTCGCGCGCTCCGGGCTTCGCGGCCCCATCAACCGCTATCGCAACCACGAGCGCGACTGGCGCTTCCTCATGCCCTTCAAGGGTCAGCCGATCCGCCAGAAGGCGCTCTTCATCGCGGGCGACCGCGACCCCGCCTTCAACATGTTCGGCGGCGCCGACCCGGTGCCGGCGATGCGCGAAGCCGTGCCGAACCTTCAGGGCGTGCATGTCCTGCCGGGCTGCGGGCACTGGACGCAGCAGGAGCGCCCCGCCGAGGTGACGGCGCTGCTGCTCGACTGGCTGAAGGCGCTCTAGGCTCTAAAGGCCCAGCACCAGCTTCGCCATGATGTCGCGCTGGATCTCGTTCGAACCGCCATAGATCGTCGAGGCGCGATTGTTGAGATAGCGCGGCACGAGGGTGAGCCCGTGCGCCGGGCCGATGGGCGCAATGTTGCTGCCGGGCGTGCGCGCCTGGGGCTGATCGGGCGCCGCGTAGAAGCCGAGCGCCTCGACCGCCAGCTCGTCGATCGCCTGCATCGCCTCGGTGCCCTGCACTTTCAGCATCGACGAGGCGGGGCCGGGGTTCTTGCCGGCCGACAGCGCGGTCATCACCCGGTGCTCGGCCATTTCGATGGCGTCGACGCGAATGGCGAGCTGGGCCAACCGGGCGCGGAAATCGGCGTCCTCCATCAGCGCCGCGCCGTCGCCGGCCCGCTCGGCCGCGGCGGTGGCGCGCAACCGCTCCAGCGCCACTTTCAGGCCCGCGCCCGAACCGCCGCCGCGCTCGAACTCCAGCAAGTATTTGGCGACCGTCCAGCCCTGATTCTCCTCGCCGATGCGGTTGGCCTTGGGCACGCGCACATTGTCGAAGAAGACCTGGTTCACCTCGTGGTCGCCCGCCATCGTGACGATGGGCTTCACCGAGATGCCGGGCGTCGCCATGTCGAGCAGCACGAACGAGATGCCGGCCTGCGGCTTGCCCTCGGTGCCGGTGCGCACCAGACAGAACATGCGGCTGGCGAAATGGGCGTGGGTCGTCCAGATCTTGGTGCCGTTGATGACGTAGTCGTCGCCATCCGTGACCGCACGGCATTGCAGCGAGGCGAGGTCGGAGCCCGAGCCGGGCTCGGAATAGCCCTGGCACCAATAGTCCTCGCCCGAAAGGATGCGCGGCAGGTAATAGGCCTTCTGCTCGGGCGTGCCGAATTTCATGATCACCGGGCCGACCATCTTGAGGCCCATCGGCGACAGCGACGGCGTGCCGGCGCGGGCGCACTCGGCGGCGAAGATGTAGCGCTGCATCTCTGTCCAGCCGGTGCCGCCATATTCGACCGGCCAGGCCGGGGCGACCCAGCCCTTGGCGTGCAGGATCTTGTGCCAGGGGATGTTGAAGTCGCGGTCAGTGAAGACGCTGGTGGTCAGCCGCCCCGCCTGACGGAGATTCTCGGGCAGGTGCTCGGCGAGGAAAGCGCGCACCTCGTCGCGGAAGGCGGCCTCGTCCTTCGTCAGCTCCAGGTTCATCGCGGCGCCTCCCATAGATCGTTTCCAGAAGACCTAGCCCGCCCCGGCGGGGTCGCCAAGCGGTGACGCTGCGTCGGGCGCGGCTTGACTTGAGGCCCAAACCCGGTAGCCCGGCAGAGGGAGAGAACGCACGCATGGCGGCGGCAGTCGAGAAGGCCTACGAGATGATCCGCGACGGCATCGTGCGCGGCGTCTACGCCCAGGGCGATCACATCACGGCGCAGGCGCTGGCGGCGGCCTGCGGGCTCAGCCGCACGCCGGTGCGCGAGGCGATGCGCCGCCTGGCGGCCGAAGGCCTCATTCGCTTCATCGCCAATCGCGGCGCTTTCGTCACGCGCTTCAGCGAAGACGAAGTGCGCCAGACCTACGAATTGCGCGTGCTGCTGGAGAGCTTCGCCGCCGAGGCCGCCGCCCGCCATGCGACGGAAGCCCAGCTCGGCGAACTGGCCGCGCTCGCCGCCGAAATGAGCCGCGCGGCCGAGGATGGCGGAACCGGCGTGCTCGACCGCATCGCCGATCTCAACAGCCGCTTCCACCGGCTGATCGTCGAGGCCTCGGGCAATACGCGGCTGCACGACCTCATCGGTTCGATCGTCGAATTGCCGCTGGTGATGTCGACCTTCCGCCGCTACAGCCGCGAGGAATTGCGGCGCTCGATGAACCAGCATGCCGAACTGGTCGCGGCGCTAAGGGCGCGCGATCCGCGCTGGGCGCGCAGCGTCATGGCGAGCCACATCCTGTCGGCGCGGCACACGCTTCTGGCGGCCCCGGCCGACGCCCGCTAGCCCGAGGACCCGCGATGACCGACCCGACGCCCACCCTCGCCGCCGCGATCGACGCACGCTGGCCGGGCTGGGCGGACCGCACGGCGATCGAAAGCGCCGACGGGCGGACGGCGAGCTTCGGGGCGTTGCATGCCGATGCGCTGGCGCTGGCCGGCGCGCTGCTCGACGAGGGGCTGAAGCCCGGCGACCGCATCGCCGTCGTCGCGCCCAAGAGCGAGGCGCTGCTGACGCTCTATCTCGCCTGCCTCCTCTCCGGCCTCGTCTATGCGCCGTTCAACGCCGACTACACGGCGGCGGAGTTCGCCTATCTGCTCGCCGACGTCGATCCGGCGGCGGTGGCGATCGCCCCGGCGCTGGCCGACCGCGCGGCGTCGGTCGCAGGCAAGGTGCGCCTCATCGACGCCGAAAGCGGACTTGCGGCGTTGATCGCCCGGCGGTCGGCGACGCCGGCGACGCGGCCGGGGCCGGACGATCTCGCCGCCCTCCTCTACACCTCCGGCACCACCGGCAAGCCCAAGGGCGCGATGCTGACCCATCGCAATCTCGCCTCGAACGCGGCGACGCTGGTGGACCGGTGGGGCATCGCGGCGTCGGACGTGCTGCTGCATGCGCTGCCGATCTTTCACGCCCACGGGCTTTTCGTCGCCGCCAACACCTCGTTCCTCGCCGGCGTGCGGATGGTCTTCCTGCCGCGCTTCGAGGCGGCCGACATCGTGCGACGCATGGCGGGCGCGACGGTCTTCATGGGCGTGCCGACCCACTATGCGCGGCTGCTGGCCGAGCCGGGGCTCGGCGCGGCGGCGGCCTCGATGCGGCTCTTCGTGTCGGGTTCCGCGCCGCTGCCGGCCGACATCTGGACGGCGTTCAGGCGCGAGACCGGGCACGAGATCCTGGAACGCTACGGCATGACCGAGACCGTGATGATGACCTCGAACCCGCTCGCCGGGGCGCGGATCGCGGGATCGGCCGGAAAGCCGCTGCCCGGCATCGCGCTGCGCATCGCCGCGCCGGACGGGACCGTCCTGCCGCAGGGCGAGACCGGCATCGTCGAGGTGAGCGGCCCCAACGTCTTCGCCGGCTATTGGCGGGCGGCGGACAAGACCGCCGCCTCGTTCCGGCCGGACGGCTATTTCATCACCGGCGATATCGGGCGCTTCGACGAGGACGGCTATCTGCACCTCGCGGGCCGGGCCTCGGACCTCATCATCTCGGGCGGCTTCAACGTCTATCCGCGCGAGGTCGAGGACGTGCTGCGCGAGATCGAGGGCGTCGCCGATTGCGCCGTCATCGGCCTGCCCCATGCCGACTGGGGCGAGGCGGTGGCAGCGGTCATCGAAACCGCGCCGGGATGCGCGCTCGCCGAGGCGGCGGTCATCGCCCATGCCCGCGCGGTGCTCGCGCCCTTCAAGACGCCCAAGCGGGTTCTCTTTCAAGCCCTGCCGCGCAACGCGATGGGCAAGATCGAGAAGTCGCGGCTGCGGGCCGGCCTCGCGGGCCTCTTCGCCTGAGGCCTACTCGGCCGCTTCGCGCATAGGTTCGGCGGCGGCCGCCTTGGGCGCGGCGGGACGCTTCTCGAACCTCATCACGCCGTCCTCAAGCCGCCCGTAGCGCAGCGCCATGATGTCGCGCGCGTAGTTCTGGTAGAGCTTCCAGGGCGTCTTCGATCCCTGCTTGGGGAACTTGGCGATAGTGCGCTGGACATAGCCCGACGAGAAATCGAGCCAGGGTTCTTCCCCGACCGTCGGATCGTCGTTGCGCGGCGTGCACTGCGCGTAGCCCTTGGCGTCCATGTGCTTCAGCAGACGGCACACATAGTCGCAGGTCAGGTCGCATTTCAGCGTCCACGACGCATTGGTGTAGCCGAAGGACGAGGCGAGATTGGGCACGCCGCTATACATCATGCCCTTGTAGGAGAGCGTCTTGGCCGGATCGACCGCCGCGCCGTCGACGCTGACGGCAAGGCCGTTCCAGACTTCGAGCCGCAGCCCCGTCGCGCTGACGATGACGTCGGCGTCGAGCGTGCGGCCGGATTTCAGCTTCAGCCCGGTCTCGGTGAAGGTCTCGATGTGGTCGGTGGCGATTTCGGCGCGGCCGTCGGAGATCGCCTTGAACATGTCGGCGTCCGGCACCAGGCAGACGCGCTGGTCCCAGGGATTGTAGGCGGGCGTGAAGTGCGTGGCGATGTCGTAGCCGGCGGGCAGCTGCTCCTTCACCATCTCGATCATGCGCTTCTTCACCTGCTCGGGCTTCTTGCGCGACATGCGATAGAAGAACATGCCGAGCAGGACGTTCTTCCAGCGCGTCAGCCAATAGGCGGTCCTGGCGGGGAGGAAGCTGCGCAGGCGGTTGGCGAGCTTGTCCTCGGCGGGGCGCGAGACCATGTAGGTCGGCGAGCGCTGCAACATCGTCACATGCGCCGCGGTCTTGGCCATCTCGGGCACCAGCGTCACCGCCGTCGCGCCGGAGCCGATCACCACGACGCGCTTGCCCTTGTAGTCGAGATCGGCTGGCCATTGCTGGGGATGGACGAGACGGCCCTTGTAGCGGTCGAGGCCGGGGAAGTCGGGCATGTAGCCGGACTCGTAGGAGTAGTAGCCGCCGCACAGGAACAGGAAGCCGCAGGTGAAGCGCCGCACCTCGCCCGTCGCGGCGTCGGCGGTCTCGACCGTCCAGCGCGCGTCGGCGGTCGACCAGGCGGCGCTCTTCACCAGGTGGCGGAAGCGGATGTGGCGGTCGATGCCGCCTTCGGACGCCGTGTCGCGGATGTATTTCAGGATCGACGGTCCGTCGGCGATCGCCTTCTGCTCCTTCCAGGGGCGGAAATTGTAGCCGAGCGTGTACATGTCGGAATCGGAGCGGATGCCGGGATAGCGGAAGAGATCCCAGGTCCCGCCGATCGCCTCGCGCCCTTCCAGGATGACATAGGTCTTGCCCGGGCACTTGGCCTGGAGGTGATGCGCCGCGCCGACGCCGGAAAGGCCCGCCCCGACGATCACGACATCGAAATGCTCGGCCTGAAGCTGGCTTGCCATGTCTCACCCTTCCCCGGTCAGCGGCTGTTTCGCCGTCTGACAATCTGTCATTTTGCCCAGCCTGCCCCAGTTCGCGCGCGGAATCCAGAGGCCGGCGACCGGCGGTCCCGGGCCTTCTTCGGGAATTCGCTGGCTCAGCCGCCGTTTTCCGCCTGGCGCTCGGCGACCTGCGTGCCGTCCGTGACCCGGTCGCCGGGGTGCAGGATGACCCGGTCGCCGGCCTCCAGCCCCGAAAGCACCACCGCCTCGCGGTTGGTCCGCGCGCCGATCTCGACCCGGCGCTCGCGGGCGAGGCCCGAGCCGTCGATCACATAGACCGCCCAGGCGTCGCCGCGCCGGAACAGCGCCCCGAGCGGCGCCAGCAGCGCATCCTGCACGCGCTCGAGCGTCACATGCGCCATCACGCGATAGCCGTGTCCGAGGCCCGGCCGGTCCTCCGGCGCGCCCTCCAGATCGAGCACCACGATCACGCGCTGCTCCTCGATGCCGAGGGCCGAGACCTTGGTGAAGCCCGCCGGCTCGACCCGGCGCACCCGCGCCGGAAGCGGCGTCGCCCCGCCCCAGCCGTCGATCACCGCCGGAAAGCCGGGCCGCACCCGCGCCGCGTCGGAGGAAAGCATCTCGACCACGATCTCGATCTTGCTGATGTCGCCGATTTCGAGAAGCGGCGTCCCGGCGGCGACGACCTGCTCGCTTTCCTGCGCGACGCTCAGCACTTCGCCGTCGATGGGCGCGCGCAGCAGCAGACAGCAGGCCGTCTCCTCCGCGCCCTCCGGCCCCGCGGCGTGCGGCCCGACGAGGCGCGCCTCGGCGATCTGAAGCTCCTGCTGGCGGACGGCGAGCGTCGCCTCGGCGCTCTCCACGCGCGCCTCCGCCGTCGCCAGCGCGGCCCGCGCCTCGTCGTAGCGGCTGGCCGAGATGTCGCCCGACTGGCGCAATTGCTCGGCGCGGGCGAAATCGCTGCGGGCCTTGCTGAGCAGCACGCTCGCCTCGCGCAACTGCGCCTCGGCCAGCGCGACCATCGCCTGGGCCGCCTCGACCGCCGCCTCGGCCTCGCGCCTTGCGCGGGCGTCGAGAAAGGCCGGAGCCGCCGGCTCGATGACCGCAACCACGGTCTCGCCGGCGATCACCTGATCGCCCACCTCGCGCGGCGCGCGCCGCAGCGTGCCGCCGATCGGCGCCGACACGGTGTAGATGTCGCGCACGCGGGTGCGGGCCTCCTCGCTGACCGACACGTCGAGCGCACCGCGCCCGATCGCCGCGACATCGACCGCGATCGGCGCGGGCATGAAGGCCCAGATCGCGGCCGCGAGGGCGGCGGCGGCGACGAGGGCGACAACGATGCGCCGCCTTGTCTGTGGCGTCATGCGCTACTCCCTGGACTTCAGAACTTCGACGAGATCGAGCCCGTTGAGCCGCCGCCGCACGGCGAGGCCCGAGGCCAGCGCGGCCGAGGCCGCCGCCAGCATCGCCCAGGCATAGGTCGAGGTCTCGATCACCAGCGGTATGCGGAACAGTTCGGTCTCGAATCCCTTGGTCATCGCCAGCGCCAACCCATAGCCCAGGATGCAGCCGAGAGGCAGCGCCGCAAGCGTCAGCAGGCCAAGCTCGGCCAGCAGGATCCACGCGACCTCCGCCCGGGTGAAGCCGAGGACGCGCAGGCTGACCAGCTCGCGCGCCCGTTCCGACAACTGGATGCGGGCGCTGTTGTAGGCGACGCCGACCGCGATGGTCAGCGCCAGCGCGGTGAAGACGCCGGTGGTGATGAGGATGTTCTCGGCCATGGTCGCCCGCAGGGTCTGGAGCGAGACGCTCTGCAGGGCGACCGAGGAGACCGCCGGCATCGCCTTGACGGCGGCATAGAGGCCGGCCGCGCCGCGAGGGTCCAGCTTGACGTTGACGGCCGTGATCTCAGGCCCCTCGCCCATCAGGCGATTGACCGCGGCGATGTCCATGACGGCGCCCATGCCGACATAGCTGCGCACGATCGCCGTCACCGGCACGTCCTCGATCCGCCGGCGGCCCTCCAGCGCCTCGACCCGGACGATGTCGCCGGCCTTGGCGTCGAGAACCTCGGCCATCTTGTCGGTGAGGACGAGGCCGGTCTCGGGCAGGGCGACGGTGCGGCCGTCGGTGTCGATGATGCGCGAGAGATCGGCGTCGGGCGTCCTGCCGGCAAGACCCGCGCGCCGCGAAATGGGGCCGTGCGACAGCCGCACGGCGACATTGCGCACCGGCTCCACGGTGAGGATTCCGGGCAGCCGGGCGACGTCGGCCAGCGCCGACGCCGGACGCTCGACGGCAAAGCCGACCACCGCATCCATCCGGTCGGCGCGGAAGAACGAGAAGTCGATGAGATGCTCGATCGCGTCCTGCGAGAACAGCGCCGCGATCAGCACCGCCACCGACATCGAAATGCCGAACACGGTGAGGATCGCGCGCAACGGCCAGCGCACGATGTGGCGCAGGATCATCACCGTGCTCTGCGACATCCGCACCGGAATGCTGGCATGGCCGAGACGGCGATAGCCGGGCGGCACCGGCGCCTGCATCGCGACCGCGGCGGGCAGGCGAACGACGACGCGCACGGCGCTGGCGGCCCCGGCGATCGCGGCGAGCAGCGTCACCGCCACCGCGCCCACATAGACCGAGGCGTCGATGTGGAAGATCAGAAACGGAAAGTGGAAGAAGCGGCTGTAGAGGCTGGCGAGGCCGTGCCCCAGCCACAGCCCCGCGCCCAGCCCGGCGGCCGCTCCGGCGACGGCGATGGCGATGGCGAATTTGAGATAGTGCCAGCCGATCTCCACCGAGCCGTAGCCGAGCGCCTTGAGCAGCCCGACCTGTTCGCGCTCCAGCGCGACGAGGCGCGACAGGGTGATGTTGACGAGGAACGCCGAGACCAGAAGGAAGATCGGCGGCAGGATGACGCTCATCGCGCGCTGCTGCTGCAACTCGGAGTCCAGGAAGGCGTGGCTCTGCTGGTCCTTGCGGCCATAAGCGCCGAGGCCGCCATAGGGCGCGAGCAAATCGTCCAGCCGCTCGATGACAGCCGTCTCCGACGCGCCGGCCAGCAGCTTGACCGAGACGTCAGAGAACGCGCCGTCCTGATCGAAGGCGGCGGCGAGCGCGCGGCGCGACATCCAGATCACCGCGAAGCGCCGGTCGTCGGGAACGAGCGCACCCGGGGCCAGCGTGTAGATGAACTCCGGGCTGAGCGCGGTGCCGACGATCTCAAGAGTCCGGCGACGCCCGCCCACGATGGCCGCGAAGCGCGATCCCGGCTCGAAGCCGTGGGCGGCGGCGAAGGCCT
The DNA here is from genome assembly GCA_046348585.1 of Alphaproteobacteria bacterium. Taxonomy (GTDB): domain Bacteria; phylum Pseudomonadota; class Alphaproteobacteria; order Micropepsales; family Micropepsaceae; genus JADZAI01. Next base: position 371,346 of record JAXMDZ010000002.1, read on the forward strand.
CGTTGACGACGATCTCGTCGGGGCGTTCGGGATCGGGCGTGCGGCCCCGGCGCAGATAGATGCGGTTCAGTTCGGCGTCGCCCTCGTCGGGCAGCGAGACCAGCCGCGCCGACACCGGTTCGGCGACGCCTTCCAGGTCGAGGATCGCGGCATCGACGATCCGGGTCTCGTCGGCGGCCACGCCGTCGATGGCGGCGATCTCGTCGCGCAGGCGCTCGGGCGCGCGGCGGACCGTCGCGAACACGTCGGCGAACATCTGGCGGTCGTAATAGGCGGCGCGCGTCTCGTCGAGCGACTGATAGGCGCCCATGCCCAGAACGAGCGTGGCGACGCCCGCCGCCATGACGCCGGCGATGGCGAGAGCCTGCGAGCGAAGCCGCCAGATGTCGCGCCGCAATTTCCGGTCGAGCACCGCCATCGGCTCACCAGCGCAGACTGGAGGCCGGCTGGCGGACCTCGTTGGCGACGATCCGCGAGACCTGTCCGTCGGCGAAGTGAATGATGCGGTCGGCCATCGCGCCGATGGCGGCGTTGTGGGTGATGACCAGCGTCGTCGCTCCGGTTTCGGCGTTCACCTTGGCGAGGGCTTCGAGAACGCGGATGCCGGTCGCCGAATCGAGCGCCCCGGTCGGCTCGTCGCAGAGCAGGATCTCGGGCCGCTTGGCGATGGCGCGCGCGATGGCGACGCGCTGCTGCTCGCCGCCGGAAAGCTGCGCGGGGAAATGGTCGTGCCGCGCGGCGGGCAGGCCGGCGAGCTCCAGCGCCGCGCCGGGGGTCATCGGGTCGTGCGAGATCTCGGTGATGAGCGCGACGTTCTCGCGCGCCGTGAGGCTGGGCACGAGATTGTAGAACTGGAAGACGAAGCCGACATGGTCGCGGCGGAAGCGGGTCATCCGCGCCTCGTCGAGCGCGGTCAGATCGTGGTCTTCGAACATGACCCGCCCGGCGGTCGGCTTGTCGAGACCGCCGACGATGTTGACCAGCGTCGACTTGCCGGACCCCGACGGTCCCAGCAGGACCAGAAACTCGCCCGCGCCGATGGACAGATCGACGCCGCGCAGCGCATGAACCTCGACGTCTCCGGACCGATAGACCTTGGTCAGGCCCTCGATGCTGATGACGGTCTTGCGCTGCACAGCGGTCGTCTGCCCCGAAATCCGTTTGCGCCGGAGGCGATCCTAGTCGGCACCGATAGCAGATGCACGGGCCGCCGCCCGTTGAAGAATGTCAACGCGGCGAGGGGCCGAGGCGCGCCTGGACCCAGGGGAACAGCGCGAACAGCGCCTGGGCGGCGAGGCCGATGGCCGGGCCCGCCTGATGATAGGCCTCGATCTGCGCCGCGAGCGAACGGTCGCGGGCGAACAGGCCGAAGATCGTCTCGGCGCCGATGAGCAAGGCGAAAGCGGCAAGGCCCATGCCGAGCCGCGCCGCCGCGCCACGACCGACCGCGAAGCGGCGGATCGCTGCCCGGCAGACCGCCCATGAAATGCCGAGCATCAGCGGCGCTTCGATCAGCGTCGCGGCCGGATCGCCGGCCGCCGGTTCGAGCGCGAGCACGCGCAAGCTGCCCAGCGCCACGCCGGCGAGGAAGACCCCGGCGAAATAGGCGAAGGCGGCGCGCAGGACGGTTCTCATCGGACGCTCCCCAGGGGACTGCGGTCAGCCGGACACCTCGCCGGCCAGCAGCCGCGCCACCGCTTTCGTCAGCGCGGGATGGATGTCGATGGCGTTCGACGGATGGGCGACGGTATTGCAGGTCACGATGGCGGCCGCCCCGGCCCGCTTCAGCGCGTCATAGGCGTCGTCCGCGAACAGCGCATGGACGCCGGCGAAGACCGGCGGCGTCCCGAACGCGGGGGCCACCGCCGCGGCGGCGGCGATCAGCGTCCGTCCGGTGGAGACGATGTCGTCGACGAAGACCGGCGTGCCGGACGGCGCATCGCCGCCCACGGGCAGACGGATCTCCACGTCGCGGTCGCCGCGCCGCGTCTTGTCCAGCACGGCGAAGGGCCGCCCGGCGAGCGCGGCGATGCGCGAGACCCATTGCGCGCTTTCGCCGTCGGGGCCGATCAGGAAGGCGTCGGGGACATTGCGGCCGATCCAGTCCGCGATTGCGCCGGCGGCGCTGGCGGCAGCTGCGGGAACGACGAAGACGTCGCCGAGGGCGGATATCCGATGAAGATGCGGATCGACGGTCGCGACGCCATCGAGAAACGACGAAAGCAGGCGCGCCATGGCGGGGGCGCTGACGCTTTCGCCGTCATGGAAGCGGCAATCCTGCCGCAGATAGGGCAGATAGGGCGCGGCCAGCAGCACCCGGCGCGCGCCGAGGTCGCGGGCGGTGGTCGCGGCGAGATAGAGCGGAACGATCTTCGCATCGGGCGCATCGAGGCCGCAGGCGATCACCACGTCGGCCCCGTTCAGATCGCCGCCGAGGCGCAGATAGGTCTCGCCGTCCGGAAAGCGCCGCATCTCGACCTCGCCGATCCGGCCGCCGAGACCATCGGCCAGCGCCGCCGCCAGTCCGGCCGGATCGTGCAGGGGGAGAACGACCGGCGGCACCTCAGGCCTCGATGCTGAGGGCGGTGCCGCCCTGTTCGACGAACTCGGCCGCATAGCCGAGCGCCCCGGGGATTCGGCGTGCAGGGTCAGCAGCTTCTGGCCGCGCTCCACCCTGGTTCCGATGGCGACATGAAGATCGATGCCGGCGGCCGGGGCCTTGGGCGCGCCCGAAAGCTTGGCGATGCGGGCGAGGCGGCGATTGTCGACGGCGACGACGGTTCCGGCGACCGGCGCTTCGAAGACCTGGGAGAAGGCCGCGCGCGGCGGCGTGCGGAAGCCGCCCTGCGCCATGCAGATCGCCTGGAATTTGGCGAAGGCGCGGCCGTCGTCCAGAATCCGCGCCGCCAGCGCCGCCCCCTGGCCGCGCGGCGCGGCCCCGCCCAGTTCCAGAACGCTGGCGGCGAGCGCCAGCGCGCGTTCGCGCAGATCGGCGGGCGCGTCGGGATCGCGTTGCAGGACCTGCAGGATATCGCGCGCCTCCAGCGCCGGGCCGATGCCCCGTCCGACCGGCGCGGCCCCATCGGTCTGGATGACCTCGACCGCGAGGCCGATCTCGCGGCCGACGCCGCTGAGCAGCCGGGTCAGGCGCGCGGCCTGGGCCGCCGAGCGGACCTTGGCGGTCGGCCCGACCGGCATGTCGATCACGCAATGGGTGGAACCGGCCGCCGCCTTCTTCGACAGAACCGACGCGACGAGCTGGCCGTCGCTGTCGAAATCGAGCAGGCGCTCGATGCGGATCAGGATGTCGTCCACCGGGCTGAGGCCGATGCCGCCGCCCCAGACGATGCAGCCGCCCTCGCGCTCGACCACGCGCTGCATGGCGGCGAGGTCGAGTTCGACGGGGGCGATGACCTCCATCGTGTCGGCGGTGCCGGCGGGCGAGGTGATCGCCCGCGAGGAGGTCTTGGGGATGACGAGGCCGGCCGCCGCGACGATGGCGACGAGCACCGGCGTCGTGCGGTTGCCGGGCAGGCCCCCGATGCAGTGCTTGTCGACGATGGGCGCGGCCGGCCAGGTCAGGCGGCTGCCCGCATTCAGCATGGCGCGGGTGAGCGCCACGGTCTCGCGGTAGGAGAGCCGCTGTCCGGCGCAAGCGGTCAGGAACGCCGCCGTCTCGACCGGCGAATAGCGGCCCTCGCCGACGTCGCGCACGATCTCGTCGATGGCGGCGGGTCTCAGCTCCTCGCCGTGGATCTTGCCCCGGACCGCCGACAGCGAGTGGACGGGCTCGGGATGATCGACGTGAAGATGCTCGTCCGCGCCCGGCGCGAGCAGCCGCCAGGCCGCTTCCGAAAGACCCGCCTCGTCCATCCCGATGAGGTCCGAGGTCACGACGTTCAGCGTCGCGATGATCGCGTTGCGATGGGTCGAAAGGCGGACGCGGGCCTGCGACTCGAAGCCTTCGGCGCGGCACACCTCGCTGTCGCGGTGCAGATAGACGATCGGCTCGTTATAGGTGTCGATGCCCATGCGCCGGATGGCGAGCCAGCGCTGGCCGGGCAGGCGTTTGCCGGAAACCGTCAAGCCGCGCCGCTCCCCGTCAGATCGACCGTCTGCAGATGCTCCGGCACGATCGCGTCCCAGCCCAGCTCGCGCTTGAGGCGGGCGCGGAAGGCGTCGGAGGCGGCCGCCTCGCCGTGGGTGACGAAGGTGCGGCGCGGCGCGTGCGGCAGCCGTTTCGCCCAGGCCATCAGCTCGTCGGAATCGGCATGGGCGGAGAGGCCGTCGAGGCCGACGACTTCCGCGCCGATGGGCACGTCCTCTCCGAAGATGCGCACCGACTTCGCGCCGCCGAGGATCGCCGCCCCGCGCGTGCCCCCGGCCTGGAAACCGGCCAGCACGATCATGTTGCGCGGGTCCTCGGCGAAGGCCGACAGGTGGTGGACGATGCGCCCGCCGGTCGCCATGCCGCTGCCCGCGATGATGACCATCGGCCCCCGCGACTTGTTGAGCCGCTTCGACTCCTCCGCCGAAGTCACGATGGTCGCCGCCCGGCACATCGCCTCGGTCTCGTCCCGGTCGAGACGATGCTCGCGGCGGTGATCGTGATAGATGCGCGTGACGTCGGTCGCCATCGGGCTGTTCAGAAAGACCGGCAGATCCTTCGGGATCGCGCCCGCCCGCTTCAGCCGCGCGATGCCCCAGAGCAGCGACTGCGTCCGCCCGACCGCGAAGCTCGCGATCATCACGACCCCGCCCCGCGCCGCCGCCCTGGCGATCGCCTGCCCCAGAATCTCGTAAGGATCGGCCGGATCGTGCGTCCGGTTCCCGTAGGTCGACTCGACGACCAGATAGTCCGTCTCCACCGGATCGGCCGGAGCGCGCATGATCTCGTCATGCGGCCGCCCCAGATCGCCGCTGAAGAGGATCGAGGTCTGCCGGTCGCGGATCTCGACGCTCGCCGCCCCCAGAATATGCCCCGCCGGCCGCAGCGTCGCCGTGAGCCCCCGCATCGGCGCGAAAGCCTCGCCGAAATCGCGCGCCTCGAACTGCTTCAGCGCGCGCTCGGCATCGGCGCTCGTATAGAGCGGCATCGCCGGGCTGTGGCGCGAATAGCCCCGTCGGTTGGCGCGAGCCGCATCCTCCTCCTGCAAAGCCCCGCTATCGGGCAGCAGGATGCGGCAGAGATCGATCGTCGCCTGCGTGCAGTAGATCGGCCCCGCAAACCCGTTCTTGACCAGCAGCGGCACATAGCCCGAATGGTCGAGATGGGCATGGGTGAGCACGACGGCCTCGAGCGCCGCCGCCTTGACCGGCAGGGGCGCCCAGTTGCGCTCGCGCAGCACCTTGTAGCCCTGGAAGAGACCGCAATCGACGAGGATCGACCGCCGCCCCGCCGTCAGCAGATATTTCGAGCCCGTGACGGTGTCGGCTCCCCCCAGAAAGGTCAGCTTCATGCGTTCCCCTGGCGCGCGCGCCGGTCATCGTGATCGCCGGGCGACTATGGCCGATCCGGACGGCGCCCGTCATCCCCGCAATGAGGCCCATTCGCCGCCCGTCCGGACGTGCGCCGCCCGCCGATTCGGCCTAAGCTGACGCCATGAGATTCGCCCGCACATTCCCCTCGCTGCTTTCGCTCGCCGCCTGCGCTCTTCTCGCCGCCTGCGCCGCCGGCGGCCAGGAGGACGGCGAGGCCGCCGCCGCCGCGCGCGGCAAGGCCCTGGCCGAGGCGCAATGCGCCCAGTGCCACGCCATCGGCCCGACCGGCCTCAGCCCCTATCCCGCCGCGCCGCTGTGGCGCGAGCTGGCGGAAACGCGCGACACCGACGAGCTGGCGCAGCTCTTCGGCGAGGGCAAGCTGATCCACCGCGAAGGCACGCTGTCGATGCCGGAGTTCATGATGACGCCGCAGCAGATCGGCGAGCTGGTGGCCTACATGAAGACCCTGCGCAGCAGCTGAGCCGCAAGGCGGATCGGAGGACGCGATGCTGTTCCTGGTGGCGGGCGTCGTGCTGTTCGCGGCGTCGCATTCCCTGCCGATGTTCGCCGCCTTGCGCGCGCGCCTCATCGCCTCGATCGGCGAAGGCCCGGTCAAGGGCCTCGTGATGCTCGGCGCGGCGGCGGGACTGGCGCTGATGATCTGGGGCTATGGCGCGGCCCGCGCCGATGGTACGGCGCTGCTCTGGGACCCGCCGCTCTGGACGCGCCATCTGGCGGCGACGGCGATGCTGCCCGCGCTGATCATGCTGGCCGCCGCCTACACGCCGGCCGGACGGCTCAAGGCGATGCTCAAACATCCCATGCTCGCCGGCGTGAAGCTGTGGGCGGTCGCCCATCTCGCGGCCAACGGCACGGCGGCCGATCTCGTGCTGTTCGGCGGCCTTCTCGCCTGGGCGGTCGCCGACCGCATCTCGCTCGCCCGGCGCGAACGGGCGGGACTGGTCGCGCGCCCGGCCGCCGGTCCCGCCGTCAACGACCTCGTCGCGGTCGCGGTGGGGACCGGCCTCTGGGCGCTCATCGCCTTCTGGGGCCACGCCTATCTCTTCGGCGTCGACCCGCTCGCGGTCTGACGCAAGGCGCGCCGGACGCCCTGCCTTCGGTTCAGAAGGCCGGGCCGGGCTTCACGCCCAGTTTGCGGAACGCCATCGCCGCCGGGCAGAAGCCGGTGAACGAGGCCTGGATCATGTTCACCCCGGCGAAAGCGGTGAGCAGCAGGAAGGCCGGGTGGACGAAATAGCCGAGCGCCAGGCCCAGCAGGACGACGAAGCCCGCAAAGACGAGGACGGCGCGATCGAGGGTCATGGAAGTGCTCCTTCGGGTTGGGCGGCGCTCAGGCCGATTCGTGACGCTTGATTTCTTTCAGCTTGCGGATGCCGAGCAGATCGAGCGCGAGACGCTCGTAGAACGGCTCGCTGGTGCCCTTGCGGATCTTGCGCAGGAAGTATTTCTCGAAGCCGATCTTCGCCAGATGGACCCAGCGCCCGCGCCGCGACCAGTTCACGTTGCGCGGCGGAATCTGCGGCTGGGCGACGAAGGCGATGCCCTCGTCGCCGAAATCGGCGAGGCAGACCGCGTTCCAGGTCGGCTCGTATTCCGGCTCGCGGCCTTTCAGCAGGTCGCCGATGTTCTCGGCCGTCGCGGTCACCATGGATTCGATCATGAATCCGGTCTTGGGCACGCCCACGGGGAGCGCCGTGCCGCCCATCGGCGGGATGGCAACGCAGACGCCGATGCCGAAGACGTTGGGGTATTTCGGGTTGCGCTGGTGCTTGTCGACGATGACGAAGCCGCGCGGATTGACCAGGCCCTCGATGCCGCGGATCGCAGCGACGCCGCGGAAGGCGGGCAGCATCATCGAGAAGCCGAACGGCAATTGATGCGCCTTCTTCAGGCTGCCGTCGTCGTTGACCTCCTCGACATGCATCACCCCGGCCTCGACCTTCACGACCTTGGCGTTGGTGATCCACTTGATGTGCTTGTCGCGCAGCGCGGTCTCCAGCATCGTCTTGGTGTCGCCGACGCCGTCGAGGCCGAGATGGCCGATATAGGGCTCGGGCGTCACGAAGGTCATGGGCACGCGGTCGCGCATCTTGCGGCGGCGCAGGTCGGTTTCCATGATGAAGGCGAATTCGTAGGCGGGGCCGTAGCAGGACGCGCCCTGCACCGCGCCGACGACGATGGGCGCGGGATTGGCGACGAAGGCGCTCCACTTTTCGGCGGCTTTCGTCGCGTGGCCGATCGTGCAGACCGAAGCCGTGTGGCCCTCGGGGCCGAGGCCCTCGATTTCGTCGAAGGCGAGGTCGGGACCGGTGGAGATGATGAGGTAATCGTAGGAGACGGTATTGCCGTCGTTCAGCTCGATCTCGTTGCGCTCGGGCGCGACGCGCTTGGCGCCGCACGAGAGGAAGGCGATCTTGCGCCGCTCGAAGATCGGCCTCAGCTCGACCGTGATGTCGGACGGCTTGCGCCACTGCACCGCCACCCAGGGGTTGGACGGCACGAACGAATAGGTCTCCGAATCCGAGATGACCGTCAGGCGGTCGTCCTTGCCCATTTTGGCCTTCATCTCGTAGGCCATGATCACGCCGCCAAGACCGGCCCCCAACACCACGATATGCGCCATCCTGCCCTCCATGTGCGGAGCCTGCCGCGCCCGCTTGTGCGTCTTGTCCTCCGCGGCCCGGCCGCGGTCATTGATATCCGGCAATCGCCGCGGCGCATTCAAACCGCACTCTTGCCTCGTCCGCAAGTCTCAATATATACGCATATTAGGAGATACTGAAATATGGAAATCGACCCCAAGCGGATGAAGCGCGCGGCCGCCGACGCCAGCGGCCTGTTCGCCGTGCTGTCGAGCCCCAAGCGGCTGATGATTCTCTGCCGGCTGGTCGACGGCGAGGCGAGCGTCGGCGAACTGGCGGCCTTCGCGGGCGGCACCCAGTCCGGCGTCTCGCAGCATCTCGCCATGCTGCGCAATCAGGGGGTCGTCGCCACCCGCCGCGACGCCCAGACCATCTATTACCGCCTCGCCAGCGAGCCGGCGCGGGGTATCATGGAGGCGGCCTACGCCTCGTTCTGCGGCCCCGCCAAGGGGCGCGGCCGCGCCTGCAAACCCTCGGGAGCAAAGGCATGAGCAAGGTCAGCCACATCGAGCCGAAGGATCTGGCGGCGGCCCTGAAGGAAGGACGCTGCGTGCTCATCGACGTGCGCGAGCCGAGCGAGCACCGTTCGGCCCGGATTCCGGGCGCGATGCTCCATCCGCTGTCGTCGTTCGATCCCGGCAAGCTGCCCTGCGAGCCCGGCAAGACGCTGGTGATCGCCTGCGCGGCGGGCGGACGCTCGCTGCGGGCGGCGACGGCCTGCGCGGCGGCCGGGATGCCGGCCACGAACCTCACCGGCGGCCTCGCCGCCTGGCACAAGGCCGGTCTTCCGGTCGATCGGGGATAGGAGCGACGCATGACCAGGGCCATTTTCGCCGCCGCCGCGCTGGCGCTTCTCGGAACCGGCGCCGCCGCCGCCGATTTCACCGTCGCGGCGACGCCGGTGCGCGACCCCAAGCCCGTCTTCGCGACGGTGGAAAGCCGCAACGTCGTTCCGGCCCGGGCCCGCATCGGCGGCACGGTCGCCGAACTCGTCGTGGTCGAGGGCGACGCGGTGACCGCCGGACAGGTCATCGCCACGGTCGGCGACGCCAAGCTGGCGAGCCAGATCGCGGCGCTGAAGGCGGAAGCCGACAAGGCGGAGGCCGATCTGGTGCGGGCCCGCGACCTCGCGGCGCGCGGCGTCATCCCCAAGGCCCAGCTCGACGCCGCCGAGGCGGCCGCCGCGGCGGCCCGCAACCGGCTCGACGCCCAGCGCCAGCTGATGGCCGAGGGCGAGGTGTTGTCGCCGCGCGCCGGGCGCGTCCTCGCGGTGCCGGTCACCTCCGGCACGGTGGTGATGCCGGGCGAGGAGATCGCGCTGATCGCCGACGAGACCTATGTGCTGCGCCTGCGCCTGCCCGAACGCCATGCGCGCTACCTGAAGGCCGGCGACGAGGTGGTCCTTCCCTCCCCGGGCGGCGCGGCCCCTTCGCGCGGCACGGTCACGCTCGTCTATCCGCAGATCGTCGACGGCCGCGTCGTCGCCGACGCGGCGTTCGACGGGCTGGGCGGCTATTTCGTCGGCGAACGGGTGCGCGTGCTGGTGTCGTCGGAGGCGCGCGAGGCGCTGATCGTGCCAGTGGCGCTCGTCCACACGCGCTTCGGCGCGGACTATGTGAGCCTGCGCACCGCCGACGGCGGCGCGGCCGAAGCCCCGGTCCAGCCCGGCCAGCCGATGACGCTGCCGGACGGCACGCCGGGGGTCGAGATTCTGTCCGGCCTCGCGGCCGGCGACGTGCTGGTGCAGCCGTGAAGCTCGGCCTCTCCGGCGGGCTGACGCGGGCGACGATCCGCTCGCCGCTGACCCCGCTCTTCCTGCTCGCCGCGCTCGGCGTCGGGCTGCTCGCCCTCATGGCCATTCCGCGCGAGGAAGAGCCGCAGATCAGCGTGCCGATGGTCGACATCCATGTGCGGGCCGACGGGCTGAAGGCGCAGGACGCGGTCGAACTGATCACCAAGCCGCTCGAGACCATCGTCAAGGGCATCGACGGCGTCGAGCACGTCTACAGCCAGAGCGAGGACGACGGCGTCATCGTCACCGCCCGCTTCGTGGTGGGCACCGATCCCGACGACGCCATCGTGCGCGTGCACGAAAAGGTGCGCGCCAATTACGACCGGATGCCCATCGGCATCCCCGAGCCGCTGATCGTCGGGCGCGGCATCAACGACGTGCCGATCTTCGTCGTCACGCTGACGCCGAAACCGGAAGCCGCCGGGCGCTGGCAGGACAGCGACCTCTACCGCATCGCCGACGAATTGCGCTCCGAACTCGCCAAGGCCCCGGACGCCGGCCTCTCGTTCATCGCCGGCGGCCAGCCCGACCAGATCCAGGTCCAGCCCGATCCCGCCAAGCTGTCGCTCTACGGCGTCACGCTGCAGCAGCTCGTCGCCAAGATCTCCGAGGCCAATACCGCCTTCGCCGCCGGGCGGCTGCGCCAGAACGGCGTCGCGATGACCGCCGCCGTCGGCCAGACGCTGAACGGCGTCCCCGATATCGGGCTACTGGTGCTGACGACGCGCGACGGCCGCCCGGTCTATGTGCAGGACGTCGCCACGGTCATCCTGGGGCGCAAGCCGGTGGACCAGCGCGTCTGGGCCTATACGCGAAACGAGGCGGGCGCCTGGTCGCGCGGGCCCGGCGTCAGCCTCGCCATCGCCAAGCGCGCCGGCGCCAATGCGGTCAACATCGCCCATGCGTTAGAAACGCGGCTGGAAGCGCTCGAGGGAACGCTCATTCCCGCCGACATCGCGGTCGAGATTACCCGCAATTACGGCGAGACCGCCAACGAGAAGGCGAACGAGCTTCTCTTCCATCTCGGCCTCGCCACCATCTCGATCGTGCTGCTGATCGCCTTCGCCATCGGCTACCGCGAGGCGGTCGTCACCTTCGTCGTCATCCCGACGACCATCCTGCTGACGCTCTTCGCCGCCAATCTGATGGGCTACACCATCAACCGCGTCAGCCTTTTCGCGCTCATCTTCTCCATCGGCATTCTGGTCGACGACGCCATCGTGGTGATCGAGAACATCGCCCGCCACTGGGCGATGCGCGACGGCCGCACGCGCACCGAAGCGGCGATCGAGGCGGTCGCCGAGGTCGGCAACCCGACCATCGTGGCGACGCTGACGGTGATCGCCGCGCTGCTGCCGATGCTCTTCGTCTCCGGCCTGATGGGGCCTTATATGGCCCCCATTCCGGCCAACGCCTCGGCGGCGATGATCTTCTCGTTCTTCGTCGCCATGGCGATCGCGCCCTGGCTGATGCTGAAGCTCGCCCCGCGCGAGGGCGCGGCGGCCGGCGATGCCGGCGGCGGCCATGGCGCGCACGGCGAAGGGGCGCTCGGGCGGCTCTATCGCCGCGTCGCCTCGCCGATCCTCGCCTCGCGGCGCAGCGCCTGGATCTTCCTCTTGGCGGTCGGCGGCGCGACGATCCTTTCGCTCGGCCTCTTCGCCACCGCCTCGGTGACGGTCAAGCTGCTGCCCTTCGACAACAAGTCCGAGCTTCAGATCGTCGTCGATCTGCCCGAGGGGGCGAGCCTGGAAGACACCGAGCGGGTGCTGTTCGCGGCGGCCGAACGGGCGCAGTCGCTGCCCGAAATCGTCTCGATCCAGGCCTATGCCGGCACCGCCTCGCCGTTCAATTTCAACGGCCTCGTCCGCCACTCCTATCTGCGCTCGCGCCCCGAACAGGGCGATCTCCAGGTCAATCTGCTGCCGAAATCGGACCGCGGCCGCGAAAGCCACGCGGTCGCGCTCGACCTGCGCGAGCGGCTGAAGGGCCTCCCCGCGCCCGAAGGCACGGTCGTCAAGGTCGTCGAGGTGCCGCCGGGGCCGCCGGTTCTTGCGACGCTGCTGGCGGAAATCTATGGACCCGACGCTGAAACGCGCCGTGCCGTCGCTGCCGAAACGCGCAAGCTGTTCGAGAGCGTGCCCTATGTGGTGGACGTCGACGATTCCTTCGGACGGCCGCGGCCGCGCCTGAGGATCGCCATCGATCAGGATCAGATCGAGTTCCTGGGCGTGCGGCAAAGCGACGTCTACAGCACGGTGCGCGCGCTGCTCGACGGCGTGCCGGTCGGCTACTCGCATCGCGGCGCGGGCCGCGATCCGATCGAGATCGCCATCCGCCTGCCGCGTTCGGGCCTCAGCTGGAACGAGACCATGGCGGCGACGCCGGTGCCGGCCGACACGATCCCCGGCACGCGCGGCGTGGTCGAGCTCGGCGACGTGGTGACGGTCAGCGTCGAGGACGGCTCCTATCCCATCTTCCGCCGCGACGGACGCTTCGCCGAGATGGTGACGGCCGAACTCGCCGGCGCGTTCGAAGCGCCGATCTACGGCATGATGGATGTCGCGAGCGCCGTGCATGCGCACGACTGGGGCGCGCTGCCCGAACCTCAGATTCTCATCTACGGCCAGCCGGACGACGAGTCGAAGCCAAGCCTGCTGTGGGACGGCGAGTGGGAGATCACCTATGTGACGTTCCGCGACATGGGCGCGGCGTTCATGGTGGCGATCCTCGGCATCTATGTCCTGGTGGTCGCGCAGTTCGGCTCGTTCCGCCTGCCGCTCGTGATCCTCACGCCGATTCCGCTGACGTTGATCGGCATCATGATCGGGCACTGGCTGCTCGGCGCGGCGTTCACGGCCACGTCGATGATCGGCTTCATCGCGCTCGCCGGGATCATCGTACGCAACTCGATTCTTCTAGTGGACTTCATTCGCCATGGCGGACACGAAGGCGCATCGCTGCGCGACATCCTGCTGGAGGCGGGCGCGGTGCGCTTCAAGCCGATCCTGCTGACCGCCATCGCGGCGATGATCGGCGCGGCGACGATCCTGCTTGACCCGATATTTCAAGGCCTTGCGATCTCGCTGCTGTTCGGACTGGCATCGTCAACCTTGCTGACGGTGCTGGTCATCCCGGCGATCTACATCGCGCTGCGCGGCGAGCGCCAGGTTGCGGCGACTTGAACGCGCCATACCCATGACACCGTAATGGATTCTCGATGATCCGTGTTACGGCGCTTCTCCCGAGTGTTTACCACTTTGCAACTGGGGGTAGGTGACGTATCGATCATCAGATCAACAAGATTCGGTTATCTGTCCGGACCCATCGTGCACTCTGTCCACCACCTCGAAATGATCGCCGCGCTGGCCAAGTATCGCCATTTCGGCCGCGCCGCCGAAGCGCTCGGCATATCGCAGCCGGGCCTCACCAAGGGCCTCCTCTATGTGGAGCGCGAACTCGGGGTGAAGCTGTTCGATCGCGCCTCGCCCGTTCAACCGACGGCGTTCGGCGAGATCGTTCTGGCGCGCAGCAGCGACATCATCACGGGCTTCGCCGAGATCAGGCGCGAGATCGACCACGCCAAGCGCGCGGGCGGCGACGAGCTGACCGTCAGCATCGGCGTCCACGCCGCCGAAACCTCGGGCCTGCAGGCGATGGCCGAGTTCTCGGCGAGCTTTCCTGCAGTGCGCTGCTCGATCAGCATCAAGTCCTGGGATGAGGTTCTGGAAGACGTCGCCGCCGGGCGCTGCGATCTGGGCTTCGCCTCGATCACCGGGGCGCGCGAGAACGCCCATCTCGAGACGACGCATCTTCGTTCGTGCAAGTGGATTGTCTTTTGCCGCGCCGGCCATCCGCTGAGCGGCCGTTCCTCGATCGTCTTCCAGGATCTGACGAAATTTCCCTGGGTCGCCCCCGGCGCGATCACCCAGCCTTTTCCTTTCGGCGACGAGACCGAAGGCGCGTTCGGCAGGATCGACAGCGCGACCGGAGAGGTCAAACCGCGGCTGAGAGCCTCGACCTTCGGATCGATCCGCGGGATCGTGCTGCGGAGCGACGCCATCTCGGCCGGGCCGGGCGTGCTGATCAGGGACGACATCGCCGAAGGCCGTCTGTGGTCCGTCCCCATCGGCGAGCCCGGCATCTACGATGACATCGGCTTCGTCTGGCGCAAGAGCCGCCCGCCCTCGGCGGCCGCGCGCGAATTCATGCGGATCGTCGAAGGCATCGAATCCCGCCTCGACTATTGAGCCGGGCGGCCGTGGCGGCGCGAGCGCCGCTGGGCTAGCCTTCACGGACGCCGGGGCCGGATCGGCCAGCCCTGCGGCGCGCGAGGGCGGACCATGGCGACCCGCAGAAGCATCCTGCTTGGAACGCTGGGCGGCGCCGCGCTCGCGGCCGGCGGCGGAGCGGCCTGGTTCCGGATCGCGCGCGGCAGCGCCGCCGACTACGAGGCGCGGGCAAGCGCCTTGCGCCGCATCTTCGATCCGGAAGACGCGAGCCCGAAGCTGTGGGACGAGATCGTCCGCTACGCGACGCTCGCCGCCAACAGCCACAACACCCAGCCCTGGCGCTTTGCGTGGATCGAGAGCGAGCTTGAAATCGCGCCCGACTTCGCGCGGCGCACGCCGGCGGTCGATCCCGACGACCATCATCTCTATGCCAGCCTCGGCTGCGCGCTGGAGAATCTTTTGCTCGCAGGCCAAGCAGCCGGACTGCGGCTCGTGCCGCGCTTCGCGGACGGCGCGATCCGTGTCGCGCCGGAGCCGGCCAAGCCCGCGACCGACTGGCTGTTCGACGCCATCCCGCACCGGCAATCAACGCGCGGGCCGTTCGAGGGCGGCACGCTGAAGGCCGAGGAACGGCGGCTGCTGGAGGAGACCCCGCTCGGCGGCGGCGTCGAGGACGTCGTGGTGAAACTGTTTGACGACCGGCCATCGATCGCCGCGGTGCGCGACTACGTCATCGAAGGCAATGCGCGGCAGATGGCCGACGCGGCCTTCATGGCCGAACTGAAGCAGTGGATTCGTTTCAGCTACGGCGAGGCGTTGCGCACCGGCGACGGGCTTTTCGGCGTCGTCTCAGGCAATCCGGCGCTGCCCGAGGGGCTGGGCAAGCTCATCCTGCCCTATGTCTTCACCGTCGACGGCGAGACCGAGAAATACCGCGCCCAGATCGACGGTTCGTCGGCGATCGCCGTCATTTCCGCCGCCAGCGACGATCCGGCCGGCTGGGTGCAGGCCGGGCGAGCGTCGCAGCGTCTGCAACTGGCGGCGACGGCGATGGGGCTGAAGACTTCGTTCGTCAACCAGCCGGTCGAGGTGCAATCGATGCGGGGCGCGTTCGCCGCCTGGGCCGGGCTCGGCGTGCGGCGGCCGGATCTCGTGCTGCGGATCGGCCGTGGCGCAGCCCTGCCCTATGCGCTGCGCCGTCCGGTCGCGGAGGTCTTCGCCGGCTGACGCCGTCGCAGCACAGGCCGTCTCAGAGCCTCAGCTTGCGCTCCACATGGGCGAGAAACGCCCCGGCGTCGAGGCCGCGTCCGGTCGCGGCCGTTACGAGATCCTCCGCAGGCAGACGATCGCCGGGACGGTGGATCTTCTCGCGCAGGAAGCCGAGCAAGCCCTCGAAGCGTCCCGCGGCGATCTCGCCCTCCAGGTCGCGCGCCGCCCCATAAGTCTGGACGAGCTGTGCGGCGTAGAGGCTGCCGATCGTGTAGGTCGGGAAATAGCCGAACATCGCCGCCGCCCAGTGGCCGTCCTGCAGCACGCCGTCATTGTCGCTTTCGGGCGCGACGCCGAGCAGCGCTCGCGAGCGCTCGCGCCAGGCGTCCGGCAGATCGCGCACCATCAGATCGCCCGCGACCAGCGCCGTCTCCAGCTCGTAGCGCAGCAAAATGTGCAAGTGATAGCTCAACTCGTCGGCGCTGGCCCGAATGAGGCTCGGACGGATGCGGTTGACGCCGCGCCAGAGCGCCTCGGCCCCCGGCGCGCCGGGCAGCACGCCGTCGAGGCGCGGAGCCATGAAGCTCCAGAAGGCGCGGCTGCGCCCGACGTGGTTCTCCCATAGCCGGGCATTGGCCTCGTGCAGCCCCATCGAAGGCGCGGCGGCGAGCAGCGTGCCCTTGTCGGCCGGATCGTAGCCCTGATCGTAGAGGCCGTGCCCGGCTTCGTGCAGCGCGGTCAGGATCGACTGGCGCAGCCCCTGCTCGCCCGGCCGCAGCGACAGCCGCACGTCGTCGAACCCGAGCGCGCTGGTGCCGGGATGGGTCGCGGTGTCGAGTGCGCCGCGCGCGAAGTCGAAGCCGATCTGCTCCAACAGGTCGCGGACGATCGCCCGCTGCGCCTCGGCGCCGCAGACGGGATCGTCGTCCGCCACCGCAGCCCCGCCGGCCTCCGCCGCCGCGCGCACCAGCGGCGCGAGGCGGGCGCCGAGATCGCGCAGCACCGGATCGAGCCGCGCGCGGGTCATGCCCGGCTCGTGCTCGTCCATCAGCGCGTCGTAGAGGTCTTTCTCCGGCGCCGACGCGGCGGCTGTCTCGCGCGCCAGACGCAGGGTCTCCGCGAGGGCGGGCGCGAGGATGGAAAAATCGTTCGCCTCGCGCGCCTCTTCCCAGGCCCCTTGCGAAAGCGAGCGCGCTTCGGCGAAGCGGCGCACCAGATCCTCCGGCAGCGTCAGCTCGCCGGCCCGCAGATCGCGCAGGATGTCGATTTCGCGCGTCCAGCGCGGATCGCCGCCGCAGGTCGCCGCGACCTCCTCGATCAGATCGCCGAGCGCGTCGTCGACGAGGCGGGCATGGCGGATCGTCTCCAGCGCCGCGATCTGTTCGCCGCGTTCGGCATGGGCGCCGGAGGGCAGGTCCGTCTCCTCGTCCCATTCGAGCGCGCCGATGACGTTGTCGAGGGTCAGCAATTCGCCGATGCGGCGGCGCAGCGCGGCGGCCGCGCCTTCGCTGCGCTCCTGCGAGCGGCGCGGCAGCGTGAGGTTCGACGGCTCGCGGGCCATCAGCACCGCCGCCATGCCGCCGTTCTGGGCGACGTTGACGACCTGCTTCTGCGAAACGCGGCACATGACGCCGAGGCCGTGATCGGTCGGCGCGAAGCCCATGACCGCATAGAAGGGCTCGATCGCCACGCGGCCGTCCGGACCGATCACCGGGAACTCGGCGACCGGCAGGCGGGTCGCCTGCTGCAGCACCCACGAGCCGTCCGGATCGTCGGCTGCGGCCAGCGCCTCGTTCAGCATCGCCTCCCACGCGCCCGCTTCCATCGAGGCCCCGATGGCGACGCCCTCGCCGCCATAGGAGCGGTTGGGCTTCAAGACCAGCGTCTCGCGATGGCGGCGGGCATAGTCCAGCAGGTCGCCTTCCGCCCCGTGCGGCAAGCCGGTGCGCCGGTCGGCGACGACGCGGGTCCACAGCACATGGCGGCGGAACAGGCGGCACTCGTCGGACGAAAAGAAGCGCTCCGCGAGCGCCGGATCGCTGAGGACCTCAAGACAGCTCTTGTGGTCGAAATCGCCCACGGCGGAGGAGACCATGCGATTCTGCCGGAACAGCAGGCGCATCGCCTCCAGCGGACGGCCGAGTTCCTCCTCCAGCGCGATGATGTCGCGCGCCTCGTAGTCGCGGTAGGCGACGTCGACGATGCGGTCCTCGTGCCAGACCTCGCCGTCGCGGACATAGAGTTCGGACGGATCGGCGTGCGAGATGGTGAGGCCGAGCGCGCTTTCGAAGCGGCGCTTGAGGACGAGCTGTTCGTTGATCCCGTCCTCGGCGTCCTTGCATTCGATGAAGGCGAGACGGCATTCGGGCCGCCCGAGGGCGCGCGAATGGTCGATGAGGGTCTGCACGAAGAGATCGCGCTGGTCGCGCGGCAGCTCGATCTCCAGACCGGGATCGTGCGCGAGGAGGCTCGGCACGATGTCGCGCATCATCAGCTGCTCGGCGAGCGGGCTGTACGAGATGCCGCCGACGCCCGAGAGATTCGCCTCCATGAATTTCAGCGAGTCCTCCCAGCCCGCCGCGCTGAAATCGCAGACCGCGTCGAGCCGGCCATAGACCGGATTGGCGCGCTCGTGCGCCGGGGTCCAGGTTTCGCGCAGCCAGCGCTCCTCGCCCTCGCCGATGCGCAGCACGCGGCGGACGTCCGCGTCGGCGAGATAGAGCGAGGGCAGGCTCTTCAGCGCGTCCATCAATTGCTGGCAGACGAGATGGACATAGGCGACCTGTCCGGTCATCGCGAGCAGCGGACGCAGCATGATCGGGATCGGCTGCATCGCGCCTTCGCGCTCGTAGAGCAGCTCGCTCGCCCGCGCATCCTCGGCGAGGCGGGCGGCGACGCGGCCGAGCGCGGCGTCGCCGATATGAGCCATCGCGGCGCGGACGCGCCCGTCGAGCGCGACCCCCGAGAGGCCGAGGGCTTCGATCGGGCTGAGAACGGGTTTCATATTCGGTCGGGCCAAGGGGCTGCGAGGCGGGTGCGGCGACTATAGCGGCGCGCCGCCGCGAGGCGAACGCCGGGATCTTGTGCCTTCCGGAACGGCAAGCGCTAAACCCATAACGGGTGCGACAAAATGGCTATCGTCCGCGACCGGAATATTTACGGGAGTCCGGTGCAAGCGTGGCGGCGGACGCCTATGGTGCCGCCGAAATTGGCCGGGCCGAGCAGGCCCGCGCCGGCAAGTCCGGGGGCTATCATGTTCGGTCGCGCGTGGGCGCAGGTGCGCCTGTGGGTTCAGATGGCGGCATTCGCCGCGGGGCTTGCGGCCTTCGTGTCGCCGGCGTCGGCGACGCTGACGGTCGTGAGCGCCAACCCGACCACCTACACTTATGCCGGCGAAGTCATCACGTTCAATTACACCTTCACGGCCGACACCCACATCATCAACTCGGTGTTCTATTCCGTGCAGGGGAACGTGTCGGTTTCCGCCCTGAACTGCACCGGCCTGCCGCTGTCGCCCAACGCCACGACCACCTGTACCGCCACGCATACGGTCCAGCCCGGCGAGGTCGGCCTCCCGCTCCAGCAATACGGCGGTTCGTTCAACACCACCACGAATGGCGGTCCGTATGGCGGCTCGGTCACCGGCTCGGCGACCGTCACCTATGTGCCGCCGCCGATGCCGAGCGTCACGAGCGTGACGCCGAACTCCGGCCCGACGGCCGGCGGCACCGCGATCACCATCTCCGGCACCAATTTCACCGGCGCGACGGGGGCGACCATCGGCGGCGCCGCGGTCACCAGCTTCTCGGTCGTCAACAGCACCACGATCACCGGCGTGACGCCCGCCCGCACGGCGGGCGCCAAGACCGTGACGGTCCAGCACCCCAACGGCGACGACTCGCTGAGCAGCGGCTTCACCTATATCGCCGCCGGCGTGACGGTCTCGCCGGGCAGCCTGTCGGCCGCGAACATAGGGACGGCCTACAATCAGGCGATCACCGCATCGGGCGGCACCGCGCCCTACACCTATGCCGTCACCGCCGGCGCATTGCCCGCCGGACTGACCCTGTCGAGCGGCGGCACGCTGTCCGGCACGCCGACGGCCGGCGGCAGCTTCAACTTCACGGTCACCGCCACCGACAGCGCCGGCTCGCCGGCGAGCGGCAGCCAAGCCTACACGCTTACCGTCGACGCCCCGACGATCACCCTGAGCGCGCTGGCGGCAAGCGGCACGGCGACGGTTCCGTTTTCGCAAACGATCACCGCCTCGGGCGGCACCGCGTCCTACAGCTTCGCGGTCACGTCCGGCGCGCTCCCGCCCGGACTGACGCTCGCATCGAACGGATCGCTTACGGGAACGCCGACCGCGACCGGCACCTTCAATTTCACCGTGACGGCGACGGACAGCTCGACCGGCGCCGGCCCCTATACGGGCAGCAGCGCCTATTCGCTCGTCATCGATCCCGCATCGGTGTCCATCACACCGGCCACCGCGAGCCTTCCCGCCGGAACCGCGGCCGTCGCCTACAGCCAGCAATTGTCGGCCACCGGAGGCACCGGCGCCTATACGTGGTCGGTTTCGTTCGGCGCGCTTCCGGCCGGGCTGACGCTCAATTCCAGCTCCGGCCTCATTTCCGGCACGCCGACGGCGGCCGGCAATTTCACCTTCAACGTCACGGCGGTGAACTCCAACGGCAGCGGCACGCGCGGCTACACGCTCGCCATCGCCGCGCCCAACCTTCAGCTGACGTCCTCGGCGTTCGCCAACGGGCGGCTCAACACGCCCTACTCCCAGACGAACTTCACGCCGTCCGGCGGCACCGCGCCCTACACCTATGACCTGTTCTCCGGCGCCCTTCAGGCCGGTCTGTCGGTGAATCCCGCGACCGGCGAGATCCACGGCACGCCGACC
The DNA here is from genome assembly GCA_046348585.1 of Alphaproteobacteria bacterium. Classification (GTDB taxonomy): domain Bacteria; phylum Pseudomonadota; class Alphaproteobacteria; order Micropepsales; family Micropepsaceae; genus JADZAI01. The sequence goes on from JAXMDZ010000002.1 coordinate 391,632, forward strand.
GCTTCGGGCACCTACAACTTCACAGTCCGCGTGACCGACAGCACGACGGGGACCGGCGCGCCGTTCACGGCGATCCGCGTGACCTCGCTGACCGTTCTGCCGGACGTCAGCATCACCACGGCCCAGGCGCTGCCCAACGGCCAGGTCCAGGCGGTCTATAACCAGTCGATCGCCGCGACCGGCGGCGATGGCGGACCCTATAGCTTCGCGGTGACGGGCGGCGCGCTGCCCGCCGGGCTGACGCTGGCGAGCGACGGCACGCTCTCCGGCACGCCGACCGCGGGCGGCCCCTTCGCCTTCACGGTGACCGCGACCGACCAGGGCGGGTTCACCGGATCGAAGGTCTTCACGCTCGGCATCGCCCCCCCGACGATCGACATCGCGCCGGCGACCATACCCAACGCCGTCGAGGGCACGCCCTATAGCCAGAGCCTGAGCGCCAGCGGCGGCACCGGCAGCTACACCTTCGCGGTCACCTCGGGCGCGCTGCCGGGCGGCTTGACGCTCGCCTCAAACGGCACGCTGTCCGGCACCCCGACTGCGACCGGGCTCTTCGTCTTCTCCGTGACGGCGACGGACTCGTCCGGCGGCGGCGGGCCCTATACCGGAACGCGCACCTTGGTGCTGGGGGTCATCCAGGCGATGCCGACGGTCGCCTCCGTCTCCCCCACCACCGGCCCCGGCGCCGGCGGCACGACGGTGACGATCACCGGCACCCACTTCAACGGCGCCAGCGCCGTCTCCTTCGGCGGAACGCCGGCGGCCAGCTTCGCGGTCAACAACAGCACGACGATCACCGCGACCGCCCCGGCTCATGCGACAGGCGTCGTGAACGTCGCGGTGACGACGCCGGGCGGCACGGGCACGGGCGTCGGGCTCTACACCTATGACGGGACACCGCCGACCATCGTCGGTCTGCCCGCGAACCAGACCTACGCGATCGACTTCCCCGACACGACCCGGGTGGTCACGTGGACGGCCCCGACGGCGAGCGACAATGCGCCGGGCGCGACCATTCAGCAGATCGCAGGCCCGGTTTCCGGCTCGGCGTTCCCGCTGGGCACGACGACGGTCACCTACCGGGCGACCGACGCGGTGGGCAACACGACCGACGCCAGCTTCACGGTGACGATCAACCAGACGCCGCCGGGATCGGTCCAGTTCGTCCTCCATCCGCAGTCGGACGGCGCCTACACCTTCACCTCGCCCGAACCGGCGCTGAACTTCACCGTCAACACGGTCGGCGGATCGGGACAGAGCGCGGTCATCCAGATCAAGCCGGGGACATTCAACCTCGCCTTCACGACGCCGAACGGGGTCGGCCTCACCTCGGCCACCTGTTCTCCGTCCACCAGCTCGGTGAATACCGCCGCGAAGACGGCCCAGGTCGTCGTCACGTCGAACGTCGCGGTGGTGTGCACGATCAACGGCCTGCCCTCGCTCTCCGAGGCGCAGCAGGCGATCGGCGATCTGCTCGACAGCCGCGCCGACCTCATCGTCGCCAACGGACCCGACATGAGCCGCCGGATCGAGCGCCTGAACGGCGGGGGCGGCGGCGGCGGATCGGTCAGCGCCTTCGGCATCACGCTCGCATCGTCGGTTCCGTTCGCGCTCAGCGTCGGCGCCGACCGGATGAGCTTCTCCTACAGCCTCGGCCGCTCGCGGGCGATCGACCGGGCGCAGCACGCCTCGGCGCCCGGCTTCGCCGGGGTGACGCCGATCGGCGCGGGGGCGCAGCTCGGCCTCGGCGTCTCGGCGGCGGCCGATCCGACGGCCATGCCCTCGGGCGGCGACCGCTTCGATCTGTGGGTCGAGGGCCTGCTCGCCGGCTTCAATTCGGCAGGCGGCGACGGCACCTTCGCCATCGTCCATGCGGGTGCCGACTATCTGGTGACGCCCGATCTCCTGCTCGGCGTCGGCATCCAGGTCGACTGGACCGACATGGACACCGACGCGGGCGGCACGGTTTCCGGCGTCGGCGTGATGGCCGGTCCCTACATGACCGCGCGGCTCGGCGAGAATCTCTACTTCGACGCCCGCGCCGCCTGGGGCACATCGAAGAACGACATCTCGCCCTTCGGCACGTTCGAGGATTCGTTCGACGCCACGCGCTCGCTCTATACCGCGGCGCTGATCGGCGACTTCGCCAGCGGCAACATGACGATCCAGCCTCAGGCGCGGCTCACCTATTTCCGCGAACGCACCGATCCCTATGTCGACAGTCTGAGCGTCGCCATTCCGGGCATGACGGTGACCACCGGACAGCTGGCGATCGGCCCGCAATTCTCGTGGCGAATGGTGCGCGAAAGCGGCGCGGTGCTGACGCCGCGGGTCAAGCTGGATGCGGTCTATGTGTTCAAGCTCGACCATGCGGGCGTGGCGGCGACGCAATCGCCCGACCTGCGCGACACGGGCCTGCGCGGACGCATCGAAGCCGGCTTCACCTACGAGACCGAGGCGGGCGCGTTGTTCGGTCTCGGGGCCTTCTATGACGGCATCGGCGAAGAGGACTTCGAGGCCTGGGGCGGCACCGTCGAGGTCCGCTTCGGGTTCTGACCCGAAGGCATTTCCCCCTCCCTAAACGCAACGCGCCGCCCTCAAGGGGCGGCGCGTTCGTTTCCGGCGGGGCGCGCGCCGTTCAAGCGCCGGTGAGCAGCACGACCTTCACGCAGTCGCCGTGATGCTGGTCGGCGATCGCCTGGTTGATCTCGGCCAGCGGATAGGTGCGGATCAGCCGGTCGAACGGCAACCGGCCCTGCCGGTAGTGCTCGATCAGTTCGGGAATGAAGACATCGGGGTCGCTGTCGCCCTCGATGATCCCCTTGACCGTGTGGCCGAAGGTGACGGCGGTCATCAGATCGCCCGGCAGCGGCGTCCCCGGCGGGGCGATGCCGACGATGCCGAAGACGCCGTGCGGGCCAAGCGCCTGCATCGTCGCCTGAAGCACCGGCGGAATGCCGGTCGTGTCGAAGGCGTAATCGACGCCGACGGGCACGATCGCCCTGACGGCGGCGGCGAGATCGGGCGAGGCGGCGGGGTCGATCACATGCGTCGCGCCCAATTCCAGCGCCAGCTTGCGGCGGGCCTCGTGCGGCTCGGCGACGATGATCGTCGCACAGCCCTGGATGACCGCGCCCATCACGGCCGACAGGCCGACCGCGCCGCCGCCGAGGACGAGCAGCGTCGAACCCTTTTCGCAGGCAAGCGAACGCATGATGCCGCCCGCCCCGGTCTGCACGCCGCAGCCGAGCGGTCCCATCAGCTCCAGCGGCACGCCGTCCGGCACCTTCACGATGTTGCGCTCATAGGCGAGCGCGTAAGTGGCGAACGAGGACTGGCCGAAGAAATTGCCGGCGACCGCCTCGCCGTTCGCCGAAAGCGCCTTGCTGCCGTCGGTGCGCACCCCTGCGTAGTTCAGCATCGGCATGGTGTGGCAATAGGCGGGCTCGCCCTTGAGGCAGCGCGGGCAGACGCCGCAGGAGCGGAAGGTCATCGCCACCCGGTCGCCGGGCGCGACCTTGGTCACGTTCGCGCCGACCCTTTCGACGATGCCCGCGCCCTCGTGGCCGAGCACGGCGGGCGGCGGGATCATCTGCGCCGCCTTGAACACGAGGTCGGTGTGGCAGAGGCCGACCCCGACGACGCGCACCAGAATTTCGTCCGGGCGCGGATCGTCGAGTTCGACGGTCTCGATGGTGAAGGGCCGGTCGGGCTGACGGGCGACGGCGGCGGTGATGTGCATGAGTTCCTCCCTTGGCGTTGTGGCGGCGATGCCTTTGTCGTCTGCGCCGCCGAGTCTAGCCAAGCCGGGCGCGAAAATCAGGCTGACGCTTTGCCAGAAAGGCCATGACGCCCTCCGTCGCCTCCGGCGTCGTGAAGAGGCGGCTCTGCGCCCCCCGCTCGGCGTCGAGATAGGCGTCGAGCGGCGTCTCCAGCGCCTGCGCCGAAAGCCGCTTCAGCTCCATGACCGCCGAGACCGGCAGCGCAAGAAGACGCCCGGCCAGCGCGCGCCCCGCCGCCGCGAGATCGCCGTCCGGCACGCAGCGCCAGACGAGCCCCCAGGTGGCGGCCGTTTCGGCGTCCAGCCGGTCGCCGAGCAGCGCACAGCCCATCGCGCGGGCGACGCCGATGCGATTCTGCATGAAGGCGATACCGCCGAGATCGGGCACGAGGCCGAGCTTCGGCACGAAAGGCAGGCTGAAATAGGCGGAGGACGCCGCCAGCACCATGTCGGCGGCCAGCGCGAGACCGACGCCGCCGCCCACCACCGGCCCGTTCACCAGCGACACGACGAGGCCCGGAAAAGCGCGCAGTTCGCGGATAAGGGCGTGGCCCTCCAGCAGGATCTCGTTCATCTCGCGATAGCGCCGGTCCGCGTCTCCCGACGAGCGGGCGAGCGCCTGTTCAAGGAAGTTGAGATCGGCCCCGGCGCAGAAGGCGCGCCCCGCCCCGGTCAGCACGACGACATCCGTCCCGCCGTCCTCCTGCAGGGCGGCCAGCGCGGCGCGGCACTGGGCGAGCATCGTCGCGTCGATGCCGTTCAGGATCTGCGGCCGGTTGAGCACGATCCGCCCGAGGCGTCCGTCGCGTTCGAGAAGAATGTGCGAGTAGGTCATGACGCCCCCGTTTCCGGCTGAGGGTGAGCGCCGCCGCGAACGGCGCTAATTGACGTTCCGGCTCTTGTCCGCCCAGAAGGGCTGACGCAGATCCACTTTCAGGATCTTGCCCGCGCCCGATTTCGGCAGCGCCTCGGCGCGCACATCGACGCTGCGCGGACATTTGTAGCCGGCGATCAGCGCCTTGCAGTGCGACACGATCTCGTCCGCCGAAACGCTCCGGCCCGCCTTCGGCACCACGATCGCATGGACGCGCTCGCCCCATTTGTCGTCGGGCACGCCGATGACCGCGCATTCGCCGACCGCTTCGTGCTGCATCAGCGCGTTCTCGACCTCGGCCGAGAAGACGTTCTCGCCGCCTGAGACGATCATGTCCTTGATGCGGTCGACGATGTAGAGAAAGCCGTCGGCGTCGAGATAGCCGCCGTCGCCGGTATGGACCCAGCCGTCGACCAGCGTCGCCGCCGTCTGTTCGGGCCGGTTCCAATAGCCGAGCATCGTGTTGGGGCCGCGGGCGCAGACCTCGCCGACCGACCCTTGCGGAACCTAGGCGCCCTCCGCATCGACGATCTTGATCTCGACGCAGAGACCGGGCCGCCCGGCCGAGCGCAGCTTGCCCGCCTTCGGACCTTCGAGCACATGCCATTCCGGCCCCAGAATGGTCGCCAGCGGCGACAGCTCGGTCTGGCCATAGGCCTGCGCGAAGCCGACATGGGGAAGCTGCTTCATCGCCGCCCGCAGCAGCGATTCGGCCATCGGCGACGCGCCGTAGATGAGGCGGCTGAGCGATGAGGCGTCGCGGTGCGCCAGATCGGGGCAGTCGAGCAGAAGTCGGATCATGGTCGGCACGAGCAGTGCGTGCGTCGCCCGCTCCGCCTCCACCAGGCCGAGGAACGCGGCGGCGTCGAACGAGGGCATGAAGATGTGGCTGCCGCCGAAGATCGTCCCCGCGAAGGTCATGCCGGTGTCGGCCAGATGGAACATGGGCGCGGCATGGAGATAGCGCAGCTCCGCGCTCAGCCCGATCCCCGCGCCGATGCAGAGCGAACTGGTCCACAGGCTCTGGTGCGAAAGCATGACGCCCTTGGGAAATCCGGTCGTGCCGCCGGTGTAGAATATCCCGGCCAGATCGCCGCCCGAGCGCCGCGCATCCGGCGCGGCGGGACCGGCGTCGGCGAGCGCCTCATAGGCGAGGAACCCCTCGGGCGTCGGGCCGTCGCCGATATGGATGGCGTGGCGAAGGCCGCCGCATTGCGCAAGCACCGCGCGGCCGGCGGCGAGGAACGTGTCGTCGACCACCAGCACCGTCGCGCCGGAATCCTCGATCGAGAAGACGTGCTCGGCGACCGACCAGCGCACGTTCATCGGCACGACGACGGCGTTCGCCCAGGGCACGGCGAAGTAGAGTTCGAAATAGCGGTCGGCGTTCATGGCGAGGATGGCGATGCGGTCGCCTTCGCCGACGCCGAGCCCCTTGAGCGCCCCGGCCACGCGGGCGATGCGGTCCCTGACCTCGGCCCAGCTGCGACGGCGGCCGGCGCAAACGGTGGCGACGGCGGCGGGCGTGGCGGCGGCCGCCCGATGGATGGCTTGTGTCAGCTGCACGCGGCGTCTCCCTGACGCCCGGTCTCGGCCGGGTCGTGTTACTCGCCGGTAACTTTGCACCCACTGGGTATCTTGTCAAACCGCGACGCCGCTCTAAGATTCCCGCGCGGCTGACCGAAGGAGCCCGGCATGTCAGGTACGGCGATCGCCTCGCCCTGGAAGAAAGCGCCCGCACGCCGGCTGGAGCGCGAGCTGAAGCGCGAGGCGGTGCTGATGGCGGCGGCCCGCGTCTTCTCGGAACGCGGCTATCACCGCACCTCGCTCGACGCGGTGGCGCAGACGCTCAACGTCACCAAGCCGACGCTCTACTATTACTTCGAGAACAAGGAGGCGATGCTGGCGGCCTGCGTCCAGCACGGGCTCGATCTGGTGGAAGCGGGCGGCGGGGCGGAACCGGCAAACGGCGCGACGGGCATGGCCCGCCTCGTCGCCTATCTCACGCGCTATGCGGAGGTCAGCGAGACCGATTTCGGCCGCTGCGCGGTGCGCATCAGCGACGCCGAATTGTCTGAGGCGAGCCGCAAGCGCGTGCGGCGGATCAAGACCGGAATCGACCGCAGGATTCGCGACCTGATTTCGGCCGGCATCACCGACGGCTCGATCGCCCCGTCCGACCCCAAGATCACCGCCTTCGCCCTCGCCGGGGCGCTCAATTCCATCGGCCGCTCGCACCAGCGCGACGCCGACCTGACGGGGCCGAAGATGATCGGCCAGTACATCGCACTGCTGGTGAACGGCATCGCGCCGCGCTGACCGGCGGCCGCCCCCGCGCGCCCCATTCGCGGGCGCGCGGGGCGACGCCTTCAGAAGCGCAGCGCCAGACGGGCGTTGACGCCGTGGTCTGCGCCCGCATCGCCGATCAACCCGTCATACGAGACGGAGAGCGACGCGCCGGGGCTGAGCGTCACGTCGAGACCGAGCGCGATCGCGGCGGCGTCGGTCATAACGGGCAGACCTGCCACCTCGAACGCCTGGTTGCCCGACAGGACGAGGACGCGGCGCGGCGCGGAATCGTCGAAGGCGTGACGCCACCCGATCTGGCCGCGGACCTTCGCATCCGCGCCGCCAAGCGAGAACGCGGCGTCGAAATTCACGCCGAGCGTCGCCAGATCGGCGTCCAGCGAACCGTCTGCGCCTTCCAGCGCCACCGCCCCGCCGGTTTCGTCAAAGGCGTCCGTATCGACGGCGACATGCGCGATGCGCACGAAGGGCTCGATCCCGGTCGCGCCCGCCTCGAAGCGATAGGCAAGCTCCGCGAAGAGCTGCCAGGTGGTCGCATCGTAGGAACCGCCCGCCGCGTCGCTGAATCCGGGGAAGGCGACGATGCGGTCGGTCTCGACGTCGTGGGTGGCATAGGCCCCGCCGGCGCGCAACGCCCAGCGATCCCACCGGCCGCCGCCATAGACGCCGAACTGCACGGTGTCGATCGACGCCGACGACGCCAGCGCGTCGATATCGAGATCGCTGTGCTGGAAACCCGCGACCGCGCCGAGCCGCCAGACGCCGTTCAGCGCGAAGTCCGCGCCGATGAAGCCACCCGCCGTCGAAGCGTCGGCGGCGGCGGCGTTGCCGTCGCCGTCGCGCTCGCCCGATACGCCGAAGCCATAGGCCCACACGCTCCCGCCTTCCTCGCCGCCGGTATCGCGCAGGCGGCCGATCGCGGCCTCGCGCATATAGCGGCTGTCGTCGGAGAGGACGCCGAGGAGCGAGGCGTGGAGTTCGCCCGAGATCGCGTCGAACGCGGCTTGCGCGCTCGCCGCGTCGGGAACGAGGGCGATGGCGTCATACACCCCGTCGCCGGGTCCCGCGCCCTGGGCGGCGCCTGCGGCGGCGATCTGGTTGGGGGTAAGGGCGGCCGTCTGGAAGTTGGACGCCGCAAGGGTCAGCGTGACCGCATTCGACGTATAGGTCAGCTGCGGGCTCAGGAAGTAGGAAGCGCCGGGGAAATCGATTCCCGAGAACGCGCCCGAAACGCCGCCGCCCGCCGTCAGGATGAGATAGGGCGTGTTCAGCGCGTAGTCGGGGAACGGCACGACATGCACCGTGCCCGCCAGCGCCGCCGCGCCGGTGGCCGCCAGAAGGTCGGACTGGCCGAGCGCGTTGATCTCGACCTCGTAGATCGACCCGGCGTTGAAGGCGACCGAGGCGACGTTCATCGTGCCGATCGAATTGCCGGGCGCGAGCCTGCCGCCCGAGCCGATGGTGACGGCCCCGAGCGTGCCGGAGCCGCCGACCTTGCCGCCCGAGGTCACGTTGAGCGCGCCGCCGAGGATGCTGTTCACCCGCAGCGTGCCGCCCGAAACCGTGGTCGTCCCGTCGAAGCCCGAGCCGTCGCCGGTCAGGATCGTCGATCCCCCCAGGTGATCGATCGCGCCGGTTCCGAAGAATCCTGCGCCGAAGGTGTAGGCTGCGCCATTGTGGTTGAAGACGACGCGACCGTCGCCGTCGCCGAACTGGACAAGGCCGGCGGTCGTCGTGCCCGCCGCGCCGCCCGCGCCCAGATACAGCGTTCCGGCCGAGCCGCTGTGCTGCGCAAGAGTGATCTGGGACGCATCGAGCATGCCGCCCGAGGCGAGGACGATATTGCCCGACCCGTCATTGCCGACGACGAGGTCGGCATTGACTGCGAAGAGCGAACCCGCGCCTGTGACGATGAGCGTGCCGAGCGCGCCCGCGGCATCTCCGATCGTCGCAGCGCCAGCCACGACATGACCGCCGCCCGAGATCGTCATCTGTCCCGATCCCGAACCGCCGAGGAGCAGCGTGTTGGTGACCTCCCATTGCGCGTTCGCGCCGGTGACGACGGCCTCGCCGGTGGACCCCGCCTCCGCGCCGATCGCCGCCGAGCCCGAAAGAACGTAGCCGCCGCTGTTCACCTGAAGGGTTCCCGCCCCCGAACTGCCGAGCGTGAGCGAGTTGGCGACGCTCAGCTGCGAGCCCGCGCCCGAGACCGTCACGGCGCCGTGGCCGCCGACCGCGTCGCCGGCATAGAGCGAGGATCCGAAGAGCGCGTACGCGCCGCCCGATACGATGAGGCTGCCAGTACCCTCGTTGCCGATCTGACCGGCATGATCGGCGCTGAGGAGAGAGCCGGCGCCGGTCACGGTGATGGCGCCGTTGCCGGTCGCCTTGTCGCCGACGGAGATACCCGAGGAGCCGGCGACCATCGCGTGGCCGCCATCGGCGATCTCAACAACGCCATTGCCGCTATCGCCGACGACGACAGCTGCGGCGTTCGTCCAGAGGCTGTCCGCCCCCGTGACGGTGACGTGACCCGAAGACCCGGCATTGGCGCCGATCGTGGTCAGGCCGGTGTTCCAGGCGCCGCCATTCTCGATCAGGACCGTGCCCGAGCCGGAATTGCCGACGCCGACGAGGAAGCCCGTATTCCAGACCGAACCGGGACCGCTGACGACCGCAAGACCCGAAACGCCGGCGAGGCTGCCGATCGACGCGGAATTGCCGGTGACGGCCGCGCCGTTCTCGACATGCAGCTCGCCATTGCCATAGCGGCCGATGATCGTGGTGCTGGCGACATTCCAGGTCGATCCGGCGCCGGTGACGCGGACGATGCCCGTCAGCGCCGGGCTGCCGTTGCCGATATAGGCGATTCCATCGGTCAACAGGCCGCCGCCGTCGCGGATCGTGAGAAGGCCGTTGGCGAGATAGGCGACATAGATGTCCTGGCTGTGTCCGGTGACGCCCATGCCGATCACCGGCGCGTTGGCTCCGGTCGTGTCGATCTCCACCTTGTCGGCGGCCGTCGGCGGCGTGCCGATGTCCCAATTGCCGGGATTGAGCCAGTCCGGCGATTCGGACCCGTCCCAGATGGCGAGGGCCGCGGAGGCGGGCGAGACGAGGCCGCAAAGCGCCGTGGTGCCGAGCAGGAGGGCCAGCGGCAGACGCTTGGCGGCCCCAAGATTCGCCTTTCCAATCTTTTTGCCGCTCATATTGCGGACATAGTTGCTAATATCCGTTGCATTTGCCATTTCAGTCCTCCACGTTCGGAAAACTGACTGACGTAATGGAACTCAAAGGTCAAGAGCATTCGGGTATGAAAGTCGTGATTTTTGCATTTCGGGCGTTGTCATTCCGCGAAATGAGCGGAAAGTGTCACACAATTCGGCAGCAGGAGCGGTGAGCGTGGCAGGTTTGGACGAGACGGATCGCAAGCTGATCGCCCTGCTGCAGCACGACGACCGGATGTCTCTGGGCGAACTGGGGGCCGAGATCGGCGCCGCGCCCTCGACGATCAACGACCGCATCAAACGCCTGGTCCGGCGGGGCATCGTCAGCGGATTCCATGCCCGCCTCGACCCCGAGGCGATCGGGCTGGATTTGCTCGCCTTCGTCTTCGTCGGCTGGAGCGATCCGGCGACCGAGGCCCCGTTCCTGGCGCGGATTGCCGCCTCGCCCGCGGCGCTGGAGTGCCACCACGTCACCGGAGCGTGGAACTATCTGCTCAAGGTGCGCGTGAAGAACATGCGGGCGCTGGAGGAGTTCCTGAGCGGGACCGTGAAGGCGTTGGGCGGCGTGCAGCGGACGGAATCGATCATGGTGCTGTCGACCACCAAGGAAACCTGGACGTTGGAGCCGGCCTAAAGCGCGTCGCGGATCGCGTAGCCGGTCAGCGCCGCCGCCAGATAGACCTTGCGCAGTCCCGGCAGCGGGAATCGCGGCGGCGGGCGCATCATGAAGCCGGGCAGCGCCTCTGCCCGTCCCCCCGCCGCCAGACCGGCCAGCTGCGCACCCAGCTCGGTCCCCATCGCGACGCCGCTTCCGTGATAGGCGCACGCTTGAAACACGCTCGCATCGCCGTCGGTCGCCGAGCAGTGGGGAAGGCGATCCGCTGCCAAGTCCACAAGCCCGCTCCAGAAATGCGTCACCTCCACCCCCACCCCCCCAAACACCCCCCGAAAATCCCGCATCAGCCGGGCCTGGAAAGAAGCCGCGCGTCGCGGTGACGCCGAAAGCCCGCCGCGGGCGCCGAAGAGGAGGTGGTGGGTGGGGAGGAGGCGGAAATAGTGAAGGAGTTCAAAGCTGTCCGACGCGACGCCAGTGCTGCTCCACCCCAGTCCGGCGACTTCGGCGGGGGTGAGAGGGCGCGTCACGAGGATATTCGACTGCACCGGCAGAATGCGGCCGGCGAGCGCCGGGGCGAGGCGTTCGGGCTGATAGGCGCCCGCCGCGACGATCACCTTGGCGCAGCGGACGGCCCCGCGCGGCGTGACGAGGCGGTGGAAGCCGCCTTCGCGCGACCAGTGCGTGACGGGCGAATGCGGGGCGATGCTCGCGCCGTGCCGCTGGGCGGCGGCGGCGAGGCCGCGGACGTAATCGAGCGGGTGCAGGCCGAAGCCGACCGGCTCCCACAGCGCGCCCGCATAGGCGTCGGCGCGCTGGCCGCGATCGCGTAAATCCTGCGGGGTGAGCATGCGCAGATCGTGGCCGGTCAGCGCTCGCTCGGCCTCGCAGCGCCGGGCGAGCGCCGCGAGCGCCCGCGCATTATGCGCAAGCAGCATTTCGCCGCCCGGCTGCGGCGCGGCCTCGATGCCCTCGTCCTTCAGCAAGCCCTCGACGCGGGCGACGGCATCGAGCGTCAGGCGGGCGAAGCGGCGGGCCTCGTCGTCGCCAAAGCGGCGCGCGATGGCGATCAGGTCGCGTTTCGCGCCGCCCGGCACGCAGAACCCGCCATTGCGGCCCGACGCGCCCCAGCCGATTTCGCCCGCCTCCAGCACGAGCGCGGCGATCCCGTGATCGCGCGCCAGATGCAGCGCCGCCGAGAGGCCGGTATAGCCGCCGCCGATGATGGCGACCTCGCATTCCACGTCGCCGCCGAGCGGTTCGAGCGCGGGGCCGGGACGCGCGCTGTCGCGCCAATAGTTCGGCGGCGGGGCGGCGATATCGTAGGCGGCCTGATGGTAGAGACCGGGAGCGCCTACCGGCGAGGTCATCAGCCGTGCTTGACCATCACATGGCGGCCGACCGTGTAGTCGTCGAGCGCCAGCATCGAGAGATCCTTGCCGTAGCCCGAAGATTTGAAGCCGCCATGGGGCATTTCGTTGACCAGCATGAAATGCGTGTTGACCCAGGTGCAGCCGTATTTGAGCGCAGCCGCGACCTTCATCGCGCGGCCGACATCGCGGGTCCACACCGAGGAGGCGAGGCCGTAATCGCTGTCGTTCGCCCAGGCGATCGCTTCGTCGGCGTCCGAGAAGCGGGTGACGGAGACGACCGGGCCGAACACCTCGCTCCGCACGATCTCGTCGCTCTGCAGCGCCCCGGCGACGACCGTCGGCTGGTAGAAGAAGCCGCCGCCCGCCGCCTTCGCGCCGCCCGCGGTGACTTCCAGATGCCGCGCGGCGCGCGCCCGGTCGACGAAGCCCGCGACCCGTTCGAACTGGCGCGCATTGATGAGCGGGCCGATATCGGCGTCGTCGCCCGCATCGGCGCCGTAGGTGATGGTGGAGACGGCCGCGGAGAGATCGGCGACGAGATTGTCGTAGATCTTCGGCGCGGCGTAGATGCGGCAGGCCGCCGTGCAGTCCTGCCCCGCATTGTAGTAGCCGAACACCTTGATGCCCTCGACCACTTCGGCGAGGTCGGCGTCGTCGAAGACGACGACCGGAGCCTTGCCGCCGAGTTCGAGATGGGTGCGCCGGATCTGCCGCGAGGCGGCCTCCAGCACCTTGCGCCCGGTGGCGATCGAACCGGTGAGCGAGATCATCTCGACGCGCGGGTGGTTGATGAGCGCATCGCCGGTGACGCCGCCGGTGCCGTGCACGACATTGACGATTCCGGGCGGCAGAACGCCGCAGAGCAGCTGCCCGAGCTTCAGCGTCGTCAGCGGCGTGTATTCGGAAGGCTTCAGCACGACCGTGTTGCCGGCGGCGAGCGCCGGTCCGAGCTTCCACGCGGCCATCATCAGCGGATAGTTCCAGGGCGCGATGGAGGCGACGACGCCGACCGGATCGCGCCGCAGCATCGAGGTGTGGCCGGCCATGTATTCGCCGGCCGCGAGGCCGTGCACGGCGCGCGCCGCGCCGGCGTAGAAGCGGAAGCAATCGACGATGGCCGGAATCTCGTCGGCCGTCGTCTTGCCGAGCGGCTTGCCGCAATTGAGGCTTTCCAGCGCCGCGAAGGCCTCGCCTTCCACCTCGATGGCGTCGGCGATCTTGAGCAGATAGGCGGCCCGTTCGCCGGGGGTGAGCGCGCCCCAGGCGGGCTGCGCGGCGGCGGCGGCGGCGACCGCCGCATCCACCTGGCCGGGCGAGGCTTCGGCGATCGTCACGATCGGCGCGCCGGTCGCCGGATTGACGACGGCGAAGCCGGCGCCCTCGCCCGCGACCGCTTCGCCGGCGATGGTGAGATCGGTGATCATGCTCATGGGTCGCTTCCTCGGTCGCTTGAAGGACTACTTGCCCGCCCCGGCGACGCCGCCCGAATTGCGCGTCATCCAGTAGGTTAGCAGAATCGGCACGAAGGTCATCGCCATCACCAGCACCGCGACCACGTTGGTCACGGGACGCTGCCGGGGGCGGACGAGTTCGGAGAACATCCAGATCGGCAGCGTCGTCTGCTGGCCGGCGGTGAAGGTGGTGACGACCACCTCGTCGAAGGACAGCGCGAAGGCGAGGAGCGCGCCCGCGGCGAGCGCCGTCGCCACGTTGGGCAGCGTCACATATCTGAACGCCTGCGCCGGGCTGGCCCCGAGGTCCATCGCCGCCTCGACCAGCGAGGGCGACAGCCGCCGCAGCCTTGCGAGCGCGTTGTTGTGGACGACGACGATGCAGAACGTCACATGGCCGATGACGATGGTCCAGAAGCTGAAGTCGAGGCCGACGATGTCGAGCCCCGAACGCAGCGCCATGCCGGTGACGATGCCGGGCAGCGCGATCGGCAGCACCAGCAGCAGCGAAATCGTGTCGCGGCCGAAGAACTTCGCGCGCTGGAGCGCCAGGGCCGAGAGGGTGCCCAGGACCAGCGAGATCGCGGTCGCCGCCAGCGCGATGCGGACGCTGAGCCACATGGCGCGCCAGATGTCGGGCCGCTCGTTCAGCGCGACGTCGAACCAGTGCAGCGTGAAGCCCGGCGGCGGGAAGGCATAGGTCTTGTCGTCGGTGGTGAAGGCATAGACGAAGATCAGCACCAGCGGCAGGTGCAGGAAGGCGATGCCCGCCCAGGCGGCGGCGGCGACGAAGGCGTGGCTAGAGCGCATCGAACGCCCCCAGCCGGCGCGCGAGGAAGAGATAGAGCGTGAGGATGATCAGCGGGGCGACCGAGAAGGCGGCGGCGAGCGGCATGTTGCCGGCCGTGCAGCACTGGGCGAGCACCTGCTGTCCGATCACCAGCGGCGTCGGGCCGATGGTGCCGGGGATGATGTAGTCGCCGAGAGTGAGCGAGAAGGTGAAGATCGAACCCGCCGCGATGCCCGGCACGATGAGCGGCAGGATCACCTTGCGATAGGTCGCCGACGGGGTCGCGCCGAGATCGGCGGAGGCTTCCAGAAGATTGGGCGGCACGCGCTCCAGCGCCGCGACGATGGGCAGGATCGCATAGGGCAGCCAGATATAGACGAAGACGATGAAGGTGCCGACATAGGCGGTGGAGAGCGACGGGCCGCCGATGCCCGGAATGGCGAGCAGGCCGTCGATCGCCCAGGCGAAGGAGAGATGCTCGGCCAGCCAGCCGAGGATGCCTTCCTTGGCGAGCACCAGCTTCCAGGCATAGACGCGCACCAGATAGCTGGACCAGAGCGGCAGCAGCACGCCGACATAGAGCAGCGCCTTGACCCTGGGCTTCGCGTAGAGCGCGATATAGGTGGCGATGGGGAGCGCGATCAGCGCCGCCGCGACCGTCACCGCGCAGGCCATGAGCAGCGTGCGCCAGATGCTGTCGAGATTGGCCGGTTGCAGCAGCGCCTTGTAGGTGGCGAGCGTGAAGTCGCGTTTCACCACGCCGGAGAAATCGTCGTAGTGAAAGAAGCTCTGGGCGAAGAGCGCGAAGAGCGAGCTGA
The DNA here is from genome assembly GCA_046348585.1 of Alphaproteobacteria bacterium. Classification (GTDB taxonomy): domain Bacteria; phylum Pseudomonadota; class Alphaproteobacteria; order Micropepsales; family Micropepsaceae; genus JADZAI01. The sequence continues at coordinate 406,866 of JAXMDZ010000002.1, forward strand.
GATAGCCGATGCCGAGCCAGAGCAGCGGCGGCAGCAGAAGCAGGAAGACGGCGACGCCCGGCCGCCGCAGCCAGGACCGGGTGGGGACGCGCGCGAGGGCGCTCATGCGTCGAGCGGCATGATGTCGCCGCGCGCGAAGACCGCCCGGACCTCCGCGCCGACGGGCGGATCGAAGCGTTCCGCCCCCTGGCGGATCGCCGCGTTGAGGCGGCGGCCGCCGGCGATTTCGATGCCGTAGCGGGTTTCGCTGCCGAGATATTGCGCATCGACGAGGCGGCCCGGAAGCGCGATCTCGCCGGAGGCGCCGGACGCGCCGGGCGCGGCGAGCCGGATGCGTTCGGGGCGGACGGCGAAGACCGCCGGTCCCCCGCCGGTTTCGGCCGCGAGCGTCCCGTCGAAGACATTGGCCGAGCCGACGAAATCGGCGACGAAGGCGGTGCGCGGGGTCTCGTAGATCTCGCGCGGCGTGCCGACCTGTTCGATGCGGCCGCGGCTGAAGACCGCCACGCGGTCGCTCATCCCCAGCGCCTCGCCCTGATCGTGGGTGACGAAGATGAAGGTGATGCCGGAGGCGCGCTGAAGGCTTTTCAGCTCGACCTGCATTTCCTCGCGCAGCTTGAGGTCGAGCGCGCCGAGCGGCTCGTCGAGCAGAAGCACCGAGGGGCTGTCGATCAGGGCGCGGGCCAGCGCCACGCGCTGACGCTGGCCGCCCGAGAGTTCGGACGGCCGCCGCCCGCCATAGCCGCCGAGCTTCACCCGTTCCAGCATCTCGCCGGCCCGCATCTGCCGCTCGCGGCGCGGCACGCCCGCGATCATCAGCGCGAAGGCGACATTGTCGGCGACGCTGAGATGCGGGAACAGCGCATAGTCCTGAAAGACCGTGTGGACCTTGCGGCGGTGCGGCGGCAGGCCGGCGACGGGCTGGCCCTCGATGAGGACCTCGCCCGAACTCGGCTGGTCGAACCCGGCGACGAGGCGCAGGCAGGTCGTCTTGCCCGACCCCGAGGGGCCGAGCATGCCGAAGAACTCGCCCTGCCCGACCGTCAGGCTGACGCCGTCCAGCGCCGTGACCGAGCCGAAGACCTGCCGGACGTTCCGCAGCTCGACCGCCGGCGCGGCGGCCGGCGTCACCGGCCGCCTTTGATCGCGTTGTAGTCGCTGACCCAGCGGCTGTAGGGCACGCAGGTCTTGCCCTCGCCGCATTCGGCGACCGGCGTGCGCCAGAACGAGATCTTGTCGAAATCCTCGATGCCGTTGGTCTTGCAGCCTTCGGCGCCGAGCAGCTCGCTCGCCGTGCAGGCGGCGGGAACCGCCGGGACCGAGCCGAACCACGCCGCGACGTCGCCCTGCACCTTGGGCTGGAGCGAATGCTCCATCCACGCATAGGCGCAGTTCGGATGTTCGGCGTTGGCGTGCATCATGGTGGTGTCGGCCCAGCCGGTCGCGCCTTCCGACGGAATGACCGAGGCGACCGGCGCGCCGGCGGCGACGAGCGTGTTCACCTGGAACGGCCACGAGGCGGAGGCGACGATGCCTTCATTGGTGAAGTCGCCGACCTGCTTGTTGGCGTCGTCCCAATAGCGGGCGAGCAGCGGCTGCTGGGCGCGCAGCACCTCGAGCACCGCGGCGTATTGTTCTTCGCTCAGCGCATAGGGGTCGGTGATGCCGAGTTCGGGGCGCTTCGCCTTCAGGTAGAGCGCGGCGTCGGCGATGTAGATGGGGCCGTAATAGGCCTCGAGCCGGCCCTTGTTCGACTTGCCGTCGGCGAGCGTCGCCTCCTCGAACACCGTCGACCAGCTGGTCGGCGCCGCCGGATAGGCGGTCGTGTTGTACATGAGGACGTTCGGGCCCCACTGGTAGGCGGTGCCGTAATGCTTGCCGTCGACCGTGTTCCAGGCGGCGTTCTGAAGCCGCGGGTCGATGGAGGAGAAGCTGGGGATTTTGGAGACGTCGATCTCCTGCACGGTGCCGCCGGCGATCAGGCGAAGGCTGGCGTCGCCCGAGGCGGTGACGAGATCGAAGCCGCCCTGGGTCATCAGCGCGACCATCTCGTCGGACGAGGCCGCGACCTTGACGTTGACCTTGCAGCCGGTCTCGGCCTCGAAGCCGGTCACCCAGTCGTAAGCCTTGTCGCTCTCGCCGCGCTCGATATAGCCGGCCCAGGCGACGATGTTGACCTGGCCCTCGCCGCCGGCGAGCGCCGCCAGGGCCGGACCCGCCAGCATCGTGTTGGCCAGCGCCACCGCGATGGCGCCCTTGATCATGCTCCGCACGTGCCTGTTGCTCATTGACGCCCCCTGAAATGCGTAAACACCGGACCGGTCCGAGCCTTGGGGCCGGTCCACGGCGGGGCACGTTAGCGCAGTTGTCCGAAGAGTCGAGCGGGCGATGGAGGTTGCAGGCGGGCCGGCGCGGCGGATGCGGCCTCAGTCCGTCCGCGCCGGGCGGCCTTCCGCAAGGACCGGCATGAAGTCGATCGTGGCGCTCTTCGGGCCGGTGATTTCGGTGGCGCTGCGGGCGTAGTGAAAGACGAGGGCCGAGCGGCGCTCGTCCGAGACGTTGTCGTTCGACTTGTGCAGCAGGAAGCTGTGGAAGACGAGGACGTCGCCCGGCTCCATCAGCACCGGCACAGCGTTCGCGTAGTCGTAGTCCACCACTTCCAGATAGCCGAAATTGGCGCCGGGGCGGGCGTCGGGGACGACAGGGTGGATCGGCTCGACATGCGAGCCGGGGGCCACGAACAGGCAGCCGTTCTCCACCGTCGCCCGCGTCGTCGCCAGCCAGACGCCGACCTGCGGCATCAGGTCGAACAGGTAGTAGAGCGAGTCCTGGTGCCAGGGCTGGCCCCAGACGCCGGGGTTCTTGAAAATGTACTGCGAGTTGAAGCACGAAACGTCCGGGCCGAGGATCGCGTGCAACGCCTTGAGGATCGCGGGGTGCGAGGCGAAGGCGCGGAACGGGCTCAGGCGGTGGATGTTGAAGAGCTTCGACATGCGCTGCTCGGCGGCGTGGCGGGCGTCGAGGCGGGCCGCTTCCTCCACCGCGATGACGCCGTCGGGGCCGAGGTGGTGTCCCTTGAAGGACTGGCCGCCGGTCTCGGCCCTGGCGAAGAGGTCGAGCGAGGCCGCCGTCATCGCGGCGCAGGTGGCGGCCGGGACCAGGCCCTTGAGGACGAAATAGCCGTGGGCCGACCAGGAGCGGGCGGCTTCGGGCGGGAGCAGCGAGAGGTCGTGGCTCTGCGCTTCGGGGGGGCAGATGCGGCCGGCCTGAAGCTGGTTCATGGCGGCGGCGGCGTCCGCGTTGGAAAGCTCAAGACCGTCGGCTTCGGCGGCGTCCATGCACGGCTCCTCAGCGTCCCGTTCGGCGGGATTATTGTATGATCATAGAATAATCGTCTGATGTTGCAATAACCGGGGCCGGACGGGGCGGTCAGGCGCGGCCGGTTTTTTCCTTGAGCACGGCGCGCGCCATGGTTTCGGCGATCGTGAGCGCCTTGCGGGTTTCGGTGGCGATGTCGAGTTCGCGGGCGTTGGCGCTCCAGCGCCGGTGCGACAGCCAGGAGCTGGAGACCAGCAGGCTGGAGACGAGGGCGGGCGTGTAGTCCTTCTCGACGTCGAGGCCGTATTCGTCGGCGATGTAGTCGGCGAGGATCGCCACCTGACGCTGTTCATAGTCGACCCAGGCGAGGGTCAGTTCGGGGTCTTTCTTCAGTTCGTGCCAGAGCGTCAGCTCGGGGTCGGATTCGCCTTCCAGCGTATTGGCGGTCGCCAGCACGACCTCGCGGAAGAAGGTGAAGAAGGGAACCTTGCCCTTGGCCTCGGCGACCAGCGCCTTCAGCTGTTCGATGGTGGCGTCGTTGAGGCTGACGGCGAGGTCCTGCTTCGACTTGAAATGCACGAAGAGCGTCGTGACGTGGACATCCGCCGCGTCGGCGATGGCGTTCATCGTCGCCGCGCCGTAGCCGACCTGTCGGAACAGGCGCATGGCCGAGCGCAGAATGCGCGCCCGCGTGTTCTGACGCCTCAAGGTCCGTCTGGGAAATCGCTCTGCCTGGTCCGTCTTCGCGTCGTTCATCTCTACTCGCCCGACAAGAGAAGCATCATCGAACATTCGTCCCGGGCTGGCCAGCCGGAAAAGCCCGCCCCGCGGGGCGGGCCGCGCCGCAGGACGGCGGGCCTAGTAGCCCGCCGCCTTGCCATTGGGCTCTCCGTCGACGATCTGGTCGAGATACTCGCTGAGGCCGTAGCCGACGAGATCGCCGCAACGATATTCGGTCATGCCTTCGGTGATGCGGGTGTGAAGTTCGACGCCGTCGGGCCCTTTGCGGCGGTTGCGCAGCGGGATCAGCGAGAGCACCCGGCCGGTGACCCGGTAGTCCTTGCCCGCCGCCGTCTTCACGCGCGCCCGCAGGGCTGTCTGGTAGCCGTTCTCGTCCCAGTCGCTGTCGATCTCGCATTCGGTGATGAGATCGTAGATCCCGTCGCGGAAGACCATGCCGCCCTGCCGGACGCCGCCCGCGCCGTCGCCGATGACCGAGAGCATCATCCCGAAGTCGCGGCCGAAATTCATCGGGCACCAGCGATACCATTCGATCGCCTGCCAGTGGCGCGGCCCCCAGGACTTGTCGCGCAGGCCGAAGCCCGCGATCACATGCCGTTCGCCGTCGACCGTCATCACGCCCGACGCCGCGCAATGCTGTTCGTAGTGCGCCTTGGCGAAGGATTTTTCCGGATCGACGGCGAGCGGCGTGCCGTCGGCGTTGACCGTTTCGCCGCCGAACATCGGCGACAGGCCCACATAGTCCAGCTCGATCGTGCAGGCGACGGAGGGATTGTCGCGATAGGCCTTCTTCGGATCGGCCATCTCGTGCGGCCGGGCGAGCAGCAGCGCCTTACCCTCGTAGCTGACCTTGAGACGCTTGAACGGTTCGACGACGCTGACCTTCAGCCCGCCGGCGTTCATCTCCGCATTGCCCTCGATCGCCGGCCGCCCGAAGGTGAAGGCGATGCGGCCATCCGGCAGATAGACGCAGACGCTGACCTCGGCATAGCGCTCGTTCGGGCGATTGCCGATGCGGAACCAGCCGCCGATCATCTTCGCCGGATCGAAGACGTTAAAATACATGCTCTCGTTGTAGTTCTTCGCGTCTCCGGGCGGATGGGGATACTCGTCGGCCGGATCGAGCCGCACCTTCAGGCCGTTTGCCGTCTTCGCCATAATCGTCGCCTCTTGCGTTGCCTTGAATTGCGATGAGCTGCGATCACGACCCCTCGTGCAGCCGCCGGACGGAGTCGGCGTGATGCGAGCGGGTGATCGGATAGAAGGAGAGGCAGAGCACGCCGAGGATCGAGAAGGCGAGCGTCGTGCCGATATAGACGAGCGCCAGCTCGCCGAGCACGCCGCCATCGACCTGGCCCGGAACCGCATTGGCGGGAAAGGCGACCGCCGTCAGCATGAGGCCCGACAGAAAGACGCCCATGCCCGAGACGGCCTTGTTCACCATCGTCGCGGCCGAGAACAGCAGACCTTCCGAGCGCTTGCCGGTCGACAGGCGAACCTGTTCGGTCACGTCGGCGACCATCGAGACCGCGAGAATGGAGGCCGAAATTGTGCACATGGTCGAGATCGCCATCTGAACCATCAGGAGCGGCAGAAGCGCCGGATCGCCATTTGCAGGAAACAGCCCGGCCAGGCGCAGCGCAAGCGGCGTCGCGGAAGCGATCAGCGCGGCGAGAAAGAGTCCCATCGCCGCGCCCTTCTTGCCGAAGCGCGCGGAGAGCGGATGGACGAGGACGAAGGCCAGTACGATGCCCACGACCGCGCTGGAGGTGAGCTGCGCGATCTGGTCGGCGGAGAGTTCCCAGTAGAAAGTCGCGAAGTAGATGCCGAGCGTCGAGGCGAGGCCCGACGACATGGCCGAGAACAGGCTGAAGAGGATGATCGACAGATAGGTCGGGTGGACGAGGACGCCGATCATGTGCCGGGCGAGCCGGGCGAGGCTGTGGCGTTCCGCCGGCGCGAGCGGCGAGAGCGCGGCGACGCGGGCCTGCGTGCCCAGGCTCGACAAGAGGATCGAGAGGAACATCACCAGCGCCGCGACGATCGCGTAGGCGGCGTAGCCGTCCGGGTTGAGCTGGCCGACCGGATAGGCCGGGCTGGGGCGGAAGAAAACGCCGAAGGCGAGGATGGTCATGGCGAGACCGCCGACCACGCCGAAAAAATAGCGCCAGGCGACCAGCCGCGTGCGCTCGTCATAGTCGGACGAGAACTCGGCGAGCAGCGCGGTGGACGGTATCTCGTAGAGGCTGATCGAGACCCTCACCAGAATGGCGACGGCGACGAGATAGCCGAACTGCCATTCCGCCTGCCAGGCGGGCGGCATCCAGAGGAATAAATACGAGATCGCGGCCGGAAGCGCCGCCGCATACATGAACGGATGGCGGCGGCCCCAGCGCGAACGGAAATCGTCGGAGATCTGGCCGAGGACAGGATCGATCACCGCGTCCACGACCATGGCGATCATGATCGCCGCGCCGACCCAGTCCGCGGGCAGCCCCGCGATCTGGTTGTAGAAGAGCATCAGCAGCGCGCTGAAACCCTGATCCTTCACCCCGAAGGCGATCGTCCCGGAGCCGTAGAGCAGCTTCGCCGAGAAAGGGAGCTTCTGCGGCCGGGCGGCGCGGTTCATGGGGTCCGCGCCTTCAATTGAAGCGATACTGGACCTGGAGGCCGATCGTGCGGGGCGGCGTCAGGCTGTAGGTCCGCGCGACCGTGTTGGGCGGCGCGAACCCCGCGGCATAGGCCGTGCCCGATGCGCCGTCATAGCCGACCTCGTCGAAGACGTTCTTGACGAAGGCGATGATGCGATAGTCGCTGTCGGTCGAGGTCCAGACGGCGCGCAGATCGACCTGATCGTAGGCGGGCATGCGCGTATAGGGCCGGTTGAAGACGAGGCTGTAGCTTTCGTCCTTCCAGATATAGCTGGCCGACAGGTCGAGCGTGCCGGGATCGAAGTCGAGCGTATAGATGGCGTTGATCGCCACCTTGTTGCGGGGCGTCTGCGGCAGTTCCTCGCCCACCAGGCTCTGCGGCTGCTGCCCGCCGACCAGCGGCCCCACCGGCTGAGCGCCCGGCTGGACGGCCAGCGGATCGGCGCCGTCGATGAAGCAGCAGGCGTCCTGAATTTCCGACTGCGCGTAGCCGTAGTTGATGAGGACCTGCAGCTCCTCCACCGGACGCCACACCGCTTCCAGTTCGATGCCGTAGGACTGCGAAGATTCGAGATTGAAGAACTCGGTGAGGTTCGCGCCGCCGGGCGTCGTGACGGTCAGCGGCACCTGAAGGCCTTCATAGTCGTAGAAGAAGAAGGCGGCGTTCAGCTGGAAGGTGCGTCCGAAATTGGTCTTGTAGCCGAGTTCGTAGGCGTTGACGCCTTCGGGATCGGTTTGCGGAAGAGCGGAGATGCCGCCGGCGTTGAAGCCGCCGGACTTGTAGCCCCGGCTGAACTTGGCGAAGACCAGCGTGTCGGCGTCAGGTTTCCATTCGACGCCGATGGTTCCGGTGGTGGCGTTCCACGAGCCCGAAAGACCGCGCACGGCGTTGCCGGTGAGCGGGTCGATGGCGACGGGCGTCGAGACGCCGGGCGCCGGGGCGAGCGAGATCGACAAGGCGGTGATGTCGTAGGACGGGGTCAGCGAGCCATACTGGTCGGGCGGCAAGGCGCAGCCGAAGCAGATGATGCGGAAGCTTTCGGCGCCTTCCTTGGAGTCGTGCGTGTAGCGGAGGCCGCCGGTGATCTTGACGTCGTCGGCGACGGCCCAGTCGATCTGCGCGAAGGCGGCGTAGGACTGCGTTTCCAGCGCGGAAGCCGCATAGACGAAATCGCCGAGCGGATTGGCAGGCCCGTTGATGGGCGCCTTGAGCTGAGGCTGGTCGGGCGCGTTGAAGTGGGATTCCTGCGTCGCGTCCTCGGTATAGTAGTAGACGCCGGCGATCCACTGGAGCGGCCCGTCGCCGGTCGAGCTGACATTCAGCTCGTGGCTGGAGAAGCTCTTGTCCTCGACATAGTTGAACTGCTGCGACGGGAAAACCTGGAGCGGGGCGCAGCCGGGAATGAAGCCGCAGATCGCGCCCGGCGACAGCGGGAAGACGTAGGAAGTGACGGCGGTGTTGTCGAGCTCGTTGGTCGAGTCGAAGACATAGGCCTGATAGCCGCCGATATATTTGACGAGGACGCCCGGCAATTCCCAGGTCAGCTCGCCCGTGACGCCGGCATTGTCGTGGAGGCGAGCGGTCTGCGGCGTGTTGGTGCTGAAAGCGCGGATGTCGGTGACGCCGGGGTTCGCGGTCGCGGCGTCGAGCGGGGCATAGAGGCCGGTAAGGAAGCCGAAGGCCGAGCCGGGCGCGATGTAGCCGGTGGGATACGGCGCATAGTCGTAGGCGTCGATTTGGTTCCGCGAGCGGGCGAGAAGGCCCGAGCTTGAGCTGAAGGCCTTCAGCCAGAGCCCGACATCGGGGCCGAGATCGGCCTCGAACTGAAGCTCGGCATAGCGCCGCTCGCCGACGCCGCCCTCGCTGGGGCCGCCCGCGACATTGGTGAAATAGCCGTCTTCCTGATCGTAATAGGCGCCCGCCACGCGCGCCCGCAGCCAGTCGGCCAGCGGCGCGGACAACGTGAGTTCGGCGTTCGCGACGCCGTAGTCGCCGATGCCGAGCCGCACTTCGCCCTCGAATTCGTCGGACGGCCGCTTGGAGATGGCGTTGATCGCGCCGCCGATGGAATTGCGGCCGTAGAGCGTGCCCTGCGGGCCGCGCAGCACCTCGACGCGCTCCAGGAAGAAGTCGGAGATGCCGACCGTCGCGGTGCGGGCGTCGTAGACGCCGTCGGTATAGGTCGCAACGCCCGGATCGGAGCCGTTGGTGTTGGTCTGCCGTCCGACGCCGCGCACGAAGACGCGATCCTCGGCGCCCGAATAGGAGAGGCCGGGCGTGAAATTGGTGTAGTCCTGAAGCGTGTCGATGCCGACGAGCTGACGCGTCTCGGCCGTATAGGCGGAGACGGCGGCGGAGACGTCCTGGAGGTTCTGGCGGCGCTTCTGGGCGGTGACCACCACCTCCTCGCTCCCGGTCCCGGCGGCCGGATCGGCGGCAGGCGTGGCGGCTGGTTCGGCGGCGGGCTCGGCGGCGCCTTGCGCGGCGGCAGGCATCGCCAGCGCGCAGACGCACGCGGACAGCAGCAGGACATGCTTCAGCGACATCTCATCCTCCCCGCCGGCGTTTTCGCCGGATGTTGCATTTCTCTCCCGCTTCGGTGCGATTGAACGTCCGAAGCCCGCGCGCCGCAGGCCCTCTAGGCGGGGCATGTCGGGCGATCGCAATGATGATATGTACAGATATTATTCTATGACAATAGAAATCGGGGCGCGGCGGCGATGACGCAGCCCCCTGGCGGCGGACTTCAGTCGCCGCCGGCAGCGAGACGGCGCAGTTCCGTCTTCAGGATCTTGCCATAGGCGCTCTTGGGCAGTTCCTCGACGAAGCGATAGGTCCGCGGACGCTTGTAGCGCGCCAGGTGAGCGAGGATGTGGGCGTCGAGGTCCTGCGGGGCGGGCGGCGGTCCGGCGGCGGCGACGACGAAGGCGACCGGCGTCTCGCCCCACTCCGCGTCGGGCAGGCCGACCACGGCGCACTCGGCGACGCCTGCGTGGGTGAGGAGGACTTCCTCGATCTCGCGCGGATAGATGTTCGAGCCGCCGGAGATGATCATGTCCTTCGAGCGGTCGACGAGGGTGAGGTAGCCCCTGGCGTTCATGCGTCCCAGGTCGCCGGTGTGGAGCCAGCCGTCGCGGATGGCCGACGCCGTCGCCTCGGGCCGGTTCCAGTAGCCGGCCATCAGCGTGTCGCTGCGGACGGCGACCTCGCCGACCTCGCCCTCCGCCGCATCGCCGCCGTCCTCGCGCACGACGCGCACGGCGACGCCGCTGCGCGGGATGCCGACGCTCGCCAGCCGCTCCTCGTAGCCGGGGTCGGCCGGCGAACCCAGCAGGCGCGGCGGCAGGTGGGTGATGGTGTTGGGCGATTCGCCCTGGCCGTAGAGGTGCCAGAGCCGTCCGGGTCCGAAGCGGTCGATCGCGCGCTTCAAGTCCTCCACATACATCGGCGCGCCGCCGAAGAAGATGCGGTGGATGCCGGCGATCGCCGCGGCGTCCATCGCAGACGACTGCGTGAGCCGCCTCAGCACCGTCGGGACGGCGAAGAAGGAGAGCCGGCCGAACGCCGACACCGCGCGGCGGATGAGATCGGGGTCGAGCGCGCCGGTCGGCAGGATGACGTTGTTGCGCGTGCGGGCGAGATAGGAGAGGCCGAGGAAGCCGCTGGCGTGCGACAGCGGCGCGAGATGCAGGATGTGGTCGTCCGTCACCGCGCCGCTGTCGGCGAGGAAGCTGACCATCATGGCGGTGAGCGAGCGGTGGGTGAGGATCGCGCCCTTGGGCTTGCCGGTCGTGCCGCTGGTGTAGAAAAGGAGCGCCGGGTCTGTGGCCGCGCGCTCGGCGATGTCGGCCTCGCCGTGGCCGTGCAGGGCGGCGTAGGCGGCGCTGTCGATGTCGATCACCGGGCAGGCGCTCACCAGCAGCGGCAGCAGGGGCGGCGCGAGGTCGCGCGTCGCGAAGCAGACGCGGGCGCCGCAGTCGGTGGCGGCGAAGGCGATCTCGGCCGGGTGCAGGCGGCAGTTCTGCGGCGCGGGCACGAGGCCCGCCATCCAGGCGCCGAGCAGGATTTCGTAATAGGCAGGGGCGTTCGACATCGCCAGCGCCACGCGGTCGCCGGGCTGAAGCCCCATCGCCTTGAGGCCGGCGGCGAGGGTCGCGGCGCGCTCCATCAGCCCGCGATAGGTCCAGAGCGGGCGGTCGATCCAGGAGATCGCGGTGGCGTCCGGATCGGTGCGGGCGGCGGCAGCGAGGATGGCGACGATATTCATGGCGTTCGGACGGAACTAGAGTTTGTGCGATCCCGGAAAGGCGGGCAAGGCGAGGAAGAGCGCCGCGCAGCCCCCGAGGATGGCCGCCGCGGCGGCCAGCATCGGCTGGTAGGAATGGGCGAGATCGACGGCGAGGCCGTAAACGACGGGCGAGACGGCGCCGCCGACCAGAACCGTGGCGTAGAGGATGCCGTAGATCCGGCCGTAGGCCTTCATGCCGTAATAGCGGGCCGTGAGGTAGCCGATGAGATCGAGCTCGGCCCCGACCGACAGGCCGTAGGCGATGGCCCCGAGCGCGGCGACCGGCGCGCCGAAGGCTGCCATCAGGCCGATCGAGGCCGCGCTGAGCGCCATCATCGCCGCCGCGACATAGGGCGCGAACAGATGGTCGATCAGGAACCCGGTGAGCAGCCGCGAGGCGACGAGCGCGACGCCGCCGAGACTGGCGATCATGCCGGCGGTCGCGGGCTCGACGCCGAGATCGGCGAGATAGGCGAGGAAGTGCAGATGCAGCCCGCCGGCCGCGAACGGAATGAGCGCGAAGGCGGCGGCCATGATCCAGAAGCCGCGCCCCGAGAGCGCCTCGGCGAAACTGACGCCGGGGGCTTCGCCGTCCGCCCGCGCCGCCTTGCCGCCGCGGCCCGAACCGAGGAGGAGGACGACCGCCGGCATCGCCGCCGCGACGACGATGGCGAGGGCGACGAAGCCCTCGCGCCAGCCATGCGCGGCGGCGTAAGGAACGAGCAGCAGCGGCAGAACGACGCCGGTGATCCCGTTGCCGATCATCGCAAGGCCGAGCGCAAGCCCGCGCGCGTGATGGAAGGCGCTGCTGAGCACGCGGGCATAGACCAGCGTCGCCGCACCGCTGCCCGCCGCCGCCATGCCGGCGAAACCGAGATAATAGAACCAGAGCGATCCGCCGAGTCGGCTGAAGAGGAAGAGCGCCAACGCCAGCGCGGTCAGCGACGCCCCGACGATCACGCGCGACGGCACCCGGTCGGCAAGCCAGCCGAGCCAGGGCGCGACGAGCGCCAACGTCGCCACGAGCACGGTGGGGCCCAGCGAAATTTCCGCCCGCGACCAGCCGAACTCCGTCTGCATGGCCCGCATGAAGACGCCGATCGCGGGACCGGGCAGCGCGATGATCCCGACCCCGATGCCGATCATCGCGGCGAGGAGGGCGGCCCAGCCGTCGCGGAACTCCGCAACGGCCGGATGCCGGGACGACGGCGCCTTCAAGGTGGCGGCACCTGGCGCCGTCGAACGGTCCACAACGATGGCCGGGCTAGTCGAGGTGCCAGTTGAGCGTGACGCCGAAGGTCTGCGGATCGCCGGACGTAGCGATGCCCGACGGACCGACGATCACCACGTTGCGGAAATACTCCTTGTCGGTGAGGTTCTTGCCGAAGATGGAGATGTCCCAATTGCCTTCCGGCGGCGTGTAGGTGATGCGGCCGTTGACGATGCCGTATCCAGGCTGGAAGGCGTTTTCGGCGCTGGTGTTGGCGGCGTCGAAATAGACCTTCGACTGGTAGGCGTATTCGCCGCGCAGGGTGATTTCTCCCGCGTCTTCGCCGAGCGGAATGCGCGCTTCCGCCGTGACGGAGGACTGGAAGTCGGGCGAGCGCAGCTGGCGCCGGCCGGAGAAGTCGGTAGCGCAGACCGGCGGCGCGCCCGCGCAGTTGGTGAGATACTGCTCGAAGCGGGCGTGCTGGAAGGTCGCGTTCCAGTCGATGCGGAAGTATTCGCTGAGCACCGCCGAGATCGTGACGTCCAGACCCTTGGTGCGCGTCTTGCCCGCATTGTCGATGATGGTGGTGTTCGAGGTCGGGATGCGCAGGATCTGCTGATCCTCGATATGCGTGTCGAACAGGGCGACGTTCACGCGCAGCCGGTTGTCGAAGAACTGGGTCTTCGCGCCGATCTCGTACGACTTCACCTGTTCGGGGCGATAGACGTTCGAGGCGAGGGCGAGGTTGGCCGGGAGCGACTGGAAGCCGCCGCTCTTGAAGCCCTGACGATACGAGGCATAGACCATCACGTCCGGCGCGATCTCGTATTCGAGGATGGCGGCGGGATCGAAGCTGTCCCATTTCGGCGTCAGGTGGACCGAATAGAGCGGCGTCGGCCCCAGCGGATCGGTGCGCTGATCCGAGGTCTTCTCGTCCTGGCTGTAGCGCGCGCCCAGCGTCAGCTTGAGCCCGTCGACGATTTCGTAGCTCGCCTGGCCGAAGAAGGCGTAGCTGAAGGTGTCGATGTTGTTGGTGTAGGTGCCGAGCGAGTTCTGGGCGATCGGCACGGGATAGGTCGGGCCGGAATCGATGACGTCGATGCGCCGCGTCTCGTTATTGAAGAGGAAGACGCCGACGATCCACTGGAAGCGCTCGCCGTCGCCCGACAGGCGCAATTCCTGGCTGTAGGTCTTGATCGCCTCGTTGCTGGCGAGCGAGTAGCTGTCGCCGTAAGAGCCGTCCTGATCCTGAAGCCGGTCGAACTCGCTGTTGCGATAGGCCGAGATCGAGGTGACCTTCGCGCCGCCCAGATCCCATTCGAGGCGCGCGGAGAGAGCGTGCGTGTCCTGACGCTCGTAGCCGTCCACGTTCAGATAGTGGCGGTAGAAGCTCTCGTCCGTCGGATAGGCGGCGATGGCCGCAGGCGTGAGCAGGCCCGCCTTGTTGGCCGTCGCCAGGAACATGTTGGTCATGCCGTTGTCCGACGTGAAGTAATCGCCGGTCAGCAGGAAGGTGACGGTGTCGTCCTGGTACATCAACTGCCCGCGGGCGGTGTAGTTGTCGATGAAGCCGGGATCGACGCCCATCGGGTTTTCGGAATAGGCGTCGCGCTGACGGTGCGCGGCGGAGAGGCGGTAGGACCACTTGCTGCCTTCGCTGAACGGCCCGGTCACCCCGCCCTTGACGGCGAAGAGGCCGTAATTGCCGACATCGGCCGATGCCCAGGCGTCGAACTCGTCGCTGGGCCGCTTGGTGATGATCGAGATCGCGCCGCCGGCGGCGTTGCGCCCGAACAGCGTGCCTTGCGGGCCTTTCAGAACCTCGACGCGCTCGACATCGAGCAGGTCGAACTGAAGGCCCGCATTGCCGGCGAGATAAACCTCGTCGACGAAATAGGCGACGCTGGGATCGGCGCCGGAGTCGATGACGTTCGTGCCGGAGCCGCGGATATAGGTGTAGCTGACGAAGCCGCTGCCGATATTCGAGATGTTCATGCCCGGCGTCAGACGCTGGACGGCGTCGATGGTCGCAATCCCCGAAGCCTCAAGCGTCTTGGCCGTCACGGCGGAGACCGACAGCGGCACCTTCTGAAGGTTCGCCGAGCGCTTCTGCGCCGTCACGACGATGGTTTCGGCCTCGGTGTCGGCCGGTTCGGCGGCGGGTTCGGCCGCCGCAGGTTCGGTTGCCGCGGGTTCCGCGGCGACGGCGGGACTTGCCGCCAGAAGGACGCTCGACAGGGCGATGGCACTGACGCTCGAAAGCCAATCACGCGAATCCATGGACGCATCCCCCTGTGGTGTTGTTCGCTGGCGGCAGGTCGGCCTGACGCCACGCCGCATGAACGCGGTTTTGTATCGTGCATGTTGAAAGGCGGCGGCGGACTCGCAAGCGACATCATCGGACGCTCGTCCGGCGGAACGCGCGTCGCATCGCGGTTCGCGGCGCGCCGCGATCAGGCGATGACGACGATCGCGCTAGTTGGGAGAGCCCAGCGAAACGAGCTGCGGCGCGGCCTTGGCGGCCGTGCGGCGCGGCAGCGTTGCGGCAGCCGCCCGCTGGCCGGCGATCTGCTGAATGCCGCCGCAGCAGAACGCCACGATGTCGTCGGTGACTTCGTCGGCCGAGCGGTTCTCCTCGGCGCCGAGCATGGCGTCGTAGCGATGGTCGACGAGCTGCCAGGAATAGACCGCACCGATGACGAACGAGAACGCCCAGACCGTGTCCTGCCGCGACAGCGACGGGCAGCACCGCATGATCGCATCGATCCAGCGGATCATCGAACGGTCCGCGACCTCAAGCAGCTTTCCGCCCGTGGTGCTGCGCCAGTGCGGAATATGCGCGCGGAAAATGTGGATCTGGGCGACCTCGCGCTCGCAGTCGCTGAGCGCCCGCCGGACGACCGGATAGGCGACGGCGCGGATGACCGCTTCAAGCAGCGCCGGTCCGCCGCGATGGGCGGCCAGCGCCGCCGCCAGATGGGCGCTGCGATCCTCGTCGATGACGTTCCAGGCCTGTCGCAGGACGGCGAGGTAGAGTTCCGACTTCGACTTGAAATAGAAGTGGATGGTGCTCAAAGGCACGCCCGCGCTGCGCGCGATGTCGCGCAACGAGGCTCCTTCGTATCCGTCCTTCGAGAAGGCGAGTACGGCGCTTCCCAGGAGCGCATCTATGGTGTCTGACTTGGACATCGGACGCTTCCCGTTTTCAGCAAGCAGACCAGACCTGCGGGTCCGCGTCACGGCCCATTGCATTCCGCATTGCAGCATGGGGCGGGCCGTCCATGCCGCGGAATGCGAGGCGCAGAGCGGATTTCCGCGCGGCGCGCGCCACACGTCGGACGGTTGTCCGACGTTCTGTCTTGCCGCAGTGCAGAGCGGATGGCCCACACTCGCCCGGGGCCGGGGCGCGTCTGCGTGTCCCTCGCCTGCCCCATCAAGCTGTCCAACGACGCGGCCGCCGAGGCTCGCGCGCCCCCTTCCGGAGGAGATCTGCATGAAGCGTTATGTCATGGCCAATCGCGCGGATGGCCTGGCCGATGTCGTGTTCGAGGACGATCTCGAACCGCACTTCGCCACCAACCGGTTCCGCGAATTGTGGCTGAACACCGAAACCCCGGCGGACCAGTCCGACCCGCGCGATCCGGTCGCCGATCAGGCGATGATCCACGAGCCGCCGGACGGCGGCGCGGTGTTCCGTATGCTCGTGTTTCCGCCCAAGCACGAGGCCGTGACGCCGACGCCCGAGCAGATGATCGAGATGCACAAGACGATTCACAGCGCCCATATCCCCAGCCTGGAGTATCTGCGCGCCGCAAAGCACGTGACGATGCACCGGACCGACACGCTCAACTATTTCGTGCTGACCGAGGGCGAGCTGTGGTCGCTGTCGGAGGGCAAGGACGTGCTGCTGAAGGCGGGCGACGTCATGATCCAGCGCGGCTGCATGCACGGCTGGCGCAACGACAGCGACCGGCGCGCCGTGCTGGCCGCCGTGCTGATCGACGCCAAGGGGGACTAGCGGCCCCCAACCGCTCCCGGCTGGGGGCCTGCGGCCTTCAGCCGGCGATGTGCGGGGCGAGGACGCGGTTGCGCAGCGTGCCGATCTTCTCCACCTCAAGCTCGATGACGTCGCCCGGCCTGATCGTCTGGCCGGTTTCGAGCGAGCAGCCGCCGCCGACGGTGCCCGAGCAGATCAGTTCGCCGGGATAGAGCGCGCCGCCGCGCGTGAGGTAGGCGATGAGGTCTTCGAACTTGTAGTGCATGCCCGACGAATTGCCGTGCGAGACCTGCGCCCCGTTCACGCGGACCTTCATGGCGAGCGCGTAAGGGTCGGGGATTTCGTCGGCGGTGACGATGCACGGGCCGACGCCGTTGCAGAAATCCTTGCCCGCCCCCGGCCCCAGATTGAGCGCGCCCGTCTGCATGACCTTCATCTGCTCGTCGCGCGCCGACCAGTCGTTGAAGATCGTGTAGCCGAAGATCGCGCCCTTCGCCTCGGCGGCCGTGACGCCCCGGCATTCCTTGCCGATGACGATCGCCCATTCCATCTCGTAGTCGAGGGTCTGCGAGAAGGGCGGCCAGACGACATCGACGTCCGGCCCCACCACCGACATGCGGTTGGAGATGTAATAGAGCGGGAAGTCGTAGAAGGATTTGGGCAGTTCGAGGCGGCCGGAGGCGACGATTTCGGCGCGCAGCTTTTCGGGATCGGGCGAGGCCTTGATCATGCGCTCGATCTGCGCCGCCGCCGCGCCCTGAAGATGCGCGGGGAAGCAGAGGCAGTCGCGGATTTGGACCGGGCGCGGCAGCGGCGCGAGCAGGCGGCACTGCGCCATGGGCAGAACCGCGCCCGGCGGCGGCGCGGCGACGAGCGCGCGCGCCCGATCCCAGGCGGCGGGGCCGGCCTCGATCAGCGCCTGCATGGAGGCCATCGCCGGGTCGCCGCCGCCCGCCGCCCGCGCTAGGTCGACGACACGGCTGTCCTGGTCGATCCAGGCGCCGAGCTTCTCGACGCCGCCCGTTTCGAATGTGATGAGACGCATGGGACCCCCGGTATGGGCCGCCTCCTGCCCGCGCACGACAGCGCGGCGCCTCCGGGGCGGCGCTCGGGGCAGAGGGTGGTGGCCGCCGGCGCGCGGCGTCCAGAGGAAAAATCGGACGCTCGTCTAGCGGGCGGCGGGAGCGTGGGGGCGCTTGCGTGGCGCATAAAACTGACTACACTCATATCTGACCGTTGTCAGATAGAGCCGTGCGAGCGGGCAAGGGCGGCGGCCGATGGGAAACGAGCGCACCGGCCACGCCGGGCAAGGGAGGATGCAATGACGGCGCGCACCGGCCGGCAATATCTCGACGGTTTGCGGGACGACCGCACGGTCTGGCTCGGCAACGAGAAGGTCGACATTCTGAACTGCCCCGCCTTCGCTGGGTCGCTGAAGGGCATGGCGGGCTATTTCGACTGGCAGAACGCCCATGCCGGCGACTGCCTGACGGCCGACCCGCAGACCGGCGCGCCGATGAGCGCCAGCCTGATCGTGCCCAGATCGGCCGGCGATCTGGAGAAGCGTCACCGGGCGTTCGACCGCTTCGCGCGCTATTCCAACGGCATGCTCGGCCGCACGCCGGACTATGTGAACGTCACGCTGGCCGGGTTCGTGGCGCGCAGCGACATCTTCAGCGCCAAGGGCAGCACAGTTCACGCCGAGCGCCTGGGGCGGTTCTATCGCGAGGTGGTGGAGCAGGACCTCTCGCTCACCCACACCATCATCCATCCGGTGGTCGATAAGTCGCTGCCCGACACCGAAGGCGTCAACGGCCAGCTCGCGCTGAAGGTGGTGCGGCGCACCAAGGACAGCATCGTCGTGCGCGGCGCGAAGATCCTGGCGACGCTCGGGCCGTTCGCGGACGAGCTTTTCGTCTATCCCGGCATTCCCCAGCCGCCCAATGTCGATCCGGCGGTGCTGCTCGCCTTTTCGATTCCGATGAAGACCAAGGGGCTGATCACGCTCTGCCGCGACCATTACGGCGTCGCCGCCGCGGTGGGCGACCGGCCGTTCTCGTCGCGCTTCGACGAGCAGGACGCGTTCATGATCTTCGACGACGTCGAGATCCCGCTGGAGCGGGTGTTCATCGACGGCGATCTGGATGTCTATAACGGGCTGATGCGGCACGGCTGGGCCGCCAACATCATGCAGCAGACCTGCATCCGCGCGGCGGTGAAGCTGGAATTCGCCTACGAGATCTGCACCCGCATGGCGCAGGCGACGAATGCCGACAAGCGGCCCGACACGGCGGCGATGCTGGGCGAATTGTGGGGTTATGGCTGCCTGACGCGGGCCGCCGTGCAAGCCGCCGAGGCCGGGGCGCGCGACTGGGGCAACGGGGCGTTCTTCCCCGACGACCGCCCGTTGCGGGCGCTGCGCGCGCAGATGCCGGGCTGGATGGTGCGCGCCAACGACATCATCAAGACCATCGGTTCGCACAATCTGCTGGCGACGCCCGCGCTGGAGGCGATCGACAATCCGGAGATCGGCAAGCTGATCGAGACCTTCATGCCCGGCGCGAACGGCATGAGCGCCCGCGAACGCGCCAAGCTGTTCCGCACGGCCTGGGACTTCGCGGGTTCGGCGCTTGGCGGCCGCATCGAACTCTACGAGCGCTTCTACCTCGCCAGCGCCCCGCGCAATTTCGCGCTCGACCACATGTTCGCGCAGATGGAGCGGCCCTGGACGCAGTTCCCTGAGATGATGGCGGCGATCGGCGTCGACTGACCGCCCGCCATCGCAGCGCAAACGAGAAGGGCGCGGCCGCCGGGGCCGCGCCCTTTCTTCATCGTTCCGCCTTCAGAACTGGCCGAGCGCCACGCGGCGGACCGCCTCGCTGTCGGTCGGCTGGTGGCCGACGCGATGGAGCGGCGCGGGCACTTCCTGCACCGTGTTGGAGAGGCGGCCGATATTGGTGATCTCGACCTCCACCACATCGCCCGGCGTCATCGGCCGGGAATTGGCCGGGGTGCCGGTCAGCACGATGTCGCCCGGCAGGAAGGTGATGTGGCGCGACAGATCGGCGAAGATGAAGTCGATGGGGAAGGTCATCTCGCTGACCGGGCCGTCCTGCACGACCTTGCCGTTGATATAGGTCCTGACCGTCTGGGCGCGGATGTCGACGCCGCGCACGATGCCCGGCCCGACGGGGCAGAAGCCGTCCTGGCCCTTCACCCGCAGCATCGAGCCGGCGTCGGTGTCGCGGAAATCCTGCGCGCCGACATCGTTGGCGGGGGCGAAGCCGGCGAGATGGTCCCAGACGTCCTCGCGCGCGACGTTGCGCATCGGCTTGCCGACGATCGCCGCGATCTCGCCTTCGTAGTTGAGATATTGGCAGTCGGCCGGACGGCTGACCCGGCCGCGATGGGCGTTGAGCGTCGTCAGCGGCTTCTGGAAATAGGTCGGGTTGACCAGCGGCGGCGCCTTGAACTCCAGACGGCGGGAATCGTAGTTGAGGTGGATACAGATGATCTTGGTCGGATCGCAGGGCGGCAGATAGACCGCTTCCGCCTCGGCGATCGTGCGGCCATCGCCGAGGCGCAGCCGCTCGCCTTCCGGGCGCACCCAGTGCGGCGTTCCTTCATGCAGAATGCGGCGCCATTCCTCGCGCGGTCCGTCGAGCACCGACATGGGCGAACTCCTTCTTGCTGGATTGCGGCCGTTGGCGGGCGGCGTTTCAGGCCGGAACCATGAAGTCCTTCATGGAGCCGGGCACCGGCGCGTGGCCGAAAGCGTCCGACTGGTAGTATTCCGACTGCGCCAGAGCCGCGCGGCCGCCCCAGCCGATCTCGTTCATGTAGCCCGAGGGGTTCTTGAAGTAGAACGAGAACATCTGATCGTTGGAGTGGCTGCCCGGCTCGATGATCACCGGCAGCCCGGCCTTGACGACGAGATCGTGGGTCAGCCCGACATCGGCGATGTTGTCGACCTCCATCATCAGATGGTTGATGCGCTTCTCGCCGGGGCCGCTGAAGGCGAAGGTGTGCTGACGCTCGTTGCAGTTGAGGAACATGAGCGGCAGGGCCTGCGGCGCGCCCGGAAGGGCGAGCTTGTATTCGATGCCGCCGCGCATGCCGAGCAGGCGGTAGAACTCGCACGTCGCATCGAGGCCGGCGGTCTGCGACTGCATGACATGGCCGAGCCCGCCGCCGCCGGTCTTGAAGCGTCCGTGCATCCGGCGGCCCGGATGGAAGGGCTTGTCGAACTGCACATGCGGCCCGTGGAAGATTTCGAGCGCAAAGCCGTTGGGATCGTTCAGCATCATGACTTCAAGGACGTGGCGCTCCTCGGCCTCGGCCTCCGACCCGATGCGGATGTCGATGCCGGCGGCCTTGAGCTTCGCCGCCAGAGCGCGGAACTCGACCTGCCCCGCGACCCTGAGGCCGTTCACCATCAGATCGTCGCGGCCGTTCTGGACCAGCGTGATGCGGTGATGCCAGTAGTCCATCCGGAGGAAGCACTTGGCGGGATCGTCCGAGGGCACGACCTCCAGCCCCAGCACCTGCGCCGCGAAGGTCTTCCACGCCGCGAGGTCGCTGACCCCCAGCGTCACATAGCCGAGTTCCGTCACCTGGGTCATGTCATCCTCCGGTCTGGCCGAACGATCCCTTGCGGACCGATATGTTCTTGATGTCGGCGTAGAAATCGAAGCTCCAGGAGCCGCCCTCGCGGCCGATCCCGGAATTGCGGCTGCCGCCGAACGGCGCCGCGAGATCGCGGATGAAGAAGCAATTGACCCAGAGCGTTCCGGCGACGACGCGCGAGGCGATGCGCATGGCGCGCGCCTCGTCGCGGCTGAAAAGAACGCCGGCGAGGCCGTATTGCGTGCCGTTGGCGAGCGCGATCGCCTGATCGTCGGACGAGAAGGTCTGCCAGGTGAGGACCGGGCCGAAGACTTCCTGCTGGGCGATTTCCCACGCCGGATCGACATGGCGAAAGAGCGTCGGCTGGAAATAGAGGGTGCCGAAATTGGCGCGCGAGCCGCCCCACAGCGCCTCCGCCCCGTCGGCCTTGGCGCGTTCGACGAAGCCGGCGACGCGGTCGAAATGTTCCTGCGTGATCAGCGGGCCGACCCTGGTCGCGCCGTCGCGCGGGTCGCCGACGACCATGTGGGCGGCGGCGTCGCGGACCTTGGCGAGGAAGACCTCCTCGATCGAGGCTTCGACCAGAACGCGGGTGCCCGCGAGGCAGACCTGACCGGCGTTCATATACTGCGCGGCGACGGTCTGCGCGGCCGCATCGAGATCGGCGTCGGCGCAGACGATGAAGGGCGACTTGCCGCCCAACTCCGCGCTCATCGGGGTGATCGAGCGCGCGGCGGCCTGACCGATCAGCCGGGCGGTGCCGGTCGAGCCGGTGAAGCTGATGCGATCGATATCGGCGTGATTGACGAGGGCGTCGCCCGCCGTCTCGCCGATGCCCTGGACGACGTTGAGGACGCCCGCCGGAACGCCCGCGGCGTGGGCGATGTCGGCCATCAGCGAGCAGGTGAGCGGGGCCCATTCGGGCGGCTTGACGACGACCGTGTTGCCGGCCGCCAGAGCGGGGCCGACCTTCCACGTCGTCAGCATCAGGGGCGCGTTCCACGGCGTGATCAGGGCGGCGACGCCGGCGGGATCGTAGCGCACATGATTGACGACTTCCGGCGAGTCGATGACGTGATCCTTCAGCGTCATCGCCCAGTCGGCGAAGAACTCGATGTTCTGGGCGGCGCGCGGCACGACGCGGTGCAGATTGCCGGCGAGCAGCGAGCCGTTGTCCATGGTCTCGACCGCCGCGAGATCCTTGGCCCGCGCCTTCAACCCGTCAGCGAAACGCTTGAGGATGGGCAGACGCCCTTCCGGACCCAGCGCGGCCCAGGCCGGAAAGGCCTTGCGCGCCGCATCGACCGCCGCGCCGATCTCGGCCCCGGTCCCCGCAGCGATATCGCAGAGATGCGAGCCATCGACCGGCGAGATGTCGGCGAAGCGATCCGCGGACGGAACGCGGCGGCCGCCGATCCAGTGATCGGTCGATACCTCGACGCCCGCGACGATGGCTGCGTTGTCGGCCACTTCCTGCCCTCCTGAGGCGCGCGGTTCGGACCGCGCCGTTTCTTTCGCCCGCGCCGCGTGCCATTTCGGGAGCCGCCGCACTGACGATCTTCATTTCTGACTATAGTCAGTTTATCGAGCGCAGCGCCGCCGTCAACCCTTGTGCCGCGGCCGATGGGCGGCCCCGGCGGCCGCATTGACTTTGGCACGGCGAGGCCGAATTGCTTGTGCGTGCGACACTTGAGGAGGCGGTAGCGGCGTGGCGGTGAGGGGGAAGGCGCGGGGTGCGGCGGCCGGCGCGAAACCGGCCGCGAAACAGGCGGACGAGCCGGAGAAGCGCCCGCTCGGCAGGCGCGAGCGCAACAAGCTGGAAAAGCGCGCCCGGATCGTCGCCGCGGCGCGGCGGCTGTTCGGCGAAAAAGGCTTTCAGGAAACCACCACGCAGGAGATCGCCGAAGCCGCCGATATCGGCATCGGCACGCTGTTCCTCTATGCGCGCTCGAAGGAGGACCTTCTGGTGATGGTCTTCCGGGACGAGATGATCGAGACGGCCCATGCGGCGTTCGCCAGGCTGCGCCCCGGCGAGCCGCTGCTCGACCAGCTGATGCGGGTCTTCCAGAGCATGATGGACTATCACGGGCGCGATGTCGGCCTCGCCCGGATCCTGCTGAAGGAGATCATGTTCCAGGCGACCGACGAGCGCATGGCCGACATCACCGGCCTGCTCAAAATCATCTATGCGGGGCTCGCCGAGCTGCTGGTCGCGGCCCGCAAGGCCGGCGCTTACAAGGGCGACGCCGATCCGCTTCTGGTCGCCGAGGTGCTGTTCGCCAATTACTACATGGATCTGCTGGGCTGGCTTGGCGGGCGGCTGACGAAGCGGCAGACGCTCGACGCCATGCGCAAGCACCTCGCCATCGTCGTCGGTTGCGCTGTCTGATTATTGACTATAGTCACTTATGATGACAGTCATTTAGAAAGCCGATCCGGCGGCGAAGACCGCCGGACCCTGCCGGGAGGATGCGGTATGTCACTGAAGAGCCGGTGGGCGGCGGGCGAAGCGACGCTCGGCGCCTGGTGCATGATCCCGAGCGCCCTTTCCGCCGAGGCGTTGTCCGGCGCAGGCTTCGACTGGGTTCTGGTCGACATGCAGCACGGCTGCATGGACTACGAGACCGCGCTGTCGATGATCCGGGCCATCGACCTCGGCGGGGCTGTGCCCATCGTGCGCGTGCCCTGGAACGATCCGGGCATCATCGGGCGGGTGCTGGATGCGGGCGCGCTCGGCGTCGTCATTCCGATGATCCAGTCGGCGGCGGACGCAAAGCGGGCGGCCGACGCCTGTCTCTATCCGCCGGTGGGCAGCCGCAGCTTCGGTCCGATCCGCGTGGGCCTGCGGGACGGGCAGGGTTATTTCGCCAACGCCAATGCGCGCGTCGCGGTCATCCCGATGATCGAGACGGCGCAGGCGCTGGCCGAGGTCGAGGAGATCGCCGCGACGCCCGGCGTCGATGCGCTGTTCGTGGGGCCGTTCGATCTTTCCATCGCGCTCGGCCTGCCGCCCGGCGACAATGACGGCAAGCCGGCCTTCGATGCGGCGATCGCGGCGGTGACGGCCGCCGCCCGGCGCGTCGGCATCGCGTCCGCCGTGCTCTCCAACGCAAAGGTCGCGCCGCTGCGGCTGAAACAGGGATTCAAGATGATTTCGGTCGCGACCGATCTGGCGACCCTGACGGGCGCCGCCCGCGCCGATCTCGAAACCGTCCGCCGCGCCGGAGGCCCCGATGCTTGATACGAGCGTTCGCGCGAAGATCGTCGAGGATCTGTTCGGCGTCTATCGCGACCGGCGGCCGATGGGCCTCATCTCGAAGGCCTATCCGGGAATCGAGGTCGAGGACGCCTATCGTATTCAGGAAGCGTTCGTCGCCCGGCGGGTCGCCGCCGGGGCGCGCATCAAGGGCTACAAGGTCGGGCTGACCTCCAAGCCGATGCAGGACATGGCGGGATCGAGCGAGCCAGACTTCAGCGCGATGACCGACGATCTCTTCATTCCCGAGGCGACGCCGACGCCGCTCGCGCGCTTCTTCGATCCGATGGTCGAAATCGAGATCGCCTTCGTCATGAAGGAGACTCTGGCCGGGCCGGGGGTGATGGCGGTGGATGTGGTGCGGGCGACGGATTTTGTCTTGCCGGCCATAGAGATCGTGGATTTTCGCATTGCGCGCGCACCCGGTCTCAACATCATCGACACGGTCGCCGACCTTGCGGCATGCGGCGCGGCGGTGCTGGGCGCAAATCCGCGCCGGCTGGACGCCATCGACGTGCGCCGCGTGAAGGGCGAGATCGTGCGCAACGGCGTCGTCGAGCAGGCGGGCGAGGCCTCGGCCGTGCTCGGCAATCCGGTGACCGCCGTCGCCTGGCTGGCCAACAAGCTGGGGCAGTTCGGCGTCAGCTTTCGGCCCGGCGACGTGGTGCTGACCGGCTCGTTCGTGCGCGCGATCCCGATGAAGGCGGGCGACGAGATCCTCTGCCGCTTCGATCAGGGCCTCGGCGACGTCGCCACCTCGTTCGTCTGAGGCCGCCGCCTCGTGAATTTTTGGTGACAGCGGCCGGAAGTTGACGAGTCTCAACCGTGCTGTCTTGAAGGCGGGTTAGGTTTCGCGCTGTTTCCCCAAGGCAGATCGAGACGACCCATGGCAGAGAAGACATCGGCCGCCGCGGCGGCGGCGCAGATTCCGGGCGCCGAAGCCGCCCGCGACGCCTGGAAAACCGCCCTGTCGATGCCCGCCGCGCTGATGGCGGAGGCGATGCGCTTTTCGGCCGCCCGGCTGAACGCGCAGGCCGACCATCTCGCCAAGCTCGCCGGATGCGGCGATCTCAACGAAGCGGCGAAGTTGCAGAGCGCGTTTCTTTCGAGCGCGCTGGAGAGCTACAAGGAAGAGGCGAAGGTGTTCGCCGATCGTCTGCGGCAGGGCGTGCCGGCCGCGCCGGAAGCCTGACGCCGGACGCCGGGAGCCTGTCGCAACGGACCGCGCGTCGCGCGGCCGATGCAATCAGTGGTCGTATCAAGGAAGATGCCAGAGTGACGCATGGCGAGATTGTCCCGGCCGTTCCGGCGGCCGGAGCGGCGCGAACCGATATCGTGCCGGCGGGCATCGTGACGGCCCCCCCTGCCCCTCCGGTCCGTCCGGCGCGGCCCGAGACCCCGGCGGGGGTCATGCCCCACGAATCCTTCGAGACGCTGGACCGGATGGCGCGGGCGATGGCGGCGCGGGCGACGCTCGGCGTCTCGCCGACCGCCATGGTGACGCCCTGGGTGGACTGGGCGCAGCACCTGTCGCGCGCCCCCGGACGCCAGATCGAACTCGGCTTGCAGGCCATACGCTCGGTGGCGCGTCTTGGCCGCTACGCCGCCGGCCTTGCGTTCGGCCAGCATCCGCCCAAGCCGTTCGCGCCCGAACCCGGCGACCACCGCTTCGACGACGCGGGCTGGGACGCGCCGCCCTATGCGCTGTTCGAGCAGAGTTTCCTGGCGCAGGAATCCTGGTGGGCCGCCGCGACCGCCGAGGTTCGCGGCATGAAGGCGAAGAACGTCACCCGCGCCGCCTTCCTCGCCCGGCAGGCGCTCGACACGTTCTCGCCGTCCAACAATCCGCTCTGCAACCCGGCGGTGGTGCGGCGCACGGTGGCCGAGGGCGGCTTCAACCTGATCCGGGGCGCGCGCAATCTGGCCGAGGATCTCGCCCGGCAGGCGACCGGCGAGCCGCCGCCGCGTCCCGCCGGTTTCGAGGTCGGCCGCGACGTCGCGGCGACCGAGGGCAGCGTCGTCTTCCAGAACGAGCTGATCGAACTCATCCAGTACACGCCGCGCACCGGCGCGGTGCGGCCCGAGCCGGTGCTGTTCGTGCCGGCCTGGATCATGAAGTACTACATTCTCGATCTGTCGCCGCACAATTCGCTGATCCGCTATCTGCTCGATCAGGGCTTCACGGTCTTCGCCATTTCCTGGCGCAATCCGGGGCCGGAGGACCGCGACGTCACGTTCGACGATTATCGGACCAAGGGCCTGCTGCCCGCCCTCGCCGCCATCGAGGCGATCGCCGGGCCGGCGAAGGTCCATGCCTGCGGCTATTGCCTCGGCGGCACGCTGCTGGCGATCGGCGCGGCCGCCTTCGCCCGCGACGGCGGCTCGCCCTTCGCCTCGCTGACCTTCCTCGCCGCCCAGGTCGATTTCTCGCAGGCTGGCGATCTGATGCTGTTCGTGGACGAAAGCCAGATCGCCTGGCTGGAGGACATGATGTGGGACCGGGGCGTGCTCGATACGCGCTCCATGCGCGGAGCCTTCCAGATCCTGCGCGCCAACGACCTGATCTGGTCGCGCACGATGCGCGAATACGTGCTGGGCGAACGCGAGGAAGCCAACGACCTCGCCGCCTGGAACGCCGATCCGACGCGCATGCCCTATCGCATGCATTCGCAGTATCTGCGCGGCCTCTTCCTGGAGAACCGCCTGACGGCGGGCCGTTATGCGGTCGACGGGCGGGTCGTCGCGCTGAGCGACATCACGGCCCCGATCTTCGCGGTCGCCACCGAAACCGATCACATCGCGCCCTGGCGCTCGGTCTACAAGCTCCACCTCTTCACCGACACCGAGATGACTTTCGTGCTGACGAATGGCGGCCACAATGCCGGGATCGTCGCCGAACCGGGACACAAGGGGCGGCGCTATCGCTATTCGGCCAGTCCGCGCGGGGCGACCTATGTCGATCCCGACAGCTGGCTGTCGCGCACCCCGGTCACCCAGGGCTCGTGGTGGCCGGCATGGAGCGCCTGGCTGGAAAGCCGCAGCGGCGCGCCGGTCGCGCCGCCGTCCATGGGGACGCCCGGCCCGCTCTATACGCCGTTGCGCCCGGCCCCCGGCGCTTACGTCCTTCAGACCTGAGCGCCGCTGGTGTATCGGGATTGAGCGGCTTCACTCGACCACAAGGAGACCGGACATGAACCCCTTCGCAGCCTTCCTGCTCGGCGCGGCCGCCGGCGCCGCCGCTGTCCTCTACGGCCCCGAGATCGTGCGCCGCGCCCGCCCGGCCGCCAAGGCGGCGATGGCCGAAGGCATGACGGCGCTGCATCAGGCCCGCGTCAAGGGCGCGCAGATGATGGAGGCCGCCGAGGACCTGTTCGCGGAAGCCAAGAGCGAAGTCGAAACCCGCATCTTCGGCGCTCCCGCCCCGGCGCAGGCCGTGGCCCCCGTCGCGCCGGTCGCCGCCGCTCCCGCCGCCGCCGCGAAGCCCAAGCCCCGGCCGCGCAAGAAGGCGGCCTGATCCGATGGCGCTTCCGCTCGCCGAGATCGTTCATGCGACCGGCGGCCGGACGCGGCTGCGTTTCGCGGACCGCATCGGCGACACCATCTTCTTCGAGCGTCTGGCCGAGCGGCTGAGCCTCGTCGAAGGCGTCGCCGAGGTTCGCGCCCGTCCCCGCACCGGCAGCGTCATCGTCCTGCATGAGGGACCGTCCGCCGGTTTCGTGGCCGCCTCGCGCGATATTTTCGGCGCGAGCGGCGAAGCCCCGCCGCCGACGCTCCAGCCGCCCACCGCCGCGCAGGCGGAACTCGCCGGAGCGGCGCTGATGGCGGGTCTGGCGCTGCTGCAATCGGCGCGCGGCCGGGTGCTGCCGCCGGCGGTGACGCTGCTGTGGTACGCGGCCGGGATCGCCGGTCTGAAGCTGCCCAAATAGTCAGCCGAGCGGGACCGTAACCTCCCACGGCGCATCGACGTCGCGGCGGCCGAAATGGCCGTAGGTCGCAAGCCGCCGGTAGAACCCGTCCTCGCCGCGCGCCTGCGGCAGTCCGCACAGGCCGAGCCGCCGCGCGATCGCGCCGGGACGGAAGTCGAGCGCCGCGCGCAGGCGGCGGGCGAGATCGGCGTCGTCCGCAACACCGGTGCCGAAACTGTCGACGGAAAGATCGAGCGGCTCGGCCCGGCCGATCGCGTAGGCGGCGTGAACTTCGCAGCGCGCCGCAAGCCCCGAGGCGACGAGCGAGGCCGCCGCCTGCCGCAGCGCATAGGCGCCGATGCGGTCGATGCGCGAGGGGTCCTTGCCCGAAAGCGCCGCGCCGCTGTGCCGGGCGATTTCGCCATAGCTGTCGATGCCGGTCTTGCGGCCGGTCAGCCCCGCGTGGCGGGCCGGACCGCCGACCGCGCCGTCGGTATCGACATTGATGGCGAGCATCGTGCGCTCGTCGATCGCCACGCCCGCCTCGCCCGCCGCAAGGTGCAGAAGGTCGAGCAGCGCGGCCCGCGCCTCGTCCTTCTGCGGCGCGCTTTCCAGGACGCCCACCGAAATCGCCAGCGAGGCGACATCGACCGGCAGGCCGTCGCGGTAGCGGATCGCCGCCTGGGTCTTGCCGTCCGGCGAGAGCCAGGGGAGCGGGCCGCGGCGCGCTTCGTCGAGCCGCCGGGCGATGAGATGGGCGAGCGCCGCCGGAAGCGGCATCAGGGCGGGCGTTTCGGCGCTGGCGTAGCCGAAGGCGTTGACCTGCTCGCTCGCGGGCGCGTCGTCGGCGAGGACGAGGCGCTGGCTCGCGGGAAGATCCTGCAACTGCACCAGGATCGAGCATTTGCGCGCGTCGAAGCTGCCCTTGTCGTAGCCGACCGCGCCGATGGCGCGCCGCGCGATGCCGGCGAAGTCGAAGCTCGCCTCGCTCGCCAGACGCACCGCCAGAAAGACGACGCCGGCGGCGATCGCGCATTCGGCGGCGATGCGCGCCTGCGGGTCCTCGCGCAGGACCGCATCGACGCAGGCGTCCGAGATCAGGTCGCACAATTTGTCGGGATGCCCTTCGGTGACGGATTCCGAGGTAAAGATGGTCTCCGCAGTCATGCCGGTCCCCTTCCGCCTGGCCCGCGCCGCCAGACCATCCCGAGCGCTTCGTTCGCAATCGCCGCCCCGCCCGCCGACAGCGCGGCGGCCGCCAGATCCCGGCCGCCCATCGGGGCGAGATTCAGCATCCGGCGCAAGGGCGGCAGGAATTGAGCGCCCGCCTGAAGCGCCGCCGAGAGCGCGACGCTGCGATAGAGCCAGGGCCCGGCCGGGCGCGATTTCAGTTCGGCGAGCCCGTGCAGTTCGGAGCGCGAGGCGAAGGCGTGCACCAGCTGGGCGATCGTCAGGCTGTGGAAGGCGGCGGGCGAACCGGGCGTGCCCGCCTTGCCGCCGGCGAAGGCGGCGAGACTGATCACCGCGCCCTCGGCGAGGACGCGGCGGAAGTCGCGCACCTGCATGATATGCGCCTTGGGATCGTGCGGCGGGCGGTCGAGGACATCGGTTTCCGGCGGTTCGAGGCCGAGCGCGATGGCCGGGAAGACGTCGGTCACGAGATTGAGCCACAGAAGCTGGAGCGGGGTCAGCGGCTCGGCCTGGCCGAAGAGCGCGGCCGAGAACATCGTCATCGTTTCCGACGCGTTGGTCGCCACCAGATAGCGCAGCACCTTGCGGATATTGTCGTAGGTGGCGCGGCCGAGCCGCAGCGCGTCGATGATGCCGCCCAGATCGTCGGTCGCCAGCACGATGTCGGCGACGTTGCGGGCGACGTCGGTGCCGCCCGCGCCCATGGCGACGCCGACATCGGCGGCGCGCAGCGCCGGACCGTCGTTGATGCCGTCGCCGGTCATGGCGACCATGTGTCCGCCCGCCTGAAGGGCGCGCACGATGTTGAGCTTTTCCGACGGGTTGACGCGCGCGAAGACGTGCAGGTCGCGGACCAGACCCTGAAGGAGATCGGGCGGCAGGCCCGAGACCTGTCCGGCGTCCAGCGCCCGCAATTCGTCGTCGCCGGAGAGATCGAGCTGGCGGGCGATGGCGAGGGCCGTGGCGCTCTGGTCGCCGGTGATCATGACCGTGCGGATGCCGGCGGCGTGGAACTGCCGGAGCGCCGGCCTGACGCTCGGCCGGATGGGATTGGCGAGGCCCGCAAGGCCCAGCCAGACGAAGCCTTCGCCGTCGTCGAGGCGGCCGCCGGGCTTGTGCGCCGCGCCCAGCACGCGCAGCGCCGCGCCCGCCATCCGGGCGTTCGCCTTCAGGATCGCGGCGCGGTCGGCGGCGGTCAGCGGCCGCGGGCCGCCCGGCGCGTGAATGCGCCGGCAGAGTGCGAGCACCTCCTCAGGGTCGCCCTTAACCATGACGGAGGGCTCCGCCCCGGCGTGCAGGGTCGCCATGCGCTTGCGCCCTTCGGCCCGGCGCAGGATGTCGGTCTGCGGCCGGGCGGCGCGCAGGGCCGCGACATCGAGGCCGCAATCCAGCGCCGCCTGGACCAGCGCCGCTTCGGTCGGGCTGCCCGAAATCGCGGCGCGGTCGCCGTCCGGCGCGAGGCCGGCCTCGCTGCACAGCGCCATCGCCTCCAGCAGCGGCCGCAACCCGTCCGCCTCGCGCGACGGGCGGCCGTCGCGGAAGGCGACCGCCTCGACGCCCGCGAGCGCGGCGGTGATCTGCATCCGGTTCTCGGTGAGCGTTCCGGTCTTGTCGAGGCTGAGGACGTCGATCGCGCCCAGAGACTCGACCGCATCGAGGCGGCGCACCAGCACGTTGCGCTTCTTCATCGCCTCGACGCCGAGCGCGAGCGTGGTCGTGGCGACCGCCGGCAGGCCTTCGGGAATGGCCGCCACCGCGAGCGAAATCGCGCTGCGGATCAGCGGCACGAGCGGCTGGCCGCGCATAAGGCCGAGCAGGACCATGCCGCCGCAGATGACGCCGTTGACGGCGATCAGCTCCTTCTCGATGCCGCCGAGCTCGCGCTCGATCTCGGTCTGCGGCGGCCGCACCGTGCCCAGCAGGTGATGGACCTTGCCGATCTCGGTCTCGCGGCCGGTGGCGACGACCACCGCCCGGCCGAAGCCGCCGGTCACCGTCGTGCCGCGAAACGCCATGTTGAAGCGGTCGGCGAGCGCCGTGTCGTCCGGCAGGCGGACGGACCAGTCCTTCTGCACCGGCATCGCCTCGCCGGTCAGCGCGGATTCGCTGAGCGTCAGCTGGTCGGTGGCGATCAGGCGGGCGTCGGCCGGGACGGTGCCGCCGGGCTCCAGCACGATCACGTCGCCGGGCGCGAGATCGGCCGGATCGACGAGCTGACGCCGCCCGTCGCGGATGACGGCGACCGGCAGCGGGGCTTCGTCGAGGAGGCCGGCGATGATCCGCTCGGCGCGGGCCTCGCTGGCGGTGGCGATGACGGCGTTGAGCGCGACCACGCCCGCGATGACGACCGCATCCGCCAGTCCGCCGGTGAGCAAGGACAGCGCCGCCGATCCGCCCAGCAGCGCGGACGGCAGCGTCGCCGCCTGGCCGAGCAGCATCGCGGCGATCGAGCGGCGCTCGTGGCGCGGCAGGATGTTGGGGCCGTGGAGGTTCAGCCGCGCCGCCGCCTCGGCAGCGGCGAGGCCGCGGTCAGGCGGCGTGCGCAGGGCGCGCAGGACCGTGGCGACGGGGAGGCTGTGCGCGGCGAAGGCCGGTTCCGGGGGCGCGGCGGCGGGGACGGCCGGCATGTGCGCGCGGGTTTCGGGGGCGGCGGCGGCTTCGATCGCGGCGGCGAGGCGGTCGAGCGAGGCGGGAGGATCGAACCGCACCAGCACCGATCCGGTCAGGCGATCGATCGTGTAGGAGCGCACGCCCGGGCAGGCGGCGAGCGCGCGCGCGATCCGGGGCGGGACATCGGCGCGGCGGGCGACGAGCGCGTGGCGGAAGCGCGCGCGTCCCGGAACCGCCGCATGGATCACCGACAGGGAAGGCCTCGACTCCATGCTCGTCCCTGCGGCCCTGCCCTTCGCCTGCCTCGTCGTCCGGATGAGGGGCAATCTTACACAGGACTGTGACGGAATTGTCAGGCAATCGGCGCGGACAGGCGCATGGGTGCGCCGCCGGACAGGAGCCGCTCGCCAAAGGCTCTGTGCGTGCTAGCTTTGCGGGAACAAACGACGGGGCCCCGGCGCAGGCGGTTCCGCGAGGGAGGATGCATGAAGGGGCCGGCGATCTTTCTGGCGCAGTATGCGGGCGATGCGCCGCCGTTCGACAGCCTCGGCGCGATCGCGCGCTGGGCCGCCGGTCTCGGCTTCAAGGGCGTGCAGATTCCGACCTGGGACCGGCGGCTGTTCGACCTCGCCCGGGCGGCCGAGAGCGACGCCTATTGCGACGAGGTGAAGGGCGTGCTGGCGGAGGCCGGGCTTGAGGTCTCGGAGCTGTCGACCCACACCCAGGGCCAGATGGTGGCGGTCCATCCGGCCTATGACGCGCTGTTCGACGCGCAGGCGCCGGCGCGGGTGCGCGGCAATCCGGCGGCGCGGCAGGCCTGGGCGGTGGAGCAGGTGCTGATGGGGGCGAAGGCCTCGCGGCGGATGGGGCTGGAGGCCCATGTCACCTTTTCCGGTTCGCTCGCCTGGCCCTATCTCTACCCCTATCCGCAGCGGCCGGCCGGGCTGGTCGAGCAGGCGTTCGACGAACTCGCCCGGCGCTGGCGGCCGATCCTCGACGCCTTCGACGAGGCCGGGGTCGATCTCTGCTACGAGATCCACCCGAGCGAGGATCTGTTCGACGGCACGACGGTGGAGATGTTCTGGGAGCGCGTGGACCATCATCCCCGCGCCTGCCTGCTCTACGACCCCAGCCACTTCCTGCTGCAGCAGCTCGACTATCTCGCCTATATCGACCTCTACCACGAGCGCATCCGGATGTTTCACGTCAAGGACGCGGAGTTCCGGCCGACCGGGCGGCAGGGCGTCTATAGCGGCTATGCGCCCTGGAAGGAGCGGGCCGGGCGGTTCCGCTCGCTCGGCGACGGCCAGATCGACTTCAAGGCGATCTTTTCGAAGTTCGCCCAGTACGGCTATCGCGGCTGGGCGGTGCTGGAATGGGAATGCGCGCTGAAGGACCCGATCGACGGGGCGCGCGAGGGCGCGGCCTTCATCCGCGATCACATGATCAGGACGACCGGCAAGAGCTTCGACGATTTTCTGGCGACCGGCGCGGACGCGGCGGCCAATCGCAGATTGCTGGGCCTCGATCGCTGAGATGCGGCTGTCCCTGGGCATGGTCGGCGGCGGCGAGGGCGCTTTCATCGGCGCGGTGCACCGCATGGCGGCGCGGCTGGACGGCCGCTGGACCCTGGCCGCCGGGGCGTTCAGCGGCGACGCCCATCGCTCGCACGCCTTCGGGCGGACGCTCGGCCTTGGCGAGGAGCGCTGCTACGGCGACTGGCGGGCGATGGCGCAGGCCGAAGCGGCGCGGGCCGACCGGATCGACGCGGTGGCCATCGTCACGCCCAACCATCTGCACCATGGGCCGGCGCGCGCCTTCCTCGACGCCGGGATCGCGGTGATCTGCGACAAGCCGCTGACCACCAATCTGGCCGACGCGCTGGATCTGGCGGCGGCGGCGGCGCGAACCGGCGCGCCGTTCGTGCTGACCCACAATTACAGCGGCTATGCGATGGTCCGGCAGATGCGGGCCATGGTGGCGGCGGGAACGCTGGGCGCGATCCGCGTGGTCCAGGCCGAATATGCGCAGGACTGGCTGGCGAGGCCGCTGCCCGGCAACAAGCAGGCCGACTGGCGCGGCGATCCGGACCGGGCGGGGCCCGGCGGGGCGCTCGGCGACATCGCCACCCACGCCTATCACCTGGCGACCTTCGTGCTCGGCGCGCCCGCCGATCAGGTCAGCGCCGAGACCTCGCGCTTCGTCGAGGGCCGGCGGCTCGACGACGACGTGCAGCTTCGCCTGCGCTGGGCCGGCGGAGCGCGGGGCCAGCTCTGGGCGAGCCAGGTGGCGGTCGGGGCGGCGAACGGACTGAGGCTGCGGGTCTATGGCGAGAACGCCGGGCTGGAATGGGCGCAGGAAGACCCCGACATGCTGCGCTTCGCGCCGCTGGGCGAGCCGCCGCGTATCCTGCGGCGCGGCGGGCCCGGCCTGTCGGCGGCGGCGCAGGCGGCGACGCGCATCCCGGCGGGCCATCCCGAAGGCTATCTGGAAGGCTTCGCGCAGATCTATGCCGATGCGGCGGACCTCGTGTCCGCGCACCGGAGCGGTCGGACGCCGCCCGCGACCGTCCGCGACCTGCCCGGCGTGAGCGACGGCGTCGAGGGCGTGCGGTTCATCGAGGCGGCGGTGCGCAGCGCCGCGGCGGACGGGCGCTGGACGGCGTTGCGCGAGGCGGAGGCGTGATGCGGCAGAGCTTCGCCTGGTGGTCCTTCACCCTCTGCCGGGAGGTCGAGCCCGCCGCCCTGCTGCGCGACGCGGCGGCGGCCGGCGCGCAGGGGGTGGAGATGCTGCCCGAGGCGCTGTGGCCGGTGGCGCGGGACGCGGGGCTGTCGCTGGTCACCCTGACGGGCCACGCGCTGGAGCGCGGGTTCAACGATCCGGCCCTGCACGCGGGTCTCGCCGACGAGGTGCGGCGGAACATCGACGCCGCCGCGCGCGGCGGGGTGGAGGCGGTCATCGTCTTTTCCGGCAATCGCATCGGCGAGGGGGCCGACGGTCCGGCGATCGAGGCCTGCATCGAGGGGCTTTCCCCCGTCGCCGCCCATGCCGAACGGGCGGGCGTACGGCTGCTGCTGGAATTGCTCAACAGCAAGGTCGATCACCCCGGCCATCAATGCGACCGCACGGCCTTCGGCGCGGCGGTGGTGCGGGGCGTCGGCTCGCCGGTTCTGCGGCTGCTTTACGATGGCTATCACATGCAGCTGATGGAGGGCGATCTGAGCCGGACGATCCGCGCCCATTTCGACCTGATCGGCCACATCCACACGGCCGGAGCGCCCGGCCGGCGCGACCTCGACGACCGGCAGGAGATCAACTGGCGGGCCATCGCCGGTCTTCTGCGCCATCTCGGCTACCGCGGATGGGTGGGGCACGAGTTCGTGCCGCGCGGCGATCCGGTCGCGGCGCTGCGCGCGGCCATCGCCCAGTTCGGCGGATCGGCGCCATCGGAGAGGACAGCATGATGTTCGACGCCATCGTCGTCGGCTCCGGGATCAGCGGCGGCTGGTCGGCGAAGGAACTCTGCGAGCGCGGACTGAAAGTCCTGCTGCTCGAACGCGGCCCCGATGTGGCCCATGGGCCGGACTACAGCCACGACCTCGCCGCGACGCTGCGCCGGAGGGACGACCAGATCCCTGAGGACGAGCGCGATCTGCACTACCCTTATCACGTCGGCGTCTCCTACGCTCTGTTCAACTCCAATCGCGCCTTCTGGGCGAGCGATCACGACCATCCCTATGAGACGGTTCCCGGCAGGCCCTATCGCTGGATCAGGGGCTACCAGCTTGGCGGGCGGTCGCTGACCTGGGGGCGGCAATCCTATCGCTGGGGGCCGCAGGACTTCCTGTCCAACCTTCAGGACGGCCACGGCGTCGACTGGCCGATCCGCTACGAAGACCTTGAGCCCTGGTACGACCATGTCGAGGCCTTCGCCGGAATCAGCGGCGACTATGACGGGCTCGCGCAATTGCCGGATGGCGACTTCCTGCCGCCCTTCCCGTTCAACGAGGTGGAGCTGGCCGCCAAGGCGCGGATCGAGGCGGACTTCCCGACCCGCCGGATGATCATGGGGCGGACCGCCAATCTCAGCCGCGTCGCCAAGCCGCAGATGGATCTCGGCCGCAAGCGGTGCGAGCAGCACATGCGCTGCCATCACGGCTGTCCGCTGGGCAGCTATTTCTCGTCGCAGGCCGCGACCCTTCCCGCCGCCCGCAACACCGGCAACCTCACGGTCCTGACCGACCGCATCGTCGAAAGCGTCGTCCACGATCCGGCGAGCGGCCGGGTGACCGGCGTGCGGACGATCAACCGGCTGGACAAGGGCGGCGAGATTTTCGAGGCGCGGATGGTCTTCCTCAACGCCTCCGCTATCAACACCGCCGCGATCCTGCTGAACTCGAAATCCGACGCCTTCCCGCGCGGCCTCGCCAACGGCAGCGATCAGGTCGGCCGCAATCTGATGGACCATGTCAGCAGCATGCCGATCGTCGGCCGGATGGCCGGATTCGCGGATGTCCACGACCAGCGCGACCGGCCGACCGGCATCTACATTCCGCGCTACGCGAACGTCACCGAAACCGGCAAACCCTATCTGCGCGGCTTCGGCATGCAGGGCGGCGCGATCCGTTCGCGGCGGGCGGTGGCGGACAGCGACGGCGTGATACGGGCGTGGAGTTTCTCGCTGCTGCCGTTCGGCGAGGTCCTGCCCGATCCCGGCAACCGCGTCACGCTGTCGGCGGTGCGCCGGGATGCCTGGGGGATGCCGGTGCCGGTCATCGACGCGGCCCACGGGCCGAACGAGTTCGCCATGATGCGGGCGGCGGCGCGCGACGCGGCGGAGATGCTGCAGGCCGCCGGGTGCAGCGACATCACCCCCTGGGAGGAAGCCGCCGAGCAGCTGACGCCGCCCGGCGACCGTATTCACGAGATGGGCACGGCGCGGATGGGCCGCGATCCGGCGACGTCCGTGCTCGACGGCTGGGGGCGGGCGCACGAGGTGCCCAATCTGTTCGTCTCCGACGGCGCGGTGATGACCTCCAGCGCCTCGATGAACCCGTCGCTGACCTATATGGCGATCGCCGCGCGAACGGCGAACCACGCCGCGGATCTTCTGCAACAGGGAGGCTTGTAGACCCATGAGACCGATCGGCCTGCAACTCTACACGCTGCGCAAACCCTTCGCGGCCGATCCGCTGGGCACGCTCACGCGCATTCGCGAGACCGGCTACGACTCGGTCGAGTTCGCAGCTCCCCTCGGCGCGGACTTCGCCGGTTTCGCGGCGCGCATGCGCGAGATCGGGCTCGACTGCCCCTCGGCCCATGTCGGTCTCGCCGACATGGCGGAGCGGCCGGACGCCGTGATGGAGATGGCCGGAACGCTCGGCTGCCGCTATCTGGTGATGCCCTA
This sequence comes from Alphaproteobacteria bacterium, assembly GCA_046348585.1. Classification (GTDB taxonomy): domain Bacteria; phylum Pseudomonadota; class Alphaproteobacteria; order Micropepsales; family Micropepsaceae; genus JADZAI01. The sequence goes on from JAXMDZ010000002.1 coordinate 444,067, forward strand.
TCTTCTGCCGGACCAGCGCGACTGGCCGGCGGTGATCACGGAGCTCGGCGTCTTCGCGCAGCGGGCGCGGGCGGAGGGGCTGCGGGTCGCCTATCACCACCACGATTTCGAGTTCGAGACTGCGGACGGCGTCCGGCCCTTCGACCGTCTGGTGGCGGAGACCGATCCGGACCTCATCGACTTCGAGCTCGACGTCTATTGGCTGAAGAAGAGCGGCGAGGACCCGAAATCGGTCATCGAGACGCTGGGCGGGCGGGTGAAGATGATCCACCTGAAGGACGCGGCGCCCGATGGCCGGATGGCCGATGTCGGCGCGGGGGTTCTCGATTTCGCGGCCTTGATCCGCGCCGCCGACGCCGCCGGGGCGGAGCATTACTTCGTGGAGCACGATTTCGCGCCCGCGCCCTATTGGCCGAGCGTGGCGGCGAGCCTCGCTCACATACGCGCGCTGCCGGCGTAGAGTCGGAGGCCGCCATCGCCTGTGCCGCCGCCCAAATCAGCGCGGCTGAAGGCCGCTCGCGAAGAGATCGAGGAACTCGATCGCGAATTCCCTGGGCGTCTTGGCGTGCGGCGCCTGGTACCAGCGGGCCATGCCGTTGAAGATGGCGAACAGCGCGCGGCTGACGGCGACGGGATCGCAGGGGCGGATCGAGCCATCGCGGATGCCGCGCCGGACCATTGCCGCGACCGCCCGGCCGAGGTGGAGCTGATGGCTCCGGTTGTGCTCGGCCTCGACCGCGTTCATTTCGCTGCGGCCCGTGAGCACGAAACAGCGCCCGAAATCGTCGCAGGTAATTTCGGCATAGCTGACGAACCAGCACCGCACCTGATCGAGCCCAGTGGATTCCCGTTTCGCGCCGGCCAGCGCCGCGTCCAGCTGGTCGCGCGCGATTTCCCCGCATTGGCCGAGGAGTTCGTGCTTGCTTTCGGCATAGTGGTAGAGCGCCGGGCGCGTCATATCGAGCGCCTCGGCGATGTCCGCGAGGGTCGCCTGCCTGAAACCCTCGCGGCTGAAAATGCGCGCGGCGACTCGCAGAACCTCGATCCGCCGGTCCGGGCGGGGAGGCCGTCCTCTCAGTCGAGCCGGCGCGCTACTCACGTATCGGAACCCATGGGGTCTTATGTACTGATTCCGCCACCGACGAGAAGAACCTGGCCGCTGACATAATTGCTCTCCGGGATGCAGAAGAGGTAGATGCCCCCGGCGGCTTCTTCCGGCGTTCCGGCGCGGCCGACGGGCACGACCATGCTGAGCGCCGCCCGCGTCTGGCCCGGCACGCCGGCCTGAACCTCCTTGCCCTCAATGACGATCTTGGAGTCCGGATCGTCGAACGGCTTGGTGAGGCGCGTGTCGATGAAGCCGAAGGCGACGCAGTTCACATTCACCTTGTAGCGGCCCCATTCCTTGGACATCGTCTTGGTCATGCCGACCAGAGCCGCCTTGGCGGACGAATAGTTCACCTGGCCGGCATTGCCGTTGGTGCCCGACATCGAGGAGATGTTGACGACCTTGCGGAAAACTTCCTTGCCCTCGGCGGCCTCCTTTTTCGCGAAGAGGCGGATCGGCTCGGCCGCGGCGCGCAGGATGCGGAACGGCGCGATGAGGTGGACGTCCAGCATCGTCTGGAACTGTTCGTCCGTCATCTTCTGGATGACGCTGTCGAGCGTGTAGCCGGCATTGTTGACGATGATGTCGAGACCGCCGAACGCATCGAGGCCGGTCTTGATGAAGCGGTCGCCGAAATCCGGCGCGGCGACGTTGCCGACGCAGGTGACGGCCTTGCCGCCGCCGTCGCGGATCTCCTTCGCCGTCGCCTCGGCGGGCGCTTCGTCGAGGTCGGAGATGACGAGGCTGGCGCCATCGGCGGCGAGCTTGAGCGCGAGCGCGCGGCCGATGCCGCGGCCGGAGCCGGTGATGAGGGCGACTTTGCCTTCGAGCTTTCTCATAAGCGTTCCTTCAGTTGAGCGCGACGACGGCGTCGCCCTGGAGCGTGACGACGCCCCCGTCGATGGTGGCGGTGAGCGCGAGGCGGGCGCGGCGTTCGCCTTCGGCTTCGAAGATCTCGGTCACCTTGCCGGTGCAGGTGACGGTCGCCTTGACCGGGGTGATCGAGACGAAGCGCACGCCGTAGGAGCGGATCGCGCGCTGGTCGAACGAGCGGGTCAGCACCTGCGCGAGATAGGCCATCGACAGCATGCCGTGCGCGAAGACGTCCGGCATGCCGAACGAATGCGCGAAGTCGGTGTCGATGTGCATGGGGTTGTGGTCGCCCGAGCCGCCGGCGAACATCGCCAGCGTGTAGCGCGAGATCGGCTGGGTGACGACGGGCGTCAGCTCGCTGCCGACCTTGAGTGCGGTGGCGGTCATGGTTTCCCCTCCTAGCGCCGGACGACGGTGATGCCGCGCGCGGCGACGCAGAGCGCGCCGTGCTGGTTGTGCGCCGTGGTTTCCTGGACGATGAACTCCAGCGCGCCGCCCTTCTTCTCGTAGATGTCGGTGATGCGGCTGCGCAGACGGATCGTGTCGCCCGCATGAATGCCGGCGTGGTAGTCGAAGTGCTGTTCGCCGTGCAGCACGTTGCCGATGTTGATGCCCATCTCGGCGAGCGAGCCGCCGCCCGCCGGCGCAAGCAGGGCCAGCGAGAAGGCGAAGGTCGGCGGCGCGGGCAGCGCGGGATAGCCCGCCGCTTTCGCCGCCGCCTCGTCGGTGTAGATGGGGTTCGTCTCGCCCGTCGCCTTGGCGAACAGCCTCAGCTGGCCCTTCTCCACCTCGACGAAACGATCTTCCGATTCCGTCCCGATGAACTTGCGGTCGATCGCCATGGATCACGCCTTTCCGTACATGGTGACGACGCAGGCGCCGCCGAGGCCGAGATTGTGCTGGAGCGCATGAGTGACCTGACCGGCCTGACGCGCACCTGCCGTGCCCCGCACCTGATGGGTCAGCTCGAAGCACTGGGCGAGGCCGGTGGCGCCGAGCGGGTGGCCCTTGGACAGGAGGCCGCCCGACGGGTTGGTCACGACTCTGCCGCCATAGGTGTTCTGCTCGTCGCGGATGAACGCTTCCGCCCCGCCTTCCGCGCAGAGCCCGAGCGCCTCGTAGGTGAGCAGCTCGTTCGGCGTGAAGCAGTCGTGCAGTTCGACCACCTGGACGTCGGAGGGACCGACGCCCGCAGCCTCATAGACCTGACGCGCGGCTCCCTTCGCCATATCGTAGCCGATCATCTTGATCATCGACTTCTCCTCGAAGCTGGAGGGGTAGTCTGTGGTCATGGCCTGGGCCTTGATTTCAACCGCCGCATCGAGCCCGTGCTTCCGCGCGAAGGCGTCGGAGACGAGGACCGCGGCGGCCGCGCCGCAGGTCGGCGGGCAGGCCTGATAGCGCGTGACGGGGCCGTAGAGCTTCTTCGAAGCGAGCACTTCGTCCACGGTCAGCGGATCGCGGAAGATGGCGAGCGGATTGTTGGCTGCGTGCTTGCGCGCCTTCACCGAGATGAGCGCGAAGACGTCGTCGGGCGTGCCGTATTTCTCCTGATACTCCCGGCCGCCGCCGCCGAACATCTGGGCCGCGCCGGGCGCGTTCTTGTCGAAGCCCTGCACGGCCAGCTGGACGGCGATGTGCTTCTCCATCACATGTTTGCGGTCGTTGAAGACCGAGCCGAGCGCGCCGGGGACCATCTGTTCGAAGCCGAAAGCGAGCACGCAGTCAGCGCCGCCCGCCTCGACGATCTGACGCGCA
>JAXMDZ010000003.1:0-260809 GCA_046348585.1 Alphaproteobacteria bacterium
AGAAATCCACGCCGCCCAGAACCACGCCGATCGGCGGCATGATCACGTCGTTCACCAGCGAGGTGACGATGGCGGTGAAGGCGGTGCCCATGATGATGCCGACCGCAAGGTCGAGCACGTTGCCGCGCAGGATGAAGGCGCGAAATTCCTTGAACATGGAGGCTCCTTCTGGGTCGCTTGCCGGAGTGCAACCTTCGCGCGCAAATCAGCGATTGGCAAGCAGCCGGGCGATGTCGCGGGCGAAGTAGGTCAGCACGCCGTCCGCGCCCGCCCGCTTGAACGCGGTGAGGCTTTCCAGGATCGTGCGGTCGCGGTCGAGCCAGCCTTTGTCGATGGCTCCGCGCAGCATCGCGTACTCGCCGGACACCTGATAGGCGAAGGTCGGCACGCCGAACGCAGCCTTCACACGCTGCACGATGTCGAGATAGGGCATGCCCGGCTTCACCATCACCATGTCGGCGCCTTCTTCGAGGTCGAGCGCCACTTCGCGCAGCGCCTCGTCGCCGTTGGCGGGGTCCATCTGGTAGGTCTTCTTGTCGCCGGTGAGGGCGGTCTTGGTGCCGATGGCGTCGCGGAACGGGCCGTAGAAGGCGGAGGCGTATTTCGCCGCATAGGACATGATCAGCGTGTCCTTGAAGCCCGACGCCTCCAGCCCCGTGCGGATCGCCCCGACGCGGCCGTCCATCATGTCGGAGGGGGCGATGATGTCGCAGCCGGCGCGGACCTGGAGCAGCGCCTGCTCGACCAGGATGGCGACCGTCTCGTCGTTGAGGATGCGGCCGTCCTTCAGCAGCCCGTCATGGCCGTGGCTTGTATAGGGGTCGAGCGCCACGTCGCAGAGGACGCCGACGCCGGGGGCCGCCGCCTTGATCGCGGCGATGGCGCGGCAGACGAGATTGTCGGGGTTGAGGGCCTCGCGCCCGTCCTCGGACCTTGCCTCGGCCTGCGTGAACGGAAAGAGCGCGACGCAGGGAATGCCGAGCCCTTCGGCCTCTTTTGCGGCCTTGCCGATGAGGTCGACCGAAAGCCGCGCGACGCCCGGCATCGAGGGGACCGCCTCCTCGACGCCCGTTCCGGCGCAGACGAAAAGCGGCCAGATCAGGTCGTTCGGCGAGAGCGACGTCTCGCGCACCATCCGGCGGGACCAGTCGGACTGGCGCAGGCGGCGCATGCGCAGGGCGGGAAAGGAGGCGGTCACGATCGGCTTCTTTGCGTTGGCGGAACTGGCGGAAATCTGCCACGTCCAGTATCACGCCGTCCAAGGGAGTCCGCCATGAATTTCGACCTGACCGAGGACCAGCGCGCGTTCCAGGATACCGCCCGCGCCTTCGCCGAATCCCATCTGCGCCCCAAGGCAGCGGCCTGGGACGAGAGCGGGCATTTCGCGGTGGAGGAGATGCGCCAGGCGGCCGAACTCGGCTTCGCGGCGATCTACATCAAGGGCGATGTCGGCGGCTCGGAACTGAGCCGTCTCGACGCCGCGATCATCTTCGAGGAGCTGTCCTGGGGCTGCACCGCGACGGCGGCCTATCTCACCATTCACAACATGGCCTCGTGGATGATCGACCGCTTCGGCTCGGACGAGCTGCGCCATCGCTTCCTGCCGAAGATGACGACGATGGAGCACGTCGCCAGCTATTGCCTGACCGAGCCCAATTCGGGATCGGACGCGGCGGCGCTGCGCACCCGGGCGGTGCGGGACGGCGATCACTACGTGCTGAACGGCTCCAAGGCGTTCATCTCCGGCGCGGGCCATTCGGACATCTATGTCTGCATGGTGCGCACCGGCGAGGACGGGCCGAAGGGCATCTCGTGCCTGGTGATCGAGAAGGGCACGCCCGGCCTTTCGTTCGGCAAGCCCGAGCGCAAGATGGGCTGGAACGCCCAGCCGACGGGGACCGTCACCTTCGAGGATTGCCGGGTGCCGGCCGCCAATCTCGTCGGCAAGGAGGGCGAGGGGTTCCGCTTCGCCATGATGGGCCTCGACGGCGGCCGGCTGAACATCGGCGCCTGCTCGCTCGGCACCGCGCGCTCGGCGCTGGAGACGGCGCGCAACTACCTGACCGAGCGCAAGGCGTTCGGCCGTCCGCTGTCCGACTTTCAGGGCCTGCAATTCAAGCTGGCCGACATGGCGACCGACCTCGAAGCCTCGCGCCTGATGATCCGCCATGCCGCCGCAAGGCTCGATGCCCGCGACCCCAAGGCGACGATGTACTGCGCCATGGCCAAGCGCCACGCCACCGATATGGGATTTGCGGTCGCCAACGAGGCGCTGCAAATTCACGGCGGCTACGGCTATCTGAAGGACTTCCCGCTGGAGCGGCATGTGCGCGATCTGCGCGTGCACCAGATTCTGGAGGGAACCAACGAGATCATGCGTATGATCGTCGCGCGCGAATTGTTGCGGCAATAGGAGCAGGCCATGATCTATCACTCGATCGTCGGTTTCATCCTCTGGGTTCTGGCGACGCTCGCCTTCCGCTTCTACGGCCAGATGTTCTTCTATCCGGACATCCTGGCGATCTCGGTCCTGTTCATCGTGGCCGGGCCGCTGCTGTGGGGCTTCATGGTCGTCTATCTGGGCGTGCTGAAGGTCCTGCCCGAGAACCGGGCGCTGGCGGCGATCGGCTTCGTGCTGCCCGGCATGGCGCTGGATTCGCTGGCGGCGGCGAATTTCGGCCTGGTCTTTCCCAATCTCGACATGTCGCTCGACGGGCTGTTCGGGTCGCTGATGCTGTGGTCCTACGGGGCGCTGCTGTTCGGCGGCTACAGTTCGGACCGCCGGGCCAAACGCCGGGCGGCGCGGCTGCTGCTGGAGCGCGCGGGCGGCGAATGAGCGAGGCCGAAATCCTGTTCGAGCGCCGCGGGACGCTCGGTCTCGTCACGCTGAACCGCCCCAGGGCGCTCAACGCCCTGACGCTCGACATGGTGCGGGCGCTGACGCTGCAATTGAAGGCGTGGGCGAAGGACGAGCATGTGCACGCGGTGGCGATCCGCGGCGCGGGCGAGCGGGCGCTGTGCGCCGGGGGCGACATCCGGGCGCTCTACGACAGCGGCAAGGCGGGCACCGCCTACGCCAGCGCCTTCTGGGGCGAGGAATACCGGCTCAACACGCTGATCAAGGAATACCCCAAGCCCTATGTCGCGCTGATGCACGGCATCGTCATGGGCGGCGGGGTGGGCGTCGCGCTGCACGGCTCGCATCGCGTCGCCTGCGAGACCACGACCTTCGCCATGCCGGAAACCGGGATCGGCCTTTTCCCCGATGTCGGCGGCACCTATTTCCTGTCGCGGCTGACGGGCCGGATCGGGCTCTATCTCGGCCTCACCGGCGCGCGGCTGAAGGCCGCCGATCTGCGTCATCTCGGCCTTGCGACCCATGTCGCGCCCTTCGCCGCCTATGACGCCATCGTCGAGGCGCTGGCTCATGAAGGGCCGGAGCGGGCGCTGCGGGCCTATGCCGAGGCGCCGGCGGGCGCGCCCATCGAAGCCGTGGCAGGGCAGATCGACGCCCATTTCGGCGGCGAGAGCGTCGAGGAGATCCTCGCCAGCCTCGACGCCGATCCGGGCGAGTGGGCAAAGGCGAACGCCGCGACGATCCGCACCAAGTCGCCCACCAGCCTCAAGATCGCCTTCCGCCAAATCCTCGCCGGGCGGCATCTGTCGTTCCGCGAATGCATGGCGCTGGAGTTCCGCATCACCGAGCGCGTCCAGAAGGGACACGATTTCTACGAGGGCGTGCGGGCGACGATCCTCGACAAGGACGGCGCGCCGCGTTGGGAGCCCGCCCGGCTTGAGGACGTAAAGCCCTGGATGATCGACGATTATTTCGCGCCGCTCGCCCACGAATGGACGGCGGACGCGTAAAGTTGCGTTCGGGAAATCAAGCTTAACCGGGGATTCACCCCGTTCTTTGACCGGCGCTTAAGCCTGACCGCGTATCTTCCCCGCAGTGGTGGTGGATAAGGCGGAAAATTCGCAATGAACGTCGCTCTGAAGGCCCGCGTGCCTCATGCTCCCGAACTGCCGGCAGCGCCGGAAAGCTCGGCCGAGCTGAAGCCGCTCTATCTGGAGACGCTCAATCGCATCGAGCGGCTGCATCGTCAGCTTCTCGACGTGATCAAGGACGAACTGGAGCGCGTGCGCATCCGCGACGTGAACTCGGTTCAGGCGCTGTTGCTGTTCAATATCGGCGACGCCGAGATGACGGCGGGCGAGCTGCGTACGCGGGGGCATTATCTCGGCTCGAACGTCTCCTACAATCTCAAGAAGCTCGTCGACATGGGCTACATCAACCACGCCCGGTCGGAAGTCGACCGCCGTTCGGTGCGCGTGCGCCTGACGGAAAAAGGCCGGGTGGTGCACAAGCTGTGCGCGGGTCTCTTCGACCGCCACACGCTGTCGGTGGACAAGGTGGGCGGCATCGACGCGGCGACCTTCGGGACGCTGAACGACTCGCTGCGCCGTCTGGAACGCTACTGGGCCGACCAGATCCGCTTCCGCCTGTAAGCGGCGGCCGCTCCGGCGGCCTCGTGTTTCGCAAAGGCCCGCCGCGCGGATCGCGCCGGCGGGCCTTCGCCTGTTCTAGCCTCGCGGCCGGCACGTCTTCAGATCGGCATGGAAAGCGGGCATGGTGCGCCGGGGAGAGGCGCATGACGGACCTGCATCCATATCTGCAACACGAGGGCGTGCTCGCCTTCGCGCATCGCGGCGGCGCGCTGGAAGCGCCCGAGAACACGATGAAGGCGTTCCAGTACGCCGTCGATCTCGGCTACGCCTATGTCGAGACCGATGCCTATGCGACGCGCGATGGCGTGCTGCTGTCCTTCCATGACGACCGGCTCGACCGGGTGACCGACGCGAAGGGGCGGATCGCCGACCTCGACTACGCCGAGATCCGCAATGCGCGGATCGGGGGGGCGGAGCCGATCCCGCTGCTGGAGGAGTTGCTGACGGCCTGGCCGAAGCTGAAGGTCAATATCGACCCCAAGCACGACAACGCGGTCGAGCCGCTGATCGCGCTGCTGAAGCGGCTGAATGCGCTGGACCGGGTTTGCGTCGGCTCGTTCTCCGATGCCCGGATCGGCCGCGTTCGCGCCGCCTTCGGGCCGGACGCCTGCACTTCGATGGGGCCGAAAGAGGTGGTGCGGTTCTGGCTCGCCAAGCGGCGCATCCCGACCGGGCGCTTCGGCGCGAACTGCGTGCAGATCCCGGTGCGGCAGGGCCGCTTCCGTCTGGTGGACGAGGCGGCCGTGCGGGCGGCGCGCAGGCACGGGCTCCAGATTCATGTCTGGACCATCGACGACGAGGCCGAGATGCGGCGGCTGGTCGCCCTGGGCGTGGACGGGATCATGACCGACCGGCCAGCGCTATTAAGAACCGTTCTCAACTCTCTGTAACAGATAAGTAATCGCCACACTTGACCCTCGTTAACCGGGCGGGCACACCGGCTCCGACGAATTCCTGGGGCAGGGCCCATGGACTACGAAAAGTACTTCGATGATGCGATCGGGGCTCTCAAGGACGAGGGCCGCTACCGGGTCTTCATCGATATCGAGCGCCAGCGAGGTTCGTTCCCGCGCGCGGTCCATCATGCCAGCGAAACCCAAGGCAAACGCTCCATCACCGTGTGGTGCAGCAACGACTATCTCGGCATGGGCCAGCATCCCGTCGTGACGACGGCGATGCACGAGGCGATCGAGGCGGTCGGCGCTGGCTCGGGCGGCACGCGCAACATCTCGGGCACCACGCATTTCCACGTCGAGCTGGAACGCGAACTCGCCGACCTGCACGGCAAGGAGGCGGCGCTGCTGTTCACCAGCGGCTTCGTCTCGAACGACGCGACGCTCTCGACGCTGCAGAACATCCTGCCCGGCCTCATCATCTATTCCGATGCGCTCAATCACGCCTCGATGATCGAGGGGATCAAGCGCGGGCGCGGGCGCTGCCGCGTCTTCCGGCACAACGATCTCGCCCATCTGGAAGAACTGCTCGCCGCCGACGATCCCGAGACGCCCAAGTTGATCGCGTTCGAGTCCGTCTATTCGATGGACGGCGACATCGCGCCCATCGGGGCGATCTGCGATCTCGCCGAGAAATACGGCGCGCTGACCTATCTCGACGAGGTTCATGCGGTCGGCATGTACGGACCGCGCGGGGCCGGCGTCGCCGAGCGCGACGGCGTGATGCACCGCATCGACATCATGGAAGGAACGCTCGCCAAGGCGTTCGGCGTCATGGGCGGCTATATCGCCGCCAGCGCCCGGATCGTCGATTGCGTGCGCTCCTATGCGCCGGGCTTCATCTTCTCCACCTCGCTGTCGCCTGTGCTGGCGGCGGGCGCGCTCGCGAGCGTGCGCTACCTGAAGGAGAGCACCGCCGAGCGCGACCTGCTGCACGCCAAAGCGGCGAAGCTGAAAGCCATGCTGAAGGCCGCGAACCTGCCCGTGATGGAGAGTTCGGTCTCGCACATGGTGCCGGTGCTGGTCGGTGATCCCGTGCAGTGCAAGGCGGTCGCGGACGAGTTGCTGTTCGAGTACGGCATCTACGTTCAGCCGATCAACTATCCGACCGTGCCGCGCGGCACTGAGCGGCTGCGCTTCACCCCGTCGCCGACCCATGGCGACGACAAGCTGGCGGAACTGGTGGCGGCGCTCGACCGTTGCTGGCGCCGGCTCAAGATCCGGCGTGCCGCCTGATCGGCCGGACAGGCGCGGGGGGCCGCCGGGGGCGGGCGAGATTTATATTGAGTTTGCGCGGCAGGGGAACGCGATGCGGGCGACGGCCATCGACGCGGAGAGCGGTGTCGAGGCGAGTGTGCTCGGGCCTCTAAGCACGCCCAAGCGCGATCTGGAGAAGCTGGCGGTCGGCAAGCTGATGCGGGCGCTGGGGCGCACGCAGCGCGCCGAGGGGGACACGCAAAACGAAACCCCGCCCGTTTCCGGGCGGGGCATCATCGTCTGACGGCAGAAAAGAAGGCTCAGGCCTTCTTCTTGCGGCCCCGGCCCGAGGCGGGCGTCAGGCGGCCGAGGCCGATGCGCTTGGCCATTTCCGAGCGGGCCTGGGCGTAGTTGGGGGCGACCATCGGATAGTCGGCCGGCAGCTTCCACTTCGCCCGGTATTCGTCCGGCGTCATGTTGTAATGGGTCATCAGGTAGCGCTTGAGCATCTTCAGCTTGGCGCCGTCCTCAAGGCAAATGATGAAGTCGTCGGTGACCGACTTCTTCACCGGAACGGCGGGCTTGAGTTCGCCGGCGACCGGGACTTCGGCCAGGGGCTGCGACACGCCGGCCAGCGCGTCAAAGACAGATTTGATCAGAGCCGGCAGGTCGGTCTGCGGAATCTGGTTACGCCCGACATAGGCGGCGACGATCCCCGTCGCGTATTCCAGCAAATCCGACTTCTCGGCCGAGATTACACCGTTGTCATCCTTGGACATGCCGAATCTTTCCTGTGAATCGATGGCGATGCATCCAGTTCATAGCAAGTTTTTCAGCCACCACAATCTCTAGGTGCAAATTTTAGTAGAAGAAGTCTGGCCGTCCGTCCGGCGTTATTACATATCGCTATATGCCCGCTAGATGTAGTGCGCCGTGGGCGGGGCTAGGCTATAAGGCGGCGCCTCGTATCGCCGGGAATCCCATGACCGCCACCCCATCCCCGTCCTCCGCCGCCTCCATCCGGTCGTTCTTCGCAAGCGGCCTGGGCGAGAGCGACCCCGAGCTTTTCGGCGCGATTTCCAAGGAATTGAAGCGCCAGCAGGACCAGATCGAGCTGATCGCCTCGGAGAACATCGTCTCGCGCGCGGTGCTTGAGGCGCAGGGTTCGGTGCTGACCAACAAATACGCCGAAGGCTATCCCGGCCGGCGCTATTACGGCGGCTGCGAGATGGTCGATATCGCCGAGACGCTGGCGATCGAGCGCGCCTGCCGCCTGTTCGACGCCAAATTCGCCAATGTGCAGCCCCATTCGGGCGCGCAGGCCAATCAGGCGGTGTTCCTGGCGGTCATGCAGCCGGGCGACACCTATATGGGCCTCAACCTGGCGGCGGGCGGTCACCTGACGCACGGCGCGCCCGCCAACATGTCGGGCAAGTGGTTCAAGCCGGTGCCTTATGGCGTGCGGCCCGACGACCACCGCATCGACATGGACGAGGTCGCGCGCCTCGCCCGCGAGAACCGGCCGAAACTCATCATCGCGGGCGGTTCGGCCTATCCGCGCATCATCGACTTCGCCGCCTTCCGCGCCATCGCGGACGAGGTGGGCGCGGTCTTCATGGTCGATATGGCGCATTTCGCCGGGCTGGTGGCGGGCGGAGCGCACCCCAACCCGCTCGAACACGCCCATGTGGTGACGACCACCACCCACAAGACGCTGCGCGGCCCGCGCGGCGGCATGATCCTGACCAATGACGAGGGCTTGGCGAAGAAGATCAACTCCGCCGTCTTCCCCGGCCTTCAGGGCGGGCCGCTGATGCATGTGATCGCCGCCAAGGCGGTCGCTTTCGGCGAGGCGCTGCGGCCGGACTTCAAGCTCTATGCCCGTAACGTCGTGGAGAACGCCAAGATCCTCGCCGCGACGCTGAAGGCGGGCGGGCTGGATATCGTTTCGGGCGGCACCGACACGCATCTGATGCTGGTGGACCTGCGGCCGAAGAAGGTGACCGGCAAGGTCGCCGAGCACGCGCTGGAGCGCGCCCACATCACCGCCAACAAGAACGGCATTCCGTTCGATCCGGAGAAGCCGGCGCTCACCTCCGGCATTCGCCTCGGCTCGCCCGCCGGGACGACGCGCGGCTTCGGCACGGCCGAGTTCAAGCAGATCGGCGAGATGATCGTCGAGGTGCTGGACGGGCTCAACGCCAACAGCCCCGAAGGCAACACGCTGGTCGAGGAACGGGTGCGCGCCCGCGCGCTCGACCTCTGCGCCCGCTTCCCCATCTATAGCTAGGACGATCCCATGCGCTGTCCCTTCTGCGGATCGGAAGAAACACAGGTCAAGGACAGCCGTCCCACCGAGGACAACACGGCGATCCGCCGCCGCCGCTTCTGCCCGGCCTGCAATGCGCGCTTCACCACCTTCGAGCGCGTGCAGCTGCGCGAGCTGACGGTGGTCAAGAAGCACGGCAAGCGCGAGGCCTTCGACCGCGACAAGCTGTTCCGCTCGATCGAGAAGGCGGTGCGCAAGCGCCCCGTCGAGCCGGAGCGCGTGGAGCGGCTGGTTTCCTCGATCGTGCGCCGCCTTGAGAGCATGGGCGAGACCGACATCGACTCCAAGGAGATCGGCGCGCTGGTGATGGAGGGGCTGAAGACCCTCGATCCGGTCGCCTATGTCCGCTTCGCCTCGGTCTATCGCAATTTCCGCGAAGTGAACGACTTCGAGAAATTCGTCGATCAGCAATACGGACGGGGCGGCGGTGACGGACGCCGCGAGGACTGACGCCCGCCATATGGCGGCGGCGCTGCTGCTGGCGCGCCGCGGCCTCGGCCGGACGTGGCCGAATCCTTCCGTCGGCTGCGTCGTTACGGATGCGGCGGGCCGCGTCGCCGGACGCGGCTGGACCCAGCCTTCGGGCCGCCCGCACGCCGAGACAGAGGCGCTGAAAGAGGCGGGGCTGCGCGCCAAGGGCGGCACCGCCTATGTGACGCTGGAGCCTTGCGCCCATCACGGCAAGACGCCGCCCTGCGCCGACGCGCTGATCGCCGCCGGGGTGGCGCGGGTGGTGGCGGCGATCCGGGACCCCGATCCGCGCACCGCCGGACAGGGCTTCGCGCGGCTGGAGGCGGCCGGGATCGCGGTGACGACCGGCGTGCTGGCCGCCGAGGCAGTGGAGGTCACGGCGGGGTTCCTGACCCGCGTCCTCAAGGGCCGCCCCTTTTTCACGCTCAAGACCGCGATGACGCTGGACGGGCGGATCGCCGCCCATAACGGGGCGAGCCGCTGGATCACCGGCGAGGCGGCGCGGGCGCGCGGCCACCTGTTGCGGGCCGAAAGCGACGCGGTGCTGGCCGGGATCGGCACGGCGATCGCCGACGATCCGATGCTGGATGTACGCCTGCCGGGCCTGGAAGACCGCAGGCCGGTGCGCATCGTCGCCGACGCACGGCTGCGCCTGCCGCTGACCTCGCGCCTCGCCCGAACGGCACGCGCCCAGCCGCTCTGGCTGCTGGCCCGTCCCGACGCCGACCGGGGGCGGGCGGCGGCGTTCCGCGATCTCGGGGCCGAGATCGTCGGCGTCCCAGTGACGGAGACGGGCGAACTCGACCTCGCGCGGGCGGCGGCGGCGCTGGGCGAGCGCGGCCTGACGCGGGTGCTGGTCGAAGGCGGCGGGCGGATCGCCGGGGCGCTGATCAGGGCCGGGCTGATCGACCGGATCGTCGCCTTCCGGTCGGGGCTGGTCATGGGCGGCGACGGTCTCGCCTCGATCGCCGCAATGGGGGTGGACAGCCCCGAGGCCGCGCCGCGCTTCGATCTGGTCCGCACCGAGCGGGCCGGAGAAGACGTTCTGGAAACCTGGGCGGCGCGCGCGTAGAAGAACGCGCATGTTCACCGGCATCATCACCGACAAGGGCCGCGTGCGGGCGATCTCGAAGCCCGGCGACACGCTCATCGAAATCGACACGTCCTACGACGTGGCGGGCATCGCCATCGGCGCCTCGATCGCCTGTTCGGGGCCGTGCCTGACCGTCGTGCGGCGCGGCGTCACCGACGGGCAGGGCTGGTTCGCGGTCGAGGCCTCGGCCGAGACGCTGTCGAAGACGACCATCGGCGACTGGAAAGTGGGAACGCCGGTCAATCTGGAGCGGGCGCTGCGGGTCGGCGACGAGCTGGGCGGCCATATCGTCAGCGGCCATGTCGACGGCGTCGGCACGGTGCTGTCGGTCCGCCCCGAGGGTCAGTCGTGGCGCTTCAGCTTCCGCGCGCCGGCCGAACTGATGCGCTACATCGCGCACAAGGGCTCCATCGCCATCGACGGCGTGTCGCTGACCGTCAACGAGGTCGAGGGCGACATTTTCGGGGTCAACATCATCCCCCACACCTTCACGGAGACGACCTTCGGGCAGATGACGCAGGGACAGCGCATCAATCTGGAGATCGACGCGCTGGCGCGCTACGTGGAACGCATCAGAACCGCGAATTGAAGGCGCGCGCCGCCATGAACGAATACACCGACTACATTTCCTCGATCGAAGACGTCATCGAGGACGCCCGCAACGGGCGCATGTTCATCCTGGTCGACGCCGAGGACCGCGAGAACGAGGGCGACCTCATTATCCCGGCCCAGATGGCGACGCCGCAGGCGATCAACTTCATGGCGAAGTTCGGCCGCGGCCTGATCTGTCTGGCGCTGAACGGCGAGCGGGCCGAGAAGCTGCGCCTCAATCCGATGGCGATGGACAACCGCACTCGCCACGGCACCGCCTTCACGGTGTCGATCGAGGCGAAGGAGGGCATCTCCACCGGCATCTCCGCGCACGACCGCGCGCACACGATTTCGGTCGCCATCGACGCGACCAAGGGGCCGGACGATCTGGTCTCGCCCGGCCATGTGTTCCCGCTGGTCGCGCGCACCGGCGGCGTGCTGGTGCGCACCGGCCATACCGAGGCGGCGGTCGATATCTCGCGGCTCGCCGGGCTTTATCCCGCCGGCGTCATCTGCGAGATCATGAACGACGACGGCACCATGGCCCGCCTGCCGGACCTCGTGCCCTTCGCCCAACTGCACGGGCTGAAAATCGGCACCATCGCCGACCTCATCGCCTATCGCCGCAAATACGACCACCCGATCAAGCGCGAGATCGAGACCGAGATCGAGAGCGAGTATGGCGGCAAGTTCAAGCTGTATCTCTATGTGAACACGCTGGAATACGCCGAGCATATCGCGCTGGTGAAGGGCGACGTGACCGCTCCCGGCCCGGTGCCGGTGCGCATGCATGCGCTCAACGTGTTCGACGATCTGTTCGCCGCCAAGGGCGGGCGCAACGACCTGCTGCGCCAGTCGATGCGCGAGATCGCCAGGGACGGGCGCGGGGTCATCGTGCTGATCCGCGACACCAAGGACACTGCGATTTCGGAATATCTGCGCGGCTACGACGACATCGAGGCGCAGCGCAGCGGGCTGCTGAAGGAATACGGCGTCGGCGCGCAGATCCTGCTCGATCTCGGCATCAAGGAGATGGAGCTGATGACCCGCTCGCAGGGCAAGACCATCGTCGGCATCGACGGTTACGGCCTGACCGTGACCGGCTACCGGAACATCCCGAAGGAAGAATCCTGACATGGCCGCCAAGCCGCATCTCCTCATCGTCGAGGCGCGCTTCTACGACGACATCTCCGACGCGCTGTTCGAGGGCGCGCGCATGGCGCTGGAGCAGGCGGGCGCGACCTGGGAGCGGGTCAGCGTGCCGGGCGCGCTGGAGATCCCCTATGCGATCCGCATGGCGGTCGAGGCCTCGGACGAGGAGACGCTGAAGCGGCCCTTCGACGGCTACGTCGCGCTCGGCTGCGTGATCCGGGGCGAGACGACCCACTACGAGATCGTCTCCAACGAGTCGGCGCGCGGGATCATGACGCTGACGCTGGAAGGCGTCGCCATCGGCAACGGCATCCTGACCGTCGAGGACGAGGAGCAGGCCTGGGAACGGGCGAGCGCCGAGAAGCTGGACAAGGGCGGCGGGGCGGCGGCGGCGGCCCTCGCCATGATCGTCTGGCGGCGCCAGCTGGGCCTCGAGGCATGAGCAAGCCGCGCATCACGCGCAGCCGCGCCCGGCTCGCCGCGGCGCAGGCTCTGTACCAGATGGAGTTCGGCGGCGAGGACGCGGGCGAGGTGGTCGCCGAGTTCCGCTCGCACCGCCTGGGTTTCGGCGAGGACGCGGCGCAGGGCGAGACGCTCGCCGACGCGGACGAGAAGCTGTTCGCGGACATCGTCAACGGCGTCGTGGCGCGGCAGGTCGAGATCGACCGGGCGCTCGCCGGGACGCTGGCGGCGGGCTGGCCGCTGGAGCGCATCGACGCGACGCTGCGGGCCGTGTTCCGGGCCGCGGCCTACGAGCTGCTCGGCCGCGCCGACGTTCCGGCCAAGGTCGTGCTGGACGAGTATATCCGCGTGACCGACGCCTTCTTCGGCGGCGACGAGGTGAAATTCGCCAACGGCGTTCTCAATACGCTCGCCCGGCGGCTGAGGCCGGACGAGTTCGCAGACGCGGCCCGGTGACGGGCGCGGGCGAATTCGATCTCATCGCGCGGCATTTCGCGCCGCTGAGCGCCGCCGCGCCGCTGGCTTTCGGCCTGAGCGACGATGCGGCGATGATCCGTCCGCGCAAGGGGCGCAGCCTGGTGGTGACGGCGGACGCCATCGTCGCGGGCGTCCACTTCCTGCCCGGCGATCCGCCCGATCTCGTCGCCCGCAAGCTGCTGAGGGTCAATCTCTCCGATCTCGCCGCCAAGGGCGCGACGCCGCGCGGCTATCTGCTGACGGCGGTGTTCCCGCGCGGCGTCGCGCCGGGCTGGATCGCCGCCTTCGCGAAAGGCCTCAAGGCCGACCAGAAGCGCTTCGGCGTCGTCCTGCTGGGCGGGGACACGGTGGCGACGCCCGGCCCCGCGACGTTCGGCGTGACCATGTATGGCGAGGTTCCGGGGACCGCCATGCTGCGCCGGGCGGGGGCTCGGGTGGGGGATATTGTCTGCGTCAGCGGCACTATCGGGGATGGCGGGTTCGGGCTGGAGGAGAGCCTCCGTCCGCACGCGGGCCTGACGCCGGCGCAGCGGCGGTTCCTTGTCGGGCGCTACCGGCTGCCGCAGCCGCGGAGCGGGCTGGGGCCGGCGTTGCGGGGGATCGCCAGCGCCGCGCTCGACGTGTCGGACGGGCTGGTTCAGGACTTGGGACATATCGCTCGCCAGTCGGGCGTGCGCCTGACGATCCGGGCGGGCGAGGCGCCGCTGTCGGCGGCCGGGCGGGCCATCGTGCGGGGCGACCCGGCGGCGCTCGGCCGGGCGCTCGGGGCCGGGGACGACTACGAGATCGCCTTTACCGTGCCGCCGCGCCGTCTGGCGGCGGTGCAGGCGGCTTCGCGCCGGGCTGGGGTGGCGGTGACGGCGATCGGCGTCGTGGAGCGGGGGGCGGGGGTGCGGGTGCTCGGGCCGGACGGTGCGGACATGGCGCTGGCGGCGGGCGGTTTCGACCATTTCGCCCGCTAACCCGCGCTTAAGCGGTTGGCGGCGAGACTGCGGCCCATGCGCCTTGCCGTTCTCGCCTTTGCCGTCCTGCTGGCCGCCGCGCCTGCTTTCGCCTCCGGCGGGGGAGAGGAAGGCGGGGAGGGCGGCCATGGGGCGGCGGAAGGCGAGGGGGAGAAGGCCAATCCCGGCGACCTCAACGCCCTGGAGCTGCCGATGCTGGTCGCGCCGGTGACGGTCAACGGCCGCCTTTACCACTACGCCTATATGCGGGTGCTGCTGCGGGCCAAGGACGGCGATACCGCCGCCAAGGCGCGCGACAAGGTTCCCTACATCATGGACGCCATGCTGCGGGAGACCCATCGGGAATCGATCGCGCTGGGGGGCGATCCCAAGGTCATCGACGGCGACGGGCTGAAAAAGCGGCTTCTGACGGCCGCCGAGGCCATCGTCGGGACCGGGGCGTTCACCGAAATCAGCTTCCGCGACACCATCCAGACCGACGATCCCTCGCTGAACCCGCTGCCGCCCATCGAGGAGCCGGAACCCGAGCCGAAGGCCGCGGCCCCCGCGACCCACTGAGGGCAGGGTTCGGGACAGGGTTATCCCGGCGTTGCCATCACCCTCCGCATTTGGCATAAGCCCCGCGCTTCTCAGTGGGGGGCTGGCCGCAGACGCGGCCGGGAGGGGCTTTCCCGCTGGCGCTCGGATGGAAGCGGCTTTTGGGGTGCGCAACAGCGATTGCGCCTGCAACCGGCCAAGTCCGACCTTCGACATTCAATCGAGAGGTCAGCCGTGGATACAACAATGGTTTTGTGGGCCATCATCGGATGCGGCGTCGCGTCGATCCTGTATGGCCTGTGGGCGACGACGTCGATCATGGCCCAGAGCGCGGGCAACGCCCGCATGCAGGAAATCGCCGCGGCGATTCAGGAAGGCGCGAACGCCTATCTGAACCGCCAGTACACGACGATCGCCATCGTCGGCGCCGCCGTGGCGGTGTTGGTCGGCGTGCTGCTCGGCCTGTGGGTGGCGATCGGCTTCGTCATCGGCGCGGTGCTGTCGGGCATCGCCGGCTATGTCGGCATGCTCGTTTCGGTGCGCGCCAACGTCCGCACCGCCGAAGCCTCGCGGCTCGGCCTCGCCCAGGGCCTTTCGACGGCCTTCAAGGCGGGCGCGATCACCGGCATGCTGGTGGCCGGTCTCGCGCTGCTGGGCGTGACCGTCTATTTCTACGTCCTGACCGGACCGCTCGGCCATGCGCCGGGCGAGCGTATCGTGGTCGACGCGCTCGTCGCGCTCGGCTTCGGCGCGTCGCTGATCTCGATCTTCGCGCGCCTCGGCGGCGGCATCTTCACCAAGGGCGCCGACGTCGGCGGCGACATGGTGGGCAAGGTCGAAGCGGGTATTCCCGAAGATGACCCGCGCAACCCGGCCACCATCGCCGACAACGTAGGCGACAATGTCGGCGACTGCGCCGGCATGGCCGCCGACCTCTTCGAGACCTACGCCGTGACCGCGGTCGCCACGATGGTGCTGGCCACCATCTTCTTCGGCGGCACCGACGCGCTGGTCCCGATGATGCTGCTGCCGCTCGCCATCGGCGGCGTCTGCATCCTGACCTCGATCGCCGGCACGTTCTTCGTGCGCCTCGGCCCGTCGAAGAACATCATGGGCGCGCTCTACAAGGGCCTGATCGCCACGGGCGTCCTTTCGATCGGCGCGCTGGCGGCGGTCATCGCCTTCCTGCCGGGCCTCGGCTTCGGCAAGGAGATCAGCTATGGCGGCGGCGCGTTCACCTTCACCGGCATGACGCTGTTCGTCTGCGGCGTGATCGGCCTCGTCGTGACGGCGCTGATCGTGATCGTGACCGAATACTACACGGGCACGGGCAAGCGCCCGGTCGTTTCGATCGCCCAGGCCTCGGTCACCGGCCACGGCACGAACGTGATCCAGGGTCTCGCGGTCTCGATGGAAGCGACGGCGCTGCCGGCGCTCATCATCGTGGGCGGCATCATCTCGTGCTACCTGCTGGCGGGCCTCTTCGGCATCGCCATCGCGGTCGCCACCATGCTGGCGCTGGCCGGCATGATCGTCGCGCTGGACGCCTTCGGCCCGGTCACCGACAACGCCGGCGGCATCGCCGAAATGGCGGGCCTCGACAAGGAAGTGCGCCACACGACCGACGCGCTCGACGCGGTCGGCAACACGACCAAGGCGGTCACCAAGGGTTACGCGATCGGTTCGGCCGGTCTCGGCGCGCTGGTGCTGTTCGCGGCCTATACGTCGGACCTGCAGTACTTCGCCGCCGAGGCGAAGGAAGGCTCGTTCTTCCATGGCCTGGGCGCTCTGACCTTCTCGCTGTCCAGCCCCTGGGTGGTGGTCGGCCTGCTGATCGGCGGCCTGCTGCCTTACCTCTTCGGCGGCATGGGCATGACGGCGGTCGGCCGCGCGGCGCAGGCGGTGGTCGAGGAAGTCCGCCGCCAGTTCCGCGAGGACAAGGGCATTATGGCGGGCACCTCGAAGCCGAACTACGGCCGCGCGGTGGACATGCTGACCAAGGCGGCGATCCGCGAAATGATCGTCCCCTCGCTGCTGCCGGTCCTGTCGCCGATCGTCCTGTTCTTCGCCGTCTTCTACATCGGCGGCAAGGTCGAGGCGCTGGAAGCCGTCGGCGCGATGCTGCTGGGCGTCATCGTCACGGGCATCTTCGTCGCCATCTCGATGACCTCGGGCGGCGGCGCGTGGGACAACGCCAAGAAGTCGTTCGAGGACGGCTTCGTGGACAAGGACGGCGTGAAGCACGTCAAGGGCTCGGACGCCCACAAGGCGTCGGTCACGGGCGACACGGTCGGCGATCCGTACAAGGACACGGCCGGTCCCGCGGTCAACCCGATGATCAAGATCACCAACATCGTCGCCCTGCTGCTGCTCGCCGTTCTGGCGCACAGCTAAGGCAAGGTCCGAACGAACCGGGGCGAGGGCGCGGAGCGATCCGCGCCCTTCCTCTTTGCGCCGGGCGCGGTCCGGCCTATCTGACATCCGCCATGCGCGTTTCCGATTTCGATTTCGACCTGCCCGAACGGCTGATCGCGCTCCGCCCCGCGGAGCCGCGCGAGAGCGCGCGGCTGCTGGTCGTGCGGCCGGGGCAGGGGCTGGAGGACCGGCGGGTCGGGGATCTGCCGGGCCTGCTGAACGCCGGCGATATGCTGGTGCTGAACGACACGCGCGTGCTGGCGGCAGCGTTCACGGGCGTGCGCGCGCCCCGCGCCGCCTCGCCGCTGGAACGGCCGCAGCCGCTGCTGGGGCCGAAGGTCGGCGTCAATCTGCACAAGCGGGTGGGGACGAACGCCTGGCTCGCCTTCGTCAAGGGCGCCAAGAAGATCGAGGCGGGCGACCGGCTGACGCTCAACGGCGAACTCGGCTGCCTGATCGCCGAGAAGCTGGCGGACGGCGAGGCGCTGCTCGCCTTCGAGCTGGAAGGCGCGGCGCTCGACGCGGCCATCGCGGCGCACGGCACGATGCCGCTGCCGCCCTATATCGCCGCCAAGCGTCCGCCCGACGAGCGCGACCGCTCCGACTACCAGACCCTGCTCGCCGCCCATGACGGCTCGGTCGCCGCGCCGACCGCCGGTCTGCACTTCACGGCCGGATTGCTGGAGGCCGTCGCGGCGCGCGGCATAGCGCGCGAGACGGTGACGCTGCATGTCGGCGCGGGCACCTTCCTGCCGGTGAAGGCCGAGGACACGGCCGATCACCGGATGCACCCGGAGTTCGGCCGCATAGACGAGGCGACGGCCGCCCGGATCAATGCGCGCCGCGCCGCCGGAGGGCGCACCGTGGCGGTGGGCACGACCTCGCTGCGCCTGCTGGAGAGCGCGGCGTCGCCGGACGGGCTGGTCCGCCCCTTCGCCGCCGAGACCGACATTTTCATCACGCCGGGCTATCGCTTCCGCGCGGTGGATGCCCTGCTGACCAATTTCCACCTGCCGCGCTCGACCCTCTTCATGCTGGTGTCGGCGCTCGCCGGGGCGGATACGATGCGGGCGGCCTATGCCCATGCGATCGCCTCGGGCTACAGGTTCTATTCCTACGGCGACGCCTGCCTCATCCTGCCGGAGCCCCATGAGCGCACTTGAGTTCGAGATCCACGCCACAGACGGCGACGCCCGCACCGGCCTCGTGCGGCTGCCGCGTGGCGAGATCCGCACGCCCGCCTTCATGCCGGTCGGTACGGCGGCGACGGTCAAGGCGATGATGCCGGAAAGCGTGCGGGCGACCGGGGCCGATATCCTGCTCGGCAACACCTACCACCTGATGCTGCGGCCGGGGGCGGAGCGGGTGGCGCGGCTGGGCGGCCTGCACCGCTTCATGGACTGGAGCCGGCCGATCCTCACCGATTCGGGCGGGTTTCAGGTGATGTCGCTGAGCGCGCTGAGGAAGATGAGCGAGGAGGGCGTCGTCTTCCGCAGCCATATCGACGGTTCGGAGCATCGGCTGACGCCGGAGCGCTCGATCGAGATCCAGCGCCTGCTCGGCTCCGACATCCAGATGGTTCTGGACGAATGCGTCGCCCTACCGGCCAGCGATGCGGCGGTGGAGAAGGCGCTGGCGCTCTCCACGCGCTGGGCGAGGCGGTCGAAGGCGGCGTTCGGCGAGCAGGCGGCGGAGGGCCGTGCGCTGTTCGGCATCGTGCAGGGCGGCACCAATCCGGCGCTGCGCCGCCGCTCGGCCGCCGAGCTGATCGAGATCGGCTTCGACGGCTACGCCATCGGCGGGCTCGCGGTGGGCGAGGGGCACGAGGCGATGATCGCAACGCTCGCCGAGACGACGCCTGCGTTGCCCGCGCAGAGGCCGCGCTACCTGATGGGGGTGGGCAAGCCGCGCGATCTGGTGGAGGCGGTGGCGCGCGGGGTCGATATGTTCGACTGCGTGCTGCCGACGCGCTCGGGCCGCAACGGCCAGGCCTTCGTGCGGACGGGGACGCTCAATCTCAAGAACGCCCGTCACGCCGACGACCCGGCGCCGCTCGATCCCGCCTGCAGCTGTCCGGCCTGCACGCGCTTCAGCCGCGCCTATCTCCATCACCTGATCCGCAGCGGTGAAATCCTCGGCGCGATGCTGCTGACCTGGCACAATCTCCACTATTATCAGGATCTGATGGCGGGGATGCGCAGCGCCATCGCAGGCGGGACCTTCGCCGCGTTCCGCGCCGCATTCCACGCCGCGACCGGCGGCGAGGGCGAGGCGCCGTCCAGCTGAAGGCCGGCGCAATTTCGCTTAGGCTTGGCGGCGAATTCGTATAAGCACACGCGCGTGGGCCCATAGCTCAGCGGTAGAGCATCTGACTTTTAATCAGGGGGTCGATGGTTCGAATCCATCTGGGCTCACCATTCCGTCGCCGGATCGTCAGAAAACGGCACATTTTCTGCGGCTTTTGGGCAACAGGTGACGGCGCGAAATGCGATTTCGGTGAATTTCTGCCGCGACGCAGCACGAACGCGTTGACGCGAATCCGGCCCGTACATAGAACAAATCCGTTCTTTGGAGGATCAATCTTATGAAGCGTTTCCTTTCGCTCGCCACTGCGGCGGCTATCGCCACCACGATGACGACCGCCGCTTTCGCGAACGGTCAGGGCACGCCGATCGAGCCGGCGCCCGCTCCCGCCCCGCTTGAGCCGGCTGGCCCGGCCCCGGCCGCGGTGGTCGAAGAGGCTTCGTCGAGCCAGAACTGGTGGCTGATCGCCCTCGCGGCGGCCATCGCCATCGGCATCATCATCGCCGTCTCGGACGACGACGACGACAGCAACGACACTCAGACCGTCAACTAATCGACGGTCCGAGTCGGACTTTGCGGAGGGGGCATCCTTTGGGATGTCCCCTTTTGCTTTTTGGGGCGTTCGGCGCGCGTTCCGCCGCCGGGCGTCAGTCCGACTGACCAAATTGCGAAGGGACCGCACCTGTAGTATGGTTACCGGGCGTACTTGGACGCTGCGGCCCCAATGCCGATTCGGAAGGGGCTTCTGGATTTTTTGGGGGAACCACACGATGAAGAAGATCGTTTCGCTTGTCACCGCGACGGCGTTCGCCGCCTCGCTCAGCACCGTCGCCTTCGCCAACGGCCAGGGCACGCCGATCGAGCCCGCGCCCGCGCCGGCTCCGCTCGAGCCCGCCGGTCCGGCCCCGGCCGCGGTGGTCGAGGAAGCCTCGTCCAGCCAGAACTGGTGGCTGATCGCGCTGGCCGCGGCCATCGCCATCGGCATCATCATCGCCGTCTCGGACGACGACGACGACAGCAACGACAACCAGAGCGCGTCCTGATACGGCGTTCTGAGTTCGATCCGGCGGGGGCGTCCTTCGGGGCGCCCTTTTCCGTTTCGAGTGGCCTGCGCTTCGGCGGCCCGTCAGGGCCGAACGGCCCTGGGGCAAGAAGCCCTGTTGTCTTGCCGGGACGACTCTCGTAGAAGCCGGACTGAGTTGTAGGGGCTCCCTCGCCTGAGGGCGGGGTCACCGTATCCTGGAGGACTTCCTCGTGAAGCGTATCGTTTCTCTCGTCACCGCGACGGCGTTCGCCGCCTCGCTCAGCACCGTCGCCTTCGCCAACGGCCAGGGCACCCCGATCGAGCCCGCGCCCGCGCCGGCTCCGCTCGAGCCCGCCGGTCCGGCCCCGGCCGCGGTGGTCGAGGAAGCCTCGTCCAGTCAGAACTGGTGGCTGATCGCCCTCGCGGCGGCCATCGCCATCGGCATCATCATCGCCGTCTCGGACGACGACGACGACAGCAACGACGAAGCCATGGACTAAGCCCGGCCGCTTCGCGCGGAAGGCCGTGGGGACGCCGGAGCGGCGTCCCCATGTTCTTGGGCAGCGTCATTTTGCCGCCGCTGCGCGCCGAGGTCGTTATGGCGGCCTTCGGCCGACGTTCTAGACTTGCGTCCACGGAACCCGCCGCCTGGGTCGTCTCTCGATGGAGCGTCACATGAAGAAAATCGTTTCTCTCGTCACCGCGACGGCGTTCGCCGCCTCGCTCAGCACCGCCGCTTTCGCCAACGGCCAGGGCACCCCGATCGAGCCCGCGCCCGCGCCGGCTCCGCTCGAGCCCGCCGGTCCGGCTCCGGCCGCGGTGGTCGAGGAGGCCTCGTCGAGCCAGAACTGGTGGCTGATCGCCCTCGCCGCGGCCATCGCCATCGGCATCATCATCGCCGTCTCGGACGACGACGACGACAGCAACGACGATTCGAACAACTACTAAGTCTGTGATGGCGACGCGGCCCCCGCAGGGGTGGCGTGCGCCCCCGGGTGTTGCAGAGCCGTCATTGCGCCGTCGTGCGCCTCGGCGCAGGATTGGCAACCACCGCCTTCGGGCATAGATTCGCCGGGTGGTGCGTCCTGCATCGTCTGCAACCGCCGCTGCATCCGCCGCCAACAGGAGCCAAACCAGATGAAGAAGATCGTTTCTCTCGTCGCTGCGACGGCGTTCGCCGCCTCGCTCAGCACCGTCGCCTTCGCCAACGGCCAGGGCACCCCGATCGAGCCCGCGCCGACGCCCGCGCCGCTCGAGCCCGCCGGTCCGGCTCCGGCCGCGGTGGTCCAGGAAGCCTCGTCCAGCCAGAACTGGTGGCTGATCGCGCTCGCCGCGGCCATCGCCATCGGCATCATCATCGCCGTCTCGGATGACGACGACGACAGCAACGACAGCCAGCCGACGCCGGGCTGATCGGCCGTCACCGGCAGACGAGGGGACGCCCCGGCGGCGTCCCCTTTTTTGTTTGCGCGTGACGCCGCCGTTTCCTAGCTTGCGGCCAAGGCGTTCGTTCGGGCCGACTCTGGCGCCATCCTCGGGTAGAATTCGATGCGTTCCTTCCTTTGCGCTTTGTTGGCGGGCAGCGCACTGACGCTTCCGCAGGCGGCGCAAGCCGAATCCGGCCGCTGGCCCGCTCCGCAGCCACTGAACACCTATGGCCAGACCGGGCTTCTGGAGATGCCCTCGGCGCGCACGATGAGCGACGGCGAGTTCGCGGTCACTCTGGCGCAAGGCCCCGAATCGTTCCGCACCTCGCTCAGCTTTCAGGTCTTCCCCTGGATGGAGGCCTCGTTCCGCTATTCGCGGATCAACAATTACTTCGCGCTGGAGGACAAGGACCTGCTCGACCGCAGCTTCAGCCTGAAGCTGCGCCTGCTGGACGAAACCGAGTATTTCCCCGCCGTCGCGGTCGGCGTGCAGGACATCGTCGGCACCGGCATCTATGGCGGCGAATACGTCGCGGCATCCAAGGCGTTCGGGGATTTCGACGTGACGCTGGGGCTCGGCTGGGGCCGCCTCGGCTCGGTCGGGATGTTCCGCAATCCGTTCTCCTACATCGACGACCGCTTCGACGACCGGCCGGTCTATGACCCCAACGTGGACGAGGGCGGGCGGCCGCTCTTCAACTCGATCTTCCGCGGCCGCGACGTCTCGCTGTTCGGCGGCGTCGTCTGGCAGACGCCCATCGAGGGGCTTCAGGCGATCGTCGAATACAGCGGCGACAAATACCGCGACGAGGCCTCGCGCGGCGTCTTCGAGCCGAAGTCGCAGGTCAATTTCGGTCTTTCCTACCGGCTCGACGCGCTGCTGGAGGCGACCGCCTCCTATCTCTACGGCGACACGTTCAGCTTCCGCATGACGCTGCGCTTCGATCCGACGACCGAGACCATGAAGGTCTTCGACAAGCCGCCGGTTCCGCCCGCGGTGCGGCCGCCCGAGCAGCGCCCGCGCAGCGTCACGCGCGGCGTGCCGGGCAAGGACACGCCGGTAATCGATCTGGCCGGCCTGCGCGGCATCCAATACGCTTCGGCCAGCAGCGACTGGTCGCTCGACGATCATGTGCGCACCGGCAATGCGCTTCTCGCCGAGGCGGAGGGCGCGCCGCAGCAAGGCTCGATGCAGGACATCATGACGAGCGGGCGCTGGAACGACGTTCCGGCGATGCGCCAGCAGATCATCGACGGCCTGGTGAAGCTGGCCAAGGAGCAGTCGCTGGGCCTCGAGGCCATCGAACTCAAGGCGGATTACGTCGCCGTCTTCTACGACAACACGCGCTACAACCGTCAGACCGAAGAGATCCACCGGCTGCTGCGCGTGCTGACGACGCTGCCGCCGAGCGTCGAGCATTTCTATCTGACGAGCATGGCGAACGGCTTCCCGTCGACCGAAGTGCTGGTGGCGCGCAGCGATTACGAGCGCGCGGTGCAGCAGTTCGCCACGGTGGACAACCTGATCGACTACACCCGCATCTCGGCGGCCGGGCTGGACATTCCCGAAGATGCGATCCGCCTCGGCGAGGACTATCCGCGCTTCGACTGGTCGATCACGCCGCGCCCCCGCACGCTGGTGTTCGACCCGAACGAGCCGGTCCGCTTCGGGCTGACGCTGAAGCTCGGCGGTTCGGTGACGTTCGAGGACGGCTGGCAGGTTTCCGGCTCCTGGACGTCCGACCTCGTCGACACGATCAAGGACCCCAAGCCGGGCAATTCGGTGCTGCCGCATGTGCGCACCGATTTCCGCCTCTATCGCGACGAGGGCCAGCACGGCATCGAGTCGCTGCTAGTGCAGAAGACCGGCAAGCTGTCGCCCGAGGTCTTCTATCAGGTGAAGGCCGGCCTTCTGGAAGACATGTATGGCGGTGTCGGCGGCGAGATCGTCTGGCGGCCGACCGGAGAGGATTGGGCCATCGGCGCCGACCTCTATTACGTCAAGCAGCGCGACTTCGACCGGATGTTCGCGTTCCGCGACTACGACGTCGTCACCGGCCATGTCAGCCTCTACTGGCAGAACGCCGGCTGGCGCGGCGTGAACGTCAATGTCCATGTCGGCCGCTATCTGGCCGGCGACTACGGCGCGACCTTCGAGATCACCCGCAAGTTCGATTCCGGCGTGGAGATCGGCGCCTATGCGACGCTGACCGACGTGCCGTTCGACGAATTCGGCGAAGGCAGCTTCGACAAGGGCCTCATCATCCGCGTGCCGTTCGGCTGGATCGCGCCGTTCAACACCAAGTACGAGACGTCCACCTATCTCAGCTCGCTCGTCCGCGACGGCGGCCAGCGGCTGTACGACGTGAATCCGCTGTGGGATTCGCTGCGCGAAACCAGCGAGCCGGAGATCCGCCGGACCTGGGCGCTCGACGTGACCCCGGGGCTCTGACATGGCGACGATCCGCAACGCACGCACCGCCTTCGCGCTCGCCGCCGCCACGCTGCTCGGCGCCTGTTCGTCCTCGGGCGAGGGCGGCCTCGGCGAGGCCGGGGGCATCCTCGTCGGCGTCGTCGGCGGCCTGCTGGAGGAAGACGACAAGCCCCCGCCGCCGGCCAAGATCGATCGCACGATGGCGGAGAAATACCCCTTCGCCTCGATCGGCGTGACCATCGACAACAACCCGCAGTTCATCTTCCTGCTTGCCAACCAGACCGAGACCGACGAGCTGTACACGCTCGGCTATCAGGTCAGCATGGTGCTGCGCGGCGGGCGGCTGATCCGCACCCAGGGCCTGGCGCGCGACCTGCTCGGCGGGCGCTGGGAAGGGCAGGATCTGGTGAAGGCGGCGGCCGGCGCCTCCGGCCCCGTCCAGGGCGTGCGCTGGTTCGAAACCGCCGAACGCGGCGTCGCCACCCATACGGCCGAATGCGTCGCCCAGGATTTCGGCGAGGAGACCATCACCATTCTCGGCGCGCCGCTCGTCACCCGCCATGTGAGCGAGGTGTGCGACGTGGAAGACATGAAGTGGCACTTCCGGAACGAGTTCTGGATCACCCCCGCCGACGGGCGCGTCTGGCTGTCGCTCCAGTATGTCCACCCGCGGATCAATCCGGTGCTGATCGAGACCTTCCGTCCGGCGAAGTGATCGCCTTTCCCCGTCCGGGTGACGCGAGGGCAGGCGTGCCCTTGACGTTCGCGTTGGATTGAGCGGCCCCGGCCTATTTGCTAGGCCGGATGGCGGAGCCATTCAGAACTCTGGGGAGAGAAACGACAATGACCGGCATCGTCAGCTTTGGCGGGTACATCCCGCGCCTCAGGCTGCAGCGCAAGGCCGTCGCCACGGCCAACGCCTGGTTCGCGCCGAACCTGATGGGCTCGGCCAAGGGCGAACGCTCGATGGCCAACTGGGACGAGGATGCGATCACCATGGCGGTCGAAGCAGGGCGCGACTGCCTGCCGGGGGCCGATCCGCTGACCGCGCGCGCCCATGTGGACGCGATCTATTTCGCCTCGACCACCGCGCCCTTCGCCGACCGCCAGAACGCCGGCGTCGTCGCCGCCGCGCTGTCGCTGCCCGAGACCATCTCGGCGACGGATATCGGCGGCTCTCAGCGCGCCGCCACCTCGGCGCTGATCGCCGCGCTCAACGCGGTGAAGGCGGGCTCCTCGAAGCACGCCGTCGTACTCGCCTCGGAGAAGCGCAAGGCCAAGGCGGCCTCGAGCCAGGAGCTGTCGTTCGGCGACGGCGCGGCGGCGCTGGAGATCGGCTCGGAGAACGTCATCGCGCGCCTTCTGGGCCATGCCGCGCTGACCGTCGATTTCGTCGATCATTTCCGCAGCGAAGGCGAGGACTACGACTACAATTGGGAGGAGCGCTGGATCCGCGACGAGGGCTATTCGAAGATCGTGCCGCGCGCCGTGAAGACGGCGCTCGCCGATGCGGGCGTCGCGCCGTCGGCCATCGACCATTTCGTCATGCCGTGCCCCTTCGCCAAGCTGGACCAGACGATCGCCAAGCAGTGCGGCATCGGGCCGGAGAAGGTGCGCGACAGCCTCGCTGCGAATGTCGGCGACACGGGCGCGGCCCATCCGCTGGTGATGCTCGTCCACGCGCTGGAGCAGGCCAAACCCGGCGAGAAGATCCTCGTCGCCGCCTTCGGCCAGGGCTGCGACGTGCTGGTGTTCGAGGCGACCGAGGCGCTGGCGAAGTTGCCGAAGCGCACCGGCATCGCCGGCTCGATCGCGCGGCGCAAGGAAGAGACCAACTACCTTAAGTTCCTCGGCTTCAACGGCCTCATCGAGCTTGAGAAGGGGATGCGCGCCGAAAAGGACAACAAGACGGCGCTCACCACCGCCTATCGCCGCCGCGACATGCTGTTCGGGCTGACCGGCGGCAAGTGCTCGAAATGCGGCACGGCGCAGTTCCCGCGCGCCCGCATCTGCGTCAATCCGAATTGCGGGGCCATCGACACGCAGGACCCGTATTGCTTCGCCGAGCTGAGCGCCAAGGTGCTGTCGTGGTCGGCCGACTTCCTGACCTATTCGATGGACCCGCCGCAGCACTACGGCATGGTGACGTTCGCCGAGGGCGGGCGGTTCCTTTCCGACTTCACCGACGTCGATCGCGGCACCTTCGATTCCGGTGCCGAGGTCCGCATGGTCTTCCGCATCAAGGATTTCGACGAGAAGCGCGGCTTCCGTCGCTATTTCTGGAAGGCCGTGCCGCAGACGGCATAGGGAGGTCGCGATGGCCGTTCTCGTCACCGGCGCGGCAGGGTTCATCGGCTACCACGTGGCCGAGGCGCTGCTGGCCCGCGGCGAGGACGTCATCGGCCTCGACGAGCTGAACGCCTATTACGACCCGCGCCTGAAGCAGGCCCGGCTCGACCGGCTCGCCGGGCGGCCGGGCTTTCGCTTCGTGAAGGGCGACATCGCCGACGAGGAGGCTCTGGCCGACGCGGCGGGGCAGGGGACGATCGACCGGATCGTCCATCTCGCGGCCCAGGCGGGCGTGCGCTACAGCATCGAAAACCCGCGCGCCTATGTGCGCTCCAATCTGGTCGGGCATGTCAACGTGCTGGAGCTGGCGCGGGGCCTCGGCGCGGGGCTGAAGCACCTGGTCTATGCGTCGTCGTCGTCGGTCTATGGTGGCAACGACAAGGCGCCGTTCGCCGAAACGGACGCGGTGGAGAAGCCGGTTTCGCTCTATGCCGCGACCAAGCGCGCGGACGAGCTGATGAGCCACACCTATTCCCACCTCTACGGCATGCCGCAGACGGGGCTGCGCTTCTTCACGGTCTACGGTCCGTGGGGACGGCCCGACATGGCCTATTGGCTGTTCACCGCCGCGCTGCTGGAAGGGCGGCCCATCGACGTTTTCGCGGGCGGAGTGCTGACGCGCGACTTCACCTATATCGACGATATCGTCGCGGGCATTGTGAAGGTGCTCGACGGTCCGCCGGGCGAGGGCACGCACCGGCTCTACAACATCGGCAATTCAAACCCGGTCAGCGTCAACGACTTCATCGCCACGCTGGAGCGGCTGACGGATAAGGCGGCGATCCGCAACGAATTGCCGATGCAGCCGGGCGATGTGCGCGCGACGCACGCCGACACCAGCGCGCTGGAGCGCGATTACGGCTTTCGCCCCTCGACGCCGCTGGACGAGGGCCTCGCGCGGTTCGTCGCCTGGTATCGCGGCTGGAACGGGCTCTAGCGCGTCCGCCCGAATGGGTTGGCGACCAGGACGCCATAAGGCGTGAAATCCTCGCCATGGCGGGTCGCGACAGTCAGGCCGTGATGCAGCGCCGTCGCGGCGATGAGGGTTTCGGCGAAGAGGTGGGCCGGGCGTCCGGCCGACAGCCGCGCCCAGAGGCGGAACACCGCGTCGTCGGCCGGCAGCACTGTCATCCCGGCGCAGAGGCCGCCGAGCCAGCGGTCGAGTTCGCCCGCTTTCGCGCCATGGCTGCGCCGGGTGCGTTCGATGCCGGCCTGCATCTCGCCGGCGGTGACGGCGGCGATGGCGACATCGGACGGCGCGAGGCCGCGAATCCAGGAGAGGACGCCGGCATGGGGCTGCGGCTTGCGCAGTTCGGCGACGACGGGCGTATCGAGAAGGAACAGCATGGCTCAGAGCTTCGGCGGGGCGCGCCATTTGTAGGCGCGGCGGTCGGGGCCGGGCAGGCGTTCGATCCGCGCCTCCGGGGCGAGCAGCCAGTCGATGGCGCTGCGTTCGGGCGCTTTGCCCTGGAGCCGCTCGTAGTCGCGGATCGGCAGAAGGACGACGGCGGGGCGGCCACGCCGCGTGACGATCTGGGCCCCGTGTTTTTCGGCGTAGTCGACCAGCGCGCTGAACCTCGCCTTGGCGTCGGCGAGCGGCCATTCCCTCGGATTCGTCGCCATGCGGCCCCCGTAATGACTAGTCCGGTGACTAGTCTATACAGAATAGCGCGGAAAACGGGCGATTTCCAGCTTGATCCTGCGGGCAAGGGGCGTAGCCTGCCGCGCATACGCCACGCTTCAGGGAGAAACGCGTCATGGCCAGCGGCATTCGGGACAAGGTCGCCATTCTCGGCATGGGATGCTCGAAATTCGGCGAGCGCTGGGACGTCGGCGCGGAAGAGCTGATGGTCGAGGCCTATATCGAGGCGCTTCAGGACGCTGGCATCGACAACTCGATGATCCAGGCCGCCTGGCATTCGACCCATATCGACGAGGTCGGCGTCGGCAAGGGCGGCACGCCCGCATCGATCGCGCTGCGCCTGCCCAACGTGGCGGTGACGCGGGTCGAGAATTTCTGCGCCGGCGGCTCGGAAGCTTTCCGCGGCGCGGTCTATGGCGTCGCCTCGGGCGCTTACGACATCGCGCTCGCGGTCGGCGTCGAGAAGCTGAAGGACACCGGCTATGGCGGTCTGCCGACCGGTCAGCCCGGCACGCTCAATCCGCTGTGGATGGCGAACGGCTCGGCGCCGGGCAATTTCGCCCAGCTCGCCTCCGCCTATCGCACCAAGCACGGCGTTTCGAAGGAAGACCTCAAGCGCGCCATCGCGCATGTCTCGGTCAAGAGCCACGCCAACGGCGCGAAGAACCCCAAGGCGCACCTCCAGAAGCCGATCACCGAGGAGATGTGCCTCAACGCCCCGATGATCGCCGAACCGCTCGGCCTGTTCGATTGCTGCGGCGTGTCGGACGGCGCGGCGGCGGCGATCGTGACGACGCCCGAGATCGCCCGCGCGCTCGGCAAGAAGGACCTGATCACCGTCAAGGCGCTCCAGCTTTCGGTGTCGAACGGTCTGGAGAGCCAGCACAATTCGTGGGACGGCTCGTATTTCCACACCGCCCGCATCGCGTCGCGCAAGGCGTACGAGGAAGCCGGCATCACCGACCCGCGCAATCAGGTCTCGATGATGGAGGTGCACGACTGCTTCTCGGTGACCGAGCTGGTCACCATGGAAGACCTGCATATCAGCCGCGAGGGCGAGGGCTGGAAGGATGTGCTCAACGGCTTCTACGACGCCGACGGGCAGGTGCCGTGCCAGATCGACGGCGGCCTCAAGTGCTTCGGCCACCCGATCGGCGCGTCGGGCCTGCGGATGCTCTACGAGATGTATCTCCAGCTTCAGGGCCGCGCCGGCGCGCGTCAGCTGAAGAACCCGTCGATCGGCATGACCCACAATCTGGGCGGCGCGCCGTCGTCCAACGTCTGCTCGGTCGCCATCATCGGCGCGATGGGCGCCTGAAGGCGTTAAGCCTTCGCGCGTGAGGGGCCGGTCGCCGCGCCGGCCCTTTTCGTTTGCCGCCCGGCGCTCCCGCCTGCCGGGGCGGTCTGCTAGACTGGTTCCGTCCAAGACCCAGTGGCGGGATGACCCATGCCCCTGCAATCGAAGGCGTTCGCGGGCGACAAGGCGCTGGAGGCTTGCGCCGTCAGCGATCCGGCCCATGTCGTGCCCGGCGCGACGGGTCCGCATGTGCGCAAGATCCAGTCGACGCTGAAGATCGTCGACAATGCGGCGATCGATGCGGCCGAGGCCTCCGCCGGGCGCTACGGACCGCGCACCGCCGATGCGGTGCTCGCCTACAAGACGCGGCGCGGCATCATCAATCGCGCCTATCAGAGCACGCCCGACAATATCGTCGGCAAGATGACCATCGCCGCGCTCGACGCCGACATGGCGTCCTATGAGAAGCGCGCCGCCGCCCCGCACACGACCTGCCGGTTCGGGTGCGGCGTGGCGGCCGAGCGGAGCCTCCGGATTGCCGAGGCGGTGAGCGCTGCCGCCTGGATCCCGGTGCCGAGCGGACAGGCGCGGGTCAGGCTGCCCGATGCGCGGGCCTGGGTCGTTTCGGCGATCGCCTGGCTCACGCATGTCGCGGCGCTGGCGGCGGCGCAGCGGGCGCTGCCGGGGGCAGGCTTCAGGATGAACATGGCGGGGATCGAGGACCTGCCCGCCGTCAGGGCGGTGCGGACCCATTTCCGCGCCCATCAGGCGCCCAACACGCTGGCCTTTCTGAACGATCTGCTGGGATCCTATTTCACCATGCAGCGCGTGCTCGGCGACCCGGACACGTTCTTCGACGACGACTGGACCACGAAGGATTTCGCCTATGCCTGGCCGGGTGGCGTCACGCGTCCTGCGGGGCATCGCGAGCGGCGCATTCATTTCTGCACGCCCTATCTCGACAAGGGGCCGCTGTTCCAGACGGCGGTGATCGTCCACGAGTGCGCCCATTTCGTGGACCGGCGCATCGGCCATGTGGCGTCGGAACTGCCGTCGCCGAACGGCACGCCGGTGGGGACGAAGGACAGGCCGTCCTCCACCAACTATGCGGACATGAGCTGGGATCAGGCGCTGACCAACGCCTATTCCTATGCGCAGTTCGCCCTGCATGCCTTCAAGGGCTACGACTACCGGATCACCCCCTTCGACGAGTGACGGCCGCCGCTGGCGGGTGGCGCTGAATCAGGGGATAGTGCGCGGGCCGGGGACCGACCGGCCCTTCAGCCGCGGGTGCGCATGATCGAGGTTCACGATCTCGTTTACGAGTATCCGAACAAGCGGGCGCTCGATGGCGTCAGCCTCCGCATCGAACCGGGCACCATCACCGCGCTCGTCGGCCCCAACGGAGCAGGCAAGACCACGCTGATGCGCTGCATCGCGGCGCTGGAGATGCCCTATAGCGGGCGCGTCCTAATCGACGGCCGGGACACGCGGGGGGAGCCTCGGCGGATACATGAGGATCTGAGCTTCCTGCCTGACTTCTTCGGGCTTTACGACCAATTGTCGGTGCGGCGCTGCCTGACTTTCGCGGCTTTGGCGCATGGTCTCAGAGGCAGGCGCGTGGCGGCGGCGGTGGAGAAGGCGGCGACGCGGGTCGGCCTCACCGACCGGATGCACCAGAGGGCGGCGGAATTGTCGCGCGGCCTGCGCCAGCGGCTCGCCATCGGCCAGTCGATCGTCCATGAGCCGAAGGTGATCCTGCTGGACGAGCCGGCCTCGGGCCTCGATCCCGACGCGCGGCGAAGCCTTTCGGAACTGTTCCTGGAATTGCGGGACAGCGGCATCACGCTGGTCGTCTCCTCCCACATCCTCTCGGAGCTGGAGGACTATTCGTCCTCGATGATCATCATCAAGGACGGCAAGCTGGCGGGCGGAGAGGCGATCTCGCTGGTCCACGACCGCGCGCTTTACACGCTGGAGGTGGAGGGCCCGACCGAGGGCCTCGCCGACTTCCTGCGCGCTCTGCCGGGCGTCGCGTCGGCGGAGGTGGAGGGCGGGACCGCCCGGATCGCGCTCGACGGGCCGTCGCGTCGCACCGCCGTGATCCGCGCGGCCATCGAGCGCGGTTACGGCGTCGTCGGCTTCGGCGAGGCGAAGCGCACGCTCGAACAGGCCTATCTCGACACCACCCGGAAGGCCGCGCCATGAACCCGGAACTCCTGCGCAATGTCTGGCTGGAGCTGACCGAGCGGCGCATCACGCTGATGGTCGTGGTGCTGGGCGCCGTGCTTCTGCTCGCGCTGACCTCCGGCTCGATGTCGAGCGCCGTGCTGTCGGCCGAGATCGCCTTCTACGCCGTCGTCGTCGTATGGGGCACGCGCTGCGCGGCGCAGAGCGTGGTGGAGGAGATCGCCGGCAAGACCTGGGACGCCCAGCGGCTTTCGGCGATCCGGCCCTGGACGATGGTCTGGGGCAAGCTGATCGGCTCGACCCTGCTCGCCTGGCTCGGCGGGGCGATGTGCCTGGCGGTCATCCTCTATGCCGCGATGGAGAGCAGAGGCCCGACGGGGGTCGCCACAGAGGCGATCTATTTCGTCTCGATCGGGCTGCTGTCGCAGGCCGCGGCGATGCTGGCGAGCCTCGTCGCCGTGCGGCGGCGGCTCAATCATTCGCGCTTCGACGTGTTCCTCTACCAGCTGGCGGGACTGGGCGCGGCGGTGATGGTGTGGCGCGTCTGGCAGACCGCCGACCCGGATTCGATGCTGCGCCGCTGGACCGGACAGGCGGACCCGTTCCAGGTCGCCTATGTCGCCTGGTGGGGCGAACGCTATGACACAGGCCTGTTCTACATCGTCTCGCTGGTCGCCTTCGCCGCCTGGACGCTGATCGGCAATTACCGCGTGATGCGGATGGAATTGCAGGTCAGAAACGGCCCTGTCGTCTGGCTCGGCTTCCTCGCCTTCGTCGCGGTCTATGCCGCGGGCTTCGATCCCTGGCGCGTCAACATCGCCGGGCTGGGCGCCGAAACCGGCCTTCGGGCCATTCAGGCGGGCACGGCACTGGGGATCGTCACCTATGTGATGGCGCTGTTCGAGCCGAAGGAGATCGTCGCCTATCGCTGGCTGATCGACCGCTTCAAGTCCGGCCGGCTCATCGCCTTCCTGTCGCGGGTGCCGGCCTGGGCCTATGCCTATGCCGCGACCTTCGCCGCCGGCGTGGTGGCGATCGTCGCGGTGCCCTGGAACAACCTGCCGCCAGATGTCGCCACGCAGGCCGATGCGGCGGTGGTGCTGGCCGCGGGCCTCGGCTTCGCGCTGCGCGACTGCGGCATCTTCGTCGCCTTCGGCCTCGGCCAGACCGGCAAGCGCTCGGACATCGCCGCGCTCGCGGTGCTCGCGGTGCTCTATGTCTTCCTGCCGGGGCTGCTGAGGACCGACGGGATCGGCGTCTTCTTTTACCCCTCGCTGCACGAACCGGCCTGGCTGAACCCGCTTTTCGCCTGGCTTCAGGCGGGGTTCGTCTGGGCGCTCATACTTCGGCGCCCCGATCTGCGCGGGCGGCCGCCGACTTGAAGCCGGAATAGGCGGGCTGGTCGATCGCCACCTTGTCGAGTGTCGTCTGCTTCAGGTGTTCGGCGAGGCCGGGCGTTTCCAGCGTCATCTCGCCGGCCGCGATGCGCACGCAAAGCGCCCGGTTGAGCTCGTCGAGGGTGCCGGAGCGGCCGAGCAGCTTCACCAGACGCGCCTTTTCGGCGTCCGCCGCCGGGCCGCCCGCCGCGATTTCGCGCTCGGCGATGGCGAGCGCGTTGGCGGCGACGCGGGCGTGAAAGGCGGTGTGGCCCGAGAGGGCCGGGATCGCCTTCTGCTCGATGAACTCGCGCACGGCGGTGACGATTTCCAGAAGGGTGGGCTTGTCCATCATGGCGATCACCCGATCAGCAGGTTGACGAGGTCGATCTCGGTCTCGGACGAGCGGCGGCCGATCGCCGCGCGCTCCACCGAGCGGTCGTAGCCGGTGCGGAAGGCCTCATACATGCTCATGCACATGACGCCCCATTTGAGCGTGCCGAAGACCTCCCAGACCTTGACCTCCTCGGCCGTGTAGCGCCCGCCGCCCGCCGCCTCGTAGCCGGCCAGCATGTCCTCGACGCTGCCGAAGCCGCCGACCGTCTTGCCGGTCATGCCGAAGCGCCACGAATTGATGCAGATCCAGCTGAGATCCTCCAGCGGATCGCCGAGATGGGCGAGTTCCCAGTCGAGCACGGCGGCAAGGCCGGATTCGGGGCTGACCATGATATTGCCGTTGCGGAAATCGCCATGGACGAGCGTCACCTGACGCGGCGCGGTCAGCCGCTCCTTCAGCCAGGCGAAGGCCAGTTCGAAGACGGGCTTGGGCTGGTCGTAGGAGAGATAGCGCTCGCGGAACTGGGCGAGCTGGGCCGGGCCGTCCACGACCTTGAAGTCGGCGATGGCCGAAGTGTCGGCCTTGTGGATGCCGGCCATCGCCGCGCCGCACTGCCGGGCGAGCTTCGGCCGCACCGCGTCGAAGGCGGCGTCGCGCAGGATGCGACGGGCGAGCGTCTCGCCCTCGACATGGGCCATCACATAGCCCTCGCCGACGCCGTCGTCCGGGGTCAGCACGTATTCGACCGCCGGGGCGGCGACGCCGCTCGCCCGCGCCGCCTCGATGATCCGCGCCTCGTTGGCGAGGCCGATGGCGGTGCCTGTGCCGCTGGTGCCGCCCTGGCCGCCGCCGCCGGGCGCGCGGCGCAGGATCGCCTTGCGCGCGCCGCCGCCGCTTTCGATGGTGAAGGCCCAGGTTTCCTGGCTGGCGCCGCCCGACAGGCGTTTCAGCGGCCCGATCCCCTCAACGCCGGGCAGGTGCGCGCAAAGCGCCGCCCCCAGCTTCTCCCTGAAGTCCGGTTGGTCTGACATCGTTTTCTCGTTTCCTACCCGGAACGGAGATAGCGCACCGCTTCGTCGCGTTCAAAGAGATAGAGCAGCGTGCGCAGGGCCGCGCCGCGCGGCGTGGCGAGTTCCGCGTCGCGCGAGACCGCCAGCATCGCGTCGTCGCGGGCGGTCGCCAGAAGATCGGCGTCGCGGAAGAGATCGGCATAATGCAGGTCGGGCGTGCCGGCCTGCTTGGTGCCGAGCAGCTCGCCCGCGCCGCGCAGGCGCAGATCCTCCTCGGCGATGACGAAACCGTCCTCGGTCTCGCGCATGATCTTGAGCCGCGCCTTGGCGGTGTCGCCGAGCGGGGGATCGTCCTGGTAGAGCAGCAGGCAGGTACTCGCCCGCGAACCGCGCCCGACCCGGCCGCGCAACTGGTGCAACTGCGCGAGGCCGAAGCGTTCGGCGTGTTCGACGATCATCACCGTCGCCTCGGGCACGTCGACGCCGACCTCGATGACCGTGGTGGCGACCAGCACCCGCGCCTCGCCGCTGCGGAAGCGTTCCATCGCCGCGTCCTTGGCGGTGGGGCGCATCTTGCCGTGGGCGAGCGCGACGCGGTCGCCGAAGCGGCGCTCCAGTTCGCGGAAGCGGCTTTCGACGGCGGTGACGTCGAGCTTCTCGTTCTGCTCGACCAGCGGGCAGACCCAGTAGACCCGGTCGCCCGCCGCGATCGCCCGCGCCACGGCGGCCTCGACATCCTCCAGCCGGGCGAGCGGCACGGCGCGGGTGGCGATGGGCTGGCGGCCCGGCGGCTTCTCGTCGAGCTTCGAGACGTCCATGTCGCCATAGATCGTCATCGCCAGCGTGCGCGGGATGGGGGTCGCGGTCATCACCAGGACATGGGTCGGGCGGCCGCCGCGTCCCGAAAGGCTCATGCGCTGCGAGACGCCGAATTTGTGCTGCTCGTCCACCACCGCGAGCGCCAGATCGTCGAAGGCGACATCGTCGGTGAAGAGGGCGTGGGTGCCGATGAGGATGTGGATGCGCCCGGCCGCCAGATCCTCCAGCAAGGCCGCGCGCGTCTTGCCCTTCTCGCGCCCGGTCAGCACCTCGGCGCGGATGCCGATCCGGGCGGCGAGCGGGCCGATGGTCGCCAGATGCTGACGGGCGAGGATTTCGGTCGGGGCCATCAGCGCCGCCTGCGCGCCGCATTCGACGGCGATCAGCATGGCCATCAGCGCGACCAGCGTCTTGCCCGCGCCGACATCGCCCTGGAGCAGACGCAGCATCCGCTCGCCGGTCTTGAGGTCGGCGGCGATCTCTCGGACCGCGCGCGTCTGCGCGCCGGTCGGGGCGAAGGGCAGGGCGGCGAGCAGGCGGGCGCGCAGATTGCCGTCGCCGTCGAGAGTGCGGCCCGCGGCCTTTTTCATCCGTTCCCGGATCAACATGAGCGCGAGCTGGTTCGCCAGCATCTCGTCATAGGCGAGACGCCGCCGGGCGATCTCCAGCGCCGTCTCGTCCACATGGGGCGGGTGATGGATGGCGGCGAGCGCGGCGCGCCAGGACGGCCAGTGCTGCTTCGCCAGCCAAGGGGCGTCCTGCCACTCGGGGAGGTCGGGCGCGATCGTCAGCGCGCCGCGCGCCGCCTTCGCCACCGCCTTGTTGGTGAGGCCCTCGGTCAGCGGATAGACCGGCTCGATCTCCGGGATCTGGGCGGCCTGGTCGGGGGCGACCACATAGTCCGGGTGGGCGATCTGAAGCCGGCCCTCGTGGCGCTCCAGACGGCCGCTGACGAGGCGGCGGCTGCCTTCCGGCAGAGCGCGGGCGAGATAGTCGTTGCTGCCGCCGAAATAGACCAGCTCCAGCGCGCTCGTCTCGTCGCTGCACAGGATGCGGTAGGGAACCTTGGGCCGTGGCGGCTTCTGGTGGGCGAGGATGTTGAGCGCCAGCGTCGCGACGCTGCCTTCGGGCACGGTGGCGATCGAGGGCCTGAGCCGCCGGTCGACATAGCCGGCCGGGCGCAGCCACAGCACGTCGATCACCCGCTCGCCCGCGATGCGCGCGTATTTTTCGGCCATGCGCGGCCCGACGCCGGGCAGCGTCGTCACGGGCGCGAACAGCGGGAACAGGATCTCGGGGCGCATGGGGCGAGGGTAGCGGGTGAGGGGGGCGAGCGGTAGCGCCCGCGCGGCCGCGCCGGGGCTCCCGACAAGGCATGACAACCGCCCCCGGCTCGCCTATATCCCGCGCCTTGCCATGACCGACGACATCCGCCTCAAGCGCCTCCATTACCGGGCGCATCATCGTGGCTTCAAGGAAGCCGACCTGCTGCTGGGCGCTTTCGCCGACGCGCATCTGGCGGGGCTGACGCCCGGCGAGCTGAGCGCGCTGGAAGCCCTGCTGGAGGAGCAGGATCAGGACATCTACGACTGGTACTTAGGCAAGTCGCCGGTGCCGCCCGAGCACGACACGCCGCTGTTCGCCCTGCTGAAGGCGTTCGATTTCTTCCCGCGGGCGTCGTGGAGCTGATCCGCCAGATACTCGCCCGGAGCGGCCGCACGAAAGTCGGCGGCGCGCCGGAGGGCTATGACGCCTGGCTCGCCGCCGATCTGGCGAAGGCCCGCGCCGGGACGGTGGTGTTCGTCGCGCGCGACGAGGGCCGCGCCTCGGCCTTCGAGGCGGCGCTGCGCTTCTTCGCCCCGGCGATGGAGGTGGTGTCGTTTCCGGCCTGGGACTGCCTGCCCTATGACCGGCTGGGGCCGCGCACCGACCTGCTCGCCCGGCGGATCGCGGCGCTGTCGGAACTCGCCAAGGCCCCGGCGGCGCGGCGGGTGGTCGTCACCACGGTCAGCGCGCTCGTGCAGCGCGTGCCGCCGCGCGCCTGGATCGACGCCTCGCGGCTCGCGCTGAAGCCCGACGCCACGCTGACCATCGAGGCGCTGACCGCCTGGCTCGACCGGCAGGGCTATACCCGCGCCGGGTCGGTGGTGGAGGCGGGCGACTATGCGGTGCGCGGCGGGATCGTCGATCTCTTCGCGCCGGGCCTGCCGGAGCCGGTGCGCGTCGACTTCTTCGGCGACCAGATCGAGTCGCTGCGCACGTTCGATCCGGAGAGCCAGAAATCGACCGGGCGTCTCGCCGGGCTGGAGCTGTTGCCGGTCAGCGAGGCGCCGCTCGACCCCGAAGCGGTAAGCCGGTTCCGGACCGGCTACATCGCCGCCTTCGGAGCGCAGACGAGCGCCGATCCGCTCTATGAGAGCATCAGCGCCCGCCGCCGCTATCAGGGCATGGAGCACTGGCTGCCGCTGTTCCACGAGCGGCTGGAGACGCTGCTCGACTATCTGCCGGGGGCGCTGCTCGCGTTCGACGCCCAGGTCGAGGAGTCCATCGCCGCGCGCTTCGATCAGATCGGCGAGTACCACGCCGCCCGCGTCGATGCGCGCGATCTGGCGGCGCGCTCGCCGGGGCTTCAGGTGGCGGACTACAAGCCGCTATCGCCGGAAGCGCTCTATCTGACGCCGGCAGGGTGGGCCGAGGCGCTGGAGGACCGGACGGCGCTGTTCCTGTCGCCGTTCGCGGTGGCGGACGGGCTGGATGCGGGCGGACGGGCCGGGCGCGACTTCGCGCCGGAGCGCACGCAAGCCGAGGGCGTCGTGTTCGATGCGGTCGCGGGGCACGTCCGCGATCTCGTCAAGGCGAAGAAGCGGGTCGTGCTCGCCGGGT
Source organism: Alphaproteobacteria bacterium (assembly GCA_046348585.1). GTDB lineage: Bacteria > Pseudomonadota > Alphaproteobacteria > Micropepsales > Micropepsaceae > JADZAI01. The sequence continues at coordinate 38,241 of JAXMDZ010000003.1, forward strand.
GGTCGGATGGATCGGCGGACCGGCTGTCGGTGGTGCTCGGCGATCATGGCGTGAAGCCGATCCAGCCGGTCGCCGATCTCGACGCGGTGCAGGGCCTTGCGCCCGTCGCGGTCGGGCTGGCGGTGCTGCCGCTGGAGCACGGCTTCGAGGCGCGGGGGCTGGTCCTGCTCGGCGAGCAGGACATTCTCGGCGACCGGCTGATACGCACGGCGCGCAAGAGCAAGCGGGCGGCGAACTTCCTGGCCGAAGCCGCGGCGCTGACGGTCGGCGATCTGGTGGTCCATGTCGATCACGGGATCGGGCGCTATCTGGGGCTGCGGACCATCGAGGTCTCGGGCGCGCCGCATGACTGTCTGGAGCTGCAATACGACGGCGGCAAGCTGTTCCTGCCGGTCGAGAATATCGAACTGCTGACGCGGTTCGGGTCGGATGCGGAGGGCATCCAGCTCGACCGGCTGGGCGGGGCGGGGTGGCAGAGCCGCAAGGCGCGGCTCAAGAACCGCATCCGCGAGATCGCCTCGGAGCTGATCCGCATCGCCGCCGAGCGGGCGTTGCGCAAGGCCCCCAGCATCGACGCGCCGCAGGGGCTTTACGACGAATTCGCGGCGCGGTTCCCGTTCGACGAGACCGAGGATCAGGCCCGGGCGATCGCCGACACGCTGGAGGATTTCACGCGCGGCCAGCCGATGGACCGGCTCGTCTGCGGCGATGTCGGCTTCGGCAAGACCGAGGTCGCGCTGCGCGCCGCCTTCGTCGCCGCGATGTCGGGCAAGCAGGTTGCGGTGGTGGTGCCGACGACGCTGCTGGCCCGCCAGCACTTCAAGACCTTCTCGTCGCGCTTCGCCGGATGGCCGCTTCAGGTGCGGCAATTGTCGCGGCTGGTCGGCGCCAAGGAGGCGAGCGAGACCAAGAAGGCGCTGGCGGAAGGCAAGGTCGATATCGTGGTGGGCACCCACGCGCTGCTCGCCAAGACCATCGCCTTCAAAAATCTCGGCCTCGTCATCGTCGACGAGGAGCAGCATTTCGGCGTCGTCCACAAGGAACGGCTGAAGGCGCTGAAGGCCGACGTTCACGTCCTCACGCTGACCGCGACGCCCATTCCGCGCACGCTGCAACTGGCGCTGTCGGGCGTGCGCGACATGTCGCTGATCGCCTCGCCGCCGGTGGACCGGCTGGCGGTGCGCACCTATGTCGGGCCGCTCGATCCGGTGACCGTCCGCGAGGCGCTGCTGCGCGAGCATTATCGCGGCGGGCAGAGCTTCTATGTCGTGCCGCGGATCGCCGACCTGGCGGAATCGATGGAGTTCCTGAAGGAGACGGTGCCCGAGGTCCGCGTCGTCGTCGCCCACGGCCAGATGCCGCCGGGCCAGCTCGACGACGTGATGAACGCCTTCTACGACCGCAAGTTCGAGGTGCTGCTCTCCACCACGATCGTCGAATCCGGCCTCGATATTCCGACCGCCAACACGATGATCGTCCATCGCGCCGACATGTTCGGCCTCGCCCAGCTCTATCAGCTGCGCGGCCGCATCGGGCGCTCGAAGGTCAGGGCCTATGCCTATCTGACGACGCCGCCCGGCCGGCTGCTGACCGACAATGCCGAGCGCCGGCTGCGCGTCCTCCAGTCGCTCGACGCGCTGGGCGCGGGCTTCACGCTCGCCAGCCACGATCTCGACATTCGCGGGGCGGGCAATCTGCTCGGCGACGAGCAGTCCGGCCATATCCGCGAGGTCGGCATGGAGCTGTATCAGGAGATGCTGGAGGAGGCGGTCGCCAATCTGCGCTCGGGGCGCGGCGAGGAGGCCGACGAGGGCGAATGGTCGCCGCAGATCAATCTGGGCGCATCGGTCCTCATCCCGGAAGCCTATGTGCCGGACCTCGACGTCCGCATGTCGCTCTATCGCCGTCTGGCGGGGCTGGAGGAGCAGGCCGATATCGACGGCTTCGCGGCCGAACTGATCGACCGCTTCGGCCCGCTGCCGGACGAGGTGAAGCAGCTGCTCCAGATCGTCTCGATCAAGCGGCTCTGTCGTCTGGCCGGGGTGGAGAAGATCGACGCCGGGCCGAAGGGCGCGACCATCGCCTTCCGCAACAATGTGTTCGCGGACCCGGCGGCGCTGATGCGCTTCATCGCCGACAACCCGAAGACGCTGAAGGTGCGCCCCGACCAGAAGGTCGTCGTCATCCGCGAATGGACGGATGTCGAGGACCGTCTGAAGGGCGCCGCCCAGATCCTGAGAAAATTCGTCGAGCTGGCGAAGGCCTGAGGGCTTTCAGCGCGCCCGGCCGGCCATCGCGTCGCGGCGGCGGCCGAAGGTCGCCGGCATCTGCGCACGGGGCGTCGCGGCGGCGCTGCGGCTGTTGACGCGCAGATGCGGGGTCTCGCCGCGCCCGATCTGGGCGGTGCGCTGAAGGATCAGGTCGCGCAGTTCGGCGAGGCCGTGCGGCTTCGGCAGGCAGGCGGCGGGCACGATTGTGGTGCGGCCGCGATGCAGGATCGTGAGCTGGAGGCCGCCGCGGCCGCGCTCGCTGAGCGTCGACTGGATGTGGCGGAAGGGGATCGTCACCTCGTGGGTGGCGAAGAGGCCGGCCGGAACCGTCACCGAGGAGAGGCCGACCTCGACCTGGCGGGCGCGGGTGGCGAGGATGAAGCTGAAGGCGAGGCCGCCGAGCGCTGCCAGGGCGAAGAGAATTGCCGCCGCCAGGTGACCGCGCATCGCCAGCGGCACGGCCGCGCCGCCCAGCGCAACGAACACAAGACCGAGCGCCGCGATCACGGCGGGCTTGGGGTGGTAGGGCATGGTGATGGCGTTCATGGCGGACTCCGGTTTCGGTGTCCCGGGGAGCAATCGCCATGCCGCCCGCGCGGGCGGTTTTCGCCGGATTCCGTCCCGGAATGGGGCGGGGCGGGCGGCCGGGCCGTCCCGCGTCAGGCGATTGCGGTAAACGTCAGCGTCACCACGGCCCCGCCCGAAGGGGCGTCGCCGATGGCGACCCGGCCGCCATGCGCCTCGACGATCTGCCGGACGATGGCGAGGCCGAGGCCCGAGCCGCCGGTCGCCCGGCTGCGCGAGGCTTCGAGGCGGTGGAACGGCTCGAACACCGCCTCGCGCTCGCCGGGCGGAATGCCCGGGCCGTCGTCCTCGACCGTCACCACGGCCTCGCCGCCGTTCAGCCGCACCGCGATGCGGGCCGCCTCGCCGTAGCGGACGGCGTTGCCGGCGACATTGGCGAGGGCGCGCTTCAGGGCCAGCGGATCGCCCATGGTGCGGACCGGGCCGGTCGTGCGCGCGCTCGCGCCGGGGATTTCGGCGGCGACCGCCTCGGCCAGCGCGGCCAGATCGACCGGCGTGCGGCGCTCCGGAGCGGCCGCGCCGCGGGCCACCGACAGCGCGTCGTCGATCAGCGCGGTCATGTCCTCAAGATCGGCGACGATCTTCGCGCGGACGGCTTCGTCCTCGATGGCTTCGGCGCGCAGGCGCAGCCGCGTCACATAGGTCTTCACATCGTGCGAGATGCCGGCGAGCAGCGTCACCCGGCCGTGCAGCAGCGCCGCGATGCGGTCCTGCATCCGGTTGACGGCCTCGATCAGGCCGCGGATTTCGGGCGCGCCGGCGACTGCGATCTTCGCCGGTTTCGCGGTCGTCTCGAAGGCCTTCACGCTGGCCGCGAGAGCGCGCAGCGGGCGGGCCTCGCGCGAGATGGTGACGAGGGCGATCGCCCCGACCAGAAACCCGGCGGCCGCCAGCCAGAAGCCGGGCGGCAGGCCGAACAGGCGGCGGCCGAGATCGCCGCCGGTTTCGATCACCGCCCAGTCGCCCCCGGCGAGCCGCACGGCCAGCTTGATGCGCTGATCCTGCGACCGCCAGATCGCCCAGCGGCTGAGCCGTCCGTCCTCGCTGGGCAGAGCGAGGATCACCACCTCGCGGCCGGGCAGGCGCTCCAGATAGACCGCGAGCGCCTTTTCGGCCCCGCGCAGCGACCGTTCGTCGCCCGAGGGTTCGGGCCGCGCCGCGGCGATGGTGACGGTGAGGGCGCTGCCGTTGACCGCCTGAAGGACGGCGCTCCGGTCCGCGTCCGCCCGTTCCAGCAGCGCGACGATCCCAGCGACCTGGACGGCCAGTTGCCCGGCATGGGGGGCCTCGACGCCGCGCTGGGCGTAGTTGATGCCGGCGATCAGGGCGGCGAGCGCCATCAGGCTGAAGAAGACGATGGCCGCCAGCCGTCCGAAGAGTCCGAGCCTGCCCATCGTCAGAGCTTCTTCACCTGCGGCGACAGGACGTAGCCCGCGTTGCGGACGGTCTTGATGATCTCGCCGCTCTCGTCCTCGATCTTGCGGCGCAGGCGGCTCATCTGGACGTCGATGGCGCGGTCGAGCGGATCGGCCTTGCGGCCGCGCGTCCAGTCCATCAGCTGGTCGCGCGACAGCACGCGCTGGGGGCGGGTCACGAAGCAGGCGAGCAGGTCGAACTCGGCGCTGGTGAGGTCGAGGACCGCGCCGTCCCGCGCCGCGCTGCGGGCCGCCATGTCGATGACCATGCCGGCGACCTCGTAGCGCTCGCTCTCCAGCGGGGCAGGCTCCATGCGGCGCAGGATCGAGCGGATGCGGGCGACCAGCTCGCGCGGGTTGAAGGGCTTGGCCATGTAGTCGTCGGCCCCCATTTCGAGCCCGACGATGCGGTCGATGTCGTCGGCCCGGGCGGTCAGCATCAGCATCGGGATGCGGGTCGCGGCGCGCAGCCGGCGGACGATCGACAGCCCGTCCTCGCCCGGCATCATCAGGTCGAGCACGATGAGATCGGGCGCGCCCGAGACCGAGAGGATGCGGTCAAGCGCCGCGCCGCCGTCCGCCGCCTCCACCGCGAAGCCCTGGCGCGCCAGATAGTCGGTCAGCAGGGTGCGGACCTCCGGGTCGTCCTCGACGACGATCAGGCGCTGTTTGCCGGACATGGCGCAGTGATGCCGGACCGCCGGGCAGGCCGCAAGCCGCGGCGGGCGGCGGATACAAAACGTAACATGGGGCCGGATTCCGGACACAGGCGCGAGACAAGCCGCGCCCATCCTCCGCTCATCGCCGCCGTCGCGGCGCCCTCGATGACAGGAGATGTTCCATGCGTAAGCTCGCTCTCACCGCCCTCGCCGCCGTCCTGCTGGCGGCGCCCGCCTCCGCCGCCTCGTGGTCGCGCAGCGGCGAGACGACCGGCCCGAACGGCCGGACGATCACCACCGACGTCAACGGTTCGTGCGCCGGTGGCAGCTGCGAGCGCGACGCCGTGAAGACCGGCCCCGAGGGCAAGTCCTGGACCTCGGAAACCGACGCTCAGCGCACCGCGCCCGGCACGATCGACTACACGACGACCAAGACCGGCCCGAACGGCCGCGAGGTCACCCGCAGCGGCACGCGCACGATCAACCGCTGATCCCCGCAGCGGTCGCGGGCCGGGCGGGTCGTCCCCGCACCGTCCGGCCCGCGAAGTCTTGACGGGACCTTAACGCACGCCTGCGGCGTTAACGGCTCGTGAGTTGTATTGCGGCGCAACCGATGCTGGGATGGCTCATGCGCCGTCGTATGACCATCAAGCGTTTCGCCCAGGGCATGATCGTGCCCACGCTGTGCGTGGCGCTGATTTCCTATTTCGCCTGGCACGCGGTCTATGGCGAATACGGGGCGTTCAAGCTGACCCGCCTCGACGAGCGGGTGGCGATCCGCACCGCCGAATTGCAGACCGTCAGCACCGAGCGCGAGCGCATGGAGCGCCGGGTCAAGCTGATGCAGCCGGGCAAGGTCGATCCCGACATGCTGGACGAGCAGTCCCGGGCGTCGCTCGGCTATTCGCGGCCCGACGAGCTGACCATCTACTGGGACAGCGTCACCCGCTGACAGCCTGTCAGCGGCTTCCTGGGTGACACGCGCGCCGGGGGCGCGCTACATATCGCGGCGTAGCCTTCAGCGCCGGGAACCCATGTCCAAGACCGCTTCCAACGCCGCGCTTCTGACCCAGTTCTACCGCGACATGCTGCTCATCCGCCGGTTCGAGGAACGGGCGGGCCAGCTTTACGGCATGGGACTGATCGGCGGCTTCTGCCACCTCTATATCGGGCAGGAGGCGGTGGTCGTCGGGATGCAGGCGGCGATCGAGCCTGGCGACCAGGTGATCACCGCCTACCGCGATCACGGCCATATGCTGGCCGCAGGGCTCGATCCCGGCGGGGTGATGGCCGAGCTGACGGGGCGCTCGGGCGGCCTGTCGCGCGGCAAGGGCGGCTCGATGCACATGTTCAGCCGCGAGAAGAACTTCTATGGCGGGCACGGCATCGTCGGGGCGCAGGTGCCGCTCGGCACGGGCCTCGCCTTCGCCAACCGCTATCGCGGCAACGACCGGGTGTGCCTGACCTATTTCGGCGACGGCGCGGCGAATCAGGGCCAGGTCTATGAGAGCTTCAACATGGCCGCGGTCTGGAAGCTGCCGGTCGTCTATGTGATCGAGAACAACCAGTACGCGATGGGGACGGCGATCCAGCGTTCGACCTCGGAGACCCATCTCCACCGGCGGGGCGTCAGCTTCAACATCCCCGGCGAGGAAGTGGACGGCATGGACGTCGAGGCGGTGTTCGCCGCCGGGCGCAAGGCGGTGGAGCATTGCCGCCGGGGCGAGGGGCCTTACATCCTCGAAATGAAGACCTACCGCTATCGCGGCCACTCGATGTCGGATCCCGCCAAGTACCGCACCAAGGAAGAGGTGCAGGAAATGCGCGAGAAGCACGATCCGATCGAGGGCCTGCGCGCCCGGATGCTCGCCGCCGCCGCGATCGACGAGGCGGGGCTCAAGGCGATCGACAAGGAGATCAAGGACATCGTCGCGCAGGCGGCGGAGTTCGCGCAGATGAGTCCGGAGCCCGATCCGAAGGAACTCTGGACCGACGTCTATGCGTAGGCCGATGACGGCCGCGCGATAAAGGGGGGGAACCTGATATGTCCGTCGAACTTACGATGCTCGCCTACAGCGTGGCGCTGCTTTTCGTCGTCATCCTCATTCAGGCGAACGTGGGAATCATGGCGCAAGGCCTGATGCCGCTCGCCAACAGCCGTGACGACCTGCCGCCGCCGGGGGCTTTCCAGGCGCGCATGAAGCGCGTGGTCGACAATCACCGCGAAGGGCTGACGCTGTTCGCGCCGCTCGTCCTCATCGCCGCGCAGCAGGGCATCTCGACCTCGACCACGGTGCTGGGGGCGCAGCTGTTCTTCTATTCGCGCGTCGCGCACGCGGTGCTCTACATCCTCGGCGTTCCGATGATCCGTCCGCTCGCCTGGGGCGTCGGCATCGCGGGCACCGTCATGATCTTCCTGGCGATCTTCCACATCGCCTGAACCCCAAGGTCCGCGCCCGTATGTCCATCCCCATTCTCATGCCCGCCCTGTCTCCGACGATGGAGGAGGGCACGCTCGCCAAATGGCTGGTCAAGGAAGGCCAGAGCGTGAAGGCGGGCGACGTGATCGCCGAGATCGAGACCGACAAGGCGACCATGGAGGTCGAGGCGGTGGACGAGGGCGTGGTGGCGCGCCTGCTGATCGCCGAGGGCACCGAGGGCGTGAAGGTCAACACCCCCATCGCCGAGCTTGAGGGCGAGGGGGCGGCGGTTCCGCCGCCGGCGAACGCCGCCCCGGCGGCGGCTCCCGCCGCGCCGGCCGCGCCGGGTCCGAAGCCGGCGGAGCCGGCGCCGGTTCTCGCGCGGCAGGCGAAGGACGACGCGGCGACGCCCTCGTCGGAGATCCCGGCCGGGACGGCGATGCAGGACCAGACGGTGCGCGAGGCGCTGCGCGACGCGATGGCCGAGGAGATGCGCCGCGACAACGCCGTCTTCCTGATGGGCGAGGAGGTCGGCCAGTACCAGGGGGCCTACAAGATCAGCCAGGGTCTGCTGGAGGAGTTCGGGCCGAAGCGGGTGATCGACACGCCGATCACCGAGCAGGGTTTCGCGGGGCTTGGGGTCGGCGCGTCGTTCGCGGGGCTGAGGCCCATCGTCGAGTTCATGACCTGGAACTTCGCCATGCAGGCGATCGACCAGATCGTCAATTCGGCGGCCAAGACGCTCTATATGGCGGGCGGGCAGATGGGCTCGCCCATCGTCTTTCGCGGCCCCAACGGCGCGGCCGCCCGCGTCGCGGCGCAGCACAGCCAGAACTATGCCGCCTGGTATGCCCATGTGCCGGGGCTGAAAGTCGTCGCGCCCTATTTCGCGGCCGACGCCAAGGGGCTGCTGAAGGCCGCGATCCGCGATCCCAATCCGGTGCTGTTCCTGGAAAACGAGATCGTTTACGGCAAGACCTTCCCGGTGCCGGTGATGGACGATTTCGTGCTGCCGATCGGCAAGGCGCGGGTGGTGAAGCCCGGCGCCGACATCACGCTCGTCTCGTTCTCGGTTTCGATGGGGCTGATCATCGAGGCGGCGGCGGAACTGGCGAAAGAGGGCATCGACGCCGAGATCATCGATCTGCGCTCGCTGCGGCCGCTCGACACCGCGACGGTCATCGCCTCGGTGAAGAAGACCAACCGCCTGGTGGTGGTCGAGGAAGGCTGGCCGATCTGCTCGATCTCGTCGGAGATCGCCGCGCAGGTGCAGGGCGAGGCCTTCGACTGGCTGGACGCGCCGGTGATGCGGGTGACGGGTAAGGACGTGCCGATGCCCTATGCCGCCAATCTGGAAAAGCTCGCGCTGCCTTCGCTCGACGAAGTGATGGCGGCGGCCAAAGCCGCGCTCTACCGCTAGGACCGCCGCGATGGCCTTCGACCCCAAGACGCGCGAGTTGGAGATCCCGCCCGCCGCCGCGCGCGACGAGCATTGCGGCGAGGTGCTGCGGGCCTGGATCGTCAATCAGGGGCTGCACGTCTCGCTGACGCCCGGTGCGTTCGGGTCCGACGCCGGGGTGTGGGGGATGTTGCTGGTCGATATCGCCCGCCATGTCGCCCGGGCCTTTCACGCCGAGACCGGCGCGGACCAGGACGCGACGCTCGCCGCCATCCGCGCCATGTTCGACGCCGAATGGAACGACGCCACCGACACCGGCGCGACCGAAGCCGTTCAGCCCGCAAGGGGGCATTAGCATCCATGCCGACCAACATCCTGATGCCCGCGCTGTCGCCGACGATGGAGGAGGGCACGCTCGCCAAGTGGCTGAAGAAGGAAGGCGACACGATCAAGGCGGGCGACGTGATCGCCGAGATCGAGACCGACAAGGCGACGATGGAAGTCGAAGCCGTCGATGAGGGCACGCTGGCGAAGATCCTGGTGCCGGAAGGCGCGGAGGGCGTGAAGGTCAACACGCCCATCGCCGTGCTGGCGGGCGAGGGCGAGGATGCGAGCGCCGCCCCGGCCGCCGCGCCCGCGCCGCCGCCGCGCGCCGCCGCACCCGCGAGCGGGGGAGGAAAGACGGAGAAAGCCGAGATGAAGTCCGCCCCGGCTGCCCAGCCTGCTGCCGCTCCCGCTGTCGCCGCGCCTGTCGCCGCCTCGGGGGAGCGCGTGTTCGCCTCGCCGCTGGCCCGGCGGATCGCGGGCGAAGGCAAGGTGGACCTGACCCTCATCGCCGGCACCGGCCCCGGCGGGCGCATCGTGAAGGCGGATGTCGAGAAGGCGCTGGCCGGGGGGCCGATGAAGGCCGCCGCGAAGCCCGCGCCGGCGCGCGAGGCCCCGAAGGCGGCGACCGCTCCGGCCGCCCTGCCGCTGCCGGGGGCGCTGCCCGATGCGCGCCTGTTCTATGCCGAGGGCTGCTATACCGCCGTGCCGCACGATTCCATGCGTAAGACGGTGGCGAAGCGGCTGACCACCGCCAAGCGCGACATTCCGCATTACTATCTGACCGCCGATATCGAGCTCGACGCGCTGCTGGCGGCGCGCGAGGCGATCAACGCGAAATCGCCGAAGGACGGCCCCGAGGCCTACAAGGTGTCGGTCAACGACTTCATCGTGAAGGCGGCGGCCGCCGCGCTGATGAAGGTGCCGCATGTCAACGCCTCGTGGACCGAGACCGAGATGCTGCTGCACGCCCATGCCGATGTCGGGGTCGCGGTGGCGCTGCCCGGCAACGGCCTCATCACGCCGATCATCTTCGCGGCGGAGACCAAGGGGCTCGTGCAGATCTCGCGCGAGACGAAGGATCTGGCGGCCCGCGCCAAGGCGAAGAAGCTGAAGCCGTCGGACTATGAGGGCGGGTCGTTCGCCATCTCCAATCTCGGCATGTTCGGCATCCGCGATTTCACGGCGGTCATCAACCCGCCGCAGGCGTCGATCCTGGCGGTCGGGGCGGGCGAGAAGCGCGCCGTGGTGCGCGGCGACCGGGTGGAGATCGCGACGGTGATGACGGTGCGCATGTCGTGCGACCACCGGGTCATCGACGGCGCGCTCGGCGCGACCTGGCTGGCGGCGCTGAAGGGCTATCTCGAAGATCCGGTGACGATGCTGGCCTAGGCCCGCTTCGCCTTCTGCACGGCGGTATCGAGCGCCTGGAGGAAGCGGGAGCGGTCTTGCGGGCCGAAGGGTTTGGGGCCGCCGCCGCCTTCGCCGAACGAGCGCAGGTGCTCCATCACCGCGCGCTGGGCGAGCGCCGTGCCGATCGAATCCGTGGTGAAGGCTTTGCCGGTCGCGCCCAAGGCCTGACCGCCGGCCTTCAGCGTGCGGTCGGCCAGCGGGATGTCGTTGGTGACGACGATGTCGCCGGGCTTCACCCGCTCGGCGATCCAGTCGTCGGCGAGGTCCGGCCCGGCTTCGACCATCACGAAGGTCGCGTCCGGCGGGGTGCGCATGAAGCTGTTGGCGACCACGAAGACGGGGCAGCCGGTGCGCCGCGCGACCTTGTAGACCTCCTCCTTCACCGGGCAGGCATCGGCATCGACATAGATGGTGGGGGTCGGCAAACGGGGCTCTCGCAGGGGTTGCAGCGGCTGGATGGCCGGTCGTGCCCGGCCGCGAGGAGGTGACGCAGGATTCCGCCGGTGCGCAAGATGCTCTAGTCTCGGGCCATGTGGCGCTATCTGCTTCTGGCCCTGATCGGTCTTCCGCTGGTCGCGGCGACCTTCGGCTTCGTCACCAATGCGGCGACGGCGCGGGCCGTGCGCCGCCTGCCTCTGCCGCCGGAAGACGAGTTCGGCGTGCCCTTTCTCGCCCCCTGGGCGGCGACGGCGGCCTTCCTGATCGGCTTCGCGGCGCTCTGCCTCACCGGGCGGGCGGGGGCCGGGCCGGCGATCGCGGCGGCGTTCGGGCCGTTCCTGCTGCTCGCCGTGCTGTCGGTCGGCTGGAGCCGGGCCTCGGCCTCGGTCTGGACCGCGCAGATGCTGACCAGCGGCCTCGCCTTCGCGGCTCTGGCGGCGCTTCTGCTGGCGCGCTGAGGTTGAGGGGCGGAGAAACTCCTGTAAGCATCGTCGCGAACGCCCGAGGCCCTGACCGCTTCGCTCACCGCCGGAACCGAACATGTCCCAGTCCTTCGATGTCCTCGTGATCGGCGCCGGTCCCGGCGGCTATGTCTGCGCCATCCGAGCCGCCCAGCTCGGCAAGTCGGTCGCCGTGGTGGAGCGCGAGAATTTGGGCGGGATTTGCCTCAACTGGGGCTGCATCCCGACCAAGGCGCTGCTGCGCTCGTCCGAGATCTGGCACCTGATGCACAGGCTGAGCGAGTTCGGGCTGGCCGCCGACAATCTGCGCTTCGATCTCGACGCCGTGGTGAAGCGGTCGCGCAAGGTGGCGGCGCAACTGTCGAACGGCGTCAAGTTCCTGATGAAGAAGCACAAGATCGCCGTGCTGGACGGCGAGGCGAAACTGACGGGGCCGGGCAAGGTCGCCGTCACCGGCAAGGACGGCAAGACGGCCGAAGTGACCGCGCGGGACATCGTGATCGCCACCGGTGCGCGCGCCCGCTCGCTGCCCGGTCTTGAGGGCGACGGCAGGCTGGTGTGGACCTATCGCGAGGCGCTGGTGCCGCCGTCTATGCCGAAGTCGCTGCTGGTCGTCGGCTCGGGCGCGATCGGCATCGAGTTCGCCTCGTTCTACCGCACGCTCGGCGCGGAGGTGACGGTGGTCGAGGTGATGGACCGCGTGCTTCCCGTGGAGGACGAGGAGATTTCGGCGTTCGCCGCCAAGGCCTTCAAGAAGCAGGGCATGACGCTGATCACCGGCGCGTCGGTGACGAATCTCGCCAAGGGCGCGCACAGCGTCACCGCGACCGTCAAGGGCAAGGACGGCAAGGAGACGGCGATCACGGTGGAGCGGGTGATCTCGGCCGTCGGTATCGTCGGCAATGTCGAGAATCTAGGTCTGGAAGCGGCGGGCGTGAAGATCGAGAAGACCCATATCGTGGTCGACAAATGGGGCGCGACGGGCGTCAAAGGGCTCTGGGCCATTGGCGACGTCGCGGGGCCGCCCTGGCTCGCGCACAAGGCGATGCATGAAGGCGTCATCGTCGCCGAGCGCATCGCCGGGCATGAAGGCGCGCATCCGCTCGATGTTTCGCGCGTGCCGGGCTGCACCTATTGCACGCCGCAGGTGGCGAGCGTCGGCCTGACCGAAGCCGCCGCGAAGGCGAAGGGCCACGAGGTCAAGGTCGGCCGCTTCCCGTTCATCGGCAACGGCAAGGCCATTGCGCTCGGCGAAACCGAGGGTTTGGTGAAGACCGTCTTCGACGCGAAAACGGGGGAACTGCTCGGCGCGCACATGGTCGGCGCGGAGGTCACCGAACTGATCCAGGGCTACACCATCGCCCGCACGCTGGAATCGACGGAAGCGGAGCTGAAGGCGACCATCTTCCCGCACCCCACCATCTCCGAAACCATGCACGAAGCCGTGCTGGACGCCTTCGGCGGCGTGCTGCACGTGTGAGGCGGGGCGCCCCCGCTACGCCGCCTTCGGTTCGGTTTCGGCGTCGGCGATCTTCTGGACGGCGACGTAGTTGGTCTTGCCGGTGCCGAGCAGCGGCACTTCGTCGACGTGGATGATCTTGCGCGGCACGGCGAGTTCGGGGACGCCGTGATTGTGCGCCCAGCCGTGCAGGTCGGCGCGGTTCGCCTCTTTGGCGTCGGTCACCAGCACGATCTGCTCGCCCTTGCGCGCATCGGGAATGGCGACGGCGGCATGCATGTTGTCGGGCCAGAGGGCGCTGGCGCAGTTCTCGACCACGGTCAGCGACACCATCTCGCCGCCGATCTTGGCGAAGCGCTTCAGGCGGCCCTTGATGGCGATGTGGCCGTGCTTGTCGATGGCGACGACGTCGCCGGTGTCGTGCCAGCCGTCCGGCAGGGTCTGGAGCACGCCGGGCTGGTCGGGCTTCAGATACCCGGCCATGACGTTCGGCCCCTTCACGAACAGCCGGCCGGCGTTCGGGATGCCCTCGACGGGTTCGAGCCGGTGCTCCATCTGCGGCAGCAGCCGTCCGACCGTGCCGGGGCGGTTGGCCTCGATCTGGTTGGCGGCGACGACCGGGGAAGCCTCGGTCACGCCGTAGCCTTCCAGAATCTCGATATTGTACTTCTTGCGCACGAGCTGGCGCGTCTCGTCGCGCACGCGCTCCGCCCCGCAGACCGCGAGCCGCACCGAATTGAGGTCGCCCTGGTCGCCCTGGCGGGCGTAGTGGCCGATGAAGGTGTCGGTCGCCAGCAGGATGGTCGCGCCGCTCTCGCGGATCTTCTTGGGGATGATCGAGACGTGCAGCGGAGAGGGGTAGAGGATCTCCTTCACGCCGACGATCATCGGCAGGATCGCGCCGACGGTGAGGCCGAAGCAGTGGAAGGTCGGCAGCGGGTTGAAGACGATGTCGTCCTCGGTCAGCTCGATGTGGCAGCGGACCTGCTCGACGTTGGCGAGGACGTTCTGGTGGCTGAGCACGACGCCCTTGGGGTCGCCCTCGGTGCCGGAGGTGAAGAGGATGACGCCGGGATCGACCGGCTTCACCCGCACCTTGAAGAGGCCGGGGAGCTTCGAGCCGAAGAGCGCGGTCAGCTTGTCGCCGAGCGTCAGGTTCTCGCGCAGATCGTCGAGATAGACGAGGTTCGAGACGCCCTTGAGGTCCTCGACCAGGTCCTCCAGCTTGCCGATTTCGATGAAACGCTTGGCGGTGAGGACGGTCTTGATGCGGCCGAGCTTGAGGGCCGCCTTCACCGCGCGCTCGCCGGCGGTGAAGTTCAGCATCGCCGGAATGCGGCCATAGGCGTGGAGCGCGAAGAAGGCGATGACCGCACCGGCGCTGCTCGGCAGCATGATGCCGACATGCTCGCCCTTGGCGGTGATCTTCTTCAGCGCGTGGCCGAGCGCGAAGGCGGCGCGGACCACTTCGTCATAGGTCAGTTTGCGGTCGTCGTTGCCGTCCCAGAGGATCTCCTTCGAGGCCCCGAAATCGCGCCGCGCCTTCAGCAGCGCGTCGAAAATGGACATCTCGGTTCGCGTCTCGTCATAGGACGGAAGAGCCATCGGCGGGTTCCTGGTCGTTTGCGCGGTTTGTTACATTTTGTCGCGGACCGCGAACCTAACGTTTCGGCACCCCGGTTCAAGAGGGCGGGAGGGGCAATTTCGGGCGTGGTGAAGGCCGCATAAGGGCTTATATCTCCGCCATGACCGTCCTCTACGATCAGTCCGCCGACGACCGCCGGGCGCTGCGCCATCCCGAAAAGCGCAACCGGGCCGAGACGCCGCTGCAGCGCAAGCCGGCCTGGATCCGGGTCAAGGCGCCCAATGCGCCGGCCTATTTCGAGACCGAAAAGCTCATGCGGTCCAATGGGTTGTCGACGGTCTGCGAGGAGGCCGGGTGCCCCAATATCGGCGAGTGCTGGTCGCAGAAGCACGCCACCATGATGATCATGGGCGATACCTGCACGCGCGCCTGCTCGTTCTGCAACGTCAAGACCGGGATGCCGGGGCCGCTCGATTCGGGCGAGCCGGGGCGGGTCGCCGACGCGGTGGCGAAGCTGGGCCTCGCCCATGTGGTGATCACCTCGGTCGACCGCGACGATCTGGCGGACGGCGGGGCGGCGCATTTCGCGGCGGTGATCCGGGCCGTCCGGGCGGCCTGTCCGGAGACGACCATCGAGGTGCTGACACCCGATTTCCTGCGCAAGGACGGGGCGCTTGAGGTCGTGGTCGAGGCCCGGCCCGACGTCTTCAACCACAATCTCGAAACCGTGCCGCGGCTCTATCTGCCGATCCGTCCGGGGGCGCGCTATTTCCACTCGCTGCGCCTGCTCCAGAAGGCCAAGGAACTCGACCCGTCGATCTTCACCAAGTCGGGCCTGATGGCCGGGCTCGGCGAGACGCGCGAAGAGGTCATGCAGGTCATGGACGACCTGCGCTCCGCCGCAGTCGATTTCCTGACCATCGGCCAGTATCTCCAGCCGACGCGGCGGCACGCCGCCGTCGATCGCTTCTGGACGCCCGAGGAGTTCAAGGGGCTTGAGACCATCGCCTACGCCAAGGGCTTCCTGATGGTCTCGTCCAGCCCGCTGACCCGCAGCTCCTATCATGCCGATTCGGACTTCGCCCGGATGAAGGCGGCGCGCCTCAAGACCGTCTGATGCCGCACGCCGAGGACACCCGCACCGTCCCCTATCTGCCGCAGCAGATGTACGAGATGGTCGCCGACGTCCGGCGCTATCCGGAGTTCCTGCCGTGGTGCAAGGCGTTGCGCGTGCGCAGCGAGGTGCTGGACGTGGAGGGCAGGGGGCTGCTGGTCGCCGACATGGTGGCGCGCTTCAAGGGCTTCGAGGAGCGCTTCACCAGCCGCGTCACCTTCGACCGGCCCGCGCTCGCCATCGACGTCGCCTATGTCGACGGGCCGTTCAAGCAACTGTCGAACGCCTGGCGCTTCACGCCGGCGGGCGAAGGGCGGTGCCGCATCGGCTTCGTCATCGACTTCGAATTCCGCAGCAAGGTGCTGCAGCTCGTCGCCAATTCGATGTTCGAGAAGGCCCTGATGAAGCTCTCAGGGGCGTTCGTGACGCGCGCCGATCAGCTCTATGGCGCGGCGGCGCCGAGCTAGGACTTGCAGCGCTGCTTCTCGTCGGCGGCGACCCACTTCACGCCCTTGCTGGCGTCGTTGGCATCGACGGCGGTGCAGGTGAGCTTCACCGTTCCGGAAATGCAGATCTGGGCATCGACGCTGTAGAGCTTGCTGTCCTGGACGCAGAACGTCTTGGAGACGGTCGCCGGATCCTGCATGTCGATCAGGATCTGAAGGCCTGCCGTGTCGTCCGCGAGGGCGACCGCGCCGAGGGCGGAGCACGAGATCAGGAAGGCGGCAAACTTGACGCGACGCATAGGCGAAACCCCCGGTACCGAGAAGCTGCGCACTTATCACTAACCCGTCAGCCCGGCAATCAGCCCCGGTCGGCCTGACGCTGCAGCAGGCCGAGCGCGACGCCGACCGCCAGCAGCCTGATCCGGCCGCGTCCCGGATCGCCGAACTCGTGCAGTTCGTGGATCGTCGGGTGGCCACGGCGGGCGGCGGCGAAATGGACATGGCCGACCGGCTTCAGGGGGGTGCCGCCGCCAGGCCCTGCGACGCCGGTGATGGCGACCGAGATGTCGGCCGCCGAATAGGTGAGGACGCCCTCAGCCATCGCCCGTGCGACCTGTGCGCTGACCGCGCCGAAATCGGCCAGAAGGTCGCCGGGAACGCCCAGGAGATCGCGCTTGGCCTCGTTGGAGTAGGTGACGAACCCCCGGTCGAACACGTCCGACGAGCCGGCGATCTCGGTGAGAACGCCGGAGACGAGGCCGCCGGTGCAGCTTTCGGCGACCGCGACATGAAGCCGGGCGGCGCGGCAGGTGGCGAGCAGGCGGGTCGAGGCGGCGATGAGGTCGTCGGCGAACATCAGATCCATCCCTGCCAGACGAAGGCGTAAACGACCGCCGCGCCATAGGCCCCGGCGAACATGTCGTCCACCATGACGCCCCAGCCGCCGCCGATCTCGCGGTCGGCCCATGAGGCCGGCCAGGGTTTGACGATGTCGAACACGCGGAAGGCGAGGAAGGCGACGAGATAGGCCTGCCAGGTGAGCGGTGCGACGGCGAGGGCGAGCAATTGTCCGGCGACTTCGTCGATGACGATGATCGAGGGGTCCTCGACGCCAGTCCGGGCGACGATCCGGGCGGAAACGGCGACGCCGATCCCGAAGACGACCAGTGACGCGGCGACGAGCGCGGGCATCCCGCCAGCCATCGCCAGCAGCCAGCCGAACGGCAGCGTGGCGGCCGAGGCCCAGGTGCCCGGAACGAGCGGCAGGTAGCCGAGGCCGCCGGCCGTGCCGAGGACGAGGGCGAGCGTGCCGGGTTTGCCGGGCTCCGTCATGACAGCGGCAGCCTGACGGTCGCCGTCGCCAGGGCGGCGATCCCCTCGCGGCGGCCGGTGAAGCCGAGGCGTTCGGTGGTCGTCGCCTTGACGCTGACCCGCTCCGCCGCGATGCCGAGAATGGCGGCGACCCGTTCGGTCATCGCCGCCCGGTGCGGCCCGACCTTCGGGGCCTCGCAGACGATGGTGACATCGACATGGGCGACCGTGCCCCCCTTCCGGCAAACGAGGTCCGCGGCGTGGGCGAGGAAGCGGTCGGAGGACGCGCCGCGCCATTGCGGATCGGAGGGAGGGAAATGCGCGCCGATGTCGCCGCCGCCGACGGCCCCCAGGACCGCGTCGGTGAGGGCGTGCAGTGCGACATCGGCATCCGAATGGCCGGCCAGTGCGCGATCGTGGGGGACGCGGACGCCGCACAGCATGACATGATCGCCCGGCTCGAAAGCATGCACGTCGAAGCCCTGTCCGGTGCGGATGTCGGCCAGATCGCACATCAGCATCCCTTCCGCCCGCGAGAAATCCTCCGGCGTCGTCAGTTTGAAATTGGCTTCGTCGCCGGGCACGACCTTGAGCCGCAGACCTGCTTGCTCGCCGACGGCGAAATCGTCGGAGATGTCGCCGGCGGCGTCGGCGGCCTGGTGGGCGGCGAGGATGGCGGGGAAGCGGAAGGCCTGCGGCGTCTGGATCCGCCACAGGCCGTCGCGCGGGACGGTGGCGGCGACGGTGCGGTCGGGTCCGCATTTCTTGATCGTGTCGATCAGCGCCAGTGCGGGGGCGACGCCTTCCAGTTCCGGTTCGCCGGCGAGCGCGTCCAGCAGCGCGCCGATCAGGGCGGGCGTGATGAAGGGCCGGGCGGCGTCGTGGATGAGGACGATGCCGGGGGCGGCGGCGGCGAGCGCCTCCAGCCCCAGCCGGACGCTCTGCTGGCGGGTTTCGCCGCCGGGAACGGGGGCGGGCAGGCCAAGGGCGGCGGTCAGCGGCGCGACCCGGTTGAAATGCTCGGGCGCGGCGACGATCTGGATGCGGGCTGTGGGAAGGGCGGCCCTGAGGGCGGCGATCGAGCGGTCGAGGACCGGAACACCGGAGAGGGGCCGGAACTGCTTTGGGAGGCCCGCGCCGGCCCGCGTGCCCTTGCCGGCGGCGACCACGAGGACGGCGATGGGGTCAGGCCCGGTCATGGCGCCAGATCGCATGAGCGTTTGGGGCCGTGCAAGGCCTCTGCTATTCATCCCGCAACAGCGAACCCGGTCCCCGTCCCTTGCCCAGCCGTACCCCAGTCCCGTCCACGCTCTGGCCCGACGAAACCGGCGTCCCGGTCTATCTGGCGCCGATGTCCGGGCTGACCGATCGCGCCTTCCGCCGGATCGCGCGCCGGTTCGGCGCGAGCATGGTGGTGAGCGAGATGGTCGCCAGCGACCGGCTGGCGAGCGGCGCGGAAGACGAGATCGCCAAGTGCGACAACGACACGCCGGGCGCGCCGATCGTCGTTCAGCTCGCGGCCTGCGATCCTCGCTGGATCAGGGAAGCCGCGATCCGGGCCGAAGGCGGCGGCGCGTCGGCGATCGACATCAACATGGGCTGTCCCGCCAAGCGCGTGGTGGGCGGGCTGGCGGGTTCCGCCCTGATGCGGGATATCGCACACGCCGCCACGCTGATCCGCGCGGTGGTCGAGGCGGTGCGGGTGCCGGTCAGCGTCAAGATGAGGCTCGGCTGGGACGACCGGACGCGCAATGCGCTGACGCTGGCGCGGGTCGCGGAGGACATCGGCGTGCGGCTGGTGTCGGTTCACGGCCGCACGCGGTGCCAGTTCTACACGGGCCGGGCGGACTGGGATGCGGTCGGCGAGGTGGTGCAGGGCGTCTCGATCCCGGTGCTGGTCAACGGCGATATCGCGGATGCGGCGAGCGGCGTCGCGGCGCTGGCGCAGTCGGGCGCGGCGGGGCTGATGATCGGCCGCTCGGCCATCGGACGGCCCTGGCTGCTCGGTCAGGTCCGGAGCCGCCTTGAGGGGACGGCCTATGCCGAACCGGACCGGGCCGCGAAATACGCGGCGATGATCGAGCATCTCGATCTATCGGCAAGCCTCTATGGCGCGCGGCGGGGCGTCCTGAAGTTCCGCACCCATCTGGCGGCCTATCTCAAGGGGCTTGGCGTTTCGCCAGCCGAGATTTCCGCCTTGTGCCAGGTGGACGATGCGAGCGGCATCGCGCAGGGGATCGAACGGATCGCCCGGCAGGACGATCTCAGCGTGGCCGGCCGATGACCCGCACCGCCGCGCCGCGGGAGGACGGGCTGCCGCTTCAGGAGCTGGTGCTCAACGCGATCTCCAACGCCGT
This sequence comes from Alphaproteobacteria bacterium, assembly GCA_046348585.1. Classification (GTDB taxonomy): domain Bacteria; phylum Pseudomonadota; class Alphaproteobacteria; order Micropepsales; family Micropepsaceae; genus JADZAI01. The sequence goes on from JAXMDZ010000003.1 coordinate 57,897, forward strand.
GCTGGTGGTCGATGCCGGGAACCGGATCGTCTATGCCAATCAGGCGGCCGAGCACTTCTTCGGGATGAGCGCGTCGAGCCTTTTGAAGATCGCCATCGAGGACGCCGTTCCGCACGACAGCCCGCTCGTCTCGCTGATCGCCCAGGCGCGCGCCTCCGGTTCGCCGGTGAGCGAATACGAGGTGGATATCGGAACGCCCCGGACCGGCGTCCATCTGACCGACGTTCAGGCCTCGCCGCTGGGCGAGGGCGACGGCCGCTGCCTCGTGCATCTGCAGGAACGCGGCATGGCGCAGAAGATGGACCGGCAGCTGATCCATCGCGGCGCGGCGCGCTCGGTTTCGGCGATGTCGGCGATCCTCGCGCACGAGATCAAGAACCCGCTGGCCGGCATTCGCGGCGCGGCGCAGCTGATCGAGCAGAACGCCAGCGCCGCCGACCGGACGCTGACGCAGCTGATCTGCGAGGAGACGGACCGCATCCGCAAGCTCGTGGACCGGATGGAGATTTTCGGGGATTCGCGCCGGCTGGAGCGCCATCCGGTGAACATTCACCAGGTGCTCGACCATGTGCGGCGGATCGCCGAGGCGAGCTTCGCCAAGGGCATCAGGTTCGTGGAGAATTACGACCCTTCGCTGCCGCCGATTCCGGGCGACCGCGACCAGCTCATCCAGGTGTTCCTCAACCTCACCAAGAACGCCGCCGACGCCATCGCCGAAGGCCCCGCGCCGAACGAGGGCGAGATCGTGCTCTCCACCTCCTACCGGCCGGGCGTGCGCCTGTCGGTGCCGGGCAGCGGCGAGCGGATCGGCCTGCCGCTTGAAGTGCGGGTGCGCGACAATGGCGGCGGCGTGCCGAAGGACATCGAGCCGTATCTGTTCGATCCGTTCGTGACCACCAAGCGCAACGGGACCGGGCTGGGGCTGGCGCTGGTCGCCAAGATCGTCGGCGACCATGGCGGGGTCATCGAGTGCATGAGCGAACCCAGAAGGACGGTCTTCCGGGTTCTCCTGCCGTGGCAGGCTGACCAGAGGGCGCGCTGATGTCGGGTGGTACCATTCTCGTCGCCGACGACGACGCCGCGATCCGCACGGTGCTGAGCCAGGCCCTGGGGCGCGCCGGGTTCGACGTGCGGACCTGCGGCAATGCGGCGACGCTGTGGCGCTGGGTCTCGCAGGGCGACGGCGATCTGGTCGTGACCGACGTGGTGATGCCTGACGAAAACGGCTTCGAGCTGCTGCCGCGCATCCAGCGCCTGAGGCCCGACCTGCCGGTCGTGGTGATGAGCGCGCAGAACACGCTGCTGACCGCGATCACGGCGGCCGAGCGCGGGGCCTACGAATACCTGCCCAAGCCGTTCGACCTGAACGAGCTGATCGCCATCGTGAGGCGCGCCCTCGCCGCACCCATGCGGAACGACAAGGCCCGCGCGGCGGAGAACGACGACGGGGCCAACCTGCCGCTGATCGGCCGCTCGCCGGCCATGCAGGACGTCTATCGCGTCATGGCGCGGCTGATGGGCACCGATCTGACGGTGCTGATCACCGGCGAGAGCGGCACCGGCAAGGAACTGGTGGCGCGCGCGCTGCACGATTACGGCAAGCGCAAGCGCGGGCCCTTCGTCGCGGTCAACATGGCGGCGATCCCGCGCGAGCTGATCGAAAGCGATCTGTTCGGCCACGAGAAGGGAGCCTTCACCGGCGCAAGCGCCAGGACCATCGGCCGCTTCGAGCAGGCCGAGGGCGGCACGCTGTTCCTGGACGAGATCGGCGACATGCCGCTCGACGCGCAGACGCGGCTTTTGCGCGTGCTCCAGCAGGGCGAATACACCGCCGTCGGCGGGCGCAACGCGATCAAGACCAATGTCCGCATCATCGCGGCGACCAATCGCGATCTGAGGCAACTGGTTCAGCAGTCGCTGTTCCGCGAAGATCTGTATTACCGGCTGAACGTCGTGCCGCTGCGCCTGCCGCCCCTGCGGGAGCGGATCGAGGACGTGCCCGATCTGCTGCGGCACTTCCTCACCCAGGCGGCCAATCAGGGTCTGCCCCGCAAGGTCGCCGACATCGAGGCGCTGGACCGGCTGAAGCGCCATAGCTGGCCGGGCAATGTGCGCGAGCTGGAGAACCTCGCGCAGCGCCTGGCGGCGCTGCACGCCGAGGAAGTGATCACCGCCGCAATCGTCGAGCACGAGCTGGATCTGCCGAAGGCCGACCGTCCGGCCGCCGCGCCGCGCGAGGATGCGCTGTCGACGGCGATCGAGCGTCATGTGCTCTCGCTGCTCAAGGACGAGTCGCTTGGCAGCCTGCCCAGCGAGGGACTATACGCGAGCGTGCTGGAGCAGATGGAGCGGCCGCTGCTGTCGGCGGTGCTGGAGGCGACCCGCGGCAACCAGATCCGGGCGGCGAAAATCCTCGGCCTCAACCGCAATACGCTGCGCAAGAAGCTGAAGGGGCTGGATGTCAGCCTTGTCCATCGCCTGAAGTGATGCAATAAGGCCACTGCGTTGCAAAGCGGCAACGAACAAGCGTCGTAACCACTCCGCTGGACATGGCTACAGAACACGTATCGCCATTGAATATCAGCGACTTGTCTCCGCCCGGCGGTCTGGGGCAGGCGGACCGGCGCGCAACGCGCTGGTGGGTGCTGGAATTGTCGCTCGGCGCGGTCGCGTCGGCCGTGGCGGTGGCGACCTATCTGATCCTCAGCGGCGCTACGCCCATCGAGCCCTCGCCGCGCACCGTCGCCCTGCTGCTCATCGGCAATGTCTTCGTGGCGGCGGCGCTGGTCGGGGCGATCGCCTGGCGGCTCTACAACCTGTCGCGGACGCGGGGCACCGGCGCGGCGGGCGCTCAGCTTCACGTCCGCATGGTGATGGTCTTCGCCGCCATTTCGATCGTGCCGACGGTGATGGTCGCGCTGTTCTCGGCCGTGATGCTCAATCTCGGCATCGATTCCTGGTTCAGCGCGCGCGTGAAGACCTCGATCGACAACGCCGCGAGCCTGGCGCAGGCCTATGTCGCGGAGCAGAAGCTGTCGATGCAGACCGACGTTCTGGCGCTGGCGGCCGACGTCAACCGGCAGCTTTTCCTCGCGGTCAGCGATCCGCCCGCGTTCCGCGAATACCTGCTGCGGCAGATCGGCGGCCGCAAGCTGTCGATGGTGGTGATCTACGACGGCAGCGGCAATTACATCGACGCCGTGCGCAACACCTACATGGTGGAACTGGGGAACCCGCCCACCATCGAGGACTTCAAGCAGGCGAGCATGGGGCTGGTCGTCAATCCGGCCAGCGCCGGCGACGACCGGGTGCAGGCGCTGGTGCGGCTGGAGGAGTATTCCGATCGCTATCTGCTTGCGATCCGATACGTCGATTCCAAGATCCTGCAGAACCAGAAGCAGACGATCGAGGCGGCGCGGGAATATGAGCGGCTGGAATCCAACCGGACCGGCGTGCAGCTGGCCTTCGCGGCGGTCTATTCGGTCGTCGGCCTTCTGACGCTTCTGGTGGCGGTCTCGCTCGGCCTCAACGCCGCCAATCGCATCGTCACGCCGATCAGCCGCCTGATCGGCGCGGCCGAACGGGTCAGCAACGGCGATCTGCGCGCCCGCGTCGAGACGCAGGACGTGACCGGCGAACTCGCCACCCTGAGCAGCGCCTTCAACCGCATGACGGCCGAGCTTCAGAGCCAGCAGGACGAACTCGTCGAGGCCAAGCGCATCGCCGAGGACCAGCGCCTGTTCGCGGAAGCCGTGCTGACCGGCGTTTCGGCCGGCGTCGTTGGCCTCGATCCATGGGGGCGCGTCGATTCCGCGAACCCGTCGGCGGAGGCGTTTCTCGGCGTCGCGCCGGGCGGGCTGCACGGCCAGTCGATCAGCGAGATCGCGCCGGAGCTTTCCGCGCTGCTCGCCGAGGCGCGGGTCAGCATGGACGGGCGCGCCTCGGGCCAGCTCGACCTCGTGCGCGGCGGGCGCACGCGCAATCTTTCGGTCCGGGTGACGTCGGAGCGCACGGACGGGCGGCGCACCGGCTTCGTCATCACGTTCGACGACATGAGCGACCTCGTGGCCGCCGAGCGTAGCGCCGCCTGGGGCGACATCGCGCGGCGCATCGCGCACGAGATCAAGAATCCGCTGACCCCCATCCAGCTGTCGGCCGAACGGCTGCGCCGCAAATACGGCAAGGAGATCGTCACCGAGCCCGAAATCTTCGAGCAGTGCACGCAGACCATCATCCGCCAGGTCGGCGATATCGGCCGCATGGTGGACGAGTTCTCGTCGTTCGCGCGAATGCCGACGCCGACGATGCGGGTGGAGGATGCGAGCGAGCTGCTGCGTCAGGCGGTGTTCCTGCAGAGCGTCGGCAACCCCGAGATCGACTACAAGGTGAACATGCCGCCGGAGCCGGTCCATCTGGTGTGCGACGGCCGTCTGGTGGCGCAGGCGCTGACCAATGTCCTCAAGAACGCCGCGGAATCGGTCGCGACCCGGTTCTCGTCGGACGGAGAGGACGACCGGACGCATCAGATGTCGCCGGGCGGGAAAATCGAGGCGACGCTCGTGCAGGGCGCGCAGGGCGTGACGGTCGAGATCGTCGACAACGGCATCGGCCTGCCGGGGCAGGACCGCGACCGCCTGACCGAGCCTTACGTCACCACGCGCGGGCGCGGCACCGGGCTCGGCCTCGCCATCGTCAAGAAGATCATGGAGGACCACGCCGGCTCGATCGCGCTGGTGGATTCTCCCGAGACGGGCGGGGCGAAGGTCACCCTCTCGTTCCCGCTGACCAACAAACCAGTTTCCCACGAAGACGGTTCCGATGAGCAAGACGTCAAACTGGCATAGGGCGCCGGAGGTACTGGTCGTCGACGACGAAGCGGATATCCGCGAGTTGATCGCCGGCATCCTGTCGGACGAGGGCTACGAGACGCGGCTGGCGAAGGACGCCGACGGCGCGCTGGCCGCCGTCAGGGCGCGCCAGCCGGCCATCGTGGTGCTCGACATCTGGCTTCAGGGCAGCCGGATCGACGGCCTCGCGGTTCTGGAGGAGATCAAGCGCGATTGCCCGGATCTGCCGGTCATCGTCATCTCGGGCCACGGCACCATCGAGACCGCCGTCGCGGCGATCAAGCGCGGCGCTTACGATTTCATCGAGAAGCCGTTCAAATCCGACCGGCTGCTGATCCTCGTGGAGCGCGCGCTGGAATCGGCGAAGCTGCGCCGCGAGAACGAGGAGCTGCGGCAGCGGTCGAGCGAGGATTTCGATCTCGTCGGGCGCTCCAGCATCATCACGCAGCTTCGCCAGACGATCGAGAAGGTCGCGCCGACCGGCAGCCGGGTGCTGATCACCGGGCCGGCGGGGTCGGGCAAGGAAGTCGTGGCGCGGCTCATCCACGCGCGCTCGCGCCGGGCCCGCAATCCGTTCGTCGCGCTCAACTGCGCCATCATGGCGCCCGACCGGATGGAGCAGGAATTGTTCGGCGTCGAGGGCCAGGACGGGGTCGGCCGCAAGGTCGGCCTGCTGGAGCAGGCGCATGGCGGAACGCTCTATCTGGACGAAGTGGCGGACATGCCGCTGGAAACCCAGGGCAAGATCCTCAGGGTTCTGCTGGACCAGACCTTCACGCGCCTCGACGGCGCTCAGCGGGTTCAGGTCGATGTGCGCATCATCTCGTCCTCCAGCCGCGACCTGCGGCGCGAGATCGCCGACGGGAATCTGCGCGAAGACCTGTTCCACCGGCTTGGCGTCGTGCCGATCCGCGTGCCCTCGCTGGCCGAGCGGCGCGACGACATTCCTTTCCTGGTCGAGCATTTCCTCAGCCGCTTCGCGCGGATGTATGGGGGACATTCGTGCCGGATCGGCGAGGACGCGATGGCGGCGCTTCAGGCGCATGACTGGCCGGGCAATGTCCGTCAGCTGCGCAACAATATCGAGCGGCTGGTGATCCTGACCTCCGATCAGCCGGACGCGATGATCAAGGCCGACATGCTGCCGATCGAGGTGAGTTCGTCCGCGCCCGCCGTGACGCAGGGACCGTCGGGCGAGCACATCATCTCGCTGCCGCTGCGCGAGGCGCGCGAGATGTTCGAGCGCGAATACCTCGTCGCCCAGATCAACCGGTTCGGCGGCAATATCTCGCGGACGGCGGCCTTCATCGGGATGGAGCGCTCGGCCCTGCACCGCAAGCTCAAGACGCTCGGCGTCGGCTCGCGCGGCGACGAAATCGCGTCGTAGGCGGGGTCCATGTCGCGGGTCGCCTTCGTCAACGGAGCCTATCTGCCCTTCGCCGAGGCCGGGGTGCATGTGGAGGACCGCGGCTTCCAGTTCGCGGACTCGATCTACGAGGTCTGCGCCGTCTCTGACGGCGAGCCGCGCGACATGGACGGCCACCTGAAGCGGCTGGAGCGTTCGCTGCGCGAACTCGGGCAGGAGATGCCGATGGGGCAGGCCGCCCTGATCGGCCACATCCGCCGGATGATCGCGCTCAACCGGATCCGGAACGGGATCGTCTATATCCAGGTGACGCGCGGCGTGGCGCGGCGCGATCATCCGTTCCCCAATCCCGCGCCGCGCCCGACGGTGGTGATGACCGCCCGCCGCATCGACGCGGCCAAGGCCGCCGCGATGGCGGTGAAGGGCGTGGCGGTCAAGTCGATGCCCGACATTCGCTGGGGCCGCTGCGACATCAAGACGACGGCGCTGGTCGCCAACGTGCTGGCCAAGCAGGAGGCGCGGACGGCGGGGGCCTATGAGGCCTGGCTCGTCGATGACGAGGGTTTCGTCACCGAGGGCGCGAGCTCCAACGCCTGGATCGTGGACGCTGCGGGCGTTCTGACGACACGCAGCCTCAGCCCCGCGATCCTGCCGGGGATCACGCGCGAGGCCGTGCTGGCGCTCGCCCGAGAGCGGCAACTTCCGATTGCGGAGCGGCCGTTCACACTGGCGGAGGCGTTCGCGGCGCGCGAGGCCTTCATGACCTCGGCGGGCGCATTCGTGATGCCGGTGGTCAGGATCGACGGCCAGCCGGTGGGCGGGGGCGCGCCGGGGCCGGTCGCCACGGCGCTGCGGGCGGACTACATTCGTTCGCACCTGCGGCAAGAAAGCTGACGCACCGTCAAGAGCGATTTCGCACTTGCAGCATTCTGGATTTCCGCCAAATTACGCCCGGCCCCAGATTCACGGCCGCTCGCAACCTGCCCGCGATTGTCCGGGCCAAGAATGAGAAAGTCCCGCCATGAGCGAGAAGCAGAACCTGCAGGACGTGTTCCTGAACGCCGTCCGCAAGACCAAGACGCCGCTGACCGTGTTTCTGGTCAACGGGGTGAAGCTGCAGGGCGTGATCACCTGGTTCGACAATTTTTGCGTTCTCCTGCGCCGCGACGGCCACTCGCAGCTGGTGTACAAGCACGCGATCTCGACCGTGATGCCCTTGAACCCGGTGCAGTTGTTTGAGCAGGAAACCGAAGGCCTCGAAAACGGGCGCTAAGGACGGCGGGCAGCGGCCCGCGATCGTCCTGCACCCTTACGACAAGTCGGGGCGGGGCGGCGGCGGGCGCAGTCCGGAAGGCGCTCTGGCGGAAGCCGCGGGCCTGACGCTGGCGATCGGCATGACGCCGGTCGCCGAAATCCTCATCCCCATGACGGCGCCGCGTCCGTCGACCTATCTCGGCGAGGGAAAGGTCGAGGAGATCGCGGCGATGTGCGAGGAGGCGGAGCCGGAAGTCGTCGTATTCGACGGCGCGCTGTCGCCCGTGCAGCAGCGCAATCTTGAGAAGGCGCTGAAGGCCAAGGTCATCGACCGGACCGGGCTGATCCTCGAAATCTTCGGCGAACGCGCGCGGACCAAGGAAGGCCGGCTGCAGGTCGAACTGGCGCATCTCAACTACCAGAAGAGCCGGCTGGTGCGGTCGTGGACCCACCTCGAGCGCCAGCGGGGCGGCTTCGGCTTCCTCGGCGGCCCCGGCGAATCTCAGATCGAGACCGACCGCCGCCTGATCGGCGAGCGCATCGCCAAGATCCGCAAGGAACTGGCGGAGACGGTGCGGACGCGCGAGCTGCACCGCACCGCGCGGCGGCGCGTGCCGTATCCGATCGTCGCGCTGGTCGGCTACACCAATGCCGGCAAGTCCACGCTGTTCAACGCGCTGACGCGGGCCGAGGTGCTGGCCGAGGACATGCTGTTCGCGACGCTCGATCCGACGATGCGGGCGATCCGGCTGCCCGGCGGGCGGCAGGCGGTGCTGTCGGACACGGTGGGCTTCATCTCGGACCTGCCGACCCAGCTGGTCGCCGCCTTCCGGGCGACGCTGGAAGAGGTGCTGGAGGCCGATCTGGTGCTCCATGTGCGGGACATCTCGCACCCGGACAGCGATGCCCAGCGGCAGGACGTCGAGGCGGTGCTGGCCGAACTCGGCATCGAGGGCGAGCGGCTGGATCAGGTGGTCGAGGTCTGGAACAAGATCGACGCGCTGTCGGCCGACGACGCCGCGGCGGCGCGCCGGCGGGGCAGCCGTCCGGGGCCGCGCGGGCCGATCGCCATTTCGGCGATCACGGGCGAGGGGTTGGACCAGCTGAAGGCGGCCATCGAGCAGCGGCTGTCGGCGCATGAGGTGCAGCTGAAAGTCACGGTGGCGGCCGGGGACGGGCAGGGGCTCGCCTGGGCCTACAGCCATGCCTCGGTCAGGGGCCGGACCGACAAGCCGGACGGGCGGGTCGAGCTGAAACTATCGGTGCCGGTGGACAAGGAAGCGGTCTTCCGGGACCGGTTTCCGGCCGGGGGTAAACAGCGTTCGGCGAAACCGAAGACGGCGCGCCCAAAACACCGCAAGCTAGCAGACTAAAGCCCCTCGGCCTTGGCCTGATCCCATAGGGCGTCCATCTCGGCGAGCGTGGACTGATCAGGTGTTTTACCTTTTAAATGAAGTAATTGTTCGATTTTCTTGAACCTTTGAATAAACTTGAGATTGGTCATCGCAAGGGCCTTTTCCGGGTCGTGGCCGAGCTTGCGGGCGAGGTTGGCGACGACGAACAGAACGTCGCCCAGCTCGGCTTCGACCTCCTCCGGGGGCGCGCCTTCGGCGAGCGCCGCCTTCACCTCGCCGATCTCCTCCTCCAGCTTGGCGAAGACGTGGGAGGCATCCGGCCAGTCGAAGCCGACCCGGGCGGCGCGCTGCTGGAGCTTCAGGGCGCGGGGCAGGGCGGGAAGGGTGCGGGGCACGTCGTCGAGGACGCCCTGGGCGGGCGCGGCCGGTTTCGCGGCGCGCTCGGCGGCCTTGATGACCTCCCAGTCCGCGGTCTGTTCGGCGGCGGTGCGGGGCGGTGCGTCGCCGAAGACATGGGGGTGGCGGCGGACCATCTTGGTCTCGATCGCCTCGACCACGTCGGCGAAGGCGAAGTGCCCGGCCTCCTCGGCCATGCGGGCGTGGAAGACGACCTGGAAGAGCAGGTCGCCCAACTCGTCGCGCAGGGCCGCCATGTCGCCCTGCTCGATGGCGTCGGCGACCTCGTAGGCCTCCTCGACCGTGTAGGGGGCGATGGTCGCGAAGGTCTGCTCGCGGTCCCACGGGCAGCCGCCCTGCGGCGCGCGGAGGCGCGCCATGAGGGCGAGTAGATCGGCGATGCGGCCGGGGCCTTCGGTCATGCGCTTGCGCCCGCGGTCCGCGTCAATCGATCCGCATGGCGGCGATCTCGTCGGCCTCGGCCTGGCGCTTGCGGGCGATGGCTTCGCGGATCTCGCGCTGCTTGAACTCGTCGATGGGGAAGTTCCACATCGACCAGGCGGTCAGCAGCATGAAGACGAGCGGCAGGCAGACGAAGGTGAGGGCGAGGCCGAACACCGCATCCGGCGTATTGGTCGAGCCGGGGCGGCCGTCGAAGCCGACCAGCGAGAGCACCGGGTAGGCGAGGCCCGCCGCCGCGTAGCCGAGCTTGTTGGTCATCACGAGCAGCGAATAGAACAGCGCCGAACGCTCGCTGCCGGTCGCCAGCGTGTCGATGTCGATGACGTCGGCCATGATCGAGCGCAGCAGGAAGCCGCCCGCGCCGTAGCCGACGCCGAACAGCACGAAGGCCGGCACCAGCGCCGCGAAACTGCCCTTCGGCACCAGCAGCAGCAGAGGCAGCAGCGCCGAGGTGTAGAGCAGCGCCATGCAGAGCGTGCGGTGCTTGGAGAAGCGGTAGGACAGCCTGATCCAGAGCGGCACGCACACGAGGCCGGCGACGAAATAGATGAAGAGGATGGTCGAGGCGGCCTTCGGCAGCTCGAAATAGTAGGAGATCAGCCAGATGAAGAGCGAGCCGGTGATGCCAGGCGCGAGGCCCTGAAGCAGATCGGCCAGCAGCAGCTTGCGCAGCGCCGCGTTGCCGGCGATCAGCCGGATCGCCGCACCGATGTCGAGCTTGTGCCCCGGGCGAGCGGGCGCCGGAGGTTCGGGCACCACCATCAGCGTGACGAGCACGCTGAGCGGCATGGCGATGACGATGAACCAGCCCATCAGGCCGACCTTGTCGACCAGCGTCGCCGAGTGATCGAAGGTTTCGAGCAGCACGGGCAGGGCGAGCACCAGCAGAAAGCCCGAGATGCCTGCGAACTCGCGCCAGCCCTGGACGCGGCTGCGTTCGTGATAGTGGCCGGAAAGCTCGGCCCCCCAGGCGATGTGGCTGATCGCCGCCACCGAATAGGCGAGATAGGAGAGGATCACCCAGGCGGAAAACCAGGCGATGGTCGCCCCCTGCGGCGGCAGGAAGAGCAGGAAAACCCCGGTGACGAAGAACGGCACGGCGGCGGTGAGCCAGGGCCTGCGCCGTCCCCAGCGGGTGCGGGTGGTGTCGCTGGCCCAGCCGATCAGCGGATCGACGACAAGGTCGAGCATACGGGCGACCAGCAGGATGAGGCCGACCTGAGCCTGATCGAGACCGAGGCCGCTGACATAGAAGGGCGCGACATAGACGACGAGCGGCAGTCCTAGGGCCGCCAGCGGCGCGGTGGGCAGCACATAGGCAGCGATCGTGCGGCCGGGCAGCGTGAAGCCGGACATGGATGTACTCTTCCCTGGGCGATGTTGTTGTGCATCCATCTGACCGATTGTCAGGGCCGCTGTCCATCGCCGAGGCGGGGGCGGGGCCTCAAAGAAGAACAATCCAGGGAGTGGACATGGGGCACGATTCCGGGGCGCTGGCCGCCCATGCCGCGCGGCTCGCCCGTGACGGCTACACCATCGTCGAGAACGCCATCGAGCCCGATCTGGTCGAGGCGCTGAACGCTTCGCTGGAGCGGCTGGAGCGCGAGCTGGACGCCAAGCCCGCGATGAACATTTTCGAGGGGCACCGGACAGTCAGAATCTACAATCTGTTGGCCCATGGCGCGCCGTTCGACCGGATACCGGCACATGAGTCCGTGCTGCCGTTGGTCGAGAACGTGTTGGACGCCGAGTGCCTGATCTCGTCGCTGTCCTCGATCGCCATCGATCCGGGCGAGACGGCGCAGCCGATTCATTCGGACGATCAGGCCATTCCGCTGGAGAAGCCGCACGCCGCGATCGTGTGCAATTCGATGTGGGCGCTGACCGATTTCACCGAGGAGAACGGCGCGACCCGGATCATTCCCGGCAGCCATACCGGGCCGAGCCCGGTCTATGGGCAACACTATGACTCGATCCCGGCCGAGATGGGGAAGGGCAGCGTGCTGATCTGGAACGGGGCGCTGTGGCACGGAGGCGGGGCGAACCGTTCGGGCAAGCGCCGCACGGGCATCGCGATGAATTACTGCGCGGGTTTCATCCGGCAGCAGGAGAACCAGCTGCTCGGCGTGCCGGCGGCGCTCGCCAAAGGGTTCAGCCGCCGTGTCCAGGCGCTGATGGGCTATGAGCCGTATCGCGGGCTGATCGGGCACATCGACAAGCAGAGTCCGGCGCAGCTGCTGAACGGCGAAGCTGGCGACTTCCGCTCGATCTGGGATCGCGGACGGTAGCGGGGCGTCGATGCGCCGCTGCCGAGTTGGTTGGACGCCAATTCACCTCTTAGTCGTATAAGATATATTATGGAAAATACTGAGTATGGGATTGGGCCGGTTTTCCGGCGTTTCGAGCATCGCCTCCCGTTGGGCCTTGCGGCGGATGCCGCGTCCACCCAGATGCGCTTGATCTCACCCGCATCGGATCCATCGCCATGCCGTCGCGCATTGTCGCCATCTCGGGAAGTCTGCGCGCCGAATCGTCCAACAGCGCATTGATGTTGGCGGCCGTACTTGTTGCGCCGCCGGACATGACGATCGACGTGTTCGACGGCATCGGCGATCTGCCGCACTTCAATCCCGACCTCGACGTCGATCCGGCGCCGCCGGCCGTGGCCGCGTGGCGCGCCCGTATCGGTGCGGCCGACGGGCTTGTGATCTCGTGTCCGGAATATGCGCGCGGCATTCCGGGCGCTTTCAAGAATGCGCTCGACTGGCTGGTCAGCGACCCGGCGGGCTTTTCCAAGCCGATCGCCCTGTGGAACGCCTCGCCGCGGGCGGTCTCCGCCCAAGAAGCCCTGAAACTGGTGCTGACGACGATGTCGGGCCGTGTGGTCGAGGCGGCGAGCCTCACCCTGCCCTTGCTGGGCCGCAGCTGGACGCCGGATGAGCTTGCGGCGGACGCGACGACAGGACCGCAGCTTAGGGTGTCGTTGGGGAAGCTGCGGGAAGCCATTGATCTTGTTGGAAATTGAGTTGTCGCCGGGTGATCGAATGGATGACCATCATGGCGGGGCGATGGTGAGTTTCATGCGGTAGACGCCCTTGGGCGTGCCTTCGAAGCGCCACTGCTCCAGCGCCGCCCGGGCGGCGTCGCCGAAGCCGTAGTCCTCCGGGCTTTCATCGACGATCTTGACCGCAGCGACGCGGCCGCCTTCATCGATAGCGAAGGCCACCTTGAGGCGGCCGGTGCGGTCGTCGGCGATGGCCTTGGGCGGCGGCACCGGCTCGACGCGCTGGGTCGGTTCGGGCGCGATCGGCAGATCGTACCAGTTGATGCCGGTGGCGTCCTCCATCAGGAAGCGGACCTGCACCCCGTAGCTGCCCGGAATGCCGGGTTCGAATTCCCACTGCCGCACCGCTCTCAATGCAGCTTCGCCGAACCCGCGGTCCAAGGGCAATTCGTCGGCGACCCAGGCGTCCTCGACCGCGCCGCTGGCGCCGATGAGGACGACAATCTGGACGACGCCTGACGATCCGTATTGCTCTGCAGCGAGCGGGTACCTTGGATAGACCCTTCGGATCGGATTGGGAGCCTTGGGGAGTTCGTCCACCGAGCGGGCCGTGCCGCCCGGCGGCGGTTCGAAGTTCAATTTGACGAACATGCGGCCGGGCCGGCCCGGCTGAAACACCCATTGCCGGAGCGCCGCTGTCGCGGCCTCGCCGAAGCCGAAACCGCCGGGAGCTTCCTCGACGATTTCGACTGCGGTGACCTTTCCCGCCTCGTCGACCGCCATGCGGGCGCGTACCATGCCGAGAATGCCCGCCTGATCTGCCCCTGGGGGATAGTCGGGCGCGACGCGCGTTACGGGGACCGGCTTGGCCCCCTTCTCCTCCGCCGCCGGCGCGGGCGAGGTTGCAAGCGCGGCGGCGAGCAGAACGAAAGCGATGAAGCGCATGGCGGCCCTACCTGATCCTAACGACCTGTGCCGAATCTGAAGGTGACGGCGACCGAATGGACGCCCGGCGCGAAACCTTCGGCGACGATCTGTTCGGCGGCATGGATGGCGGCATCGCCGAACCCGAACCCGGCGGGTTCCTCGCGCCGAATCTGGACGGCGGTCACGACGCCGCGCTTGTTGATCCGCACCAGGAGATCCACCGCCCCGCCCTTCTTGGCCTTGCGCGCGGCGTCCGGGAAGCCGGGTGCGGACGTGGAGCTGGTGATGTAATGCTCGCGCAGCGTGCCGATCGCCTCCGACGGATCGATGGGCGCGTCCGGCTGTGCGGTGCGGATATCGAAGGTCTGGCGGTAGCGATAAACGCCGGGCCGCCCTTGCGGGAACGCCGCGTCATCGAGCGCGGCCAGGGTGACGAAGGCGAAATTGCGGTCGGTGGGACGTTCCGTCATCACCTGGACTCTCTCGACATGCCCTTCCGGGTCGATGCCGAGGATAAGCTCGACCAACCCGTCCTGGCCGCCGATCCGCGCCAGATGCGGATAGCGTGGCGTGGCGGGCCGGAGCGGCTCGGCCGGCGGCATCGCCGCCATCTCGGCCAGCGTGTAGGGCTGGGGATGCCGGAACGGGATGGTCACATGCACCTGGCGGCCGGCTTCACCCGGCTCGAATTGCCAGAGCATCAGCGCCTGGGAGGCAGATTCGGCGAAGCCCTGGCCTGTCGGGGTCTCGGACAGGATCGTCACGGCCTTGACGCGGCCACCGGCCGTCAGCGTGACCGAGGCCTCGACCTCGCCCTCGATCTTCGCGGCTGCGGCGTCGTCCGGATAGGACGGTGGAACGCGATAGTCGATTTTGGGCTCGGCCGCGAACGCGGGACCGGCCAGAGCGGCCAGCACCGAAACGAATACGACGCCGATCAACCCTGTCCGCCGCATCGCCCGCCCCCTCGCGTGGCCGTGTGAGCGGAGACTGCCCGATCCGATGCCGCCGTCAAGCAAGCGCCGGTTGCGGGCGGTGATCCGCCCTCCCCCTCGGGCCCAAAAAGAAGCGGCGCCCGTTGGGGCGCCGCTTGGGACAGGTCGTTGGCGAATCCCGCGACTACTCCAGCCTGAACTTCACCGTCACGCGGTAGTTGCCAGGCTGCGCCGTGGCGAACTGCCACTGCTGCACGGCCGCCATCGCGGCATCGCCGAAGCCGAAGCCAGTCGGATCCTCGCGCACCACGCTCACGTTCGTGACGCCGCCACCGGCGGTCACGGTGAGGTAGAGGTCCACGACGCCCTCGCGTTCACGCTCCTCTGCGCGGCGCGGGTATTTCGGCTGGACCTTCTTGGTCGGCTTGGGAGCCAGCGCGGGGATGGTCTGGTCCGACGAGGTGGTCGTCGCGTCCGAGGTGTCCTCAGCCGGGGGCTGGGGCGGGATCGGCAGCGGCGGCACGTCGGCCGGCGGCGGGATCGGGGGTGGGAAGCGAGGACGCACGCGCGGCTTTTCGGGCGGCGGCGGCGGCTCGTCCGGCGGCGGCGGCGGCGGCGGCGGTGGCGGCGGCGGAGGCGGAGGAGGCACGAAGACCTCCACGACTTCCGCTTCCTCGAGCTTCTTCTGTTCCGCGATGAACTTGTCGAGGAAGTACCAGCCGATGCCCAAGTGAAGCGCCAGCGCGACGATGAGCGTGTACCAGAGAGTGCGCTGCATGGTTTAAACCGCGCCCTTCCCTAGACGACTTCTTCAGCGACCAGAGCGACTTTGTAGAAGCCGTAGTCCTGAAGGACGTTCATCACCCGCATGACGTTGCCGTAGATCACGTCGCGGTCGGCGCGGACCATGATGCGGTTCTCGCGGTCGCCGAGCGTGCGCGTCATGACGGCGTCGCCGAGGCGATCGAGCGTCGTCTCGTTGTCGCCGAGGAAGATCTGGCCCGTCTTCTGGATCGAGACGAACACCGGATCCTTGGGATTGGGCGTCGGCTCGGCATTGGACGGCGGCAGATCGACCTGGACGTTCACGGTGGCGAGCGGCGCCGCCACCATGAAGATGATGAGAAGCACGAGCATGACGTCCACGAAGGGAACGACGTTGATCTCGGCGTTATCGGAGTAGTTCTTGGACGACTTGTTCTCGTCGCCCCCTACTTTCGCGCCCATGGCTTGGTTCCTTTCCTACCGTGGCGCTTAACCCGCGCTCTGGTCGAGCTGACGGGAGACGCGCACCAGCAGCTCGGACGAGAAGCTATCAAGACGCTGATTGTAGGCAGCAATGCGGCGAGCGAAGATGTTGTAGAAAATAACCGCCGGGATAGCGGCGAAGAGGCCGATCGCGGTGGCGAACAGCGCTTCGGCGATACCGGGCGCCACGACCGCGAGGTTCGTCGACTTCGACTGCGCGATGCCGATGAACGAGTACATGATGCCCCAGACCGTGCCGAACAGACCGACGAAGGTCGCGATCGAGCCGACGGTGGCCAGGAACGACATGCCCGAACCCAGATCGGCGCTGCCCGACGACTGGGCGATGGCCATCGCCGAGCCGATGCGCTGCGACAGGTGATCGCGCTTCTCGCCGGTCGAGGCCGGACCCTGGGCGAAGGTCAGGTCGATCTCGTTGGCGGCGGCTTCGACCATCTGAGCCGGCGGAACCGAGCGGTCCTTGCCGGAAAGCGCCTTGGTGAGGTCGGCGAGCGGGGCGTTAGACGCGCGGAACTCATTGAGGAAGCTGGTGGTCCGCTTGTTGAGGCCGCTCATGTAGATGAGCTTCGAGATGAAGATCGCCCAGGAGATGATCGAGCAGATGATCAGGCCGATCATGACGATCTTCACCACCGGGTGCGCGATCATGAAGAGGCCGTAGAGCGAGTATTCCTGGTCGGCCGGGATCAGCACCGGAATGCCGAAGAAGTCCGCCTTGATGGGTTCCTTGGGCTTGGGCGGCGCCGGGGTCGGCTCAGGCGTCGGCGCCGCGGTCGGGACCGGCGCGGGGACGGTTTCCATGACCGGCTGGCCGTTGGCGTCGAGCACGGGCGTGCCGTCCGGATTCAGCTTCGGACGGGTGATCGGGGTCGGCGCGGGCGTCGCGGCCGGGAGCGGCAGGCCGTCAGGGCCGACAGCCGGGGTGGCGGCGGGAAGCGGCAGCCCGTCGGGGCCGACGGCCGGGGTGGCGGCGGGCGTCGCGGCGACCGGCAGGCCATCGGGGCCGACGGCGGGCGCGGCCCCGGCGGCCGGGGTCGTCCCGGCGGCAGGCGTCGTGCCGGCGGCCGGAGCGCCGGTGGCGGGCGCGGCCGGGCTGGCGGCGGGTGCCGCAGGGTCGGCGGCGGGGCTCGCGGCCGGCGTCGCGGGCGCGGGAGTCTGGGCAAACGCGGCAGGCGACGCGACGGTCAGACCTACAAAAATCGCGCCGGCCGCCATACCGCGGACGAGACGCGACGCGAAGCGTACATCTGTCATAAGCACCACCTTCGTTGACCCTCTTATCGCGGCTGCCGCCGCACCTGTTTCCGGTTCGCGCGGGACCGTCACCGGTCCCCAGAGCTTCGATCTCGTTGCACGAAAAGCCGGAAATGGGAGAGCAGGCGTTGTCCGCTTGACCGGACGCGTCGTGTCGAATGTCCACAACGCAGCAACGCCGAACGTGTGCGGCTTTGCCGCTCCACGATCATTTTACACCCACCACCCCGAGCTTTCGCCGCCGGGCTACATAAACGTAGCGTCATGTGCCCGCAAGCATATTGTAACCAACATCACGGGCGGCGACACAAGCGCAAAAATTACGTTGCAACTGCGAAAGAAAGCCCATCGAAGGCGGGCTCTACCCCCGGCGGGAGCCGCGCCGCGAGCGCCTTGTAGTCGAGATCGATGTGGAGATTGGTGAGGATCGCGCGCTTCGGACGAATGCGTGCAATCCACGCCAGAGTCTGGGCGACATGGCTGTGCGTCGGGTGCGGTTCGTCGCGGAGTGCATCCACAATCCAGCATTCCACGCCGTCAAGCGCGGCGAATGCGGCCTCGTCCAGAGCCGAGACGTCGCTCGAATAGGCGATAGGTCCGATGCGGAAACCGAGCGAGCGGATGGGGCCGTGCGTCTGCGCGAAAGGCGTCACCTCGATCGCGCCCTTCGACGCCTGGACGAGAAACGGGCGCAGCGGTTCGTCGATGAGACGAGCGTCCAGAATTGGCGGGTAGAGGCTGCCCGGCGGGCTCTCGAAGCAATAGCCGAAACGCTGACGCAGCGTCGCCATGGTCGGCCCGTCGGCATGGACCGGCATGCGCCGCCGGTTGGCGTAGGCGACGGCGCGCAGGTCGTCGATGCCGTGGATCTGGTCGGCATGATCGTGCGTGCAGAGTACCGCATCGATCCGGGCCGAGGATGCACGCAGCAATTGAGTCCGGAGGTCCGGGCTGGTGTCGATGAGGACCGTCCCGGCGGGCGTCTTCACCAGCATCGAGCAGCGGGTGCGCCAGTTCTTCGGCTCGTTCGGATCGCAGTGCCCCCAGTCGGGGCCGTCGAGGCCGACGCGCGGCACGCCGCTGGACGAGCCGCAGCCGAGAATGACGCCCTCAAACGCCATGGGCGGCTCCGGGCGCGGCTGCGGCGAAGGGCCGCGTCCGGGCGAACAGGCGATGGAAGTTCGCAGTGGTCGCCGCGGCCAGCTCGTCCGCGCCGATGCCGCGCAGCGCCGCCAGCTTCGCCGCGGTGTGGACGACGAAGGCCGGTTCGTTGGTACGCCCGCGATGGGGAATGGGAGCGAGATACGGGGCGTCCGTCTCCACCAGCAGGCGGTCCAGCGGCAGCTCGCGGGCGATCGCCTGGAGCGCCTCGGTCTTCTTGAAGGTGAGGATGCCGGAGAAGGAGATGTAGAAGCCGAGATCGACGGCGGCGCGGGCGAGCCGCGCCCCGGACGTGAAGCAGTGCAGCACGCCCGTGAAACCGCCCTTCCCCATTTCCTCGGTCAGGATCGCCTCGGTGTCCTCGTCGGCGTCGCGGGTGTGGACGATGACCGGCAGGCCGGCGGTGCGGGCGGCCTCGATATGGGCGCGGAAGTTCGCCTTCTGCGCCTCGCGCGGGGCGTGCTCGTAGAAATAGTCGAGGCCGGTTTCGCCGAAGGCGACGATCTTCGGGTCGTCCTTGTAGGCGAGGAGCTGCGCCGCCTGGACGTCCGGCTCGGCCTCCGCCTCGTGCGGGTGGATGCCGACCGAGCAATAGATGCCCTCATAGGCCGCAGCCGCGGCGCGGACGCCGGCGAAGGCCGAGAGCTTCGTGCCGATGGTCAGCATGGTCCCCACCCCGGCGGCGCGCGCCCGGGCGACGGCGCCGTCCAGGTCGTCCGCGAAGGCCGGAAAATCGAGGTGGCAATGACTGTCGACGAGCATGGGCGTCAGATAACCGCTGCGGCGCGGCAGGCCAATGGGAAAGCGCGCCGCCCATTGCGGCGGGCGGTGCGGCAGACCAGATTGAAGCGATGAAACTCTCCATTCTCGATCTCGCCCCGGTCGTCGAGGGCGCGACGCCGGCCGACGCGTTGCGTAACGCCGCCGACCTCGCCCGCCACGCCGAAGCCTGGGGCTATCATCGCTTCTGGCTGGCCGAGCATCACAACATGGTCGGCATCGCCAGCGCCGCGACCGCCGTGTGCATCGCCCATGTCGCGGCGGCGACGAAGACGATCCGGGTCGGCGCGGGCGGCGTCATGCTGCCCAATCACGCGCCGCTGGTGATCGCCGAGCAGTACGGAACGCTGGAATCGCTGTTTCCCGGCCGGATCGATCTCGGCCTCGGGCGCGCGCCGGGCACCGATCAGCCGACCATGCGGGCGCTGCGCCGGGGGCTGGAGAACGCCGACAATTTCCCGCGCGACGTGCAGGAAATCCTGGCGCTGTTCGCGCCGGCCGGGCCGAACCAGATGGTGCAGGCGGTGCCGGGCGCGGGGCTGAACGTGCCGGTCTGGATCCTGGGGTCGAGCACGTTCGGAGCGCAGCTCGCCGGTATTCTGGGGCTGCCTTACGCCTTCGCCTCGCATTTCGCGCCCGACTATCTGATGCTGGCGCTCAAGGCCTATCGGGAGCGCTTCCAACCGTCGGAATATCTGGAGCGGCCGCTTTCGATGGCCGGCGTTCAGGCGGTCGTCGCCGAGACCGATCGCGAGGCGCGCTATCTCTTCACCTCGATGCAGCAGGCCTTCACCAACATGGTGCGCGGCACGCGGGGCAAGATGCGCCCGCCCATCGACGATATCGAATCCTATTGGTCGCCGATGGAGAAGGCGCAGGCGCAGCGTATGCTGACCTATGCCTTCGTCGGATCGCCGGACACTGTGCGCAAGGGTCTCAAGGCCTTCATCGCGGAGACGGGCGTCGATGAGGTGATCGTCGCCGGGTCGGTGTTCGATCACGGGGCGCGGCTGCGCAGCTATGAGCTGCTCGCCGGGATCGCGGGCGACCTCTAGAGCGCGGCGTAGCGATCGAGCAGGCGAAGGACGATCGCCCGTTTGTCGATGTTGAGATTGTCCTCGGCGCGGGCAAGATCGGCAGTCATCTGCCAGGCGTCGAGCGCCGCGCGGTCGCCCGCCGCGGCGGCGTCGGCAAAGGCAGCCTGAAGCCGGTCGATGAAGAGGCGGAAGCGCGGCGCGGCGGCGGCCGCCGCCAGGTCGTTGGCGAGCGTGTGGGCGGCGTTGGCGTCGCGGCCGCGCCTGCGGGCCACGGCCTGAAGCGCCGCGTCGAGGCCGGGACCGTCATAGGCCGCCATCTCCAGCGCCGCGCCGACGCTGCCGCCCGACAGGCGGGCGAGCGCCGCCGCGTTGTCGAGATCGGGCGCGACTTGATGCAGGGCGCGCTGCGTATCGGCGTTGGAGAGCGGCGTCATCGTCAGCAGCCGGCAACGCGACCGGATGGTCGGCAGCAGCGCGCGCGGACGATGCGCGATGAGAATGAGCAGGCCGCCGGGCGGCGGTTCTTCCAGCGTCTTGAGAAGCGCGTTGGCGGCGTTGCGGTTGAGATCGTCGGCGCTGTCGACGATGGCGATGCGCGCCCCGCCCTCGCCCGAATGGCGCGAGAAGAAGTCGCCGAGGCGGCGGACTTCATCGACCGGAAGTTCGCCCTTGAGCTTGCCGGTCTTGGGATCGGTCGGGCGGCGCAAGGTGAGGAGGTCGGCGTGGCCGCCCGCGACGATGCGGCGAACCGCCGGGGCCTCGGGGTCGGTGTCGAGCGTGGCCAGCGGCGCCCTGCCCTTGCCCCGCACCATGACCGCCTTGGCGAGGCGATAGGCGAGCGTCGCCTTGCCGATGCCCTTGAGGCCGCCGAAAATCCAGGCGTGCGGCATGTTGCCGTTGAGGGCGCGCAGCAGCGTCGCCTCGGCCTCGTCGTGGCCGATCAGCGTGCGCGCCTCGCGGGGATGCGGCCAGCCTTCGAGGCGGTCGGCCTCGGGAAGCTCGCTCATGCGCCGATGCCCCGGGCATTGAGCGCGGGCGTCACGGCCGCGAGGACGGCGGCGGCGATGTCGTCCTCGCCGCCGGAGGCGTCGATCACCGTGCAGCGCGCCGGCTCGCGGCGGGCGATGGCGAGGAAGGCGGCGCGCAGGCGCTCGTGATAGCCGCGCCCCTTGGACTCAAAGCGGGCGTCGCCGCCCCGTGTCGCGGCGCGGGCGAGGCCGATATCGACCGGCAGGTCGAAGATCAGCGTGAGGTCCGGCTCGTCGCCGCCGACGACGAGGCGGCGCAGGGCGGAGATGGTTTCCGGCGGAACGCCGCCGCCCGCGCCCTGATAGGCCTCGCTGGAATCGGCGAAGCGGTCGGAGATGACGATGGCCCCGCGCGCCAGCGCCGGGCGCACCGTGGCGTGGAGATGATCGTCGCGGGCCGCATACATCAGCAGCGCCTCGGTGAGCGGCGTCCAGCGCGCGGCCTCGCCGGTCACCAGCAGCTTGCGGATGTCCTCCGCGCCCGGCGCGCCGCCCGGCTCGCGGGTGAGGACGACCTCCAGCCCCCGCGCTTCCAGCGCGGCGGCGAGGCGGCGGGCCTGCGTGCTCTTGCCCGCGCCCTCGCCGCCCTCCAGCGTCAGGAAGAAGCCGGCGCTCACGAGGCGGGTTCGTAGCCGAAGAGGGTGAGCGAAAGGGCGTTGGCGATGCGGCCGAAAATGCCGGCCTCGTCCACCGCCGCCGCGGCGACCAGCGGCACGGTGCGGGTGTCGCGGCCCGGCATCTCGATCTTCATCTCGCCGATCTTCTGGCCCGCCGCGATCGGGGCCTTCACCGGGGCAGTGTAGGAATAGGAGATCTTGAGGCCCTGGCGCGCCTCCGGCGTCACGAAGAGGCGCAGCGGCTCGGCGACGGTGAGCGCCACGGTGTCGGCGTCGCCGTTCCACACCTCGGCCTCGGCGACGGTCGCGCCGGGCTGGAACACGTCGAGGCGGCGGAACTCTTTGAAGGCGGCGTCCATGAAGCGGACGGCCTCGTCGGCGCGCTCCTTCTCCGACGAAAGGCCGGTCACCACCATGATCATGCGCTGGTCGCCGCGCTTCTCGGTGCCGGTAAGGCAGTAGCCCGCCTCGTCGGTATGGCCGGTCTTCATGCCGTCGCCGGGCGGGGTCGCGTAGAGCAGTGGATTGCGGTTGCCCTGGCTGATCGTCGTCTTGTCGTCGTCGGGCGTGATGCCCTTGCCGGCGCTCCAGGTGAACTCCTTCTCGGAGTAGAAGTGGAAATAGTCCGGATACTGAGAAATGATGTGGCGGGCGATGGTCGCGAGGTCGCGGGCCGACATGTAGTGGTTCTCGGCCGGCCAGCCGGTGGTGTTCTGGAACAGCGAATTGGTCATGCCCAGCTCGCGCGCCTTGGCGTTCATCAGCGCGACGAAGGCGCTTTCCGAGCCGGAGATGCCCTCGGCCAGCACGATGCAGGCGTCGTTGCCGGACTGGATGATCATGCCGCGCAGCAGGTCCTCGACGCGGACCTCGCTGCCCAGCTCGACGAACATCTTGGAGCCGCCCATCTTCCAGGCCGTCTCGGACACCTTGAACGTAGTGTCCATGGTGATCTCGCCCTTCTTGAGCAACTCGAAGACCACGGCGGCGGTCATCAGCTTGGTCATCGAGGCGGGCGGCACGCGCTTGTCGGCGTCCTTGTCGTAGAGGACATCGCCAGTGTCGTAGTCGACGAGAATGGCCGTGCGGGCCACCGTGTCGAAGGCGGCGGCAGGGGCCATGAGGGCGATCGCCGCCAGCGCCACGCCTGCAAGAAACTTCAGCATCTCTATCGGCTCCAACTCTGCTTCTGCCGCGGCCGTCCAGCGGCCTGCGAACTCAAACTTATTCGACGACGATCTGGGCGCCTTTCTGGCCGTCCCGCAGCACGCGCTCGAGGATCGCGTCGGCGTCCTCCACGCTGGAGATCGGGCCGGCGCGCACGCGATAATACAGCTTTCCGCCGATATTCCGGGGCGAAATCTCGAAATCGGCGATGGGTTTCAGCCGCGCGAGCAACCGCACGGCGTTCTCGCGGGCGAGGAACGCCCCGGCCTGAACGTAGATGAGGCCCGCGCCCTCGACGCTGACCTCGCTGACCGTGCCGTCCGGGGCGTCGACCGGCGAGGCGGACGGCACCGGGACCGGCGGGCGCGCCGTGGGGACCGGCGGCGGGGCGGCGGCGCTGCCGGGCGGCGGCTCCAGCGCGCCGGTTTCGACCGCGCCTGCCGGAACGGCGCGTGCCCCGCTCTCGCTCTCGATGCCTTCGAGGTCGCCGGAGCCTGCGACGCGCTTGCCGGGCTTGCCGTCGGGGAGGTCCGCGACTCCCAGAAACTGCACCCGGACGCGCGCCATGCCCTGGCTCTTGAAGCCGAGCAGCTCGGCCCCCTTGGCCGACATGTCGATGATGCGGCCGGGCTTGAACGGGCCGCGATCGTTGACGCGCGCGACGATCGACTTGCCGTTTTCCAGATTGGTGACGCGGACATTGACCGGCATCGGCAGCGTCTTGTGCGCGGCCGTCACCAAACCCGGATCGAAGATCTCGCCGTTCGCGGTCTTGCGACCCGCGAAGCCCGGCCCGTACCACGAGGCGATGCCCGTCTCGTCGTAGAGCGGGTCTTCCTGCGGGTAGTACCAGATGCCGGCGACCTCATAGGGGCTGCCGACCTTGTAGCGTCCGCCCGCGCCATAGGCAGGGCCGTCGCCGCCGCCCCCGGTGGTGCCGCAGGCCGCGAGCAGGAGGGCGACCATGAGCGCCCCCGCCATCCGGGCGAGGACGAGCGCGGACGGGCGCGGCGCGGGAATCGGACGGGTCATGCCGGTGCAAACTAGGGAAGCACGCCCCATGGCCGCAAGCCGGACGGTTGCCGCGGCGCGCGGGGCTGATTTCGCGCGCCCGTTGCGCTATGGCGTCAGGCATGACCAGCCCCGCCCTCTCCCGCCAGCTTGCCCGCCTGATCCAGTCGAAAGCGGTGGAGGACGCCGATCTGGAGGCGGCCGCGCTGCTGACGCTGGACGCGATCGCCAATGCGGTGGCGGGGGTCAATTCCGACGCCGGGCGCAAGCTGCTGACGGCGCAGGCGGCGGGCGCGCCGTTCGGCCGCGCCTTCCTGATCGGGGCGCTGACCCATATTCACGAGACCGACGATCTGCACCGCGCCTCGGTGGTGCATCCGGGCTGCGTCGTCGTGCCGGCGGCCTGGGCGCTGGCCGAGCGGCGCGGCGCGGACGGGCGCGCGACGCTGCGCGCGATCCTTTGGGGCTTCGAGGCGGCGTGCCGTGTGGGCGCGAGCGTCGGCCCGGCGCATTACCGCATCTGGCACAATACGGCGACCTGCGGCCCGTTCGGCGGCGCGGGTGCGGGCGCGGCGTTGCTGGGTCTCGACGAGACGCAATTCGCCTGGGCGCTGGGCAATGCGGGCACGCAGGCGAGCGGGCTGTGGGAGTTCATGGCGTCGAGCGCGATGTCCAAGCATCTCCATGCCGGACGGGCCGCAGAGGCGGGGCAGATCGCGGCCGAGCTGGCGGCGCAGGGTTTCACCGGGCCGGAGACGATCCTGGAGGGGCCGAAGGGCTTCTATGCCGGGCTGTGCCCCGACCCGGTTCCGGGGGCGGTGACGGCCGATCCGGAAGCGCCGTGGGCGGCGCACCTCACCTCGATCAAGCCCTGGCCGTGCTGCCGCCACACCCACCCCGCCATCGACGCGGCGCTGGACCTCTCGGCGCGCACCGCGGGCCGGGCGATCGAAAGCGTCAGCGTCGAGACCTATCAGGCGGCGCTGGACGTGTGCGACCGGGATCGTCCGGAGACGGAATATCAGGCGAAGTTCTCGCTCCAGCATTGCGTCGCGGCGGCGCTGAGCGAGGGGCGGATCGACTTCGCCTCGTTCGACGCGGGCGCGCGGGCGCGGCAGGCGAATCTGCGCCCGCTGGTCCGGCTGGCGGCGGCGGAGCCCTACAGATCGGCCTATCCTGTCCATTGGGGCGCGCGCGTCGAGGCGGTGCTGAGCGACGGGACGCGGCACAGCGCCGCGCGCACCGACGCCAAGGGCGATCCCGAAGCGCCGCTGTCGCGGGCCGAGATGATCGCGAAGGCGGAGATGCTGATGCGCCTCGGGGGCCTCGCGCAGCCGGGGCCGCTGATCGAGGCGATCCTCGCCATGGCGGAGGAGAACGCGCCCCTGCCCTCGCTCATCCTCGGCCGCGTGCGCTGAAGCGCGGCGGGCCTTCACCGATTTTCCGCCCATGGCGCGCCGGATATGCGATGCTGGCGCGTTCGAGTTACCGAACGCGGGCGATGCAGGTGCGCCGCTCCCGGGGCAGCGAGGCTATTGCGTGAAGATCAGGACTATCGCGGCTTCCCTGGGCCTCGCCGTCGCTCTCGGATCTGGCGGATCGGCTTTCGCGGCCGGAACTTCGCCGGCCGATGAGGACGGCCTCGTCAACGCCACGCCGCAGCGCACGGCGCGCGGCGCGGCCGCCGCGGAAATCGGCAGCGCGGCCGAAGAAAGCCGCTCGATCCTCGCCGACATTCACGGCGAGGTCGGCGCGATGATTGGCACGGGCGGCGCTTATGCGGCGTTCGGGACGGGGATGCTGCCGCTCGGCGACAAGGGCAGCCTGACGCTGTCGTTCGGCACGGGGCACGAGGATGTCGTCGCGCCCTATCCGGCCGGTCCCTGGGACTGGGCGCTGCATGGCGTTCCCGCGCGTTGAACGCGGCGGCCGCTTGTCGTAAGCGATGCCCGTGCGGGATGGGTGGCCGAGCGGTTTAAGGCACCGGTCTTGAAAACCGGCGAGGGTTCATCCCCTCCGTGAGTTCGAATCTCACCCCATCCGCCATCTTGCCCTCGGTTCGTGCTCCCTGCCCGACCTGCGGCACTCGGCATCCGATTTCATGGTGTGCCGATGCGCTGACCCGGTGCCGGTGCGGGATGTCTGCCAGAGGGCGTGCGGCAAATAGAAGCCTTGCTGCGCGCCGGATCAGGCCATCCATATGCGCGAGAGCATATCGGGCGGGCGGCGCATGGCGGGCATTCCGGACTATCAGACCTGGATGAAGCAGACCTCGGCGTTCGGCCGGGCGCGCAGTCCGTTCCTCAAGCTGCTGGATGAGGCCGTCAAAGGCGGCGACAAGGACAAGATCAAGGTCGCGCTCGACCGCTGGCGCTTCGAGCAGAGCAAGGAAGGCAAGGACTGGCGCACCAGCGTGCGCAACCAGTCGCTGGCCGTCACCAATCTCTACCGCGCGGTGAACACGATCCCGCGCGCGCCTTCGAAGGAGGAGCGCGATGCGATGGCGTTCCTCGCCGCCGAGCAGGCGAAGGCGCTGATGAAGACCTTCGCCAACACCAAGCTGGTCTTCAAGAGCGACACGCTGGCGGGCGCGATCTCCGGCAACGCGACCCGGATGCAGAAGCTATCGCAGGCCAAGCAGGTTCTGTCGTCGGCGAAGGGGCATGTGCAGACCGGAGCGGAGTTCGTCACCGCCGTCTCGGGCGGCGGAGTCGGCAATCCGTTCGAGATGGTCAAGGCGAAGCTGACCGAGGCGATCAACAATCTCTGCCCGCCGGGGACGCCCGGCCTCGATCCCGACAGCGTGATGCGCCATATCGGCCTGCCCGGCCTCGCGGATTTCATGAAGGAGGCGGTGCCGATCCTCGGGGCGATCCGTTCGGGCGCGAAGGTCGTGCAGGCCTGGGCCGACGTCGCCAGGACGGCGAAGGAAAAATACAAGGCCGCGCAGGCCCGCAACGTCATCGCCAAGGGCGATCCGGAGGCGGCGCTGATGGCGATTCACGTCATCCTCAACCGGGAACTGGCATCGGGAACGGCGACCGCGACATCGGCGAGCCTTTCGTTCTCGATGCAGGTGGCGGGGATGGTCGGCGACCTGGGCACGGTGTCGGGCCCGGCGGTCGCGGCGGTGCAGGCGATCGCAGAGATCCTGCAGGCGATCTACGAGTTCGTGCGCGACTGGAAGGAACTGAACCGCGCCAACGAGCTGCTGCGGCTGGGTGCGCTGAACCTGGAGCTGTTCGAGAC
This sequence comes from Alphaproteobacteria bacterium, assembly GCA_046348585.1. GTDB lineage: Bacteria > Pseudomonadota > Alphaproteobacteria > Micropepsales > Micropepsaceae > JADZAI01. The sequence goes on from JAXMDZ010000003.1 coordinate 85,016, forward strand.
CTGCCCGCTGTTGGGGTGCTATTTCCTCGCCTTGCAGGATCACAGCACGATCATCGCCTTCGCCATCACCGACTACGGCACCGCCAACTGGCAGTTCGACGTGGAGAAGATGGTCAAGACGCTCCAGCCGGTGCTGGAGACGGCGCGGCGGATGGTCAAAGCGTCCAAGTTCGAGCTGATGGGCGTGGTGCTCGACTCGCGCACGATGGACTACAAACTGACCTCGTTGCAGCAGAGCAAGGGGCTGGTCGAGGCGAACTATTCGACGCTGACCGGCATGGACAAGGCGCTCGCCTTCCCCGGCCATGTGAAGGAAGTGCTGACCGAGAAATTCATGAGGGCGATCGGCCGCGGTCAGGCGGCCTGAGGCGCTAGGACGCCGCCGCGCCGGTCATTTGGTCCAACCACCACTGGTTCAGCTGCCAGATCGAGCGTTCGAGCGGCGAGAGGCGGCCCTGCCCCGTGCCGGGCGCGGCGAGACCCTGCGCCACCAGGTCGTTGACGGCGATGTCCTCGCCGTGGATCAGGGCCACCAGCTCGGCGGTCGCGCCGGCGAGTTCGTCGATGTCGGGGCGGGCGGCCGTCGAGGCCGGGACGCAGACATGGATCTTGAGGTCCAGCCGGTCCGCCGCGCGCGGGAAGAGCTGGTACCAGAAGACCGCGCTGCCCTGCGCCGCGATGAGGAAATGCGGGAAGATCGCGGCGGCGACGAGATCGTCCTGCTGCCAGGGCTCCAGTCCCTCGATCAGCGGCAGTCCGCCCTCGGCATGGGGGTGGGCGGCCGGCATGTGGAGGATCGACCACGGTCCGTCATTGTCGGGAATGCGCGAGTCCGCCGCGTGGAAAGCGGGCTCCAGCGTCTGACCGTGCGCGGTTATGTGGTGGTAGGCCTCCATGAAGTTCTCGACCAGGCACTTCCAGTTCCAGCCATGGGCGTAGTCGAGGGTGCGCACCACCACCATGTCGGCGAGGCGGTAATTGGCGAAGTAGCGCCGGTAGGTCTCGACCGTGGGCGCAAAGGGCGCGGCGTTCCGGTCGAGATTGACCATCACGAAGCCTTCCCAGATCTCGACCGGGAACTGAGGCAGGCGGCAATCGCGTTCGGCGAAGCCCGTGGCGCCGTCCATCAGCGGCGCACGGACCAGCTGGCCCGCCGTGTCGTAGGCCCAGGCGTGATAGGGACAGGTGAAGAGATTGCGCCGTCCCTTCGCCTCGGTGACGACCGGCGCGGCGCGATGCAGGCAGACGCTCGACATCGCGCGGATCGCGCCGTCCGCGCCGCGCACGATCATCATGGGCTGGCCGAAGAGATCGAAGGCGAGATAGTCGCCCGGCCCCGGCAGTTGGTCGACGCGGGCGACCGGCAGCCACGAGCGCCGCATGATGCGCTCCACCTCGGCGGCGAAGATGCCGTCCGAGGTGTAGGCGGCCGGCGGCAGGGTCCACGCCTGCTCCAGAGGCAGGCGGGTGCGCGCGATCTCGGCGGCGGAGATGTCGGGCAGCGTGGCGGTCATGGGCGCTTCCGTCGTCTTTCGCGGGAGTATCGCACGGGTTGCGGCCGGGAGAAGGCGTAACGCCTTGATGACGCAGGGGAAGACCCACCTCGATCATCATCGACATAATCGTTCAAAGAGCGTCAAAAAATCAATTTCCCTCGGGAATGGTGGCTGGGTAGGAACTCGCACCAACCAGTCACCAACCCAGCGGAGCAAGCCATGTCCCTCATCAATACCGAAGTGAAGCCCTTCAAGGCGCAGGCCTACAAGAACGGCCAGTTCCTCGCCGTCAGCGACGCGGACCTCAAGGGCAAGTGGTCGGTCGTGTTCTTCTATCCGGCCGACTTCACCTTCGTCTGCCCGACCGAGCTGGAGGACCTCGCCGACAACTACGCCGAGTTCCAGAAGCTCGGCGTCGAGATCTACTCCGTCTCGACCGACACGCATTTCGCCCACAAGGCCTGGCACGACACCTCGGCGGCCATCAAGAAGATCCAGTACACGATGGTCGGCGACCCGACGCTGACGATCAGCCGGAACTTCGAGGTGCTGATCGAGGCCGATGGCCTCGCCGATCGTGGCACCTTCGTGATCGACCCGGAAGGCAAGATCCAGATCGTCGAGATCACCGCCGGCGGCATCGGCCGCGACGCGAAGGAGCTGCTGCGCAAGATCAAGGCGGCGCAGTATGTCGCCTCGCATCCGGGCGAAGTCTGCCCCGCCAAGTGGCAGGAAGGCGCGAAGACCCTGGCACCCTCGCTCGACCTCGTCGGCAAGATCTGAGCCGCACGCCGGCGGCCCCGGCCCGGACTTCGGTTCCGGGCCGGGACGCCCTACCCCCACCGCCCGCCAATCCCCGCACATCGGAGCACCCTCATGTTGGACGAGACCCTGAAGACCCAGCTCAAGGCCTATCTTGAGATGCTGGCGCAGCCCGTCGAGCTGGCCGCTTCGGCCGACGAAAGCGACGCCTCGCGCGAGATGATGGTGTTGCTGACGGAAATCGCTTCGCTGAGCGGCAAAATCTCGGTGACGCGCGAGCCGGACGCCCGCACGCCGTCCTTCGCCATCCGCCGCGCCGGAACGGACGTCGCGGTCCGTTTCGCCGGGTTGCCGATGGGGCACGAATTCAATTCGCTGGTGCTCGCCCTGCTCCAGGTCGGCGGACATCCCTCGAAGACGGCGCAGGAGCTGATCGAGCGGGTGCGGGGGCTGGAGGGCGACTACAGTTTCGAGACCTATTTCTCGCTCTCGTGCCAGAACTGCCCGGACGTGGTGCAGGCGCTGAATCTGATGAGCGTGCTGAATCCGCGCATCCGCCATGTCGCCATCGACGGCGCGCTGTTCCAGGAGGAAGTCGAACGCCGCAAGGTGATGGCGGTGCCGTCGGTGTTCCTGAACGGCGCGCCCTTCGCGCAGGGCCGCATGGGGCTGGAGGAGATCGTCGCCCGGCTCGATACCGGCGCGGCCGCGCGCGAGGCGGAGAAGATCGCCGCCAAGCCGCCCTATGACGTGCTGGTGGTGGGCGGCGGTCCGGCGGGCGCGGCGGCGGCGATCTATGCCGCGCGCAAGGGCATCCGCACCGGCGTCGCCGCCGAACGCTTCGGCGGGCAGGTGCTGGATACGATGGGCATCGAGAACTTCATCTCGGTCGCGCATACCGAAGGCCCGAAGCTGGCGAGCGCCATGGAGGCGCATGTCCGCGACTACGGCGTCGACATCATGAACATGCAGACCGCGACGAAGCTGGTGCCGGCGAGCGCGCCGGGCAGACTCGCCGAGGTGCATCTGGCGAGCGGCGCGGTGCTGCGGTCCAAGACCGTGATCCTGACCACCGGCGCGCGCTGGCGGCAGATGGGCGTGCCCGGCGAGGCGGATTACCGCAACAAGGGCGTCGCCTACTGCCCGCACTGCGACGGCCCGCTGTTCAAGGGCAAGCGCGTGGCGGTGATCGGCGGCGGCAATTCCGGCGTCGAGGCGGCGATCGACCTGGCGGGCATCGTCGCTCATGTGACGCTGATCGAGTTCGACAGCCAGCTGCGCGCCGACGCGGTGCTCCAGCGCAAGCTGGCGAGCCTTCCCAACGTCACCGTGATCGTCTCGGCGCAGACGACCGAAGTGACCGGCGACGGCGAGAAGGTGACGGGCCTCGTCTACAAGGACCGCACGAGCGGCGCGAGCCGCACCGTGCCGCTGGAAGGCATCTTCGTGCAGATCGGTCTGGTGCCCAACACCGAATGGCTGAAAGGGGCGATCGCCCTCAGCCCGCGGGGCGAGATCGAGGTCGATCAGCGCGGCGAGACCTCGGCCAAGGGCGTGTTCGCGGCGGGCGATGCGACGACGACGCCGTTCAAGCAGATCGTCATCGCCATGGGCGAAGGCGCGAAGGCGTCGCTCTCGGCCTTCGACCACCTGATCCGCCTTGCTCCGGCGGAGGAAGCGGCCGCGGCCTGAGGCCGCGGCTCAGCCCGCCGCGTCGATCTCCGCAAGGAAGGCGGCGAGCAGCGCGGCATAGGCGGCCGGCTTCTCGTAGAACGGTGCATGGCCGGTGCCCCGCACCCACTGGCCGCGTCCGCGCCAGAGATTGCGCCAGGCCAGCCGGTCGAGGAGATGCGGGTCGAGGAAGGGTTCGAGATCGCCCTGGATGACGGCGATGGGCTGCGGCCATTCGGCGATCACCGTGCGGGCGTGGCAGCCTTCGACCGCCGATAGCCAGTGGTCGGCGAAGGTCTTGCGCATCCGGCCGTCGAAGCGCAGGCCCGCGGTGATCAGTTCGTCGTCCACCGGCACGGAGGTGCCGTAGAGCTTGGTGCGCATATAGGCCTGAAGCACCTCGGCCGAAGGCTGGTCGGCGATGGCGACCTCGCCGAGCGCGTCCATGTTGAAGGACTCGGCCATTTCCTGCGGACCGGGGCCGCAGGGCGGCGTGCCGGTGAGCACGAGGCCGCGCAATGGCACGCCCTGTCCCGCCGCCTCGATCACGATGTGGCCGCCGAGCGACCAGCCGAATGCGACCGGACGATCCATGCCGAGGCCGGACACGACGGCCGCCACCGCCCGGGCAAAGGCGGGGATCGTGTAGAAGCGCTCGACGTCGGCGGCGTCGTCGGATTCGCCCGCCCCCGGCAGGTCCATCGCCGCCCAGGCCCGGCCCGCCAGCGCCGGTTCGGCGAGCAGGCGGCGGAAGGCCGTCTTGGATGCGGTGTTGCCGTGCAGCAGCAGCAGCGGCACGCCGCCGCCCGGCTTCACCCAGACGGCGATCCGCCCCGAAGGTCCGTCCACGAAGCGGCGTTCGGCGCCCTCGGGCGGCGTCTCGGCATAGGCGGCCATCGCGGTCAGAACCGGGCCGTGAAGGTCAGGCCGTAGGTGCGCGGCGGGCCGTAAGCGATGGTCTTGAGCACACCCACCGCCGAACGGTCGTCGGTGTAGGTCTCGTACACTTCGTCGCCGACATTCTGGACCCAGGCGAAGATGTCGTAGCGCTCGGTCCGCAGGCCGAGGCGGGCATCGAACACGCTGCGCCCGTCGGTGCGGAAGCGCGGCGAATTGGTCGCCTCGTAATAGACCGGGGTCTGGCCGGTGAAATCGAGACGGGCGACCAGTTCGCCCATTTCGAGCGGGTGGTCGTATTCGACAGCGGCGTGGGTGGTCCAGTCGGGCGCACCGATGACCTGGTTGCCCGAGCAGTCGGTGGAGCCGCCGCCGAGCGAGGTCGGCACGGTGCAGTTCTGGAACTCGTCGTACTCGGCGTTGACGTAGCCCGCCGAGGCTTCGACCAGCAGGTTCGGCGTGATGTAAGCGGTGATCTCCAGTTCGGCGCCGCTGATCGTCGCCTTGCCGGCGTTGTTCAGCGTCACGCCCGATCCCAGAAGCTGCGAGACCTGCATGTCGTCGTAGTTGGTGGTGAAGATGCTGAGATTGGCGCGGACGCGGCGGTCGAAGAGATCGGACTTGATGCCGGCCTCGTAGGAGGTGGCGTTCTCCGGCCCGGCGGCGAGTCCGTCGGTGGAGCCGACCAGATCGACGTTGAAGGCGGCGCTCTTGAAGCCCTTGGCGGCGCGGGCATAGAGCAGGATCTCGTCGGTCGCCTGATAGGAGAGCGAGAGCGTCGGCGAGACGTCCTCGTCGGACGTGCTGGCGGTATAGGCGAGCGAGGGAAGGCCCAGAAGCTGGAAGATGCCGTCGCGGTCGTCCTGGACGAAGGCGACGTCCTTGTCCTCGCTGGAATAGCGCAGGCCCAGCGAGAGTTTCAGCTTGTCGGTGATCGCGTAGTCGAGATTGCCGAAGACCGCATAGCTTTGCGTCTTCACTTCGCCCACGGTGGTGAGCGCCGGATCGCCCGGAATGCCGAAGCCGAGGCCGATGGTGAGGATGCGGTCGGTGGTGATCTTCTGATCGAAATAATACGCGCCGACGATGTAGCTCAGCTTCTCGCCGATGGTCCCCGACAGACGGAGTTCCTGCGAGAAATAGGTCGTCTCGTCGCCCCACAGGTCACTGGAGAGGTTGTCGATGAGCTCCTGATCGTCATCGAGCGAGGCCTGATAGGAGGACGAGCGATAGGCGCTGATCGAGGTCAGCGTCATGTCCTCGAAGTCGTGTCTGACGGTCAGCGAGAAGCCGTAATTGTCGCGGTCGAGATAGTCGGCGCGGTTGTTGTTGACCGTGAAGGGGGTCGTTTCCATGACCGAATTGACGCCGGCCAGATCCTTCACCTGGAAGAAGACCGGCTCGCCCCGGTCGCGCAGGCCGTCGGCCGAGAGGATGACCGTGGTCGCCGCCGACGGCGTGTAGAAGAGCTGAAGGCGGCCCGAGAGCACGTCGAGCGTGTCGAGGTCCTTGCCGCCGGTCTGGTGCTGGTAGAAGCCGTCGCGGGCGACATAGCCAAGGGCGATCTTGCCGCCGAGCGTGTCGCTGAGCGGGCCCATCGCGTAACCCTGGACGCGGACCAGGCCGTAATCCCCGACCTGAAGGCGGACTTCGCCCTCGTTTTCGTCGCCGGGACGCTTGGTGGCGATGTTGAAGACGCCCGCGATGGTGTTCTTGCCGAACAGCGTGCCCTGCGGCCCGCGCAGGACCTCGACCCGGTCGACGTCGATCAGTTCCTGATTGTAGTTCTCCGGCCGTCCCAGATAGACGCCGTCGACATAGAAGCCGACGCCGGATTCGACGCCGATATTGCGCACCAGCGTCGAGATGCCACGAATGCCGATCTGGCCCTGGACCGCCGAGGCGATGCCGCCGCCGAAGGCGACGTTGGGCACCGTGCCGACGATGTCCTTGAATTCGTTGAGGCCGGCGTCGGCGATCTTCTTGGCCGAGACGACCGAGATGGAAGCCGGAACCTTCTGCAGCTTTTCTGAGGTCTTGCGGGCGGTGACGACGATCTCCTCTACCTGGCCCTCCTCGCCGGCGGTGGGATCGGCCGGAGGCGCGTCCTGCGCGGCGGCGGTCAGGGAGGCGGCCAGCGCGCCGAGCGCGGCGGTGCCGAGCAGGCGGCGGACGAAACGGGGCATGGAACGCTGTGTCATGTCTGGCCACCCTCTTGCGGATTCCGAGCGCTGACTGTGCGATGCGACGGCCCTCAGCGTCTTTTGAGCGGCACACGGAAATTTTTGGCCGTCGCACTTTCTTTGCGGCTTGGCGCGGGGCCGATCCGCGTTAGGCTATCCCAACCGTCCGCAAGGCAGGTGACGTAAGGTGAAGCCGTTCCAATGGGGCGACTACGAGGACTTCAAGGCGACGGACATGATCCGGGCCGGGACGGAACTCGCGCAGAACGCCGCCGGCGCGGAGTTCGTGCATGTCGATCTGGGCGAGGAGGACGGCGAGGGTTTCGTCGAATACCTCTGCACGCCCGACCTGAGAGTCGCGGTTTTCGACTGCTCGTTCCGCACGCCCCACACGCTGCTGGTTCAGGACAATGGCTGGGTGCGGCTGAATTTCAGCCTCGACCTCAACATGGGCATGGGCTTCGGCAAGCGCCCGGTGGTGCAGGTCATGCGGCCCTCCTGGCAGCTGCTCAGCATGCCGCCGGACGAACTGGTAATCGAGGAAATGCCGGCCCATGTGCGGCTGCAATGGGTGACGGTGTGCTGCCGGCCGGAGCGGCTGGGCGATCTGGCCGGCATCCGCACCGGCGACCTGCCGATCCGGCTGACCGGCGCGCCGACGCCCGAGGACGGCATCGTGCATCAGCGCCGGGCCTTCACGCCCAGCCTTGAAAGCTCCACCATGGATATCGTGGCGCGGCCCCGTCCGCGCGGTGGGCTCGGCACCTCGTTCGTGGCGACCAAGGCGAACGAACTGGTGATTCTGGGGCTCGATCATCTGCTGCATCAGCAGATGGCGGACGCCGTTCAGGTGCGCCTGTCGGGGCGCGACATCGAGGCGCTGCATGACGCCCGCGAGATACTGGAGCGCAATCTGCGCCAGCCGCCGACCATTCACGAGCTCAGCCAGCGCCTGGCGCTCAACCGGAACAAGCTGTTCTACGGCTTCAAGAGCCTGTTCGGCGTCTCGGTTTCGGAGCACCTGCAGGCCTGCCGGATCGGCGAAGGCCACCGGCTGGTGAGCGAAACCGAAATGCCGATCGCCGAGGTTTCGGCGCTGGTCGGCTTCCAGCACCAGTGCAATTTCTCGACCGCCTTCAAGGCCCGTTACGGCCTCTCTCCCCTCGCCCTGCGGCAGCAGCGCAAGCGGACGCACTAGGGACCGCCCAAAAAGACCGCGCCGGCCGGGTCATCCCGGCCGGCGCGTCCGTTCAGACGTGAAAAGGCGCGATTACGCCTTGCAGGCTTCCATGGCCGGGCCGGCCTTGGCCGAGCCTTCGCCCATCAGCTTCTCGAACTCTTCCTGCGTGATGCCGGCGGCGGCCAGCGCGTCGGCGATGATCTTGTCCTTGGCGGCCTGGTCGGCGGCCGCTTCGGCGTCGCCGGTGGCGACCAGAACGGCGACGGCGCGCGGATCGACGTTTTCGACGATCGCCTTCACCTGGCACTCGCAGGTTTCCGGCTTGTCGTCGCCCGCCTTGCACATCGCCAGCAGCTTGTCGCTGGTCTCGTCGGCCGCGGCGGCGCCCGCCAGCATGAACAGCGGCAGGGCCGCGGACAGGGCGAACTTGGCAATCGTGGAGCGCATTTGGGTAGTCCCTCGTTTCGGTTAGGCCCGAGCGAACACCCGCTTCGCCCTCGTTTCTGCAGGAACGCCCCTCGGCGCCCTGCCCAGCCGAAACCCGCCATATCAGGGCGCAGCCGGACCGTCGAGAGCCAGTTGCATCAGGGCCGTTTCGCCAGTTCGTCGGCGATCCAGGCGTCGATCCGCGCCTCCAGCATGGCGAGGGGCATCGGACCCGCCAGCAGCACCTCGTCGTGGAAGCGGCGCACGTCGAACGAGCCGCCCAGAGCCTCGGCGGCCTTGGCCCGGAGCGCCTTCAGCTTCATCTCGCCGATCTTGTAGGCGAGCGCCTGCCCCGGCCAGGAGATGTAGCGCTCCAGCTCGGTCTGGATGTTGTGCGGCGACAGGGCCGAATTGTCGGTGAAGCAGGCCCGGGCCTTCTCGATGTCCCAGCGCTTCCAGTGGATGCCGGTGTCCGCGACCAGCCGGCAGGCCCGCCACATCTCGTAGGACAGGCGGCCGAATCGCTCATAGGCGTCGCGGTACATGCCCATCTCCTCGCCGAGATATTCGGCATACAGCCCCCAGCCTTCGACGAAGGCGGTCATGCTGCCGTTGCGGCGATAATAGGGAATGTCGCCGAGTTCCTGGGTCAGCGCGATCTGGAGGTGATGGCCGGGCACCGCCTCGTGCAGCGTCAGGGCGGGCAGTTCGTAGAGCGGGCGCTGATCGAGCTTGCTGGTGTTGATCATGTAGCCGCCGGCGAGGCCAAGCTGCGGCGAGCCGGGGAAATAGCGCCCGGTCGTATAGCCCTCCTCCTGATCCTCGGGAACCGGGCGGACGCCATAGGTGAGGCGCGGCAATGTGCCGAACAGGCCGGGCAGACGGTCGTCGGACCGCTTGGCGATCTCGGACGCCTTCTCCAGCAATTGCTGGCGGCTGGTGGCGTAGAATTGCGGGTCGGTGCGCAGGAAGGCGAGGAACTCCGCAAAGGTGCCGGTGAAGCCGGTTTCGGCCATCACGCCGTCCATCAGACCGCGAATGCGGGCCACCTCGGCGAGCCCGATGTCGTGGATCTCGTCCGGCGTCTGGGCGGTCGTGGTGTGGTGGCGGGCCTGATACTCGTACCAGTCCTCGCCGCCCGGCATGTCGATGACGGCGAGGCTGGCCCGCGCCTTGGGGAGATACTCGTCCTTGAGGAAGGCGACGAACTGTTCCTGCCGGGGGCGGATCTGGTCGCGGATGAGGGCGATGGCGCGGGTCCGCATCTCGGCGATGGTCGCCGGATCGATGGTCGCCGGCGCGGTGGCGAAGGGCGCCAGAAGCACATCGGTGTCGATGGGTGCGGCGGCCTGCCCCTCCGCGACCTCCAGCACGCGATCGACGACGATCTTGGGCTGGGTCCAGCCGGTTTCGACGCCCCGCCGCAGGTTCTTGATGTTTTCGTCATACCAGGCGGGCAGCGCCGCCAGCCGCGCGAGCCACGCCTCGCCGTCGGCCGGCGTGCGGATCACGGTCGCGTAGGCGAGATAGGAGGCGAGCGTGTGGAAGCCGGAATCGTTCTGGAACGCGAGGCGGGCCTCGTCGAAACCGGCGGCGGTCAGCCGGTCGGCGATCTCGTAGGCGAGGTAGTCGCGGTCGAAGACGGCGCTCCCCTCCAGCCGGTTGGCCGGCAGGGCGTCGATACGGCGGGTGAACTCCTCAAGCGCCGCCTTGCGCCGCGCATCGGCCTCGGCGCTGGCGTCCGGCAGCCGCGACAGCGCGGCGGTATCGTCCTCGAACCCGGCGGTGATCGGGTCCTCGGCGCGCAGAAAGGCCTCGTAGTCGGCTTCGAGCCTGGCGAAGGCCTCGCTTTCGGCGCTGGCCGCCTGGGCCGGGCAGGCCGCGGCGATGGCCAGAATCGATCCGAAGAGCCAGTGACGCATGTCGATCTCCTGGGTAGGCGGTCGTTCTGCCGCGGGCGGCGGCATGCTGGACGGGAACGCGCCGCCTGTCACGGGTTTCGGACCGCGGGGCAGCCCTGCGCAGGGGCGACAAACGGTCCGGCCTGAGCGACACTGCGGATGGGCGCGCGGGTTGCGCCGGAGCGGAAGGACAACGCGGCGTGGATCATCCGGCGGGCGATCTCGATCCGGGCTGGCGGCTGGAAGAACGCTTTCGCCGCCTGCCGCCGCATTTCTTCACCAGCCTGCCGTCCGAGCGGCCCGGCGATCCGATAACCGTGCACGGCAGCGCATCGGCGGCGGCGCTGATCGACCTGCCGCCCTCGGCTTTTGCCCATCCGAACTTCGCGCAGGTTTTTTCCGGCCACGCGCCGCTCGGCGGGTTCGCACCCTATGCCACAGTCTATGCCGGGCATCAGTTCGGCGTCTTCGTGCCGCAGCTCGGCGACGGACGGGCGCTGACCATTGCCGAGCTGGTCAATGCGCGGGGCGAGACCTGGGACGTGCAGCTGAAGGGCGCGGGCCGGACGCCCTATTCCCGCTTCGCGGACGGACGCGCCGTCCTGCGCTCCAGCATCCGCGAATATCTGTGCAGCGAGGCGATGGCGGCGCTCGGCATTCCGACCACCCGCGCCCTCTCGGTCGTGGCGACCCGCGAAGGCGTGGCGCGCGAGCGCATGGAACCCGGCGCGGTGGTGACAAGGCTCGCACCCAGCTTCGTGCGCTTCGGGCATTTCGAGTACTTCCATCATCGCGGGCTGCACGACGATGTGCGCCTGCTGGCCGATCACGTAATCGAAGGGCATTTCCCCCACCTTGCCGCCCTGCCCGACCGCCATGCCGCCTGGTTCGGGGAAATCGTCGCGCGCACGGCCGACCTGATGGCTGCCTGGCAAGCGGCTGGTTTCGCGCACGGCGTCATGAATACCGACAACATGTCGATCCTCGGCCTGACCATCGACTACGGGCCGTTCGGCTTCCTCGATGCCTACGATCCGGGATTCATCTGCAATCATTCCGACGAGGGTGGGCGCTATGCCTTCGAGCGGCAGCCCGCCATCGCCCTGTGGAACCTTCAGGCGCTGGCGGCGGCGCTGACCTCGCTGGTGCCGGTCGAGACGCTGCGCGCGGCGCTGGAGACCTATGCCGGATCGTTCCGGACCCGGATGATCGCCCTGATGGCCGCGAAGCTCGGGCTCGGCGAACCGCGCGAGGGCGATCCCGCGCTGATCGGCGCGCTGCTGAATGCGATGGCCAAGGGACGCGCGGACTACACCCTCGCCTTCCGGCGGCTGGCGTGGATCGGCGATCCGGCGGGAGAAGCCGCCTGGCTCGACCTCTTCGGGCCGGCCGTCGAGGAGGCCGAGGCGTGGCTGTCGCATTATCGCGCGCGGGTCTCGGGCGAGGATGCCGGCGCGCGCCGGACGCGCATGAACGCCGTGAACCCCAAATTCGTCCTCAGGAACTGGCTTGCCGAGACGGCGATCCGGGCGGTCGAGGACGAAGGCGACGTGGCGACGCTCGACCGCATTTTCCGTCTGGTGACTGCGCCCTATGAGGAGCATCCGGAGGACGAGATGTTCGCAGCGCCACCGCCGCCGGCCCTCTGCGGGCTTGAGGTTTCGTGCTCGTCCTGAAGGTCAGCGCGGCGCGGCGGCGAGTGGCTGATGCAGGTCGAAGAAGCCTACCCACGGATCGCAGGTCTGCGCGGCGAGGCGCGTGCCGACATTGGCGATCGTGAAGCGTGCGGGATCAAGGCCGGGTGCGACTTCGCCCCACGCGAGCGGAATCGCCACCGGCGCTCCCGGCCGGGCGCGAGGCGAGAAGCTCGCAATCGCCGTTTGGGCGCGGCCGTTGCGGAGATAGTCGACGAAGATCCGGCCCTTGCGCTTCGCCTTGGACAGCGTGGCGACGTAACGTTCCGGCGACCGGGCCGCCATGTCCCGCGCCAGCGCGGCGGCGAAGCCCTTGGTCTCGGCCCAGCCCGCGCCCGGGGCGAGCGGCACGACGACATGCAGCCCCTTGCCGCCGGTCGTGCGGGCGAAGGACACGAGGCCCGATTGCGCGAGGCGCTCGCGGACTTCCAGCGCGGCAGCGATGACGTCCGCGAACGTGGCTCCCTCGCCGGGATCGAGGTCGAAGACGAGCCGGTCGGGCGTTTCGAGCCGCGCCAGCGTCGCCCCCCAGACATGGATTTCGAGCGCCCCAGCCTGCGCCAACGCCCGTAGTCCCTCGCGGTCGCGGATCGAGAGCAGTTCCTGCCCCCGGCTTGTCGTTCGGCCGACGGCGTCCGGCATCCCTTCCCAGGCGTGTTTCTGGAAGAAGCAGGATTCGGCGATGCCGTGCGGGCAGCGGACGAGCGCCAGCGGGCGGCCCGCGATGTGCGGCAGGAGGCGATTGGCCAGCGCATCGTAATAGGCGGCGAGGGCCGCCTTGGTGATGCCGGCATCCGGCCAATAGACCCGGCCGGGATGGGTGAGGCGAAGAACCAATGGAGCGTCCCCCGGCGGCCCGCCTCGGGGCGAGCGCCCGCAGTCTAGGCCGGTCGCGCCGCCGGGGGCAGTCCCGGCACGCGAAACCGTGAAGGCCGGGCCGCATTCGCCGCGTGGACTTCGCCGCCCGTATTGGGGAAGGTTCGCCAAACCTTCCTGGGGGATCGGGTCTCATCCATGTCCAAATCGAAATTGCTGGCCGGCGTGTCGGCCGCCGTGCTCATCGCCGCCGCCGCCGGATTCGCCTTTCTCTCCGTGCCGCAAGGCAGCGCCACGACGCCGCCACCGCCCCCCGCCGCAGCGGCGAGCGCCGAAGCGGGCGGCGCGACATCGGCGCGCCATACCGAGGGCAATCTCGTCATCGAGGGAATCCCGGCTATTCCGCCGGAGCTCAACGAAACACTGCTGCGCTACCAGAACGCCCGGTCCGCCGGGTTTTCAGGCTGGACGCCGGGCGGTGGCATGCTGATCGCCACGCGCTTCGGCGAGACGGCGCAAGTCCACCGCGTCGATAGCCCGATGGGCATGCGGCGGCAGCTGACCTTTTATGCCGAGCCGGTCAGCGGCGGTTCCTATCCGGACGCGCCCACCGACGGCTTCCTGTTCTCGAAGGACACCGGCGGCGACGAGAACTTCCAGCTCTATCTCCACAAGGATGCGACGGGCGAGGACATCCGCGTCAGCGCGCCCGGCACGCGTAACACCGACGCCGCGTGGTCGGCGGACGGCAAGCAGGTCGCCTGGGCGATTTCGAGCCAGGAAAACGCGATCTATGAGATCTGGGTCGCCGACATCGCCAACCCGGACGGCCGCCGCAAGGTGCTGTCGAAGGAAGGCGGCAGCTGGGGCCCCTCGGACTGGTCGCCGGACGGGACCAAGCTGCTGCTGCAGCAATATGTGTCGGCCTCGGAAAGCCACCTCTTCCTGCTCGACATCGCGTCGGGCGAACTGACCGAGATCAACAAGCAGGACGGCCCGACGATCGCCTATGGCGGCGGCGGGTTCACGCCGGACGGGCAGTCGATCGTCTATAGCTCGGACGAGGGGCGCGAGTTCCAGACGCTGACCCGCTACACGCTCGCCGACGGGACCAAGACGCCGCTGTCGGGGGACCTGTCCTGGGACGTCGAGACCTTCGACCTGTCGCCGGACGGGACGCTCGTCGCCTTCGCCGTCAACGAGAACGGCGCGTCGCGGATCTTCGTGCGCCGCCTCGCCGACGGCGGCGACATGCCCGCGCCGACATTGCCGCCGGGCGAGATCGGCGGCATCGAGTTCTCGCCGGACGGAACGAAGGTCGGGTTCGGCCTCGCTTCGGCGAAGTCTGCGGGCGACGCCTGGTCGTTCGATGTCGCCACCGCGGCGCTGACCCGCTGGACCGAGAGCGAGCTGGGCGGGCTCAATCCCGACAGCTTCGTCGATCCCGAGCTCTTCACCTATGCGAGCTTCGACGGGAAGCAGATCCCGGCCTTCATCTACAAGCCGAAGGGCGAAGGTCCCTTCCCCGTGGTGATCAACATCCATGGCGGACCGGAATCGCAGGAGCGTCCGAGCTTCGCGCCGGTCTGGCAGTACTGGGTGAACGAACTGGGGATCGCGGTCGTCGTGCCCAACGTGCGCGGATCGTCCGGCTACGGAAAATCCTATCTGGAGCTGGATAACGGCTACAAGCGCAAGGACAGCGTGAAGGACATCGGCGCCCTGCTCGACTGGATCGCCCAGCAGCCGAACCTCACCAAGGACAAGGTCATGGTCTATGGCGGTTCGTATGGCGGCTACATGGTCAACGCCGCGATGGTCGACTATTCGGACCGGCTGGCGGGCGGCGTTTCGATCGTCGGCATCTCCTCGTTCGTGACCTTCCTGGAGAACACGTCGGGCTATCGCCAGGATCTGCGCCGCGTCGAGTACGGCGACGAGCGCGATCCGGCGATGCGCAAATTCCAGGAGGAGATCGCGCCGCTCAACAACGCCTCGAAGATCATGAAGCCGATGTTCATCATCCACGGCGCGAACGACCCGCGCGTGCCGGTCACCGAAGCGGACCAGCTGTTCGCAGCGGTGAAGGCGAACGGACAGGATCCGTGGTGGCTGGTCGCGACCGACGAGGGGCACGGCTTCCGCAAGAAGACGAACCGCGACTACATGAACGCGGCCGTGGCGCTGTTCTTCAAGGAACGCCTGCTGGGTCAGGGCGCCTCGAACTGAGCGGGCGGACGCCGCTCAACAAGAAGGGCCGCCCGTCGCCGGGCGGCCCTTTCGTTTGGCTCGGTACGCCTTACTTGAAGGTGTAGCGGAAGCCGACGCCGATCACCCACGGATCGATGTCCACATCGGCGACCGCGACCGTCGCCGGAAGCACCGTCACCGTCACGTCGGTGTTCAGCCAGTACTTCTTGACGTCGATGTTGAACTTCCAGTTGTCGTTGATCGGAACGTCCACGCCGGCGACCAGCGCGAAGCCGAACGTGTCGTCGTAGTCGACGTCGATGCCGGCGGCTTCCTTACCCTGGCTGTAGAAGATCGTGTAGTTCACGCCCGCGCCGATATAGGGCTGGAAGGTCGCGTCCGGCGCGAAGTGATACTGCAGCGTCAGCGTCGGCGGCAGCAGCCACACGCGGCCGAGGTCGATGCCGGTCGGAACGTGCGTGACTTCATGCGGCATGGTGGCCGCGATCAGCTCCACCGACCAGTTCGGGTTGAAGTAATAGGTGATGTCGAGTTCGGGGACGTAGGAGTTGTTGATGTCCACGTCGCCGCCCAGCGTCGTGATCGTCGCGCTCTCTTCGGGGACGACGGCGATCAGGCGTCCGCCGATCTGCCAATAGCCTTCCGCCTGCGCAGTGGCGACGCCGGCTGCCATCAGGGCCGCGCCGATCATCAGATTCCGGATCATTTGAAGCTCCTCAGATTCGCATCGCTCACTTGCGATGGCGTGCCGGGAACCTAGTCCCATATGCTTTCGGGACTTTGATCTATCGCAATCCGGTCACGCTCGTCGCCGATCTGCGCCATTTGCGCAACAGGTGGCGTTGGCCCTGAGGTTATCCGCCGATAACGACCGAGGTCATCGAGAGCGCCGCGAACACATCGTCATTGAAGAAGCGGACTTGATCCCCATCTCTGCGGACCGCGAGCGCGTAGAGCAGCGGCAGGAAGTGCTCCCCCGAATTGATCGAGGCGATCGCCGGGGGGCCGAGGGTGGGGTAGTCGGCCAAGGTCTCGGCGTTTCCGGCCAGAATCAGGGACTTGGCTTGTTCGTTGAACGCGAGCGCCCACGGTTCGACGCCGGGGCGGCGGAAGTCCACGCGCAGATTGTGCACGATGTCGCCGCTGCCGACGATGAGGACGCCTTCGTCGCGCAAGGGGCCGAGGGCGCGCCCCAGGGCGAGATGCTGACGCGGCGTCATGTTCCGGTCGAGGCTGAGTTGCACCACCGGCACATCGGCCTGCGGATACATCGGCAGCAGGACGCTCCAGGTGCCGTGGTCGTAGCCGCGCTCGGGGTCGAGGCGGAGCTGCGATTCGGGGTAGCCCGCGGCGAGCAGCAACCCGGCCGTCCGCTCCGCCAGCCAGGGCGCGCCGGGGGCCGGGTAGCGCACGTCGAAGAGCGCCTGCGGGAAACCGAAGAAGTCGTGGATGGTCTCAGGCGCTTCGCCCGAGGAGAGGCGCACGCCCTCGGTCTCCCAATGGGCGGAGACGATCAGGACGGCGCGCGGACGCGGGATCGAGGCGGCGAACTCGGCCCAGCCGCGCCGCCAGCGATTGTCCTCGATGGCGTTCATCGGCGAGCCGTGGCCGAGAAAGACGGCCGGCATCGCGGCGGCGGTCATGCCCCGGCCCTGCCCGCGCCGGTCAGGCCGCGGCCTTGAAGCCGGCGCGCGTGATGGTTTCGGCGATCGCGGCGGGCGTGACGATGCCGTCGTCATAGACGACCGTCGCATTGGCGGCCGCGAGGTCGGCCTTCACCGACGAGACCCCGGGCAGATGCCCGACGGCCTTTTCGACCGCCTTGACGCAGCCGCCGCAGTCCATGCCGGCGACGGGAATGACGATTTCGGCCATGCGATGCTCCCAGAAATTCGGTTCAGGCTGTTGTGGCGATCCGTGCCCGTGCGTCAAGGCCCGGCCGCACGCCTGCGTCTGTTCCCGCCCTGCCCCGGATTTGTCAAACTGACGCTCTATCCAGTCGCCGGAAGCGGCGACGCACCAGGCGGATATGGGATACGGACCGGACGATTTCAAAGGCGGACGAAGGCGCGACCGCGCGGCGGTGGCGGCCTCTCTGGCGCTGCATGTGCTGGCGGCGGCGCTGTTCTTGCCCTGGTTGAGCGAGACGCCGCTGCCGCTTTCGGAGGCCGGGGGCAGCGGCTGGGCGTCCGAGATCGACCTGGCCGCCGCGCGCAATTCGAGCGACGGGGCCAGGGGCGATGGCGACGAGGCCGACCCTGCGACCCACAAGCTGCGCGGCGAGCGGCCCGAACGGTTGGAAGTCCAGATGGTCTTCCTGCCCAAGGCCGCGCCCAAGCTGCCCGAACCGGAGATCGAACTGAAGCTGGCCGCGGTGCCGCCGCCGGTCGAGACCGACCTTCTGCCGCCGCGCGAAAAGCCGCGCGAGCCTGTGGAGCGGATCGAGGACAAGGCGGAGCGCCTGACCAAGACGACCGAGGCCTCCGACGCGGCGGCAGCCAAGGTGGGCGCGGCGCGGACCGCCGAGGAAACGAGCCGCGGCGGCAAGGGAGCGCGCGACGACGCGACGGGCTCGCCCGCCGGAACGGCCGTGGCGGGCGCGGGCGGCGGCAACTCGGATCGACCCAAGCCCAAAGGCGACTTTCTGAGCGGGGCGAAGATCGCCGAGCTGCTGCAGGGCTGGACGCTGGTCGGCACCGAGGGCGGCTATGACGGCTCGACCGCCGCCGAGACGGACACGCGCTTCTCGTTCCGCTGGGAGGCCTATTACGCGCCGGACGGCGAGGTCGAAGTGCGGTTCGAGGCCTATGGCGCGCTGGTGCCGCATGGCGAGATCGCGGTGCGCCAGCATTCCGACAGCGGGCGCTGGACCATCCAGGGCGACCTTCTGTGCCAGCAGATCGACGAGGTCGGCTACGGCATGCCGGTCTGCTTCGAGGTCCACCACAAGGACGGCAACAAGGTGGCGATGTACTACGCCGAGTGCGGCGGCCTCTCGCGCTGCTATCGCGGGCGGCTGGGGCCGGAAGGCGTGGTGGTGCCGGGTCGGCAATTCACGATGTAGGGGCGGTGCGTCCTTCGAGACGGCCGCCTTGCGGCCTCCTCAGGATGAGGAGGACGGAAGAGAGACCGTGCGTCCTTCGAGACGGCCGCTTTGCGGCCTCCTCAGGATGAGGAGGGCAGAAGTGAGACCGTGCGTTCTTCGGGACGGCCGCTTTGCGGCCTCCTCAGGATGAGGAAGGTCGGGGAAAGGCGGTGCGTCCTTCGAGACGCGGCCTTTTGGCCGCTCCTCAGGATGAGGAATGCAGAAGAGAGACAGAGACTGAGCGTCCTTCGAGACGCGGCCTTTTGGCCGCTCCTCAGGATGTGGAGGGCTGGAGGATGAGGATGGCCGGTAGCTTCTCGGGGCTGGATGGCCGGGTCGGGCCTGGCCATGAGGAGGTATCGGCGCGGGAGCTTAGCCGCCAGAGTCTTCGTCGGGGCGTTCTTCGTAGCGTTCGAAGATGAACTCCAGCGCGGTCAGGTTCATGCCGTGCTTGGTGTAGTTGTAGGGCGTGAGGTTGACCGCCTTGATGATGCGGCGGGCGATTTCGACGCCCTCGCCGTCGGCTTTCGGCACCAGGTCGAAATCCAGCACGTCGATGCAGGCGAGATCCTGCTCGAAGCTCTGTACGGCCGCGAGGCCGTTGCCGGTCATCCAGCCGAGGACGACGCGGTTGATGCCCTCATGCGCGGTGACGATGGCGGTGTGCCAATCGGGGCGGGCCAGCAGGCGCAGAATCGCCCGCTCGGCGCGGGTGAGCGCATCGGCGAACAGCTCGCCGCCTTCGAACATGCGCGCGCCCGGCTGGGCGGCGGCGTCGAACTGGAAGGCCATAGCCGCCGCCAGTTCACGGCGGCTGCGCAGAACCTGCATCCGCCCGCCATGGACCTCGACGAGATCGGGTTCGTGCTCGTGCTGCGGCACCTCGTGCTCGTTTTCGGCCAGCACGAGATCGAGCGTCTCGCGGGTGCGCGGATAGCCCGACGAGATGGCGACGTCGAAGCGGACATGGGCGAGCGCCTTGCCCGACGCCGTCGCCTGCTCGCGGCCGAGACGGGTGAGCGGCACCGAGTTGGTGTCGCCCGTTTCGGCCACGCGCGGATGGAGATAGTCCACATGGCCGTGGCGCATCAGATAGATGCGCCGACGGCCGGTCGTTCCCGGAAGTGCGTTCATGGGACCGTCAGATAGCGCCCGATTGTTTCAGCGCCGCGACGGCGTCCGCCGAGAAGCCCCAATCGGCGAGCGCGGCGTCGTTGTCGGCGCCGATCTGCGGCGCGGGGCCGCGAACCTTCGAGGCGGTGCGGCTGAAGCGCGGCGCGGGGGCCGGCTGGACGACGCCGTCGATGGTCAGGAAGGTCTCGCGGGCGACGTTGTGGGCGTGCTTCGGCGCTTCGTCGAGGGTCAGCACCGGGGCGTAGCAGACGTCGGTCGCCAGCATCAGCGCGTCCCACTCGTCGCGCGTCTTGGTCTTGATCGCGGCGGCGACCTTGGCCTTCAGCGCCGGCCATTTGGACTTGTCGTGCTGGGCGTCGAAATCGGCGTCCGTCAGGCCGGCCTTCTCGCGCAGCAGGGCGTAGAACTGGGGTTCGATCGAGCCGATGGAGACATATTGGCCGTCCTTCGTCTCGTAGGTGTCGTAGAAATGCGCGCCGCCGTCGAGCAGGTTGTCGTAGCGCTTGTCGCTCCACAGGCCCGAAGCGCGCAGACCATAGAACATGGTCATCAGCGAGGCGGCGCCATCGGACATCGCCACGTCGATCACCTGGCCCTTGCCGGAGCGGCCAGATTCCACCAACGCGGCGCAGACGCCCATTGCGAGGTACAGCGCGCCGCCGCCGAAATCGCCGACGAGGTTGAGCGGGATCGGCGGCTTCTCGCCCGGACGTCCCATCGAACCGACCGCGCCGGTGATGGCGATGTAGTTGAGGTCGTGGCCGGCGGCCTGGGCGAGCGGCCCGGTCTGGCCCCAACCGGTCATGCGGCCATAGACGATCTTCGGATTGCGCTTCATCACCACATCCGGCCCGAGGCCGAGGCGCTCCATCACGCCGGGGCGGAAGCCCTCGATCAGCGCGTCGGCCGATTCGAGCAGCTTGAGCACCGCCTCGATGGCGGCGGGGTTCTTGAGGTCGAGGGCGACCGAACGCTTGCCGCGCGAGGCGATGTCGGTCTTCGAACCGCCCTTCGTACCCTTGCGGTCGATGCGCACCACGTCGGCACCCATGTCGGCGAACAACATGCCGCAGAACGGTCCGGGACCGATGCCCGCAAACTCGATGATCTTGATGCCGCTGAGGGGGCCGCTCATGGTGTCCTCCTGGTTCTTGTTTCTGGCGAATACGGTAGATTGGGTTTAGCGGGCCGCGTCGGCGGCGTCCATGGAGCGGGAGTTGCCCTTTGCGTAAGGTCATTCTGGCGGCGGTCCTGATGCTCGGCGGCTGCGAGCACTTCAACGAAACCGAGCACGGCTCGCGCGTGGTGCCGCTGGTGTCGCCCGAGCCGTCGAAGCCGCACCGCATACGGGCGGGTTCGGAACGGCTGCTGACCGTGGACCAACTCTATGCCTGGTGCGAGGACGGGATGCTGAAGATGCAGGTGACGGCGACGGCGCGCAGCAGCGGCTGGCGCGACGTCGATCTGAACCGGATGGCGGGCGAAAGCACGACGCCGGTGTTCGAGGTGACCGGTCTGCCGCCCAAGCGGCCGGGCTCGCAGGCCCTGCAAAGTTTCACCTTCCGCTATGACGAGCCGATGGATCGCGGCATGGGGCGGGTGAAGGTGATCGGCCAGTCGAACGAGATGACGACGGCGATCTTCATCGGCCGGGGCTGCTGAAGCGGCGTCAGTCGGTGGCGCGGGGAAAGAGCCGCGCGCGCCAATAGCCGAGCAGCGTGTTCTTCATCAGGATCGCGCGGTCGAGACGGTCGAGGGCGTCGAGCGCGTTCGTGTCGGCGAAGAAATCGGCGCGCGTGCGGAAAGTCTGCGCCGGGTCGAGCGGGCGCACGACGCGGCAGGGATTGCCCGCGGCGATGACGTTTTCCGGGATGTCCTTCGTCACCACGCTGCCCGCGCCGACGATGGAATTGCGCCCGATGGAGACGCCCTTGCCGACGATGGCCCCGAGGCCGAGCCAGACATTCTCCCCGATCGAGATGGGTTTCGCCTGCCCCGCCTCGGTCGTTCGGTCGTAGATGCCGTGCCAGTCGCTGTCGGAGATATAGACGTCGCTGGCGATCATCGTGTTCGAGCCGATCTCGATGCCGAAGGACGAGATGATCCGCGTGCCGGGGCTGACCAGCACGTTGTCGCCGAGCGTGATGCGCCCCACCCGCTCGCCCGCGAACCAGACGCAGAGCCGCGTGCCGCGCGTCGGTTCGGCGTTGATGTGGCAGTTGCGGCCGATGCGGACATGCGGCCCGACGATCTCCACCGCGCGCGGATTGATGAAGACGCAGCCCTCGCCGATGGCGTCGAATTGCGGATGCAGCCATTTGCGCGCCCAGCGCAGCGAGCGGCGGGCCTGAAGGCGTTTCAGCCAATAGGGGCGATGGTCGCGGCGCATGGCTGCCCGGCCGCTTAAAGCGACTGGCCGTCGTCGACGGTGACGAGCGTGCCGGTCATGATGCGTCCCGCGTCCGAGCAGAGCAGAAGCAGCGTGCCGTCGAGGTCGGCCTCGACGCCGAGGCGGCGGCGCGGGAAGCCTGCGATCTGCTTCTGGCCGCCTTCGCTGCCGAACCAGTCGGCGTTCAGTTCGGTTTCGATATAGCCGGGGCAGATGCCGGTGACGTTGATCTGGCGCGTCGCCCATTCGCGCGCGAGCGCACGGGTCATCATGGCGATCGCCGCCTTCGACATGCAGTAGACCGCAAGGCCGGGCAGAACCGTGAAGGCCCCGATCGAGGCGATGTTGACGATGCGCCCCGGAGCCTTGCGGGCGATCATCCGCTTCGCCGCCTGCTGGGCCATCAGGAAGGCGCCCTTCACGTTGGTGTCCATCATGCGGTCGTATTCGGTTTCGGGCAGATCGACCGCGCGCGCCTCGATGTTCATGCCGGCGTTGTTGATGAGGATGTCGACCGGGCCGAGCGCCCCTTCGGTCGCTTCGAAGGCGTCGACGACCGAGCGGGCGCTGGTGACGTCGAGCTTCAGCGAGATCGCCTTGCCGCCCTCGGCCTCGATCTCGCGCTCGATGCCGGCGAGGCGGTCGGTGCGGCGGGCCGCCAGCGCGACCGAGGCCCCCGCCTTCGCCAGAACCTTGGCGAAGCGCAGGCCGAGGCCGCTGGAGGCGCCCGTCACCAGGGCGACTTTGCCGTCGAGGCGGAAATTGGGGAGATCGGTCATGGCGCGGTCCTTGAGGTCTGGCCGGGGAGCGTTAAGGGCGATTGGCGGGCGGGGCAAGGCGGCTTTGCGTCCCGGCGCGGGCGGGCCTAATCTCGCGCCCCATGAAGATCGACATCATCTCCGATACCGTCTGCCCGTGGTGCTTCATCGGTAAGCGCCGGCTTGAGGAAGCGATGGCCCAGCGGCCGGAGATTTCCTTCGAGGTCAACTGGCGGCCCTATCAGCTCGATCCCGGCGTGCCGCGCGAGGGCATGGACCGGCGCGATTACATGCGCGCCAAGTTCGGCGACACCGAGCGCGTCAAAGGCATGAGCGAGGCGATCCGGGAGACCGGGCGCGCGGTGGGGATCGCCTTCGCCTTCGAGAAGCAGGAGCGCCGTCCCAACACCATCGACAGCCATCGCGTGGTCCACTGGGCGGGCAGCGTCGGCGTGCAGGATGCGGTCGTCGAGGCGTTGTTCCGCGCCTATTTCGAGGACGGGCGCGACATCGGCGACGCCGCCGTGCTGAGCGAGATCGCCGGCCAGTGCGGCATGGACCGCGAGCTGGTGGAGGAGCTGCTCGCCTCGGAGGCGGACCGCGAACTGGTGCTGAGCGAGGCGGGTCTCGCCGGGCAGATGGGCGTGCAGGGCGTGCCGGCTTTCATCTTCGAGGGCAAGTACGCGCTTGTCGGCGCGCAGGACGCCGCCGTGCTGGTGCGCGTCATCGACAAGGTGCGCGAGAAGGAAGCCGCCGCCGCCGCGGGCTGAGGCGCGTCAGGGTTCGGCAATGCCGAACCATGTGCCGGGCGGATCGAGCATTTCCAGAAGACCGGTGAAGGCGGCGGCGTCGCCCTCGATGGCGATCGCGCCGCTCTGCGCCTGCTCGACGGGCGCGAGGCGCGTCGCGAGCGGCAGCAGCGCGGCGCGCGTGAGGTGGAGATAGGCGTCGGCCTCGGGTGGCAGACCGGGTTCGGCGATCAGCACGGCGTTGGCGAGGGTCAGCGTGAAATCGCGGCCGGCATCGGTGAAGGAAAGGCCGAGGGTGAGGCGGCGCGCCCCTGCCCGCTCCGGGTTCAGGCGGACGCTCATCAGATCGAGGATCATCTCCGGCGTCATAGCGGCCATCAGCTCGGGCGCGCCGCCGGCGGCGAGCGGCAAGGCGAGGACGCCGTTGCGCAGCTCCTGCGCGCCGGTGAGGTAGAAATTGCGCCAGACGGCGTTTTCCGACTGGTAGCCGAGCTGCTCGAAGGCGTCCGCCAGCAGGGCGCGGGCGGGCTTGTGCGCGGGGTCGGCGAAGACGACGTGGCTGACGACTTCGGCGGTCCAGCGATAGTCGCCCTCGGCGAAGCTGGCGCGGGCTTTCTCGACCACAGCGTCGGCGCCGCCCATGAAAGCGACATAGCGCCTGCCCGCTTCGACCGGCGGGAGCTTGTCGAGGTGGGCCGGGTTGCCGTCGAAGAAGCCGAGATAGCGCTGATAGACGGCGCGGGCGTTGAACTTGAGATGGCCGTAATAGCCGCGGTTGAACCACTCGCCGGCGATGGCGGGCGGCAGTTCCAGCGCCTCGGCGATCTCCTCGCCGACCAGGCCCTGGTTCATCAGGCGCACCGACTGGTCGTGGAGATAGCGGTAGAGGTCGCGGTGCCGGAGCACGAAGGCCTCGATCTCGTCCCTGCCCCAGCGCGGCCAGAAATGCGAGGTGAACATGATGTCGGTGCGGCCGCCGAAGATCCGCCAAGCCTCGGTGAGGTAATCGCCCCAGGCCTTGGCGTCGCGGACCAGCGCACCGCGCGGGGTGAGGACGTTGTGCAGCGAGCCGTTGGCGTTCTCGGCGAGGCAGAGCGCGCCGAATTGCGGGAAGAAGAAATTCATCTCGGCCGGAGCTTCGGTTTCCGGCGTCAGCTGGAACTCGATCTCAACGCCGTCCACGGTGAGGGTCTGGCCGGTGTGGGTGATGTCGAGCGTCGGGGCGATGAGGCTGACCGTGCCGAGCGAGACGGCGGGGCCGAGCCCGGTGGTGCACTGGCCGCAGGCATGCCGGGGCAGCAGCGAGCCGTACATGTAGGTCGAGCGCCGCAGCATCGCGGGACCGGCGATGACGTTCTCGGCGACCGCATAGTGCAGGAAGCCGGCGGGTGCGATGACGGGCACGCGCCCCGAATCCGCATCGGCCTGCGAGATGACGCCCTTCACGCCGCCGAAATGATCGACATGGCTGTGGGTGTAGATGACGGCGGTGACCGGGCGGTCGCCCAGCTTGCGGCGCACCAGCTCCATGGCGGCGGCGGCGACCTCGGTCGAGATCAGCGGGTCGATGACGATGTAGCCGGTGTCGCCGAGGATCACGGTGAGGTTGGAGAGGTCGAAGCCCCGCACCTGCCAGATGCGGGGATGGACCTCGAAGAGGCCCGAGAGCTTCAGCAGCCTGGCGTGCCGCCAGAGGCTGGGGTTGACGGTCGGCGGGGCCTCGCCGTCCACGTAATCGTAGGCGCGGAAGTTCCAGATCTCGCGGTTGTCGCGGGCGCGGACGATGCGGTCGTCGCCCCAGTCGCAGGTGAAGCCGCGCCGGGCGAAGGCTTCCTCATGGTCGCCGGTCTTCGCCCAGCCTTTGAGAAAGCCCGCATTGCGTGCGGCGGTGGTTTCGGTCGCGTCCATCGTCTCCCCCGTTGCGCAGGCGGTCTGAGCTATAGGGATGTGGCCGGACCGGGTCCAGATCGGGGCGCGGCAAGCCCTGCGGCTTCCGCGAAACGATATTTCACGGGAGTGGAGAAAAGCATCTTCGTTCCTCACTCTCCCCTGGGGGTGGGGGGCCCCCCGCCCGCTTTGCCCCGCCCGTCGCGGGTGTTTGGATATAGGACTATGTTCCGGTTGCGGCAAGGGCGGTGCGTCCTTCGAGACGGCCGCTTTGCGGCCTCCTCAGGATGAGGAGGGTTTGAGATGGGCGGGGGCGGAATCCCTGTGCGTCCTTCGAGACGGGCGCGCTTCGCGCCCTCCTCAGGATGAGGAGGGTTTGGGAATCTTCGGGGGTGAATCGCGGTGCGTCCTTCGAGACGGGCGCGTTTCGCGCCCTCCTCAGGATGAGGACGGTTTGGGGCGTTTGCGGCCGCCGTGGGATGAGGAGGGCCGGGGTGGTTGCGGCCCTCTCAGGATGAGGAGGGTTCGGGGAGGCGTGCGGGGCCTCAGTAGGGGTCGGAGAGTTCGATGATTTCCTGGCCCATCAGGATGCAGCTGTCGGGGATCTGGGCGTAGATGAAGTGCATCCGGTACTCGGCCTTGTAGATGTAGCCCGTCACCTCCAGCACATCGAACTTGCCCTTGCCGACCGGGGCCTTGATCGGCGCGACGGCGGTCGCTTCGTCGGAGAGCGACCAGTTCATTACGTCGCCGCTCTGGTCGTCGGCGGGCGGGCCTTCCTCGGGCGCGAGCGCGACTCCATCCGCGTTGAAATGCAGGGCCAGCAGCTTTCCGGCCCGCGCCTTGGCGTCGTCGGCGCAGGGATGCTTGGCGGCGGCGTGGGCCGCGCCGGTGGCGAGCAGCGCGGCGAGCGCCGCGATGGCGGTGGTCTTCATGGTGTCCCCGATGGGGCGCGGCGGAGCGCCGCGCGATGCGGCACTCTTTCCGCCGATCGGGGCGAATGCAAGGCGGCCAGTCGCCTCAGGCCTTCAGCGCCGCCTCAGGCCTTCAGGATCGTGCGGCCGGCATAGAGCGCGGTGTCGCCCAGTTCCTGCTCGATGCGCAGAAGCTGGTTGTACTTCGCCAGCCGGTCGGAACGGGCGAGCGAGCCGGTCTTGATCTGCCCGCAATTGGTGGCGACGGCGAGGTCGGCGATGGTCGAATCCTCGGTTTCGCCCGAGCGGTGCGACATGACCGCCCCGTAGCGGGCGTGCTGGGCCATCGTCACCGCGTCGAGCGTTTCGGTGAGGGTGCCGATCTGGTTGACCTTGACGAGGATCGCGTTGGCGATGCCCTGCGCGATGCCGTCGGCGAGGCGGGCCGGGTTGGTCACGAAGAGGTCGTCGCCGACCAGCTGGACCTTCGCGCCGAGCTTCGCGGTGAGCGCCGCCCAGCCTTTCCAGTCGTCCTCGGCCATGCCGTCCTCGATGGAGACGATGGGATAGCGGCCGCAGAGTTCGACATAGTAGTCGACCAGCTTGTCGCCGGAGAGCGTGCGGCCCTCGCCTTCCAGATGATAGGCCCCGTCCTTGAAGAACTCGGTCGAGGCGACGTCGAGGGCGAGATAGACGTCCGCGCCGGGCTTGAGGCCGGTCTTTTCGATCGCCGCGACGATGAAGGCGAGCGCCTCGTCGGGCGATTTGAGATCGGGGGCGAAGCCGCCCTCGTCGCCGACATTGGTGTTGTGCCCCTTGGCCTTCAGTTCCTTCTTCAGCGCGTGGAAGACCTCGGCCCCCCAGCGCAGGCCTTCGGCGAAGCTCGGCGCGCCGGCGGGGACGATCATGAATTCCTGGAAGTCGATCGGATTGTCGGCATGGGCGCCGCCGTTGATGATGTTCATCAGCGGCACCGGCAGCACCCGCGCCTGCGGGCCGCCGAGATATTTGTGCAGCGGCAGCTCGTGCGAGAGCGCGGCGGCCTTCGCCACGGCGAGCGAGACGCCCAGGATGGCGTTGGCCCCGAGGCGGGACTTGTTGGGGGTGCCGTCCAGCTCGATCATCGTGCGGTCGATGGTGCGCTGGTCCTCGGCGTCGAAGCCGGTCAGGGCGTCGAAGATTTCACCTTCCGCTGCGGCAACCGCGTTCAGGACGCCCTTGCCGCCATAGCGTGTGCCGCCGTCGCGCAGCTCCACCGCCTCGTGCGCGCCGGTCGAGGCCCCCGAGGGCACGGCGGCGCGGCCGAAAGCGCCGTCTTCCAGGGTGACATCGACTTCGACGGTGGGGTTGCCCCGGCTGTCGAGGATCTCTCGGGCGGCGATATCGACGATGGCGGTCATGGCGGTCCTCGGCTCAGGCAGGTGGGGCTCAGACAGATGGGCGCGGCCCGGATAGCGGACAGGGACCGCGTTGTGAAGGGCCGCGCGCCGTCCTATCGTCCGCCTCGTCCAACCTCGATCCCTGGGGGTCTCATGTTCGGCTACAATCTCGTTTCGCTGGTCGCCATCCTGTCGCTCGGCCTCTACCTCTATATGGGCATCCGCGTCGGTCAGGCCCGGACCAAGCATGACATCAAGGCGCCGGCGGTGACCGGCCATCCGGAGTTCGAGCGCGCCTTCCGCGTACACCAGAACACGATGGAATGGATGGTGATCTATCTGCCGTCGCTGTTCCTGTTCGCGCAGTACATCCACCCCTACATCGCCGCCGCGCTGGGCGCGGTGTGGATCGTCGGGCGCTATGTGTACATGGAGGGCTATATCGAAGCGGCCGAGAAGCGCTCGTCCGGCTTCGGCATCCAGGCGCTGGCGACGCTGATCCTGCTGCTCGGCTCGCTGGTCGGCATCGTCTGGAACATGCTGGGCATCGGCTCGATCCTGTGACCAGGACCGACCCTGCGCCTTACGTCCTCGACGCCCGGCCCGTGCCGGGCGTCGCCCTGCTGACGCTCAATCGCGGCGGCCGGCGCAATGCGCTGTCGGCCGCGATGATGACGGCGCTGGCCGGGGCGCTGGACGCGACGGCGGCGGACGCTTCCGTGCGGGCCGTCATCCTCGCGGCCGACGGGCCGGCCTTCTGCGCGGGGCACGATCTGAAGGAGATGACCGCGCGGCGGGCCGATCCCGACGGCGGCAAGGCGTTCTACGACGCCCTCTTCCGCCAGTGCAGCGAACTGATGCTGAAGATCGTGCGCCACCCGCGCCCGGTCATCGCCATGGTCCACGGCCTCGCCACGGCGGCGGGGTGTCAGCTGGTGGCGAGCTGCGACCTTGCGATGGCGGCGGAGAGCGCGAGCTTTGCGACGCCCGGCGTCAATATCGGCCTTTTCTGCTCGACGCCGATGGTGGCGCTGTCGCGCAATCTCGGCCGCAAGCAGGCGATGGAGATGCTGCTGACCGGCGAGAGCCTTTCCGCCGCTGCGGCTCTGGCCATGGGGCTGATCAACCGGGTGACGCCGGCCGACGAGCTGATGGACGAGACGCTGGACCTCGCCGTGCGGATCGCCGCGAAGCCCGCGGCGACGCTGAAGCTCGGCAAGGCGGCGTTCTATGCCCAGGCCGAGATGGGGCTGGACGAGGCCTATGATTTCGCCGCCCGCACCATGACCGAGAACATGATGGCGGCCGAAGCCAACGAAGGCATCTGCGCCTTCGTGGAGAAGCGCCAGCCCGTCTGGCCGGCGTAGGCGGCGGGGCCGCGCCGTGAAGACCAGCACATGAGGAAAGAGCCGATGGCTTTCGTCAATCCGCCCGATACCGAGATCGCCGCGCTGCTGAACGGCGCGAAGACCATCGCGCTGATCGGGGCCAGCGCCAATCCGGCGCGGGCGAGCCACGAGGTGATGGCCTTCCTGCAGAAGAAGGGGCACCGGGTGATCCCCGTCAATCCGGGCCTCGCGGGGCAGACGCTGCTGGGCGAGACCGTGGTGGCGCGCATCGCCGACCTGCCCGTCAAGGTGGACATGGCCGACGTCTTCCGGCCGGTCCAATATATCGGCGGCGTGGTGGACGAGTGCATCGCGGCCGGGATTCCGGCGGTGTGGACGCAGCTCGAGCTGGTGGACGAGGCGGCGGCCGAGCGGGCGCGCGCGGCCGGCATGACGGTCGTCATGGATCGCTGCCCCAAGATCGACTATCCGCGGCTCGGCCTTCGCGGCCCCGGCGTTCAGCCGGGCTGAAGCCTCGCATAAGCGCCGCCCGCGCGACCGGGCCGCGCCGGGACGATATACCGCGCCCACAATACCGGAGGAGACAGGACAATGAGCGATCAGGGTTTCGCCACCAAGGCGGTGCATGCGGGCGAAGCGCCCGATCCGGTGAGCGGCTCGCGCGCGACGCCGATCCACCAGACCACCTCCTACCAGTTCCAGGACGCCGGCCACGCCGCCCGCCTGTTCGGGCTGCAGGAGTTCGGCAACATCTACACCCGCATTCAGAACCCGACTCAGGGCGCGCTGGAAGGCAAGATCGCGGCGCTGGAAGGCGGTACGGCGGCGCTCGCCGTCGCCTCCGGCCATGCGGCGCAGGCGCTGGTCGCGCACACGCTGATGGAAGCGGGCGACGAGATCGTCGCGGCCAAACAGCTCTATGGCGGCTCGCTCAACCAGTTCACCCAGGCCTTCGCCAAATTCGGCTGGGGCGTGAAGCTGGTCGACGGCACCAGCCCCGAAAACTTCAAGGCGGCGATCACCGAGAAGACGCGTTTCATCTTCACCGAGAGCCTCGCCAATCCCGGCGGCATCGTGATGGACCTCGAGGCCATCGCCCGCATCGCCGCCGACGCCAAGCTGCCCTATGTGGTGGATAACACCCTCGCCTCGCCCTATCTCATCCGGCCGCTCGAATGGGGCGCGAACATCGTCGTCCACTCGCTGACCAAGTTCATCGGCGGCCACGGCAACGCCATCGGCGGGGTCATCGTCGACGGCGGCAATTTCGACTGGAAGGCGAGCGGCAAGTTCCCCTCGCTGACGCAGCCCTCGGGCAGCTATCACGGCATGGTGCTGAACGACGTGTTCGGGCCGATGGGGATTTCGTTCGCCATCGCGGCGCGGGTGCTGGGCCTGCGCGATCTCGGCGCGGCGATCTCGCCGTTCAACGCCTTCCTCATCCTCACCGGGGCGGAGACGCTGCACCTTCGGATGCAGCGCCAGAGCGACAATGCGCTGGGCGTCGCCAAATGGCTGAAGGCTCACGCCAAGGTCGGCTGGGTTTCGTATGCGGGGCTGGAGAGCGATCCGTTCCATGCGCTCGCGCAAAAATACGCGCCCAAGGGCGCGGGCGCTGTGCTGACCTTCGGACTGAAGGGTGGCTATGAGGCGGGCGTGAAGTTCGTGAACGGCCTCAAGTTGTTCTCGCATCTCGCCAATATCGGCGACGTGCGCTCGCTGGCGATCCACCCGGCCTCGACCACGCACTCGCAGCTGCCGGACGCCGACAAGATCGCCGCGGGCGCGGGGCCGGATGTTGTGCGCCTGTCGATCGGGATCGAGGACCTGGCCGACATCACCGCCGACCTCGACCAGGCGCTGAACGCCTGAGGCGGCGCGGCCGGGAAAAACAAAACGGCGGCGGGAGCGATCCCGCCGCCGTTGTCTTGTTCGGATCGCTCCGTACTTAGAACGCGATGCCCGCGACGGTCGCGAGCAGGTAGAGCACGACCTGGATCACCGCCACCAGCAGGGCCAGCATCGAGAGCGGGCGCTGGAACGCCGCGACCTTCGCCACCGCGTTGGCCGCGCCGTCGGCGCCGCCGCCGGCCAGCTTCGAGATCAGCGGGAAGGCCAAGAGCAGGCCGAGCAGGATCAGAACCGCGACCACGGCGAGCGCGACGATCACGGTCACCGGGACGAGCGAGATCAGGCTGAGCATCTGGAGCAGGCCGATCAGGCCGAGGACGCCGAGAACGAGGCCGATGATCCCGATGATGCCCGCGAAGGGGGCAAGCTTGGCGGCCGCTTCACGCGCCGCTTCCTGCGCCTGAGCCGGCGCGCCGGGCATGCCGCCACTGCCCGCCAGGCCGAGCAGGCCCATGGAGGCCAACAGCAAGACATTGAGTATCAAATAGATGACGCCGCTCATGATCTCGTCACTCCCCGAAGTGGAACAGGCGGCAGAATCCGCCTCTCCCGCAAATTGCCTTTGCGGGAGAGACGGCGCCAGCCCTTATGGGTGCGACAAATCGGGCCGTTTCGGCCGATCCGGCGGCGGAATTCCTAGATATAGACGCCGCTGCGGTTGAGGATGAACTCGATCAACATCCAGAGCGCGAGCACGAGGGTCGCCAGGCCGACCGCCGACTCGATGCCGGTGAAGGTCGTCTTGAACCACTCGACGAGCTTGCCGGCCCCCGAGGCGGGCGCGCCGAAGAACGCCGAAACCGAGGCGTATCCGGCGAGCACGCCGACCGTCACCAGCGCGAAGAAGGTGACGAGGCGGATCAGCTGCGACAGCGCGCCGTAGCTCAGCCCTTCGATGCTGACGACGAAGCTGATGAGGCCCCAGACGCCCCAGACGACGGCGACGATGCCGAAGATGCCGACCACGCCCTTCAGCGGCGCGGCGGCGGGCTTGACGATGGTCTGAACCGGGGCGAGCGCCGCCGGGCCGGCTCCGTTGGCGAGCGATGTGAGGCCCAGCACAACCAGCAGGGCCAGCGTCAGCAGAAAGATGACATAGAGCATGCGATCGTCCCCCTTGGCCCGGCGGTGACGGGGAGCCGGGCGGCTACACCGATTTCAGGCTTGTGATATTAGTCACGCCTTCGCAGGTGCGGCAATGCGAGATTCCACTTAGGCGGGCAGCGATTTTGCGCCCCGGAGCGCATGCCAGTGCGCGATGGCCGCCGCGAACAGGCCGACCGCGCCCGATTGATGCAGCGCACCCAGGACAATGGGCTGTTCGCCCCCGGCCCCGGCGAGCAGCGTGTAGATGCCCAGCGCGATCTGAACGACCGTGGCGAAGATGAGGACCGAGGCGGTGCCCGCCCCTGCCCTCCGCCGCGCCGCGACGACGGAGGCGGCGGCGACCAGAACCGCGACGGCATAGGCCGTCATGCGGTGCTGGAACTGCACCATGGCGACGTTTTCGCCGAAATTGGTCCACCAGGGACGCTCGATGAAGAGGCCGGAAGGAACCAGCGATCCATCCATCAACGGCCAGGTGTTGTAGATGAGGCCGGCGTCCAGCCCGGCGACCAGCGCCCCCAGCAGCACCTGAACGAAGACGGCCGCGACGATGACGGCCGCGAGCCGCGCGCCCGCCTTGCGCTGCGGCGATGCGCGGCGGACGAGGTCGAGCAGCATCAGCAGCGCCCAGGCGAAGATCACGAAGGCGACGCCCAGATGCGCCGCGAGCCGGTACTGGCTGACCTCCAGCCGTCCGACGAGGCCGCTGACCACCATCAGCCAGCCGACGAGACCCTGGACGCAGACGATGCCGAAAAGGACCCAGCCGCGCCTCAACATGGGGCCGGAGAGCGCGCCCGACCAGCCGAACCAGAGCAGCGGCAGAAGGACTACGAGTCCGATCGCCCGGGCGAGCAGGCGGTGGCCCCATTCCCACCAGAAGATGGTCTTGAAGTCCTCCAGCGACATGCCCTTGTTGACGACCTGATACTGGGTCGTGCTGCGGTACTTTTCGAGTTCCGCCTGCCAGTCGGCTTCGCTGAGCGGCGGCAGGACGCCCGTCACCGGCTTCCATTCGGTGATCGAGAGGCCCGACTCGGTGAGCCGCGTCAGGCCGCCGACCACGACGATGGCCGCGACCATGGCCAGCACGAGGCAGAGCCAGACGATGAGGGCGCGGCGGGGCCTGACGGGTGCGGGGGCTGATGTCGACATGATGGCGGCCGCGTGATAGCGCAGCGCGCCCGGGGCGGCGAGCCCTTTCATGTGCCGAGTGCGATGCCTGTCCGCCTCAAGAAGCTGATCGGAACGCTGCTGATCCTCGTCTGGATCTTCTTCTATGTGCTGTTCGCCCTGAAACTGGCGGTGACGGTGCTGCCCAATGCGCACTGGACGGTGCAGCTCGCCTTCTACGCCTTCGCCGGTCTCGCCTGGATCGTGCCGCCGGGGTTCCTCATCCAGTGGATGAGCGAGGAACCCCGCAAGGGCTGATCCGTCAGGTCCGCGGCGGGCGGCGGGCGGACCAGGGTTGGGCTTGTTCGAGCTGGCCGGCGAGGCGGAACAACAGGCTTTCGTCGCCGTAGGCCGCGCCGAACATCATGCCCAGCGGCAGCCCGTCATCGGTCCAGTGCAGCGGCACCGACATCGCGGGCGTTCCGGTCTGATTGTAGAAGGCGCAATGGGCCGGGAAGCTGGCGATCGCCGCCGCGAAAGTGCGCATGTCCGTGGGGTTCAGGCTGATGACGCCCAGCCTTTCCGGCTTGCGGGTGATGGTCGGTGAGAGCGTCACGTCGAAACGCTTCATCATCCGGCCATAGGCAATGGCGGCGAGCTGGAGCGTGACCTCGTCGCGGGCCATTTCGACGCCGGTGATGGTGCGGGCGTTGCGGGCCATCGCCCAGGTGACCGGTTCGACCTCGCCTTCCTCGACCGGGCGGCCGCGCTGTTCGCCCCAGAGGTCGAGGCTGGCGGTGAGGTGGACGCTGACCATGCGGGTGAGGGTCGCGGCGAGCGCCGGGCCGTCGATCTCCGGTTCGGCCTCCTCGACTTCGTGGCCGAGCGACAGCAGCAG
This sequence comes from Alphaproteobacteria bacterium, assembly GCA_046348585.1. Classification (GTDB taxonomy): domain Bacteria; phylum Pseudomonadota; class Alphaproteobacteria; order Micropepsales; family Micropepsaceae; genus JADZAI01. Next base: position 118,926 of record JAXMDZ010000003.1, read on the forward strand.
CTTCACCGTGGCGTCGAGGCCGCGCTGGGCGTCGGCGTCGGGCATCGTGCCGTTCGCAGCCTTGCGCCACAGGGCGACGCGCAGCTTGCCGGGATCGCGGCCGACCTCGTCGAGATAAGGGCGTTCCGGCGCGGGGGCGGCGTAGCGCGAGCCGGTCTCGATGCCGTGGGTCGCATCCAGCAACGCGGCGCTGTCGCGGACGCTGCGCGAGATCGCGTGGTTGATCGAGAACCCGCCCCACCCTTCGGTGCGCATCGGTCCCATCGGCATCCGTCCGCGCGACGGTTTCAGGCCGAAGAGACCGCAGCAGGCGGCGGGGACCCGGATCGAGCCGCCGCCGTCGCTCGCATGGGCGGCCGGAAGAACGCCCGCCGCAACCGCCGCCGCCGCGCCGCCGGACGAGCCGCCCGCGATGCGTTCGAGGTTCCACGGATTGCGCGTCGCACCGAACAGCGTGGACTCGGTTGTGGTGGTTCCGCCGAATTCCGGCGTCGTCGTCTGGCCGAAGATCACGAGGCCGGCCGCCTTGTAGCGCTCGGTCAGCACCGCGTCGTAGTTGGCGACGTAATCCTTGTAGGCGAGCGAGCCGGAGGTCAGCGGCGCGCCCTTGAGCGCCGCGCCCAGATCCTTGAGCGCAAAGGGCACGCCCGCGAACGGCCCGTCGCCGAGTCCTGCGTCGATCTGCTTGCGGGCATGGCCCGGCAGGATCGAGGAGAAGCAGTTGAGGCGCGCCTGCGCCGCCTCGGCCCGGGTCAGTGCGGCGTCGAGCAGTTCGGAGGGCGTCACCTGCTTGCGGCGGACAAGATCGGCGAGGCCGAGCGCGTCATAGGATTCGTAGTCGTTCATCGGCCTCTCCCCATGCCAGGTCGCGGCACTCTAGGCCGATCGCCGCGTGGCCTCCAATCCCTGTCGCGGGCGGGCCGCCGCCGGTAGGGTGCGGCGGGGAATTCAATGACTCGCCGCCTGTCCGCCTGCCTTCTGATATGCGCCCTCACGCTCGGCGGATGCGTCACGCTGCCCGATCCGCGCGTCGCCGATGCGCCGTCCGCGAACCCCGCCCAGGGCGGTCTCGCGCCGCTGGGGCCGGGGATCGAGGGCGACGTTCTGGTGCTGGCGTTCTCGGGCGGCGGAGCGCGGGCCGCCGCCTTCTCGCTGGGCGTCATGGAGGGACTGGCCGCCCTGCCCGCGCCCGGCGGCGGAAGCCTCGCGGGCCGCGTGGCGCTGACGACCGGGGCGTCCGGCGGCGCCCTGCCCGCCGCCTGGATGGGGCTGCACGGCGCGGCTGATTTCGAGGCCTATCGCGCGGCGGTGCTGGACATCGACTGGCACGGGCGGGTGCGGACGGACACGTCCTCGCCGGTCAATCTGCTGCGGCTCTATGACGGCGGGGTCAACAACCCCGACGATTTCGCGGACGCGCTGGACCGTGACATCTTCCATGGTGCGCGGCTGGGCGATTTCGGCCGCAAGGGCCGTCCGCAGACGGTGCTGAGCGCCACCGACATCGCCAATCATGCGCCGTTCCTGTTCGCGCCCGCGACCTTCGCGCAGCTCTGCGCCGACGGTCCGGCGCTGCGGGTCGCCGACGCGGTGGCCGCCTCGATGGCCGCGCCGGTATTGTTCCGTCCACTGACGATGCAGAGCTTCGCGGGAGCGTGCGCGACGCCCGCGCCGGGCTGGCTGAAGGCGGCGGCGGACGGCGCGGCCCCCTGGACGCTCGCCCGGCAGGCGCATGCGCTCGCAAGCTATCGCGCGCCGGAGCGGCTCGGTTTCGTGCATCTGCTGGACGCCGGCCTCACCGACTATCTCGCGGTGTCCGCCCTGCTGATCGCGCGGCTGGCGGCGGAGACGCCAATCGCGCCGCTGGAGCCGGGCGATGCGGTGCGGCTGACGCGGCTGACGGTGGTGCTGGTCGATGTCGGACAGGCGCCCATCGATCCGTGGCCGCTGAACCGCGACAGCCCTGACGGCCAGCAGGCCATCGAAGCGGCGTTCGGGGCGGCGATGGGGACCAATGTGCGCCTCGCTCACGATGCGCTCGCCGCCGCGCTGGAAGACTGGCAGGCGGCGCTCCGCGACTGGCGATGCGGCCTTGCCCGCGAGGAGGTGCGGCGGTTGCGCGGCACGCTGGAGGGATGGCGCTGCGCGGCGGTGACGGTGACGCTGGGTCGCGTGTCGTTCGACGATCTGCCGCCGGACGAGCGTGCGGCCCTGACCGCGATTAAGACGCGCCTCAGCCTGCCGCGCGACGAGGTCGACCGCCTGATCGCGGGCGGCCGGGCGGCGGCGCTTGCCAGTCCGGCGCTGCGCGCCCTTTCGGACGCACAGCACCGCTGAGGGCGGTTACTGCGCCGGAGTGGCCTCGGGTTCCTCGGTCGGTTCCGGGGTGGGTTCCGGGGTCGGCTCGGGCGTCGGTTCCGGGGTCGGCTCCGTCGTCGGCTCGGGGTCAGGCACCGGAACCGGCTCCGGCACGGTCGGCACCGGCTCGTCCGGGATGCAGCGCTGGATGCAGGGCACCATGCACTCTTCGTATTCGCGCCCCGTCAGATGGCTGCAACTGTCGGCGCAGTCCGAGCCGCAATCGGCCGAGGCGGCCGAAAGCGCCGCGAGCGCCGCCGCGCCGGCAAGACCGATGAACAATTTTCGCATGACAATCCTCCTGCGGCCCCAGCCAGACCGCAGCTTCATGCTCGCACGGCGTGCATCGGCGGCATTGACGCTCGTCAATGGCGCAGGTCAGCCCGGCAGGCGCTCGAACGTCGGCATGCCTTCGGGAATGCAGTGGAAGGGCTGTTTGTCGATGGTGAAGATCGCGATGTCGGGATTGCCCGCCGCCGCCGGATTGTCGAGCGAGCCGAGCTTGACGATGACGGCCGGAAATCCCTGCGGCCGGGTCACGACATGGGTGCCGCAATTGGCGCAGAATTCGCGCGTCACCGGATTGGGGATGTCGGTGCGGGCGAACTGTTTCGGCGCGCCCTTGGTGTAGGAGAAGCCGGTGATCGGCATGGCGACGAAAACGTTGGGCGAGCCGCCGGTGATGTACTGACATTCGCGGCAATGGCACTGGGCCTTCATCATCGGCTGGCCCTCGGCCGCATAGCGCAGCGCGCCGCAATAGCATCCGCCTTCGAGTTTCATGTCTCGCTCCCTCGCCGGCCGTTCGGCCGCGTCGTTTTCGATGGCGGCAGTTTGCGCCAATCGCGGCGCGAGGCCAGCGCGAATTCGCCTCAGGCGGCGAGCGCCCAGCGGCGCAGGAGGCCGAGATCGGCGACCCCGGCATGGGTGGCGGCGACCTTGCCGTCCTTGAAGAGGTAGAGCGAGGGGATCGAGCGGATCGCATAGCGGGCCGCCAGTTCCCCTTCGGCGTCGACGTCGATCTTCACGAAGCGGGCCCTGGGTTCCAGCTCGGCCGCCGCCTTCTCGAAGATCGGCGCCATGGTGCGGCAGGGACCGCACCAGGCGGCCCAGAAATCGACGATCACCGGAATGGAACTGGCGGCGATCTGGCGGTCGAAGGCGGCCTGCGTCAGCGCCGCCGGTTTACCGGTAAAGAGCGGCTGGCGGCACTTGCCGCATCTGGCGGCGCGCGCGTCGCGCTCCGGCGGCACACGGTTGGCGGACTGGCAATGGGGGCAAACGATCTGCATGGCGCGCGGCCTTGGGGCTTGGCTCGCCCGTCATATGGGCGGCGGCGTGGCGCATTCAATGGCGGGGTGCGGCGGCACGGCCGGGGGAAGAAATGGTCGGAGCGGCGGGATTCGAACCCACGACCCCCAGTCCCCCAGACTGATGCGCTACCAGGCTGCGCTACGCTCCGACCTTACGGGGGCGCGCCAGACCACCGGCCGGGCGCGAGGGCGCGGTTATAGGCGGGGGGCCGTCCGGGCGCAACGCCAGAAGCGCGCGCGGATAAAAGGAATCAGCGCCCGCTCTTGGCGGCCTGAAGTTTCTGGTCGTAGTCGCGCTTCAGCGCCTTCAGCCGCGCGAAGAGGCGGGCGGCCATCTCGATCCGGTCGCCGGTAGCGGGGGGCGTTACGAGGGCCGGGGCGGCGGCGGGCGGCGGCTGCACCGCCGATACGACGGGGCGCGGCGCGGGCGGCGGCGCGGCAGGCGGGGTCTCGGCGCGCGGTTCGGCGGCGCGGGCCGCGGCGGCGACCCGGCGTCCGGCGGCGACGACATGCTTCACGCCATGCTCGCGCAGGAGCTTCTGCACGCCCTTGATGGTGTAGCCGTCGCCGTGCAGCAGATGCTGGATGCCGCGCAGGAGATCGACGTCGTCCGGGCGGTAGTAGCGTCGCCCGCCGCCGCGCTTCAGCGGACGGATCTGGGCGAACTTGCCCTCCCAGAAGCGCAGGACATGCTGGGGCACGTCGAGGTCGCTGGAGACCTCGCTGATCGTCCGGAACGCATCGGGCGATTTCTGGCCGGCCTGGCGTTCCTGCTCGCGCTCGGCATCGCTATGGGCGGCGAGGCCGCCCGGAACCTCGTCCATTACGCCGGCGCGGCTCCCCGTTTCGTGGCCGCGTTGATCTGGTCCTTCAGGACGTGCGACGGCCGGAACAGCAGCACCTTGCGCGGTTCGATCGGCACTTCCTGGCCGGTCTTGGGGTTGCGCCCCACCCGGCCGCCCTTGGCGCGGACCAGGAACGTGCCGAACGAGGAGAGCTTGACCTGCTCGCCGCGGAGCAGGGCTTCGACCACTTCGTCGAGCACGCGCTCGACCAATGCGGCCGATTCGTTCCGCGACAGGCCGACCTCCTGATAGACGGCTTCGCTGAGGTCCGAGCGGGTCAGTGTCTTGGTCATGGGGTGTCCTCGTTCCCGTGGGGAATCGGCGGTGACATGACTGAAACCGAAACATTTTCGGAAATCAATGGGATAGACGTTAAACCTCGTCCATCATCGCAGCCTACCAGCGGATCAGCGACGATCCCCAGGTGAATCCGCCGCCCATCGCCTCAAGCAGAACCAGGTCGTTCTCCTTCACGCGGCCGTCGGCGACCGCCTCGTGCAGGGCGAGCGGGATCGAGGCGGCGGAGGTGTTGCCGTGGCGGGCGACGGTCATCACCACCTTCTCGGGCGCGAGCCCGATCTTGCGGGCGGTGGCGTCGAGAATGCGCTTGTTGGCCTGGTGGGGCACGAACCAGTCGATGTCGGCGGCGGTGAGGTGGTTGGCCTCCAGCGCCGCCATGATCGCCCCGGAGATGTTGGTGACGGCGTGCTTGAAGACCTCACGGCCTTCCATGCGCAGGTGGCCGGTGGTCTGCGTGGTCGAGGGGCCGCCATCGACATAGAGGAGGTTGCGCAGCCGCCCGTCGGAATAGAGATGGCTGGAGAGGACGCCGCGATCGGCGGCCGTGCCCTGCCCCTGCCCGGCCCTCAGCACCAGCGCGCCCGCGCCGTCGCCGAAGAGGACGCAGGTCGTCCGGTCGGTCCAGTCGAGCAGGCGCGACATCGTTTCCGCGCCGACCACGAGGACGGTTTCGGCCTGGCCGACCTTGATGAAGTTGTCGGCGACGTTGAGGGCATAGACGAAGCCCGAGCAGACGGCCTGGATGTCGAAGGCGGCCCCCCGTGTCATGCCGAGGCGGCGCTGGACGTGGGTGGCGGTCGCCGGAAACGTGTCGTCCGGGGTCGTCGTCGCCATGACGATGAGGTCGATCTCGGACGCCGCGACGCCCGCCGCCGCCAGCGCCGCTTCCGACGCCTTCACGGCGAGGTCGGAGGTCGTCTCGCCGTCGGCCGCCATGCGGCGTTCGGAGATGCCGGTGCGCTCGACGATCCATTCGTCGCTGGTGTCGACCATCCGGGCAAGGTCGGCGTTGGTGACGATCCGTTCGGGCAGATAGGCGCCCGTGCCCGCGACGATGGACCTGCGAATGCTCATGCGGGCGGCGCGGCCTCGGGAGCCGGTTCGTCCGGCGCGGCAGGCGCGATGCGGGAGAGGACGCCGGAGACGCCCTTGATGTCGTCGGCGATGCGCTGGACCATGTTCTGCTTGGCCATGTCGACCGCCATGTCGATGGCGGCGGCGAAGCCGATGCCGTCGGTGCCGCCGTGGCTCTTCACCACGATGCCGTTGAGGCCGAGGAAGACGCCGCCATTGACGCTGCGCGGGTCCATGCGGGCCTTGAGCACGCGGAACGCGCCGCCCGCGAGGAAGGCCCCGATCTTGGTCAGCAGCGAACGCTTCAGCGCCTCGCGCAGATAGAACGAGACGAGCTTGGCGGTGCCTTCGGCGGCCTTGAGGGCGATGTTGCCGGTGAAGCCGTCGGTCACCACGACATCGACCGTGCCGGCGCTGATGTCGTCGCCCTCGACGAAGCCGGCGAAGGCGATGTCGAGGCCGGCGTCGCGCAGGGTCTGGGCGGCGGCCTTGACCTGTTCGTTGCCCTTGACCTCTTCGCTGCCGATGTTGAGGAGGCCGACCGAGGGCGTCTTGAGGCCGAACACGGCGCGCGCGAAGGCCGCGCCCATGACGCCGAAATCGACGAGGTGGCGGGCTTCGGAGCCGACATTCGCGCCGACGTCGAGCACGACGCTCTGCCCGTGCATGGTCGGCCACAGCGCCGCGATGGCGGGCCGCGCGATGCCGTCGAGCGCGCGGAGCTGGAACTTGGACATCGCCATCAGCGCGCCGGTGTTGCCGGCCGAGACGGCGCCGGCGGCTTCGCCGGCCTTGACCGATTCGAGGGCGCGCCACATCGACGTCTCGCGTCCGCGGCGCAGCGCCTGGCTGGGCTTGTCGTCCATGCCGACGACATCGGGGGCGTGGCGGATCTCGGTGGCGGCGATCAGGCCGCCGTCGCCGGCCATCAGCCGTTCGAGTTCGCCCTTGTCGCCATGCAGAAGGAAGCGCACGCCCGGATGCCGGATGCGCGCGATGTCGATGCCGTCGAGCACCGCGCCGGGCGCGTTGTCGCCGCCCATCGCGTCGATCGACAGGACCAACTGGCCGGTCTTGGGCGCATCTGCCATAGCGCGCGCCGCCTGCCGCCGTTAGTCGGAGGCCGCGACGACCTCACGGCCATCGTAATGGCCGCACTTGGCGCAGACGTGGTGGGGCCGCTTCTGCTCGCCGCAGTTCGAGCACTCAGCATACGCCACCGGCGTCAGCGCGTGGTGCGAACGGCGCATGTTGCGCCGCGACGGCGAGGTTTTCCTTTTAGGGACCGCCATGGGTCTCTCTCCAAATCAGTCCTGCAACGCGCTCGATCCGACGCCGTCTGGCGGCGTCCTCGTTCGGGGCGCGAAGGAGGGGGGTGTCAAATCAGGCGCGGGATATGCCCCGAAAAGGCCCTGCCGCGCAAGGACCAATTAGGACGGGTTCCCGGACTGTTCCTTAAGCTGGGCGAGGACCGCGAAGGGGTTGGGTTTTTCGTCCGTCCCGCCCTCCCCGCCCGGGGGCGGTTCGAGCACGGCGTCGGGCTTGCGGGGGAAATCCGGCACCGCCAGCGACAATTCCTCGGCCGCAAGCGCGCCGATATCGATTCCCTGCGGCCGCCATTCGCCCGGCTCCTCGGTGTCGAGATCGACCACCACGTCGCCGCCGCTTTCCTCCTCGCGGCTGGGCGCGCGCCCCGCCGGCTTACGGAACCGGCCGGAAACCGGGCCTGAGAGGACCTGGCGGAAGGGTTCGAGCGAGACGCCGCAGACCAGCTCCACATCCGCTTCGAACGTGCCGGACACCGCCGCTTCCTCGGCCGAGGTGCGCTCGACCGTGAGGTCGGCGTCGAAACGGGCGAGCGAGGGCAGGTCCAGCCAGGCCGCAAGCCGGGCGCATTCCTCGGGCGTCGCCTCGATTTTGTGACGCGAGCGGACCGCGCCCCGTTCGGCCGGGTCGATCCAGCGATGAAACCGGGCTTCGGGAACCGTCATGCCGCCACCTCCGCCGGATCGACCGGCCGTTCGCCGAGATCCCCCGCCCCGAACCGCGCCAGCGGCAGAGCCTCCAGCGCCGGCGCCTCTGCCATCGCGAAGCGGGCGAGACGGCGCGCGCCGTCGCCGCCGGGCGCGGTTCCGCGATAGACGTTGCGCAGGATGGCGTCTTCGAGCGCCGCGCCATCCCCGGCGCGGATCGCGGCGTCATAAGCGGCGGCGCGGCCGATATAGGCCTTGCCCATGGTCTTGACCCGGCGCGGGATACCGTTGTCGCCCACCCCCAGCGAGCGCAGCGCGTCATCGAAGGCCGAGAACATGAGATCGAGCGTGTCCTGGGCGAGGATCGCCCCCTCCGCGCCCTTGGTCCCGAGCGCCCGGAAGGCCAGCGAGCCGTAGAGCGCCATGAGATCGAAGCGCCCGTCGAGCGTGTCCGGCACGCCGAGATCGGCATAGAAAACCGGCCGCCGGGCCTGCGCCGTCACGGCCGCCAGCAGCCGGTCGGCGCGGCGGCGGCGTTCGTTCGATCCGAACAGGGAGGCGAAAATGGCGCGCACTGTCTTGCGGGCCACGGGAGGCCCGTCCTTGAAATCGCTGCCCGAGGGGGGTAGGTCAAGCCGACGCTTCCCGTCAACAGCGAGTCAAACGTATGACGTTCAGTTCAGGGCGCAAGGGTGCGCTCGGCGCGGCACTGGCGATCACTGCCCTCTCCGCCGCCGGCTGTCAGGCGACCGTGAACAATCGTGGCTATCTGCCGACGCCCGGCCTGACGGAGAGCATCCGCATCGGCGTCGACACCAAGGCGACGATCCAGGCGGCGCTCGGTTCGCCCTCGGCCTCCGGAACGTTCAACGACGACGTCTGGTATTACATTTCCAGCAAGCAGGAAGACTACCTCTTCTTCTATCCCGAAGAGGTCGAGCGTCAGGTGGTGGCGATCAATTTCGGCCCCGACCAGACGGTCGCGTCGGTCAAGACGCTGGGCCTGGAAGACGGGCGCGAGGTCGCGTTCAGCGACCGCGAAACCCCGGCGCGCGGCCGCGAGCTGACCTTCCTGCAGCAGATCTTCGGCAATGTCGGACGCGGTTCGCCGATCTCCGGCTCCGACGAGTCGCAGGACCCGCGCAACCGCCGCTGAGGCGGGTTTTCAGCCCTTGGCGCGTTCGGCGATGCGCTTCAGCACGCGCTCGGCGACATAGGGCGAGGTGAACTGCGAGATATTGCCGCCGAGCGTGGCGATCTCCTTCACCAGCTTGGACGCGATCGCCTGGTTCATCGGTTCGGCCATCAGGAACACCGTCTCGACCTCGTTGTTGAGGCGCATGTTCATGCCGACCATCTGGAACTCGTATTCGAAGTCGCTGACCGCGCGCAGGCCGCGCACGATCATCTGCGCGCCGACTTCCTCGGCGAACTGCATCAGCAGCGACTTGAAGGGCCGCACCTCGATGGTCGCCTGGCCGCGCAGGCGCTCCGCTTCGTGGCGGACCATCTCGACGCGCTCCTCAAGCGAGAACATCGGACCCTTGCCTTCGTTGATGGCGACGCCGATGACGAGATGATCGACGAGCTTCACCGCGCGGCGAATGATGTCGAGATGGCCGTTCGTGATCGGATCGAACGTGCCCGGATACAGGCCCACACGTCTGGTCATGCTGGTTCCCCCGCGGCGGACGTTGCCGATCCCGCGAAGACTACCTAGCCGAGAAAAGGCCGTCTCTCCAGAGGGTTATGATTACGCCAGCGTCAGCCTTCGGCTGCCGTCTCGGCAACCCGCTCGACCGACACAACGCGCTCGGCCCCGTCGGTGCGGAACAGGATGACGCCGTTGGAGGCGCGGCCCTGGAAACTGATCTGGGCGACCGGCAGGCGGATCGTCTGGCCCTTATCGGTGACCATCATCAATTCGTCGCTGTCCTCGACGGTCAGCACCGAGAGCACCTGGCCCACGCGCTCAGGCCGGCTGATCGCCTTGACCCCCTGCCCGCCGCGTCCGCGCACCGGATAGGCATAGGCGCTGGTGCGCTTGCCGAAGCCGCGGTCGGTGACGGTCAGCAGGAATTCCTCCGCCGCGGCGAGTTCGCCGAAACGCTCCGGCGTCAGGGTCGCCTCGTCGGCGCTCTCCTCGCCGTCCTCGGCCGCCGCCGTATCGTCGGCGCTTTCCTCATCGCCCTCGGAGCGGCGGGCGAGCGCGACCTGCTTGAGATAGCCGCGCGCCTCGGCCGGCGTCGCCTCGACATGGCGCATGATGCCGAGCGAAATCAGCTCGTCGCCCTCGGCGAGGCGCACGCCGCGCACGCCGGTCGAGTCGCGGCCCTTGAAGACGCGGACCTCGGTGACCGGGAAGCGGATCGCCTTGCCGCCGCGCGTCGAGAGCAGCACGTCGTCGTTCTCGCTGCAGATCGCGACGCCGGCGATGTGGTCGCCCTCGTCCAGCTTCATGGCGATCTTGCCGTTGGCGCGCACATCGACGAAATCCGACAGCTCGTTGCGGCGGACATAGCCCGATTGCGTGGCGAACATGATCTGGAGCGAGGCCCAGGAGTCTTCGTCCGGCAGCTCCATGATGGTGGTGACCTTCTCGTCCTTCTTGAGGGGGAGAAGATTGACGAGCGCCTTGCCCTTGCCCTGGGGCGTCGAGAGCGGCAGCCGCCAGCATTTGAGCTTGTAGGCCATGCCGGTCGAGGTGAAGAACAGGATCGGCGTGTGGGTGTTGGCGACGAAAACGCGCGTCACCCAATCCTCGTCCTTGGTCGTGATGCCGGTGCGGCCCTTGCCGCCGCGCGCCTGCACCCGGTAGGTCGCCAGCGGCACGCGCTTGATGTAGCCCTCGTGCGTGACGGTGACGGCCATGTCCTCGCGCTGGATGAGGTCCTCGTCCTCGACGTCGGCGTCGAGTTCGACGATCTCGGTGCGGCGGGGCGTCGCGAACTCGTTCTTCACCGCCTCAAGCTCGGTGCGGACGATGCCCATCAGCTTCGCCCGGCTGCGCAGCGTTTCGAGGTGGTCCTCGATCTCGGCGCGCAGGGCTTCCAGTTCGCTGCCGATCTCGTCCGCGCCGAGCGCGGTGAGGCGCTGAAGGCGCAAATCGAGAATGGCGCGGGCCTGTTCGTCCGACAGGCGGATCGTGTGGTCGTCGCCCATCGCGTGGCGCGGATCGGCGATCAGGCTGACCAGAGGGGCCATGTCGCGGGCCGGCCAGCTGCGCGCGGTCAGCGCCTCGCGCGCCGCCGCCGGATCGGGCGAGGTGCGGATGATGCGGATGAACTCGTCGATATTGGCGAGCGCGATGGCGAGGCCGACCAGGATGTGGCTGCGGTCTCGCGCCTTGTTCAGCAGAAATTTCGTGCGCCGCGTGATGACCTGCTCGCGGAAGCGCAGGAACGCCGCCAGCATGTCGCGCAGATTCATCAGCTCGGGCTTGCCGGCGTCGATCGCCAGCATGTTGACGCCGAACGAGGTCTGAAGCGGCGAGAAGCGGTAGAGCTGGTTGAGGACGACATCGGCGATGGCGTCGCGCTTCAGCTCGATCACCACGCGCACGCCGTCCCGGTCGCTTTCGTCGCGCAGATCGGCGATGCCCTCGATCCGCTTTTCCTTCACCAGCTCGCTGATCTTCTCGATCATCGAGGCCTTGTTGACCTGGTAGGGGATTTCCGAGACGACGATGGCCTCGCGGTCCTTGCGGATCTCCTCGATCTCGCAGCGGCCGCGCATGATCACCGAGCCGCGGCCCTTGGCCATGGCGGCGCGCGTCGCCGCCTTGCCCATGATGAGGCCGCCGGTCGGAAAGTCCGGGCCCTGAACGATGTCGAGCACCGCCTCCATGGGGGCGTCCGGGTCCTCGATCAGCAGGAAGCAGGCGTCGATCAGTTCGCCCAGATTGTGCGGCGGGATGTTGGTCGCCATGCCGACGGCGATGCCGCCCGCGCCGTTGACCAGGAGATTGGGGATGCGCGCCGGCAGGACGGCCGGTTCCTGCCGCTCGCCGTCGTAGTTCGGCTGGAAATCGACCGTGTCCTCGTCGATGTCGTCGAGCAGCAGCATCGCCGCCTTGGCGAGGCGGCTTTCGGTGTAGCGCATGGCGGCGGCGGGATCGCCGTCCATCGAACCGAAATTGCCCTGCCCGTCGATCAGCGGCAGGCGCATGGAGAAGTCCTGCGCCATGCGCACGAGCGCGTCGTAGATCGCCGTATCGCCGTGCGGGTGATAGCGGCCCATCACCTCGCCGACCGTGTTGGCCGATTTGCGGTAACGCTTGCCCGGCGTGTTGTCCGCTTCGTTCATGCCGAAGAGGATGCGGCGGTGAACGGGCTTGAGGCCGTCTCGCACGTCGGGCAGCGCGCGGCTGACGATGACGCTCATCGCATAGTCGAGATAGGAGCGTTTCAGCTCGTCCTCGATGGCGATGGGGCGCACATCCCCGCCGCCCGGCGGGGGCGTCGCGCCGTCTTCCGGCAGGGCGTCTTCAGCGTCGTCGGCGCTCACGCGAAATCGGTCCTCAGACGGTTAAAGGCGCGCCGCCGGGAAGGCCCGGGACGCGCCGGAATCGAAGGCCCATTTATACGCGGAAAGAAGGCCGCAAACCAAGGACTTAGAGCGGGATTGCGGCCGTCCGCGCGAAGAGATTTCGGACCCCCGCGCGCAAGCTCGGCCAGCCGCCCTCAGAACGGGATTTCGTCGTCCAGATCGGCCGAATAGTCGCGTCCGCCGCCGCCACCGCCGGAGCTGCGGCCGCCGCCGCCGCCATAGGAGCGCTCGCCGCCACCGCCGCCGCCCGAGGCGCCGCCGCCGTCGCCGCGGCCGCCCAGCATGGTCAGCTCGCCGCGGAACTTCTGGAGCACGATTTCGGTCGAGTATTTCTCCTGCCCGTCCTTGTCGGTCCATTTGCGGGTCTGGAGCTGGCCCTCGATGTAAACCGTCGAGCCCTTCTTGAGGTATTGCTCGGCGACCTTGGCCAATTGTTCGTTGAAGATCACGACGCGGTGCCACTCGGTCTTTTCCTTGCGCTCGCCGGTGGCCTTGTCGCGCCAGGATTCCGAAGTGGCGATCCGCAGGTTCACGACCTTGTCGCCCGAGTTCATGGACCGCACTTCCGGGTCCGCGCCCAGATTGCCCACGAGAATGACCTTGTTGACGCTGCCCGCCATTGTTCCCACTTTCCGTAATGCGCCAGGACGATAGAAGCGCCGTTAAATCACAGCGACCCTCCGCCTTCACCATCCGATTTCCGGGCTTTCGCTCAGCCCGGATCGTTCCTACTATGTTCTCACCCCAGAGATTCGGTCAAGCCCGGTGCACAAGTCGATTTCGGTTCGCGGCGCGCGCGAGCACAATCTGAAGAACGTCGATGTCGATCTGCCGCGCGACAGCCTGGTGGTGATCACCGGCCTGTCGGGGTCGGGCAAGTCGAGCCTCGCCTTCGACACGATCTACGCCGAGGGCCAGCGGCGCTATGTCGAGAGCCTCTCGGCCTATGCCCGCCAGTTCCTGGAGCTGATGCAGAAGCCGGACGTCGATCACATCGACGGCCTGTCGCCCGCCATCTCCATCGAGCAGAAGACGACCTCGCGCAATCCGCGTTCGACGGTCGGCACGGTCACCGAGATCTACGACTATCTGCGCCTGCTGTTCGCGCGGGTCGGCGTGCCCTACTCGCCCGCCACGGGCCTGCCCATCGAAAGCCAGACGGTCAGCCAGATGGTCGATCGGCTGATGGCGCTGCCCGAAGGGACGCGGCTGTTCCTGCTGGCCCCCATGGTGCGCGGCCGCAAGGGCGAGTATCGCAAGGAACTGCTCGACCTTCAAAAGCGCGGTTTCCAGCGCGTGAAGGTGGACGGCGCGTTCCACGACATCGAGGCGGTTCCCCCGCTCGACAAAAAGAAGAAGCACGACATCGAGGTCGTGGTGGACCGCGTGGCCATCCGCGACGGGCTGCAGCAGCGCCTGGCGGACTCCACCGAAACGGCGCTCGGCCTCGCCGACGGCATCCTGATCGCCGAGTTCGCCGACCGGAAGGATGCGGCGGGCGAGCCGGAGCGGATGATCTTCTCCTCGCGCTTCGCCTGTCCGGTTTCGGGCTTCACCATCGACGAGATCGAGCCGCGCCTCTTTTCCTTCAATGCGCCGCAGGGGGCGTGCCCGAGCTGCGACGGGCTCGGCACGCAGATCTTCTTCGATCCCGAACTGGTGGTTCCCGACGAGAAGCTGTCGCTGCGCGAGGGAGCGATCGCGCCCTGGTCGCGCACCCAGACGCCCTCGCCCTATTACGCGCAGACGCTGGAGGCCATCGCCCGGCACTACAAGGCCTCGATGACCGCGCCATGGAAGGACCTCGCGCCCAAGGTGCGCGACGCGATCCTGCGCGGCACGGGGGCGGAGGCCATCGGTTTCGTCTATGACGACGGGCTGCGCCGCTACGAGACCAAGAAGGCCTTCGAAGGCGTCATCCCCAATCTCGACCGCCGCTGGAAGGACACCGATTCCGCCTGGGTGCGCGAGGAACTGGAGCGCTACCAGAACAACGCGCCGTGCGAGGCCTGCGGCGGTTTCCGCCTGAAGCCCGAGGCGCTGTCGGTGAAGATCGCCGGGCGGCATATCGGCGAGGTCTGCGATCTCTCCATCCGCAAGGCGGACGCCTGGTTCCGCGATCTCGACCCGAAGCTGACGGCCAAGCAGCGCGAGATCGCCACCCGCATTCTGAAGGAGATCCGCGAGCGGCTGCGCTTCCTCAACGATGTGGGCCTGGAATACCTGACGCTGTCGCGCAATTCGGGCACGCTGTCGGGCGGCGAGAGCCAGCGCATCCGTCTCGCCTCGCAGATCGGTTCCGGGCTGACGGGCGTGCTCTATGTGCTGGACGAGCCGTCCATCGGCCTGCATCAGCGCGACAATGCGCGCCTGCTGGAGACGCTGAAGCGGCTGCGCGATCTCGGCAATACGGTGCTGGTGGTCGAGCACGACGAGGACGCGATCCGCCTCGCCGACTATGTGGTCGATATGGGGCCGGGGGCCGGCATCCATGGCGGCACGGTGGTGGCCGAGGGGCCGCTGGCGAAGATCCTGCAGAACCCGGACAGCCTGACCGGGCAGTATCTCACCGGCTTCAGGCAGATCCCCCTGCCCGCCGCGCGGCGCAAGGCCGATCCGAAGCGCGCGATCCGCGTGGTCAACGCCAGCGGCAACAACCTGAAGAACGTGACGGCGGAGTTTCCGCTCGGCACCTTCACCTGCATCACCGGCGTCTCGGGCGGCGGCAAGTCGACGCTGGTCGTCGATACGCTCTACAAGGCGACGGCGCGCAAGCTGAACGGGGCGCGCGAGAACCCCTCGCCGCACGCCCGCATCGAGGGCCTGGAGCATCTCGACAAGGTCATCGACATCGACCAGTCGCCCATCGGGCGCACGCCGCGCTCGAACCCCGCGACCTATACCGGCGCCTTCACCCCGATCCGCGACTGGTTCGCCGGCCTGCCCGAGGCCAAGGCGCGCGGCTACGGCCCCGGCCGGTTCTCGTTCAACGTCAAGGGCGGGCGCTGCGAGGCTTGCCAGGGCGACGGCGTCATCAAGATCGAGATGCACTTCCTGCCCGACGTCTATGTCCAGTGCGACGTCTGTAAGGGCCAGCGCTACAACCGCGAGACGCTGGAGGTGAAGTTCAAGGACAAGTCGATCGCCGACATCCTGGACATGACCGTCGAGGACGCCGCCCAGTTCTTCAAGGCGGTGCCGAGCGTGCGCGAGAAGATGGAGACGCTGGAGCGCGTCGGACTCGGCTACATCAAGGTCGGCCAGCAGGCGACGACGCTGTCGGGCGGCGAGGCGCAGCGCATCAAGCTGTCGAAGGAGCTGTCGCGCCGGGCGACCGGGCGCACGCTCTACATCCTCGACGAGCCGACGACCGGCCTCCATTTCGAGGACGTGCGCAAGCTGCTGGAGGTGCTGCACGAGCTGGCCGACCAGGGCAACACGGTGATCGTGATCGAGCACAATCTGGAGGTCATCAAGACCGCCGACTGGGTGATCGACCTCGGCCCCGAAGGCGGCGACGGCGGCGGCGAGATCGTCGGCGCGGGCACGCCGGAGGATATCGCGGCCATTGCGCGCTCCTATACCGGGCAGTTCCTCAAACCCCTGCTGAAGCGCAAGGGCGGCGGGGCGGCCGCGACGCCGCCGGCCAAGGGAAAGCGCGCTGCCCGGGCGTGACAAAGCGCCTGCGGCGGACCAATCTCCCCGCCCAGCGGGCCGCAGCGCCGCGCAGCTTGGGGAGAGACATGCCGTTCGCCGAATACGCCGATTACGATGCGCTGGGACTGGCCGCGCTGATCGCCAAGAAGAAGGTCTCGTCGTCCGAGGCTTTGGAGGCCGCGATTTCGCTGGCCGAGAAGCACAATCCGGCGCTCAACGCGATCGTCTACAAATTCTACGATGCCGCCCGCGCCCGGGCGAAGGGCAAGCTGCCCAAGGGCCCGTTTGCGGGCGTGCCGTTCCTGCTGAAGGACATTCTGGGAGGCCTGACCGGCGTGCCGACGCGCCAGGGCTCGGCCTTCATGCCGGACTTTCCGGCGATGTACGATTCGACCCTCACCCAGCGCTTCCTGAAGTCGGGCGTCGTCCCCTTCGGCAAGACCAATGTGCCGGAATTCGGCCTGCTGCCGATCACCGAGTCCACGCTCTACGGCCCGGCGCGCAATCCGTGGAACACCGACCACACGCCGGGCGGGTCCAGCGGCGGCTCGGCGGCGGCGGTGGCGGCAGGCATCGTGCCCATCGCGCACGCCAATGACGGCGGCGGCTCGATCCGCATCCCGGCTTCGTCCTGCGGCCTCGTCGGCCTGAAACCCACGCGCGCCCGCAATCCGCTCGGCCCCGACCTCGGCGACGTGATGAGCGGCCTCATCTCCGAGCACATCGTCAGCCGCACGGTGCGCGACACGGCCGCCATGCTGGACGCGACCAACGGCCCGGAGCCGGGCGACCCCTATTGCGCGCCGCCGCCCGCCTATCCCTATCGCGACGAGATCAAGCGCAAGCCGAAGACGCTGCGGATCGGCTACGCCACCACCGATCTTGCCGGCAAGAAAGTGCATGCGGAGTGCATCGCGGCGGTGCGCGGCGCGGCGCAGCTCTGCGAGGATCTCGGACACATCGTCGAAGAGTCCTCGCCGCCCGTCGATTTCAGCGTCCTGTCGGACGGCTTCATGGCGATCTGGGCCTCGGGGCTTGCCCAGCAGGTCGAGGTGCTGGGCATGATGACCGGCGCGAAGCCGTCGCTGAAGACCATGCAGGGCCTGACCTTCGGGCTCTACGAGGCCGGACGGAAGGTGAGCGCGGCGACCTATCTCAACGCGATCACCATGATGCAGGCCGCCGCGCGCACCGTCGCCAAATGGCACCAGACGCATGACGTCTGGCTGACCCCGACGCTGGGCGCGCCGCCGCTGAAGATCGGCGCGGTCGACACCAGTCAGCGCGACCCGAAGGCCGCCTTCGCGCCGGTCATCGACTATGTGCCGTTCACGGCCATCCAGAACGCGACCGGCCAGCCGGCGATCAATCTGCCGCTGCACTGGTCGAAGGGTGGGCTGCCGGTCGGCGTGCAGTTCGTCGGCCGCTTCGGCGACGAGGCGACGCTGCTGCGGCTCGCGGCGCAGCTGGAGAAAGCGCAGCCCTGGAAGGACAAGCGTCCCGGACTTTACGGCTGAAGGAGGCGATCATGCTGCAGAGCGAGTACGCGGCCCTCGACGGCGTCGCCATGGCGGCGCTGGTGCGCAAGGGCGAGGTGACGGCCTCCGAACTGCTGGAGTGCGCCATCGCGCGCGCCGAGGCGGTCAATACCCGGCTCAACGCCATCGTCTACAAGGCCTATGACGAGGCGCGGCAGGCGGCGAAGAAGGTCGATCCCGACGCGCCGTTCGCGGGCGTGCCGTTCCTGATCAAGGACCTCTATTGCGAGGTCGCGGGCTGGCGGATGAGCAACGGCTCGCGCTTCTACCGCGACTATGTGTCGAAGACCGATTCCGAGATGACGCGGCGGTTCCGCGCCGCGGGTCTGGTGCCGTTCGGCAAGACCAACACGCCCGAGTTCGGCATCACCGGAACGACCGAGGGCGCCTATCTCGGCCCCTGCCGCAGTCCGTTCGGCGAGAACCGTATCGCCGGCGGGTCGAGCGGCGGCTCGGCCTCGGCGGTGGCGGCGGGCATCGTGCCGATGGCCCATGCGACGGACGGGCTCGGCTCGATCCGCATCCCCGCCGCCTGCAACGGCCTCGTCGGCCTCAAGGTCACGCGCGGACGCAATCCGACCGAGTGGAACTCGCCGGTGACGGGGCTCGCCGTCGGCCATGTCGTGTCGGTCAGCGTCCGCGACAGCGCGACGATGCTGGATGCGATCTCGGCGCCGGAGCCGTGGTCGCCTTACGCCTATCCGCCCGCCCCGCCCTCGTTCCTTGAGGCGGCGCTGGCGAAGCCGAAGAAGTTGAGGATCACCTTCTCGGCGGAGAACCCGAGCCGCACGCCGGTTCACCCCGATGTCGAGGCCGGCCTGATGGCCACCGTGAAGACGCTTCAGGCGCTCGGCCACGAGGTTTCGGAGCGGCCGCTGGAGGCCGACTGGCGGGCGCTCTACCGGGCGCAGGGCGCGCACTCGGCCGGTCATTTCGGGGCGGGCATCCTGGAAGCCATCCGCGAGATCGGGCGCGAACCCGAGGACGAGGATTTCGAGACGCTGACGAAATCGATCATCGCCGCCAGCCGCCGGATCGGCGCGGACCGTTCGGCCTACGGCACGCTGACGCTCCAGAACATGGTGCGCCCGATCATGGCGCAGTGGGAGCATTTCGACGTGTTCCTGTGTCCGACCATGATCACCCCGCCGCCGCAGATCGGGCATATCGATCCGGTCAATCTGGACCCGAAGGAGGTCAACGCGCGGCAGGCGCGCGTGTTCGGCTACACCCCGCCGTTCAACATGACCGGGCAGCCATCGGTGTCGCTGCCGCTGGCCTGGAGCGCCGACGGGCTGCCCATTGGCATGATGTTCACCGGGCGTTATGCCGACGAGGCGACGCTGCTCAATCTTGCAACCCAGCTGGAAGAAGCGATGCCCTGGGCGCAGCGCCGTCCGGCGCACTGAAGGAGACGATCATGTCCGAACACCGCGCAACGATCGCCTGGACGCGGACCTCGGCCGATTTCGCGTATGAAAACTATAACCGCGATCATGTCTGGCACATCGACGGCGGCATCGACGTTCCCGCGTCGAGCGCGCCCGAGTTCCGGGGCACGATGGAGCGCGTCGATCCGGAGCGGGCGCTGGTCGCCGCGCTGTCGAGCTGCCACATGCTGACCTTCCTGGCGATCGCGGCGCGCAAGCGGCTGACGGTCGATTCCTATGTCGACGAGGCGTCGGGCGTGATGACCAAGAACGCCAAGGGCAAGCTCTTCGTCAGCCACTGCACGCTGCGCCCGAAGATCGTGTGGGGTGGGACGGCCCCGTCGGCGGCCGACATCGACGCCATGCACCACCGGGCGCACGAGGAGTGCTTCATCGCCAATTCGGTGCTGACCGAAATCGCGATCGAGCCCCAATAGGGCTCAACGCTGGACGGGGTCGTCCGGAATGCCGGGCTTTTCCTTCACCCAGGTGATGGTGAAGTCCTCGCCGTTGTCGACGAAGCGGATCGTGAAGTCGGCCATCCCGTCCACGAACTGCCATTCGCCGCAGAGTTCGGCGGGCAGCTCGACGCGGCGGACGTGAAGCTCGCCCTTGCGCTCGTCGTCCTCGACCTTGACGTTGAAGTCGGGGAAGGCGTCGACCACCCGCACCCGGCCCATCAGCCGATGGCCCTGGAACTCGCAGGGCCGCTGGTCGCCGCCTACCCCGCCGGGGCTCTGGGCGGCGGCGGGCAAGGTCAGCAGGAGGGCGTAAACGGCAAGCGGTCGCATGGCTTCACCATGCGCCCGGCGGATTAACGCCGCCCGAACGGATCAGGGTTCGCCCGGGAAGCTCGTCACCATCTGGATCGTGAAGTCCGGGAAGCTGGTGACGTACTGGATGGTGAAGTCGGGGAAGCTCTCCACCACCTGCCATTCGCCGCAATCGTCGGGGAAGCTCTCGACGAACTGGACCTTGAGGTCGGGGAAGCTGGTGACGGCCTGGACCTTGAAGTCGGCCCCGCTGGAGACGATCTGGACCTTGCCCTTCAGCGCCTTGCCGTGAAACGAGCAGCCGTCGATCTTGTCCTCGGCCGCCGATACGCCGGCGAACGCCAGTCCGGCGGCGAGCAATACGAACAGTCTCATCCTGCAATCTCCCCTCTGGAACGGGGTTTCGCCCGTTCTTCATCTTCCCTATGTTCCGCGCCAATCATGGCAGAATTCAAGCGCATTCATATCATCGGCGGCGGCCTCGCGGGCAGCGAGGCGGCCTGGCAGGCGGCCGAAGCCGGCGCCCATGTGACGCTGCACGAGATGCGCCCGGTGCGCGGCACCGAGGCGCATGTGACGGACAGTCTCGCCGAACTGGTCTGCTCCAACTCGTTCCGGTCGGACGATTGGGAGAACAACGCGGTCGGCCTGCTCCACGCCGAAATGCGGCGCTGCGGCTCGATCGTCATGGCGGCGGCAGACGCCAACCAGGTGCCGGCCGGGGGCGCGCTGGCGGTCGACCGGCACGGGTTTTCGGCAGCCGTTCAAGCGGCGCTGGAGGCCCACCCACGGGTGACGATCGAGCGCGGCGAGATCGCCGGCCTGCCGCCCGAGGACTGGGACAACACGATCGTCGCCACCGGCCCCCTCACCTCGCCCGCGCTGGCCGAAGCGGTGCGCGGCCTCACCGGCGAGGAGTCGCTCTCCTTCTTCGACGCCATCGCGCCCATCGTGCATCGCGAGTCGATCGACTTCGAGACGGCGTGGTTTCAGTCGCGTTACGACAAGACCGGCCCCGGCGGCGACGGCGCGGACTATGTGAACTGCCCGCTGAGCGAAGCCGAGTACAACGCTTTCCTCGATGCCGTGCTTGCCGGCGACAAGACCGATTTCAAGGCGTGGGAGGGGACGCCCTATTTCGAGGGCTGCCTGCCCATCGAGGTCATGGCGGAGCGCGGGCGCGAGACGCTGCGCTTCGGGCCGATGAAGCCGGTCGGCCTGCGCGATCCGCGCACCGGCCAGCGCCCCTACGCCGTCGTGCAGCTTCGCCAGGACAATGCGCTCGGCACGCTGTTCAACATGGTCGGCTTCCAGACCAAGCTGAAGCACGGCGAACAGACCCGAATCTTCCGGATGATTCCGGGCCTCCAGAACGCGCAGTTCGCGCGGCTTGGGGGGCTGCACCGCAACACCTTCATCAACAGTCCTCGCCTGCTGAGCGAGGATCTGAAGCTGAAGGCGATGCCGCGCCTGCGCTTCGCCGGTCAGGTGACGGGCGTCGAAGGCTATGTCGAGAGCGCGGCCATCGGCCTGCTCGCCGGGCGGTTCGCCGCGGCGGAGCGGCTGGGCGGCGCGCTGACCCCGCCGCCTCCCGAGACCGCGCTCGGCGCGCTGCTCGGCCATATCACCGGCGGCGGCGATGCGAAGACGTTTCAGCCGATGAACGTCAATTTCGGCCTTTTTCCCGAGATGGAGATCGGCAAGCTGCCGCGCGGCCAGGACCGCGGCAAGGCGCGCAAGCAGGCGATGGCCCGGCGGGCCGTCGCGGCGCTGGACGTGTGGCTCGGAGCGAAATCCGAGGCCGCCTAGAAGCGGTTACGAAGCGCCTTCGTCAGCACGCGCCAGTGCAGCCGGAAGGCCGTGACCGGGTGGCGGGCATCGACGAAGGTGGCCGGCAGATAGGCGGGCAGCTCGGCGCGCCTCGCCTTCCGCACGGCACGCCACGCGGCGCGCGCGGCCTCGAGGGCGTCGCGCGAGCCGGTGACGATGGCGATTCCTGCGGCCATGGCGATGGGATTGTCGCCGTCCGGCGCGCCGCACATCCGCGCGGCGGCGGCGATCAGGTTTCCCTCCGCGATGGCAGGCTCCGCGCCGCCTTCGCGGGCGTCGATGAGGGCGATGAGATCGGCGGCGGGGAGACCGGCCAGCGCCAGTTCGCCAAGGACCGGGTGGCCCCGCGTCGCCTCCGGCAAGCCGGACACGGCGTCGCGCCACCATTGATAGCGGATGGCGACGATCATCGGCTCGCGCGCGGCGAGCGGCACGCGCCGCAACTCGGCGTCGAGAGCATAGAGCGCCAAGAGGCGGCGACGGGTCGCTTCGGGCGCGAACAAGGCGCTCACGAAACGCGCCGGATCGGCCTCCTTTACGAGCGCCGTGCAGTGCGCGGCTGCTGTCGTGCCATCCATGAACGAAACAGGCCGCCTGTCGCCAGGCGGCCTGCCTTTCGGATCGAAGTGCGCCCTAGAGGCCCGAATTGCCGTAGTTCATGCCGCCGCCTGTCATCGCCAGCAGCATGGGGATCGAGAGCATCACGTTGGTGCGCGAGAACAGCATGGCCATCCGCGCCGCCTTGTCCTTCAGCGGCTGGGCGAGGTCGGGATAGGCGTTGCCGATGTTCAGCGCCTTCTTCTGGTTCGGCCAGATCACGAACCAGACGTTGAACCACATGATGGTGCCGAGCCACATGCCCACGCCGATGAAGAAGCTGGGCAGATCGAAGCCGCCGGCCATGCCCAGCGACACGGCATCGTGCAGGTAGCCGCGCAGCCACGAGACGATCAGGCCGGTGACGATGGTCGACATAGCGGCCCAGCGGAACCACCACAGGGCTTCGGGCGCGATGAACTTCGAAACCGCCGGCTTCTGTTCGGCCGGGATCTTCGGCATCTGAATCATCTGCACGAAGTTGAAGTAGTAGAGATGGCCGATCCACATGATGCCCGAGAGCACATGCAGCCAGATGAAGATATAGGCCCAGGCGTAGCGGCCGCCGAACGCCGCGCCGACATCGACGCCGCCCAGCACGATGACCGCCGCGAGAAGCGCCAGCGCCAGCACGACGCCCGCCCCGATGGTACGGTAGAGATTGGTGAGAATAGCGGCCATGAACCTTCCCCTTTTTGTGTCGCGTCTCAGATTGGCAGAACCTTGGGCTTGCGCCAACGGTACCACGAAACCACCATGATGCGCGTCAGCAGCACCGCCGTGAACATCGACACCGCGATGCCGATGCCCAGCGTCACCGCGAAACCCCGAACCGGACCAGAGCCCAGGTAGAAGAGGATCGCGCAAGCGATCAACTGCGTGAAGTTCGCGTCGACGATCGCCGACATCGAGCCGGTAAAGCCGCCGGTGAGCGAACTCGCGGCGGCCTTTCCGAGGCCGCGCTCTTCGCGCATGCGCTCGTAGAAGAGCACGTTCGCATCCACCGTCATGCCGATCGAGAGGATGAGGCCCGCTATGCCCGGAAGGGTCAGCGTCGCGCCGAGCATCGTCATGATCGCCACCGTGATGACGAGGTTCATGGCGAGCCCGACCACGGCGAAGAAGCCGAACAGGCCATAGGAAACGAGAAGCAGGGCGACGGTGAGCGCCACGCCGACCACCGCCGCCATCGAGCCGGCGGCGATCGAGTCTGCGCCCAGCTCGGCGCCGACGGTGCGTTCCTCGACGACCGTCAGCGGCGCAGGCAAAGCGCCCGCCCTCAGGAGGATCGCCAGGTCGTTGGCGGATTCGAAGGTGAAACCGCCGCCGATCTGACCGGAGCCGGTCACGATCGGCTCGTTGATGATCGGAGCGCTGATGATCTTCTTGTCCAGGACGATGGCGAAGCGGCGGCCGACATTGGCGGCCGTGGCGTCGCCGAAGCGGCGCGCGCCCTGCGCATCGAACTGGAACGACACGACCGGACGGCCGTTGCGCGGATCGACCGACTGGCGCGCATCCACCAGGTTCTCGCCGGTGACGATGACCCGCTTCTCGATCAGCAGCGGAATCTGCTGGCCGTCCCGCTCCTCATAGAGCAACTCGCTGCCGGCCGGCACGCGGCCCTGGAGGGCGGCCTGGACGTCGCCCTGCTCGTCCACCATGCGGAACTGCAATTTGGCGGTCTTGCCGATCAGCGCCTTGAGGCGCGCCGGATCGTCGAGGCCCGGCACCTGAACGACGATGCGATCCTCGCCCTGCTGCTGGATCGTGGGTTCCTTGGTGCCCAGTTCGTCGATGCGGCGGCGGACGATCTCGATCGACTGCGCAACGGTCTGGGTGCGGTAGTAGGTGCGCGCGCCATCGGTCATCTTGAGCGTGAAGACGCCATCCGCGCCCCGGGTCAGATCGTAGTTCATGGCTCCGCCGCCGAGCAGGCTCGGCTCGACGGAGACGATCAGCACCTGCAGCTTGGCCGCCGCTTCCTCGATCTTGGCGGCGTCGCGGATCTTCACCTCGACCGCATCGGCGCCCTGAATGACGAGGCCGGTATAGCCGATGTCGGCGCTGCGCAGCGCCTGGCGGATGTCGTCGCGGGTCGTTTCCAGGCGCTCGCGATAGACCGCGTTCACGTCGGCTTCGAGCAGCAGGTAGGAGCCGCCCTGGAGGTCGAGGCCGAGATTGAGGGTCTTCTTCGGCAGCCAGTCGGGAAGCGCATCGCGCACGCCCTGCGGCAGCACGTTCGGCAGCGACAGGGCGACCGCGACGATGCAGGCGAGAATGCTGGCCCAGACGGTCCAACGCGAATAGGTGACCATCCGCCCCTACTCCGCCGTCTTCGCGTCGCGCAGCGGCTCGGTCTTGGCCTTGACGTCGGAGATCGAGCTGCGGACCACGCGGACTTCCACACCCTTCGCCAGTTCGACCACAACCTCGTCGTCGGTGTCGTTGACCGAGCGGACCTTGCCGATCAGGCCGCCGGACGTGATGACCACGTCGCCCTTGCGCACCGCCGCGATCATGGCCTGGTGCGCCTTCATCCGCTTCTGCTGCGGGCGGATGAGGAGGAAATACATGATGACGAAGATGAGGACGAAGGGGACAAGCTGGAAAACGATATCCATGCCCCCGGGCGCGCCCGCAGACTGGGCATACGCCGGCGTAACGAACATGAAGAACTCCAAAGACTGGGCGCGGGCGAACCCCGGCGCAAATCGGCGCGGACTATAGCGGCGCAGCGGCCTTTTTCAAACGCCGCGAGAGGGTTATAGCGGCCTTCTCAAACGGCGGAAAAGCGCGGGATTCCCATGAGATCGCAGATCGAGGAGGCGCTGAAGCGCATCGCCGGGGCTCTGGAGCGGCTAAGCCCGCCCGCGCCCCCGGCCCCGGACTGGACCGCCGCGGACGCCTTCGTCTGGGACGCGGAGGCCCTCGCCGCCCTGCCCGTGGCCGAGGTCGCGGCCGTGCCGCTGGCCCTGCTGTGCGGGATCGACCGGGTCCGCGACCTGCTCCGGGACAACACGATGCGGTTCGCCCGCGGCCTGCCCGCCAACAACACGCTGCTGTGGGGCGCTCGCGGGATGGGCAAGAGCTCGCTCGTCAAGGCCGTCCACCATTACGTCCGCGCGGCGGCGGACCGGCGGCTGGTGCTGATCGAGATTCACCGGGAGGACATCGCCACGTTGCCCGTCCTGCTGCGGCATTTGCGGGCCGCGCCCGAGACGCGCTTCATCGTCTTCTGCGACGACCTGTCGTTCGAGGCCGAGGACCAGTCCTACAAGTCGCTGAAGGCGGTGCTTGAAGGCGGCATCGAAGGCCGGCCGGAGAATGTGCTGTTCTATGCCACCTCGAACCGGCGGCATCTGCTGCCCCGCGACATGATGGAGAACGAGCGATCGACCGCCATCAACCCGCATGAGGCGGTCGAGGAGAAGGTCTCGCTATCCGACCGCTTCGGCCTGTGGCTCGGCTTTCACAAGTGCAGCCAGGACGAGTACCTGGAGATGTGCCGGGGCTATGCGCGGCATTTCGGGCTTGAGGATGGCGAGGCTCTGGTCGCGGCGGCGATCGAGTGGGCGGCGACGCGGGGCAGCCGCTCGGGCCGGGTCGCCTGGCAGTTCATCCAGGACCATGCCGGCGCGCAGGGACGCCGGTTAGGCTAGTTCATCGCCACCAGCAGCTTGCGCGGATCGACGGACTGCGTGCCCTTGCGGATCTCGAAATGGACCTGCGGCGTCTTGACGTTGCCGGTCTTGCCCGAGAGCGCGATCACCTCGCCGCGCGCCACCTTGTCGCCGCGCTTGACCTTGAGTTCGTCGTTGTGGGCGTAGGCGGTGACGTAGCCGCCCGCATGTTCGACCAGCACGAGGTTGCCGTAGCCGCGCAGTTCGTTGCCCGCATAGCGCACTGTGCCCGAAGCCGAGGCGCGGACCGGCGTTCCGACCGGAACGGCGATGTTGATGCCCTCGTTGTAGAGGCCGTCGCCGCTCGCGCCGAAATTGGAGATGACCTTGCCCGAAACCGGCCAGTCGAAGCGCGGCCCCTCGGCGCGGGCCTCCTTGGACGGTTTGGCCGGTTCGCCGCCATCGAGATCGGGCTTGGCGTGGGGGACGACGACGTCGCCGGCGGTCACGTAGCCGCCCTCGCGGGGGGCTTCGCCGACGTCCTGGACGGGGATCTGGAGTTCCTGGCCGCTCTCCAGTTCGTAGGGCGGGCGTAGATGGTTGAGGGCGATGATGTCGACCTCGCGCACGCCGTAGCGGTCGGCGATGTCGCTGAGCGCCTCGCCGCGGCGGACGCGGTGGACGGTGCTGGCGGAGTCGGGGGTGCGTTCGGCCGATGAGTGGCTGGTCGTGAGGGTGCGCGCCTCGTCGTCGCGGGGCGCGGTCTCGGCGGCATCGGGCGGCGCGAGCTCGGCGGCCTCGACGCGGCTGGTGCCGTAGGTGCGGTCATAGTCGGAGCGCGCGTCGGCGGTGCGGACCGGGCGTGCCTTGCGGGTGTCTTCGCGCGCGACGGTGCGCGGCGCCGGCTCGTTCTCGCCGGCATAGGCGCCGTCCCACATATGCGGCGCGGGCGGCGGGCCGTTC
Source organism: Alphaproteobacteria bacterium (assembly GCA_046348585.1). GTDB lineage: Bacteria > Pseudomonadota > Alphaproteobacteria > Micropepsales > Micropepsaceae > JADZAI01. The sequence goes on from JAXMDZ010000003.1 coordinate 145,748, forward strand.
GGGTCGCCGTCGAAGGGGTTCATCGCCGAAAAACCGCCGGCGCAGGCGGTGGCGAGCTGGGCGGCGGCGATGACGAAGATCAGACGGAGCAGGCGGCTGGGGGTGCGCATGGCGGGCCTTTGCGAACGAGGCTTCGCCCCGGGTCAGACGTCGCGCGCCACCCCCTGCACCAATGGCACGAACGCGACGAACCCGAGGTTCTCGACCTCTTTGCCGGCATCATGCTTGGTTACCCTTAACAGAACCTGACTGGCCCCCTGAGGGCCGACCGGGCAGACCAGAATGCCGCCGGGTTTGAGCTGTTCGACCAGCTTTTCCGGGAGTTCGGGGGCGGCGGCGGTGACGATGATCCGGTCGAAGGGGGCCTGTTCGGGCCAGCCTTCGCCGCCGTCGCCGTGCCGGGTGACGATGTTGGAGAGGCCGAGCCGCCGAAAGCGCTCCTCGGCCATCTTCATCAGCGGGCGGTGGCGTTCGACCGTATAGACCCGCAGCGCCAGCTTCGAGAGGATCGCCGTCTGGTAGCCGGAGCCGGTGCCGATTTCGAGCACCTTCATGCGCTCGCCGAGCTTCAGCGCATAGGTCATCAGCCCGACGATGAAGGGCTGGCTGATGGTCTGGCCGAGGCCGATGGGGAGCGGGCGGTTCTCGTAGGCGTTCGCCTGCTGGCTTTCCTCGACGAAGGCGGCGCGGGGGACGCGCTCCATCGCCGCCAGCACCCGTGCGTCCGTCACCCCCTGCCCGCGCAGCTCCATGATGAGCCTGACGAGATCGGGCGAGGGCGTGTCGGTCATGGGATCAGGTCCGGCGGGCCTTGGCCGCCTTCGGCTTGCGGGCCGCCTTCGCCGGCTTGCCGAGGATCGCCTCCAGCGCCGGCAGCGAGGCGGCCTCGGTGAGGTTCATGTGCAGCGGCGTCACCGAGACATAGCCGTCATAGATGGCGCGCAGATCGGTGCCGTCCGGCGGATTGGAGAGGATGCGCTTGAAGCCGATCCAGAAGTAGGGATTGCCGCGCGCGTCGATGCGGTGGTCGACGTTGAGCGTCGCCTGATCGCGATTGCCCTGCGCGGTGACGCGCACGCCCTCCACCCGGTCGGCGTTGCGGTCGGGGAAATTGACGTTGATGAGCACATCCTTCGGCCAGCCCGCGGCCAGCAGCTTGCGGATGACGATGGGGCCGTGGTGCTCGGCGCAGTTCCACTTCACCTGGACATGCTCGTCATGGACGAAGGCCTGGCTGAGGGCGATCGAGGGAACGCCCAGCACCGTGCCCTCCATCGCGGCGGCGATGGTGCCCGAATAGGTCACATCGTCGGCGATGTTGGAGCCGCGATTGACGCCCGAGAGGACGAGATCGGGCGGCGCTTCCTTCATCACATGGAGCATCGCCATCATCACGCAGTCGGTCGGCGTGCCGTCGACGGCGAAGCGGCGGGCCGAGATCTGGCGCACCCGGAGCGGGCGGCTGAGGGTCAGCGAGTGCGAGGCCCCGCTCTGCTCGGTCTCCGGCGCGATCACCCATACGTCGTCGGAGAGCGCTTTGGCGATCTTCTCCGCGGCCTTGAGGCCCGGCGCGTGGATGCCGTCGTCGTTGGAGACGAGGATGCGCAGGGGACGCCAGCCGTCCTTGTCCTTCACGGCCTCGGTCTTCGCCCTGCCCTTCGCCGCCTTAGCCACCGATGACCTCGATCCCGCCCATATAGGGCTTCAATGCGTCGGGCACGGCGATGGCGCCGTTGCCCTGCTGGTAGTTTTCCATCACCGCGATCAGCGTGCGCCCGACCGCGAGGCCGGAGCCGTTGAGGGTGTGGACGAAGCGCGTGCCCTTCTCGCCCGCGACGCGGTAGCGGGCGTCCATGCGGCGCGCCTGGAAGTCGCCGCAGTTCGAGCAGGACGATATCTCGCGGTAGCGGCCTTGCCCCGGAAGCCAGACCTCGATGTCATAGGTCTTGCGGGCCGAGAAGCCCATGTCGCCGGCGCAGAGCGTCATCGTGCGGAACGGCAGGCCGAGGCGCGCGAGCACGGTCTCGGCGGCGCTCGTCATGCGCTCGTGCTCCTCGTCGGATTTCTCCGGCGCGGTGATGGAGACGAGTTCGACCTTCGAGAACTGGTGCATACGGATCATGCCGCGCGTGTCGCGTCCGGCCGAACCCGCCTCCGAGCGGAAGCACGGCGTCCAGGCGGTGAGGCGCAGCGGCAGTTCGGCGTCGGCGAGGATGCTCTCGCGGACAAGATTGGTGAGCGAGACTTCGGCGGTCGGGATGAGCCAGAAGCCGTTGGTCGTGCGGAACAGGTCTTCTTCGAACTTCGGCAACTGGCCCGTGCCGAAGGCCGCGTCGTCGCGGACCATCATCGGAGGGTTGACTTCGGTGTAGCCGAATTCGCCGGTGTGCAGGTCGAGCATGAAATTGGCGAGCGCGCGTTCCAGGCGCGCAAGCTGGCCCTTCAGCACGACGAAGCGGGCGCCGGACATCTTCGCCGCCGCCTCGAAATCCATCTGCCCGAGCGCCTCGCCGAGATCGAAATGCTCCTTCGCGGCGAAGTTCGGCTGGCGCGCCTCGCCCGAGCGGCGGACTTCGACATTGTCGTTTTCGTCCTTGCCGGGCGGCACGTCGGCGGCGGGGAGATTGGGGATCGCGGCCAGCGCGTCGTGGACGGCCTTCTGGGCGTCGCGCTCGTTCTGCTCCTCGACCGGCATCGTCTCCTTGAGCGCCGCGACCTCGGCCATCAGGGCGGCCGCCGCCGCTTCGTCCTTCTTCGCCTTGGCCTGGCCGATCAGCTTGGAGGCCTCGTTGCGGCGGGCCTGCATCTCCTGCAGGCGGGTGGTGACGGCGCGCGAGGCGGCGTCGAGGGTGAGGATCTGGGACGAAAGGGGGGCGAGGTTGCGGCGGGCAAGCCCGGCGTCGAACGCCTCGGGCGTTTCGCGGATCAGTCTGATGTCGTGCATGGCGGAAACTCTGTGCAGGAAATCCGGCGAGTCGCCCCCGATGCGCCGGCGGGCAGAGCTATAGGGGGGCGGCCGGACGGGGTCCAGATTGGTGGCGCGGAAATCCGGGGGACCGGGGCGAAAGGATGTTTCGCGGGTGTGGAGAAAAGCATCTTCGTTCCTCACCCTTCCCTCCGGGGGGAGGGGGTGCCCTCCCCGCCCGGTTGGGGCCTGCCGGGCGCGGGGTGCCTGAATGTAGGAATTAGTTCCGGGGCTTCAAGGGCGTGGTGCGTCCTTCGAGACGCGGCCTTTGGCCGCTCCTCAGGATGAGGAGGGTTGGGGATGAGGAAGGGCGGAGATGAGGGAGGTTGGGGGTGAGGGAGGTGGGGTGTTTGTTTGCTGCCTTCTCAGGGTGAGGAAGGCGTGGGCGTCGGCTGTTGTGGGGCGTTGCGGGCTTTTTCCATGCCTCGGACCAGCCAGATCGAGATCTCGTAGAGGCCGAGGACCGGGATCGCCAGGGCGAACTGGCTGAGCATATCGGGCGGGGTGAGGACGCCCGCGACGACGAAGACCGCGACGATGGCGTAGCGGCGGCCCTTCGCCAGTTGCTCCGAGGTGATGAAGCCGACGCGGGCGAGCAGCGTCAGCGCGACCGGCAATTGGAAGCAGATGCCGAAGGCGAACATCAGCGCCATCGAGAGGCTGAAATATTCCGAGACGCGGGCTTCGAGCTGGATCGGCAACTGGCCCGGCCCGGCCGGGGCCTGGAAGCTCAGCAGGAACGAGAGCGCCAGCGGCATGATGACGTAGAGCACGAGGGCGGCGCCCGCGACGAAGAGCAGCGGCGTCGCGATCAGATAAGGCAGGAACGCCCCGCGTTCCGAACGGTAGAGGCCGGGCGCGACGAACAGCCAGAGCTGCGTCGCCAGCACCGGGAACGAGATGCAGAGCCCGCCCCAGGCCGACAATTGCAGATAGGTGACGAAGGTTTCCTGCGGGGAGGTGGCGATCAGCCGCTGGTTCGGCTGGCCTTCGAGCGCGTGATAGAGCGGCTGCGCCAGGAAACCGTAGAGCTGCTGCGCGAAGAAATAGCAGACGATGAAGCCGACGAAGAAGGCGATGACGCCAAAGAAGAGGCGGCGGCGCAGCTCGATGAGATGATCGAGCAGCGGAGCGCGCGAGGCCTCGATCTCCGCTTCGTCGCGGTCCACGGTCATGGCGCGGGCTTCGGATCGGGCGCGGGCGGCAGGGGCAGCGGCGCGGGCGGCTCGAACGCCACCATGCGATCGGGCGGCGGCGTGGTCGTGGTGCGCGGGTCCATCTCCACCGGCGCGCGCAGTTCGCGCTTCATGGCGTTGAGGTCCTTGCGCAGATCCTCAAGCTCGGCCTGGCGGATCATCTCGTCGACGCCGGCCTGGAAATGCGAGGCCATGCGGCGGGCCTTGGCGACCCACTGCCCGACGATGCGCATCAGGCGCGGCAGATCCTTGGGGCCGACGACGAGAATCGCGACCACGGCGATGACGAGGATTTCGCTCCAGGCGAGATCGAACATGACGGCTCCGCCGGGCGTCCCGGCCCGGCTTCAGACCTTGGTCGCGTCGTTCTTGGCCGCCTCGGGGGCCGAGGCCTCGGTCTGGCTGGTGACCTGGGGCTTGGGATCGTCGGCCATGCCCTGACGGAAATTCTTGATGCCCTTGGCGACATCGCCCATCAGCTCGGAAATCTTGCCCCGGCCGAACAGCACCATCACCAGCACGACGATGACGATGAGATGCCAGATGCTGAAAGCGCCCATGCGCAGTACTCCTTGAGGCGCAACCCAGGGCGCGCCGTTCGCAGGCATTTTAGGGGTCGCGGCGCGATGCCGCAATCGGCGTTCAGGCGGCGGGGAACACGAAACCGCGTCCCGGCCTGACGCGCACAGGGAGGGCGTCGCCCGGACGGACCGCGGCGGCGGCGTCGAACACCGCGTCGAGGGCCGGGCCGCCGCCGGGCATCGCGCACTGCACATGGAGGCCGTCGGAGGCCGTCTGGACGGCGAGCGCATCGACGCTGGCCCCGCCCGCCCCGATTTCGAGATCGCGCGGGCGGAGCGCGACGACGACCGCCTCGCCCTCGGCCCGTCCCGGCGCGGCGACGGGGCCGAAGGGCGTCGCGGCGCGGCCGTCCGCGACCCGCGCGGCGATGCGGTTGAGCGGCGAGAAGAAGGCGGCGGTTTCGATGTCGGCGGGCCGGTCCAGCAAGGCGGCGGGCGTGCCGCTCTGCACGATCCGCCCGGCCCGCAGCAGGACGATGCGGTCGGCGAAGCGCAGCGCCTCGTCGGGATCGTGGGTGACCAGCAGGGTCGCCGCGCCCTGCCCCCTCAGCACCGCCAGCACGTCGCGGCGGACGCCGTCGCGCAGCCGCGCGTCGAGGCCGGAGAACGGCTCGTCCAGCAGCATGGCGCGCGGTTCGGGGGCGAGCGCCCTTGCGACCGCGAGGCGCTGCTGCTCACCGCCCGACAATTGGTGCGGATAGGCCTCGGACAGCGCCGACAGCCCGACCATGGCGAGCAGCTTGTCCGCGCGGGCGCGGGCCTCCGCCCTCGGCAGGCGGAAGAGGCCGAAGGTCACGTTGGCGCGGGCGGAGAGGTGCGGAAAGAGCGCCAGATCCTGAAAGACGAGGCCGATGCGGCGCTTTTCCGGCGGCACGAAGCGGCCGGGCGCCTCGACGATCGCGCCGTCCACGGCGACCTCGCCGGCCTCCGGGCGCTCGATGCCGGCGGCGATGCGGAGCGTCGTCGATTTGCCGGAACCCGAGCCGCCGAGCAGGCAGACCACCTCGCCCGCCGCAACGTCGAACGAGACGTTCTCGACCACGGTGCGGCCGGCGAAGGATTTGACGATGCCGCGCAGCGACAGGACGGGGGCGCTCATGGCGGCGGACCCTATCTGCGAGCGGTTCGCAATACTAGAGGTCAGGACTCGTCGTCGGAGGTGGGCGCGAGCAGCTCGGCGATGTCGGCCTCGTCCAGCGGGTCCTCGTCGGCGGTGAGGGCGTCGGAGGGGCTGGGCATGACGAAGCCGGTGGGCACCGAGGAGTCGAGCAGGCCGGCGGCCTTCAGCTCGTCCATGCCCGGAAGGTCGGCCACCCGGTCGAGGCCGAAATGCTGAAGGAAGGCCTCGGTGGTGCCGTAGGTGACCGGGCGGCCCGGCGTGCGGCGGCGGCCGCGCAGCTTCACCCAGCCGATCTCAAGCAGCAGATCGAGCGTGCCCTTGGAGACGCCGACGCCGCGGATCTCCTCGATCTCGGCGCGGGTGACCGGCTGGTGATAGGCGACGATCGCCAGGGTCTCGATGCCGGCGCGCGACAGGCGGCGCTGCTCGGTGGTCTCCTTGCGGAGCAGGAAGGCGAGATCGGAGGCCGTGCGGAATGCCCATTTTCCCGATACGCGAACGAGATTTACGCCGCGATGTTCATAAATCGCCTGAAGTTCGGCGAGCAGTCCCGCGAGGTCCGCGCCCTGCGGCAGGCGGGCCTTCAGCGTGTCGTCGTCCAGCGGCTCGGCGGCGGCGAACAGCAGGGCTTCGAGCATTCGCAGATGCTGGACCGAATCCACGGCGGCCTCGTGCGCGGCCTCGTCCGCCGCCTGGTCGATGGCGAGGGCCTCGTCGTCACGGTCTTCAAGGGCGTCGGTCGGCTCGGGCATCGGCACTGTGGCGGTGGCGCGGGTCATGGGTTTCCCCTCCCTGCGGGCAATGGACGCCCGCGTCAAGCGGGCTGGTGGTCGTTGGCGGCGTCGAGCCGGGCGGCGCTGCGCAGGTAGATCGGCCCGAAGGCGTCGGCCTGGCGCAGCTGGAGCTTGCCGTCCTTGGCCATTTCGAGGCTGGCCGAGAAGGTGCTGGCGAGGGCGCTGCGGCGCAGGTCGCGGAATTCGGGCAGGTCCGGCAGGAAGGCGTCGAGCCGGCTCCAGTCCATGGCGAGGCCGATCATGCGCTCCAGCCGCTTGCGGGCCTCGTCGATCGCATAGACCGGGGCGCGCTTCACCGCCATGCGAACGCCCAGCGTGCGCGTGCGCTGGTCGGCATAGGCGCGCAGCAGGTCGTACATCGTGTCCGCCCACTGAGGCAGCTTGACGATGCGCACCCCTTCGGGCTGGCCCCGAAAGAACACGTCGCGGCCGAGCCGGTCGCGGGCCATCAGCCGGCCGCCCGCCTCGCGCATCGCCTGGAGGCGCTGGAGGCGGAAGGCGAGCCGGGCCGCCATCTCCTCGCCCGAGGGCTCGCCATTGGCCTTTTCGGGCTTGGGCAGCAGCAGGCGGGATTTGAGGTAGGCGAGCCACGAGGCCATGACCAGATAGTCGGCCGCGAGGTCGAGGTCGGCCTTGGCGAGATGGCCGATGAAATCCAGATACTGATCCACCAGGCGCAGGATCGAGATGCGCCTCAGATCGACCTTCTGCGAGCGGGCGAGCGTCAGCAGCAGGTCGAGCGGACCCTCGAAGCCGTCGACATCGACGATGAACGCCTCGTTGGCGCCCGCGGCCGGCATGGTCAGGTCGAAGACGGGGTCTTCGCCCTGAACCTCGGCGTCGGGTGTGTCACTCATGCGATCGCGGTTCCGCCTGACAGGAGGTGGGCCAGCCGGGCGGCCCCCTTTCCGGCGTCGAAGTCGGACGGCGGGGCGATTCTGTCAAGCGCGGCGGCGGCGCGGCGGGCGGCGTCGCCGTCCAGCTTGCGCGCCCCGGCGAGGCATTCGCGCATTTCGGCGAGGTCGCCCGAGCAGTGCAGCACCACGTCGCAGCCGGCGACCAGCGAGCGATGGGTGCGCTCGTCGAAGCCGCCGGTGAGGGCGTTCATGCCGACATCGTCGCTCATCAGCAGCCCGTCGAAGCCGATCTCGCCGCGGACGATGTGGTGGACGACGCGCGAGGAGAGCGTCGCGCAACGCTCCGGGTCGAGCGCCGCATAGACGACATGGGCGGTCATCGCCATCGGCATGTCGGCGAGGCTGCGGAACGGCACGAAATCGGTGCGGCTCAGTTCCTCGTGCTCGGTTTCGAGGACCGGCAGTTCGAGATGGCTGTCGGCGCGGGCCCGGCCATGGCCGGGGATGTGCTTGATGACCGGCAGCACCGCGCCGTCGAGAAGGCCCTCGGCGACGGCGCGGCCGAGTTCGGCGATCTGGTTGGTCTCGCGGCCCAGCGCCCGGTCGCCGATGATGCCGTGCCCCTCGTCGTGCAGGAGATCGAGGCAGGGCGAGCACGAGACGTTGATGCCGACCTCGCGCAGTTCGGTGGCGATCAGGCGGCTGTTGAGGAAGGCGGCCTCAAGGGCGGTTTCCACGTCGCGAGCATAGATGTCGGCGAAGGCGGCGGCCGGCGGCGGGTGACGCCAGACCGGGCCTTTCAGGCGGGCGACGCGGCCGCCTTCCTGGTCGATGAGGATGGGCACGTCCGCCCGGCCGGACACCTCGCGCAGTTCGTCGGTGAGGCGCAGGAGCTGCGCCTTGTCGGCGATGTTGCGGGAAAAGACGATGTAGCCCCAGGGATCGGCCTCGCGGAAGAAGGTGCGCTCGGCGTCGGTAAGGGCGAGGCCGGACATGCCGAAGATCAGGGCGGAGGTCATGAGTGCCGTTCAGCGTTGGAGCCGGGGGTGTCGGAGATGGCGGCGCCGGCCGCGATGAGGCGGCCGGCGCGGGTTAGCATAGGGGCATTCGCGCGGCTGCGGAATGCGGCGTCAGGGCTGCCCGACCATGCAGGAGCCGCCGCGGGTGCGCAGCACCTCGCACATCGCCACCGCATCGGCGCGGGTGGCGAAGGGACCGACGCGCAGGCGATACCAGACGCCCTTGTCGCCGAGGTCCACGCGCTTGATGTCGGGCTTGAGTGCGCCCAGCAGGTCGCCGTTGCGCTTCTTCATCGCCTGCCAGTTGGTCGCGGCCTCGGCGTCGTCCTTGTAGGCGCCGACCTGCACCACGAAGGCCCCCGAGGCGGCCGATTTGTCGGCGGCGGCGTCGGCGACGCCGGGATCGACCTTGTCGATTTCGGCGGCGAGCGCGGCGGCCTGTTCCTTGGCCTTGGTCTCGGCGGCGATCTGTTCGGCGGTCGGGGCGGCGGTCGCGGGATCGGCCGCGAGGGCGGCGTCGCCCTCCTCCGCCGCGCCCGGCATTTCGAGCGGTTCGGCGGCCGGCGGCGCGGCCGTCATCGCGGCGGCGGGCGGCGGCGGCAGATCGACCGGCGTTTCGGGCGGCGGCGCGAGTTCGCCGGCGGGCGCTTCGGCGGCTGCTTCCGTCTCGGCCCCGGCGATGCGCTCGTAGATCAGCTTGTCCTGGTCGGGCACGGTGGTGCCGCCGGGGTTCTCGGGCGGAATGCGGATCGGACCGGCGTCTGCGGCGATGACCGGCGGCGCGCCGCGATCGCCCTGGCGGACGCCCTGCTGGTAGGCGACCCAGACCACGGCCCCGAAGGCCAGAAGAACGAGGCCCGTCAGGATGATGAAAAGCGGGCTGCGGGTGCCGCCGCCTTCGTCGTCCTCGAGCGTCGCGTCGTACATGAAGTCGCTGTGGAAGCGGCGATCATACTCGGCCTGATCGAAGCCTCCGCGGTCGACATTGCTCATCGTCTGCTTCCCCAACGCAGGCTCGCGGGCGAGGCCCGGCCTGCGATTCGATTCATTCTGCAGTCTAGCAGTGCGATCACGGCAGAATACGGGCGATCGGGAGGACGGGTGCGCCTTATTGGTCAACGAAGCGTTAAGGGCGCCGGACCGCCGCTCAGTCGAGGTAGAAGGTGACGTTGGTGACGACGCGGACGTTCTTGTCGATCGAGCGGTCGTCGGAGCCGTATTCGCCCGAATCCGAATCGGCGTCGCGGATTTCGAAGCCGCCCTGCTGGGCGGTGCGGATCGAGCCGACGGTAACGCCCGCGTTCTTGGCGAACTCGTCGGCGGCGACGCGGGCATTCTGCGCGGCCTCGCGCAGCATGTCGGGCTTGATCGCGTTGAGGCCGGTGAAGAGGAAGCGCGGCTGGCTGTCGGTGAGCAGCACGCCCGCCGCGATGAGGTCGCCGGTCTTCTGGCTCGCCGCATAGACCGCCATCACGTCAGGCGTGGTGACGACGAGGCTGCCGGAGATTTCGTAGCGGGTCTCGATCAGCGCGCCGTTGGCGTCGCGGAACTCGCTCTGCCCCACCGAGGTCTGTCCGGCGAGGACCGCGCCATCGGCGAAGCCGTTGGCGGCGAGGAAGTCGCGGATGATGCGGGCATTGGCCTCGGCCTCGGCGTAGCCGGCCTTGAGATCGGCGTTCGAGACCTTGTAGCCGATGGACCAGATCGCCTGGTCGGCCTTCACCTGGCGCTCGGCGAGGCCCTTGACGTCGGCGGTGTCCACCAGGGCGGAGTTGACCGTGGTGCGGCTGACGAAATAGCCGCCCGCCGCGATCCCCAGTCCGATGGCGAGGCCGGCCGCCACGAGGGCGGCGCCGCCGGTTCCGGTCGATTGGCTCATGGGAAATCCTCCGCCGGCGGATGATCGCGGCGGAGGATGAGAGCGCGGAGATTGAGGCCGGTTTAGGGCGGGGTGGCGGGGTGGCGGGGTGCGTCCTTCGAGACGGCCGCTTTGCGGCCTCCTCAGGATGAGGACCGTTGGGGGGCCTTGGGATTTGGGTTTGCTGAACCGTTGTGCGTCCTTCGAGACGGGCGCGCAGCGCCCTCCTCAGGATGAGGACCGTTGGGGCCTTGGGATTTGGGTTTGCTGGACCGTTGTGCGTCCTTCGAGACGGGCGCGCAGCGCCCTCCTCAGGATGAGGACCGCTGGGGGGCCTTGGGAATTGGGTTTGCTGGACCGTTGTGCGTCCTTCGAGACGGGCGCGCAGCGCCCTCCTCAGGATGAGGAGCGTTTGAGAAGACCTGGGATGAGGACCGTTGGGGATCAGAGGGGGTCGGTGTCGAGGCCGAAGAGGCGTTTGTGCTCGATGAGGGCGAAGCGGTCGGTCATGCCGGCGATGTAGTCGGAAACCACGCGGCCGGTCGCCGGGTTGCGCGGGCCAGCGGTGATGTTGCGCCATTCGTCGGGCATCAGGCGCGGCTCGTTGATGAAGGCCTCGAACAGCTCGCGCACCACACGGTGCGCCTTGCCGACCATGCGCATGACCCGCCAGTGGCGGTACATGTTGAGGAACAGGAAGTCCTTGAGCGTCCGCATCGAGCGGTCCATCTCGGGCGTGAAGGCGGCGAGCGGGCGGCCGAGGGCGCGCACATCCTCGACCGAGGCGACGCCGCTCTCTTCGGCCCGGCGGCGGGTCTCGCCGATCAGATCCTCGATCATCAGGCCGATCAGGTCGCGCACCGCTTCGTGCGCGAGGCGGCTGCGCTCCACGCCCGGCCAGCGTTCCTCGACCTTGCGGAAGGCCTCGCCCACCATCGGCAGCGACATGAGGTCGTCGATGGTGAAGAGGCCGGCCCGCAGGCCGTCGTCGATGTCGTGATTGTTGTAGGCGATGTCGTCGCTGAGCGCGGCGATCTGCGCCTCCGGGCCGGCATAGGTGGAGAGTTCGAGGGAATGGACGGCGTCGTAGCCGGCGATCGCTTCCGGCAGCGGATCATTGGCGAGCCGGGGCAGCAGCGGGCCGTTGTGCTTGGCGATGCCTTCCAGCGTCTCCCAGGTGAGGTTGAGGCCGTCGAAGGCCGGATAGCGGGCCTCCAGCTTGGTCATCAGGCGGATCGCGTGGGCGTTATGGTCGAAACCGCCATAGGGCTTCATGCATTCCGCGAGCGCGTCCTCGCCGGCATGGCCGAAGCAGGTGTGGCCGAGGTCGTGGGCGAGGGCCAGCGCCTCGGCCAGATCCTCGTCGAGGCCAAGGACGCGCGAGATCGAGCGGGCGATCTGGGCGACTTCGAGCGAATGGGTGAGCCGCGTCCGGTAGTAATCGCCCTCGTGATAGACGAAGACCTGGGTCTTGTGTTTCAGCCGCCGGAACGCCCCGCAATGGATGATGCGGTCGCGGTCGCGCTGAAGCGGCGTGCGGGTGCGGCTTTCGGCCTCGGGATGGAGGCGGCCGCGCGTGGCGGCGGCCTTGGTCGCCCAGGGGGCGAGCCCGTCCGGGGTGTCGAAGGCGGTGACAGACGGCCGCGCCATGGGGGCTGGCTCCCGTTTGAAATTCGCAAGTCGAAGCCCCACACTATACAGGTCCGCCTGCGAAGAGATGAAGGCCGCCCCCCGCAATGACGACCGAGACCGCCCTGCCCGTCGCGATTTCGCCCGCCGCCGCCAGGCGGATCGGCGAGATCCTCGCCGGCGAAGCGCCCGGCACGATGCTGCGGGTCGCCGTGAACGGCGGCGGCTGTCAGGGCTTTTCCTACGATTACAGCTTCACCGCCGAGCGCGCGGCGGACGATTTCGTGCTGCGCGAGGGCGGCGCGACCGTGCTGGTGGACCCGGTGTCGGCCGAATACCTGGCCGGGTCGGTGCTGGACTGGGTGGACGAGCTGATCGGCGCGTCGTTCCAGATCCGCAACCCCAACGCGAAATCCTCCTGCGGCTGCGGCACCTCGTTCTCGCTCTGAGCCGCTGCGGCGTTTTCAGACCGGGCGAAGCGCGCTAGGAGTCGCCTCCTCAATCCTGGGAGGGGTTCCATGCGCTACGCCGTTCTTGCCCTGGGCTGCGCCGTTCTGGCAGGCAGCGCCGCCGCCGAGTTCTATCGCAGCCCGGCCGTCGAGGCCTGCCACGAGGCGATCGTCGCGAGCCTCGCGACCAACACGACCTATGACGCCTTCATTCCGACCGAGTTCCTGGACGATGCGCGCATCCTGCGCTGGGAAGCGCCCTATAGCGACGCCAACAAGACCGAGGTCGCAACGCTGGTGCTGCTGGAAGGCAAGGCGCGGCTGCTCGCCGACCGTTCCAAGTCCGAAGACGTGACCGCCAAGTGCGGGCTCAACAACGACAAGGTCGAGGCCTCCGACATCCTCAAGGGGCACGGCCTGCCGGACGACGCGCAGTGAAGATCGCCACCTGGAACGTCAATTCGGTCAAGGCGCGGCTCGACTCCGTGCTGACCTGGATGAAGCAGGCCGAGCCGGACGTCGCCGGGTTCCAGGAGATCAAGTGCGTCGACGACGCCTTCCCGCGCTTCGAGTTCGAGGCGATGGGCTACAAGGTCGAGACGCACGGGCAGAAGACCTATAACGGCGTCGCGCTGCTCTCGAAGCATCCGATCGAGGATGTGACGCGCGGCCTGCCCGGCTTCGCCGACGAGCAGGCGCGCTATATCGAGGCGCTGATCGCGCCCAGGGGCAAGGCGGCGGTGCGCGTCGTCTGTCTCTACCTGCCGAACGGCAATCCCGCGCCGGGCGACAAATACGATTACAAGCTCGCCTGGATGGAGGCGTTGCAGGCGCGCGTGCGGCAGCTTCTCAAATGGGAGGAGCGGCTGGTGGTGATGGGCGATTACAACGTCATCCCGGCGGCCGAAGACGTGCACGACCCGGCCGCCTGGGCGAAGGACGCGCTGTTCCTGCCGCAAAGCCGCGCGGCCTGGCGGCGGCTCGTGCATCTCGGCCTGACCGATGCGGTGCGGGCCTGCAACCGGCAACCGCATCAATACACGTTCTGGGATTATCAGGGCGGCGCGTGGCCGAAGAACAACGGCATCCGCATCGACCATATCCTGCTGTCGCCGCAGGCCGCCGACCGGCTGGAAGAAGCCGGAATCGACCGCCATGTGCGGGGTTGGGACAAGGCGTCCGACCACGTTCCGGTGTGGTGCCGCCTGAAGGGCTGAGCCTTCGGCGAAAATGCCGCGGCGATCCCCCTGACGCCCCCGCCCCCGGCATGCGAGCGTCGAGCCCGGATTCAATCAGACCGGGGTTCCGTCATGTTCTCGATCCGCCGCCTTTCCCTGCGCCTTGCCAGCGGGGCCGCCGCGCTGGCGCTGCTCAGCCTTTCCGCCGAGGCGGGCGAACTGAAGCTGAAGCGGGTGATGCTGTCGTCGGGCGGCGTCGGCTATTTCGAATACCAGGCCGATGTGGACGGCTGGGAGACGCTGGAGATCCCCGTGCGTCTCGATCAGGTGGACGACGTGCTGAAGAGCGCCGTCGTGTTCGACGAAACGGGCGGCAGCGGGACCATCGAACTCCAGGGCCGCGATTCGCTGACCGAAATCTTCCGCACCATGCCGATCGGGCCGGAGGCCTTCGCCTCGCCCGCCGCGCTCTATGCCGCCCTGCAGGGCGAGGAAGTGACGGTCAGCGAGCCGGTGAGCGCCACGGGCAAGATCGTCTCGGTGGTCGAGGAGACCGGCGAGAAGGACGGCGTCGCCCTCACCCGCCATCGCATGTCGCTGATGACCGAAAGCGGCCTCGTGCAGTTCGTGCTGGAGGACGCTCACGACATCGCCTTCACCAACGGCGCGCTCAACGACAAGGTCAACGCGGCGCTCAGCGCGGTCGCCACCAACCGCCAGCGCGAGCTGCGGACGCTGAAGATCACGGCGCGCGGCGACGGCAGCCGGACCGTCACGGTCGGCTTCGTCATCGAGGCGCCGCTGTGGAAGACCTCGTACCGCCTCGTCACCGCCGCCGACGGCAAGGCGCGGATGCAGGGCTGGGCGATCATCGAGAACGCCAGCGGCGCGGACTGGACGGATGTCGAACTGACGCTGGTCAGCGGCAACCCGGTGACGTTCCGCCAGTCGCTCTACGACAAATACTATGTCGACCGCCCCTATGTGCCGGTCGAGGTGCTGGGCCGCGTGACGCCGCGGCGGGACGACGGCGACATCGAAGAGGAAAAGGAGATGATCCCTCCACCGGCCGATGTGCCCCCGCTGCCCATCCCCGCGCCGCTGGAGCCCGCCGGTCCGGCGCCCGCCTCGACGGTGGAGTCCGACGACATCGCCGTTACCGGCACGCGGATGTCGGAGAAGCCGGGCCAGGTCGCGGCGGAGAGCACCGAGGCGGCGACCTCGGTCATCTTCACGCTGTCGAACGCGGTGACCGCCGGGTCAGGCCAGTCGCTGACCGTGCCGATCCTCGACCGCGAGGTGCCGGCACAGATGATTTCGTTCTATCAGCCCTACACCCATCCGACGCATCCTCTGTCGGCGGTGAAGCTGACCAACGAGACGGGCACCGGACTGCCGCCCGGCATCACCACACTGTTCGACAATTCCAGCGGCCGGACGGTCTTTGCGGGCGATGCGGTGCTGAGCGTGCTGCCGGTCGGCGAGGACCGCATCCTCTCCTATGCGGTCGACCAGAAGGTGACGATCGACGAGGACGAGACCGAGGACAGCACGCTGTCCGGCGCCAAGCTGGTCAACGGCGTCCTGGAGACGGAAGTCTCGCGACGCAGCACCATGACCTACACTATCAAGGGCGCGGCGGCCGAGGACCGGACCGTGGTGATCGAGACGCCCCGCAATACGTGGGAGCTGACGTCCCACGACATCAACACGGTCGAAAAGGCGGGCGCCTATCTGCGTCTGCCGGTCGCGGTCGGAGCCGGCAAGACCGAGACGCTGAATGTCGTGTGGGAGAAGATCGATCACAACAGCGCGGAGGTGATCGACGCCGGCTCGGACACCATCGCCTACTACGCCAGCGCCGACAGCAAGCTGCCCGAGCCGATCCGCGCCGCCTTCGCGCGGATCGCCGAGTTGAAGGCAGCAGTCGCGCGGATCGACGAGGCCATCGAGCAGGCCAAGGCCGAGCGCGGCCGCATCCAGGAGGAGCAGGTGCGCATCCGCGCCAATCTGGAAGCGGTGCCGGAGGGCAGCGATCTGCAGCGGCGTTATCTTTCGACGCTCGCCGCGCAGGAGGATCGCCTCGCGGCGCTCGAAGCCGACATGGTTCGGCTGGCCGGCGAGCACGCGGCGGCCGAGGAGGCGCTGCGGGCCTATGTGATGAGCATCAATCTCTGAGGGCCGCGATGATCAAGCTGACCTTCTGCCTCGTGCGCCTGCCCCACCTGACGCGCGAGGCGTTCCAGGATTACTGGCTCAACACGCACGCCCCCCTGGTGCGCAGCGTCGCCGCGACGCTGCGCATCCGCCGCTATGTCCAGCTTCACTCGTTCGATCCGGAGATCAGCATGGGGACGAGGGCCTCGCGCGGCGGGCCGGAGCAGTATGACGGCGTCGCCGAATTGTGGTGGGACAGTTTCGAGGACATGGCGGCGAGCGGCGAGGCCGCCGCCGAGGCCGGCCGGCTGCTGCTGGAGGACGAGAAGCGGTTCATCGATCTTTCGCGCTCGCCGCTCTGGTGGGGCGAGGAGAAGACGATCATCGAGTGATTGCGGCGCCGAACAGACTCATGGCCGGGAGCGACCCGGCCATGAGGCAGTTCCGGACGGGGCGCGCCCTCTCAGGTGTACTTGAACTCCTTGCCGTCCAGGTCGATGGCCGGGAGCGTCTTGGTTTCGGCCCAGTAGTCCTGCGTGTGCTGCCATTCGGGCTTGTCGCCGCGCTTGGGCAGCAGGTGCATGGAACGCATCAGATAGCCGGGATTGAAGTTCTCCGGGTCCATCCAGGACAGAAGCGGCATGTCCTTGTCCTCGGGCCGCAGCGCCACCTCGACCCGCTTGGCGCCCTTCTCGTCCATGTGCTTGAGCAGGCGGCAGACGAAATCGCCGATCAGGTCGGCGCGCAGCGTCCAGCTGGCGCGGAAATAGCCGAAGATCCACACCATGTTCGGAACGCCCGTGAACATCATGCCGCGATAGGTCACGGTGTTGGCGAAATCGAGCGGCTTGCCGTCGATGGTGAAGGCGATGTCGCCCAGCACCGAGAGGTTGAAGCCGGTCGCCGTGATGATGATGTCGGCCTCAAGCTCCTTGCCGGATTTCAGCAGGATGCCCTTCGCGGTGAAGCGGTCGATCTCGTCGGTCTCGACCGAGAGCTTGCCCTTCGCCGCCGCCTGGAAGATGTCGCCGTCGGGCACGAAGGCGATGCGCTGACGCCACGGGCGGTAGCTGGGCGTGAAGTGCTTGTTCACGACCTCTTCGGGCAGGAACATCTTCACGCCGGCGAGCAGTTCCTGCTTGACGGTTTCGGGTTCCTCGAACGAGCGGCGGGTGAACTCCGCCTGATCGAACAGCACCTTGCGCCGGACGATCTCGTGAATCCACGTCTCGTCGATTTCAAGCTGGCGCAGCGTATTGGCGAGATCGTTCTCGTTGCGGCCGGGGATGAAATAGGTCGGCGAACGCTGGAGCAGCGTGACATGGGCGCAGTCGTCGGCCATCGCCGGGACGATCGTCGCCGCCGTCGCGCCGGAGCCGATCACCAGGACGTTCTTGCCCTTGTAGTCGAGATCCTCGGGCCAGGTCTGGGGATGGACGATGCGGCCCTTGAAGTCCGACATGCCCTTCCATTCGGGCGTGTAGCCTTCGGAGTGGCGGTAATAGCCCTGGCACATCCAGAGGAAATTGGCCGTGAAGCGCAGATCCTCGTTGGTGTCGGTGCGGACGGCCTCGATGGTCCAGAGGTTGTCCTTGCTGGACCATTCCGCCGACACGATCTTGTGCTGGTAGCGGATGTGCGGGCCCAGTTTGTTCTCGTCGATCACCTCGCCCATATAGGTGAGGATTTCCTCGGCGGTGGCGATCGGCGGGCCGACCCACGGCTTGAAGCGGTAGCCGAAGGTGTAGAGGTCGCTGTCGGAGCGGATGCCCGGATAGCGGTGCATCAGCCAGGTGCCGCCGAAGCTCTCAAGCCCTTCGAGCACGACGAAGGTCTTGCCGGGGCACTGGGTGGCGAGGTGGTAGGCGCCGCCGACGCCCGAAATGCCCGCCCCGACGATGAGCACGTCGAAATGCTCGGTCTTGCCGGGGGCGGATTTGGGGCGGCTGGCTTCGGTGACTGTCATGGCCGGCTTTCCTGATGGAGCGGCCCGCGTGCGATGCGCAGGCCGCCTGTTTCCTCAACGCAATCAACCTAGAGGCACATCGCCAGCGATCATTGATCGAAGTCAAAAGGATTCACGCATGACGCTGCGTCAGGCGGGGCCGGGTGCGGGTGGCCGCAGGGCCTGAGCGGGACTATATTGCCTTTGCGAGGCGCTCGGCCTCACAGGATCAGGGTTTCGTCATGCCTCCGTATCGTTCCCGCACCTCGACCCACGGCCGCAACATGGCCGGCGCCAGGGGCCTGTGGCGCGCCACCGGCATGCGCGAAACCGATTTCGGCAAGCCGATCATCGCCATCGCCAACTCGTTCACGCAGTTCGTGCCGGGCCACGTCCATCTCCAGAACCTCGGCCAGCTGGTCGCCCGCGAGATCGAACAGGCCGGCGGCGTCGCCAAGGAATTCAACACCATCGCGGTCGATGACGGCATCGCGATGGGCCATGACGGCATGCTCTACTCCCTGCCCTCGCGCGAGCTGATCGCCGACAGCGTCGAGTACATGGTCAACGCACACTGCGCCGACGCGCTGGTCTGCATCTCGAACTGCGACAAGATCACGCCCGGCATGCTGATGGCGGCGCTGCGGCTCAACATTCCGGCGGTGTTCGTTTCCGGCGGCCCGATGGAGGCCGGCAAGGTCGTGCTGAGCACGGGCCCGCGCAAGATCGACCTGATCGACGCCATGGTCGCGGCGGCCGACGACAAGGTGAGCGATAGCGACATCCAGACCATCGAGCGCTCGGCCTGCCCGACCTGCGGCTCGTGTTCGGGCATGTTCACCGCGAACTCGATGAACTGCCTGACCGAGGCGATGGGCCTGTCGCTGCCCGGCAACGGTTCGGTGCTGGCGACCCATGCCGACCGCAAGGAATTGTTCCTGGAAGCCGGGCGCACGGCGGTGAGGCTCGCAAGGCGCTATTACGAAGACGGCGACGAGACCGTGCTGCCGCGCGCCATCGCCAGCTTCGCGGGTTTCGAGAACGCCATGACGGTCGATATCGCCATGGGCGGTTCGACCAACACGGTTCTGCACCTGCTCGCCGCCGCGCAGGAGGCCGGGGTGAACTTCACCATGGCCGACATCGACCGCCTGTCGCGGCGCGTGCCGTGCCTGTGCAAGGTCGCGCCCAACAAGGCCGACGTCCACATCGAGGACGTGCACCGGGCGGGCGGCATCATGGCGATCATGGGCGAACTCGACCGCGCCGGGCTGCTGCACCGCGACCTGCCGACCGTCCATGCCGCGACGCTGGGCGAGGCGCTGGACCGCTGGGACATCGCGCGCGCGCCCTCCGAGGCGGTCAAGACGTTCTATCGCGCCGCGCCGGGCGGCGTGCCGACCCAGACCGCGTTCAGCCAGGATCGCCGCTACGACGATCTCGACACTGACCGGGCGGGCGGCGTGGTCCGCGACGCGGCGCACGCCTTCAGCGCCGATGGCGGCATCGCGGTGCTGTTCGGCAATCTCGCCGAGGACGGCTGCATCGTGAAGACGGCGGGGGTCGACGAGAGCATCCTGAAATTCGCCGGGCCGGCGCGCGTCTATGAGAGCCAGGAGGGCGCGGTTTCGGGCATTCTCACCGGCGAGGTGAAGGCCGGGGACGTGGTGGTCATCCGCTACGAGGGGCCGAAGGGCGGCCCCGGCATGCAGGAGATGCTCTACCCCACCAGCTATCTGAAATCGAAGGGCCTCGGCAAAGCCTGCGCGCTGATCACCGACGGGCGGTTCTCGGGCGGCACGTCGGGCCTCTCGATCGGTCACGCCTCGCCGGAAGCGGCCGAGGGCGGCGCGATCGGTCTGGTGGAGACCGGCGACCGGATCGAGATCGACATCCCTGCCCGCTCGATCCGCCTGGCCGTCTCGGACGCCGAACTCGAACGCCGCCGCGCGAAGATGGAGGCGCAGGGCGATGCCGCCTGGCTGCCGCCGCGGCCGCGCAAGGTTTCGCCCGCGCTCCAGGCCTATGCCGCGATGACTACGAGCGCGGCGCGCGGCGCGGTGCGCGACGTGACCCAGCTCCGCCGCGCGGCGCGCCCGGCCAAGCGGCGCTCCGCCGAAGCGGCGGAGTGAGGGCGCGGCTCAGCCGGGTTCGAACAGCGCCTGGAGCAGGTCGATGTGCAGCGCGCGCCGGTTGAGCGTCTGGCGCTTGCGCAGCACGACCAGCGTATCGGCCGCCTCGACCGTATCGAAATACTTCTCCGCATTGGAGTAGCGGTGACGCAGCGCGTAGTCGTGGCAGATGATCGTCGCGGCGTCGTCGGCCATCACCGCGCAGGTCAGCAGCGCCGCCGTGCGGAAGCGGCCATCCACCAGAATGAGATCGAAGCGGAAATCCGTCAGCGCGAACGGATCGATGCAGTAGGACGGCCAGTTGCGGATTTTCGTCTCGCCCGCGGGCAGACCCCAGGCTCCGACCGGCCCGATGTCGACATGGCGAAACGACACGCGGCCGGCCTTGAGGGCGGTCTGGATGTCCTCCTGCTCCTTCAGCCTTTCGATCCAGGCGCGGTCGGTATCGATCGAATAGATGGTCGCCCGGCTGACCTGCGCGGCCATGACCGTGCTGCCGCCGCAGCCATATTCCAGATAGTGCGCGCGCCCCTCCAGATGCCGCCGGAGTATGGCGGCCTCGGCCGGAGTCATTGCGATCGGGTAGCCGGCCATGCGCCTGTCCCTTCTAGGTCATCGCGGCGGCGCGGGCCGCCCAGGCGCGGTTGATGGGGCTGCCGGCTTTCCAGGACAGGCGCTCGGCGGTCAGCGCATCCGCGAGGGCGCGGTCGCCGGCGCGGATCGCGGCTTCCGTCGCGGTCCAGTGCACGGCGTCGCGCTGGGCGTGGCTGCCGCCGCCGATGGCGAGCTTCGGCAGCGCCGGAACGAGATGGGCCAGCGCGCCCTGCCAGCCGCCGCGCCCGAACGCCCAGACGCCGCGCATCACCGGCAGGCCGGCCTCACGCGTGGCGAGCGCGTTGATGAAGCGGCCCTCGGCGGCCCGGACGGCGGCGGCCTCAAGCCGGCCATAGGCGGCGTCGCGCCCGGTCGCCGCAAAGGCCATGGCGGCGTGCATGTCGTTGAAGGCGTAGAGGCCCTGTTCGGCGCGCGCCTCCCAGGCGTCGGCGATTGCGGTCCAGCGGTCGCCGACATCGTGGCCGAGCGTCCACACCCGCCAGAGCAGCGCCGCCGCGTCGCAGAGCTGAAGCGCCTGCGCGAGCCCCAGCGTGAGGATGTGCGCGTCGTAGATCGACAGCAGCGCAGCGGGGTGGCCGCTTTCGAGTTCGGCGACCGCCATGTGCCACCAATTGTGGCAGGCGAGGAGGCCGTCCTTGTCCCAGCCCTTTTCGGTCGCGCGCAGCCAGGCGACGCCCTCCTCCGCCCGGCCTTCCATCTCCATGACATGGGCGACGGCGTGCGCGCCCCAGGCGTCCTGCGGGTCGCGGGCGACCGCCTCGCGGCCCGCCGCCTCGGCGCGGCGATAGTCGCCCGCTTCCTCAAGTCCGAAAGCGTGCATCCCCAGCACATAGCCGTAGCCGGGCACGCTCTCATTCCAGTGCGGCAGAACGCGGGCGACGCGATCGCGCAGCATCGTCGAATGGCCGAGGAAGAAATCGCCCTGCTGCGCCATCTGGATGGCGAAGATGTCGCGCGGGTGATCGATGGCGATGCGTCCCCAGGTTTCGGTGGCGCGTTCGAAGTCGCCCTCGGCGAAAAGCCGCGCGGCGGCGACATGGGCGCGCTCGCGGTCGTTGGCGCGCGCCAGCAGCGGTTCGGCGGCGCTGAGGGCGCGGTGGGTGTAGCTGTCAAAGGTCCGGTCCACCGCCGTCGCGAACACCGCCGCGAGGAAGGCGTGGCCCATGACGAAATCCGGCTGCGCCTTCAGCGCCTCGACCAGCGTGCCGACCGGGTCGCCATGGAAGGCGTTGAGCTGCGCGGTGGCGCTATCGAGCGCGGCGACGGCGGCCGTGGATGACGTGGAGAGGGCGTTGCCGCGGCAGTCTTGCATGGGGCTCAGGCCTGACTTGAAAGGGCGGAAAGAACGGCGGGGATGGCGGGCGGCAGGTCGTCGGCGACGAGGCCCGGGCCTGCATGGCGCGCCGCCGCGCCGTGCAGGGCGACGCCGGCGCAGGCGGCCTCGAAGGGGTCCAGCCCCTGGGCCAGCAGGCCGCCGATGAGGCCGGCGAGCACGTCGCCGGTTCCGGCGGTGGCGAGGTCGGGCGGCGACAGCGCGTCGATGACGGCGCGGCCGTCCGGCGCGGCGATGACGGTGTCCGGTCCCTTGAAGACGATGACGGCTCCTGCCTGCCGGGCGGCTTCGCGCGTGGCCTCCAGCTTGCCGGTGCGCGGCAGGGCGGCGGCGATGGCGGGAAAGAGCCGCTCGAACTCGCCGCCATGGGGGGTGAGGACGCAGCGTTCGTGAGTCTTCTGAATCGCTTGCGCGCCGGTCCTCGCAATCAGAGTCAGCGCGTCGGCGTCGAGCACGGTGGCGCGGCGCGCGGCGAGAACGCCGTTCACCTTGGCGGCGGCGGTCTGGTCGAGGCCGAGGCCGGGGCCGATGACGACGGCGTTGCGGCGTTCGTCGGCGAGCGCGGTTTCGAGGAGGTCGCTGCGCACCATCACGGCGTCGAGGCGCGCGGCGTGGATGCGCGCGGCCTCCAGCGGCGCGACGATGGTGGTGAGCCCTGCCCCGGCGCGCGCGGCGGCCAGCGCGGCGAGGCGCGAGGCCCCGGTCGTTTCCGGCCCGCCCGAGACGACGAGGCAATGGCCGCGCGTGTATTTGTGCCCGCCCGGATCGGGCGGCGAGGCGGCCGCGCCCGCCAGCGCGAAGTTTTCGGGGCCTGCCGCGAGCGCGCGGCCGATGGCCTCCGGCGGCATGCCGATGTCAGCGACCGCGACCGTGCCGCAGCGGGCGCGGCCTGGCATCAGCAGATGGCCGGGCTTGCGGCGGACGAAGGTGACGGTGAGCGCGGCGTGGAAGCCGACGCCGCCGAGCGCCGCGCCGGTGTCGCCATGGACGCCGCTCGGCACGTCGATGGCGACGATGCGGTCCTTCAGCCGGACCGAGGCTTCGGCGAGACGGGCGGCCTCGCCCTCCAGCGGACGGGCGAGGCCCGCGCCGAACAGCGCATCGACGAACAGCTCCGCCATCGGGTTCGATTCGGCGATCGGCAGCGTCTCGCCGGTCCAGCGGCGGAAGGCTTCGGCGGCGTCGCCCTTGAGCGCGGCGGTGGGGCAAAGCGTTTCGCACCAGACCGGCCAGCCGCGCTGCTTCAGGATGCGGGCCGCGACATAGCCGTCGCCGCCATTGTTGCCGGGACCGCAAAGGACCGCCGTGGGACGCGGCGTGAAACGGCGGCCGATCTCGTCGGCGACCGCACGGCCGGCGTTTTCCATGAGAACCATCGACGGCACGCCGAGACCGGGCGCGGCGGCGTCGGCCGCCGACATCTGCGCCACGGTCAGCAGCCGGTCGAGGACCGCCCGGACCGTCATCAGAACCCCGGCGCCGTGCGGCGGTGTTCGGGATGCGCGGTCTCGAAGGCGCGGGCGGCGCGCAGGACGCTCGCATCGTCGAACATGCGCCCGACGATCTGGAGGCCGATGGGAAGGCCCGCGCCGGTGAAGCCGCAATTGATCGAGCAGGCGGGCTGCTGCGTCAGGTTGAAGGGATAGGAGAACGGCGTCCACGGCATCCAGAGCCAGTAAGGATCGGTTTCGCCCGGCGACATGCGATCGACGCCGAAGGCCGGGACGGCGGTCGCGGGGGTGAGGACGAAGTCGAAATTCTCCATCCATTGCCGCATCGCCGCGCCGTAGCGGCCGCGCGCGAGCTGCGCCTCGAAGAAGCGGGGCAGATCGTATTTCAGCCCCTCCTCCACCATGTGGCGCAGCCAGGGATCGAGCAGGGCTTTCTTGTCCTCCGGCAGCGGGCCGAGATATTGCCCGGCGGCCCCGAACCAGAGCGTGCGGAAAATCTCCGACGGGTCTTCGAGCGGCGGATCGACCTCGTCCACCTGCGCGCCGAGCGCCTGGAAGGCGAGCGCCGCGTGGCGCACCGCCTCGGCGATTTCGGGATCGACGCCCTTCGCCCAGCCGAGCGTCGGGCAATAGGCGATGCGCGCGCCCTTCACGCCCGCGTCCAGCCCGGCGAGATAGTCCGGCACGGCGTTCGGCACCTGATACCAGTCGCGGGCGTCGGGCTTGGCCATCTCGTTCAGCAGCAGCGCCGCGTCCTCGACCGTGCGGGTCATCGGGCCGACATGGGCGAGCGTGCCGAACGGCGAGAGCGGCCAGGCGGCGACGCGGCCGAAGCTCGGCTTCAGCGCGAAGGTGCCGGTGAAGCTCGCCGGAATGCGGACCGAGCCGCCGCCGTCGGTGCCGAGGGCGAGCGGCGCGAAGCCCGCCGCCAGCGCCGCCGACGAGCCGCCGCTGGAGCCGCCCGGCGTCTTCGACAGATCCCAGGGATTGCGGGTGGTGCCGGTGAGCGTGTTGTCGTTGGTGCCCTTGAAGCCGAATTCCGGCGTCGTGGTCTTGCCGATGAAGACCGCGCCCGCCTCGCGCAGCCGGGCGACCGAGGGGGCGTCGTCGGCCCAGGGCTGGTCCTTCTCGACGGTGCGCGAGCCGCGCAGCGTCGGCCAGCCTTTGGTGACCAGAAGATCCTTGATCGCCACCGGCACGCCGTCGAGCGGCGAGAGCGGCGCGCCCGCCATCCAGCGGTCCTGGCTGGCCTCGGCCTGGGCGAGCGTCGCGCCGCCGTCGATCACGCAGAAGGCGTTGACCCTTGCGTCCAGCGCCTCGATGCGGCCGAGCAGGCCTTCGGCGATCTCGACCGGCGAGACCTCGCCGGACTCATAGGCGCGCGAGAGCGCGGCGGCGGACAGCCATTGGGGGTCGTCGAGATCGTCGGTCATGGCCGCGAGCCTAGTGCGGGCGGCGCGAAAGAAGAAGGCGTCTCGTTACGCAAGGCGCTGAAGCGATGCTTCAGCGGACGACGGTTTCCGCCTCGCGGCCCTTCTCGATGAGGGTCAGCGTGCGGCCGTCGCTTTCCAGCACGGTGATCGAGCCGTTGGCGGGCGAGAACAGCGTCGCGCGGTCGTCGCCGAGCGCCGCCCCGACCGCCACGTTGATCGCCACGAAATGGCTGAAGATCGCGCAGGGGCGCTGCTGGCGGACCAGCGTCGCCACCACCTGATCGCGCCAGGCGCGGCGCATGGCGTCCGCCTCGCTCCAGCGTCCGGCCATCAGGGCGCGCAGCCAGACCCCGCGCCCGTCGAGCGGGATGTCGGGCGAGGGCACCTCGGCGACGCCCGGCTCGATGCGGGCATGGCTCTCCCACAGCCGCTCCAGCGGCGCGGCGGTCTCGCGGGCGCGGGCGAGCGGGCTGGAGAGGATCGCCATCGGCGGCAGCGCGGCGAGCGTGCGCGCCGCCTCCTCCGCCTCCGCGCGGCCCTGTTCGTCGAGACCGGGGTCGGCCGCCTCGGCCCAGCTCGCCGAAGCGCGGCCGTGGCGGACGATGTAGATGCGGGGCATGGGGTCAGGCCGCCACGAAGACGTTCTTGCCGTTCTCGTGATGCACCCTACCCTTGCGGCCGAGGCTTTCGGTGTCCATCAGCGTCTGCATCGCGGCGACGTCGCCCGCGGGCGTGTTGGCGACGAAGCGGCTGCCGTCGGCGAGACGGCCGATGACGATGCCGAGCATCGGGCCGTTGCGGTCGTGGACCACCGTGTAGGTTTCGATGGTCGCCTCGCCGTTCGCCTCGACCGCCACCTTGGGGCGCGGCAGGGCGTCGATCTGTTTCTGGTAGTCCTTGGGGTTCTCGCGCTTCCACGCGCCCTTGGTCGGAATCGTCGAGTAGATGCCGCAGGCGTGCTTGGTCGCATACATGCCGTTGGCGGTGACGAGGCCGTAGGCCCCGCGCTTCTCGCGCACCTTCTCCAGCATGGTGACGATGGAGTGCATGACGTAGTTGTTCCCCGCTCCGCCGAAATACGGCAGGCCGCCGGTGACGGTGAAGCCGCGCGGGTCGTCCTCCGCGAGACCGAAGGCGTCGAGCGCGTATTCGACCGCGCTCGGGAAGCAGGAATAGAGGTCCATCAGGCCGATGTCGGCGATGGTGAGGCCCGCCATGGCGAAGGCCTTTTCGCCCATCAGCTTGATGGCGGGCGAGACCGTGTAATCGGACCGTTCGGTGATGTGCCAGATGTCGGTCGCTTCGGCGCAGCCATGGAGATAGACCCATTTCTCCTCGGGCACGCCCATCTCGCGCGCCTTGCCGACGCTGGTCATCACCACGGCGGCGGCCTGATCGACCTCGATCACCGCGTTCATGTATTTCGTGTAGGGGAAGCCGACATAGCGGTTCTTCGGCCCCGGCGTCGCGATCTCCTCCGCCGTGCGGCGCGCCGGGAACCAGGACAGCGGATTGGCGGCCGCGACATCGTTGTAGCGGGCGAAGAGCTCGCCCAGCTTCTTCTGGTGTTCGGCGACGGTGCGCCCCTTCGCCCCGCGCAGGGCGTTCTCGAACAGCGGGTAGTTGTTGACCGGGAACGAGAGGCCGTGGAGCTTTTCGTAGTCGTTGACGCCGCGGCGATAGTCGCCGAACGCTTCCGGCTCGCCGCCCGCGTCGTCGCCCCATTCGAGCTTGATGCCGGCCTTGAGCGCGCCCAGCAGCGTCGCCAGATTCTCGCAGCCCGCCAGCAGCGCGACTTCGGTGCGGCCGGCGGCGATCTCCTCGGCGAAATGGTTGACGAGCTGCTGCGGGGTGTTGCCGCCGGCGGCGGTGTAGATCTCACGCTTCGGACTGACGCCGAGCAGGCGGGCGACCGAGCGCGGCGGATTGGTGACGGCCCCGACCGGCAGCCGTCCGCCCTCGGACGAATCCGCGATCAGGCGAACGATGGCGATGGCGTCGATCGCCGGAACCACCTTGTCCGCAGCGCCGGTGTCGGCGGCGGCGAGACGGGCGGCGTGGGCGATCATCGGCACCGGGGCCTCGCCCTCGGCGAATTTGCCCTGCTGCGCGGTGCGCTGGGTGAACTGGCCGCCGCCGATGAGGATGGGGGTGCGCGGGTCGATGGTCTCGCTCATGCCGGTCTTCCGATCTTGTGTTCCTGGGCTTCCATCGGTTTGGCGCGCTGCGCCCGGCTTGTCCAGTTACCGGGGCGGAAACCGGCGCGCCGAAGGCCGCCTCAGCCGGGCTCGCCCAGCACGCGGGCGCGGTGTTCGGGCGTGAAGAACTCCGGCGGCACCGTTTCCGGCCCGGCCATGATCGCGAGGCCATGGATGGCGAGCAGCGGATCGTGCGCGCTGCGCTGGTGATAGCTGTGGCGGCGCGCCCTGGCCTTCGGACCGAACTCCGCGTCGAGAGTCGCGGTCAGGGCGGCGGCGAAGCGAAGGCGGCGCGTCCGTTCGGCGCGCTCCTCGGCATAGGGCGCAAAGACCGGCGGGCTCCAGTCGTCCGAGGCCTTGAGGATGTCCGTCACCATGCGCACGTCGCGATAGGCGATCGACAGGCCGAGCCCGATGATCGGGTCGGTCCAGCCCGCCGCGTCGCCCGCCAGGACCACGCCTTCCGCATAGGGCGTGTCGGTCCAGGAACTGGCGTTCACATAGGTCATGACCGGCCCGGCCGGCGTGCCCTCAGCGAGATAGCGGTTGGCCGGGGCGCAGCCCATCACGAAGGCGTCGAGGAAGTCGCGCTGGCCGGACGGGCCGGAGAAGCGGCCGCGCCGGTCGAGCGGATAGCTGCCATAGAGCCGGACGCGCCCATTGCCCTGCGGGAAGGCGAGGAAGGCGAAGCCGTCGTCGGTGCCGATCGCCTGCAGCCCCTCGTCCCAGCCGTGCGCGCCCTCGATCAGCATGCCCGCGAAGAGATGATGCGGCGGGTCCTGATGCAGAACGATGCGCGCCGCGTCGCGCACCATCGAGGTGCGGCCGTCCGCGCCGACGATCAGCCGCGCACGGGCGGTGCGCCGCTCGCCCTTGTGGGTGTAGGCGACCGAGGGCGACGGGCCGAAGGTCAGCCGCTCGACGGCGACGCCGCGCAGCGCGGTCGCGCCCGTCCGGCCCGCCTCGTCGAACAGCGTCTGGCAATGCAGCGGATGACCGAGACAGAGCGGACCGGCCACGCCCGGAATGAACACGTCGAGCGGCATGGACGCGGCGTCCGCCGCCTCGGGCGGCCTGCTCTCTTCGTAGGTGGTGTGACGGGAGAGGTGATGGCCGCCTGCCGACAGCAGCAGATTGTAGAGGCCGAGGTGCTGGACCTCGGCGACACCCCAGGGCGCGATCCACTCGCCGCGCACCTTGTCTTGAAAGGCGTCCGTCTCTTCGAGGAGCAGGACCGAGTACCCGGCCCTGGCCATGACGATGGCGAGCGCGCCGCCGGCGATGCCGCCGCCGACGACGACCAGATCGTACGCGCTGTCCATGACGCTCCGCGGGGGTTCGGGACGGTGCGGCGAAGTCTGGTTGCACCATCGGGGCTGTCAATCAAGCCGGGCGGAAATCCTGACGATCCGTTCAGAAATCACTCTCACCGTGTTGTTTTGAGTTTGCGGGCGCACGGCGCGATGGTCAGTCGTGCCGGTGGCGACACCGGCTTGGGGCCTGAACATCCCCCGCAACGCGAAAGCCCCAAGGTCGCGCCCGCCGTCCCCCGGCGGGCGCGAACGCTTTGGGGGCTAAGGGCCGCCTGCCCCTTCAATCCATGCCCGACAGCAGGGCCAGCACCGCGGCGCCGTAGCGGTCCAGCTTCGCCTGGCCGACGCCCTGCACTTCGGCGAGTTCGGCGCGGCGCGCAGGGTTGGCGCGGGCGATCTCGATCAGCGCGGCGTCGTGGAAGATGACATAGGGCGGCACGCCCTGCTCCGCCGCGCGCTCGCGCCGCCAGGCCCGCAGAGAGTCGAAGCGCTCGCGCGCGGCGGCGGGGAGCGAGTCGAGCGCCGCCGACCGGGATTCGCGCGCCGCCGCATCGCCCCGGCCCCGCCGCCGCGGATCGCCCGAGCGGGTCAAGGGATCGTAGGCGTCCGGGGCGCGCCGGATCGCGATGCGGCGCTGGCCGCGATAGACCTCGCGCACCGCCTCGGCGTCGCCGAGCGCGAGCAGGGGTTTGCCGTCGTTCGGGTCTTCGAGCAGCAGGCCCTCGAACAGGAGATGGTCGATCACGTCGCGCCAGCCGCGCGGGGCGATGTCGCGGCCGATGCCGTAGGTGCTGAGACCGGACTCGTCGGGGCGCACGTCCTTGGTGCGGCCGGTGAGGTGGTCGATCACCCGTCCGCGCCCGAGCCGTCCGCCGAGCCGCTGCACCGCCGCCAGCGCCTTCTGCGCGGCCTCGGTCGCGTCGGTCAGGGACGGCGGCTCGCGGCAGATGTCGCAGACGCCGCAGCGCCCCGCTCCGGCCTCGCCGAAATAGCTGCGCACCGCGGCGGCCCGGCAGACCGCGCCGTCGAGCATGGCGTAGAGCTGGCGGGCCTTTCGGACCTGGACCGATTTCACCTCGGGGCGCAGGTCGCGTCCGTCGATGCGGCGCAGCGCCCAGGCGATGTCGGCCGCGCCATAGAGCGTGATGCCTTCGGCCGGATCGCCGTCGCGCCCGGCACGGCCGACCTCCTGCCAATAGGCTTCGATCGAGCCCGGCGGGTCGGCGTGGATGACGAAGCGCACGTCCGGTTTGTCGACGCCCATGCCGAAGGCGATGGTCGCCACCATCACGCCGGCGTCGTCGTTGAGGAAGCAGGTCAGCCGCCGGTCGCGCTCGCCCGCATCGAGGCCCGCGTGATAGGCGAGCGCCGGGATGCCGGCGGCGGCGAGCGTTTCGGCGAGGCGTTCCGTGCCGTCGCGCGAGCCGCAATAGACGATGCCCGCCTTGCCGCGCCGGGCCGCGACCAGTTCGGCGACGCGGCGGTCGGTGGCGAGGCGTCCGGCGCTTTCCTTGCGCTCCGCCTTCAGCGCCAGATTGGGGCGCGCGAAGCTGTCGACGAAGACGCGCGCCCTATCGAGATGCAGGCTGGAGAGGATGTCGTCGCGGGTGCGCGCGTCGGCGGTCGCGGTGAGCGCGAGGCGCGGCACGCCGGGGAAGGCTTCGGCGAGGCGGCCGAGCGTGCGGTAGTCGGGACGGAAATCGTGGCCCCACTGGCTCACGCAGTGCGCTTCGTCGATGGCGATCAGCGAGAGGTCGAGGCGCTGGAGGCGCTCGACCAGATAGGGCTGCGCCAGGCCCTCCGGCGACACATAGAGAAGGTCGAGTTCGCCCGCCTCGGCGGCGCGCCAGACGGCGGCGCGGGTTTCGGGGTCGAGGCCGGAATCGAGCCGCGCGGCGGCGACGCCGAGCTGCTTGAGGCCTTCCACCTGATCGGCCATCAGGGCGATCAGCGGCGAGACGACGAGACCGACGCCGCGCCGCAGGATCGCCGGGATCTGGTAGCAGACGCTCTTGCCGCCGCCGGTCGGCAGCACGGCCAGCACGTCGCCGCCGTTCATGACCTCGGCGACGATGGCGGCCTGAAGGCCCCGGAACTCGGCATGGCCCCAGATCCGGCGCAACGCCTCGCGCGCGGGGTCGGCAGGTTCGGCCTCGGGGGAATGTCTGGTGACGGCGACTCGCATCGCGCCATTGTGCGGGGCGGCGAAGGACGCCGCCACAAGGAAAGGGCCCGGGATCGCTCCCGGGCCCTCCGCTTTCGTCCGGTCCTTGCGGATCAGACCGAATAGTACATCTGGAACTCGATCGGATGCGGGGTGTGCTCGAAGGCGTACACTTCCTGCATCTTCAGCTCGATCCAGCTGTCGATGAAGTCGTCGCTGAAGACGCCGCCCTTCTTGAGGAAGGCGCGGTTCTTGTCGAGGCTTTCGAGGGCCTCGCGCAGCGAGCCGCAGACCTGCGGGAACGACTTCGCCTCTTCCGGCGGCAGATCGTAGAGATCCTTGTCGGCGGGGCCGCCCGGATTGATCTTGTTCTCGATGCCGTCGAGGCCGGCCATCAGCAGCGCGGCGTAGGCGAGATAGGGGTTCGCGCCCGGATCGGGGAAGCGGACCTCGATGCGCTTGCCGTACGGCGAGGACGAGAACGGAATGCGGACCGACGCCGAGCGGTTGCGCGCCGAATAGGCGAGCATCACGGGCGCCTCGAAGCCGGGGATGAGGCGCTTGTAGGAGTTGGTCAGCGGGTTCGTGAAGGCGTTGAGCGCCTTCGCGTTCTTGATGATGCCGCCGATATAGTGGAGGCAGGTCTCCGACAGGTCGGCATAGCCCGAGCCGGCGAAGGTCGGCTTGCCGTCCTTCCAGATCGACTGGTGGACGTGCATGCCCGAACCGTTGTCGCCCTTGATGGGCTTGGGCATGAAGGTCGCCGACTTGCCGTACGCCGCCGCCACCTGGTGGACGACATACTTGTAGATCTGCATGTAGTCGCCGCACTTCACGAGCGTGTTGTACTTGAAGCCCAGCTCATGCTGCGAGGGCGCGACCTCGTGGTGGTGCTTTTCCGGCTGGATGCCGAGTTCGCCCATGACGGCGAGCATTTCGGAGCGGATGTCCTGCCCCGAGTCGATCGGGGGAACCGGGAAGTAGCCGCCCTTCACGCCCGGCCGGTGGCCGAGATTGCCGGTCTCGTAGTCGGTGCCCGAGTTGTAAGGGCCTTCCGCGCTGTCGAGGAAGTAGTAGCCCTTGTTCATGCCCTGCTCGAAGCGGACATCGTCGAAGATGAAGAACTCGGCCTCGGGGCCGAAATAGGCGGTGTCGCCGACGCCCAGCGACTTCATGTAGGCCTCGGCCGCCTTGGCGATCGAGCGCGGGCAGCGATTGT
The DNA here is from genome assembly GCA_046348585.1 of Alphaproteobacteria bacterium. Taxonomy (GTDB): domain Bacteria; phylum Pseudomonadota; class Alphaproteobacteria; order Micropepsales; family Micropepsaceae; genus JADZAI01. Next base: position 177,354 of record JAXMDZ010000003.1, read on the forward strand.
AGCGCTCGCCGGTCGTGGGCTCGCACACGTCGGCGACCAGCGTCAGCGTGGTCTGCGCGAAGAACGGATCGAGATGCGCGGTTTCGAGATCCGGCTTCAGCAGCATGTCGGACTCGTTGATCGCCTTCCAGCCGGCGATGGACGAGCCGTCGAACATCGTGCCTTCGGTCAGAAAGTCCTCGTCGACCAGCGAGAGGTCGAAGGTCACATGCTGCCACTTGCCGCGCGGATCGGTGAAGCGCAGGTCGACGAACTTGACCTCCTTCTCCTTGATCATTTTCTGGATATCGTCGGGTGTCGTCATAGTCCCATGCTCTCCTGATGGATCGGCTACATGCGTCCGGCGCGGGCTGCGCCGTCTAGATCGCGTCGAGGCCGGTCTCGCCGGTCCTGATGCGGATGGCTTCCTCGACATTGCTGATGAAGATCTTGCCGTCGCCGATGCGTCCCGTGCGGGCCGCCTTCTGGATCGCTTCGACGGCGCGCTCCAGAAGATCGTCCTTCAGGACGACCTCGATTTTGACCTTCGGCAGGAAGTCGACGACGTATTCCGCCCCGCGATAAAGTTCGGTATGGCCCTTCTGGCGTCCGAAGCCCTTGGCTTCGGTCACCGTGATGCCCTGCAGGCCGACTTCGTGAAGCGCTTCCTTCACTTCGTCCAGCTTGAAGGGTTTGATGATCGCCTCGATTTTCTTCATAGCGGTCTGGAGCCCTCGGGTGCGCGTGTTCGGCCCGGATGGCCGACGGGCCCCGGTGTCTGAATCTACGTTAGCACGCGGCGTGCCAGAGTCCGCCGCCGCGAAAGAGCGGGAAATGCGCCAAATCTTGTGGGTCCCCGGCGCGCCTGCCCGCTAGGTCTAGCCGCGCCCTGATTACAGCTTGGGCACTTGCACAAGGATTGAGCATCAATGACCGCCGCACGCCCGCCCGGAAATCCGCTCTTCGCCAGCCTCGGCACCACGATCTTCACCGTCATGTCGGCGCTGGCGACGGAGCACAAGGCCGTCAATCTCGGCCAGGGCTTTCCGGACGAGGACGGGCCGCTTTCGGTCCGCGAGGCGGCGGCCAGGGCGCTGATCGACGGGCCGAACCAGTATCCGCCGATGATGGGCCTGCCGGTCCTGCGCCAGGCGCTCGCCCGCCACGCGCAGCGGCACTACGGCCTCGACTACGACTGGGAGCGCGAGATCGTCGTCACCTCCGGCGCGACCGAGGCGCTGACCGATTGCCTGATGGCGCTGCTCAGCCCCGGCGACGAGGCGATCCTGATCGACCCCGCCTATGACAGCTACCGGCCGATCATCGAAGCCATCGGCGCGCGAGCCGTCGGCGTGAAGCTGGACGAGGACGGCTGGCGGCTGCCGCTCGACGCCATCGCCGCGGCGGTGACGGCGCACACGCGGCTGATCGTCGTCAACACGCCGCACAATCCGTCGGGCCGGGTCTTCGGACCGGCCGAGATGGAGGGCCTCGCCGCCATCGTGCGGGACAACGACCTGCTGCTGCTCTGCGACGAGGTCTATGAGCACCTGACCTTCGACGGCCTCACCCATGTGCCGCCCTCGACCCTGCCGGGGATGCGCGCGCGCACGGTGCGGGTCGGTTCGGCGGGCAAGATCTTCTCGCTGACCGGCTGGAAGATCGGCTGGATCATGGGCCCGGCGGCGCTGATCGGGACCATCTCGAAGATCCACCAGTTCGTCACCTTCACGACCTCGCCCGCCCTTCAGATCGGCGTCGCGCACGGCCTCGATCACGAGCAGGACTGGTATCTGGCCCTGCCCCGCATCTTCCAGGCGCGGCGCGACGCGCTGGTGAAGGGGCTGACGGCGGCGGGGTTCCGCACCATGCCCTGCGAGGGCACCTATTTCGTGACCGCCGATTTCGGTCCGCTCGGCGTCAACGAGGACGATGTCGCCTTCGCCAAGCGCCTGACCGTGCGGCACGGCGTGACCTCGATCCCCTTGTCGGTGTTCTACGGCGCGGACGCGCCGACGCGCTTCGTGCGCTTCGCCTTCTGCAAGAAGCAGGAGACGATCGACGCCGGTCTCGCGCGGCTCGCGGCGATGCGCGGCGGAACCTAGCGCATCGCGCCGATGAGCGCCTCGCAGCGGGTGCGCTCGTCGTCCGCGAACGTCATGGCCACGACCCGCGCGCATCCGGCGTCATAGGACTCGTCCGCCGGATATCGGCACGAGCCCTCCGCCAGCCGCTCCCCAAGCCGGGAAATCGTCCGTTCCTCGTCCGTGCGCTGGCGCGGCAGGTCGGGCCAGCGCAGGCACATGGTCTGCATCGCGTAGTCGCGGCAGAGCTGCAACGCGGCGCAGTCCGTGCCGGCCGCCGATGCGGAACCGGCAAACGACAGGATGGCGGCCGTCAGGACCAGAGGCTTCATTCCGCCAGCCAAGCGGGGCTTCGTGGCGGAACGAGGGCGATCAGGCGGCTTCGGCCGCCTCGTCGGCGGCGGGCGCGGCTTCCGGTTCGGGGCGCGCCGGGGTCTCCCAGATGCGCGGCACCGCGATGGTCAGGAAGGCCGGCAGGTGATCGCCGAAGCCGACCACCGAAGGTCCGAGATCGTCCTTGGCGTAGCGGTCGCGGCGTTCGCGGCGCTTGTCGTCGCGCGACTGCGGACCGGCGGACCGCTCGTCGCGGCGCGGACGATCTTCGCGCGGGGCGCGTTCCTCGCGCGGCGCACGCTCTTCGCGGGGGGCACGTTCCTCGCGGGCGGCGCGTTCCTCACGGGGGGCGCGCTCTTCACGCGGCGCGCGCTCGGGGCGCGGCTCGCGCTTGGCGTTGCGGGCGCGTTCGTTGCGCGGGGCGCGGGCGGGCTTGTCCTCGGCCGCGACCGGCTCGGCGGGCGCGGCGCTCGCGGCGGCGGCCACCAGTTCGGGATCGGGACGGAAGGCCTCCATCGACACGCCTTCCTCGATGGGGCGCGGCGGCGGGGCGTGGTCGAACTTGCGCTTGCGGTCGCGCGAACGGCGCTCGGCGTCGCGGTCGCGGCGGCCGCCCTCGCGCTCGCCCTCGCGGGCCGGGCGGCGGGCTTCCTCAAGCCCTTCCATCGTGAAGCGGTCGATCGTCTTGCCGGTCAGCTTCTCGATGGCGTCGACGTATTTCGTGTCGTGCGGCGTCGCCAGCGTGATCGAAACGCCGCTGCGCCCCGCGCGGCCGGTGCGGCCGATGCGGTGGACGTAGTCGTCGGAGTGGATCGGCACATCGAAATTGAAGACGTGGCTGACGCTCGGCACGTCGAGGCCGCGCGCCGCGACATCGCTGGCGACGAGGATCTGGAGGCCGCCGGCGCGGAAGAGATCGAGCGTCGCGGTGCGGGTCGCCTGGTCGAGATCGCCGTGGATCGGGGCGGCGTCGAAGCCGTGCTTCTTCAGGCTCTTGCCGACGATATCCACGTCGCGCTTGCGGTTGCAGAAGACGATGGCGTTCTGCACCGGCTCGGAGCGGATGAGGCGGCGCAGCGCCTCGCGCTTGTCCTGCGCGTCGATGACGGTCAGGCGCTGCTCGATGGTGGAGGCCGTGGTCGCCGGGCGGGCGACTTCGATCCGCACCGGGTTGTGCAGGAACTGGTCGGCGAGACGGGTGATCTCCGGCGGCATGGTGGCCGAGAAGAACAACGTCTGGCGGGTGAAGGGCAGCAGCTTCACGATGCGCTCGATGTCGGGCACGAAGCCCATGTCGAGCATCCGGTCGGCCTCGTCGATGACGAGGATCTGGACCTGGCTGAGCATCAGCTTGGACCGCTCGAACTGGTCGAGCAGACGGCCGGGGGTGGCGATCAGAACGTCGACGCCGCGGTCGAGCTTCTTGTCCTGGTCGCCGAACGCCACGCCGCCGATGATCAGCGCCTGGGTCAGCTTGTGGTGCTTGCCGTATTTGACGAAGCTCTCGGAGACCTGCGCCGCGAGTTCGCGGGTCGGCTCAAGGATGAGCGAGCGCGGCATGCGCGCCTTGGCCCGGCCCGACGCCAGAATGTCGATCATCGGCAGGGTGAAACCGGCGGTCTTGCCGGTGCCCGTCTGGGCGAGACCCAGAACGTCGCGGCCGCGCAGCACGTGCGGGATCGCCTGTTCCTGGATCGGTGTGGGGGTGGTGTAGCCTGTGTCTGCGACAGCCTTCAGCAATTCCTCGCTGAGGCCGAGATCGGCGAACGTCGTCATGTAACTCTTCGTGGATCGGCGTTAGGACCTGAGCGAGCGATGCCGATCCGGGCCTCCGCCAACTCCATACGCATCCGCCGGACTTCGCTTGGGTCGGGAGCCGGGAGCGGGTTCAGTCGCTCGGACCGGCGCAGCGCCTTGGGGGCCGTAGTCCCCCGCGACTCCGTCGTTACGTTGCGGCGCAATATGGGAATGGACGGCCGCAAGTCAAGGAAAACCGCCGCTACCGGCAGGTTCGTCCGCCCTTACCCGGCGGCGCAGGTGAGGCCGAGGCTCTCCAGCCGGCCGTCGAAACCCGAGCCGAGCAGCGCGTCGGCGGCCGTGCCGTCATGCGGGTTGGCGCTCGCGCCGCCGCACTGGACCTGCTGCACGAGCGGTCCGCGCGCGCCCAGCGGGGCGCCGACAGGGAGGGGGTCGCCGTCGCCCCCGCCGCAGACGATCTGCACGCCCGAAAGGCCGCCGCCCTCGGCCGCCTGGGCGGTGCGCAGGGCCGTCACCACCCTGCCCGCCGGACAGACGAGATCGCCGGGCTCGGGCCGGAAGCCCGCCGGCCGTTCGGCGGGGCGCGGGTCAGGACGGCGCGGCACGCTGATGACCAGGGCCTTGCTGCCCTGAAAGCGCGCGATTCCGCGCGAACTGGCGTGGAGGATGTGGCCGTCGCCGCGGTCGTTCGCGGCCTCGGACGCCGTGCGGCCGCCCGGCGGCAGGGTCCAGACATGGGGCGCGCGTCCGGCCGGATCGGCGCAGATCGCCTCGGCCCCGACGATCCGCTCGTCGGCCCGGAGGCGGAGGCCCACCAGACGTTCGCCTTCCGGGCAGCGCATGATCCAGGCTTCGTCCAGAAGGCGGCCCTCCTCGCCCGGCCCGTCGCGCAGGTCCAGCGCCTCGCCGTCGGCGGCGAGCGCCGGCGCGCAGAGCGCGAACATCGCCAGGATCGTCAGGATCGCCCGCACCGACTCGTGCCTCCTCCACCGGCTTGGGCTAAGATCATGAACGCGGGGCGGCCGCGACACCACGTCCAAGTTTAACCTTAAGAGCGCGACATGACGGTTCTCGACCTCGACGCTTTCGAGCGCACCCCCGTAACGGACAAGCCCTTCCCCTATGTCGTGGTCCCGCATTTCGTGACGGGCGAGGCCTTCGAGCGGGCGCTCGCCGACTATCCCAAGATCGGCAAGCCCGGCTCGTTCCCGGTCTTCACCCAGAAGCCGGGGCCGGGTCTGCGGGCCGTGCTGGACGAGCTGGAGGGCGATGCCTTCCGCGAGGCGGTGGAGCGCAAGTTCGGCATCGACCTTTCCGGCAAGCCGACCATGACGACGCTGCGCAGCCGGGCGCGGGCCCGCGACGGGCAGATCCATCTCGACTCCAAGACCAAGGTCGTGACCGTGCTCGTCTATCTCAACCGGGCGAGCGACGCCTTCGAGAGCCATGCGGGATGCCTGCGCATCCTCAACGGGCCGGGCGATCTTCAAAACTTCGCCGCCGAAGTGCCGCCGGTGAACGGCACGCTGCTGGTCTTCCCCTGCACGCCGAACGCCTGGCACGGCCACGAATCCTTCGAGGGCGAGCGGCAGGTGATCCAGCTCAACTGGGTGACGGGCGAGGACGTGGTGCGCCGCGAGCAGCGCCGCCACGCGGTCTCGGCCTTCTTCAAGAACCTCAATCCGTTCTGAAGACCGCCGGGGCGGCGATCAGCGCAGGCTTTCGATGTTGATCGTCACAGTCTTGCGCAACCCGCTTTCCGGGCCGGTCATCGGCTGGACCGAGTGCAGCGAATTGTAGGTCTTGACGAACATCAGGCCCTGATTGGGCGTGAACGGGAAGGTCTTGACGACATCGACCGCCTCGAACGGAAGCTGGCGGTTGACCTGGTTGTAGCTGAGCGCCGGGTCCTTCGGTTTCAGCACGTCGGTGCCGCCGCCCCAGGCCGCGTCCCACTCGCCGGGGCGCACGAAGGAAAAGACCATCGTCACGATTTTTCCGGGCGCGTCGGTGTGCGGCAGGATGTGGCCGCCATTGGCGCGCATGACCGAGAACTCCATGCGCGTGCTGAGCACCGGCCGGTTGACGAGGCGGCTGAGCGGCCCGCGCGTGCGCGCCGTGTGCCGGTGGCCGTAGCCCTTGAGGCCGAGGTCGATATTGCGGCTTTCGAGGAAGCCGAAGACCTCGTTCAGGAAGGCGCGGCTTTTCAGCGTCTCCACGAAGTCGCGCCAGGGCGGGCACTTGGCGAGGAACGCGTGGTAGTTCCTCGGGTTGTTGCGGAAGGCGAGCGAATATTTGTCGCCGAGGTCCGGCATGAACCTGAACAGCTCCAGCGGCGGGTAGCTGCCGGCGAGGTCGCGGTAGTCCGCCTCGCTGAGGATCTGCGGGATGTAGCAGATCGGATACGGCTCGTAGTCGAAGGCCGCGTTCTGCCAGTTGAAGGTGAAGACCCGCTTCATGCGCCCGCCCCCCGTGGCTAGACGTCGATGTCTTCGACGAACTTGGCGTGTTCCTGAATGTACTGGAAGCGCAATTCGGGCTTGCGGCCCATCAGCCGCTCGACCAGATCGCCGGTTTCGCCTTCCTCGCCGTCGGGGATCGTCACTTTCAGCAGCGTCCGCTTGCCGGGCTGCATGGTGGTTTCCTTGAGCTGCGCCGGCATCATCTCGCCGAGGCCCTTGAAGCGGGCGATGTCGATTTTCGCGTTCGGCTTGAAAAACGTCTGGATCAGCTCGTCCCGGTGCCGCTCGTCGCGGGCATAGGTGACTTTCGACCCCTGCTGGAGCCGGTAGAGCGGCGGCATCGCCAGAAAGAGCCTGCCGTCGCGGATGAGGCCCGGCATCTCGCGATAGAAGAACGTGATGAGCAGCGAAGCGATATGCGCGCCGTCCACGTCGGCGTCCGTCATCACGACGATCTTGTCGTAGCGCACGTCCTCGCCGCGATATTTCTGCCCCGTGCCCGCGCCGATCGCCTGGAGCAGGTCGGAGAGTTCCTGGTTCGCCTGAAGCTTGCCGGCGGCGGCGCTGGCGACGTTCAGGATCTTGCCGCGCAGGGGCAGGATCGCCTGCGTGTTGCGGTCGCGCGCCTGCTTGGCGCTGCCGCCGGCGCTGTCGCCCTCGACCAGAAACAGCTCCGTGCCCTCGCTGGCGTCCCGCGCGCAGTCGGCGAGCTTGCCCGGCAGGCGCAGACGCCGCGTCGCCGATTTGCGCGCCACTTCCTTCTCGGCGCGGCGGCGCATCCGCTCGTCGGCGACTTCGATGACGTGCTGGAGCAGGCGGTCGGCATCGACCGGGCTTTCGGCCAGCCAGTGGTCGAAATGATCACGCACCGCGCTTTCGACGAAGCGCTGCGCCTCCGGGTTGGAGAGCCGGTCCTTGGTCTGGCCCTGGAACTCCGGGTCGCGGATGAAGACCGAGAGCATGGCGCAGGCGCTGGCCATCACGTCGTCGGCGGTGATGTTGCCCGCCCGCTTGTTGTTGGCGAGTTCGGCATAGCCGCGCAGGCCGCGCGTCAGCGCCCCGCGCAGGCCGAGATCGTGCGTGCCGCCCTGGGGCGTCGGGATCGTGTTGGCGTAGGAATTGACGAAGCTGTCGCGGCCGGGGGCCCAGTGCACCGCCCATTCGACCGCGCCGCGCTTGTCCTTGGCCTCGAAGCGCCCGGCAAAGGGACGCGGCGTCACCGTCGTTTCCTTCTCCAGCGCCGCGCCGAGGAAATCGGCAAGGCCGCCGGGGAAGTGCAGCGTCGCCTCGGCGGGGGTTTCGTCGCCCTCGCGGATCAGCGCCGGATCGCACGACCAGCGGATTTCGACGCCCCGGAACAGATAGGCCTTCGAGCGCGCCATGCGGTAGAGCCGCGACGGCTTGAAGCGCATCTCCTTGCCGAAGATTTCGTGGTCGGGCCGGAACGAGACCGTCGTGCCGCGCCGGTTCTGCACCGCGCCCAGCGATTTCAGCTTGCCGATCGGCTTGCCGCGCTCGAAGCGCATCGACCAGAGCTGGCGGTCGCGGGCGACCTCAACCTCCAGATACTCCGACAGCGCGTTGACGACCGAGGCGCCGACGCCGTGCAGGCCGCCCGAGGTCTGGTAGGCGTCGCCGGAGAACTTTCCGCCCGAATGGAGGACGGTGAAGATCACCTCCAGCGCCGATTTCGGCTTCAGCTTGGGGTGCGGATCGACCGGCATGCCGCGGCCGTTGTCGCGGACCGTCAGCACGCCCTCGGCGCTCAGGTCGATCTGGATATGGGTGGCGTAGCCGGCGACCGCCTCGTCCATCGCGTTGTCGATGATTTCGGCCGCAAGGTGATGATAGGCGCGCTCGTCGGTGCCGCCGATATACATGCCGGGGCGGCGGCGAACCGGCTCAAGCCCCTCCAGAACCTCGATATCCTTCGCGGAATAAACCTTGCCGTCGTCAAGACCGGCGAACAGATCGTTTTTGGCCATGAATGCGGACTGGGGGCTCTGAGGCGCGAATCGCTTTGGGCGAGACTAGCCCAATCCGATTCCCGGACCGAAGCGCGAACAGGGCTATGAGCCCTTTGGCGGAACGGCCCCGATCCGCCTAATCTCGCGCATCGCCATCCCGGAGCCGCTCCATGCCCGTCGCCCTGACCGATCCCCTTCCCCTGCCCTGCGGCGCCGTGCTGCCCAATCGCATCGCCAAGGCGGCGATGACCGAGGGCGTGGGCGACGTCCTCAACCGGGCGACGGACCGGCACCGCGTGCTCTACGAGCGCTGGGCGAAATCGGGGCCGGGCCTCCAGATCACCGGCAATATCCAGATCGACCGCCGCTCGCTGGAGCGGGCCGGCAATGTGGCGATCGACGGGCCGCAGACGCCCGAAGCGATGGCGGCGCTCAAGACCTTCGCCACGGCGGCCAAGAGCGGCGGCGGCCATGCCTGGGTGCAGATCAACCACCCCGGCCGCCAGACGCCCAAGGCGGTCAACCCGAACCCGCCTGCCCCCTCCGCCATTTCGCTCTCGCTGCCCGGCGGCAATTTCGGACCGCCCCGGGCGATGACCGAGGCCGAGATTCTCGACTTCATCGGCCGCTTCGCCCACGCCGCCGCCGTTTCGCGCGAGGCCGGATTTACCGGCGTTCAGATCCACGCGGCGCATGGCTATCTGCTGTCGCAGTTCCTCAGCCCCAAGGCGAATATCCGGTCCGACGCCTGGGGCGGCAGCCTGGAGAACCGCGCGCGGTTCCTGATGGAAGCCGTGCGGGCGACGCGCAAGGCGGTCGGCGCGGACTTCCCCGTCAGCGTCAAGCTCAACTCCGCCGACTTCCAGAAGGGCGGCTTCGCCTTCGAGGACAGTCTTCAGGTGGCGCGCTGGCTGACGCAGGAGAAGGTCGATCTCCTCGAAATCTCCGGCGGCACCTATGAGCAGCCGAAGATGGCGGGGCTCGAGGGCCTGCTGGAGCCGGTCTTCGAGAGCGGCGTGCGCGAGAGCACGAAGGCGCGCGAATCCTATTTCGCCCGCTACGCCGACGAGATGGTGAAGGCGGCGGGGATGCCGCTGATGGTGACGGGCGGCTTCCGGACCCGCGCCGGCATGGAGGCGGCGCTGAACGACGGTTCGACGCAGGCGATCGGCATCGGCCGTCCGATGTGCGGTGCGCCCGATTGCGTGCGCGCGCTGCTGGACGGCAAGGCGGACGAGTTGCCCTCGTTCGAGAAGTCGCTGGTCATGGGGCGCGGCTGGCTGTCGCTCAACTCGCCCTTCTCCATCGTCCGGCTGATCAACGGATTCGGGGCGCAGGGCTGGTATTATCAGCAGATCTTCCGCATCGCCGACGGGCTGGACCCCGACCTCAAGCTCGGCGTCTTCAAGGCCTTCATGCGCTATCAGGCGTCGGAGAAGGCGGCGGCCAAGGCGCTGGTGCGCTGAGGTAAGGAAGCGATAACCCAAATCGCTGGCGGGTTAATACGACTTGCGGATTTGTCGGGGCCGAGCACAACCGCCCTTAATGGGATGCGGCTAGTGTAGCGAAGCCGGCAGGAAGCCGGCCGCTCACTTGGCTGCCCATGACGTCGTCAGAAGACACTCCGCACGCGAACGCCCGCCGCATGACGCGCGAGCAGCTCGACGTCACCGCCGCGGCCACGAGCCGGGGCGCCTATGCGGTGCCGTTCCTGGCCGCCGGTCTCGCCGCCGCCTTCTGCCTGCTGGACCAGCTCGGCCACATTCCGGCAGATCGGGGCATTCTCTTCGCCGCGCTCGTGACGGTCTGGGCGATCCTCGCCGGGGTGCTTTCGGCTGTCTATCTGAAGCTGCGTCCGGTCATCGCCGACCACGAAACCTGGCACCGCGCCTTTCTGGCGCTCTATGTGCTGAACGGACTGGTCTGGGGCCTGGCGTCGTTCCTGCTCTGGGCGCCCGGCGTGCCGATCAACAATTTCACGCTGCTGACGCTCTGCATCCTGGTGATGGCGAACGCTGTCAACGAGCACGGCGAAAGCCGCCGCTTCATGGCCGCCGTGTCGATCTCCAACGTCGCCATGACCGGCACGGCGTTCCTGACCCAACCGTCCGATCTGACGATGACCGCCGCGGTCCTGCTGCCGATCGCTCTGATCTGGTTCTCCTTCATGGCCGGCACCGCCCAGAAGCGCTTCGTCGAGCTGGTCTATATGCACCTGCACAGCGAGGACCTCGCCCGCAGCTTCGCCAAGGCCTGCGAGGACGCGATGGCGCTGAAGAGCGAGGCTGAGTCGGCCTCGCACGCCAAGTCGTCGTTCCTGGCGAATATGAGCCACGAGCTGCGCACGCCGCTCAACGCCATCATAGGCTTTTCCCAGCTCGTCCGCGACGAGCTGTTCGGACCCATCGGCAATCCGAAATACCGCGAGTACCTCGCCGACATCGAGCGCAGCGGCCAGCACCTCCTCGGCATCATCAACGACATTCTCGACATCGCCAAGATCGAGGCCAACAAGGTCGCGCTGGCGCAGGACTGGGCGCGTCCCTGCGACTTCATCGAGGACGCGATCCGGGTGGCGCGCGGCCATCCCGCCGCCGCCGGGTGCTCGCTGGTGTTCGACGCCCACGACTGCGAGACGCAGGTCTATGTCGACGCCCGCATGATGCGCCAGGCGGTGATCAACCTGCTGTCGAACGCCATCAAGCACAATGCGCCGGGCGAGCCGGTGACGGTCCGCACCGCGCTGACCGCCGAGGGCGCGCTGCGCATCGAGGTGACCGACCGCGGCGCGGGCATTCCGATGCACATGCTGGAGCGCGTCTTCGGCGCATTCGAACAGGCCGACAATACCTATGCCCGCGAGAAGCAGGGCACCGGGCTCGGCCTCGCGCTGGTGCGCGCCTTCGTCAAGGCGCACGAGGGCAAGGTGTGGCTGGAGAGCGTCGAAGGCGAAGGCACGACGGCGATCGTCGAACTGCCGCGCACGAGGGCGGCCGGAGCCGCCCTCGCCGCCGCGTAGCCGTAGCTACTTCTTGATCTGCTTGGTCATCATGGCGCGCAGCTTCTCGCCATAGGGCGGACGCAGGCCCGCCAGACCCGCGACGTCGAACCGCGACTGGCGATAGACTGCCTTGGCGTGGCTGAACGTGCGGAAGCCGTCGATGCCGTGATAGGCGCCCATGCCGGCCGGGCCGACGCCGCCGAACGGCAGGTCCTCCATCGACACATGCATGATGACGTCGTTGACGGTCACGCCGCCGGACGTCGTGCGCTCCAGCACCTTCGATGTTTCCGCGCCGTCATTGCCGAAATAGTAGAGGCCGAGCGGACGCGGGTGGTCGTTGACGTAGCCGACCACCTCGTCGATCGAGCCGTAGGTCTTCACCGGCAGCAGCGGGCCGAAGATCTCGTCCTGCATGATCTTCATGTCCTCGGTGGGGTTGAGGACCAGGGTCGGCGGGATCTTGTGATAGGGCTGCTGGGTGAAGTCTTCCTTCGCCGGATTGATCTCCACGACCTTCGCGCCCTTCGCCTTCGCGTCGGCGACATAGCCCTGCAGGCGGTCGTAGTGGCGCTGATTGATGACCGAGGTGTAGTCGGGATTGTCCTTCAGCGTCGGATACATCGTGCCGATGGCGCTTTCGGCCGCCGCGGCGAAGGCTTCGGCCTGGCCTTCGGGCACGAACACATAGTCGGGCGCGAGGCAGATCTGGCCGGCGTTCAGCGTCTTGCCGACCATGATCTTCTGCGCGGCCTGCGCCATGTCGGCGCCCTTGCCGACGATGGTCGGCGACTTGCCGCCGAGTTCGAGCGTCAGCGGCACCAGATTCTCGGCCGCCGCCCGCATGACGTGGTAGGCGATCGAGGTCGCGCCGGTGAACAGCAGATGGTCGAAGGGCTGGCGCGAGAACGCCTCGCCGACCGCCGCGCCGCCGGTGATGACGGCCGCCTCGGTCTCGTCGAAGGCGAGGCGGAACATGCGGGCCATGAGTTCAGAGGTCGCCGGGGTGAACTCCGACGGCTTGATCATCACGCGGTTGCCGGCCGCGAAAACGCCGGCCAGCGGCGTGAAGGTCAGATTGACCGGGAAGTTCCAGGGGCTGATCACGCCGACCACGCCCTTGGGCTGGAACTGCACTTCGGCCTTCGCGCCGAGCAGGCCCAGCGGGAAATTCGGCCGGCGCTTTTCCGGGCGCATCCACGAGCGCAGGTGCTTCTTGGCGAATTTCAGCGTTTCGATGGAGCCGAAAACGTCGGTCAGCAGCGACTGATCGTGGCTGCGATGCCCGAAATCGGAGGCCATCGCCTCGACGATCTGGGTCTTGTGGCTGACCAGCAGGTCGACGCAGCGGTCGAGCCAGTCGATCCGCCGTTCGGCCGGGGCCGGGCCTTCCTTGATGTGGGCCGCCTTCTGGCGGTCCAGGACGGCGCGAATGGACTTCTCGACGGGGTTGCGCTCGGGCATCGGCGCGACGTTTTCCGCCAGGCTCATGGTTTGTCTCCTCCGGCGACGCGAATTGCGGCGGGCTTTTATAGCCGAAAGCGCGGGTTCTGCCCATGTCTCGCCGCCGCATTAACCGGATATTTGGGCTGGCTGCGGCAGTCTCGGCCGGTCGTGCGGGAAGGCGCGGCTGACTTTACTTGGGGGTAGTGGGTCACACATGGCGGCGACGTCTCCGATCGATCTTTCTCGCAGCCGGGCATTCGCTGCCCAGGCGCTCGAGGCCATGCAGGCCTATGACGTCCCCCCGACGCCCGAGAACTTCGAGATCTGGTACACACAGGCGGCCGGGGCCAACCCCGACCTTTCGACCGCGCTGGAAGCGATTTTCGCCAATGGCGGCCAGTGGTCGGAAACGGCGAGCACGAGCCTGCGCACCCGCTTCTTCAACGCCCCGAGCGACGCCCAGACCGTGCTGGCCGTCGCGCACGGCCTCGGCACCTCGATCGCCTCGATCCAGGAATCCGTCGCACAGGCCGGCCACCAGACGCGCACCTACGGCACCGCGCTCGACGCGGTGAGCGGCCAGGTCGATCGCGGCATCGACGGCGCGACGCTCCAGGCGGTCGCCCGCCAGCTCGCCGCCGCGACCCAGGCCATGCGCCAGCGCGCCGAGTCGCTGGAGTTCCGCCTGACCAAGGCTTCGGTCGAGATCGAAGGCCTGCGCTCCAAGGTCGATGAAATCAGCCAGGAAGCGCGCACCGACGCGCTCACCTCGCTCGCCAACCGCAAGCATTTCGACGACCGCCTGACCGATGCGGTCGAGACCGGCGCGCCGCTCTGCGTCATCATGGGCGACGTCGATCACTTCAAGGGCTTCAACGACACCTGGGGCCACCAGACCGGTGATCAGGTGCTGCGCCTCGTCGGCTCGTGCTTCCGCGAGAACGTCAAGGGACGCGACACCGCCGCCCGCTACGGCGGCGAGGAATTCGCGGTCATCCTGCCCGAGACCACCCTCGCCAACGCCCGGATGCTCGCCGAGCAGATCCGCAAGGCGGTGCAGTCGAAGAAGGTCGTCAAGCGCAGTTCCGGCGAGACGCTGGGCTCGATCACCATTTCGCTGGGGGTCGCCACGCTGCGCCCCGGCGATACGGCGGAAGAACTGGTCCGCCGCGCCGATTCCTGCCTCTACACCGCCAAGCGCAGCGGCCGGAACATGGTGGTCAGCGACGAGCAGCTCACCATCGTGCGCGGTTCCGCCTCGGCGGCCTGACGCAACGACAGCTTTCCGGATCGTTCCGGTGCGCCTAGTCTGGCGCACGCAGAACAATACCGGAAACGCGCCATGGACTACTCGACCATCACCTACGCCGTCGCCGACGGCGTCGCGACGCTTACGCTCAATCGCCCCCAAGCCCTCAACAGCCTCAACAAGACGCTGATGGAGGAAATGCGGGTGGCGATGGGCGAAGCCGCCGCGGACGAGGCCGTCCGGGTGCTGCTGATCACCGGCGCGGGACGCGGCTTCTGCGCGGGCGCGGACCTCGCCGACAGCGGCTTCGCCAATGACGGTTCGCGCTCGATGGGCCAGCAGGTCGCCCACTCCATGGAGATCGGCTACAATCCCTTCGCCCGCGATCTCGGCCAGTTTCCCAAACCCGTCATCGTCGCCGTGAACGGCGTTTGCGCCGGCGGCGGCGTCGGCCTCGCGCTGGCGGGCGATATCGTGCTGGCGGCGAAGTCGGCGTATTTCGTCCAGGTCTTCGGACCCAAGCTCGGGCTGGTGCCCGATGTCGGCGTCACCTGGTACACGCCGCGCCTCGTCGGGCGCGCCCGCGCCCGGGCGCTCGCGCTGCTGGGCGACCGGCTGCCCGCCGAGAAGGCCGCCGAATGGGGCCTCATCTGGGAGGCTGTCGACGACGACAAGCTGATGGAGACGGCGCACGCCCTCGCCGCCCGGCTCGCCAAGGGGCCGCGCGAAGGCTTCGCCAAGATCAAAGAAGTGCTGGACGCCTCGCCGTCCAACTCTCTCGAAGCGCAGCTTGAACTGGAGCGGGTGACCCAGGGCGGCCTCGCCGACCATCCGAACTTCCGCGAGGGCGTCATCGCCTTCCTGAAGAAGCGCGATCCCGTCTTCCAATAGGCCGCACCATGGCCCTGCCGCCGCTGCCCAATCCCCACGTCATGCCCTTCGCCGGGCAGGACATCCGTACGCTGATCGATCTCCAGGCGGCGACGCGGCCGGACCGCGTGTTCCTGATCTGGGAGCCGTTCGACGGTCCCGGCGCGAGCTGGACCTACGCCCAGTTCGCCGATCGCATCCGCCGCTTCGCGGCGGGCCTGCGGGCGCGCGGCGTCAAGCAGGGCGACCGGGTGCTGGTGCATCTCGACAATTGCCCCGAGGCGGTCATCTCGTGGCTCGGCTGCGGCTATGCCGGCGCGGTGGCGGTGACCACCAACGCCAAATCGACCGCCGACGAGCTGGCCTATTTCGCCGATCACAGCGGTGCGGTCGCGGCGATCACCCAGCCCAAATTCGCCGCGCTCGTGAACGGCGCGTCGCGCCAGTTCAGCTTCCTTGCCGTGACCGCGACCGACAACGGCGACGATCCGGGCGCGAACCGGCCCGAGGCCGAGGCGCTGTTCGACGGGATCGACGCCGACGCCTTCGCGCCCGACTCCCGCCCGGCCGATCCGCTCGCCGACTTTTCGATCCAGTACACGTCCGGCACGACCTCGCGGCCGAAGGCGGTGCTGTGGACTCATGCCAATGCGTTGTGGGGCGGGCGCGTCAATGCGGCCCACGAGACGCTGACGCCCGGCGACGTGCATCTGACCTCGCTGCCGCTGTTCCACACCAATGCGCAGGCCTATTCGGTGCTCGCCTCGCTGTGGGCGGGCTGCGCCTGCATCGTGCAGCCGCGCTTCTCGGCCTCGCGCTTCTGGCCGGTGTCGCTGAAGCATCGCGCGACCTGGACCTCGATGGTGCCGTTCTGCGTGCGCGCCCTGATGGAGCGCGAGGTGCCCGCGCATCACTATCGCCTGTGGGGCAATGCGATCTGCGACATGCCGACCGATGCGCATTTCCGGGTCAAGACGCTGGGCTGGTGGGGCATGACCGAGACCATCACGCACGGCACGATCGGCAACGCCCACCTGCCCGACCTGCCGATGTCGATGGGCCGTCCGGCCCCGGAATACACGCTGAAGGTGACGACCGAGGACGGCCGCCCGGCCGAACCCGGCGAGACCGGCGATCTCGCCATCAAGGGCGTTCGGGGGCTGTCGCTGTTCGCCGCGTATGCCGGGAACGCGGCGGCGACGGCCGAGGCGTTCGACGAGGACGGGTTCTTCCTGACCGGCGACCGCGTGACGGTCGCGCGCGACGGCTATCTCGTCTTCGCGGACCGCGCCAAGGATATGCTGAAGGTCGGCGGCGAGAACGTCGCGGCGTCGGAGATCGAGCGGGTCATCGCCACGGTCGCGGGCGTGCAGGAATCCGCTGTGGTCGCCAAGCGCCATCCGATGCTGGACGAAGTGCCCGTCGCCTTCGTTCTGCCCGCGCCGGGCGCGCCGGGCGACCTGCCCCACCGGATCGCCGCCGCCTGCGCCGAACAGCTCGCGCCCTTCAAGCGGCCGCACGCGGTGCGCATCGTCGAGGCGCTGCCCCGTTCGACGCTCGAGAAGATCGCCAAGGCCGAGCTGCGCAAGCTCGCCAACGCCGAAGACTGAAAACGATTTCGCAAAACGGGAGGGACACCATGACGACCCACGAATTCGAGCGCATCCGGCTGGAGATCGACGGCCCCGTCGCCAAGCTGGTGATGAACCATGTCGAGGTGATGAACGCCGTCTCGCTGGAGATGCTGGGCGGGTTCAAGCGCGCGCTCGACGTGATCGAGAAGCCGGAGAGCGGCGTGCGCTGCGTGCTGTGGACCGGCGAGGGGCGCGGCTTCTGCACCGGAGCGAACCTTGCGGGCGGCGCGGGGTCGAGCGATTTCGATCCGGAGTCGCGCGATGCGGGGCTCGCGCTGGAGACGACCTATCACCCCTTCCTGCGCCGCATCCGGAACCTGAAGGTTCCCGTCATCACGGCGGTGAACGGCCCGGCGGCGGGCGTCGGCATGAGCTTCGCGCTGATGGGCGACATGATCCTGGCGGCGCGGTCGGCCTTCTTCCTGCAGGCCTTCCGCCGCATCGGACTGGTGCCGGACGGCGGTTCGACCTGGCTGCTGCCGCGCCTCGTCGGCCTCGCCCGCGCCAAGGAGTTGTCGCTGCTGGGCGAGCGGCTGCCGGCCGAGAAGGCGCTGGAATGGGGCCTCATCAACCGCGTGTATGACGACGCCGACCTGATGGGCGAGGCGACGAAGCTGGCGCACGATCTGGCCAACGGGCCGACCGTCTCGCTGGGGCAGATCCGCAGCCTGTACAATCGCAGCTTCGACCGCTCGTACGAGGAGCAGCTGGACGCCGAACGCTGGGCGCAGCTGATCGCCGGGCGCTCGGCCGATTTCAGCGAAGGCGTCGCCGCGTTCCTCGGCAAGCGGCCGGCGGAGTTCAAGGGCAAGTAAGGCCACCGCCGGGACAGGCGGGGCCAAGGGAGGAGCGCATGGGCGAACTCAAGATCGAGCCGACGGGCGCGGCGCTGGGCGCGTTCGTCACCGGGATCGACCTCACCCGGCCGCTGAGCGCGGCCGACGCGGCGGCGCTGCGCGCGGCGGCGGTGAAGCACAAGGTCGTCTTCCTGCCGGATCAGCACATCACGCTCGACGATCTGGAGCGGGTGACCGACGACCTCGGCGGGCGCACCGAAACGCCCTTCGTGAAGCCTCTGGACGGACGGCCGATGGTCATCCGTGTGCTGAAGGAGCCTCAGTCCAAGATCGGTTTCGGCGAGGCCTGGCATACCGACCTCTCCTACCTGCCCGCCCCGCCCGCCTTCACCTGTCTGTGGTCGAACGAGATCCCGCCCAAGGGCGGCGACACGATGTGGTCGAACCAGGCGGCGGCCTACGCCGCGCTGGACGAGGAAACCAAGGCCGAGATCGCGCCGCTCTACGGCGTCCACACCGCCGGCGGGCCGTATGCGGCGGGCGGATATTACGCGCAGGTGCAGGACCAGCTTTCGATGACCATCCTGCCCTCCGACGAGGCGCTGAAGGAGCAGCGTCATCCTCTGGTCGTCACCCATCCCGAGACGGGCGAGAAGCTGCTCTTCGTCAACCAGACCTATACGCGGCGGATCGAGGGCTACGATCCCGAACGCTCGGCGCGGCTGCTGCGGCGGCTGTGCCTGCATGCGGTGGAAGAACGCTTCCGCTACCGGCTGCAATGGCGGCCGCACATGCTGACCATCTGGGACAACCGGGCGACGCAGCATTTCGCCATCAACGACTATCCCGGCTATCGCCGCGAGATGTTCCGCACCAGCGTGAAGGGCGAGGCGCCGCAGGCGGCGTAGGCGCGGCGGCCTCACGCCGCGCGCCCCGCGACACAAAATGTCGCGCTTGCGGCAGAAAGCATCTTCGTTCCTCGCCCGCCCCATGGAGGGGGGGCTCCCCCGCGCCGATGGGTGTGGGCATCGGCCCCCTACCCGCCATGTCTTCGCGCCTCCACCTGTCTTACCTGGTTGGTGAGCCAGCTTATCGGACTGTAGTCCTATTTTCCAGTTCCGATATTCCAGTCTGCGGCCGCGGGCGAAGCCGTGGATGGTCCGCCTTCGCGGACCATGACAAGGGGAGCGTGGGTTGCGGTCGTTCCCTCATCCCCGGCTGTGACTGGGGCGACCGCCCCCTCCACCGCTTCGCGGTCCCCCACCCCCGTGAACGGGGGAGGGAAGCCGAGGAGGGGCGGTGGCCCGGTCAGTCCTTCGGGTCGGGCGGGATGAGGGCCTTGAAGTCGGTCTGGCGGGTGACGCGGCCCTGGTAGCCCCAGCCGCCGTCGCCGACGTCGTGGACCAGGACATAGGTCATGGCGCGGACCTCCTCGCGGCCCTCGGCCGCGACCACGGCGTCGGTGACCTTCTCGATCATCATCTGCTTGCGCCGGGGCGAGACCCAGCCTTCGGCGGTGTAAATGTGGACGACAGGCATCGGAACCTCCTTCTTTCTCGAACCGATGGCGTCGAAATAGGCGCGCGCGGGCCTGGACGTGAGCGGCCGGAATGCCAATATAGGATCACTTTCGGCCAACAGCGGACCTGCGCCCATGCGCCGCGTCGCCCTTCTCGCCCCGCCGGGGGCCGTCCCGTTCGACATCGGGACGGCGCTGCATGTGTTCGGCCATTGTCCGGGCGGGCGCTATGCCGTCGAGGTCTGCGCCGCCACGCCGGGGCCGGTCGCGGCGCAGGCCGGGCTGGTGCTGGTGGCGACGAAGGGTCTGCGCGGCCTTGCGAAGGCCGATCTGGTGATCGTGCCGGGGATCGAGGACACCGAGGCCGCCCTGCCCGCGCCGTTGCTGGCCGCGCTGCGCAAGGTCCATGCGCGCGGCGCCGAGATCGCCTCGATCTGCACCGGCGCATTCGTGCTGGGGGCCGCCGGGCTGCTGGACGGGCGGCGCTGCACGACCCACTGGGCGCGGGCGGACGAGCTTCAACGCCGCTATCCCGAGGCTGCCGTCGATGCCCGCGCGCTTTATGTCGAGGACGGGCGCGTCGCCACCTCGGCGGGGATCACGGCGGGAATCGATCTCTGCCTCGATCTGCTGCGCCGTCATCACGGCGAGCGCATCGCCAATCAGGTGGCGCGCGTCATGGTGTTCAGCGCGCACCGCGAAGGCGGACAGGCGCAGTTCGTGGAGCGGCCCGTGCCAAAGCTGCGCGGCAAGGGGCTGGCGGGGGTGCTGGAGGCGGCGCTCGCCAAGGCCGGGGGAGCGGCGAGCGTGAGCGATCTCGCGCGGCGGGCGAACATGCCGGTGCGCACCCTCACCCGGCGGTTTCACGCCGAGATGGGGATGCCGCCGCTGCAATGGCTGATCGCGCAGCGCGTGCGCCGGGCGCAGACCCTGCTGGAGGCGAAGGGCGGCGAGGTGAAGGAAATCGCGCACGCGACGGGCTTCGGCTCGGCGCTCGCCTTCCGCCGCCATTTCAAGCGGCTGGTCGGCGTGACGCCCGCCGCCTATCGCGCCGCCTTCCGGGGGTGAGCGGCGCGCGACGTGGGCAGGCCGCGAAGCCGTGGGGTCTGCCTTCGCGGACCATGACATGGGGGGCGAATGGCGCACGCTGCCGTGCTTTGCCGCTGCGCGGGCTTTCGCCATTGGCGAAAGCGCCCCCTTCCCCGGCTTCGCCGGTACTTCCCCCGCGAAGGCGGGGGAAGAAAGGCGTGGGCGCGGTGGCGGCCCGTTCCGCGCTAGCCGAGGCGGGCGATGGCTTCGTTGAGGCGGTCGCGGATGGCGGCGGCGGCTTCGCGGCGTTCCTTCTGCTCGTCGATCACCTCTTCGGGTGCGCGGGCGACGAAATCGGCGTTGGCGAGCTTGGCGTCGATCTTGGCGATCTCGCCGTCCTGCTTGGCCGCGTCCTTCTTCAGCCGCGCCAGCTCCTTCGCCTTGTCGATATGGCCGGTGAGGTCGAGCACGAAGGCGCCGAAGCTGACGACCGCGCTGGCGGTCGCCTCGCCCGAGACCGGCTCGAACGCGACGGCCGTCTTTGCGAGTCGGGCGAAGAGCGGCGCGAACTGCTGGATGACGGCGCGCTCCACCTTGCCGTTCAGCTCGATGGAGGCGTTCACCTGCGCGCCGGGCGGCACGTTGAGCAGCGAGCGCACCGACCGGATCGCCGTGCAGCCTTCGATGATCGCGTTCATGTCGCGGTCCGCCGCTTCATCGACGAGGCCGGCGTCGTAGGACGGCCAGGCGGAGAGCATCAGGAAGCCGTCGCGGCCCCCTGCCCGTTCGCCGATCTTCGCCCAGAGTTCCTCGGTGATGTAGGGCGTGAACGGGTGCATCAGCCGCAGAATCTGGTCGAGCGCCCAGGCGGCGGTGGCGCGCGTTTCGTCCTTCAGCGCGCCGTCCGCGCCCATCAGCGCCGGCTTGATCAGCTCGACATACCAGTCGCAATAGGTGTTCCAGACGAACTGATAGAGCGCGGTCGCGGCGTCGTTGAAGCGGAAGGCTTCCAGCGCCTCGCGCACCAGACGCTCGGTCTTGACCGTCTCGCCGACGATCCAGCGGTTGATCGTGTCGGCGGGCGAGGCCGGGTCGAAGCCGGCCACTGGATCGCAGGCGTTCATCTCGCAGAAGCGCGCGGCGTTCCAGAGCTTGGTGCAGAAGTTGCGGTAGCCCTCGACGCGGGCCGGACCCATGCGCACGTCCTTGCCCTGCGCGGCGGCGATGGCGAGGCCGAAGCGCAGCGCGTCGGCCCCGTACTGGTCGATGAGGGTCAGCGGGTCGATGACGTTGCCCTTCGTCTTCGACATCTTCTGGCCCTTCTCGTCCACGACGCGGGCGTGGATGAGCACCTTGGCGAAGGGGGCCTTTTCCATGAAGCGCGTGCCGAACATCATCATCCGGGCGACCCAGAAGAAGATGATGTCGAACATCGTGACGAGCACGCTGGTCGGATAGAAGCGGCGGAGGTCTTCGGTCCGTTCGGGCCAGCCGAGCGTCGAGAACGGCCAGAGGCCCGACGAGAACCAGGTGTCGAGCACGTCGGTGTCGCGCACCAGCGGACGGTCGTCGCCGTAATGGGCGCGGGCCGCCGCGAGCGCCGCGGCTTCGGTTTCCTCGACGAACACATGGCCGTCCGGCCCGTACCAGGCCGGTATCTGGTGGCCCCACCAGAGCTGGCGCGAGATGCACCAGGGCTGGATGTTCTCCAGCCACTGGAAATAGGTCTTCTGCCAGTGCTCGGGCACGAACTGCGTTTCGCCGCTGCGCACCGCCGCCATCGCCGTCTCGGCGAGCGGCTGGACGTTCAGATACCATTGCTCGGTGAGGAACGGCTCGATGACGACGGTCTTGGTCTTCTCGTCGTGCGGGACGGCGTGGACGATGTCCTCGATCCGCTCCAGCAGGCCCTGTTCCTCAAGGTCGGCGACGACGCGCTTGCGGGCGGCGGCGGCGGCGAGGCCGCGATAGGCCTCCGGCACCGCATCGTTCAGCGTGCCGTCGCGGTTGAGGATGTTGATCGCCGGAAGCTTCGTGCGCTTCGCCACCTCGAAATCGTTGAAGTCGTGGGCCGGGGTGATCTTCACCGCGCCCGAGCCCTTTTCGGGGTCGGCATAGGAATCGGCGACGATCGGCACGAGGCGGCCGGTGAGCGGCAAGCGGACCAGCTTGCCGACCAGATCCCGGTAACGCTCGTCGTCGGGGTGCACCGCGACGCCGGTGTCGCCCAGCATCGTTTCGGGCCGCGTGGTGGCGACGACGATGAAACGCTCCGCATCGTCGGCGAGCGGGTATTTCAGGTGCCAGAGATGGCCCTTCACGTCGATGGATTCGACCTCGAGGTCGGAGACCGCCGTCTGCATCGACGGGTCCCAGTTCACGAGGCGGTTGTCCTTGTAGATGAGGCCGTCCTTGTAGAGCGCGACGAAGACCTTGAGCACCGCGGCGCTGAGGCCTTCGTCCATCGTGAAGCGCTCGCGGCTCCAGTCGCAGGAGGCGCCGAGGCGGCGGAGCTGGCGGGTGATGGTGCCGCCCGATTCCGCCTTCCACTCCCAGACCCGCTCCACGAACGCCTCGCGGCCGAGGGCCTGACGGCTGGTCTGCTTCTCGCGGAGCTGGCGCTCGACCACGAGCTGCGTCGCGATGCCGGCATGGTCGGTGCCGGGGACCCAGAGCACATCCTTGCCGCGCATCCGCTCGAAGCGGCAGAGGATGTCCTGCAGCGTCGAGTTCAGCGCATGGCCGATATGGAGCGAGCCGGTGACGTTGGGCGGCGGGATGACGATGGAGAACGTCTCGGCATCCGGGCGCGTGCCGCCGGCGAAGGCCCCCGAGGCCTCCCAGGCGGCATAGAGCCGCTGTTCGATCGCGGCGGGGTCGAAGGTCTTGTCGAGCATGGTCTTCGTCGTCTCGGCTGGCGCTTTTCGGGCGCGGACATGGCATTTCGCAGGGTGAAAAGCAAAGCGGCCGGGGCTGGCCCGGCCGCTGGAGCATCGGTCCTGGGGGCGAGCCTAGCGGCGGCGGCTCGCGACCCGCGCGACCTCGTCCCGTACGACCCGCTCCACCACGTCGGGCAGATGGGTGTCGAGCCACTGCTTGAGCATCGGGCGGATCATGGCGCGCACCAGACCTTCCAGCGACTTGCCGGCTTCCGACTGGGCGATGGCGATGTCGCGTTCGAGCGCGACGAAGGCCGAGGCGGCGCGATCGATGACGGCCGGGGCGATCAGGCCCTCGGCCTCGTCGTCCGGCATGTCCGGCTCGTCCGGCAGGTCGGCGAGTTCGGGCTCGGGCTGGGGCGCGAAGGCGATGTCGTCGGCCGGCTGGACCAGCGAGGGGCGCGGCCGGGGCGCGGGGGCCGGAGCGGGAGCCGGGGGTTCGGGCACCACGTCGGTCAGTTCGAGGATTTCCTCCTCGGGCTCCTCGGCGGGCGCGGCGGCTTCCGGCTCGGCGGCCGCTTCCGCGGCGGGCGGGGCCTCTACCTCTTCCTCGGAAATGATCCTGCGGATGGAGGCGAGAATCTCCTCCATCGTCGGTTCGCCAGCTTGCGGCGCAGCATCGGACATCGTCGGCCCCCAGTCGCCGGCGGCGCGACTCTCGCCATCGCCGCCTGATTCCCGATCATGGACGCAAGACTAGTCTTCGCCAACCCCGATCAACTGGCCCGCGACGCTGTCGGCGTGCGGCACCGGGTCGTAGAGATCGACCGGCAGGCCGATCTGCGACGCCGAGAGGTGGCCCATCGCCGCCAGCAGCGAATAGGCGGCGATATAGACGTTGGCCTTGTTGGTCACGAGCGTCGAACGCGCGTCGAGCAGCGCCTGCTCGGCGTTCAGCACGTCGAGCGTGGTGCGCGCGCCGACTTCGGCTTCCTGGCGGACGCCTTCATAGGCGATCTCGGAGGCGTGGACCTGATCCTCGGCCGCCTGGATGGACGAGCGCGCCGCCGCGAGGCCTTCCCAGGCGTTGGTCACGGCCTCGACCGTCTGGCGCTCGGCGAGCGTCGCGAGCAGGCGGGTCTGGCTGTTGGTCTGCTTGGCCTGGCGGATGGACGACCATTCCGCGCCGCCCTGATAGAGCGGCACCGTCGCGCCGAGGCCGATCGAGCCGGCGTCGGTTTCACGGTCCGGGCTGAGGAGCGAATCGGAATTGACCTCGCCGCGCGAATAGGAGGCGGTCAGGTTGACGCTCGGCAGCAGCGCGCCGATCGCCAGATCGACGCCGGCCTCGGCGGCGAGCTGCTGCTCGCGCGCGGCGACCAGGCTGGGGTTGAGGCGCAGCGCCGTCTCGATCGCTTCGTCGAGCGTCTTGGGCAGGGCCGGAAGCGCGGGCGCGGCTTCCAGCTTCTCGGGCGGGTGGCCGACGATGCGCACATAGGCGGCGCGGCTCGCTTCCAGATTCGCCTGGGCGGCGATCAGGCCGGTCTGCGCGCCCGACAGCGCAGCGTCGGCCTGGGCGACGTCGGTGCGGGTGATTTCGCCCACGTCGAAACGGTCCTGCGCCGCCTGGCGCTGGCGGCTGAGCACGTCGATCTGGTTGCGCGACAGTTCGACCAGCGAGAGATCGCGCACGACGTTCATGTAGGCCGTCACCGCCGACAGCAGCGTGTTCGACTCGACGCCCGCAAGGCCCGCGCGGCCGGCGCGGATCGTCGCCTTGGCGATCTCGCGCTGCGCCAGCACCCGGCCGCCGGAGAAGATCGGCTGGGTCGCGGTGATCTCGGCGCTCCAGCTGTCGGTGTTGATGTCGTTGCCGTAGTCGCGGCCCTTGCCGGCGCTGCCGGTGATCGAGACCTTGGGACGCCAGCCGGCGTTCGCCTGGGCGAGTTCCTCGTCCGTGGCGCGCAGGCGGGCGCGTTCGGCCAGAAGCTGGGGATTGGAGGTGTAGGCCTCTACCATGGCTTCCTGGAGCGTCTCGGCCAGCGCCGGGCCGGTCGCCAGCAGGCACATGGCGGACGCCGCCGACAGAAGGACGGGGCGGAGGCGGCGCGGAGAAAGCGTCATGGGTCGATCGGTCCGTTCTGACTAGAACACGAAACTGGGAACTGCCGCGAAGCCGGGCAACGGCGCCGCGGAAGCGTCGAACGCGATCCGGCCGGAGACTCCGGCGGGCGCCTTCTGGAAAATGTGGGCTTTTCCGATGCCGGAGTCTGTGACGATTCCGACAAGACGGCCACCGGGCTTCAGCTGCGCGAGCAGCCCGTCGGGCCGGGCCGGGACCGCGCCGTCGAGGAAGATCGCGTCATAGGGCGCGCCGGCGGCATGTCCGGCGGCGAGCGGGCCGGTCGCCACCGTGACGTTGGCGGCCCCGAGGGCTGCCAGCGTCGCGGCGGCAGAGGCGGAGAGCGCGGCGTCCGATTCGAGCAGGACCACCGAGGCCGCGAGCCGGGCCAGCACGGCGGCCGCATAGCCGGTCGCGCCGCCGACGACGAGCACCTTGTCGGACGGCCGGATGGCGGCGAGCTGGGCGAGCTTGGCGAAGACGCGCGGGTCGAGCAGTTCGCGGCCCGGCGCGACCTCGATGGCTTCGCCCATATAGGCGAGGCTCGCCTTCCCGTCCGGCACGAATCGCTCGCGCGGCACCTCGCGCATCGCGGCGATCAGGGCCGGATCGGTCACATCGGCAATGCGGACCTGGCCGTCGACCATGTTGGCGCGCGCTGCTTCAAATCCGCTCTGTGTCATGGAATCCGGCCCGGCGTTTCGAGTCGGGCGCTTATAGCACTGCGCTGCGCTGCGGCAATCCAATTGGCGGCCCGCCCCGGATTGCGCGTTGTGGGCCGTGAATCGTTCTGGTATGAGCCCCGCTTCATTCCGTCGGACAGACGATCCTGCGTTCCGAGGCCACGTGGCGGAGTGGTTACGCAGAGGACTGCAAATCCTTCTATCCCGGTTCGATTCCGGGCGTGGCCTCCACCCCTTTTCTTCATGGGTATGAACCAAACGAGTCCGCCGGGCGGCATCGTTAACGGCTCTTTAACCAAGGCGGCGTATCCAGAGATCGTCTTCCCTTGAAGACACCCCACCATTCGAGTTTACCTTTCACGGGCCGCGGAAACGCGGCCCGCTCTTTTTGCAGCGACGCCCAATCCGCCATTGACGGGCGGGGCGGCACTAAGATACCCAGCGCGTCCTACGTTCCGCGGTAGCTCAGTGGTAGAGCAGCCGGCTGTTAACCGGCTGGTCGTAGGTTCGAATCCTACCCGCGGAGCCATTTCCCCCGGCCGAATGATCGCGCCGGCGGAATGCGCCAGAGGCGCTTCCCCTCCCCCCAGTCGTTGCCGACTCCTCCTTGCCGATTCCGGCGCGCGCCGTAGGCCGCTTCGCCGATCAGGCGAGCGCCGCCCGCAACCGAGGCGCGGCGAAATCGAGGAAGCTGCGCATCTTGAGCGGCATGAGGCCGCGCCCGGCGTGCACCAGATTGACCGGCAGCGGCTCGACCTCGAAGTCGGCGAGGACGATCCGCAGGGCGCCGCCGGCGATCGCCTCGGCCGCCTGATAGCGCAGCACGCGCGTCACCCCGACGCCCGCGACCGCCGCGTCCACTGCCGCCTCTGCCGTCGAGACCGTCAGGCGGGGCCGCACCGGCAGGTCCATCGCCGGTCCGCCGGACGGGTCGCGGAAACGCCAGGTCTGGGCGGTCGCCATCCGTTCGAAACTCACGCAGGGCATGTCCGACAGGGCGGCCGGAGAAGCCGGTTCGCCGTGCGCCGCCAAAAGGCCGGGGCTGGCGCAGACGACGGTGCGCATCGAGCCCACCCGCGTCGCCATCATGGCGCTGTCGGCCAGCGCGCCGATCCGCACCGCCATGTCGATGTGGTCGTCGACCAGACGCGCATTCCGGTCGGACAGATGGAGCTGGACGTCGATCAGAGGATGGGCCCCGAGAAAGGCGATGACCACCGGCAGGACATGAAGGCGGCCGAAATGGATCGGGGCGCTGACGACCAGCTCGCCCTTGGGCGTCAGGAACTCGCCGGACGCGGCGCGCTCGGCTTCCTCGACCTGCTCGACGATGCGTCGCGCCGCCGCGACATAAGCGACGCCGGCGTCGGTGAGGGTCAATCTGCGGGTCGTGCGGATCAGCAGCCGCGCGCCGACCAGGGCCTCCAGATCCGAGAGCTTCCGGCTGAGGGTCGGCAGCGGAACGCCCAGTTCGCGGCCCGCCGCCGACAGGCTGCCGCGCTCCACCACCCGCAGCAGGAGGGACATCGCCTCGAACCGGTCCATCGTTA
The DNA here is from genome assembly GCA_046348585.1 of Alphaproteobacteria bacterium. Taxonomy (GTDB): domain Bacteria; phylum Pseudomonadota; class Alphaproteobacteria; order Micropepsales; family Micropepsaceae; genus JADZAI01. Next base: position 204,716 of record JAXMDZ010000003.1, read on the forward strand.
TTCCAGTATTCGGTAAGATACTTTCCGATCTTAGGCGATTATTCTTCTGTCCGAAATGTCCGATGTCTCTCTCCACCGAGCCGATCAAGGCTCCCCCCAAGGAGACAGCCGCTATGTCACGCATCGCCATCCCCGCCCGCGACGACGCCCCCGAAGCCTCGCAGGCGATCCTCACCGCCGTCCACGCCCAGCTCGGCGTCGTGCCCAATCTCTTCCGCCTGCTGGCGAACAGCCCGGCGGCCCTGACCGGCTATGCCGGCCTTTCGGCCGGACTCACCAAGGCGCTGGACGTCAAGACGCGCGAGCGGATCGCGCTGGCCGTGGCGCAGGCGAACGGCTGCGACTACTGCCTTTCGGCCCACACCTATCTCGGTCTCAACCTCGCCCGGATCAGCCCCGAGGAAATCGCCCTCAACCGCCGCGGCGGTTCGTCCGATCCGCGCGCCGCCGCCGCCGTCGCCTTCGCCGTGAAAGTCACGCAGGCACGCGGCCATGTCAGCGACGCCGACCTGGCCGCGGTGCGCCTCGGCGGCTTCAGCGACGCGGAAATCGTCGAGATCGTCGCGCTCGTCGCCGAGAACGTCTTCACCAACTTCCTCAACGAAGTGGCGAAGACCGATATCGATTTCCCCGTGGTCCACGCCGCGCTGGCGGCGTGACGATCCCGCCTGCCGGGCGATCCCGGCAGGCGGCGGGCCGGCGCTTCGTTCCGCGAACGCCGGCCTGTCCTGCTATGGTCCCGCCGGGACCCTGCTCGCGAGGTTTCTCATGGCCTATGGATTTCTCGATATCGCCACCACGCCCAGCGTCCGCGCCGCGCAGGCGGCAATGGGCGCCGATCAGATCTGGGCGGATTTCGCCGGCGACCGGGCCAACGACCGATTCACCGAGCGCGAGGCCGCCTATATCGCCGAGCGCGACAGCTTCTTCATGGCGAGCGTTTCGGAAACCGGCTGGCCCTATGTCCAGCATCGCGGCGGGCCGAAGGGGTTTCTGAAAGTCATCGACGGCCGCACGCTCGCCTTCGCCGACTATCGCGGCAACCGGCAGTATCTCAGCCTCGGCAATCTGATGGCGAACGGCCGCGTCGCGCTGATCCTGATGGATCACGCAAGGCGGACGCGGCTGAAGATCTACGCCCATGCCGAGGCGCTGGCGCTCGATGCCGATCCGGCGCTGACCGGCGCGACGATCGACGCCGCCTATGCCGCGCAGCCGGAGCGTCTGCTGCGCCTGACTCTGGCGGCCTATGACTGGAACTGTCCGCAGCACATCACGCCGCGCTTCACGCCCGAGGAGATCGCCGAGGCGACCGCGCCGATGCGGGCGCGGCTGGCGGCGCTCGAAGCCGAGAACGAGGCGCTGCGGGCGCGGCTCGCCGGGGGCTGAGCGCGGCGGCTCAGTCCGGCGAGCCGCGGTCCTTGAGCGGGAAATAGCCGAGCCATGGCCCGGCCTCGGCGACGACCCGGGCGACCGACGGGCGGGCGAGCAGGCGCGCGCGATAGGCCCGAAGCGCCGCGTGGCTTTCGGGAATCGGGAACGCCCAGTGGGCGTAGAACAGCGCGGGAGCGGCGGCGCAGTCGGCGATGCCGAAGGTCTCGTTCGCTGCCCAGACGCGCCCGGTCATCCAGCCGTCGAGCCAGGCATAGGCGCGGTCGAGCGCCGCCTTCACCTCGCCCTCGACATGGGGATCGCGCTTGTCGGTCTCGCGCAGGACCGAAAGGACCATCCGCGTCACGACCGACATGACGTAGTCGTCGAAGATGCCGTCCATCTGCCGCGCCTCAATGGCGATGCGCGGATCGGCCGGAACCATCGGCGGCGCGCCGCCGTGGTGCAGGTCGAGATATTCGATGATCGCCGCCGATTCGATGACCGTGCGCTCGCCGTCCACCAGGACCGGAAACTGGCCCGTGGGCGAGGCGCGCGCGACGGCGGCGGCATTTTCGGGATGTTCGCCATCGACCATCAGGAACGCGAACGGCACGTCCCGCTCGTAGAGCGCGATGGCGGCTTTCCAGAAGAAGGCGGCCAGCGGGTGACCGTAGATCCGCACCATCCGTATCGCCTCCCCGGCGCGCCATTCCGATCGCCTCGCGCATGCGGCGCGAGGCTATCGGGCTGCGCCGCACGCGGCAATCGGGCCGGTGCGGACGAGCGTGTCGGCGTCCCGCGAGACGGGCGCTTTCAACCGTCAATGGAAGTCGCGCGATTTCGGCAGGATGCGGACGTCGCGCGGGTGGCGGGCGCGGACGGGATCGGGGTTGAGGCTGTCGGCTTCGGAGAGGCGGTCGAGTTCGGCGGTGCGGTCGAAGACCCGCGAGGTCATCAGGTGGACGACGCCTTCCGGGCTTTTCTGGACGAGGCCTTCGGCGACCATCAGCCGGGCCGACATGACCTCGCGGCGGAACTGTTCGAAGGTGCGCGCCCAGAGCACGAGATTGGCGATGCCGGTCTCGTCCTCCAGCGTCACGAAGATCGCCTTGCCGTTGCCCGGCCGCTGGCGCACCAGCACGACGCCCGCGACGCGCGCCCGGCGGCCGTCCGGCGCGGCGTCGATTTCGGCGCAGCTCAAGACCCGCTCGGCCCGGAAGAGCGGCCGCAGCACCTGCATCGGGTGGCCTTTCAGCGAGAGGCGGATGGTCTGGTAGTCGGTGGCGATCTGTTCGGGCAGCGCCATGACCGGCAGATCGCTCGGCGCTTCCGCCCCCAGCTCGCGCGCCTCGGCGGCGGCGAAGAGCGGCAGCGGCGCATCGTCCGGCAGGCGGCGCACCGCCCACAGCGCGTCGCGGCGGCCAAGCCCGATGGAGCCGAAAGCGTCGGCGTCGGCGAGCAGCCGCATGGCGCGGGCCGGCAGGCGCGCAAGCCGGGCCAGTTCCTCCGCGTCGCGGAAGGGTGCGCCGCGCGCCGTTGTCAGCCGCGCCGCCCAGTCCTCGTGGAAGCCGTCGATCTGGCGAAAACCGAGGCGCAGCGCCGGCCCCCCGCCCTGCCCGGTTTCGAGCGTGTTGTCCCAGAGGCTGGCGTTGATGTCGGGCGGGCGGATCTCGACGCCGTGGCGGGCGGCGTCGCGCACGATCTGGGCCGGGGCGTAGAAGCCCATCGGCTGCGCGTTCAGCAGCGCGCAGGCGAAAACCGCCGGGTAGCGGCATTTGATGAAGGACGAGACATAGACGAGCTTGGCGAAGGAGGCGGCGTGGCTTTCGGGAAAGCCGTAGCTGCCGAAGCCCTTGATCTGCTCGAAGCAGCGCGCGGCGAAGTCGCCGTCGTAGCCGCGCCCGACCATGCCGTCGATCATCAGCCGCTCGTAGCGGCCGATCGTGCCGAGATTGCGGAACGTCGCCATCGCCCGGCGCAGGCCGTTGGCCTGATCCGGCGTGAAGCCGGCGGCGACGATCGCCAGCTTCATCGCCTGCTCCTGGAAGAGCGGCACGCCGCAGGTGCGGCTGAGCACCTGGCGCAGCTCGTCCGGATCGTGCGGCGGCGCGGGCGAGGGAAAAACCACCGGCTCCGCCCCGCCGCGCCGCCGCAGATAGGGATGCACCATGTCGCCCTGGATCGGACCGGGGCGGACGATCGCCACCTGGATGACCAGATCGTAGAAGGTGCGCGGGCGCAGGCGCGGCAGCATGTTGATCTGCGCCCGGCTTTCCACCTGGAAGACGCCGATGGAATCGCCCGCGCAGAGCATGTCGTAAACGTCGGCCTGTTCGCCGGGGATGTCGGCGAGGCCGAGGTCGAGGCCGCAATGGGCGCGCATCAGGTCGAAGGCCTTGCGGATGCAGGTGAGCATCCCGAGCGCCAGCACGTCGACCTTCATCAGCCCGAGCGCGTCGATGTCGTCCTTGTCCCATTCGATGAAGGTGCGGTCGGCCATCGCCGCGTTGCCGATGGGGACCAGTTCGTCGAGCCGGCGGCGGGCGAGGATGAAGCCGCCGACATGCTGCGACAGATGGCGGGGGAAGCCCATCATCCGTCCGGCCATGGCGACGGCGCGGGCGATCGTCGGGTTGCCGGGGTCGAGCCCCGCCTCGCGCACGCGGGTGTCCGGGATCGTCTCGCCCCAGCCGCCCCATTGCGTGCCCGCGATGCGCGCCGTCACGTCCTCGGTGAGCCCGAGCGCCTTGCCGGCGTCGCGGATGGCGCTGCGCGGGCGGTAGGAGATGACGGTGGCGGCGATGCCCGCCCGCTCGCGCCCGTATTTGGCGTAGATGTGCTGGATCACCTCCTCGCGCCGCTCGTGCTCGAAATCGACGTCGATGTCGGGCGGCTCGCGCCGTTCGGCCGAGATGAAGCGGGCGAAGAGCAGATCGTGCTCGTTGGGATCGACGGCGGTGATGCCGAGGACGTAGCAGACGGCCGAATTGGCCGCCGAGCCGCGCCCCTGGCAGAGAATGCCCCGGCTCTCGGCGAAATCGACGATGTCGCGGATGGTGAGGAAGTAGCGCGCATAGTCGAGCCGGGCGATGAGCGCCAGCTCCTCGGCGAGCAGGCGCTGCACCTTGGCCGGGACGCCCGCCGGATAGCGCATGGGGGCGCGGCGGCGGACGAGTTCCTCAAGCCAGGCCTGCGCCTCCCAGCCGGGCGGCACCGGCTCGTCGGGATATTCGTATCTGAGCTGGCCGAGGTCGAAGTCGATGCGGCCGAGAAGATGCTGCGTCTCGGCGATCGCCTCGGGCGCGGCGCGGAAGAGGCGCGCCATCTCGGCCGGGCTTTTCAGATGGCGCTCGGCGTTGGCGGCGAGCAGACGCCCCGCCCTGTCGATGGTGGTGCGCTCGCGGATGCAGGTGAGCACGTCCTGGAGGTCGCGCTGTTCGGGCGCGTCGTAGAGCGCGTCGTTGACGGCGAGCAGCGGCGTGCGCGTCCGCGCGGCGATCGCCGCGAGCCGCGCCAGATTGCGCTGGTCGTCGCCGCGCCCGTGCATGGCGGCGCCGATCCACACCGCGCCGGGCGCGGCCTCGGCGATCCGCGCCGCCGCCGCGGCGAGGCCGTCATGCGGGCGCTCGGAGAGGACGACGAGCAGCAGGCCGCGCGTATCGGCGAGAAGATCGTCGAGACTGAGGATGCAGTCGCCCTTCTTCGCGCGGCGGTTGCCGAGCGTGAGCAGCCGGCACAGCCGTCCCCAGCCGGCGCGGTCCTGCGGGTAGGCGGCGATCTCGGGCGCGCCGTCCGCGAAGACGAGGCGGCTGCCGGTCGCCAGGCGGAACGCGGCCGCGCGGGCCTTCAGATCGTCCGCCGTGAAGGGCAGCGCGGCGAAGCGGGGATTGTCGATCCAGACATGCTCGCCGGGGGCGCCGCCGGAACGGATTTTCTCCGGCGGCGGCAGGCCGTCCTCGCGCAGCGTGCGCAGCGCGCTCCAGGCGCGCACGACGCCCGCCACGGTGTTGCGGTCGGCGATGCCGAGGCCGTTCTGGCCGAGCAGCAGCGCGGTCAGCACCAGATCGGCGGCCGGCGAGGCGCCGCGCAGGAAGGAGAAATTGCTGGCCGCGACCAGTTCGGCATAGGGCGTCATGCGAAGAGGCCGTGCAGGAACCAGCCGGGCTCGCCGCCCTCGCCGTAGAGGCCGGCGCGGAAGATCCAGAAGCGGCGGCCCTGCGCGTCCTCGACGCGGTAATAGTCGCGCGTGACGCCGTCCGTTCCCGGCCGCCACCATTCCGGCGCGATGCGCTCGGGGCCTTCGGCGCGCACCACCTCGTGCGCGGCGCGCCGCCAGGTGAAGCGGCGCGGCGGCCCGTCCGGCACCGACGCGGCGACGAAGCCGATGGGCTGCGGCGGGTCGAAGATGCGGACCGGGCGGGCGGGCGGATCGCCGGGCGGCGGCGGCGTCCAGTCCGGGCCGTCGGCGGGGGCCGCGGCGGCCGGGAGCGCCACGGCGGCCCGCTCGGGCAGATGGGTGTCGCGGGCGGCGAAGCGCAGCACGCGCTCGCGCCCCAGCCGGGCGACGAGGCGGTCCACCAGACCGCCCAGCGCCGCCGCCTCGACCGCGCGGCCGCCGAGCGCCGCCTGGGCCGGGCCGAGCGGCGCGGCGGCCCTGACGGCGAAGCGGATGCCGTCGAAGCCGAAGCCGGGGTCGATGGGATCGGCGAGCGTCTCGAGCCGTTCGCGGAAGAGGCGCAGCAGCGCCGCCGCGTCGCGCGACGGGCGGGCGGTTTCCACCGTCACGCGGCGCACGCCGCCGTCGCTGCGGAAGAAGACGGCCTCGAAGACGCGGCCGCCCTCGCCGCGTTCCTCAAGGCGATGCGCCGCCTCGCCGATCAGGCTGGCGAGCACCGCCTCGATCTGGCCGCCATGCAGGAAGGGTTCGGGGAAATGGCGCTCCACCCGCACCGGCGGCGGCGGCCGCAGCGGGGCGAGCGGCGCGATCTCGTGTCCGAGGGTGCGCCGCAGCCGCACCGTCAGCGCCTCGCCGAAGCGCGCCGCGAGCACGGCCGGGGGCCGCGCGGCGAGATCGCCGATCGTCTTCAGCCCGGCCCGGCGCAGCGCCTGCACCGCGTCGTCCGGCGCGCCGAGCGCGGCGGCCGGCAAAGGCCGCACGGCGGTTTCGTCCGTACCCGGAGCGATGACGCCGCCCTTGCCGAAGCGGGCGAGCGCCCGCGCCGCGTCCGGCGTGCCCGCGACCGCCCGGCGCACGCCGATCCCGGCGCGCTTCAGATCGCCGTCGAGCCGGGCGCAAAGCGCCGCCTCGCCGCCGAAGAGATGGCCGCAGCCGGTGACGTCGAGCAGCAGCCCGTGCGGCGGATCGAGCGCCACGGACGGCGCATAGCGGTCGCAGGCGGCGGCGAGCCGCAGCAGCAGACGCGCGTCGGCCTGCGGATCGTCCTCCGCCACGTCGAGATCGGGGATGCGGGCCCGCGCGTCGGCCAGCGTGAGGCCGGGGCCGAGGCCGAGCCGGGCGGCGCGCCGTCCCACCGCGCTGAGACGCAGCGCGCCGCGATCCTTGCCCACGACGACCAGCGGCGGCTCATCCGGCCCGGCGCAGCCCGCCATCCGGCGCGCCCGCCCGATGCGGTCGGCCGGCAGGAAGGGAAACCACAGCGCCAGATAGCGCCGGTCTTTCCCTGAAGACGCCAAGCTCACGGTTCCACTCCACTGCCCAGGGTCCGCCCTCTGCCCCGCCCCGGCGGCGCTCAAGAACGATGTCGAAAGCCGGATGCCCCGGCGCGCCCGCCTCCAGCGGGAGAGAGGGCGCGGCGGCGGCCCGCCAGCGCGTCGCGGCGGCGCTGGGCGCGGGCGCGGCGGCGACGCGCAGCAGCAGCGCGGGCACCCCGCTCTCCTCCGCCGCCAGGCCGAGGCGGCGGCTGGCGGTGAGATCGAGCAGGGGCGAGGCTCCCCACGGCTCCATCAGCACCGCGCCCAGCGCGGCGCAGCGCAGCGCCTCGCCCGCGGCCCGCAACAGGGCGGCGACATCCTTAGCCCGCACCAGCAGTACGCGGCCGGGATCGAGGCCGAGATCGGCAAGGCCCGGCGCATGGACGCGGCCGGTCTCGGCATCGAGGAAATCCTGCCGGACCCAGACGATCGGCTTTGCCGCCGCCGCCCGCACCGCCAGCGCCACCGCGAAGCCCGCCGCGGCGGCCGCATCGGCCGGACGGGCGGCGAAGATTTCATGCACCGCGCCGCGCGCGAGGCCGCCGTCCAGCGCCGCATCGACCGCCGCCGCGCCGAGCGCGATGCGCGCCGCGTCCGGCGGCGGAGCCGCCTGCCCGCCGAGGGCGGCGAGCCGGCCGCGCAGGGCGGCGAGGGTTGCGATGCGGTCGGTGCGGTCCATGGCCGGTTAGTTCCTGTTTTGTTCTTTACACAACCACCCCGAGGCCGCACGGTCAAGGGGAGCGAATCGCCCCGCCCTCGCCCCTCGCTCCGGCCCCCGGCTGTGGCATGATGGGCCGTTCGCCATTTCAGGATCGCCATGACCGCCATTTTCCGCCTGGACGGCACGACCGCCGTCACCAGTCCCAACGCCGCGGGGCCGTGGGACCCCAACATGCAGCACGGCGGCGCGCCGACCGCGCTGATCGTCAAGATCGCCGAGACGACGCCTTCGCTGGTCCCGATGCGGATCGCCCGCATCACGGTCGATCTGATGCGCCCGGTTCCGGTCGCCAGGCTGACCATCGCCACCGACATCGTGCGCGACGGCAAGAAGCTGCAATTGCTCGCCATCCGCCTGCTGGCGGACGGGCTGGAAGTGGTCCGGGCGAGCGTGCTGCGCCTGCGCCGCGAGGCCGTCGCGCTGCCCGACGCCGCGGCCGCGCCGCCCATCGACCTGCCGCCGCCCGAACAGGGCACCTCGCCCGGCCTGCCCGCCGGATGCCCGTTCAACGCCGGGCTCGAAAGCCGTTTCGTCAAAGGCACCTTCCGCCAGCCCGGCCCCGCCGCCGTCTGGCACAAGGTCAAATGGGACATCATCGAGGGCGAGCGCATCCTGCCGGTGATGCGCGCGGCGATCGCCGGCGATTACTGCAACGGCACCTCGGCCTGGCTCGATTTCCGCCTGTGGACCTTCATCAACGCCGATCTCCAGCTTTCCTTCGCGCGCGATCCGGTCGGCGAATGGATCCTGCTCGACGCCGAAACCTATCCCGGCCCGGACGGCGGCGGCGTCGCCTTCGCCCGGCTGGGCGATTGCCAGGGCTGGTTCGGCCGGGCCGCGCAGAGCGTCATCTTCGAGAAGCGCAAGACGCCGCTCGCCTGAGAGGAGAGAGACATGCGCCTGCCCTTCGAGGACGGCCGCCGCCGCCGCATCTATCTGATGCGCCACGCCCAGGCCGACTACTTCGCCCCCGACGGCGCGCGCCGCCCCGACCCCAACGCCGTGCCGCTGACCCCGCAGGGCCGTCAGGAGGCGCTCGCCATGGCCGACTGGCTGTCGCCGGTGCCGTTCGACCGGGCGATCTGTTCCGGCCTGCCGCGCACCGTCGAGACCGCAACCATCGTGCTCGGCGGCCGCGATCTGGCGCTGGAGCACGCCCCGGCGCTGAAGGAGATCCAGGGCGGCGACATGGAGACCCGCGCCGCGCTCGATCCGGCCGACTACGCCTATTCCATGTTCCGGGCCGGCCATCCCGAGGCGCGCTTCGCGGCGGGCGAACGCTTCGCCGATTTCCGCGACCGTGTGCTGCCCGCCTTCGGCGGCATCCTTGAGGACGTGGCCTGGACCAATCTCCTGCTCGTCTGCCATGGCGGCACGAACCGGGCGATCCTGACCTGGTTCCTCGGCCTCGGCCTCGACACGTTCGGGCAGTTCGAGCAGGATTCCTGCTGTCTCAACATTCTCGACTTCGACCAGATCGACGGCGACGGACGGATCGCCCGGCGCATCGTGCGGGCGATCAACATGACCGCCCTCGATACCGCCAAGACCGGTTCGCGCTATCTTTCGATGGAGGGACTGGCGCAGCGCCAGGAGGCGGCGAAGAAAATCGCCCCGGAAAAGTAATCCGCCGCCGCCGTCCGCGCGTATCTCTCCCGACAGGACAGGGGAGCATCAGGGGATGGTTTCGCCGGCGATCGTATGGCTGAGGCAGGATCTGCGCCTCGCCGACAATCCGGCCTTAAGCGCGGCGGCGGCCTCGGGCCGTCCGGTCGTGCCCGTCTTCGTGCTGGAGGACGAGAGCGAGCGGCCCTGGCCGCTGGGCGGGGCGAGCCGGTGGTGGCTGCATCATTCGCTGGCGGCGGTGGGCGCATCGCTGGCGGCGCTGGGATCGCCGCTGGTGCTGCGCCGGGGCGAGGCGGCGCGCGAGATCGGGCGGCTCGCCGTCGAGACCGGGGCGGGCGCGGTGTTCTGGAACCGCCGCTACGACCTGCATGGCATTCAGGCCGATACCGAGATCATGGCCGCCCTGAAAGAGCGCGGGATCGAGGTCCGCTCGTTCAATGCAGGGCTGCTGTTCGAGCCGTGGCAGATCAAGACGGGGGCCGGCGAGCCGTTCAAGGTCTTCACGCCGTTCTGGCGCGCCTGCCTGGCGCGCGGCGAGGTCGCCGCCCCCGTGCCCGCGCCCGCCGCGCTGGCCGCGCCGGACCTGGCCGTGCCGGGCGAGGCGCTGGCGGCGTTCGCGCTGACGCCGGCACGGCCCGACTGGGCGGCGGCGTTTCCGGCGCTGTGGACGCCGGGCGAGGCCGGAGCGCGCGCCCGGCTCGCGGCGTTTCTGGGCGGCGGGCTCGAGGACTATGCGGCGGCGCGCGACCGGCCCGACCGGGACGGCACCTCGCGGCTGTCGCCGCACCTGCATTTCGGCGAGATCGGGCCGCGCCAGATCTGGCACGCGGTCCATCTTGCCGCCGGGCGCGACCGTGCGCTCGCCGGAGGGGCGGAGAAGTTCCTCGCCGAGATCGGCTGGCGCGAGTTCTCGCACCATCTGCTGCATCAGGCGCAGTACCTGCCCGAGCGTCCGTTCCGTGCGGGCTTCGAGCATTTTCCGTGGGCGGACGATCCGGCGGGGCTCGCCGCCTGGCGCAGGGGGCTGACCGGCATTCCCATCGTGGATGCCGGGATGCGCCAGCTCTGGACCTATGGTTGGATGCACAACCGGGTGCGGATGATCGCCGCCTCGTTCCTCGTCAAGCACCTGCTGATCCCCTGGCAGGCGGGCGAGGCGTGGTTCCGCGATACGCTGGTCGATGCCGATCTCGCCAACAACGCGGCCGGGTGGCAGTGGGTCGCGGGCTGCGGCGCGGACGCCGCGCCCTATTTCCGCGTCTTCAATCCCGTGCTTCAGGGCGAGAAGTTCGACCCCGAGGGCGGCTATGTGCGCGCCCATGTGCCCGAGCTGGCGCGGCTGCCGGCGCGCTGGATCCACCGGCCCTGGGAAGCGCCCGCGGCGGTGCTCGCCGAAGCCGGGGTGACGCCGGGGCGGAGCTATCCGGCCCCGATCGTCGATCTTCAGGCCGGGCGGCAGCGGGCGCTCGCCGCCTTCGCCGCGCTGAAAGCCTGAGGAGAGACGCCATGCGCATCGCAGTCATCGGTTCCGGCATAGCGGGTCTGGGCGCGGCCTGGGCGCTGTCGAAGCGTCACGAGGTCGTGCTGTTCGAAAAGGCGCCGCGCCCGGGCGGGCACGCGCATACGGTGGATGTCGACCATGACGGCGCGCGCATCGCCGTCGATACCGGATTCATCGTCTACAACGAAACCAACTACCCCAATCTCGTGCGGCTGTTCGCGCGGCTCGGCGTTCCGACCCAAGCGAGCGACATGAGCTTCGGCGTCAGTCTCGCCGGCGGCCGCCTGGAGTGGGCCGGCGACAGCATCGGCGCGCTGTTCGCGCAGAAGCGCAACATCTTCCGCCCGTCGCATCACGCGATGTGGATGGACATCCTGCGCTTCAACCGGCAGGCGCCGATCGATCTTGCTGCGGGTACGCTTGAGGGTCTTACGCTCGGCGCCTATCTGGAACGGCGGCGGCTCGGCGCGGCCTTCCGCGACCGCTACCTCTTGCCAATGGCCGCCGCCATCTGGTCGACGCCGGACACCGGGATGCTGGAGTTCCCGGCCAACGCCTTTATCTCCTTCTTCGACAATCACCGTCTGCTCGCCGGCTTCGACACGCTGACCTGGCGCACCGTCACCGGCGGTTCGCGCACCTATGTGGCGCGCCTGCTGGAAGACTTCGCGGGCGAGTTGCGCCTGAACTGCGCCGTCGCGCGGGTCGAACGCCACGAGGGCCATGTGACGGTCGTGGCGGACGGCGCGCCCGAGCGCTTCGACCACGCCGTCCTCGCCAGCCATGCCGACGAGACGCTGGCCCTGCTCGCCGACGCGGACGGGCGCGAAGCGGAGCTTCTGGGCTCGATCCGCTACACGGCCAACCGCGCCGTCCTCCACCGCGACGAGAGTCTTATGCCGCGCCGCCGCAAGGTGTGGTCGAGCTGGAACTACCTGGGCGACTCCGGCGGCGCGCAGGCCAAGGCCGTTTCGCTGACTTACTGGATGAACCGCCTGCAGGGGATCGACCCGCGAGCGCCGCTTTTCGTGACGCTCAATCCGGCGCGCGAGCCGGCAGCCGACAAGACGCTCGGAACCTTCCGCTACGAGCACCCGCGTTTCGACATGACGGCGCAGGCGGCGCAAAGGGCGATCGGCGCCGTGCAGGGCGTCCGCCGGACCTGGTTCTGCGGCGCCTGGCGCGGCTTCGGTTTTCACGAGGACGGCCTGTCATCCGGCCTGGAGGTCGCGGCCCGGCTCGGCGCACCCGCGCCCTGGGGTCCGCCGGGCGAGATCCGGGTCCTGTCTTCCGCGCTGGCGGCCGAATGACCGGCCCGCCCACCCCCGGCCTCTATCCCGGGCGTGTCATGCACGCGCGCGCGCGCCCGGCCCGGCGCTTCGTCTATCGCGTGTTCTCGCTGCTCCTCGATGTCGACGACGTTGCGGGCGCTGCGCGCGGCTGCGCCCTGTTCAGCCACAACCGCTTCAATGTCCTCTCCTTTCACGACCGCGACCACGGCCGCCGCGACGGATCGCCGCTTCGCCCCTGGGTGGAGGACTGCCTGCGCCAGTCGGGGATCGGCACGCGCCCAGAGCGCATCGCGGTTCTCAGTTTCCCGCGGCTGTGGGGCTTCGTCTTCAATCCCATTTCGCTGTTCTACTGCTATGCCGGGGGGAGCCTCTTCGCCGTGGTTCACGAGGTGAACAACACATTCGGCGACACGCATGCCTATGTCGCCGCCGCGGCGACCGGCGATGGCGGACTCGCCCGCTACAGCGCCCGCAAGGCGCTCTACGTCTCGCCGCTGGTGCCGATGGAGGCCCGCTATGACTTCGCCGCGCGCCCGCCAGGCCCGACGCTGTCCCTCGCCATCAAGGAATACGGCACCGACGGCTGGTTGCTGACGGCGGCGCAGACCGGGACGCGCCGGCCGCTGACGACATGGGCTGCGCTCGCCTGCGTGGTGCGGCATCCGCTGATGACGCTGAAGGTCGTCGCGGCGATCCATGCCGAGGCGCTGCTGGCGTGGCTGCGCGGTGCGCGGCCGGTCGCCCGCCCGCCCGCCGCGCCGGGCGGCGTCAGCCCGGCATTCACCCCGGCAAGCAGAGACACCGCCGCATGAGCATGGAGAGCACCGCGCCCAGTTCGCGCCCCGCCATATGCCGGCGCGAAGACTTCCGCCGCATCCCCCTCGCCGGCCGCGTGGTCTTCCGCGTGCTGGAGCGCCTGCGATTCGGAAGCTTGGAGGTTGTCCTGCCCGACGGCCGGCGCTTCGACTTCCGGGGCGGAGAGCCGGGACCGGCGGCGCAGGTGCTGGTCCGCGACACCGCGCTGTTCGCCAGGCTCGCCATGGGCGGATCGCTGGGCGCTGCGGAGGCCTATCTCGACGGGCAGTGGGACAGCCCCGACGTCACCGCCGTGCTGCGCTGCGGTCTGCTCAACGGCGCCTACGAGCCAGGCGCCGCCAGGGGCGGCGTGCGGCGGCTCGTCGACCGCATGGTCCATGCGCTGCGCGCCAATACGCGGCGGGGAGCGCGGCGCAACATCCGCGCGCACTACGATCTGGGAAACGCCTTCTACGAGACCTTTCTCGACGAGACGATGACCTACTCGGCGGCGCGCTACGACACCGGCGCGGCGAGCCTCGCCGAAGCGCAGACCGCGAAATACGCGGCGCTCGCCGACGCCATCGACCTCAGGCCCGGCGACCACGTTCTGGAAATCGGCTGCGGCTGGGGCGGCTTCGCCGAGTACGCGGCCGGGACGCGCGGGGCTCGCGTCACCGCCCTGACGATCAGCCCGTCCCAGCTCGACTATGGACGCGCCCGAATCCAGCGGGCCGGGCTGGCCGACCGCGTGGACCTGCGCCTGCAGGACTATCGCGACGTGACCGGCATCTACGACAAGGCGGTCTCGATCGAGATGTTCGAGGCGGTGGGGGAACGCTATTGGCCGGTCTATTTCGGCAAGCTGGCCGACATCCTCAGACCTGGCGGCGCAGCGGCGTTGCAGATCATCACGATCGAAGAGAAGTCCTTCGAGAACTACCGCCGGTCGGTCGACTTCATCCAGAAATACATCTTCCCCGGCGGCATGCTGGCCACATTGACCGCGTTGCGCGGCCTGGCGGCGGACGCCGGCCTGGCCTGGGACGGGCATCATGCGATGGGGGACGACTACGCCCGCACGCTCGCCGACTGGCGCGGCCGCTTCCTCGCCCGCTGGCCCGAGATCCGTGCGCTCGGCTTCGACGAGCGGTTCAGGCGGATGTGGACCTATTATTTCTCGTATTGCGAGGCCGGATTTCTCGGCGGCGCCGTCGATGTCGTGCAGGCACGGTTGACCAGGCGCTAGCCGGGGAAACGCGTCAGCGTGGACGCGGAGCCGCCCGCGACGCTACAACGCAGCGTCCGAACCTTTGACAAGCGCCCATGTCCATCAGCGATCCCACCGTTCTCGTTTCCTGCGACTGGCTGAAAGACCGGCTGGGAACGCCCGATATCCGCATTCTCGACGCCTCGTGGCACCTGCCGGCCGCCAACCGCTCGGGCCGCAAGGAGTTCGAGGACGAGCACATTCCCGGCGCGCTGTTCTTCGACATCGACGAGATCGCCGACACCTCCTCGCCGCTGCCCCACATGATGCCCCCGGCGGAGAAGTTCTCCAGCCGGGTGCGCAAGCTGGGGATCGGCGACGGCACGATGGTCGTCGTCTATGACGCCTACGGCATGTACGCCGCCGCCCGCGCCTGGTGGATGTTCCGCGCCATGGGGCACGAGAACGTCGCGGTGCTCGACGGCGGTTTCCTGAAATGGCGGGCGGAGGGGTTGCCCGTCACCGACGCCACCATCTCGCCCTTCCAGCGCCACTTCACCGCGCGCACCAACTGGTCGCTGGTGCGCAGCTTCGACGACGTGCGCAAGGCGCTGGAGACGGGCAGCGCGCAGATCGTCGACGCCCGCTCGGCGGCGCGTTTTTCGGGCGCGGAGGCGGAGCCGCGTCCGGGCCTCAAATGCGGTCACATGCCGGGCGCGATCAATCTGCCGCACGCCTCGCTGCTGCGGCCCGACGGCACGCTGAAGCGCAAGGACGATCTGGCGCGGGCCTTCGCCGACGCGGGGATCGACCTCAAGAAGCCGGTGATCGCAACCTGCGGCTCGGGCGTCTCGGCCTGCGTGCCGCTGCTGGCGCTCGCCGTGCTCGGCCACCGCGACGGGGCGCTCTATGACGGGTCGTGGGCCGAATGGGGCGGACGCGAGGACGCGCCGGTCGCCACCGGCCCCTGAGCCATGGTCCCGCTCAAGACCACCGTCACGTTTCTCCACATGTACGCGCGCAGCGAACGGCGGGCCCCCGCGCCCACCGGCCGCCGCCTGCTGCTGACCCGGGCCGAGCGGCCGCCGGTCGGCTTCTATCGCTTTCTCTATGAGAGCGTCGGCAAGCCGTGGGTCTGGGTGAACCGGCGGCGGATGAGCGACGCCGATCTGACGGCGGCGATCCATCAGCCGGGCGTCGAGGTCTATGTGCTCTACGCCGACGGCTGTCCGGCCGGATATGCGGAGCTGGACGCCCGCAATCCGGAGAATATCGAACTCGCCTATTTCGGGCTCGCGCCCGACTATACGGGGCTGGGGCTCGGGGCGTTCTTCCTCGGCGAGGCCATCGCCATCGCCTGGGACAAGGGACCGCGCAGGCTGCATGTGCAGACCTGCACGCTGGATCACCCGCGCGCCCTGCCGCTGTATCAGCGTTTCGGCTTTCAGCCCTTCGGTCAGGTCGAGGCCGAAGTCCTGCCGATGGGCGACGAGCCGCATCCGCTGGTCGCCGCGCAGCGCAAGGCCGCCGGACTGCCCGAGCCAATCTGACGCAGCGTCATGCCGCATTGCCGCCGCAACGATCCGGGAGATTGATGCGCGTGGACCAGACGCGAGGGAGCGGCCCATGAGATTGGTATCGATGGCAGTGCTTGGCGTTGCGCTCGGTTTCGGCGCGGCGATGGCCGCCGAAACGGCGGAACCGACCCCCACCCCGACCCCGGCCGAAACCGGCTGCGACGACGGGCCGGGCGTCGGCGGCGGCTATGGCGAGGACGCCGAGGCCCCGGCGGCCAAGGGCGAGGACGGTCCTGGCGTCGGCGGCGGCTATGGCGAGGACGGCAAGGCCGCGCCCGGCTGCACCGAAAAACCTGGCGAGGGCGAAGACGGGCCGGGTGTCGGCGGCGGCTACAAGGCTGGCTGAACGACGGACGCGGACGACCCCGGAGCGCCGCGGCGCGCCGGGGTCATTTCCGTTTCCGCGTCAGGCCGCCTTGGCGAGGCCTTCGGCGACCAGGGCTTCGCGCACCTTGGGCCGCGCGGCGATGCGGGCCTGATAGTCCGCGAGCTTCGGCCAGGTCTTGAGGTCGATGCCGACGAAGCCGGCCCAGTTCTGCAGCACGAAGAGATAGGCGTCGGCGACGCTGAAAGTCGCGCCGCAGACGAATTCGCGCCCGTCGGCGAACAGCGTCTCCAGATAGGCGAAGCGCTTCGAGACGGTCTCGATCGCCGCCTTCTTCGCCTCGTCGCTGCCGCCGCCGAAGATCGCGCCGAAGGCCTTGTGCACTTCGGACGAAAGATAGTTCAGCATCTCCTGAAGGCGGGCCCGCTCCAGCGTGCCGGGCTTCGGCGCGAGGCCGCTCTCGGGCTTCTGGTCGGCGAGATACTGGGTGATCGCCGGACCTTCGGTCAGAACCTCGCCGCCGCCCAGATCCAGCGCCGGGACGGCCCCCTTCGGGTTGACGGCCAGATAGTCGGAGCCGTCGGCCGTCGTCTTGGCCTTCATGTCGACCTTGTCGAGATCGAAGGCGAATCCGGCCTCGCGCAGGACGATGTGCGGCGCGAGCGAGCAGGCGCCGGGGTAGTAAAAGAGTTTCATGCATTCTCCTCTGGCCGGGCGTACGAGGTGGTGTCTGTCGCCCGGCCTCGCCCCGGCGTCTGAGGACATGGGATGCCCGGCGCGGACTTCAAGCGGCCGCGACGCCCTCGCCGCCTCTCAGTGGCCGACGAGGATCTGCTGGAGGAACTGCTTGGTGCTCAGCTTCGGGTTTTCGAAGAACTCGGCGGGCGGGGCTTCCTCGACGATGCGGCCGTAATCCATGAAGACCACGTGTCGGCGACCTTGCGGGTGAAACCCATCTCGTGAGTGACGACGAGGAGCATGGTCATCCCCTCCTCCGCCAGCTCGACCATCACTTCGGCACCTCGCCGATCATTTCCGGGTCGAGGGCCGAGGCTGGCTCGTCGAACAGCATGATCTTGGGGTCCATGGCGAGCGCCCGGGCGATCGCCACGCGCTGTTGCTGGCCGCCGGAGAGCTGGCCGGGATATTTCTTGGCCCGCTCGACGATGCGCACGCGCTCCAGCAATTCCAGCGCCGTCTTTTCCGCCTCGGCCTTCGGGCGCTTGCGCACCCAGACGGCGCCAGCGCAGTTCTCCAGCACGAGATGCGGGAAGAGGTTGAACTTGCTGGAACACCATGCTGACTTCGCGCCGCACTTCGTCGATGGCGCGGAGATTGTTGGTCAGCTCGTGGCCTTCGACCAGAATGCGGCCCGACTGGTGCTCCTCGCGGTTGATGCAGCGGATGAGCGTCGATTTGCCCGAGCCCGAGGGGCTGCAGATCACGATGCGCTCGCCCTTCGCCACTTTCAGAGTGGCGTCCTTCAGCACGTGAAAGCGCCATGCCGACTTGTTCACGCGCTCCATCTCGATGGCCCAGGTCTCGCTCATGGCGCCTTGCCGGTCCCGACTTGCCGCCGCCCACGGTGTTCCAGATAGGCGCTGTAGCGCGACATGCCGAAGCAGAACGCGAAATAGACGAGCGCCGCGAAGAGATAGCCGGTGAACGCCGTGTTCGGCGTCGACCAGGCGGGGGTCCGAATTGCCGGACTGATGACCTGAAGGAAGTCAGGCTAGCCCATGATCGAGATGAGCGAGGTGTCCTCGGAAGAGGCTGATGCAGGACGAGACGATGGAGGGAGCGAGACCTTCAGCGCCTGCGGCATGGTGATGAGCGCCGTCGTCTTCCAGTAGCCAAGGCCAAGCGCCGCCGCCGCCTCGCGCTGACCCTTGGGGATCGCCGCGAGGCCGCCGCGCACGACTTCGGCCATAGGCCGAACTGAACAGCGAGATGGCGACCAGCGCGCGCAGCAGTTTGTCCGGGTTCCAGCCCGAGGGCAGGAAGAGCGCACAGGTTCGAGGCCATGAAGAGGATCAGCGAGGCGGCACGCCGCGGCAAATGAACTCGATGAAGCCGATCGACAGCCAGCGGATGACCGGCAGGGCGGACTGGCGTCCGAGCGCCAGAAGGCCGTTGAGCGGCATCGAGACGACGATGCCGGTGAGCGAGATCAGCAGCGTCAGCAGCAGACCGCCCCACTTGCTCGACGGCACGATGGGCAGGCCAACATGCCGCCCGACAGCAGCACATAGACGAGCAGCGGGAATAGGCGAAGACCATCGCGAGGCCGACCCAGAGCTTCCCGGCAGGCGCGGATCATCAGCCAGGCGATGCCGGCGGCCCCACCAGATAGACGATATCGACGTGCCAGCGTCTCCACCGCACGTAGAAGCCGTAGATCATCTGTCTGCTGTCGGCGATGTAGGGCCAGCACGCCCCCTTGCCCTCGCCGAGACACGCCTCGCGGGCGTCGCTGCCCACACCGCGCTGAAGATCGCCCAGTCGAGGATCGGCGGCACCGCCACCACGATGAAGGCGATGGACAGGAGGGTGAGCAGGATGCCCGCCCACGACGAGAAGAGCAGATTTTCGCGCAGCCATTCCGCCGCCATCGCCGACCAGGGGCGGTCGGGCGGCTCGCGCTGCTTGAGGGTCGCGTCGCTCATCTCAACGCTCCCTCAACTGCGTGCGGCGGTTGTAGAGGTTCATCGCCAGCGAGGTGAGCAGGTTGAGCGTGTCAGGGTAGATCGCCGCCGTGAGGCCGAGGATTTCGATCTCGCGCCCGGCCTGCGCCAGCGCCGTGCCGGCGAAGACCGCCACGAGATCGGGATAGGCGAAGGTGGCGGTGGCGAGCGAGAGGAATTCTTGGTGAGGTTGGAGATACTGGCGCTGGTCAGCGGCGGCACGATGATCCGCATCGCCTGCGGGATGGACGGACGAGCCGCAGCCTCTGCCCGCGCGAGGCCGAGCGCCGAGGCGGCCTCGGACTGCCTCTTCGGAGACGCCCTCGATGCCGGAGCGGACGATCTCGGCGATATAGGTCGCGGTGTAGATGGTGAGGGCCAGCACCAGCGCGACCAGTTCGGGCTGGATGGCGAGGCCGCCGCGGAAGTTGAAGCCCTGGAGCCAGGGAACTCCAGCGACACCGGCATTCCGGCGGCGAAGAAGGCGAGCGCGGAAGCCCACGACGGCCGCCGCGCCCAGCAGCAGATCGGGCGGGCGCTTGCCGGTCGCTCTTGCTGGCGTGCGCGCCCAGCGGCTGAACAGGACGGCGGCCAGGATGCCGGCGGCAAGGCCCAGCGGAATGGCCCAGGCGCCCTGCCCCAATGGAGCTTGGGCACATAGAGGCCGCGATTGGAGATCGACGCTGCCGCCCACCGAAATCGCCTGCTTGGCGGGCGGCAGGGTCGGCAGCAGAGCGAGGTAGAAGAATCCACAACAGCAGGGACGCTGTGACGAACCCACATAGGCGGCCGTAGAGGCGAGACGATCCAGTTCGGCGACAGCCGCGCGATGGACCACGAAGCCGAGCAGCGTCGCCAGCACGATGCCCAGCCCCGCAACCAGCAGCGTGTTGAGAAGCCGACGACGAGCACGCCCCAATAGGGAGTTGCGCGAATAGGCGGTCAGCTTGAAGCTGATCTCGAAGCCGGACGTGTTGTCCATGAAGCCGTAGCCGAAGCTGCGCACCTGCTCCAGGCATTGGCGGCGAACCAGCCGAGCACCCCGACGACGGCCGCGAGGACCGCGGCCTGGAGCAGCAGACCGCGCCAGCGTCCGTGCTCCCAAGGCCAGGGACGCGGCGGGCGGTCCGGCGGCAATACGCCCGCCGTATCGTCCGTGGCGCTCACGCGAAGTGTTTCCCCATCCCCTGCCCCGCGCCGGTCAGCGGATCGGCGGCGCGTATTGCAGGCCGCCCTGGGTCCAGAGCGCGTTCTTGCCGCGCGGGATACCGAGCGGCGAGCCGGAGCCGACATTGCGCTCGAAGATCTCGCCGTAATTGCCGACCTTGCGGATGATGCGCACCGCCCAGTCGTTGGTCAGGCCGATCTGGGTGCCGAAATCGCCTTCCGCCCCCAGCAGGCGGCGGATTTCGGGATTGGCGCTTTGAAGCTGTTCGTCGATGTTCTGCGAGCTGACGCCCAGTTCCTCGGCGTTGACCATGGCGTAGAAGGTCCAGCGCACGAGGTCCTCCCATTCGTCGTGCCGCCCTGGCGCACGGCCGGCCTGAGCGGTTCCCGGAGATGATCTCCGGCAGGATGACGTGGGCGCTGGCGTCGGCGAGTTCGAGCCGCGCCGCGAAGAGGCCCGACTGGTCGGTCGTATAGGTGTCGCAGCGGCCGCTGTCATAGTACGAGAGCGCCTCGGACTCCTTTTCGAAGGCGAGGATCTGGATACTCGATGCCGTGCGCGCCGAAATAGTCGGCGACGTTGAGTTCGGTGGTGGTGCCGGTCTGGGTGCAGACGGTCGCGCCGCCGAGGCCGTCGACGTGCTGGTCACGCCGCCGCTGTCGGCCTTCACGATGAAGCCCTGGCCGTCAGTAGGTGACGCCGGGCAATCCCATGCCGAGCCCGGCGTCGCGCTGCATGGTGATGGTGGTGTTGCGCGAGAGCAGGTCGAACTCGCCCTTGGTCAGCGCCGTGAAACGCTCCTTGGCGGTGACGTCGAAGATCGCCGCCGCGACGGCGCGGCAAACATCGACGTCGATGCCGCTCCACTGTTCTGGGCGTCGGGGTTCGAGAAGCCCGCGAGGCCGTCGCTGACCCCGCATTTCGATAGCCGCGCGCCTTGACCTCGGCGAGGGTCTTGCTGGCGGCCTCGGCGGCCGGAGCCGCCAGCGACGCCGCGGCGGCGGCGAGCGTCAATGCCGTGTGAACGTGTTTCATGTCCGCGTCCCATCCAGATTGCCCGGCCCCGGTCAGCGAGGAATGCTCCCCCGACATGCCGCGCTGCACACCCTTATGCTCACCGAGCGACGCGCGGCGCAAGAGGCAGCGGACAGACCCCATGAAGGACACGACCCGCCTCAACCACGCAGGCCGCCACCCCGAAAACCATATCGGCGCGGTCAACGTGCTGGTCTTTTCAGCGCCTCCACCATCCTGCACCCGACGATGGCGGACCTGGAAGGCGCGACGCTGCCCTATGGCTATGGCCGCCGGGGACGCCCACGACGTGGGGCTTGAGGAACTGGTGAGCGCGCTGGAGGGCGCGGCGCGCCTTCGTGCTGACGCCATCCGGCCCCGCCTGCACGGCGGCGCTGATGGCGGTGGCGTTGGCGCGGGCGACCATCTGCTGATGGTGGATACGGTCTATGCGCCGACGCGGGCATTTTGTCGCGGGCGCTCGCGCGCTTCGGCGTCGAGACCACCTACTACCCGGCGACCGCGACCGTCGCCGAGCTGGAGGCGCTGATGCGTCCTGCAACACCAAGGCGCTCTATCTGGAATCGCCGGGGTCGGGGACCTCGAGGTGCAGGACGTCCCTGCCCGCCGCCTGGCGCCGCGAAGGCGCGCGGGATCGCCGCTGATGGACAATACCTGGGCGACGCCGCCTTCTGCAAGCGCTGGCGCTGGGCGCCGACATCCTCGATCACCGCCGCCACCAAGTATTTCGTCGGCCATGCCGATGCGTTGATCGGCACGGTCGCGGCCAACGAGGCCTACGCCAAGCGCGTACTAGCTTCATGGCGCGATGGGTCTCAACGTCTCGGCGACGACGCCTATTCGACCCAGCGCGGGATGCGGACGATGATCGTGCGGCTCGCCCGTCATCAGGCGACGGCGCTGACGCTGGCGCGCTGGCTGGCGGCGCGGCCGGAGGTGGAGCGCGTGCTCTATCCGGCGCCGGAGAGCGATCCGGGGCACGCGCGCTGTGGAAGCGCGACTTCGCAGGCGTCGGGGCTGTTCGGCGTCGAACTGGAAGCCCGCCGCCAAAACCGCCGTGGCGGCGATGCCCGACGGCTACGAGCTGTTCGGAGCACGTGGGGCGGCCGGCGAGCCTTGCGTGCCCACCAAGATCGAGCGCATGGACGGCGGCTATCGTCCCGCCGGGCCCTGCTGCGCTATCACGCCGGGCTTGAGGACGCGGACGATCTGATCGCCGACCTCGCCGCCGGTTTCGAGCGATTCAACGCAAATTTGTGAGCCCTTGATGCCTTACGAAAAGACGCTTGAGGACTGGCGGAGGCGCGTGCCGCCGCCTGCGCTGGCGATGGCTCGCTCCAAGCGCTCCCAGAGTGGCGCGAGGCCAGCATTCTCAACGCCCGCGAGCGGCTGGCGCTATGTTCGATCCGGGCAGCTTCGAGGAGGTGCAGGCCTGTTCGCCCAGTCGGTGCGGCCGATGGCCGGGTCGCCGACGGCGTCGTTTCGGCTTCGGGCGGATCGAGGGCCGGCTGGCGGGCGCGCCAACGCCGCCGACTTCACCACCTACGGGTCGTCGTCGGCCGAGACGCACGGCAAGAAGCAGGGCTTCGTGCGCGCCGCCTGCGAGAAGAACGGCCTGCCGCTGATCTATCTCAACGAGTGCGCGGGCGGGCGCATTCCCGACATCATGGGTGCGCCGAATAGGCCGCGGGCGAAACGGCGCGCTACACCCGCCGCCGGCCCTCGCCCGCGCCGCCGCGGTGCTCGGCCTCACCTATGGCGGCGGCGCTTTCGCCTGCATCAATTCCGATCTCGTCGTCATGCGCAAAGGCGCGTGCTGGCGGTCTCCAGCCAGATGACCACTTCGGTCGCCATCGGCGAGGAGGCGGACCCGCAGACCCGGCGGCTGGCGGCTGCATAGGCGAGATGACCGGCTTCGTCGATGCGGGTGGTCGATACTCGACGCCGCGATCGCCGGATCAAGCGCGCTCTCCTACTCGCCAAGGATCACGCCAATGCCGTGACGCCGGTGCAGGCGGACCATGCCGACGGCAATGCGGCGGCGCTCGATCTCGTGCCCGAGACCTGGCCAAGACCTACGATATCCGCGATCGCCAAGCATCGCCGACGCCGGCTCGGTGCTGGCGATCAAGGACCGCTTCGCCAAGGCAGCCGTCACCGCGTTCGCCCGCATCAAGGGCCGGGTACGTCGGCATCGTCGCCACCAATCCGATGTTCAAGGGCGGCGCGCTCGATCCCGATTCCTGCGACAAGATCGCCAGCTTCATCGTGCTCTGCGACAGCTTCAACCTGCCGCTCGTCTTCCTCGCCGACACGCCGGGCTTCCGTCGGGTTGAGAGCGCGGCGGCGGTTGCCGGGAAGATCATGAATTTCGGCGGCGCTGGAGCTTGCGAGCGTTCCAAGATCGCGCTGGTGCTGCGCAAGAGCTTCGGGCAGGCCTATCTGAATATGGGCGCGGCCGCCCGGACACGACCGCTGCCTGGGCGGGGGCCGAAATCAGCTTCATGGACCCGGCCGTCGCGGTGAACATCGTTTGCGTGGTCAAGCGCGAGGACGAGATCCGGCGCGCTTCGAGGAACTGGCCAAGGATGTCGCCAAGGGCACTTCGGCCTACGACCTCGCCGCGCCCTTCGCCAGGCCCATGCGGTGATCGATCCGCGCGAGACGCGCGACTACCTGAAGGCCAGTCGATGAGCTTCGCCACCACGGCGGGGTCGGTGCAATACCGCCTGGCCGACTGGCCGCCCGCTTGAGACAACCATAACGGAGGAACGACCGATGAACACCACCATCGCCAGCGAGATCACCGGCAAGGTCTGGAAGATCGAAGCCGCCGCCGGAACGAAGCTGGCCGAGGACGACCCGACGGCCATCCTGGAGAGCATGAAGATGGAGATCCTGGTCTCCGCCCCCATCGATTGCACGGTGGTGGAGATCTCGACGCCGAGGGCGACACGGTGGCCGAGGGTCAGGCGGTCGCGGCGTGGTCGAGGGCTGAGGCCCTACCACTCGCGGCGGGCCATCGCGTTCCAGGGGATCGAGGCGAGCGCCAGGGGCGACGACCAGCCCGGCGCCGAGACCGATGGCGACGCCATCGACGGTGTCGAGCCCTTGGCGACCTGCGCCAGCCAGCCGCCGAACGAGACGCCGGAGATCGAGCCGAAGAGAAGCCACGCTTTCATGGGGTTAAGCGAAGCGCAAACCGGGCCGTCAGGCGATGCCGGTTTCGAACAATTTCTTCAGATACGGCGAGGAACTTGCCCTGGTCGGCGCGGCGGCGGGCGGCTCCGAAATCGGCCCATTTGGGATAGATCGCCGCGAAATCGGCGGCTTTGAGCCGGTGCTGCTTGCCCTGGTGCGCGGGCGGCCGCCGAACGAATGGCAGATCTCCTCCGCCCCGAACAGCCGCCATCGCCTGGTCCATCTTCGGGTCTCGATGGACCGCGAGAGCGTGACGCTCTCGCGGCCATGGAACGGGTTGATCCAGATGTCATCGGCCTTCTTCACGAATCGGAACTCGATGGGAACGCGGTCGGGATGCGCTCGGCCCGGATTCGGGCGACCAGCGCCTGGTCGCCGCCGCCGCCGACTCGCGCGGCACGGCGTATTCCATTTCGTTGAAGCGGGTCGTGCGGGGTCGAGGGAACGTCTGCCCGGCCGGGCTCGCCCGCCGCCATCTGGCGGGTCAGAAGCGGTGGAACCACATGAACTGGAGCCGGGGGAACCAGCGGACCATCCGGCAGATCTATTGAAGGCCTTTCTCGGCCGAAACCCGCTCGCCCCGCGCCTTCATCCCGGCGATGTCGAGCGCCCGTTCCGGCCGGACGCCCTCGGCGATGTCGAGCGACTTGGCGACCACGCGGTCCGCATAGGGAAACCAGAAAAACTCGAAATGACGGTGCCTTTGCCGCGTATTCATCAAGCCGGTTGAGGGTGTCCTCGGCGTCCGCCGCCCAGCTCGCCTCGTTCAGCGCGTAGGCCGCCTTGAGCTTCAGGCGGAAGCGGGTGACGACGCCCAGAGATCCGATGGATAAACGTGCTGCTTCAAATAGTTCAGGATCGTTCTTCGCGTCGACGGTGAGGATATTCGGCCCCGGTCACCAGCGTCGCGCCGTGACCATGGTCGAGCAGCCGAGGTCGATGCCGGTGTTGCGGGTGCCGGTGCCGATCGCCCCGGCGATGGTCTGGCGGTCCACGTCGCCCTGATTGGCGAGCGAGGCCGTGGGCGCGGAGCAGCGGCCTCGACCATATAGACCGGCGTTCCGGCCCAGAGTTCGGCTTCGCCCGTTTCCGGCGAAGCGGAGATCAGACCGGCCATGTGATCGAGGCTGACGATCACCCCGTCGCTGGCGCAGAGCGGCGGGAAGGAGTGGCCGGACCCGGCCGGGCGGATCGGGCCGCCCTTGTGAGCACGATCAGGCGCCGCCAGTTCCGCCTCGTCGCGGGGCGCCAGATGGCGGAGGGCCGCGCCGTGACGGCCCCGGACCAGTTCGACCAGACGGGATTCGCTGTGTTCATGGGTGGACGCTACCCCACCCGGCGCACCGGATCAATCCTCGATGGGCTTGAAGTCTGCTGCGCGGTGCTCGGCCTCCGCGACATCCCCGCCGGCATGGCGGCGCGCAGGCGCTCGCGTGGGCGTCCGGCGCGGTCTTCGTCGACCTGACCCTGATCGTCCAGTTGATCGAGGCGAAGCCCTGTTCGGCCGCCAGCGTGTAGAACTTCAGCGCCTTGATGGGGTCGGCGGCAATCCCTTCAAGCCGGTTTCGAGCATGGTGGCGATGTTGTACTGGCCCTGGACGTGACCGCGCTCGGCGGCCTCGATGCCTGCGCCCGCTGCCGCTGCGATGTCGGCCGGAACGCCGGTGCCGTATTCGTAGAGACCGCCCATCTCGAACTGGGCGCGCGGTTCGCCTTCGCCTCGGCCGCCTGGCGAATCCACTTCACCGCCTCGGCGAGGTCGCGCTTC
Source organism: Alphaproteobacteria bacterium (assembly GCA_046348585.1). Taxonomy (GTDB): domain Bacteria; phylum Pseudomonadota; class Alphaproteobacteria; order Micropepsales; family Micropepsaceae; genus JADZAI01. The sequence continues at coordinate 230,705 of JAXMDZ010000003.1, forward strand.
ACGACGTTCGGCTTGCTGTCGAGATATTCGATGCCGAGCCGGTAGGCCGCCCAGCGGTCGCCCTGTTCGGCGGCGGCGCGCCAGGTGGCGAGCGCCTCAGGGTAAAGGCCGCGCTGGAAAAGATCGTCGCCTTGAGGGAGCCGCGCTTCGGTGGCGGCCGCGACCGCCGCCATCGGGGCCTCGGCCTCCAGGGCGCTCAAATCCCGGGCATCCGGCGCTGCGGGCCGGTCTTCCGAGATGCCGCTGACCAGACCTTCGTCCGCCGCCTTGCTGAAGGCGGTTTCGGCGCGGGTGATGCTGCTCGGCCTGGGCGCGAAGGCGTTGCGTTCGGCGATGATCCGGCTGATGTCGGCGCGCTGCATCTGCGGTGCGGCGGCGCGGCGGCGACCTGCTGCTCGCGGGCGGCCCCCGGCTCGGGCACGTTGAGAAAACAGGAATTCCGCCCGCACCCGCCAGAAGGGCAGCCACGGCGACGCCGGCGATCAGCAGCGGGCGGGAGGGATCGTTCATAAGAGCGGACATGCCGAACCGTGATTTGAGTCACACTGAACTTGGCCGGGACGATCATGGCAAGACGGCGGCGCGGACGCGGCGGAGCGAGGTGTAACCATGATGGGCAAGGTCGTTTCGTCAGCCTCAGTCCGGCCCAGGCATGAGCAAACCGCGTGTCGATGCGGTTAATCTGGTGGCCGGGTTCGGCGTCGAAGGCGACGCCCATGCCGGGCGACGGTGAAGCACCGCTGCGTGGCGCGCGATCCTCGCAGTCCAATCTGCGTCAGGTGCATCCATCCATGGCGAACTCCACGACGAACTGCGCGCCGCCGGGTTCGGCATCGAACTGGGTGCGATGGGCGAAAACGTGACGACGCGGGGGATCGAGCTGCTCGCCCTGCCCGCCGGGACGCTGTTGCGGCTGGGGCCGGAGGCCGTGGTGCGGGTGACGGGGCTGCGCAATCCGTGCGCCCAGCTCGACGGGCTTCAGCCGGGCCTCATGCAAGCGGTGCTGGGACGCGCGCCGGACGGCGGGCTGATCCGCAAGGCGGGCATCATGGGGATCGTGCTGGCCGGAGGGACGGTGCGCCCCGGCGACGCCGTCGCCGTCACCCTGCCGGACGGCCCGCACCGGGCGCTGGAGCCGGTCTAGAACGCTGGCGACCCCGGCGTGCTTCGAGAAGCGCGCCGAAATCAAGGACGTGGCGACGTTGTCGCCAGCGGCGCGGCCGGGCGCAAGTGGCCTTCGCCGCTCAGTGGGTCCACAGGCCCTTGCGGTCGTATCTGAAATTGTCGGCGTAGGCCCTGAGGTTCGGCTTGCGCACGCGCGGCTCGAACACCTGATAGGGGATGGCGTGCGCCTCGGCGTAGGCGACCGCCTCCTCCTTCGTTTCGAACGAGAGGCGGAGCTGGGTGCGGGTGTCGCCGGTCGAGGTCCAGCCCATCAGCGGTTCGATCTTGCGCTTTTCGGACGCCTCGAACTCCAGCAGCCAGTCGCGGCTGCGGCCGGTGCCGGACTGCATGGCGGTCTTCGCGGGACGATAGATGCGGGCAAGCATGCTCAGCTCCTCAAATCCGGACCCTCGGGCCGCGATGGTCGGGGCGGCGTGATTCGAACACGCGACCCTCTGCTCCCAAAGCAGATGCGCTACCAGGCTGCGCTACGCCCCGGCATCGCGGGCCCGAACTTCCGCCGTCTGCGGGGGGTATCACGCGGGGGCCTCTCCGCTCAAGCGGCGCTTCGCCCGCGCGGCATGGCCTTCCATCAGCTTGAAGACCCCCGACGCAGTGAACAGCAGCCGCGCGCCGCAGCGGATCTCGGCCTCGGCGAAGGCCATCGTGTGGGTGACGCGGGAAGTCCTCGCCACGCCTTCGACCCAATCCCCGATCCGCGCGGCGGCGAGAAAATCGCTGGTCATGCGCACCGTCAGCATCGGCGCGCCCGAGGCGCGGAACACCGCCTCCGCCAGCAGGCCGTCGGCGAAGGCCATGTACCAGCCGCCATGGACGAGGCCGAAGCTGTTGCAGTGGCGCTTCAGGACACGGAAGCCGCGTTTCCAGCCGCCTTCCCCGTCATAGCGGTAGATCGGCCCGTTATGGGTGGTGAACGGTCCGCGCCCCTCGGCAAGGGCAAAGCCTTCCGGCGGCGCGGCCTCGGGTTCGGCGGTCATGGCGCGGCCGTCCCGAAGGCGGCGTGACGCACCAGCGCGCCCGGCACGATGGCGAGCCGCGCGGCGACGCCAGCGTTCAGCTCCAGCACCGCCTTCGCCGGTTCGACCGAGCGGATGAAATTGCGGCTGAGGGGCACCGCGTCGGCGGCGACGCTCACCACCACGCCGTCCGGGCCGATGAACACCATGTCGAGCGGCAGATAGGTGTTCTCCATCCACATCACGAGCGGCCCGACCTGATCGTAGAGGAATAGCATGCCCGCGTCGGCCGCCATCTCGCGCCGGAACATGAGGCCGCGCTCGCGCTCCTCCTGGTCGTCGGCGATCTCGACGTCGAAGCGGTGCGCGCCGCTCGACGTCTCGATGGTGAGGCTCGACTTCTCCCACGCCAGCGGCGGCGGCTCGCCCGCGCGCGGCCCCGCCCCGCAGGCGGAGGTCGCGGCGGCGAATGCGGCGAGCAGCAGGGGAAAGACGCGGCGCATGTTTCGACTCGATCCGGGACGGGCCTTGCCGTTATACAGGCCTCCTCATCCGGGGGGAGCCGCCGTCGCGCGGCTGAGAGGTTCCGACAGGGAACGACCCCTTGAACCTGAACCGGTTAGCACCGGCGGAGGGACGGGGTTTGGCTTCCTCTCCCGCGGCGACGCGGATCGACATCTCTCATCTTGGCGTCTCGTATGACGGGACGGCGCTGTTCGACGGGTTCGGCCTGACGGTCGCGCCGGGCGAACTGCTCTGCCTGCTGGGGCCGAGCGGCGCGGGAAAATCCACGCTGCTGCGGGCTGTCGCCGGGCTTGCCGATATCGAGCGCGGCGGCGTCCGCTTCGCCGGCGCAGGCGGCGTCGCGCTGATGACCCAGGACGATGCGCTGCTGCCCTGGGCGAAGGCGCTGGACAACGTGGTGCTGGGCGCGAGGCTGCGCGGCGAACGGCCGGACCCCGCGCGCGCCGCCGCGCTGTTGCAGGCGGTCGGCGTCGATGCGGCGGCGGGGCGGCCCGCGACGCTGTCCGGCGGCATGCGCAAGCGCGTGGCGCTGGCGCGCCTGCTCTATGAGGACCGTCCGGTCGCGCTGCTCGACGAGCCGTTCTCGGCGCTCGATGCGATCACCCGGCGCAGCGTGCAGGCGCTGACACGGCGGCTGCTCGCCGGGCGCACGGCGATCCTCGTGACGCACGATCCGTTCGAGGCGCTGGCGATGGCCGACCGCATCGTCGTGCTGACCGGATCGCCGGTACGGATCGCGCTCGATGCCGCGCCGCCGCGATCCGCCGAGCTGCGCGATCCGGCCGATCCGGCGCTGCGGCCGCTCTATCTGGCCGTGCTGGCGGCGCTGGAGGGCGCGGCATGAGACTGGCGCTCTCCGCCCTTGCCGTGTTCGCGGTGCTGCTGGCGGCCTGGTGGGCCTTGAGCGCGAGCCTCGGCCTGCCCGCCTATATCCTGCCCTCGCCGCTTCAGACCGCCGCCGCCTTCGCCGCGCAGCCGGTCTTCATCCTCGATAACGCGGCGGTGACGGCGCTGGAGATGGCGCTCGGCTTCGCCTGCGGCGCGGGGCTCGGCATCGCCTGCGCGCTCGCCATGGCGGCCGCCGCGCCGGTGCGGATGGTGCTGCGCCCGGTGCTGATCGCCAGCCAGGCGATCCCGGTGTTTGCGCTGGCCCCGCTGTTCGTTGTCTGGATGGGCTACGGCCTCGCGCCCAAGATCGCCATCGCGACGCTGGTGATCTTCTTTCCCGTCGCCGCCGCCTTCGCCGACGGTCTGCGCCGGACGCCGCCCGATCTCGCCGAGGCCGCGCGCGTGATGGCCGGGCCGGGCCGGGCGGCGCGCTGGCGGACGCTGATTCATGTCACGGTGCCCTCCGCCCTGCCCGCGCTCGGCACCGGATTGCGGGTCGGGGCGGGGGTGGCGGCGATCGCGGCGGTGATCGGCGAATGGGTGGGGTCGAGCGCGGGGCTCGGATATGTCATGCTGTGGGCGAACGGCCGCTCGCAGATTCCGCTGATGTTCGCCGCCCTCATCACGCTGTTCGCGCTGGCGATCGCTTTCGCCGCGCTCGTCGACGTAGTGACGCGAAGGATGACGCCATGGATCGAGGAAACGCCCTGACTCTCAGCCGCCGCGCCTTGCTGGCCGGCGCGGGCGCGGCCGCCGCGGCGCTCGCGATGCCCGTCCGCGCGCAGGAGACGCCCGCCGCGCTGCGCCTGCTGCTCGACTGGTACATCAATCCCAACCACGGGCCGATCCTCGTCGCCGACAAGATCGGCGCGTTCGCAAGGCGCGGCCTCGCGGTCGAAATCGTCGAGCCGTCCGACCCCAACGATCCGCCCAAGCTGGTCGCCGCCGGACAGGGCGATATCGCCCTCTCCTACCAGCCGCAGCTGACGATGCAGGTCGATCAGGGCCTGCCGCTCGCCCGGGTCGGCGTGCTGATCGACACGCCGCTCAACATGCTGCTGGCGCTGCGCGACAACGGCATCGCCTCGATCGGCGATCTGAAGGGCCGCAAGATCGGCTATTCGGTCGGCGGCTTCGAGGACGCGCTGCTGAAGACCATGCTGGCGACGGCGGGCCTGACGCTCGCCGACGTGGAACTCGTCAACGTCAATTTCGCGCTGTCGCAGTCGCTGCTCAGCGGCGCGGCCGATGCGGTGATCGGCGCCTATCGCAATTACGAGATGAACATTCTCGCCATCGAGGGCCGCAAGCCGATGCCGTTCTATGTCGAGGACTATGGCGTGCCGCTCTATGACGAGCTGATCTTCGTCGCGCAGCGCGAGCGCGCCGCCGATCCGCGGCTGGCGCTTTTCCTGGATGCCGTGCAGGAGGGCGTCTCGTTTACGGTCAACAAGCCGGACGAGGCGTGGGGCCTCTTCGTTGTGGGCCGGCCGCAATTGTCGGACGAGCTGAACCGCCGCGCCTGGGCCGAGACGCTGAGCCGCTTCGCCCATGCGACGGCCGCCGCCGACGTGGCGCGCTACACGGCGTTCTCGGCCTATCTCCACGGTCAGGGGCTGATCGGCGCGGCGCGGCCGGGCGGCGACTATCTGGTCCGGCCGGGCGGCTGAGCGCACGAAAAAGGGCTCCCCCAGCGGGGAGCCCCTGTCGCGGCCGGTCAAGGACCGGCGCTTACTCGTCGACCTTGATCTCGGCGACCATCACGCCCTTCGGCCCGTTGCCGAGGCGCACGGTCACTTTCTGGCCCGGCTCCAGCTCGCGCAGATTGGCGCGGCGCAGGGTTTCCATGTGGACGAAGATGTCCGGCGAATTGTCGCTGCGCGTCACGAAGCCGTAGCCCTTGGCGCGGTTGAACCATTTGACGGTCGCGGGTTCGGGATCGCCGGTCGGCACGACTTCCGGCATCGACGAACCGCCGCGCGGTCCCCGGTCGCCGAAATCGCGGCGCGGACGATCCTGGTAGCCGCCCCGGTCGCCGCCGCCGAAGCGGTCGCCGCCACCGAAGCCGCCACGATCGCCGCCACCGCCGAAACGGTCGCCGCCGCCGAAGCCGCCGCGATCGCCGCCACCGCCGAAGTCGCGGCGCGGACGCCGTTCGCCGAAGCCGCCGCGATCGCCGCCGCCGAAGCGGTCGCCGCCGCCACCGCCGAAACGGTCGCCGCCGCGATCGCCATAACCGCCGCTGCGCTCGCCGTATCCGCCGCCGCCACCGCCGCCGAAGCGGTCGCCGCCGCCGAAGCGATCGCCGCGCGGCTCGCGCGGCTGGTATTTCGGCGCTTCGGTGATCGGCACGGGATTGCCGTCCGCATCGGCCAGATTGACCAGGCGCACCGCCTGCAGGCCCTTCGGCCGCTTGGCGATCTCAAGGAGCATCCGGGCGTTCTGAGGCGGATTCTCGACGCCGGAATTGCGTAGACATGTCTGGTGAATCAGCGCATCGCCTTGATTGTCGGCGAGCGTCACAAAGCCGAACCCCTTGCCGGGGTCGAACCACTTCAACGTCCCTTCGGACGTGAATACTTCTTCCGGTGCGCCGCCTCCGCCGCGACCACCAAACCCACGATCAGACACCCAAGTCCCCCAAACACAAGCAGCCTCACCCTTGCACAAATTAACAGATTGTTTCGGAATGGGAAGGCGGGCCGAAGCGTCGTTACAGGAAACCCAAAGTCATGGATTTGAATGGAGCCTATCTGATCCAGGCCTCTCCTGAAGCAGTCTGGGCCGCTCTCAACGACCCCGACAAGCTGAGGGAGGCCCTGCCCGGCTGCGAGAGCCTGACCAAGACTTCGGACAACGAATTCGAGGCCGTGGCGACCCAGTCCATCGGCCCGGTCAAGGCCCGCTTCAAGGGCAAGGTCGCCCTGCACGACCTCAATCCGCCCCGCTCCTACACCATCAAAGGCGAGGGTTCCGGCGGCGCCGCGGGCTTCGCCAAGGGCGAGGCCAAGGTCGAGCTTATCCCCGACCAGGGCGGCACGCGGCTGGTCTATGCGGTCAAGGCGACGGTCGGCGGCAAGATCGCCCAGATCGGCCAGCGCCTGATCGACGGGGTCGCCCGCAAGCTCGCCGACGAGTTCTTCGAGCGCTTCTCGGCCGGCTTCGGCGAGGTGCAGACGGTCGATGCCGCAACCGGCGAGAAGGTCGAGCGCCCCCGCGGCGGATTGCCGCCCCTCGTCTGGGCGGCCGGGCTCGTCGCCGTGGTGGCGGCGCTCATCTGGCTCGCCCTGTCGCTGTAGAGCACACGCACCGGGTTCAGCGGGTTGCGCCCCGGACGGCCCCTGCCGCCTGCGACCCGGCGCGCGTTGACGCCGCGCGAATACCGGCCAAGACTTGAACCACAGAACGGCGCGGCCGGGACCGCGCCGCATATCGCTTGAGAGACGTTCAGGAGGCTTCGATGACCGCCGTGTCCATGACGGTGAACGGCAAGGCCGTTTCCGCCGATGTCGAGCCGCGCACGCTGCTCGTCCAGTATCTGCGCGAGAACCAGCGGCTGACCGGCACGCATGTCGGCTGCGACACCAGCCAGTGCGGCGCCTGCGTCGTCCATGTGGACGGGGTGGCGGTGAAGTCCTGCACCATGCTGGCGGTGCAGGCCGAGGGCGCGAACGTCGTCACGGTCGAGGGCCTCGCCAGCGGCGGCAAGCTGCACCCCGTGCAGGAGGCCTTCCGCGAGCATCACGGCCTCCAGTGCGGCTTCTGCACGCCGGGCATGATTATGACGGCGGTCGACATGATCCGCCGCCATCCCGAAGGCCTCGACGAGGCGACCATCCGGGCGGAGCTGGAAGGCAATATCTGCCGCTGCACCGGCTACCACAACATCGTGCGGGCGATCGAAGCGGCGAGCGCCGCCATGAGCGCCAAGGAGGCCGCCGCATGACCGCAACGGGGATCGGCGCCTCGCCCCGGCGCAAGGAGGATTTCCGCTTCATCACCGGCAAGGGGAACTACACCGACGACATCAATCGTCCGGGACAGACCCACGCCTATTTCGTCCGCAGCCCCCATGCGCACGCGGCGATCGGCGGCATCGACGCCTCGGCGGCGCTGGCGATGCCGGGCGTCGTCGCGGTGCTGACCGGCCAGGACCTCGCCGACGACGGCATCGGCGGGCTGATCTGCGGCTGGATGGTCCATTCCAAGGACGGCTCGCCGATGAAGGTGGGGCCGCATCCCGCGCTCGCCCAGGGCAAGGTGCGCTACGCCGGCGACTGCGTGGCGGTGGTGATCGCCGAGACCCATGCGCAGGCCAAGGACGCCGCCGAGGCGGTCGCAGTCGACTACCGTCCCCTGCCAGCCATCGTGGACGCCAAGGCCGCGCTCGCGGACGGCGCGCCGCTGGTCCACGACGAGATCGCGCACAATCTCGCCTTCGACTGGGAGATCGGCAACTACAAGGAAACGGTGGACGCCTTCGCCGCCGCCGCCAAGGTGGTGACGCTGGATATCGTCAACAACCGGCTGATCCCCAATGCAATGGAGCCGCGTGCTGCGCTCGGCGATTACGACGCCGGCACCGGCATCCACACGCTCCACACGACCAGCCAGAATCCGCATGTCGCGCGGCTGGTGCTTTCCGCCTTCATCGGCGTCGCGCCGGAGCACAAGCTGCGGGTGATCGCGCCCGATGTTGGCGGCGGTTTCGGCTCCAAGATCTTCATCTATGCCGAGGAGACGGTCTGCGTCTGGGCGGCGCGGCGGGTCGGCCGTCCGGTCAAGTGGACCGGCGAGCGCAGCGAGTCGTTCCTGTCGGACGCGCATGGCCGCGACCATCACAGCCACGCCGCGCTGGCGCTCGACGCGACCGGCCGGATCACCGGCCTTCGGGTCAAGACGATCGCCAATCTGGGTTCCTATCTTTCGACCTTCGCCTCGTCGGTGCCGACCTATCTTTATGCGACGCTGCTGTCGGGCCAGTACGACATCCCGGCGATCTATGCCGAGGTGCAGGGCGTCTATACCCACACCGCGCCGGTCGACGCCTATCGCGGCGCGGGGCGGCCCGAGGCGACGTTCCTGGTCGAGCGCATCGTCGAGGAGGCGGCGCGGCAGCTGGGCGAAGACCCGGCCGAGTTCCGGCGCCGCAATTTCATCCGCACCTTCCCGCACCAGACGCCGGTCATCATGGCCTACGATATCGGCGATTACGAAGCCTCGCTCGACAAGGCGATGCAGCTGATCGACTATGACGGCTTCCCGGCGCGCCGCCGCGCCTCCGAGGCCGCCGGCAAGAGGCGCGGCATCGGCTTTTCCACCTATATCGAGGCCTGCGGCATCGCGCCGTCGGCGGCGGTCGGCTCGCTCGGCGCGGGCGTCGGCCTTTGGGAGAGCGCCGAGGTGCGCGTCAATCCGACCGGCTCCGTCGAGGTGCTGACCGGCAGCCACAGCCACGGCCAGGGCCACGAGACGACCTTCGCGCAGCTGGTGAGCGCGCGCCTGGGCGTGCCGTTGGAGAATGTCGAGATCGTCCATGGCGACACCGACAAGGTGCAGTTCGGCATGGGCACCTATGGCTCGCGGTCGGGTGCGGTCGGCATGAGCGCCATCGCCAAGGCGCTCGACAAGGTGGAGGCGAAGGCGAAGAAGATCGCCGCGCATCTGATGGAGGCCGCGCCCGGCGACATCGAGTTCAAGGACGGCCGCTTCACGGTCGCGGGCACCGACAAGTCGCTGAGCTTCCCGGAAGTCTCGCTCGCCGCCTATATCGGGCACAAATTCCCGACTTCGGAGATCGAGCCGGGGCTGAAGGAGAGCGCCTTCTACGATCCGCTCAATTTCACCTTCCCGGCCGGGTGCCATATCTGCGAGGTCGAGATCGACCCCGACACCGGCACGCTGAAGATCGCCCGCTTCGTCGCGGTGGACGATTTCGGCATCGTCATCAACCCGATGATCGTCGAGGGCCAGGTTCATGGCGGCATCGCCCAGGGCATCGGGCAGGCGCTGCTGGAGCACGGCATCTACAGCGAGGACGGGCAGCTGCTGACCGGCTCGTTCATGGACTACACCATGCCCCGCGCGGGCGACCTGCCGAGCTTCGAGCTGGGGCTGACCTCGACGCCCTGCCCGTCCAATCCGCTCGGCATGAAGGGCTGCGGCGAGGCGGGCGCCATCGCCGCCCCGCCCGCCGTCATCAACGCCATCACCGATGCGCTTCAGATCCGCGATTTCGCCATGCCCGCGACGCCCGAACGCGTCTGGCGGGCGGCGAACGCCGCGGCCCTGGCGGCCGAATAGGAGCACGCGCCATGTATCAGTTCGCCTATCACCGCCCGGCGTCGCTGGCCGAAGCCGAAAAACTGTTCTCCGCCGCCGAAGACCCCAAATTCCTGGGCGGCGGGCAGACGCTGATCCCGACGCTGAAGCAGCGCCTGGCGAGCCCGTCCGATCTCATCGATCTCAGCGGCCTCAAAGACCTCGCGGGAATTTCGGTGTCCGGGGGCGTCGTCACCATCGGGGCGGCGACGCGCCATGCCGACGTTGCGGCCTCGGCCGAGGTGCGCAAGGCGATCCCGGCGCTCGCCGATCTGGCCGGCTGGATCGGCGATCCGGCGGTGCGCCATCGCGGCACCATCGGCGGTTCGATCGCCAACGCCGATCCGTCGGCCGATTACCCCGCCGCCATCGTCGCGCTGAGCGCCACGGTCCACACCTCGCGCCGCGCCATCGCCGCCGACGACTTCTTCACCGGCATGTTCGAAACCGCCCTGCACACCGGCGAAATCGTCACCAAGGTCGCGTTCCCGGTTCCCGAGAAGGCGGGCTACGAGAAGTTCCGCAATCCGGCCTCGCGCTATGCGATGGTCGGCGTCTTCGTGGCGAAGACGGCGGGCGGCGTGCGCGTGGCGGTGACCGGGGCCGGCCCCAGCGTCTTCCGGCAGGAGGCGATGGAGGCGGCGCTCGGCAGGAGCTTCACGCCGGACGCCGTCGCCGGGATCAAGGTCTCGCCGGACGGGCTCAATTCCGATCTCCACGCCAGCGCCGCCTATCGCGCGCATCTGGTGACGGTGATGGCGAAGCGCGCCGTGGCGCGGGCCGCCGGCTGACGCTCTGGGGCTGACGGTCAGGGTGCGTCCAGCGTCGCGCGCGCGGCGCGGCGCTGAAGCTGCGCTTCGCGCAGCGTGATGTAGGCCCCCGCGCCGAAGATGATCGCCGCGCCCAGCAGCGTGAGCGCGTCCGGCACATAGGCGAAGGCGAAATAGCCGATGATCGACGACCAGATCAGCTTGGAGAAATCGAGCGGCAGGACCGCCGACATCTCGGCATAGCGGAAAGCCTGCGCGAACAGATACTGCCCCAGCGTCGCCGTGGTGCCGACCATGCAGAGGAAGGCGAGCTGGCTCCAGTCCGGCGTCACCCAGGCGAAGGCGGCGAGGACGCCCGAGATCGGCGTCAGCACCAGGCCAATATAGACGGACTGCGTCAGCGCGCTTTCGGTGACCGATAGGCGGCGGATCATCAGCAGCACCGCGGCCCAGAGCAGCGAGGCGAGCGCCAGCAGCGCATGGCCCATATTCAGCGCCTGAAAGCCGGGACGCAGGGCCACCACCGCGCCCAGAAAGCCGACCGCCATGGCGATGAGCCGCCGGTAGCGCACCGGCTCGCCGAAGAACAGCATCGCGAGGATCGTCGCGAAGATAGGCGAGGAGAACTCAAGCGCGTTCGCCTCGACCAGCGAGATGTCCACGATCCCGTAGAAGAAGCAGATCATCGAGGCGACCTGCACCACGCCGCGCAGGGCGTGCAGATTGAGATGCGCCGTCTTCAGCGCACCCGGTGTCTTCAGCACGAACGGCGCGAGCACCAGCACCGACACGGCGCTGCGGAAGAACACGGTCTCGATGGGCGGGATGCCGGTCGCGGCGAGATGCTTGATGACCGCGTTGCCGGACATGAACATCAGGGCCGACGCGGCCATGCAGACCATGCCGATCAGCGTGTCGCGCCTACCCTTCGCGTGCGCTTCCGCCGCGGCGTCCTCTGCTCTAACGTCCCGGTCCATGACCTCTGCCCTGCCACGGTCCATCGACCAGACTTCCGCGCTTCTGTCCACCGAAGGATATGTGGCGGACCGGCCGCTGGCCGTGTCCGTGTTTCTCGCGTTGACGATGGGGAAACCGCTGTTCCTGGAGGGCGAACCGGGCACCGGAAAGACCGAGATCGCCAAGGCCCTTGCCCATGCGCTGGGGCGGCGGTTGGTGCGGCTGCAGTGTTACGAAGGGCTCGACGCGGCGGCGGCGGTCTATGAGTGGAACTACGCCGCGCAGATGATCGAAATCCGCCTCGCCGAGGCGGCCGGAGGCAAGTCCGATCTCGCCGCCGACATCTTCGCGCCGCGCTTCCTGATCAAGCGGCCGCTGCTGGAGGCGCTGGAGCCGCAGTCCGGCGGACCGCCGGTGCTGTTGATCGACGAACTCGACCGGGCGGACGAACCGTTCGAGGCGTTCCTTCTGGAAATCCTCTCCGACTTTCAGGTGACGGTGCCGGAGATCGGGACGATCCGCGCCGAGCGGCCGCCCATCGTCGTCATCACCTCGAACCGGACCCGCGAGATCCACGACGCGGTGAAGCGGCGCTGCCTCTATCACTGGGTGGACTATCCGGGTCTGGAGCGCGAGCTGGAGATTCTGAAGACCAAGGCCCCGACGCTCGCGCCCGAGCTGACGCGGCAGGTCGCCGCCTTCGTGCAGGCGCTGCGCGGCGAGGACCTTTTCAAGCGGCCGGGCGTGGCGGAGACCATCGACTGGGCGGCGGCGCTGGCGGCGCTCGACGCCGTCGAACTGACGCCGGAGACGATACGCGACACGATCGGCGTCCTGCTGAAATACCAGGACGACATCGCCCGCCTGACCACGGGCGAGACCGCGCGGCTGATCGACGAGGCGCGGGCGAAGGCCGCGGCGTGAGCGCGCTCGCCGCCAATGTGATCCACTTCGCGCGGCTGCTGCGCGCCGCCGGTATGCCGGTTGGCAGCGGACAGGCGCTGGCCGCCGCGGAAGCCGCCGCGCTCGCCGGGATCGGCGACCGCGCGGCGCTGCGTCAGGCGCTGTTCGCCACGCTGGTCACCAGGCGCGAACAGATGCCGCTGTTCGATCAGGCGTTCGAGTTGTTCTGGCGCGATCCGCGTTTGGCCGACCGGGCGATGGCGATGCTGATGCCGATCCAGCGCCCGGAGAGCGAGCCGTCCAAGGCTGCGGGGGCGCGGCGGCTCGCCGAGGCGCTGAACGCCGGGCGGGCGCCGCGCGTCGAGGAGAAGGACGGCGTCGAAATCGACATGACGCTGACCGCCTCGCCGGACGAGGTTTTGCGGGCCAAGGATTTCGAGCAGATGAGCGCCGCCGAACTCGCCGAGGCGCGGCGCATGGTCGAGCGCCTGCCGCTGCGCATCGAGGACGTGGCGACGCGGCGCTGGCGCGGCGCGGCCGAGGGTGCTCGGATCGACCTGCGCCGGACGCTGCGCGCCTCGCTGCGCATGGGCGGCGACATCATCTCTCTGGCCGAAGCGCGCCGCCGCACCGCTCCGCCGCCCATCGTCGCGCTGTGCGACATCTCCGGTTCGATGAGCCGCTATGCCCGAGTCTTCCTGCACTTTCTCCACGCGCTCGCCGAGGCGCGGCGTCGGCAGGGCCAGCGGGTTTCGACCTTCGTCTTCGGCACGCGGCTGACCAATGCGACGCGGGCGCTCAAGCACCGCGACGTCGATGAGGCGCTCGATCTCGTCGGCCGCGAGGCGGGCGACTGGGGCGGCGGCACGCGGATCGGCGCGGCCCTGCGCGACTTCAATTTCCGCTGGTCGCGGCGGGTGCTTGGCCAGGGCGCGGTGGTGCTGCTGATCACCGACGGGCTGGACCGCGACGATGCCGGGGCGCTGTCGGAGGAGGCGGCGCGGCTGGCGCGCGCCGCGCGCGCGGTGATCTGGCTCAATCCGTTGCTGCGTTATGCCCAGTTCCAGCCCAAGGCGGCGGGGATCAGGGCTTTGCTGCCGCATGTGGACCGCTTTCTGCCGCTCTACAATGTGAACACGCTCGCCGAGCTGTCGCAAGCGCTTGCCTCGGCCGGGCGGCGCTCCCATGTGTCGGGTCGGCGAGCGGCATGAGAGGTTGGACATGAATGACGACCGGGCACTGGAACAGGCCGCCGCGTGGCTCGCCGAAGGGCGCGGCGTCGCGCTGGCGACGGTGGTGAAGACCTGGGGCTCCGCCCCCCGCCCCACCGGCAGCCAGCTCGCCATCAACGACGAAGGCGCGTTCGTCGGATCGGTCTCGGGCGGCTGCATCGAAGGCGCGGTCGCCGCCGAAGCGCGTGAGGCGATCCGGGACGGCAAGGTGCGCACGCTGTCGTTCGGCGTCTCCAACGAGCGCGCCTGGGAAGTCGGGCTCGCCTGCGGCGGTCAGATCGACGTCTTTGTCGAGAGGATCGGATGACGCCCGAGACGCTGAAGGCCCTGGTCGCGGCGCGCGCCGAAGGGCGCGAGATCGCGCTGGCGACGCGGCTCTCCGATGGCGCGGAACGGCTGATCGATCTGACGCTGCCGCCCGACGACGAACTGGACGTTCTGGCGGTGCGCGCCGCCGCGCGCGACGAGAGCGGACCGGTCGAGCTTCAGGGCGAGACCTGGTTCCTCAATGTCTTCAATCCGCCGGTCGGCCTCGTCATCGTCGGCGCGGTCCACATCGCCCAGCCGCTGAGCCGCATGGCGGCGGCGATGGGCTGGACGGTCACCGTGATCGACCCGCGCACCGCCTTCGCCAGCGAGGCGCGCTTTCCGGGCGTGACGCTTTCCACCGCATGGCCCGACGAGGCGCTGCGGGAGATCGCCGTCACCTCGCGCACGGCGGTGGTGACGCTGACCCACGATCCCAAGCTGGACGATCCGGCGCTGCGCACGGCGCTGGAGAGCCGCGCCTTCTATATCGGCGCGCTGGGATCGAAGAAGACCCATGCGGCGCGCCTCGGACGGCTGGAGGCGGCAGGGTTCACGCCGGAGCGGCTGACGGCCATTCACGGGCCGGTCGGGCTCGCCATCGGGGCGCGCACGCCCGCCGAGATCGCGGTGTCGATCCTCGCCGACATCGTCCGGGCGCTGCGGGCGAACACGCGATGAAGTTCGGGCCGGTCGCCACGCTGAGCGCCGAGGGAGCCGTTCTCGCCCACGCGATCCGGCACGGCGACCGCTCATTCCGCAAGGGCCATGTCCTCACCGCCGCCGATGTCGCGGCGCTCTCGGGCGACGGCATCGACACGGTCGTCGTCGCGCGGCTGGAGGCTGACGACGTTCCGGAGAACGAGGCCGCGGCAGCCCTTGCCGAGGCGCTTTGCGGCGACGGCGTGCGCGTGGCGACGGCCTTCACCGGCCGCGCCAATCTGCACGCCACGGTCGCCGGGGTCTTCTGCGTCAAGGCGCATGCGATCGACGCCATCAACGCCATCGACGAGGCGCTGACCATCGCCACCCTGCCCGCCTTCGAGGCGGCCGGCGACGGCGCGATGCTCGCGACCGTCAAGATCATCCCCTACGCCGTGAAGCGCGCGTCGCTGAACGCCGCGCTCTCGCTCGCCAAGGCGCTGGGGCCGGTCGTCGAGGTTGCGCCTTATCGCCCCGCGAAGATCGCGCTGATCTCGACCGCCCTGCCCGGCACGAAACCGACAATCCATGCGAAGAACCGCGCGACGCTGGAGGGGCGGCTGGCGGGGGTGCGGGCGGCGGTCGTCTCGGACCGGGTGGTGGCGCATCAGGGGGCGGCGCTGGCGGAGGCGCTGCGCGCGGCCCTCGGCGAGCGGCCGGACCTCGTGCTCATCTATGCGGCGACGGCCATCGCCGACCGGCACGATGTGGTGCCGGCGGGCCTTGTGGCGGCGGGCGGCGAGGTGCTGCGGTTCGGGATGCCGGTCGATCCGGGCAACCTGCTGCTGCTGGGTCGCCATGGCGACGTGCCGGTGGTCGGCCTGCCGGGCTGCGCGCGCTCGCCCCGGATCAACGGGTTCGACTGGGTGCTGCAGCGGCTGCTGGCGGGCGTCGCGGTGACGCCGGACGACATCGCCCGCATGGGCGTCGGCGGGCTGCTGAAGGAAATCCCGACGCGGCCGCAGCCCCGCGAACGGCCCGTGCCGGTGGCGCGGCAAGCCGGGACCATCGGAGCGGTCGTGCTGGCGGCCGGGCGGTCGAGCCGGATGGGCGCGGCCAAGCAGCTCGCCCTCATCGACGGGGAACCGATGCTGCGGCGGACGGTCGAGGCGGTGATCGCCAGCGGGCTGTCGCCGGTCGTGGTGGTGACCGGCCATGAGGCCGAGCATGTCGGGGCGGCGCTGAAGGGCCTGAGCGTCACCCTCGTCCGCAATCCGGACTATGCGCTAGGTCTCAGCACCTCCCTAAAGGCCGGACTTGAGGCCTTGCCGGCGGATATCGACGGGGCGCTGATCGCCCTCGGCGACATGCCCCGCGTGACGGCCGAGGATATCGCGGCGCTGGCGTCGGCGTTCGACCCGGCCGAAGGGCGCGGTATCGTCGTGCCGGTGCATGAGGGCAAGCGCGGCAATCCGGTTCTGTGGGCCGAGGCGTTCTTCCCCGAGATGAAGGCGCTGAGCGGCGATACGGGCGCGAAGGCGGTGATCGCCGCCAATCCGGAAGCGGTGTTCGAGGTCGAGCGCGGACCCGGCGTGCTGATGGATGTCGACACGCCCGCCGACCTTGAGGCCCTGAACCGAGGCGGCGCGGCGTGAGCGAGGACCTTTACCAGAAGGCGATCCTGCGCCTCGCCGGATCGGCGCATGGCGCAGGACGCCTGCACGGCGCGTGCTGCACCGGGCGCGAAGCCAATGCGATGTGCGGCGACGTGGTGACGTTCGACGTGCGCGTCGATCCGGCCGGCCGCGTCACCGAGACGGCGAACGAGTTGAAGGGCTGCGTGCTGGTGCAGGCTTCGGCCGCGCTGCTGTCCGAACATGCGGCCGGTCATTCCAAAAACGATATCGAGGCGTTGAGGGCCGGGGTGGCGGCGATGCTGGACGGCGGGCCGGTTCCTGAGGGCCCGTGGGCGGCCTATGAGGCGTTCAAGCCCGCCGCCGCCTATCGCAGCCGCCATTCCTGCGTGCTGCTGCCCATCGACGCGCTGACGAAGGCGCTGACCGACTGCTCCGCTAGCTGAACTTCGGCGGCCGCTTCTCGCGGAAGGCGGCGACGCCTTCCTTGTGGTCGGCGGTGAGGAAGCTCATCACCTGCGAGGTGCGTTCGAGGTCGAGCGCCGCATCGAAGCCCTGCGGCTCGGCGAGCAGCATGCGCTTGGTGAGCGCCACGGCGTTGGCGGGCTGCGCGGCCAGTTCCTCGGCGAGCGCGAGGGCCGAGGCCTGCACGTCGGCGTCCGGGACGACGCTGTCGAAAATGCCCGCCTCCAGAGCCGCCGCCGCTTTCAGCGTCGCGGCCTTCAGCAGAATGAGCCGGGCGCGGCCGAAGCCGATGCGCTGCGTCAGGGTGTGGACGATGCCGTAGTCGGGGACGAGGCCCATGCGGAAGAACGAGAAGCCGATAGAGGCCCCCTCGCCCGCCACGATGGCGTCGCAGAGCAGCGCGAGCCCTGCCCCGGCCCCGAAGGCATAGCCTTCGACGGCGGCGACGACCGGCTTTTCGGCCCGCATCAGGCGGCGCACCAGGAGATGATTGCGGGCCATGCGGTCGGCGCCGGTGCGCTCGTCGCTCTTGCCCATGGCGGAGATGTCGCCGCCCGCGCAGAACGTTCCGCCCGCGCCGGTGAGGATGACCGCCCGGACGGCCGCATCTTCCAGCGCCTCGCTGAGCGCCGCATAGACGGCCTCGCGGATGTCGGTTTCGAGCGGATTGCGCTTTTCCGGACGGTTGAGGGCGATGCGGACGATCCGCGCCGCCGGACGGTCCACGACGATGGGCGGAGCGGTCATGCGAGTTCACCGATGAAGGCGGAGAGCGGTTTCAGCGACAGCCCGCCGCCGCCGAAGCCCCAGCCGCCGGGGCCGAACTCGAACGGCGAGATCGAGGTCTGGTTGCCCAGCTTGTAGGTCGCCGGTTCGCGCGACAGGTTGAAGACGCAGAGCACGTTCTGGTCCGGCGTCGAGCGGCGGAAGGCCAGAACCTGCTCGCTGGCCTCCAGGATCTCGATGTCGCCGGTGACGAGCGCCGGGATGCCGCGCCGCGCGGCGATGGCGGCGCGCGCGAAGTTGAGCACCGAGTTCGGATCGCGCTCCTGCACGTTGGCTGCCATCGTGGCGTGGTCCGGGTCGACCGGGAGCCAGGGCGTGCCGGAGGTGAAGCCCGCCGCGCGGGCGTCGGCGATCCAGGGCATCGGCGTGCGTTCGGGATCGCGGCCCTTGCTGTAGGGGAAATAGAGATCGCCGACCGGATCGCGCACCTGATCGACCTCGATCGCGCCGTCGCCGAGGCCCAGCTCCTCGCCCTGATAGAGCAGCACGGTGCCCTTGAGCGAGAAGAGCAGCGTGAGCGCCAGCTTCGCCAGCGCGTCGTCGCGCTTGCCGCCGCCATAGCGGCTGACGGTGCGCGACACGTCGTGGTTGGAGAAGGCGACGCACGGCCAGACATGGGGCCGCTCGTTGAGGAAGCGGTAATAGGCCGCGAAGATCGACGGCGAGAAGCTGTGGTCGTCGAGGAAGGTGAAAGTGTAGCCTGACTGGAGGCCGTGGGTCGCGCCGACGAACTCGCCGATGAGGCCGGGTTCTTCGGAGAACTCGCCGAAGACGAAGCGGTCCTCGAAGCCTTCGACCACGGCGCGGACCTCGTCCAGCGCCTTGCGGTTTTCCGGAAGGTTCGAATCGTGGATGCGCTTCTGCATGTTGGGCGCGTGCGCCCAGTGCGCCTTGCCGCGCAGGTTCGGCGGGATCGCCGGATTGTCGCGCAGCTTGTCGTCGTGCAGGAACGAGTTGGCGACGTCGAGGCGGAAGCCGTCCACGCCCTTGCGCAGCCAGAAGCGCAGCACTTCCAGCGCCGCCGCCTTGGCCGCCGGTTCGCGCCAGTTGAGCTTGGGCTGGCTCTTCAGAAACTTGTGGAAATAGTATTTGCGCCGCGCCGGGTGATACGACCAGGCGGGGCCGCCGAAGACGCTGAGCCAGTTGTTGGGCGGGCCGCCATCGTCCTTCGCGTCCGCCCAGACATACCAGTCGGACTTGTCGCCGCGCTCGCCGAGCAGGCTTTCGGCGAACCACGGATGGCGGTCGGAGGTGTGGGCCAGCACCTCGTCCAGAATGAGTTTGAGGCCCTTCTGCCGCATCGCGCCGGAGAGCGCGTCGAACGCCGCCATGCCGCCCATGGGCGCGGCCACGTCGTCGAAGGCGCTGACGTCGTAGCCGAAATCCTTGTTCGGGCTGGGGTGGATCGGCGACAGCCAGACCGCATCGACGCCGAGGGCGCGGATATAGTCGAGCCGCGAGAGGACGCCCGGCAGGTCGCCCACCCCGTCGCCGTCGCTGTCGCAGAAACTGCGTGGGTAGACCTGATAGACGACCGCCCCTTTCCACCACGGCGCGGTCATCGCCGGGCTCAGCCGATTTCGGACATGTTCGAGACGATGTGCGAGACGATGCCGTAGGCCTTCGCCTCGTCCGGCCCCATCCAGTAATTGCGGTCGGTATCGACGTCGACCTTCTCGATGGGCTGGCCGGTCTCGCGGGCGATGATCGCGTTGATGCGCTTGCGCATCTTGATGATCTCTTCCGCCTCGATCTGGATGTCCGACGCCTGGCCGCGCACGCCGCCGAGCGGCTGATGCAGCATGAAGCGGGTGTTGGGCAGGCAATAGCGGTTTTCCTTGGCCGCCCCGAGATAGATGTGCGCGCCGGCGCTGGCGACCCAGCCGGTGCCGATCATCACCACGCGCGGCTTCACGAAGGCGATCATGTCGTGGATGGTGTCGCCGCTTTCGACATGGCCGCCGGGCGAGTTGATGACGATCTTGATGTCGCCGTCGCCTTCGGCCGCATAGGCCAGAAGCTGCGCCGAGACGCGCTCGGCCACCTTGTCGTTGATCTCGCCGAAAATCAGGATCGTGCGCGCCTTGTAGAGCGCCGCGGCCACGGGCGGCATCGCCGGGGTCTCGGCCTTCTCGTCCTTCTTGTCGCCTTCGTCCAGCATCCAGGTCACGGGGTTCTCCGGTTTGGCCGCGGCTGAGGCCGCATATTCGATGTCCGTAGATAGGGCGTTCCGCCGACTCGGGAAAGGGCGGCGGCGCGCTCTCGCCGGGACATTTTATTTCACGAGGGCGGCGAAAAGCATCTTCGTTCCTCACTCTCCCCCGGGGAGGGGGGAGGGTCCGCGCGGAAGCCCCAGTTTTCCGGGCTTCGCGCGGGCGGCCGGTTGGGGGATGATAGGACTATGTTCCTTGTTCGTCAATTGTCCGGCGCGTGTGGGGGGCTGGATGGCCGGGTCAGGCCCGGCCATGAGGGCGAGAGGCGGGGACCGTCAGTTGACCTTGGCGACGGCGCTGAGGACGGGGCCGATTTCGGCGTTGATGACGAGATCGGCGACCGGGTCCATCTCGGTCTCCTCGCGGTTGAGGATGACCAGCCGCGCGCCGTTGCGCTTGGCCGTCAGCGGGATGCCGGCGGCCGGATAGACCACCAGCGACGAGCCGATGGCGAGCATCAGATCGCAGCTCAACGCCTCGGCGGCGGCGCGCTCCATCTCCGCCTCCGGCATCGGCTGGCCGAACGAAATCGTCGCCGCTTTGACGATGCCGCCGCAGACCGTGCAGTCGGGGGCCTCGCCGCCGCTGTCGGCCCACATCCGGCGGACCTCGGCGTTGTCGTAGCGGCTGCCGCAGGAGAGGCATTTGCAGTAGCGGGCCGTGCCGTGGATCTCGATGACCTTCTCGTCCGGCACGCCGCCCGCCTGATGCAGGCCGTCGATGTTCTGCGTGACGACCGCCGAGACGATGCCCATGCCGACGAGGCGGGCGATCGCCCGATGGCCGGCATTGGGCGAAGCGGCGGCGATGGTGTCCTCGCCCTCGAAGCGCCGCGCCCAGGCCTCGCGCCGCACCTCGCGCGAGCGGACGAAATCCTGGAACTGGATCGGCTTCATGCGCGTCCACAGGCCGCTCGGCGAGCGGAAATCGGGAATGCCGCTCTCGGTCGAGATGCCGGCCCCGGTGAAGGCGACGGCGCGTTCCGAGGCCTCGATCAGTTCGGCGAGGCGGGCGATGCCCTCCTCCTGGCCGACGCGGATCACTTCCGGTCTCCGGCGATCAGCGTGCGCAGGCGTTTCGACACGGCGTCGATGACCGCCACCAGAACCAGGAACACGATCAGGATGAACGAGACCATGTCCCAGTGATTGTTGCGGCTGAGATCGGACAGGTAGTAGCCGATGCCGCCCGCCCCGACGATGCCGAGCACCGCCGCCGAACGCACGTTGGATTCGAAGAAGTAGAGCGCCTGGCTGATCTGCACCGGCAAGACCTGCGGGATGAGGCCGAAGCGCAGCACCTGAAGCCGGCTCGCGCCGGTCGAGGTGAGGCCCTCGATGGGCTTGCGATCGGCGTTCTCGATGGCTTCCGCGCCCAGTTTGGCGAGGGCGGCGAAGTCGCTCATCATCAGCGCGAGGACGCCCGCCATCGGCCCGAGGCCGAACGAGGCGACGAAGACCAGCGCCCAGATGAGCGCCGGGATGCCACGGAACATGTCGAAGACGCGGCGCACGACGAAATGCAGCACCGGATTGCCGACGACGTTCGAGGCCCCCGCATAGGCGAGCGGAAAGGCGATGATGGTCGCAAACAGCGTGCCGAGGAACGCCATGCCGAGCGTTTCGCCGGTCGATTTGAGGAAGTCCCAGGCGTAAGGGCCGGGATCAGGCGGCAGCATGGCGACCACGAAGGCCCCGAGGCGCGAGGCGCCTTTCCACAGCGCCTCCGGCGAGAGGCCGAACTTCACCCAGAGCCAGCCGAGATAGGCGAGCACCAGCGCGCTGAAGGCCCAGGGCAGCACGCGGCGGAAGAAGCCGGGCGAGACGATCCCCGCATAGTCGCGGCGCGCTGCGGCGATCTGGTCCGCCGTCAGCCCGGCGAAGGCGCGGCCGCTCATCGCACCCTCCCGATGAAGGCATGGCGGATGCGTTCGGACGTCAGGTCGATGACGAAGATCAGCGCGATCACCATGACGATGATCGCCAGCGCGTCGTCGAAGCGCAGATTCTCGATGGCGATCACCAGTTCCTGCCCGATGCCGCCCGCGCCGACATAGCCGACCGCGGCGGCGGCGGCGATGTTCACCTCAAGCCGCAGCAGCGCGTAGGAGAAGAAATTGGGGAGGATCTGCGGCATCGCGCCGAAGCGCACGACATGGAACCAGTTGCCGCCGACCGCGCGCACGCCTTCCAGCGGCTTCATGTCGATGTTCTCGTGGACCTCCGACATCAGCTTGCCGAGCGCGCCGGTGGTGTGGAGCGCGATGGCGAGCACGCCGGCGAGCGCGCCCGGCCCGAAGGCCTGGACGAAGACCAGCGCGACGATGATGTCGGGCAGCGTGCGCAGGAACTCCAGCAACCGGCGCACGACGACCGGCAGCCAGCGTCCAGGGCCGATATTGCGGGCGGCGACGAAGGAGAGCGCGAAGGCCGCGCTGCCGCCCAGCGCCGCCGCCAGGATCGCCATCTCGATCGATTCCCAGAGCAGCCCCAGCCATTTCGGCCAGGCGTAGAACCAGTAGGCGAGCGAGCCTTCGACGGTCTTCGCCTCGCCCAGCTTCGCCCAGTCGAGATGCGGCAGGGCGCGTTCGAGGAAGGCCGCCATCTGCGGCAGGCCGGTGATGAGGCGGCCGGGGTCGAAATCGGCGACGAAGGCGGCCCCGATCAGCGCCGCCAGGAAGAGGCCGCCGCCGATGCCGAAGAACAGCCACCAGCGCCGCGCATAGGCGGCGCGCTCCGCCTCGAAGGCGGCGATCGCGGCGGGGCCCTTCTCAGGCCCGGCGGCGGCGATGAGGGCGTTGAGCGCGGTCATGCCTTGAGACGCCTCGCGGCTTCTTCCTCGCGCTTGATCTCGAAGATCACGTCGTAGAAGCCGGGCGGCGCGGGCACGAAGCCCTGCCCCTGCCCGCCGGTCAGCGCCTCGAACGCGCCGCGGTCGATGTCGCGCAGCTTGATGTGCGCGTCGATGATGCGCTTGTGGAGATCGGGCGGCATCCGCGTGCGCATGACGAAGGGGCCGTTGGGGATCGGGCCGCTGGTCCAGACGATTCGGATGTCCTTCATGTCGAGCGAGCCGGCCTGGACCATCCGGCGCAGGATGCCGCGCGTGAAGCCCTCGGCGACGTCGCCGACGCCGGACGCCCAGGTGACGCCCGCGTCGGTCGTGCCGGTGAGCACCGAGGAGACGGCCTGCTCGTGCCCGCCCGCGAAGATGTAGCGGCTGAAGAAGGCGTTTGGGTCCTTGCCTTCCTTGCGCAGGTAATAGCGCGGGATGAGATAGCCCGAGGCCGAGTTCACGTCGGCGAAGGCCATGGTCTTGCCGCGCAGATCGTCGAGCGAGCGGATGTCGCTCGACGACTTCACGAAGATGACCGAGACATAGGTCGTGCGGCCGTCGGACTCCATCATGGTCAGCGGCGCGTCGACGGCGTCGCCCATTTCCTTCTTGATGGTCGCGTAGTTCGCCGGGCCCATGATGCCGAAATCGATCTGGTCGTTCATCATGGCGAGCGCGACGCCCGAATAGCCCGAGGCGCGGAACGAGCGCAGCGGGATGCCCAGCTCCTGGCCAATGACCGTCTCGTAGTTCTTGAGCGAGCCGATGCGGGCGGGGTTCGTTTCCAGCACCGAGAAGCCGCTGACGAGGTATCTGGGCGTGCCGTCGGCCGCAAAACGGCTGCCGCCGCAGCCCGCGAGCATCAGCGCGGCGCCCCCCGCCGCGAGGCCGCCGAAGGCCCGGCGTGTGAGCAGCGGGCCGCTCATGCCGCTCTCAGATCCTGGCCGTAGATGCGCTGTTTCGTCTCGCGGTCGAGCGCCGCGGGCGGGCCGTCGAAGACAATCTTGCCTTTCTCCATGCCGATAATGCGGCCGCAATACTCGGCGGCGATGTCGAGGTCGTGCAGGTTGCAGAGGATGGTGATGCCTTCGCGCTTGTTCACCTCGGCGAGGGCGTCCATCACCGCTTCGCTGTTCTTCGGGTCGAGCGAGGCGATCGGCTCGTCGGCGAGGATGAGCTTGGGCTCCTGCATCAGGGCGCGGGCGATGGCGACGCGCTGCTGCTGGCCGCCGGAGAGGGTTTCGGCGCGCTGGAGCGCGGCCTCGGCGAGATCGAAGCGGGCGAGCGTGGCGACGGCGGCGGCGCGTTCCTCCGCCGAGAAGAGCTTGAAGAGGGTCGGCAGCGTGGCGCGCTTCTGGAGGCGGCCGACGAGCACGTTGGTCAGCACGTCCATGCGGCCGGAGAGGTTGAACTGCTGGAAGATCATCGCGCAGTCGGCGCGCCACTGGCGCAGCGCCCTGCCCTTCAGCGCCGTCACGTCGACGCCGTCGAAGAGGATCTTGCCGGAGGTCGGCTCGTGCAGGCGGTTGATCGAGCGGATCAGCGTGGACTTGCCCGCCCCGGAGCGGCCGATGATGCCGACGAATTCGCCATCGGCGACCTCCAGCGTGACGCCGTCGAGCGCCCGGCGCGGGCCGAAAGCCTTGGTCAGTTCGATCAGTTTGAGCATGGTCCCCGCCGCTGACGACGGCCCTAGCTTAGAGCCGAACTCGCCAATTCCGCCAAGCGCGGAATCATGACAGCCGGGGTTCGCCTTCGAGGCGGCGGGCGACGGCGGCGGCGAGGCGCGCGGCGTTCGGGCCGTCGCCCCGCACCGCCCCGATGCCGGCGAGGGCGGCGACGCCCGCCAGCACCGCGATGCGGCGCGGATCGGCGGCGGCGTCGTTGCCCGCCCAGAGCGCCGGGGCGGACCAGATCCAGGCGCGCGCCCCGCCCTCGATCCAGGGGAGCTTCGGCCAGTCCGGCTCGACCGGGGCTGGGCGGACGGCAGCAAGGAAGCCGCGCGCCGGGCCGGATGGCGGCGCGGCGGCGTCGGCGCTCTCGACGATGAGGAGGCTGTGCGGGCCGGGTCCGAAGCGGCGGAGGGCTTCGGCCTTCAGGCGCTGGGTCCAGGGCTTCAGCGGGGCGGCCTCCCAGAACGGGGGCGCGGTACCGGCCTCGCCGCCGGTGCGCTGGAAATACTCGGTGGCGGCGGCGGCGAGCGAGGCGAGGAAGGTCTCGTCCGGCAGGTCGAAGCGGTCCAGCGTCTCGGCCCGGAGGCGGAGGGTTTCGGCCATCGGCGCGAGGCTATCGGCCAGCGTCAGCGTCAGCGCGCCGCCATGGCGGCGATGGCGGTTCAGCACCTCCGGCGCATAGGCGATGCGGCCGGCGGCGGCGCAGGCGAGATAGAGCCGCCAGTCGCCGCACTGTCTGAAGGCGGGAAGGTCCTCCAGTGCGGGGCCGAGCGCGGCGCGGCGCATCAGCACGGCGCTGCCGTTCGGGATCGTGTTGCGGTGGGCGAGCGCGGCGACGATTTCCGCCCTGCCCTCCGCGACATAGGGCGCGCGCCAGCGGTCGAGCGAGAGATCGTCGGTGTAGTCGCGGTAGTCGCGGGCGAGGACGAGGCCGTCCGCCGCGATGGGCTGCGACTGGGCGTAGGCGAGCGTCACCGCCGGGTCGGCGAAGGCGGGCTTCAGCCGGGCGAGCAGCGCCGGGTCGCAGGCATCGTCGGACTCGGCCATCCAGACGAGATCGCCGGTCGCCAGCGCGATGCCCTTCGCCCACTGGCCGAAGGGCGAACCGCTGTTCGCCGCCGAGGGGACGATGCGGAAGGGGATCGGCGAGGCGGCTGCGTAGGCTTCTGCGATGGCGAGGCTGTCGTCGGTCGAGGCATCGTCCAGAAAGACGATCTCGTCGGGCGGGACGGTCTGGCCGAGGATGGTGTCGAGGCGCTCGCGCAGGAAGCGGGCGTGATTGTAGTTCGGAACGATGGCGCTGACGGCGAGCGGCGGCGGCGGGACGAGCGGCCTTGGCGCGGGGGCGGGGTCCGGGGGCACCCCGGCGCGCAGGGCATGGACCAGCGGGTTGAGCGTCGAGGCGCGGGCCTCGGCGCTGCGGCGCAGATAGCGCGCGGTGCAGAAATCGGGCGATGGGTCGCGCAGGTCGCGGACGCCGCCGAGGACGAAATGCACCAGCGGATTGACGCCGGCCGCCGCGACATCGGGATAGCGCGCGAGATAGACGGCGGCGGCGAAGGCGGGGTGAGGATCGTCCGTGTGCGGACCATCCAGGAAATGCGCGAGCGGGTTGCGGCCCTCCAGCCCCGTCTGGCGGGCGGCATACCAGTCCGTGTCGAACAGCGGGTGCGGGTCGCGGCCTTCGGCGGCCCCCGTCGCGATATAGTGGGCGAGCGGCGACACCCGGGGCGGAAGATCGCCTTGGGCGCGATAATGAGCGTCGTCAAAGATCGGGTTGGGGCCGCTGCCGAGGCCGAGCAGATAGTGCGCGAGCGGGCCGCCGCCGAAGCGCCGGCTTGCCGGGTGGCGGCCGGCATACCAGGCGGTCCAGAACAGCGGCGAGGGATCGAAGCCACGCTCCGCCCCGCGCCTCAGATAATGGCCGAGCGGGTCGGCGCCGATGCGATCCTCGCCGCCATAGCGGGCGCGATACCATCCGGCGTCGAAAACCCCGCTCGCGGCGATCAGCGCCCGCGCCCTGCGGGCCGAAAGCCCCGGTCCGAACCCGGCGTCGCGCCAGAGGCGTCCGAGGCGGCGGCGGCCGGCCCCGGCGACGCGCCGCGCGAGGCCGGGCCGGGGCGTCACGAATTGCCTTCCCGGCGGTGCCAGGCGACGGCGCTGCGCACGATGGCGTCGAGGTCGGAGAACCGGGGCCGCCAGCCGAGCGCCTCCATGGCGCGGGCGGGGTCCGCGACCAGCGCGGGCGGGTCGCCGGGGCGGCGCGGCGCGGAAGCGACCGGCACCTCGCGCCCGACGGCGCGGCCGATGGCGGCGAGGATCTGGCGGATCGAGGCCCCTTCGCCGGAGCCGAGATTGAAGGCGCCGGGCGCGCCGCCCCCGGCGAGATAGTCGAGCGCCGCGACATGGGCGGCGGCGAGGTCGGTGACGTGCACATAGTCGCGCACGCAGGTGCCGTCCGGCGTCGGGTAGTCCTCGCCGAACACGCGGAAGACGCCGTCATGGCTGAGGGCGGCGCGGATCGCCAGCGGCAGGGCGTGGGTTTCGGGCTCGTGGGCTTCGCCGATCTCGCCGTCCGGGTCGGCCCCGGCGGCGTTGAAATAGCGCAGTGCGCACCATTTGAGGCCGTAGGCGCGCTGGTAGTCGGCGAAGGCGCGCTCGATGACGAGCTTGGAGAAGCCGTAGGGGTTGATCGGGGCGAGCGGCGCGCTCTCCACAATGGGGCTGATCTCGGGCGTGCCGTAGACGGCGGCGGTCGAGGAAAAGACGATGGTGTCCACGCCCGCCCGGCGCATCGCCGCCAGCAGCCCCAGCGTGCCGCCGATATTGGCGGCGTAGTAGAGCGCCGGGTCGGCGACCGAATCCGCGACCACCGAGAGCGCCGCGAAATGCATGACCGCCTGAGGCGCATGGGCGCGGAAGACGTGATCGAGCCGGGCGGCGTCGGAGAGGTCGCCGATCTCCAGCGGCCCCCAGCGCACGGCCTCGGCATGGCCCTGGGTGAGGTTGTCGAAGACGATGGGGGTGTGGCCGGCCGCCGCCAGCGCCTTGCAGGCATGGGCGCCGACATAGCCCGCTCCGCCCGTCACCAAGACCCGCATGTCCGCTCCCGCCTGCTGGCGCGCCCTGCCCGGTCCGGCCGAGTCGCGTCCGGCCAGTGTCGGCGTTTTCGGATTGAGGGGAAGTGAACTGGCGCGCCCTGCGGGAATCGAACCCGCCTCTGCAACGTGAAAGGCTGCTGTCCTAACCGATAGACGAAGGGCGCGCGCGAGCGGCGGGACATATAAGACCCCATGGCCCTTGGCAAGGGTTTCAGACGGGGGCGGCGTCCTCGACCGAAAGTTCGATCCGGCGCTGGCCCTGCCAGTCGTTGGCGAGCAGTTTTCCGGCCAGATGCAGCGCCCCGGCCCGGCGCAGGAGCGCCTCGCCCAGCGGGGTTTCGGCGGCCCGAAAGGCGATCCCCTTGAGCCGCGCGCCGCCGCACATGGCGACCACCGAGACATGGTTCTGGCCGACGATTCGGGCGTCCACGATGCGCGCGTCCGGCACCGCCACGACCGGCTCCGGGTTGCCCGCGCCGTAGGGGCCGGCCCGCTCGATCCGGTCGTAGAACTCCGGCGTCAGGGCGAGCGGCCCGACCACGGCGTCGATGCGGAAAACGCCCCGGTCGGAGCGGCGCTCGACCTCCGGGGCGAGCGCCTCCTCCAGAAAGGCGACGATCTCGCCGAGACGGCCGCGTTCGGCGGTGAGCGCCGCCGCCATGCGGTGCCCGCCGCCGGTGAGAAGCAGGCCTGCCGCCTTGGCCGCCCCGACCGCCGAGCCGAGATCGACGCCGGGGACGCTGCGCAGCGAGGCCCGGGCGAGATCGCCCTCCAGCGCGAAGACGGCGCTGGGGAGGTCGTAGCGGTCCTTCAGGCGTCCCGCGACGATGCCGATGACGCCGGGGTGCCAGTTCTCGCCCGAGGCGGCGACGAGGCCCCTGCCCGGCCCCTGGCGCTCGACCGCGGCGAGCGCGTCCTGAAGCACCATCGCCTCGATCGCCTGACGTTCCTGATTGTAGCGGTCGAGCTCCAGCGCGGCGGCTTCGGCGAAGGCGGGGTCGTCGCTCGCCAGCAGCAGCGCCCCGAGGTCGGAGCGGCCGACCCGGCCGCCCGCATTGACGCGCGGGCCGAGGGCGAAGCCGAAATGGCTGGCCCGGAGCTTGTCCTTGAGGCCCGCCACCCGCGCCAGCGCGGCGAGGCCCGCATTGCCGCCCTCCTCCAGCATCTTCAGCCCGTGGCGGACGAAGACCCGGTTGAGGCCGGTGAGCGGGACGACGTCGCAGACCGTCGCCAGCGCGACCAGATCGAGCAGGCGGCGAAGGTCCGGCTCGGCGACGCCTTCGGCGGCGAACCAGTCGCGGCGGCGCAGCTCGCGGTTGACGCCCGCGAGCAGCATGAAGACGACGCCCGCCGCGCAGAGATGGCCGAGCCCGGACTGGTCGCGCGGCTGGTTCGGATTGACGATGGCCAGCGCCGGAGGGGCGCCCGCTCCCATCAAATGATGGTCGGCGACGACGACCTGAAGCCCCGCCCCGGCGGCGGCGGCGAGCGCCTCGAAGGCCTGCGCGCCGCAATCGACGGTGACGGCGAGCGTGACGCCTTCCGCCGCCAGGGCGCGCATGGCCGCCGGATTGGGGCCGTAGCCTTCGCTCATCCGGTCCGGGATGTAGAGCCGCAGCGAGCGGCCGAGGGCGCGGAAATAGCGCACGACCATCGCCGACGACGCGCCGCCGTCCACGTCGTAGTCGCCGAAGACGGCCGTGGACTCGTTCGCGGCGATGGCGTCGGCGAGGCGCGCGGCGGCGGCGTCCAGCCCGTCGATGGACGAGGGATCGGGCATCCACGCCTTCAGCGAGGGATCGAAATGGCGGTCGGCCTCAGGCCCGTCGAAGCCGCGTCCCGCGAGGATGCGGGCGACCGCTTCCGGCACGCCGAGGCGCTGCGCCAGAGCGGTCGCGCGCGCATCGTCGTCGAGGCGGAAGCGCCAGATGCGGCCTGCCGTCGAGCGCGTCACGCCGAGGCAGATCGCCCCGCCGGTCATGCCAGTTTGGGATGGCGCGTCTTGATCCAGCGCACCGTGCCGGTGGCCGAGCGCATGACCACGGTTTCGGTGGTCAGGTGATGGGCGGTGTCGAGCACGCCGGTCAGCATCGAGCCGGTGGTGACGCCGGTCGAGGCGAAAATCACGTCGCCGGAGGCCATTTCGGAGGTCGTGTATTTGCGCGTCAGGTCTTTCAGCCCGAGGCGCTCGGCGCGCATGCGCTCGTCGTCGGTCTTGAAAACCAGACGGCCCTGGATCTGGCCGCCGATGCAGCGCAGCGCCGCCGCCGCCAGCACGCCCTCCGGCGCGCCGCCCTGGCCGATATAGATATCGACGCCGGTATGGGCCTCGGCGGTGTCGATGACGCCCGCCACGTCGCCGTCGGTGATGAGGCGCACCGCCGCGCCGGTCTTGCGGACGGCGGCGATGATCTTCTCGTGGCGCGGGCGGTCGAGGATGCAGGCGGTGATCTGGTCGGCGCGCACGCCCTTGGCCTTGGCGAGCGCGACGATGTTGTCGGCCGGATCGGCGTCGAGATCGACGACGCCCGCCGGGTAGCCGCCGCCGACGGCGATCTTGTCCATGTAAACATCGGGGGCGTGCAGCAGCGTGCCGCCGACCGCGAGGGCGACCACCGCCATGGCGCCCGGCATCGACTTGGCGGTCAGCGTGGTGCCTTCCAGCGGGTCGAGCGCGATGTCGACGCGGGGGCCGCGTCCGGTGCCGACCTTC